>NZ_CM134186.1:5552500-6752500 GCF_047521145.2 Terrisphaera buseokensis | reverse complement strand
GCATGTGTCCCGTGAGCGCACCGTCCTCGACGTAGGCTGCCGCGCGCGGCTGGGCGCCCACAATTTTCCAGCCGGTGAGATCGCGACCGTTGAAGAGCGGGCGCCACGGAGCCTCGCTCGCGCTTGCGGTCAGCGTGGCGAAAAGGAGGAGGGCGGCGGCGAGTGGGTGGTTCATGGGAGGGCTTCGCAGATGAGTCGGGTGATTTCCGCGGTGCTGACATTGCCGCCCAGGTCGGCGGTGCGGTGCGAGGGATTGGCGAGCACGGTCGCGACGGCAGTCTCAATCAGCCGCGCGCCGCGACGGGTTTCGACGTGGCCGAGCCAGTCGAGCATCAACGCGACGGAGAGAATGGTCGCGATGGGATTGGCGATGCCCTTTCCGGCGATCGTCGGCGCCGTGCCGTGCGAGGGCTGGAAGACACCGTGCCGCTCCCCGAGATCGGCAGAGGGCGCCATGCCCATGCCGCCGACGAGGCCCGCGGCGAGATCGGAGAGGATGTCACCAAACATGTTCTCGGTTACGATCACGTCGAAGGTGTGCGGGCGCTGGACGAGGAACAGCGCCATTGCGTCGACATAGACCCGGTCGGTCTGCACGTCGGGAAACTCCGCTGCGACGGCATCGAACACCTGGCGGAAAAACGCCATCGACGGGAGCACGTTGGCCTTGTCGACCAGCGTGACGTGGCGGCGCCGCTGCTGCGCGAGACGGAAGGCGGCGCGGCAGATGCGCGTGGTGCCGCGCCGCGAGATGGTGAGCGTGTCGGTCTCGAATTCGCGGCCGGGCGGGCGCGGCGTGAGGCGATCGGAGAAGAGCCCCTCGCAGTTTTCACGGACGATCACGAAGTCGATCGCGGGGCCGGTGCCGCCGTAGTGTTTCAGCGGGGTGTGGCTTTCGTGGTAGAGCTTGATGGGGCGGACACCGTTGTAGAGGTCGAGTTGCTCGCGGATGTCGATCTGCGGAGTCATCTCGACCCCGTTGGGCCAGCGCACGCCGGGCAGCCCCATGGCGCCGAGCAGAATGGCATCCGCCTGACGAAACGCCGCGACGGTGGTGGCGGGCATCGGGTGGCCATTTTTCAAGTACTCGCCGGCACCGACAGCGTGGAAGTTGAGTTCGAAGCGCACGCCCGCGAGGCGAGCCTCGGTGGCGCGGAGGACGTCGAGGCTCGCGGTGATGACTTCAGGGCCAATGCCGTCGCCCGGAAGGACGGCGATGCGGATGGGGATCATGAACGGGGTGGTGGAGTGTGCCAGCGGGCGGGGGCGGCGTCCATGAGGTCGCTCACATTATTTCGGAGATTTTTAACACAAGGGCATTTTGGGGTCGCGCCGCAGTTGTGCGTGCTTTCGATGAGCGACGTGATGCAACGGCGCAAAGTGGCCCTGCTGGTCGAGACGTCGAACTCCTACGGTCGGGAGCTTTTGCACGGAGTGCGGGCGTGGGGCCGGGAGCAGCATGCGTGGTCCATGCGACTGTCGGAGCACGGGCGTGGCGCGGGGCTGCCGCCGTGGCTGAAAGCCTGGCGGGGCGACGGCATCATTGCACGGGTGGACAACGCCGTGATCGCAGCAGCGCTGCGCCGATGTCGTGCGCCGGTGGTGGACGTGAGTGCGGCGCTGGCGACGCCGGTGTTTCCGCGCGTGGTGACGGACGGTGCGGCGGCGACCCGGCTCGCGGCGGAGCATTTGCGCGAGCGGGGCCTGACAAACTTTGCCTACTGCGGCGACGCGCGCTTCCGGTGGTCGGCGCAGCGCGGACGTTTTTTCAGCGAACAGGTGAAAGCGATGGGCGCGATCGTCGCGCATTTTGTGCAGCCGGTGGCCAGGGCGGAACCGGCCCAGGCGGAGGCCGAGTATGCGGCGCTCGTCACGTGGCTGCGTGCCCTGCCAAAGCCGGTCGGCGTGCTGGCCTGCTACGACGTGCGTGGTCAGCAAGTGCTTGAGGCGTGCCATGAGGCGGGTCTGGGTGTGCCGGATGAAGTGGCGGTTATCGGCGTGCACAACGACGAGTTGTTGTGCGACCTGTGCGATCCGCCGCTGACGAGCGTGATCCCTGATGCGCGGCGCACGGGTTACGAGGCCGCAGCACTGCTCGACCAGATGATGAACGGCGCGAAAGTGCCGGTGACCACGCGGTGGATCGAGCCGGTGGGCGTCGTGGCGCGGCAGTCGACCGATGTCGTCGCGGTGGCGGACGCGCGGGTTTCGGCGGCCGTGCGTTTCATCCGCGAGCGGGCCGTGAGTGGGATTGATGTCGGGGATCTGCTGCGCGCAGTGCCGATTTCCCGCACCCTGCTGGAACGGAAGTTCAAGCAGTTGCTTGGCCACAGCCCGCACGAGCACATCCAGCGCGTGCGCATCGAGCGCGTGAAGACGCTGCTGGTGACCACCGAGCTTTCCGTCAGCGCGATCGCGGAGCGCGTAGGCGTGGAGCACCCGGAGTATTTGAGCGTGATGTTCCGGCGCGTGGTCGGTGTGTCACCCCGCGAGTTTCGCCGGCGGCAGCAGGGAAAGTAGGGCGCGGGAGACGCCGGCTGGAGACCACGGGTGAACCAGCGGGTGCTCGGACGGCATCCGCTGTCGGCGGGAAACTTCGGATTGCGGTCCGCGCCGTCCGCGTCCGTTCGTCGTTACAGTGCAGAGCGGACAAACGGCCCGTTCCAACCCGATGACCAAAACCTTATGGCACATTATCTGGTGACACTCTATCGCCCGGACGATTACGACCCGTCGACCGAGTCCGCCGCGATGGCGCGCGACATCGACGTGCTCAACGATGAGATGGTGGCCGCGGGAGTGCGGGTCTACGTCGGCGGCCTGCACCCGGCCAGCAGCGCGCAGTCGCTGCAGGCGCGGCCCGATGGCAGCGTCGTCACCACCGGCGGATCCTATCTGCAGACCACCGCGCATGTGGGTGGTCTGTGGTTGGTGGAGGCGGCGAATTTCGACGAGGCGCTCGCGTGGGGCCGCAAGGCCACCGTCGCCTGTCGCGCGCCGGTCGAGGTGCGTGCGTTTCACTGAAATTCACCATGCCCTGAGACAAAACAGAACCAGGAGGCAACCTGCATCACGGCGGATGTGCTCCGCCCGCTGCCGGTTTCAGTCGGACCCGTTGAGTGTGCGGCCGTTGCCGCCAACCCGTTTTCACGATCACCAAAAAAACCGAGAGAGGACTCCCATGAAGAAACCGAAGAACACCATCTGCCTCTGGTACGACAAGGATGCGGAGGCGGCGGCGCGCTTTTATGCCGCGACGTTTCCGAACAGCAAAGTCACCGCCGTGCACCAGGCGCCGGGTGATTTTCCGGGCGGCAGGGAAGGCGACATCCTGACGGTCGAGTTCACGGTCATGGGCATTCCCTGTCTCGGGCTCAACGGCGGACCGGTGTTCAAGCAAACCGAAGCGTTCTCGTTCCAGGTCGCCACCGACAATCAGGAGGAGACGGACCGCTACTGGAACGCGATCGTCGGCAACGGCGGCGAGGAAAGCGAGTGCGGCTGGTGCCGGGATCGCTGGGGCCTTTCTTGGCAGATCACGCCCCGCGTGCTCGCGGCAGCCATCGCCGCCGGAGGCGCCGAGGCGAAGCGGGCGTTCGCGGCGATGATGACGATGCGAAAGATCGATATCGCCCAAATCGAAGCGGCGCGGCGGGGATGATTTCTGAGTAGGAAAGAAGTAATACCAACGTCCTTTGATACTTTGATATAGGCCGCTCGCTCGAGGCGTAACTTAGCGCAAAGATGCAAAGAAGCAAAGGTCGAGCCGCTAAGGTAAATCCTGTGCTCGTACCTTTGTCCCTTTGCGTCTTTGCGCTTATCTGGGTCGCGAGCGCATAACCAGGCGACCCCGCCAAAAATCCAGTTATTACCGGCTGCTGGTATCATACCAATCGCTCTTTGCCTTTGGACTTTAGCCGTGGCTACGAGCGCCAGCGAGTGGTCGTTCGGCCACTCGCTGGCGCTCGTAGCCACGATCGATCCAGAAGTCCAAAAGCACGGAGCGATTGGTATAACGAGAGGGATCGGACAGCATCTGCGCACCGGAGCGGGGCGCGCGGTCGTTTTCAGTTTCAAGATTCAAGATCGGGGCGGGGAATCGCCCCGCCCCGTGACCCGTAGTGGCTGTGGAATCGGGTTTGACTCGGTCGCGGGTGGAGCGGCTTGCTCGGGGGCGACGCATGAATGTTCCCCGATGGCGACGGGTCCTGGGCGGGTGGGTCCTGATGGGGCTGATGTCGGAGGCGCCGGCGACGGTCTACTACGATTCGCCGCGGGCGAGCGACGCCGACAAGATCGCGACCCAGATGTTGAATGATGCGGCGTCGGGACGGTTCCGGGGGATGAACTTCGGGCGACCCTTCAACCCGTTCGACCAGATGATCGCGGATCGGGAGAACCGGCGTCGGGCGCAGTGGGCGCAATCCGAGCAGGACCGGGAGGAGGCGATCCGCCGGGTGAACGAGGCGGAAGCCGAGGAACGATACCAGCAGCAGGTGCGCGCGGCGGCGGAGCGGCGTCGGGCGGAACTGCGGGCGCAGGCCGCCCGCGAGGCGTGGCGGCGACATGTCACCGAGCTGGAGCGGGCGGTTGCGGGCGGTGATGCGACGGCACTGCTCGACCTGGGCTTGCTCGCCGAGGGAAACCGGCTGGAGCCGGGGCTGCTGCCGCTACCGGCGGGGATGGACGCCCGGTCCTATGCCCGAAGCCAGTACGAGAAAGCCTACTCTTGGGGCCTGGACCTGGCGGCGGTGGCGCTGGCGAGCTCGATGGCGGGAGAGACCCCGGGCTTTGCTTCGCTGCGGGATACGCTCGCGGCGCTTCCGGATGACGTACGACGACGGGAGCACCTGCAGGGACTGGCCGAACGCGGGCACCTCGGAGCGAACCTGGCGCTGGGCGCGTGGCATTCGGGTCGGTACATAGGACTGGGGCGACCGCCCGAAGCCGGGACGAACCCGGACGACGTCCGACAGGCAATCCGGTACCTCGACCGGGCGCGGAAGTTGAACCCAGGACTTGCCGGGCCGTGGTATGCGGAGGCGGTGCTGTCAGGGACACCCACGCCAGGAGAACGGGCGGAGGCATTGTCGATCCTCGAGCGGTTGGTGAACTCCGGCGTGGCGACGCATCCGTCGGCGGCGCCAGCCCTGGTCTTCGAGCGGCTGCGGGATGCGCGGGTGGAAGCGGACCTGGAACGACCGCGGGCCTTGATGCGCCAGATGGAGTCGGCGGATTTCCTGCGGGGACGGGCCGCGGTGGTGCGGATCCATCTGGAGGGTTTGACGGGCGAGTTTCATCCAGGCTTGGCGGCGCAGGTGTGTGGAAGGATCCCTGATCAGGGCCGATGGGCGACCTATGCCGTGCAGCGGGAGCTGGCGTTGGGCATGGATGCGTGGCTGGGTGCGGACGGGGCGAAGGACGCCCGGGAGGCGCTGGCCCGGATGGATCGGGCGGTGAAGATGTCCGCGGGGATCCAAGGCGGAGTTCTGCCGGAGCATCGGTGGCAGAAGGTCGAGGCGAGGGAGTGGCAGGCGTTCCTCCGGTTGGAAAATGGAGCGACGGGTGCGCTGGCAGCGGAGGCGAAGGAGTTGCTCGTATCGCAACGGTTGGCTGACCGGCGGTTGGGGCATCTCCTGGATTCGTACCTTGAGCTCTCGAATCGCGCGGGGACGCGGATGAGTCCGCGGAACGCGTGGGAAACGGTGGAAGCCCGATTCCTCTTCACGGCGAGGATGGCACCGGTCGAAACGTGGCTGGCGTTGCAGTGCGTCCGCCTGGCGCATGAGCGCGGGGTGGCGCCGGAGGCCGGGCCGTTCGTGCCGGAGATCCGGGCGATGTCACCGAAGGACGCACCGACGAAAGGCGCGGCGTTGCTGGCGCGGATGTACTTCACGCGGATCCATACGCGGGACGTGTCGAGCCGCAGCGGCGTGGCGACGGTGTACGCGGCCCTGGTGAAGGCGGCGTGGCGGGATCCGTCGTTGTGGCGGCAGGTCGCGGCATTGGTGGAGGCGGTGCAGATCGAGCCCTTGAGCTCCGAGCAGTGGCGGGCGGGTTGGCTGGCGCCGCTGCTGGAGAGCCACCCCGGCGCGTCGGCCGAACAGCGTTTGTGGGCGGAACAGGTGATGGCGCCGACGGATTCGGGTTGGGCAGAGTTGGCCAAGATCGAATCCCGCCGGGGTAGCCTTTCGCTCCGGGAGTTACCCGAGGTCCAGGCGATGAAGGCGAGCCTGCGGTTGCGGTTCTCGCAGGATCGGCAGGAAGCGCGGACGGCGTTCCGGCAGTTGCTGTCGCTGGGCCAGGCGGGATCGTGGCACGCGCAGGCGATGCTGGAGGAGTTCCGCGAACGCTATGGCGCAGGCTATGCGCGGCGGGATGGGCTGGCGGATTTCCGGCGCGATGTGCGCGAGTCCGCGGAATGGGTGGCGACGTGGCGGGAGAAGGGCCACGGATCCATGGGGCTCGACGCCTCGCTCCGGATGCGTGCCATCGGACGGGCGCTGGCGAACGGAAGCAGGATTTTCTCAAAGGAGACGCTCGACGTGGCAGCGCGACAAGGGGACCGCATGGCGGAACTCGCGCTGCTGGAGATCAAGGCGGCCGGCGGGCTGAACGCGGTGGATCGCGCCGACTTTGGTTGGTTGCCGGATGACCAGCGGACCCTGGTGAAGGCGGCGAAGGGCGGCGACGCCGGGGCGCGTCAGCACCTGGTGGAATCAGGTTGGATGCTTCCCGGCTTGATTGGCGTCACGCCGGATGAATGGGTGAAGCGGGCGCGGGGGCGGCTCGCGGATCGGGAGGATGCCCTGCGGTGGGTGGAGGTGGCGGAGGCGGCGCAGATCTGGCGCACGGGACGGGCCTACTGGGAACCCGGCAGCGCGGAATGGGTGGAGGGAGCGAGAGCTGTGGGCGAGGTGGCGGTGGCGGCGATGGGAACCACCGCACCCGCGGGGCGTTCGTGGAACGAACTCGGGCCGCTGCTGGAGGTCGGACTCGAAGGCGGACATGGTCCTTCGTTCGTCCCTCTTTTGATCCAACGCCAGACGGACGTGGTTTCCGCGGATCCGGTCGAACGGAACCGGCAGCGGGACCTGGTCACCGTGGAGATGTCGCGGAAGCTGCTGGAGCGGGATCCTGGGAACGTGCTGTTCCTCGAGGAGGCGGCCCGTCTCCGACTGCGGAACGAGGCGCTGTGGCCGGCCCTGATGATCGAGCTGATGTTTTATCGGGATCAGTCGGGATCGCCGACGAGCCTGCTGGAGTACATCCGCAAGTCCGCCCCGTTGGATGCTACCGGTAAACGGAACGCGTTGCAGCCCGCCGATCCGCGATTCCAGTTCGGGCGCACGGGTCAACGGTTGCTCAAGGACGCGCGGGAGAACCGGGATCCGCTGGCGGCGCGTGCCTTGCTGGATCTGGGGCTCAAGGAGAAGGCTTGGGATGGCATTCGAAAATCGCGCTGATGGAGGCGACGGATGGGAGGGATGAGGGAGACGGACCTCGGATGTCGCGGATGGGGAGGGCACGCCCCCAAGAGCTGTCATGGCTCGGACCGCCTGGCCTTTCGCGCCTCGTTGGTCGGCCCCAGGTCATCCAACCGCCGCCGGCCGCCCCATCACGCCTTGGGTTTCACCTCGCGATAATCAGCGGGGGGCGCGAACTGCGACGCCGCCACGGCGCCGGTTGAAATGCTTTTCACCTCGTCGACGATCACCAGCAGCGTGCTCTGCTTCGGCGGGGCATTTTTGTTCTGATTGCCGCTTTCCAGCTTCTTGCCCGCATCTTCCGCCGCCGTCTTGAGCGCGCTCAGGAATCCGCCGAAACCCGATTTCGGTTTCTCGGTTTTGGCCGTCTCGTCCGACTTCGCCGCCGCGGCCGCCGAGGCCGCCGCGCCCTGAAGCGCGAGTTGACGATCCAGGGTCTGGTTGACGGGGACGAGCACCACGTGGGTCGAACTGCGCAGGGAAACGCCCTGAACTTTCTGGAGTTCCTTCGCCGCGGCTTCGAAACCGTCCTTGAGCCGCGCGTCCGACGCGAACGCCGCCTGCAGACCCTGCACCTGGGAACGAAATTCGCGGCCGAGTTTTTGTGAATATAAACGATAGAACTCGGCATAGGCCTTACCTTGGGGCGCGTCCTTCGAGATCCATTGGTCGAGCAGGAACACCATGCTTCCGACCTGTTCGGTTTTTTCTCCCTCCGCCGTCGCTTCCGCGTCGAGCGTGATGGTGATGAACACCCGCTCCGCCTCGTAGCCTGCGATCGTCTCGCGGGTGCCGGGCCGGTCGACGGCCACGCGGTATTTCACGTCGACCTTGCCTTCCTTCTCCGTCTTGCCGGCTTTCGCTGCCTTCGCTTCGTCCTTCGCCTTGGCCTCCGCCGCCGACGCGCGCGCCCGTTCCATGGCCGCACTCATTTCGGCGAAGGTCATCGACGAATACGTCTTCTGCTTGTGATCGATGTTGATTACACGCTCGGCATCGAGGTCGACGATCATGCCGGACATCGTCGTGTCGGTCCGCATCTGGTGCCGCTGCAGATACGTGGTGGTGGCGACGTTGCGCAGTCTGTTGCCGGTCATCCGGGCCGCAATGCCCACGACGGAGCCGAGCGCGCCTTCGATCCGCGTGTCGACCACGCTTTGAACGGTCAGCCCCTGGCCGATCAGCTGCGCGGGCAGGAGGAGAACGATGACGATGTGCAGGGCGCGGGAGAGGCTTGGCATGGGTTCGTGGGGCTTGAGGCTGGAGGGCGTGGGGCGGTGGCGGTGCGCAGCGCTTCGGCGAGAGCGGCGGCGTTGTCGTGATGGAGGTGCCGCGGCTCTGCTCAGGCAATCCCCCGCCGGGTGCGCCGTCAACGGACATCGGCCTGCCGGAGGGCCGCCTCTTCGCGGAGCGTTGATGGGCGGGCCTTGGGCGGACGACAAAATCTCGCGTCAGACGTTGTGTCCGGTCGCGGTCAGGGCGAAAATGAACGAAGCCCGCAACCACTCGCCGCCGTGCCTGTCCGCCACGCCTGAACGGGCCGCGCCCTTGCCTGCCGACGACTGCCCCGGAATCCATTTATGTCCAAACCTAGAGCCTATTCCGTCAAAGCCTACTCGACGCCCGGGGCACAGTCCCCGTTGGCCACGTTTTCCATTTCGCGCCGGGAACCGACCGACAACGACGTCCAACTCGAGATTCTCTACTGCGGAGTCTGTCACTCCGATCTGCATTTCGCCCGCAATGAATGGGGGTTCACCCAGTACCCCGCGGTGCCGGGACACGAGATCATCGGGCGCGTGACCGCCGTGGGCGGCAAGGTGAAGAAGTTCAAGGTGGGCGACACCGTGGGAGTCGGCTGCCTCGTCGACTCCTGTCGCACGTGCCCCGACTGCCGCGCGGGCCTGGAGCAATTCTGCCCGGAGATGGTGATGACCTATGGCAGCACGGACCGGCACCTCGGCACGCCGACGCTCGGTGGATACTCGCAGGGCATCGTGGTGAGCGAGGAGTTCGTGTTGCGCATTCCGGCGAATCTCAGTCTCGCGGCGACCGCGCCGCTGCTGTGCGCGGGCATCACGACCTACTCGCCCCTGCGGCGCTGGAAGGTGGGCCCGGGCCAGAAAGTCGGCATCGTCGGTCTCGGCGGTCTCGGCCACATGGGCGTGAAGTTCGCGCGGGCGTTTGGCGCGCACGTCGTGCTCTTCACGACGTCGCCCGGCAAATCCGCCGATGCGAAGCGGCTCGGCGCGCATGACGTGGTTGTGTCGAAGGACGAGGCCCAGATGGCCGCGCACGCCGGCAGTTTCGATTTCATCCTCGATACCGTCTCGGCCAAGCACGACCTCAACGCCTACATCAATCTGCTCAAGCGCGACGGCAACCTGGTGCTCGTGGGCGCGCCGAACGAACCGCTGCCGGTCTCAGCGTTTCCGCTGATCATGCGCCGGCGCTCGTTCTCCGGCTCGTTGATCGGCGGTCTCCCGGAGACGCAGGAGATGCTCGATTTCTGCGGGCAGCACCACATCACCTCCGACATCGAGATGATTCGCATGGATCAGATCAACGAGGCCTACGAACGCATGCTGAAGAGCGACGTGAAGTACCGCTTCGTGATCGACATGGCGTCGCTCAAATAGTCCGGCTCGTCCCGTTCGCGAATCGCGGCGGGCATTCGGGTCGGTTTCGTGCTCTGGCCGCTCATCGCCGTCGGCATCGGCCTCGCGCTGCTGTATCACTACCGGCGCACACTCCTGCCGGCGAAACGCGATCTCGAAGGATTGCTGAGCGCGTACGAGTGAACGGCGGCGCCGCTTCGAGGAGAAGCGTGTGACCGCCGCAATCAAAGACTGAGCAGGAAGCCATGAAACCCGGAGAAATCCAGAGGTGCGGAACCAGGAGCCCGAACGCCCTGACCGGATTTTTCCTGGTTTCCTGGCTTCCTGCTTAATCCTGTCTCGTCGGACTGGCTCGTAGTGCCGTCAGACCTTTTCCGGCACGACGTACGGCTTGCGGTACACGCGGGTCAGGTGCGCATCGGCCTCGGCGTCCTTGAGGAATTTTTCGTCCTTGCCGGAGAACTTCAACGACCGGCCGACGCGATACGAGATGTTGGCCAGATGGCAGAGGCTCGTTGACAGATGGCCTTCGACGATGTCGGCATGCAGCGTCTCGTCCTTACCCGAGCGCAGGGCGTCGATGAAGTTCGCCCAGTGATTGCCGACCCGTTCGGTCTCGCCGTCTTTCGATCCGGCGATCGGTTCCTTGCCGCGCTTGTGAAAGGCCTTCCAGGTGTTGCCGCTGATCTCGAGCCAGCCGTCGGTGCCGTAGAACAGATTGCCGACCTCCTGGCCCTTGCTGCCCTCGTGATTCGTGTACCGGCCGCGCGTTTCGAGTTCGATAAGCTTGCCGTCGCCGTAGGTGTACACGGCCGTCTGGGTGTTGGGTGTCTCCTGCGCGGTTTTGTCGTGCCCGTAGGTCTCGACGCCGCCGTACACTTTCGTGCCCGGCGTTTTCACGCTGTCGTCCTGACGGAAGCCGTAGATCCCGCCCGCCGAATACACGGACACCGGGTGGTCGTTCTTCGCCATGCCCCAGCGGGCGAGGTCGAGTTGATGCGGTCCGGTGTTGCCGGTGTCGCCATTGCCCGTGTCCCAATACCAGTGCCAGTTGTAGTGGCTCCGTTTTTCATTGTAGGGCCGCTGCGGCGCCGGCCCGAGCCACTGGTCGTAGTGAAATGCGGCGGGCGGCGTGCCATCCTTGGCCAGGCCGTAGGAGTCGCGCGCTTTGAAGCAAAGCGCGCGCGCCATGTAGAGTTCGCCGATGCTGCCACTATGGAGAAACGCGATCGCGTCGCGCACGTTGCGGGCGGAGCGATTGTTGAGGCCGACCTGCATGCGTCGCTGGTATTTCCGCGCGGCCTCGATCATCTTCCGGCCCTCCCAGATATTGTGCGAGGCGGGTTTCTCGACGTAGACGTGCTTGCCCGCCTGACACGCCCACACGGTTGCGAGCGCGTGCCAGTGGTTGGGCGTGACGATTGAGACGGCGTCGATCTCCTTCTGATCGAGGACGGCCCGCAGGTCCCAGTGCGTCGTGGGTTTGGCGCCGCTCTTCTGCTCGACCAGTTTCAACGCGGGCGCGAAGAGCTGCTCGTCGGTGTCGCACAGGGCGCGGATCTGGACGTTGTGGCTGTCCTTCAGGCCACACCAGCTGTTGAGATGCACCGTCCCCTGATTCCGGATACCGATGACCGCGACGTTGATCCGGTCGTTGGCGCCGCTGATGGCTGCGTAGGACTTGGCGCTGAAACCCATGCCGCCGATCGTGAGGCCGGCCGTGCCGATCATGCTTTGCTTGATGAAGTCTCTGCGGTTGGAGGTGCTCATGAGAAAACGGGAGAGGGGCGGGGCGTGACACGGACGTCATCGCTGCGGACGCGTCGCGGCGAGCCAACCGGTCCGCGGTGGCGGCGTCAACGGGCGAGTGCCCGCGCGGGTGACGCGGGGGCGGTGCAGGCCGCGCTCGCCAGCCGGCCCGCGAGGCGGCAGAACGGGCGCGGGCAGTCCGTCTTTCCTGCGGGGCTGCCGCTGTCCTTCTCGCGATTATCCGCCCGCGCCACCCCATGAACGTTTTTCCGCGTCTCTGCCTTGTCCTGCTGGCCGCCCGGTGTGCCGGTGCGGAACTGCCGCCGCTCGATCTCGGCGGCGTGCGCGAAACGCACGTCATGATCCCGATGCGCGACGGCACGCGGTTGTCGGCCTATGTGTATTCGCCGTCCGGGGACGGCCGCTGGCCGGTGATTTTCGAGCAGCGCTATGCGCCGGTCACGGGCACCGCTTCGCGGAGGGAGCTGGCGGCGCTCGCGGCGCACGGCTACGTCGCGGCGCGCGTCAACTTTCGCGGCTCCCAGGAGTCCGAGGGCGAGTGGCGCGGGTATCGCGCACTCGGGTGGGGTGGCCAGCAGGACGGCTACGATCTCGTGGAGTGGTTCGCGCGGCAGCCGTGGAGCAACGGCCGGATTGGGACGTTCGGCGGCTCCCAGGGCGGCTTTGCGCAGAACTTTCTCGCCGTCACGCAGCCGCCGCACCTGGTCTGTCAGTACATGACGGATACGGGCCTCAGCCTTTTCCACGAGGGCTACCGGCTCGGCGGGGCGGCGAAGCCCGAGCGGTTCAAGAAGATGGACGCCGTTGCCCGCGATCCGGCCGACAATCGCGCGCTGCTCGCGGAGTGGTTCCGCCATCCGCACTACGACGACTACTGGCGCGCGGAGGATTGCACGCTGCATTTTCCCCGCATGGATGTGCCGTGCTTCACGATTGGCAGCTGGTACGATTTCATGTCGGTCGGCTCGATCGAGAGCTTCATCGGCCGGCAGCACCGCGGCGGGGCGAACTCGCGGGGCCGGCAGCAACTCGTGCTCGGTCCGTGGCTCCACGGCGGGATTCCGAAATCCAATGTCATCGGGGAGATGAAGTATCCGGAAAATGCGCGCTTCGACACCGCCGCGCACCAGCTGCGCTGGTTCGATCACTTCCTCAAGGGCGTCGACAACGGCGTCGAACGGGAGCCGGCCGTGCGTTACTACGTCATGGGCGCGGTCGGCGAGCCCGGAGCGCCCGGCAATGTCTGGCGAACCGCGCCCGACTGGCCGGTCGCCGCGCAGCCGACGCCGTATTTCTTGCACGCGGGCGGAAGACTCGATCGGCGTGCTCCTGACGCGGAAACATCCACGACCGCCTACCGCAGTGATCCACGGCGCCCGATGGAGCTGCCGTTCGCGGCGTTTCCCGGCGCGCGCGACGCCCGGGCGTTCGAGGCGCAGGCGGAGGTGCGCACGTTCACGACCGAGCCACTCGTGGAGCCGGTGGAGTGGACGGGCCGGGTGCGGGCGGAGTTGTACGTCGCGTCGACGGCCCGCGACACGGACTTCATCGTGCGGGTGAGCGACGTCTATCCCGATGGCCGGAGCATCCTCATCATGGATTACGTGCGGCGGGCGCGGTACCGCGACAGCTGGGAGCAGGAGACGCTGCTGGAGCCGGGGCGGGTGTACCGCGTGGGGTTTGACGTCGGATCGCTCAGCCAGATTTTCAACCGCGGCCATCGGATCCGCATCACGGTCGCGAGCACCGGTGCGCCGTTCTACGAGCCGAATCCGCAGACCGGAGAGCCCATTGCGCCCGACCTGCCCGCCAACGCCGTGGCTGCGACCAACACAATCCACCACGAACGCGCCCGCGCCTCGCACGTGATCGCGCCCGTGGTGCGGTGAGGAGGCCGGGCCTCGTCGGCAGGGATGGCAGGCGAACATTTGCCGACACTTCAGCAGTGACCAGAGCGTGGTGGGCACGCGGGGTAGGCCGCGGTTCGTTGACGGTTGCTGCTGGCACGCCTGCCCGAAGCACGGCGCGCGTCCGAACAGCAATGCCGTCTCCCGGGTGGTCCCGTTCACCGCAAATCAAGCGCGAGATCGTTTCGTGAATCGCTCGCTCCGCGCCCTGGGCTGGGGCGCACTTCGTAATTGGAAACGCGAACTCATACCAATCGCTCTTTGCCTTGGGACTTTAGCCGTGGCTACGAGCGCCAGCGAGTGGCCGAACGACCACTCGCTGGCGCTCGTAGCCACGATCGATCCAGAAGTCCAAAAGCAAGGAGCGATTGGTATCACGCGGAGAACTGAGTTGCGCCTTCCTGTCCGACGATTCCGGCGACTTCATTGCCTGGCGGTGATTCCGCCGAAGTGCCCCCGGCATCGGCGGGCATCAACCGGTAGCCGGTCGCGTCTCACTCCGGCTCAATCCGCGTGCCGGGGGCCTTCGGCTCGGGAACGGACGGCTTCGGGGCCGGCAGGGGCTCCGCGATCGGCGCGTAGAGATCGGGGCGGGCGGCGACGAAACGGAACGCGAGGGTCACGATCACCACGATCACGGCCACGGTCACGGCGCGCGTTTCCCCCTGCCACAGGCTCGCGAGCCACGCTTCAAACTCGGCGAAGGCCACGTTTGCCTTGCCGCCCATCACCCGGAGCTCGTGCAGGTATTTTTTCGAAGTCAGCGGATTGCCGATGAGCGGATCGAACACCACGGGCTTCGCGGTGAGATAAACGATCAGGGCGGCTCCCCAGCCGGAAGCGAGGAGCAGGCCTGTGACTTGATTGATCGCGCGTGGACTCAACGGCGGCACGCTGTGGCCCGGCAACCGCCCCCTCAATGATTTTCACGGCGGTCGTGCGGCGCGCCGGGATGTAAACAGCGATCGACCTCGAGTATTCCCGCTTTCGAGCGTACGCTTGATGGTTGGTCAGTCACGCCCCTGCAACCCCCCGTCGCCATGAATCGTTTTACCCCACGCCTGGCCGCAATTGTTCTGCTGGTTCTGATCGTTTCCACGGGTTGCACGCACCCGTCGTCGCGGCGTCCGTCGGGCGTCGTTGCCAGCCCGCGGCCGGTGGCGTACGCGCTGGCTGTATCCGTGCAGGGCGGACTGCAGCCGTCGCCGGCACAATGGGCGGCCGTTCAGGCGCTGTTCGCGCGTGAACTCGCGGCGGTGGGCTGCGTGCTGGTGACCGATCTCGCGCTCGCGGATCGCATCCTCCGGGTGGATTTCATCCCGAGTCTCACCGATCCGGAGACCCGCGGGCACGCCGTCATCGTGAGCGTGCGCGCCAACCCGCTGCGCAATCTCACGCTCGGTTCCTCGCTGGTGCAGTCGGCCTCGTATCGCTATCCGACCAGCTTTGGCTTTGCCGGAGCCTTCACTGCCTACGGTGGATCCTGGAACGATCCTTACTACGGATTCGGCCATTCCTATTACGATGGCTACACGTACAGCACCCCGACGCTGAATCCGCGCACGCCGGTGCCGCCGTCACCGCCGCACCATCCGAATCATTCCCACCGCCCGGATCACGCCATGCCCACGCACCCTGGACGGCCGCACCCGCCGACGGATGGCACGTGCCCGCCGTTGCTCGCCTGGCGTCCGGCACGGAGCACGCCCGAGCCCGTCGCGTATGCCGCGACGGAGTCCTCCCGGCCGCTCTTTCCCGATGACATCCGCCGCGTCGGGCCCGACCGGAGCTTCGTGCGAACCGATCGGAGCGATCGGACCGAGCGCACGTATGCGCAGAGTAACCCGAACCCAAATGGTGCGGCTGCGACGGATACGTCGCGTTCGTGGGTGGGCCGGTTGTTTCACCGGTCGGACTCGGCCGATGCGAACCCGAATCAAGCGGCGGGTCGCACGGACCGCACGCGCTGGAACGGCGAGGGCAGCGATTCGAACCGTGATCGCAGCTACAATCGGACGGATTCCACGCGGCAGCATTCCGAGCGCACCTACAGCCATGGCGATTCCGGCCGGGGCAGCTCGGATCGTTCTTACGCTCGCAGCGACTCCGGTTCCTCGCGCTCCGAGTCGTCCCATTCGCACTCCTCGCGCAGTGAGACGGCCTCGTCATCCGCGTCTGCATCGTCGTATTCAGCTCCGTCCTACACGCCGCCGCCGTCGAGCAGCAGTTTCGATTCATCGTCCTCGGCCAGTTCCGCGTCTTCCTCCTACAGCACGGGCAGCACCTCGACCGTGACGTCGACGCCCGCGAATACGGCTGAGCGGTGAAGGGGCGGGCGGAAGAAGTGAGGAGTTGAGCGTTGAGAGCTGGGAGTTGAGAGAAAAATACGTCAGCCTGCACAGCGGTGCCGGTTGACGTCGCCGATCGTCGTCGGATCGATCCCTCAACCCTGAGCTCTCAACGCTCAACTCCCCCCATCACGTTTCACCACCCACCTCCGCCAGCTCCAGACGATCGTGGGGCGAATCGAAGGTCATGATCGGCTCCGCGGGGGTCGCGGCAGCCGGTGCGGCGACGGCCGCGGGCGCGGCGTCCCAGGTCAGAATTGCCGCCTGTGATTCCATCTCCACGGCGCAGGTCGCGATGGTGCGGGCGGCGGCGGGAGTTTCGGCGGCGATGGCGTCGAGTTGCGCCAGGGCGTCGCTGAGGCCGGAAAGTTGCTGACGGGTGTCGTCGATCAGCTCGCGGATGCGTGCGAAGACCGTCGCGAAGTCGCCCTTGTCGGCGATACGGGTGGTTTCCACCGCGCCGTACAATTGCGCGACCTGTAGTTCCATCATGTGGCGGCCGAGGTCGCGGGCGGTGGGATTCATTTCCCGCGTGCTCTTCTCAAGATCGCTCAGGGCCTCGCTCGCCTGCTGCAGCGACTGGCGGAAGACCTGTTGCAGAGTCTTGATCGACGTGGACGACGACTGTTGCTGCGTGGCGCTTGCATCGGCGCGGATGAGCTCGTGCAGAAAGCCGAGGATCATCTCGATTTGGAGCCGGCCGGCGGCGAGATTGAAGATCACGGAGCGCAGCCGATCCGAAACGGTGCGGATGCCGGTCGTGAGCGTGGCGACGGCGGCGGCGACGTGCGACGACGCGTTGCCCATGTAGTGCGAGACCACGCCGAGGCTCTGGGCTTTCGCGCCGGCGCGCGCCGACGCGAGCGAGGCGTTCATGGCGGCAAGGCGCAGCTCGCTCGTGAGGTTGTCGACAAAGGTGGCCTTCCCCTCGAGCGCCTTCTGGAGTGCCACGAATTCATCGAGGCGGAGAAAGAGTCCGCTGAGCTGCGTGTAGGCAGCCTCGCCGCGCCGATAGAGCGCGCGCAACGGCGCCTGGTTGCCGGCGCCGCGGATCGCGTCGGGGAGCGTCTGCACCGTCGCCACGCCCAGCCCCGCGAGCACGGCGTCGCGCCGCTTGAGTTCATCGCAGAGCAGGTCGCGCATGAAGCCGTCGTAGTCGGCGTAGCCGTGCGTGCGCACCGCCGCCAGGAGCAAGGCCGCCGACGCATCCATCGCGGCGTCGGCGGTGGCCCCTTGCGCGAGTTGCCGCTCCTCTTCCGCGAGCATGTCGGCGTAGATCCCGACCAGGAGGCCCACGAGCTTGGGCGAGGGCTTGAAACGGATCGAAAGGTAACCGCCTGGCGCTGGCGCAAACAGCGCGACCACCCAGTAGTAACAGCCGTCGCGGGCCAGGTTCTTCACGACCGCCGCCGGGCGTTTCGACTGCTTGAGATAATCCCACACCAATCGGAAGGCCGCACGCGGCATGTCGGGATGGCGGATGAGGTTGTGAGCGCGCCCCATGATCTCGCCGACGCCATACCCGCTGATGCGAGTGAACACCTCGTTCCCGGCGGTAATGACCCCGCGGCTGTCCGTCGTGGAAAAAAACATCTCATTCGCGCGAAATTCACGGGGAAGATCGCGTGGAACCACTTTCGGAGTCTTCATGTTGCGGCGTTCGTCCTGCATTCGGCCTGCGGACGGCAGAAGTGTAGGAAAAATCCTACGCATTTCTTGACCAAAAGATGCTCAGTCAGAAACCAAGAACCAGGGAGGTGCTCCCGAATCGCGCCGACGGTTCATTTTCGTCGGGGTTTGACGCCAGCGGTTTTAGGCGGCCCCTTGCACCAGCGGCGCTTCACCCTGAAGCGAATCACTCACCATGCCAAACGACACCCCGACCCCCACCAAGGCCTTTGCCGCCGCGCACGTCGCTTCGATCGCTGATCTCGTCGGCTACCAGGATGGGGCCGTCGTGAGTCGCGTCATCGTGAAGAAGCCGACGGGCAACATCACGCTCTTTGCCTTCGATCAGGATCAAGGCCTGAGCGAGCATACCGCGCCGTTCGACGCGCTCGTGCAGATGGTGGAAGGCGAGGCGGAAATCGCCATCGCCGGGCAGCCTCACCGCGTGCGTGGCGGAGAAATGATTCTCCTGCCGGCGAACCAGCCGCACGCGCTCCGGGCGGTGACGCGCTACAAGATGGTGCTGACGATGATTCGCTCCTGAGGGCGGCGCCGGTGCCGAGGCCGCAACGCTTCGCCGGTGCGCCCGTGGCGTCAGCGCGCGGAACCAAAGACCGCGATGATCATGCCGAGGCGCTGCGCTTCCACGCGCGCGTGATGGCCCGTGGCGCGCTCGGCGAGCCGCGGGAAATCGAGACCTTGCAACCGACGATCCGTCGACGCGAGGAGATCGAGCGCCGCCCAGAGTGAGCGTTTGCCGAGAATGCCGAGTGCCAGCATCTCGAGCCCTTCGAACACGCCGAGCGCAAGATTCTCCTCGCGCCGCAGTTTGAAGCCCGCGGCTTTCTCAGCGATCCACCCCACGGTCTCCTTGAACGGATGCGTTTCCCCGCCGATCCGATCGATGATGCCGCGCAGCGTGACGCGATCCTCCTCGATCTCGCGGTGCAGATCGGCGGCAAGCCGGCCGAGCGGTTCGTCGCGATACGTGGTGCGCCAGCCGTCGAGGAGTTCGACGGCGAAGTTCGACCCGGTGAGGTGATCGTGAAGATAAATGGTGAGGGGATCGTTCATGGGAAATATTTTCGCGGACGCCGGCGCGGGCGGATGACGGTCGGGACCGCCGTGCCGAATGCACGGCGGGTGCGATGCCGGAGATAGTTCCGTCTGCACCGTCGCGGTTCGGCTCCCGCCCGCAGATTGCCGAAGAATCCGCCGCAGGCCTGATTTCCGAGGGATCGTCGGTGACGCGCGAACGACTCGGGTAAACTGTGGTCAGTCGCTGCACCTGCCGGCGCCGGGTACTATTTCAACTGGCTCGGCGTGTTCGCGAACTACTCGCAGAACATCCTGCCGCCGAATGCGGGCTCGCAGCCATATCTGAGCGGCGCGCGACCGGCGCCGGAAAAGGGCGAGGGCTATGATTACGGCCTTCGCGTTTCCACCGGTGACGGCAAGTACTACGCCACGCTCAGCCGCTACGACAGCAAGTCCGAGGGCCGCAACGTGGAGAACCCCGTCGACGTCCGCGGGCTGTGGCAGAAGTACAATATCGCCCGCAGCGTGAACGCCGACTCCGGCCTGGGCAGTGCGGCTTATTCGGATACGACCTCGCTCGAGGTCTCCGGCTATGAGTTCGAGCGCACCGCCAATCCGCTGCGTAATCTGCGCATCCAAGCGAGCTACGGTCTGCCCGGCGCCACGGTGATCGACTTCTATCCGCTGACCCGTGCCCACGTGGCGAAAAATCTGGCGGCCTGGACCACGCAGGCGGGCAGCACCGCCAATCCGACGCAGGCCGCCGATCTGCGCAACGCGATCGCCTCCGTGCAGGACAAGCTGACGCAGTCCGTCGAAGGCTCGCCGCAACAGGGCTCGGTTGATTATACCGCGAGCATTTTCGCCACCTACACGTTCGATCGCGAACGACTGAAGGGCTGGTCGATCGGCGCGGGCGCGGCGTTCACCGGGCGGTCGTATCAGGCGATCTATGACGGCGTGGAGTATCACGGCAACTCCGTGCGCAACATTCACGGCGTGCTGGCCTACGAGACCACGATCGGCCGCGCCCAGGCGCGGTTCGCGCTCAACGTCGAAAACATCTCCGACGAGGACGAGCCGATCGTGACCGGCTATCACTGGGGTTATGCGGACTCGTCGGGCCGACATATCCGTGACGGCTATTATTTCCAATCACCCCGCACCTTCCGCCTGAGTGCGCGGTTTACGTTCCAAGCTCTCTCCCCGCTTAAGCAGGGTCCGCCAATGACGCGAATCGCCGCGAGTGTTCAGGGTGGGGGCCGTGGAGTTACCGCCGCATCGGGCTCATGTTGGAGGAATCGGAGAACGACCGCGTCGCCTCCATCTTCCGCTCAGGCCGGACGGCGGCGCGACGCGAACGCGACGATCTGCCGGAGCCGCTGGCCGATGTCCTCGGCGCGGGCAATGAGTTCGTCGGCTTCGGGTGCCGCCAGGCGCGCGCGGCATTGGCGGCGCCACAGATCGAGCCAGGCTTCGAAGTGCTGTTCCTCGAGCCCGAGCGGGACGTGTTTCATCGGCATGGCGCCGCTATAAAGCACGGGGCCGCCGGTCGCGCCCGACCAGAAGTCGGCGATCTTTTCGAGATGCGCCGGCCAGTCGCCGATCTGCCGCGCGAAAATCGGCCCGATGACGTCGTGCTGCCGGACGTCCGCGTAGAAATAGCGCAGCAACTCCAGCAGCGGGGCGCGGCCGCCGATGCGGTCAAAAAGCGAGTGCGGGCGGGCGGGAGCGGTCATCGGAAGAAGCTACGGGTGAATCGGTGGAGTGCCAAACGGGAGCGGCGAGTTTACCGGATCGAGTTCCGACGCGCCTTGTCGGCCGTCAAGGCCTGCACTCAATCGTCGATCTCCGGCATGGCGCAATCCGGACTGGCGTACTCCGGCCGCGCGGCGGCAGGCGGGCATCTCGAACGGTCTCGTCCGTCTCTCCGCAGGCGTGGAGACACTCGAGGATCTCGTCGCGGACTTGGATCAGGCGCTGCCGGCGGAGGCGAACGCGAGCGAGCGCGCCGTCTCTCGTCGTCAGCGGATGCGCGCTTTCCGGGCCGATCGTGTGCTGGCGACGGGCGTGGCGACGACCTCGGGTTGCGTCGCCTGGCGCAGCAGACCGACGAGGCGCGGGCCGACCGATTGCAGTTCGTCGCGATGCGCGCGGTAGAGTTTTTCCAGCACGGCGAGTCCCCGGGCGGTGAGCGTCACGTGCACGCGGCGGCGATCTTCCTTCGACGTCGTGCGCCGCAACAGGCGCAACGTCTCCATGCGATCGACGAGCCCGACGGCGCTGTGATGCGCGACCTGCATTTGTTCGGCGAGCTCGCCCATCGTGACCCAGTTGCGCCCCGGAAAGCCCTCGATGGCGAGCAGCGCCTGGTATTGCTGCGGCGTCGCGCCGTGGCCGAGGGCCGCGGTCTCGCTGAAACCGAAAAACTTCCGCAGCGTGTAACGAAACTCGGCCAGCAGTTCGTAGTCGTCCTTCGTAAGCGGGCGGGCGGTGGACGACGGACGAGGCATGCGAATCGAAAACCGGTCCGGCATCGCTTTGGCAAGCGGCAAGCACGGCCGGCTGGGAAGCGCGCCCCGCAACGCAATCGCCGGTTGACGCCCTGCGGGGGCGCGGCTGTCGTTCCGCGTTGTGAACGCCCCACTCACTTCGCCCCGGATGTTTGCACTCGTGATGTTGGCCGCCGGGCTGGCCGCTGGTTCGCTCGAGGCGCAGGAATGGTCGCGCTTCCGCGGCCCCAACGGCACCGGGTTGAGCGAGGCGAAGACCGTGCCGGTGAGTTGGACCGAGGCTGACTTCAATTGGAAAACCACGCTGCCGGGCGCGGGGCATTCGTCGCCGGTGCTGTGGGGTTCGCGAATTTTCCTGCAGGTGGCGCAGGGCGGCGAGGTCGCGGTCGTGTGCCTTGACGAGCGCGACGGGCGCATCCTGTGGCGCAAAGGCTATCCGCAGGGCAGCTATCATCTGCACAAGTTCAGCTCCTTTGCGTCGTCGACGTGCGCGCTGGACGCCGAGCGGGTGTATTTCATCCGGCAGGACGGCAATCGGATGTTTCTCTGCGCGCTGCAGCAGACGGGCGAGCCGGCGTGGGAGTACCCGCTGGGCGAATTCGAGTCGCAGCATGGCAGCGGACACTCGCCGATTGTTTTCGGCGATCTCGTCATTGTAGCGGCCGACCAGGATCAGGCCGGTGCGATCGTCGCGGTGGAACGCAAGACCGGTAAACTGGCGTGGTCGATTCCGCGGGCGCGCGGCGATGCCGATTATTCCGTGCCGTGCGTGCTGGAGCAGGCCGGCAAGCCGCCGTTGCTGATTTTCAACACCAAGGACGACGGCATCGGGGCCGTGGATCCATCCGCGGGCAAGGTGGTGTGGTCGACGGCCCCGCGCGTGCTCACGATGCGCAGCATCAGTTCGCCGGTGGTGGCGGCGGGCCTGACGTTCGCTTCGTGCGGCAGCGGCGGTGGCGGGCATTATCTTATCGCGGTGCAGCCGCCCGCGGACGGCACGGGCCAGGCCGTCGTGAAGTACGATGTGCGCAAGGCCGCGCCGTATGTGCCGACGCCGATCGCGTATGGCGGCCTGCTGTTTCTGTGGAGCGATGCCGGCATCGTGACCTGCCTCGATCCGGCTACGGGCGCGGTGAAGTGGCAGGAGCGCGCCGGAGGAAACTATTTCGCGTCGCCGGTCTGCGTCGACGGCCGGCTGTATGGGGTTTCGGATACGGGCAAAGTCGCGGTGATTGCCGCGGCGGATACGTTTCAGGTGCTCGCCAACAATGAACTCGGCGAGCTGTCACGCGCGACGCCGGCAGTCGCGAACGGGAAGATCTATTTCCGCACCACCGGCCACGTGATGAGTCTGGGTGGGACGAAGAAGCCGTGATCGGTGGGACGAAGCTGACTGGACCTGGGACCGCGACCGCCCCCGGTCGCTATATTTCCGGGCGACCGGGGGCGGTCGCGGTCCCAAGTCGGTCGCCGTCCTGACCTAAATCCTACTTCAACGATCCCAGCCACGCCACGAGGTCGAGCAGTTGCTGCTCGGTCATGGTGCGTTCCAGGCCGGGCGGCATGAGGCTGGTGGGGGAGAGGCTCTGCGCCACGATCTGCGGGTGGGGAATCGGCTTCTCCTCCCCGGCCGGATCGACCAACACGAGGGCGGCGGCGGTTTCGCGTTTGACGGTGCCGGTGTGCGTCTGGCGATCGGCGGTCTCGACGATGTGCGTTTCGAAATCCCGCGCGATGGTCGCGCTGGGAAACAGAATCGACTCCAGCAGATCGCGCGCGCTGCGGATCTGGCCGATGCGGCTCAAGTCGGGCCCGAGCACGCGGCCGAGCTCGCCGGCCTTGTGGCACGCGACACACGTGCTGGTGGCAAACACGGCCTGTCCCGCCGCGACGCGGCCCTGGCCGGATTTCGTGGTGAGGGTTTCGAGCAGACGCTTTTTCGCATCCTTCTCCTCGGTGGCAGCGCGCACGGCGGGCATGAGGATCTGCTCATAAAGTTCCGCCGGCATCCCGCTGAACGCCGATCGCACCGCACTCTCCTCGATGGCGCCGAAAACGGGCGAGCGGGCGAGCGCCTCCGCCCAGATGCGGCCGGTCGCGGGGTCGGCCCTGCGCGCAATCTTCAGCAACTCCGCCAACTCCACCGGGCCCGTGGTGGCGACCACCGGCGCGAGCTCCACCTGTTGCGCGACGGAAAGCTTCGAGCGCGACAGCAGTCGCGCGGCCTCGGTGCGGGCCGACGGTGAGGCGTCGCTGCGGGAAACCGCGAGCAGCAAGGCAAACGCATCGGCGCCCATCGGCTGGCCCGCGCGGAAGGACGCGCCCAGGGCCTTGAGCCGGATCGGTTGCGCGCGCTGTTCATCGCGCACGAGCGCCAGGAGCGGTTGATCGAAGTCTGGCGACGGGACTCGCGCGATGGCGTCGAGCAGCAGCGGCAGGTCCGCCTGTTCCTTCGCCGCGGCGATCTGCCGTAGACTTTCCGTGAGCGGCGCGATCCACGCCGTCGTGCGCAGCGGGCCCGACTGACGGGCAAGCACTCGCCACGCGGTTTGCCGCGCCGCCTGAGCCGGATGCCGCAGCAAGGAAGTGATCAACGCCTGGGCTGGCGGCTCGGCGAGATGACTGCCGGTAAGCTCGGCGAGGAGTGCGAGCGTGGCCGGCGCGACGGTCGGCGCCGCGAGTTGGGCGGTGAGATCTGCGGCCAGGACATCCAGGGCGCGCGGGTTGCGGGCCACGACCGCCGCGGCGGCCGCTGCCAGGCTGGCGTCGGGGGAACCGACGTGCGTGCGGGCAATCTCGAGCAGCGCGCGCTGCGTGGCGTCGTCGGCGCTCGTCTGCTCGACAATTCGCAGCAGCCGGCGGATCGCCGCCGGCACGGAGGCGGCGCGCACCGTTTCGAGGTCGAAGCAACGCGTGGCCAGCGCGGCGAACATCGCCGCGTGTTCCAGCGCCGGATCGAGCGCTTCACCGAGCATCGCGAGCAGAGCGCGGCGCTGGCTGGCATCGATGCGCTTCGCGGCCGCGATGGTTTCGAGCGCGCGCCGACGGGCTGGCGGAGGCGTGCTGGCACCGAGGAGCGCAGCGTTGGCCCCGACCGCAGGTGCGGCCTTGGCCACCAGCGCCGCGGCGCGCGTGCTGACTTTCCAGCGCGCGTCGTTCGTCAAGGCCTGCGTGGCCGCCGGCGTGAGTTGATCCCAAGCAATCTCCCGGCCGTACGGATCGGCCAGGCGCGGGGCGTCCTTCTTGCGCACGCGATAGATCGCGCCGCGTAGATCCGGTTTTTCAATCATGCTCGCGGGGCAGCCGATCCGAAACCAGCCGCCGGTATCGAGCACGAGCAGCGAACCGTCGGCGTCTTCGATCACATCGGTGAGATGGACGTTCGGATCGTGAATCTTGAGGAACTCGTGTGTCGTCGCGGTGAACGTCGCGCCGGCGGGAACGAGTTTCGTGCGCACGAGTTTCTGCGTGTTGAAGAACGTGACGAACATGTCGCCGCGCCACGCCGGGTTCAGCGCGCCGGAACGATAGAACGAGCAGCCGGACACGGCGACGTGGCCGTAGTTGTGGACGACCGGCATGGTGTCGAGCGTGCGCGGCAGCGCGGCGATGGCGGCGATCTGATCGGGCCGCTCGTAGGCGCCGCCGAGCTGCCAGTGAATGAGCGTGTCGCCGCGCGGCTGGTTGTAGTACAGGTTGACCACGCCGAAGAGATCGCCCTCCGGCGTGAAATCGACCTCGACGGGATTGTCCATGCAACCGAGCGCGTGCCATTGCACGTCGCTGCCGTCGGTGCGGCAGGACCAGACGCCCGAGGCCTTGCCCTCGTGGACGAGCGTGCCGTCCTGCTGCACGACCTTGTGACCTTTGCGGCCATGACACCAGTACAGCCGGCCGTTCAATGGATGGAGGAACGGGCCGTGCACGTCGGCCGCGTTGCCGTCGTATTCAAAACCGCTCACGATCATCGTGCGCTGGTCAGCGACGCCGTCGCCGTTGGTATCGGTGAGTTTCCAGATCCCGGGCGGCGAGGCGACGTAGAGGGAGCCGTCGACCCAGCAGGCACCTTGGGGAAACGTCATCTTGTCGGCGAAGACGGTGACTTTGTCGTAGACTTGGTCGCCGTCGGTGTCCTCGAGCATCAGCACGCGATGCGGCAGTTCCTTCTCCAACTGTGCGGGCCGCCAGTTCACGCCGGCGGAGTCGCCGACGAAGAGCCGGCCGCGATCGTCGAGGCAGCCCATGATCGGATGCTTCACGAGCGGTGGCGCGGCGGCGACGATGAGCTCCATGCCTTCCGGCAGATCAGCCTTCGGCGGCGGCGTGGTCGCGCCGCAGGCGACGGCGGCGAAGGTGACGAGGCCGAGCAAGGCGGAGAGACGTGGACGGATCATGAGAAGAGGCGGCTTCGTTTCATACGCGTTCGGTGAATCTTTCAACTGGTGATATGACGTCGACGCAGGAAGTGAGCGCGGCGATGTCGACGTGGGACGCCGGTGGGATTTCTTCAGCCGGGCGAATGCGGTCACCCGTTCAGAAGCGTCCGCTCAAGCCGACGGTGACGGTGGTGAAATTGCTGATCGTGCTCTGCATCTGGTCGGGGATGCCGCGGTAGAGTTTCTGCGGCACGCTGAAGGGATTCGCGACGTCGAAGGTGACGCTCACGCCCTGGCGCAGGCGGTATTCCACGCCGGCGTTTACGCTCGTGCGCGAGAAGCGGTACAGATTCCGGCCGACGCTCGCGGCTGTGTAACTCGAGATGTAGTCACCGGTGTAGTTGACGAGCAGGCGCGTGCTGAAGGCGCGGTAGCGCCACGCCAGACTGACGTTGCCGGTCCGCGGAATGAACCCGGCGACCTGGCCGCTGCCGAGATTGGCCGCACCGCCGAAATCGCCGTGCGTATCGAGCACGGTCAGGTTGGCGGAGAAACTCAGGCCCTTCAACGCGCCGGGCAGGAACGTCAGCTGTTGCTGGTAGCTCGCTTCCCAGCCCTGCACGAAGGCCGTGCCGGCGTTGGCCGTGGTCAGGCGGGTGAAGCCGGCGTATTCGCCGTTGTAGCCGTTGTCGGTGCCGGTGCCCACGGTGCCGACGTTGATGCCGCTGACGATGAAGTCGGTGATCTTCTTGTGGAACCAGCCGATCGAGAGATTGCCCACCGGCTCGAAATAGTAATCGAGGGTGGCGTCCCAGCTCGATCCCACCTGGGGCAGCAGCGCGGGATTGTTGATCGTCAGGGTCTGCGCAGTCGCGTTGAAGGTTTCGTTGGGCAGCGCGTTGCTCAACGACGGGCGACCGAAGCTCGTGGACCAGCTGAGCCGGGCCTTGATGTTGGGCGTGAGGTCGTGGGTCAGGTGCACGCTGGGAAACGATTTCGTGTAGCCGCCGTTGATTTCGCGCCGGGTGCCGGCGTAGTCGCGTTTGGCGGCGCCCACGGGATCGGCCAGTTGTTCGGCGGTGGAGCTCGGCACGCGGGCGCGCACCCAGCCCCAGCTTTCGTTATCCGTCTTTTCGGTCCGCACGCCGGTGAGAAAACCGGTGTGGCCCAGCAGGCCTTCGCGGCCCAGCCGGCCTTGGGCCATGATGTAGCCGGCGGTGACGGCCTCGGTCACGGCGCGCGTGCCGGTGTACTGCACGGTCTCGTGGTAATACCGGTCTTCGGCCCAGAGCGCGGGGTTCACCGGATTGCCGTCCTTGATGAAGGTGTCCGTCTGCCACTGCGGAATCCGCCGGCCGGTCTTGGTCGAGTCGAAAGTAACGAGGCCCGCGTCGGGCGCGAGCGGGCCGGTGCCGATGTAGCTCCAGCGGCGGGATTGATTCCAACTCGAGACGGTCTGTTCGCGCCAATTGAAACCGGTCTTCAGGAACAGCGGCATCGGCGTGGGCAATGCGTAGCGGGCGTTGCCGCGGACTTCGCGAATTTTGTGCAGGCTGCCGTCGTTTCGGTCGTTGAGGCCGTTGGGCGCGGGCCGGTAGTTGGCCGGGTCGTTGAAATCGGGACCTTCGGTCTGGGTGAAACGCGGGTAGAGGTCGGACTGGGTTCGGTCGAGAATCCAGCCGACGTTGTTGATGCGCATGATGAGCTGGCCGTCGTGCTTGCGCGTGGAAAGGACGCGCGCGTCGCTGAAATTGGCGCCGTAATCGAGCTGCAGGTGGCCAAACTCGTGCTCGGCGCTGGCACCCGCGTTGCGCAGACGCTGGTTCCAGCCCTTGTACATCGCGCTGGTCTGATCGATGGTTGAACCCGGGGCGGCGCGGACCTGCGTGATGCGATTCGTATAACCGGGCAGGATACCGGCGGTGCCGGTCGTGCCGACGGTCTGCGTGGTGTAGGCGCGGGTCTCGTAGCGGCGCTCGAAGGGCTCGTCGTTGTTGCTGGCCTGCGCGGTCACGGTGAATTTCGTCGAGGGCGAAAGCCGGTATTCCGCCTTGATGTTCCCGCTGGTCTGCTTGCGGTTGTTGAAGATGTCCTGCGTGCGATAGTCCCACAGGTACGCCGGCTGCGTGGTGGTGTTCTGAAAATCGCGCGTCGAGCGGAACATGCCGGCGACGTTTTCGCTGTAGAATGTATTGACGACGACGCCGAGGTTTCGCTCGCCGCCGAGGACGCTGAAGATCTCCTGGTAGCCGACGTTGAACAACGGATGGAAGCGATGCGCTTCGCGGAGCGGAATCTGTTCCGTGAACGAGGGTGCCAGCCGGCCCGCGAAACTGTAGGTGATCCGGCGCTTGTCCGCCATGTTGAGCGCCGAGCGGGTCTTGAGGTTGAGGGTGCCGCCCATCGACTCGGCACCCTTGTCGGGCGTGTGGCCCTTGATCAGTTCGACCTGATGGAACAGCGCGCCGGTCAGGATGCTCATCGGAAAATTCCGCCCCATGCCGCCCTCGCTCGCCATGATGGTGTTGTCGGCGGTCGTCGAGTTGAGGCCCGGGCCCATGCCGCGGATGACGAGGCTCGTGACATTGCCCTCGGCGTCCAGGTTGCCCGCGACGCCGGGGAGCCGGATGGCGACTTCGCCGGGACTCCGGTTGGGCAGATTGCCGAACGAATCCATGGCGACGATGTTCTTCACGTTGTCAGCGTTGCGCTGGGCGGTGATGGCTGCGGCCGCGCCCTCGCGATCGCCCGTGACCTTGAACTCGCGCAGCTTGTAGATGCCGGTGGTGAGATCGAAATTGCGCACGGTGCGGCGATCCGCGGTGACCGTCACCTGACTGCGCACGGGATCGAGCCCGATGTAGGACGCGAGGACCTCGTGGGTCCCGGCCGGCACCTCTGCCAGCACGAATCGACCGGAGGGATCGGTGAGCGCCGACAACCCCAACGCCGGCACTTCGATCCGCGCGCCTTCGAGGAGATTGCCGGTGGCGGTGTTGCTCACGGCGCCCGAGATCACGCCCGTCGCGGCGGCGGCGGAGAGCGGCAGGAGGGCAAGCGCGAGGGCGCTCAACCATGCCCGTGGTCGCACCGGTCGCAGGGTCGTGACGTCGGCGCGGAAGAACCATCTGTGCTTGGGAGCAATGCGAGCGTTCATGGGTGATGTGGTTTTGGCTGCGATCGAAAGGGGTGCGACCGGACGCCGGGCGGACGAAAAAGAGCAGGGGGCGAGAGCGAAAATCAGAGCAGCTGTTGTGCCCGACCACCGCGGGCGAAAGGTGAGGCGCGACGATCGAAGTTCACTCCACCGTCGATTCCGCGATGCGCTGACGATACACGGTTCGCGCGTGCGCGTAGGCGTCCCGGGCATCCTGCAGCTCGGCCGGCTTGATGAACCTTTCCTTCTGCGACCAGCATTGGTCGACGCCCTTGAGGCACCACTCGGCGCTGCGGCGTGACGCGCGGATCGGTTTGTCGCCGACGACCACGAAGATCGGGTTCGTGTGCGACGAGGGCAGGATGCGCAACGCGACCCAACTGCTGCGCTCGATGGCCGCGTCGAAGGCGACGTCCTGAATGCGGCCGTCGGCGGGGATGTTTTTCTTCGCGACCGGATAACCGTTGACGATCAATTCCACCGCGACTTCGCGTGAGTCCCCGACGCGTGCACGCTCGACGTCCCAGTACGGTTTCTGGTTGGGCCGGCGCTGTTTCATTTCCGGATCCGGCGTGGAGTTCAGGTACGCGGCGACGCGGGCCGACGCGCGGATTTTTCCCGGCAGGGCGAGACGGAGTTCGCTGTCGGCCTCGCCCATCCGGATCGTCGTCGCGCTGCTCGCCGCCTGGAACTCGAGCAGGTGGCTCTTGCCGTCGCCGACGTAATTGCGGCCCGCGCGAATGCCGTCGCACCAATCCTCATACGTCCACTTCTCCGGCAACTTCACGTAGCTCCGGCCGAGGCCCACGCGCTCGCCGTAGATGCAGGGAAAATCCGTCTCGCCGCTGATGCGGGTGCGGAAGCCGACGTTCAGCGTGTGGTACCAGATGTTCAGTTCCCACAGGTACGGCGTGTCCACGGTCGAGATGAAATCCACGGCGGGCACGAGCTGGCCGTCGGGGCCGGGGACGAGATGCGTGACGTCGACGATGTACTCGTTGGCACCAATGCCGTTGAACGGTGGCACGATGTAGTTCGGCAGCGTGTTCGCCGCGAGGTTGATCTCGCCGGAGTTCTTGCTGTTGGCATTCGCATTCGATCCGGGTGCGACCGGCTGCAGGCCCCAGCCGGAGTGCGCGGGGCCGACGACGGCGCCCTGCTTTTTCGCCCAGCGCAGCGTGTTGAGGCCGAGCGTCGGCCAGTGCGTGCTCGAATCGCCGCCGGGATACATCTGATCCTTCAACCGCAGCAGGCAGAGGTGGCCGCTCTGGTGCGAGCCAAAGCCGCTCACTTCGATGTCGTAGCGCAGGATGTAGGGAAACGTGGATACAGCGTCCTCCTTGCCGGTGAAAAATTGCTTCTGGTAGTCGAAGCACGGCCCCCACGTGAGATTGGCGCCGACCTTCAGGTCCTCGCCGAGGCAGTGGCGCATCATGTCGGGCGCGTGCACGCCCTCCGTCGGATTGGTGTAGTGGGAGCAGCCCGCGGCGTGGATGTGATGATCGCCGGAGATCCAGCCGAGTTTCGCGGGATCGATCCAGCGCTCGACCTTGAAGTCCCAGCGCGACGTCTGCGCGTCGACGGTGAGCGTGCGTTGCAGCGGCACGGACTCCGGGCCGCGTTGAAACGCGACGGTGTAGGTGCCTGCGGGCAGCTTGAGCGTTTCGCCGTCTGCGCGATAGATCTGCGGATGAAATGCAAAGTCGGGCGCGAGCCGCTTGGCCTGCGACGGGTACACGCGTTGCAGCGCATCGCGAATGACAAAAGCCGCTGTCGTCGGCCGGTTGTTTTCATCGCGGACGCCCAGCATGATCTCGCGCGCGGGGAGGCAGCGGAAGAGCAGATCGACCTCGTTGCGAAAACCGATGTCCTGCGTGCCCTGGCCGACGTCGAAGGAGAATTTCGCCTCGCGCCGGCCGGCATCGCGGCTGTGCAGCTGGATGATCCGGTACTCGACCTCGAGCCCGCTGAGCGCCGACCGCAATGGCTGCGCGTCAAACATCTGCAGCTCGAGCCAGCGGTTCGGGACGTCGCCGGCGGGCGAGTTGAACAGGCGCTGGGCGTTCGGACTCGTCGCGTGGAGCGCCGCGGTCGTGCCGGCCTCGTTGTGCACCTTGACGAGAAACTGCCGCCAGCCCTGTTCGTTGAGCTCCGGCGCGGCGGGCCCCGCGGTGACTTTCACGCGCATCTCCGGATTGATGTTCACGAAGAACAGGCAGTGACGATCCAGGATCTGCTGCAGCGCGGCGACGGATGCGGGTTCGCCGGCGGGGAGGGCGGCGAGCGCCCGGCGGTCTGCGTCGGGCAGCGGCGCGCCCTGAGACTCGAGCGCTTCGATCACGCGTTTCACCTGCGCGGTGAGCGGTTGCCAGGCGACGTTCTCGATGACGGGCACGCTGACGGTGGCGGCCGGAAGCGTCGCGGCGCACAGGCACGCGGCGACGACCAACAGGCGGAGCGGGGTTTTCACGTGGGGACGGAAGAACGGCGGGCGACAGTCGAGTTGAAGACGAAAACGCGAAGGTGGAAAGATCACGATCGTGCGGTGCGTCGCACTTCCGTGCGGCTGGGTGAGTGTGGCGGTGCGCTCCGGCCAGGGCGGGCGGCGTGCTTTGTCCGTGATCTCGGCGGCAAGCGGGTTTAGTTCGTTTCGGTCCCATGAAACTCCGCTTCCGACCCTACACGCTGGAACTGAAACACGCGTTCACGATCGCCACGAGTTCGCGCACGACGACGCCCGCGATGCTGGTCGAGGTGGAGCGGGACGGCGTGATCGGTTACGGCGAGGCGGCGATGCCACCTTACCTCGGCGAGTCGCAGGACTCGGCGTCGGCGTTTTTCCGCCGCGTGGATCTCACGCGCATCGAAGATCCCTTCAACCTCGAGGAAATCATTCCCGCGATCGACGCGCTGGCGCCGGGCAACACGGCGGCGAAGGCGGCCGTGGACATCGCGCTGCATGACTGGGTCGGCCGGAAGATCGGCGCGCCGCTGTACCGGCTGTGGGGACTCAATGCGGCGAAGGCGCCGGTGACGTCGTTCACGATCGGCATCGATACGGACGAGATCGTGCGACAGAAAACGCGCGAAGCCGCCATCTACAAAATCATCAAGGTGAAGCTCGGTCGCGACAACGACCAGGCGATGATCGAGGCCATTCGGCAAGAGACCGACAAGCCGATCACCGTGGACGCCAACCAGGGCTGGAAGACGCGCGACGAGGCGCTGCGCAGGATCGAGTGGCTTGCGGCGCGGGGCGTGGTGTTCATTGAGCAGCCGATGCCAAAGGAGCAGATCGATGACACCGCATGGCTGCGCGAGCGCAGTCCGCTGCCGTTGATCGCCGACGAAAGCGTGCAGCGGCTCGACGATGTGTTGCGCGCGCGGGGCGTGTTCGACGGCATCAACATCAAGCTGATGAAGTGCACCGGGCTGCGGGAGGCGCACAAGATGATCGTGCTCGCGCGTGCGCTCGGGCTGAAGGTCATGCTCGGTTGCATGACCGAGACGTCCTGCGCCATTTCCGCGGCGGCGCAGCTGTCGCCACTGGTGGACTGGGCGGATCTCGACGGCGCCGTGCTGATCGGAAACGACTGTTTCGACGGCGCGACGATCGTCGACGGCCGGATCACACTCCCGGATCGGCCGGGCATCGGCGTGATTCCGCGCTAGGTCCGTCCCCGCCTGCGAGCGCCCTCGAATCACGCGAACCGCCGCGAATTTCAGCGCAGCGGATGGGTTGTTCTGCTCAACGGGCGATTCGTCGCTGGGTTCTGCCGCAAGGCCTCTGATGGCTTATTTCGCCCGGTTCGCGTGATTCGCGGGTGGTCGACCGGCGCAAGCAGGTTTACTTGGGCCTTATCGCCTGACTCACATCACCTTCTTCCACGCGGGTTGCCCGGGCTTTGCCGTTTACTCCTGGCGGGGCGTCCGCAGGGTCTCCGTGATGAAAAAACGCAATCCGGCCAAGCCTCTTGCGGAGAACAAGCACTTGCTGAAATGGGTCGAGAAGATGTCCGACCTCTGCAAGCCCGATGCGATCCACTGGGTCGACGGTTCCCAGGAGGAATACGATGCGTTGTGCGCGCAGATGGTGCGGAGCGGCACCTTCACCAAGCTGAACGAGAAACTCTGGCCGGGTTGTTATTATGCGCGCAGCGACGCCACCGATGTAGCGCGCGTCGAGGATCGCACCTACATCTGTTCGTATTCCAAGGACGCGGCGGGCCCGACGAACAATTGGGTCAATCCGTACGAGATGCGCAGCAAGCTGAAGCATCTGTTCCGCGGGTGCATGGCGGGCCGCACGATGTATGTGTTGCCGTACAGCATGGGACCGATCGGATCGCCGATGTCGCAGATCGGCGTCCAACTCACCGACTCCCCGTATGTCGTCGTCAACATGCGCATCATGGCGCGGATCGGGCTGCCGGTCTTTGAGCAGATCGATCGGGCCGAAAAGCGCGTCGTGCCCTGCATGCATTCGGTCGGCGCGCCGTTGAAGCCGGGACAGAAGGACGTCGCCTGGCCGTGCAACAAGGAGAAGTACATCGTGCACTTCCCGGAAACGCGCGAGATCTGGAGCTATGGCTCGGGCTACGGCGGCAACGCGCTGCTTGGCAAAAAGTGTTTCGCGCTGCGCATCGCCTCCAACATGGCGCGCGACGAGGGCTGGATGGCCGAGCACATGCTGATCCTCGGCGTCGAGGATCCGAAGGGTGCGAAGACCTATGTCGCGGCGGCGTTCCCGAGCGCGTGCGGCAAGACGAACTTCGCGATGATGATTCCGCCGGCTTCGTTCCAGAAGAAGGGATGGAAGGTGTGGACCGTCGGCGACGACATCGCGTGGATCCGCCCGGATGCGAACGGCCGCCTGCGCGCGATCAATCCCGAGGCCGGCTTCTTCGGCGTCGCGCCCGGAACGTCGAACGCGACGAACCCGAACGCGATGGCCTCGCTCGCGAAAAACACGATCTTCACGAACGTCGCGCTCACGCCCGAGGGTGGCGTGTGGTGGGAGGGCATGACCGAGACGCCGCCGCCGCAGCTGACCGACTGGCAGGGCAATCCGTGGACGCCGGAAATCGCCAAGACCACCGGCGCCAAGGCGGCCCACGCGAACGCGCGTTTCACCGCGCCCGCGTCGCAGTGCCCGACGATCGATCCCGCCTGGGAGGATCCGGCGGGCGTGCCGATCAGCGCGTTCATCTTCGGCGGCCGCCGGGCGACGACGATGCCGTTGGTGTTCCAAGCCTTCAACTGGAGCACCGGCGTGTACATCGGGGCCACGATGGGATCGGAGATGACCGCCGCGGCGGCCGGCACGATTGGCAAGGTGCGCCGCGACCCGATGGCGATGCTGCCCTTCTGCGGCTACCACATGGGCGATTACTTCCGGCACTGGATCACGATGCAGAAGCGGCTGAGCGAAGTGCCGCGCGTTTTCCATGTGAACTGGTTCCGCAAGGGCGCGGACGGCAAGTTCCTCTGGCCGGGCTTTGGCGAGAACATGCGCGTCCTCAAGTGGATCGTCGATCGCGCGCGCGGTCGGGCGCTGGCCAAGGAAACGCCGATTGGCTGGGTGCCGCATTACGACGACATCGACTGGACCGGGCTCAAATTCTCCGAGGAGAAATTCGACGAACTCCAGCGCTTCGACCGGGCGCTGTGGCGCGCGGAGGTCATCGGCCACGAGGAACTGTTCCTCGATTTGCACGACCATCTCCCGAAGGAAATGGTGTACGAGCGTGAGCTGCTGATTTGCCGGATGTAGGCCGGCAGCGGTGGTGGCGAAGCGGCCTCGTGGGGTAAATCCCCACGAAGCCGGGCTTTGCGGTCCGCGCGGCGCGAATCGCGCGGGGCCTGGGGTGTAGGAAAATTCTTACGGATCACGCTCACGTTTCGCGAGGTCCGTGCCGATACGGACAGAATGGCCGCTGCCTCTGATGTCTGCCCCCTTGTTACCCGCGAAGCCTTGTTGCGGGTCGCGCGCACGTTGCCGGCGGATTTGCGCGTGTTGTCCAAGCTCGGGGAGATGTTGCAGGACGTGAACGCCGAACTGGATGACATCTCGAGTTTGCTGTGTCGGGACGTCGCACTGTCGGCTGGCATCGTGCGCATCAGCAACAGCGTCATGTTTTCCGGGGCGGGCCGGGTGTCCTCGATTCAGGAGGCGGTGAATCGCGTCGGATTCAGTGAAATCCTGCGCCTCGTGGGCACGGCGACGACCGGCCGCTTCACCGAAGGCGCGCTCGACTTTTACGGCATCAGTGCCGACACGTTGCGCGCGAACATGCTTTACGGCGCGTTTGCCGCGGAGGCGCTGGCCCGACCGGCGGGAATCGACCCGCGAACGGCGTACACGGCGGGACTCCTGCGGACGCTGGGCTTTATCGTGTTCGATCGTTCCTGCCGTGGCGTGGTGAAGCCGGACCAGGCGTTTGGGAAGGGCCCGTGGACGGCCTATGCGGGCTGGGAGGAGAGCCTCGCGGGGATGAACAGCTGTGAAATCTCGGCCATGCTGCTCGACGAGTGGAAATTTCCACCCGAGGCCTCGGCCGCAGTGCGTTCGCACTATCTCGCGCAGCCGGCTGACTACGAACGCCCGCTGGCGGCCCTGCTCAACGTCGCGAACGGCCTGACCCATCGCGTGGGCCGCAGTTTCGCGGGCGAGGGCAGCTGGTGGGAAATCACCCCGCAGAAACTGGCCGCGGCCGGCCTGAAGGAGGACGACTTTGAACTGGCGATCGGTGAAATCGAAGCGGCTTTCGACGCTGCCATGACCGCGCTGGCGAACTAACGGCCATGAAAAACATCCTGTCCAACCCTGTCACCGATGCGGTCGTCGATCTCAATGTGACGCCTTCCAATCTGACGACGTCCGGCACCACGCACTTTCGCTCGCCCTCGATCGTGTCGCTGCGGCGCACGCTCAGCCTGCCGACCGGGGCCGCGGATCTCGCGGTCACGCGCGACACGATCCTCGTGCACGCGCGCCAGCTGCCCGCCGCGCCACGGGTGATGAACAGCCTGTGCCGCCTGTTGCAGGATGTTCGGACCAATCTCGACGAACTCGCGGCGGAGATCCGGATCGAGCCGACGCTCGCGTCCAAGGTGATCCAGTTGAGCAATAATGCCGTCTTCGGTGGCGGCACCCGCGTGGGCTCGATTGACGAAGCCGTGAATCGCGTGGGTTTTGGCGAAGTGTTGCGGCTCGTCGGGGCCGCCACGGTCGCCGGACTCGTCGATCGCGCCCTTGGCTGTTACGGCGTCACGGCTGAACGGCTGCGGGAATCGCTCTTGTTTCACGGCCTGGCCAGTGAAGCGCTCGCGGTGTACGCGGACGTCGATTCGCGGACGGCTTACTCGGCGGGATTGTTGCGCGGCATCGGCATCATGGTGCTGGATCGCGCGGGTCGCCTGCGGGTGACGGGCGCGGACGTTTTTGATCCGCAGCGCTTCGCCGTTTACGGCGAATGGGAAAAGGCCCGCTTTGGCGTGAGCGGGGTCGAGGTGTCGGCGATCGTCATGGAAGAGTGGCGTTTTCCCGCCGATCTCGTGAACGCGCTGCGCAGCCACCTGCTGCTGGACGAGGCGGACTACGAGAATCGTTTTGCGGTGGTCCTCAATCTGGCGGGCGCGATCGTCGCGGAACATTGCCAGGCGCTGCCCGGTGATGCGGTGTGCTGGGAAGTGACGCCGGAGAAACTGGCGGCCGCGGGCATCGAGGAAGCGCAATTTCGCACGGCGTCGGAGCGGGTGGCCACGATCTTCAATCAGCAGCGCAAAGCGCTGTATTGAAGCGCAGCGATCTCCCGGGAGCACAGGCGTCCCGCCGGCATCGTCCGAGCTCCGATCCCATGCAGGCGGTAAGCCTGCGCTCCCGACGGTCCCACCCCGCGCGAGAAACCGATCGCGGCACGAAGCTTGCGGTGGAAAAGAGGCTGGGGAACATTGCTCCCTCACCTGACACCCAGCTGCATGCCGCGGACGTTTTCACTTCTCCTTTGCCTGACGATGGCGTGCGCCCTGGCCGCGAGCGCGGTCGCCGCCGAGACCACGATTAGCGCGGTCCGACCGGAAGTGTCGACGACCCGCGCCGCCACGCCGGCTGAGATTTCGATGCTCAACGACGTGCTGCACCGCACGGCCGACGATTACCGCCGCTGGGCCTACACCGAGCACCGCGTGATGCGCGACAGCAAGGGACGCGTGAAATCGGACACCGTGGTGCGCTTCGACCCGTCCAAGCCGTACGCGGAGCAGTGGACGCCGCTCAAACTCGAGGGCAAGGAGCCGACGGAACGTGAGCGCAGCAAGTACCGCCGGAAGGGCGAAAAGGGTGAGCCGGGACAGTTCTCGGGCAATGCGGACAGCCGCAAGCGGCCGTCGCTCGGCGAACTGATCGAGGTGTCCAAGTCATTCATCTCCGCGGAGACGCCCACGCATCTCATCTTCGAGGTGCCCCTGCTCAAGGTGGGGAACGAGCGCTTTCCGCCGGACAAGTTTCTCGTGCTGGTCCGGGTGCGAAAAGAGGGCGCCCTGCTGGAAAACATCGCCATCCGGTTGCGCTCCAGTTTCCGGTCCAAGCTCATCGTCAGCATCAAGTCCGGCGAAGGCTCCCTGGATTTCGAGGCGGTGAACCCGAAATATCCCCCGGCGTTGGTGGCGCTCGAGGGCGACGCCGTGGCCTCGGTGCTCTTCGTGGCTGTCGGCGGTTCGATTGATTTGAAGCGCACGGAGTTGAAGCATGTGAAGCCGTTCGACGAGCGCTTCGATGTCCAGATTGGGACGCTCAAGGCCATCGACTTCTGATCTTGTAGGGGCGCGCATCTTGCGCGCCCGAAGACCGTCTCGATATCTGTTCCCGGGCGCACGAGGCGCGCCCCTACCCAAAGCCAGCTCGAGACTGCCCTCGGGCCGGGGCGGACATGGCTTGCGGCCGGCCTGTTCGGCTCCCCGGTCCTCAACCCGGCGACCCCGGCCCCGGGGAAGATTTCCCTCATCCGCGACGACCGGCGTGCCGAATGAAGAGAAGCAATCCTGCCCTTCATGTCGCTTACGCGCGAAACCATCATCACGCTCGGTAATAAACTGGTGCCCGCGGCGGCCACCTTCAGCCGGCTGCGTATCCTGTTGCTGGACCCGGACGCCGACCTGCAGGAGATCATCAAGCTCATCCGCCTTGATCAGGCGCTGACGTTTCATGTCGTCCGCATGAGCAACAGCGTGCTCTTCGGTTTGCGCGATCGCACCGACTCCCTGGATACGGCGGTCGGCCGGGTGGGGTTGAGCGAGGTCTTTCGTCTGGTCGGACTCGCGGCGACGCAGCAGATCTGCCAGCGCGACTTGTTGACGTACCGGTTGACGGCGACCCGGTTGTGGGAAAACGCGGTGGCCACGGCGGCCGCCGCCGAACTGCTCGGCCAGCGGGCCGGGCGCGATGCGGGGCTGGCCTACACGGCGGGCCTGTTGCGCACGGTGGGCCGTGTGATTCTGGACGGTGCCGCGTTTGGCAAGACGTACCCCGGGGAGGCGGAATGGCCGTCGGTTTCCGAGTGGGAGAAACACACCTTTGGGCTCACCTCGTCGCAGGTGACCTCGATTCTGCTCGAGCACTGGCGGTTTCCGTCGGAGCTCGTGGATGCCGTGAAGGATCACTACGAGCCGCTCGGAGCGGATGGCGTGAACATCAGCGCCTGCGTGCTCAACCTCGCCTGCGGCGTGGCGGCGCGTTTCGGGCTCGATTTGCCGGGTGAAGAAGGCGACTGGGTCAGCACGCCAGCGAAACTGACGCTGGCCGGCGTGTCCGAGGCGGACATGGAAGAGTGCGCGAATCGCGCGCGGGCGCATTACGTGCTCCTCTGCGCGAGCGTGTCGTAGCCTCTGCGGCCGGGCGGTCGCTGCACTGAGCATCGCCACACTGTCCCGCGGGCAGAAGCGTCGCCGCTCGGTAGCGCGCACCCCGCCACCACGGGTGCAAACCGCCCTTTGCTTTTGGAGCATGGCGGTGGCTACGAGCGCCCGCGAGTGGGTGGACCGCCACTCGCTGGCGCTCGTAGCCACGGCTGTGGGTGTGAGACCCGGCGGCTGAGTCCGCCGGCTACCCCGCAAGTCAGTCATGTCGGGTGGATGACCGCGAAACGCCCCGGGTGGACCTTGCTTTGCCGGCAGCGCCGGCGCAGTGTTTGGTCGCGCCATGGCGATCCTGCGCGACACACCTGACGGGGACCGCGGATCGTCCCCGGCTCTTGGGCCGGGCCCGGGCGCGCCGGGTGAAGGATCCTGCAACTTTTCGCCACGGGCCGGGGTTGTGAGAGCGAACGATGACTCTCCAGTGCACACCACCGCAGCCGGCGTAGGCCCGCCGACCGACTTCACGACCTTCATGCGCAGCTACCAGGACATGGTTTACTCGACCGCCGCCCGTCTCACCGGCAATGACGCGCAGGCCGAGGATATTGCGCAGGAAGTTTTCCTGAAGGCCTACGAAAATTATGGTCACCTCAGCACCAGCCCCACCGCCGGCGGTTGGCTGAAAACGGTCGCGACGAACCTGTCGCTGAACCACCTCTCGCGTTATCGGAAACGCTGGCGGTTTTTCTCCGAATTCCGGCGCGATGATGCCGGTGGCGAGGGCGACGCGCCCGAGGTCGAGTTTGCCGCGCCCGACACCTTCTTCAGCGGGGTCGATGCCGACGATCGCCGGGCGCTGGTCGAGCAGGCGCTCGCCCAGCTGCCCCAGCACCAGCGCGTCCCGCTGGTGCTCTATCATTTCGAGGATCTGCCCTATGAGGAGATCGCCCGAAAGCTCGGGGTTTCACTGGCGAAAGTGAAAACCGACATCCTGCGCGCGCGTGCCGCGCTCGCGAAAATCCTTCGTCGCGGCGAAACCGCGCACGAGAAAATCACCGGCTGATTCCTCCCATGTCTTCCCCTCTCGAACCGAACGAAGCCTTGGAACGCCAGATTCACGCCACGCTGCGGGCGCTGCCACCGCGACGCGCGCCTGACACACTCGAAACGCGCGTGCTCGCGGAACTGGAGCGCCGCGCGGCGCTGCCGTGGTGGCGGCGAAGTTTCGTCCACTGGCCGATGCTGGCCCGCGCCGGGTTCATCGTGGTTTCACTGGTCTTGATGCGTTTCGCGCTGCTGCTCGGCGCGTGGATCATGGCGGGCTTCGAAGGCACGCCGTTCCGCGAAGCCTTCGCGCCGCAGCTGGCCTGGTACGAGAAGGGCCTGACCGTGGTGCACGCCATCGGCGGGTTCTTCGACATCATGCATCGCAACATTCCGCCTGTGTGGCTGTACGGCGGACTGGCCTTCATCGCCGCCATGTACGCCACGCTGCTCGGACTCGGCGCGGCCGCCTACAAGGCCCTCCATGCGCGCCGCTAAACCTCTCACTTTTCTTCCGCGCACCCCGGGTGCGCCCGCTGACATGACCACCCCGTTTCGTTTTTCAATCGGCTGCTCGCTGGCAGCCCTGCTCGTGGGCCTGGTTCCCGGCGTGGGGGCGCAGGAAGCGCCCCCGGCCGAGCCCAAGCCGCCCGTGCCCGTCTTCGCGCCCGCGCCGGCTGCGGGTGAGAATGCTCCCGCCGTCCCGGCGGTGCCGGCGGCGACCGCTCCGGCCCCGGAAACTCCCGCGGGGGCCGAGCCGCCGTTGCGGCGGCTCGATGCGCCGACGCCCGCCAGTCCGCCACCTTCGCCGACCCCGACACCCGCGCCCCGGCAGCGTCGGTCCGAGCCCCGCGCGCGCAGCTCGAGCGAATTCCCGATCGGCAGCCATGTGGTGCCGCGGGACAGCTCCGTGCGTGAAGTCGTCTCCGTCTTCGGCACGTCGACGATCGAGGGCAACGTCGTGTACGATGTGGTTTCGGTCCTCGGTGACACGTTCATCCGGCGCGAGGCGAAAGTCGGCCGGGCGGCCGTCGCGGTGCTCGGGCGTTTGGAGAACCACGGCGAAGTCCGCCGGGACACGGTGAGTGTCTTGGGCGCCTCTGTCATCGACGGTCCGGTCGGCGGCGACGCGGTCTCCGTTCTGGGCAATATGAACCTGGGGCCGAACGCCGTGATTGGCGGCGACCTCGTGGTCGTGGGCGGGCGGCTGACCCGTGATCCGAACGCCCAGGTGCGCGGCAGCGAAGTGCACGTGCCGTTGTTCGGTGGCTTCGGCAACACCGAGTGGCTGGTGGCATGGGTGAAGAACTGCCTCGTCCTCGGCCGTCCGCTGGCGATCGGGCCGCATCTGGAATGGGCGTGGGGCGTCGCGCTGGCGTTTCTCGGCCTTTACCTGCTCTTCGCGCTGCTGTTCTCCCGCGGGATTGTGGCCTGCGCCGAGACCTTGGAAACGCGTCCGGGCTCGTCGGTCCTGACCGCATTTTTGTCCGTCCTGCTGACGCCCGTGGTGACCGCGCTCCTGGCGATCACCGTGGTGGGCGCGCTGTTGGTGCCGTTTCTCGGGCTGGCGCTGCTGGTGGCGAAACTCTTCGGCATGGCGACGATGCTCGCGTGGATTGGCCGGCGCTTTACCCGCTTCTTTGGTGACGGCCCGCTCAGTCACCCCGTGTTTGCCGTGCTAATCGGTGGTGTAATCACGCTCCTTCTTTATATGACCCCGATCGTCGGCTTCCTGACGTTCGCGTTGTTCCACTGGCTGGGCTTCGGCGTGGTGATTTACACCGTGCTCCTAGCGATCAAGCGGGAACGTCGGGCGGCCGCGGTCGCAGCGGCGGCGTCCCGTCCGGCACCCGCTCCGATCCCGCCGATCCGGTCACAAGCGGTGACGGTGCCGGCGACGTTCGTGCCGATGGCGGAAGCCGTCCCGCCGCAGACCGTCCCACCGCCGGTCGCCGGACCAGCCATGGGAATTGTCTCCGCGCCGACGGTGAGTGCCGGATTCGGTCGGGCGGAGCCGCCGGCCATGGAAGCAGTGACGCCGCCGGCCGAAGTCGTGCCGGAGCCGACAGGACCGGTGAGTGATCCGGGCCTGCCGGTGACGCCGCCGAGCCCTCCGCCGCCGATGATGGCGTCCGAGCCCACGGCGTCCGTGCCGCCGTTCGTGCCGCCAGCGCCACCCGTCGCGCCACCCGCGCGTCCGTTGGCTGCGCCGCCCGCGGTTGCGTTGTCCGCCAGCGCATGGCCGCGCGCGGGGCTCTTCATCCGTCTCGGTGCGCTGGCGATCGACGGCGTCCTGATCGGGATGATCATGGCGTTCATCGCCGGCGTGTTGCCGCGGTTCCTGCAGTTTCACAACGGTCCGGGCGGCTGGTTGATCGCCCTGGCGCTCTACGGCGCGATCATGTGGCGGCACAAGGGCACGACGATTGGCGGCATTGTGTGCGGGCTGAGGGTCGTGCGGGTGGACAATCGCGAGCTCGACTGGGCGACGGCGATTGTGCGGGCCCTCGCGTGCTTCCTGTCGCTGGCGGTCGCGGGCCTCGGTTTCATCTGGGTGGCCTTCGACGACGACAAACAATCCTGGCACGACAAGATCGCCGGCACGACCGTGGTGCTGGCACCGAAGGGGACGTCGTTGTTGTGAGGCGGACAAGGCGGAAGACATCCCGCGAATCACGCGAACCGACGCGAATGTCACAGGTTGGTTTTTGATTCGCGTTCGTCCGCGTGATTCGCGGGCAACGGACGTTTGCGGCTGAGGCGGGTCGGGCGGCAAGACACAGATTTCTCTCGCCCCGTCGAACGTGCTCACAACGTTCCTCGTCATGTCCTCAGCCACTCCTCTGGTCGGAATCATCATGGGCAGCACATCGGATTGGGAGACGATGCAGCATTGTGCCCAGACGCTCGACGCGCTCGGCGTGCCTTGCGAAAAGCGCGTGATCAGCGCGCATCGCAGCCCGCAGTTGATGCACGAGTGGACGACCACCGCCGAATCGCGCGGCCTCCAGATCGTCATTGCGGCGGCCGGTGGCGCCGCGCACCTCGCGGGTGTCGCCGCGGCACTCACGGCGTTGCCGGTGCTCGGCGTGCCGATGGAGTCGGCGTCGCTGAAGGGGCTCGATTCACTGCTGTCGATGGTACAGATGCCGGCGGGCGTGCCGGTCGCGACGTTTGCCATTGGCAAGCCGGGCGCGATCAACGCCGCGCTCTTCGCCGTCGCCATTCTCGCGCGGCACGACGCCCGCACCAAGCAGGCGCTCGACGCCTATCGCGTGGCGCAGACCGAGAAAGTCGTTTCAGCCCAGCTGCCCTGAGCCGGTTCGCCGACGCTGGTCCGGGCGCGCTCGCCGCCTCCCGGTCTTGGCCAGCAATGCAGTTGCCCGCGAATCACGCGAACGGACGCGAATTTCAGCGGTAAAAATTGCCCGCCTTCCGCGAGGACGTTTGTGGGGCGAGTTTATTCTCATTCGCGTCGGTTGGCTTGATTCGCGGGCAGCCTTTGCCTTGTCACCCGTTCAGCGGCGTTGGGCCGTCAGCGCAGCCACATCGGCGGGCGTATCGAGATCGAGGGCGAGCGCCGGCAGATCGACCGACGCCACGGCGGCGGGATCGCCATGCAACAGCGCGCGCGCGCCTTCCTCGCCCGTCAGCGCGGTGAGCGTGGCGAAATGCTGGCGGAGAAACAGCGCCGGTGCGCCGCGTCGCCCGGCATATTGCGCCGCCACGATGCTGCGGCCGGTCGTGCGTTGCGTTTCAACCAGTCGGGCAATCGTCTCCGCTGAAAAGGCGGGTTGATCGCAGAGCGCGATCAAGGCGCCGTCGAGACTGCGGGAGAACTGCTGCAGCGTGGTCACGCCCGCGCGAATCGAGGCCGCCATCCCTTCCGACCATGCGGCGTTCTCAGTTACGATTACCGGGAGTCGCGCGAGGGCGGGGCGGATTTGTTCCGCGTTGGCTCCCAGGACGACGACGACTGGCCAGGCCGCCGACGCCAGCGCCGCCTCCACGGCACGGATGAGCAGCGGCTTCCCGTCCACGACGAGCAGCTGTTTGGGCGAGCCCATCCGCGTCGAGGCGCCCGCCGCAAGGATGGCCACGCCGAAATGAAACGCATTACTCGGCATGGATCGGTTGGGTGCGTTCGCGGAGCGGGCGGGCGTTGCGGCCGGCGAGGCTCGCCTGCATTTCGGCGAGGATGGAAAACGCGACCTGCTCGGGGGTGTCGGCGCCAAGGTCGAGGCCGACCGGGGCGTGCAGGCGGGCCCGCTGTTCCGGCGTGATCGTCGAGCCCGCGGCCGCGAGGTCGGCGAGGATTTTCTCGGCGCGCTTTTTCGGTCCCAACAGGCCGACGTAGGCGAGGGGGCGGGCGAGCAGCGCCCGCAGCAACGGCACGTCATGCACGTAGTGGTGCGTCATGACCACGGCGAGAGCGGCGCGGTCCGGATTGGCGCGTTCCACCAGCTGGTCAGCCGGTGCGACGAGGACGTTGTCCGCGGTGGGAAATCGCGTCGCGGTGGCAAACGCACCGCGCGGATCAGCCACGGTCACGTGCCAGCCAAATTCCTTGGCCAACCGCACGACAGGCTGGGCGTCATCGCCGGCCCCGAACACCAGCAAGGCGGTGGGCGGTTCGATCTCTTCCAGAAAGAGCGCCTCGCGATCCGCACAGTCACCGGGTGCGGCGAGACGCGTGCCCCATGTGGTCGGAGTGTCGCCGCCGTGAATGACAGTCAGGGCGGTGGCGCGACGCCGGCGGGCGTTGAGGGCGAGAGCGACCGCCCACGGCGGGCAGGCGGGCACCTTTTCAAGCAGCACGCGCACGACGCCGTGACACCCCAATCCGACGCCCCACACCAAGTCGTTTTCCGAGGTCGTGTCATAGACCACCGCATCGGGCCGACCGGTGGCTTGAACCTGGATCGCGCGGGCCAGCACATCTTCCTCTAAACAGCCGCCGCTGATGGAGCCGATGCGGCGGCCGGAGGGCGTGACCAGCAGGCGCGCGCCGGGTCGGCGATAGGACGATCCTTCCACGGCCACGAGCGTGGCGAGCACCGCCGGAGTGGCGTCGGGAGCAAGGAGCGCGTCGACGATAGCCGAGAGTTCTTTCATCGCGGAGCGGCAGGAAACGCCCTTTGCGGTGCAAAACGCAAGGTTACGGAGGTGAAATCAGAGCTTCTAACCGCTGGGGATAACGAGATTCACACTTGAATTATGACATAAGTCGCGCTCTTTGCCCCTAGGCGAAGGTGGCGCAAGCCGTTTTGGCCCCTACCACAACCAACCAAACTGAACATTATGAACATCCGCTCGCGGAAGTTAGCGGCCGTGCTTTCCCTGTTTTTGGGCGCCGGCATTGTTTCGAACCTCGTGGCTCAGACCGCGCCCAAACCTGACGAGAAGATCACCTTGGAGAAGTTCGTCGTCACGGGTTCATTGATCCCGTTTGCGGCCGGGGCTCCGGCGATTCCGATCAAGATTGTCGGGGCAGGTGAGATCGAAAAAGCAGGCATCAGCACGGATCTCTCGGACGTCCTGCGCCGGACTCAACCTGCCTTCTACGGTGCGAACAATCTCGGCTCGGACGTCGCTAACGTAAATTCAGGCGACTCGAACGGCGGTTCCGGTCTCTCGCTGCGCAATCGTCCGACGCTCGTCCTCATCAACGGCCGGCGTGCGGCGATTTCACCGGTTCTGGCTACGGGCGGCAACTCGTTTGTCGACGTCAGCGTGATCCCTCTTTCTGCCGTCGAGCGGGTTGAAATTCTCTCCGACGGTGCTTCGGCGACCTACGGTTCCGATGCTGTGTCGGGCGTGATCAACATCATCCTCAAGACGAATTACAACGGCGGCGAAGTCGGTGGTTCTTACGGCTTCAGCACGAACAAGGGCCATTGGGAAAATCGCAGCTATTACGGCGTATTCGGTGCGAGTCAGGGCAAGACCAGCCTCACGGTCACGACGGAATGGAAGAGCAGCGATCCGTTGATTCAAAATGAACGCGCCTATTCCACGGGGCTGTATCGGACGCCGTCGTTTGCCGGCGTGGTGAGTATCGGAAATGACTTCTACTATTTGAATCCGAGCGCGAACGCTCCGGCAGCCAACCTCGACCTCACTCCGGCCCAGCTCGTCGCGCAAGGGATCTACCAGGGCCCGCTGACGCAGGAAGCCGTGTCGCAGTTCCTCGATTTGGCCAACTACCCGACGCTGCTGGCCAAGTCCGAGCGTCGCAGCGTGACCGCCGCCATCGAGCACCGTTTGACCGACAAGGTGACGCTCTTCGGCGACTTCATCTTTTCGCTCAATGAAACGGAATCGGTGCTCAATGCCCAACCGGTCACCGGCAGCGTGGCCGGCTCGAATCCGGCGAATCCGTTCAATGTCACGGTCACCGCCCGCAATCGGTTTCTGACGTTCCCCCGCATTTACGCAAACGAGTCCACCAGCATTCGCGGTGTGATCGGCATCAAGGGTACGTTGTTCGAGGGCTGGAGCTACGAGGCCGCGGCGAACTTCAACCGAACCAATCACGATTTCCGTAACAAGAATCTGATCGATGGCACGAAGTACACCGAGTTGGTCAATTCCGGCGCCTACAATCCTTTCGCCCGCAGCCAGGCGCCCGGAATTGTCGCCAGCATGAGCGGCACGCAAGTCCGTGACTTCCAGTCGTCGCTCAAGACTTGGGATGCGCGCGTCAATGGCCCGATGTTCCGGCTGCCCGGTGGCCCCGTCTTGCTGGGTCTTGGCGTGGGCTTCATGTGGGATGAACTCGATTTCACCAACGATCGCAACGACCAGACCGGCAACTGGCTCCAAGCCACCCCGCGTCAGCCGTTCAACGCGCGCTCGAATGTCGACGGGTACTACGCGGAGGCCCGCATTCCGATCTTCAGCGAGAAGAACTCGATTCCCGGCTTCCATGTGTTGGAGCTGTCGCTCGCGGCCCGCTACGACAAGTACAGCACCACGTCTGATCCGACGGTGCCGAAGTACTCGGTTCGCTATCTTCCGTTCAACGACCAGCTGGCGTTTCGTGGGACGTATTCTGAATCGTTCGTGGCTCCCTCTCTCTACGACCTTTACGGCCCGCTCTCCGTCGGATTCTCGCCCAATATCAACATGGCGCGTTATGATTCCAACGGCAACGCGCTCGGCGTGCTGACGGGTAACCGCCAGTACCGTTCGCAGACCGGCTCGAACACTGCGCTGCGGCCGTCGGAGTCGCGCAATTGGTCGGCGGGTATCGTTTGGTCTCCGAAAGCGATCAAGGGCCTTTCGATCTCGGCGGACTGGTTCAACATCGACGAGCGCGATATCGTGTCTTCGGTGCCCGACTTGCTCATTGTTTCCGATGTCGAGCAAAAGGGGCCGCGTTCGATCTACGCCTCGCAGGTTCGCCTCGCGACGAGCGTCGCGGGTGAGACGCACTTCACCGATGGCGCTCCGATCACGGCCCCGGGCCAGATCACGAGCCGCCCGTCCGACGAAGTATGGTACACCAACAAGAACGTGAATGTCGCGGGCGCCTGGCAGGACGGCATGGACCTTCAGGTCAGCTATAAGTACGACACCCACGGTTGGGGCCGCTTTAACGGCACGCTGGCTGGCACCTATCTGCGCAACTATGTCTTCCAGGCGCTGCCGTCTTCGCCGGCGGACGGTTACCAGGATGGTTTCTTCGCCCGTGGTTCCGGCACCAGCCGCAACGGCGTGTTCGCCCGCTATCGCCTCAACACCCGGATTGACTGGTCGCACAAGGACTGGACCGCTGGCGTGGCGCACACGTACGTGCCCAGCATCGACGACATCACGAGCCCGACCCGCTTCCGGGTCGCCAAGTATCACTCGTTCGATCTCCAGGTCGGCCACTCCTTCGCCAACTGGGGTAACAAGTGGCTGAAGGGCCTGACGGCCTCCGTCGGCGTGAACAACGTGTTCAACAAGTTCCCGCCGTACATTCCGTCCGAGGGCAATCAGTCGCACGACATCAACGCTTACGACCCGATCGGCCGCTTCGTGTACGTCCAGGCGAAGTACAAGTTCTAAGCGGAAATCGCTTCCCGCAGTTTCAACCGGGCCCTTCACGGGCCCGGTTTTTTTGTGGGTTACGCCTGCGTCCGGCCCCGTCGATGCGGGACGGGTACGTCGCGGCTGGCACGATCCACGCTCTCCCTGCCAGATCGACGTTGCTTATTCGTAACGTCTCCCTGTGTCATAACCCGTCACCACAACACCGGCACGTTTACCGCGCACCGGAGACACCTTCAGGACAGCACGACACCACCTATGAACACAACGCCGCTGGCCGCCGCGAAGGCGGCCGCATGCCTTGGTCTTTGCCATCTGATTTGTTCCAGCGCGCTGTTCGCGCAGGACGTCAAGAAACCGGAGGAAAAGAAGGAGGCCGTCGCGGCGGGTGAATCGGTGGTCCTCGAGAAATTCGAGGTCACTGGCTCGCGCGTGAAGCGCGTCGACTACGAGACCGTTTCGCCGGTCGTCACGTTCACGGCGGCCGCGGTCGAGGACAAGGGCTACGCCACGCTCGGCGAATTCGTGCAGAGCCTGCCCTACAACAACGCCATTAGTAACTCCGAATTCACCACGGCGAGTTTTGTGACGGGCGCCGCGACGATCAATCCGCGCGGGCTCGGCTCCAACCGCGTTCTCAGCCTCGTGAACGGCCGGCGCGCCGTGCCGTATGCGCTGACCAACAGTTCGAGCGGGACCGCGCAGACGGTCTTCAACTTCAACAGCATTCCGTCGTCTGCGATTCATCGCATCGAGTTCCTCAAGGACGGCGCCTCCGCCATCTATGGCTCCGATGCGATCACAGGCGTGTTCAACATGATCCTGAAGAAGAATTACGAAGGCTCCTCGATCGAACTCACCCTCTCCAACACGCTCAAGCACGACACGCTGAGGAAGACCGTCAGCATCTTCACGGGTCTTTCCAAGGACGGTTGGGAAATCACGGCAGGCGTCACGCTGCAGAGCCGGAATTCCAGTTTCATCAAGGACTATGGCGTCACCACGACCGACTACCGCTACCTCGGGCAGAAGGGGACGAACATGAACAGCACGATTTATCATCCGTCCTATCTTTCGCTGACGGCGGCGCAGGCGGTGGCGTCCGGACTCGGTACCGCCGCGGGTTTCTATATCGTGCAGGGACCGAAGGGCGTCACCAATCCGACCAAGGCGAGTTTCACCTATGTCGGCACCTCGACGGCGGTCTTCACGAATGACAACCGGCAGGATTTCGCCAACGTCACCCAGCTCTATCCCTCGAGCGAGAGCGGGGGCGGCTACGCCAGCATCCTGCGGGTGATCAATCCCCAGGTGTCGGCCTTTGCGAATTTCCTCTATAGCCGCAGCCTCACGCACTACGAGCTCCAGCCCTACGGTTTCACGAACTCCCTCGCCGGGATCACGCTGCCCGCGACCAATCCCTACAATCCCACGGGCCTGTCGTTCACGAACACGACGACGACCTTCCCCTACCTGTTCCGTGGCGAGTATCTGCCCAAGCGCGAAGTCACCAGCACCACGATGTCGTCGGTGGCCGGCTTCCGTGGCACCGCGCTCCGCGTTTGGAATTGGGAAACGGCGGTGAGCTTCGGACAGAACGAGACCATGCGTGACACGGATCTGATCGCGGCCGCCGACCTGCAAGCTGCGCTGAACGGCACCACCCGTGCGACGGCGTGGAATCCCTTCGGCCCTTCCGACAATCCGGACATCGAGAAAAATCTCTACACCCGTTCGCGCGGTCTCGACGGCAAGATCGACAGCCTGAGCTTCGACGCTTCCGTCAACGGCAGCTTCTACCAGCTGCCGTGGAAGGGCGCGGGCGAACTCGGGCTTGCGGCCGGCTATGAATACCGCCGCGACAATCTCAGTTCGAATCCCGAGCCGAATAACTTCATCGGGTTCACCGCCACGACGCCCTTCAAGGGCAAGCGCAACATTCACTCAGCGTATGCTGAACTCTCCGTCCCGGTGCAGAAGTGGGTCGAGTTTCAGCTCGCCGGGCGCCATGAGCGCTACAGCGATTTCGGCAACACCACGAAGCCGAAGGTGGGCGCGAAACTCCGCCTGCCCAACAACCGTTTCCTGAACGTCGTGCTCCGCGGCTCGTATTCGGAATCGTTCAAGGCGCCGGATCTCGGCCAGCTCTACCAGCCGCAATCCAACGCCGTCACCAGCACCAGCCTGCTCGATCCGCTGCGCCCGCAGGACGCCGCCCGGCAGCTGCCGTCCCGCGTCGGTGGCAATCCGAACCTCAAGCCCGAAGAGGGCAAGGTGCAGTACTCCGGCGCCGTGTTCGAAGTGCCGGCAATCCGGGGCCTGAGTTTCAGCGTGGATTTCTTCGACGTTCAAATCACCAACGTCATTTCCTCCCTCAGCGCCACTTATCTGCTGACCGCGGAAGGCCGCCGGCTATTCCCCAACGCCATCACCCGCGATCCCACAACCGACGGTACGCCCGGCCGCATCGCCTCGATTGCCGCGATCTCCAACAATCTCGGTCTGCAACTCTACCGCGGCCTCGACTACGGGGTGCGCTATTCGCTGCGGAACACGCGCCTCGGCAATTTCACGTTCAATGCCGAAATCACCCAGGTCATCAAAAAGGGGTCCGATGCCGGCACCGGCGCCGGCTTCTTCAACAACACCGGCCTGGCGTTCGACGTCGAGTGGCGCTACAACTACGGGGTCAGCTGGAGTTACAAGAACTTCAGCGCGCGCGTGGCGGCCGACGTGGTCGGGAAATATTTCAACGACAACTGGACCACGGCCGGCTGGGGCGAGAACGTCTTCACGCTCATCAATCCGTCTGTGAGCTACCGTGGATTCAGGAAGATGTCCGTCACGCTGGGTGTGACCAATGTCTTCAACGCCCGCCCGCCGGCAGTCGGGTTTCGCGCCCTGGGCTTTGACGATCGGGTCTACGGCGCCGGTGCCCTTGGCATTTCCGCCTACCTCCGGCTCAGGAGAGAATTCTGATCCCGCTTGAGAAGCGGAATGGACTCACTGGCGCGCCCTCCTGATCCGGAGGGCGCGCTTTTTTTAACCGCCATCCCTGTCGCTTACCCCATGAAACGTGTCCGCCTCGTCCTCTGTCTCGCCGCGGGTTTCACCGCCTCGTGGCTGCGCGCCGCGCCGCCGCCGGAGCTGCCGATCGAAACCTTTTTCAAGAAGGCCAACATCGCGTCGCTGACGTTTTCCCCCGACGGCAAACGCATCGCGTGCCTCGTGCCGTACGAACGGCGCATGAATCTCGCGGTCATCGATCTCGAGAAGAAGACGAAAAATCTTCTCACAAACTTCCGCGACAACGACGTCGGCTCGCTGCTGTGGGCCAGCAACGATCGACTGGTCTACACGAAGGACTTCGACGGCGAGGAGTGGGCCGCCGTGTACGCCGTGAACCGCGATGGCTCCGAAGCCGTGGTCCTGGCCAGCGGCGCGCAGCAGGCGGGAACGACGCAGCAGGCCAACAACCAGTTTCGCGGCCTCCTCACGCGCCTGCCCGACGACCCCCAGCACATCCTGGTGCTGGGCAATCTCTCCGGCGCCCAGGGTCCGGACGTGTGCCGGATGAATCTGAAGACCGGTCGCATGACCTTGGATACGCCCAATCCGGGCTGGGTGCGTCGGTGGGTGCTTGATCGGCAGCGCCGTCCGCGAGTGGCGGTTTCGCAACAGGGTCAGACGATCACCGTACTCCTGCGCGACGACGCGAAAGGAACGTGGACGCCGGTTCATTCCCATGAGGCCGACCGCGGCGGCTGGTCGCCCCTCGGCTTCGACGGCGACAACCGCACGCTGTTCGTTTCCTCCAGCGTGGGGCGACGTACGACGGCGGTGTATCGCTACGACACCGATACGCGCGCGCTCGGTGAGCTGGTGTATGGCGACAACACCTACGACAGCGGCGGCGTCGTGTGGGATGAGCCGCGGCAGAAAGTCGTGGCGGTCTCCTGCAACGCGGACCGGCCGCGCCTGCACTGGATCGATGCGGAGGCGGAGGCGTTGCAGCGTCGCATCGACGCCTCCCTGCCCGACACCACGAACCGCCTGCTGCACGCCTCCCGGGACGGATCCCGTCGCTTGATCCTGTCGACCAGCGATCGCGATCCCGGCGTCTACTATCTGTTCGATCAGGCGACGAAAAAGATCGAGGAGCTGGCTGTGATCAAACCCGGCATTGATCCGGAGAAGATGGCGTCGATGCGCCCCATCTCGTTTCGCGCCCGCGATGGTCTGACGATTCATGGTTACCTCACGGTGCCCGCGGGGCGGGAGGCAAAGGGTCTGCCGCTCGTCCTGCACCCGCACGGCGGGCCGTATGGCATCCGCGACAGCTGGGGCTTCAATCCGGAGATCCAGTTTTACGCGAACCGCGGCTATGCCGTGCTTCAAGTGAACTATCGCGGTTCCGGCGGCTATGGCGCGCAGTTTGAACGAGCCGGCTGGAAGAAATGGGGCCTTGAGATGCAGCACGATCTCACCGATGCGGTGCGGTGGGCGATCGCCGGCGGCATCGCCGATCCGCAGCGCGTGGTGATCGCCGGGGCCAGCTACGGCGGCTACGCCACCATGGCCGGCCTCGCGTTCACGCCGGAGCTCTACTGCGCGGGCATCAACTATGTCGGCGTGGTCGACATCGAGGAGCTGATCCCCACGGGAGAGTCCGCCACCGCGAGCCGTCTCCACTGGATGTCCACGCGCATTGCCGATCTTTCCAAGGCGGAGGAACGCAAGCGTCTGCATGACACCTCGCCGGTGCATTTCGCCGATCGTATCGTGGCACCGGTGCTCATGGCCTACGGAAAAAACGATCCGCGCGTCCGGATTTCCCAGGGTTTCGACATGGAGGCGGCGCTGAAGAAAGCCGGCAGGACGTACGAGATGATCATCGAAAAGGAGGAGGGCCACGGCTTCCGCAAGGAGGAGATCAGCATCGCGTTTTACACCCGCGTCGACGCGTTCCTGAAGAAGTACGTGCCGCCCGCCGGTGCCGCAGTGAAGATTGGACCAACGAAGGTCGTCGAGCCGGCCCGGTAGCAAGGGGCGCACCGTATCCAAGCGCATCACTTTGCGCGTGGATTTCACCGCGCGGTTCACTCACGTTGTCGCGACCCGCCGCCACGCACCTGTGGCGGCCACACCCTCATCCTCCCAGCCGAACGAATCTATGAACCCACTCCGTCCGTGGACGCCACCGGCTGCACTCACGTTCGCCGCCGTGTGCATCGGCCTCTTCTCTGGAACCGTATTCGGTCAGGCCGTCACTCCTGCTCCCGACCCCGCCACGGGCAGTCAGAAGCTCGAGCCCTTCGTGGTGACCGGTTCGTACATCCCGTCCACCGAGACCGCGATCGAAGCCGGTGCCTCGCCCGTCATTCGAATCGACCGCAAAGCCATCGACGAGTCCGGCTCCACCACGACTGCCGATCTGATGCAGAAGATCACCGTGGCCAACGCCAACGCCGTGCCGATCTCGAACAACGCGACTGGGTTCACGCCGGGGGCCGCGGCGGTTTCACTGCGCGGCCTCGGCCCGGAAGCCACGCTGGTGTTGATCAACGGCCGGCGGGTCGCGCCCTATCCGGTCGGCGTGGGCGGCACCACGGCCTTCGTCGATCTGAACTCCATTCCGTTGTCCGCCATCGACGCCATCGAGGTGCTCAAGGACGGTGCGTCCGCCCTCTATGGCGCCGACGCCGTCGCCGGTGTCATCAACATCAAGTTGCGCCGTGGCCTGGACGGCACGGAGATTTTCACCAGCTACGGCAACACGACGGACAAGGACGCGGCAGAGATCGTCGCGAACCTCGCGACCGGTGCGACCTCGGACAAGGTGAACGTCGTCGTCGGGTTCAACTACTACCGCAAAGCCGCGATTCAAAACAGCGATCGTGCCTACTCGGCGGTCGCGCCGCTGCTGAGTCCCAATTCGAGCCCGTTCAACCTCGAAATCACCCGCTTCGCCGCGGCGGCCGCTCTGGGCGCGCCCGTGAATGCAGTGATCAGCGGCGTGCCGAATTCCGCCATCTTCTTCGCGCAGTCCGGCGCGAGCCCGGCGAACAACGGCCTGCGGCCGGCGTCGCAGTACACGTACTCGACGAATCGCAGTTCGACGTTCAACCCGAACGAGTCCGCCACCTCGTATCCGGAGTTTGAACGCATCGGCGCCAACCTGTCCGGCGAGCGCAAGCTGTTCGCGAAGGACAACGTGAAGGGCTATCTCGATCTCTCGTATCAGAACGTCTCCGCGGAATACCAGATGGCGCCGTCACCGACCGGCGATTTCAGCACGCCCGGCCAGGTGGAGCTGGTCATCCCGGCGCGCACGGCCAATCCGATTCTCACGGTTATCAACACGCTGCTGGGCTTTATTCAGCAGGTGCCGGCGGGCTCCCCCGCCTTTTTCGGGGAGATTCCCGGTCCCGGAACCCGGTTCGTCAATGGCACCGTGCAGCGTCTCGCGCCCGCCGGAGCGACCAATGTCTTCAATCCCTTCAACCAGGACATCGCCGGCGATTCCCGCGGACGTCTCGCCGATTTCGGCAACCGGATCATCCACAACGAAATCGAGGCCCGCATGGCGACGGCCGGCATCAAGGGCGAGAACGTGCTGGAGAAATGGAATTTCGACGCTTCGTACAGCTACAGCTCAATCCGGGAGGAGACGCGCAACCGCCTCAACTCCGCCTCGCGCTTCAACGAGATGGTCAACGGAAGCTCGCCGATCTTCGATCCGCGCAGCAGCACCTACGTCGGCACCACGACGCCGTACAACCCCTTCGGATACTACCGCAATCCGATCGCCGGCAACGCCGCGCTTGAGTCCTACGCGCGGGTCACCGTCCGCGACGAAAACGAATCGTCGCTCGGCCAGGTCAGCGCCGTCGTGTCCACCCGTGATCTCTTCAAGCTCCGGCACGGCGGGGTCGGCCTGGCCTTCGGCGGCGACTTCCGGCACGAGCAGCTCGAGCAGAATCCCAGCTCGTATGGAATTGCTGGAGACTTGGTTGGTTTCGCGCCGAGCGCGTACACGCGGGCGCAGCGGAAGATTGGCGGCGTCTTCCTGGAGACGAAGGTCCCGATCCTGCCCCGACTCGAGGCGAACGCGTCCGTCCGGCACGAGCGTTTCTTCACGAGCGATCGCGATGTCACAGTGCCGAAAATCGGCCTGCGCGCGCAGCCGATTGCGCGCCAGCTGACTTTCCGCGCAAGTTACTCGGAGGGCTTTCGCGAGCCGTCGTTGTTCGAACTCTATTCGACGCCGATCCCCGTGTTGTCGTCGATTCTCGATCCCCGTGATGGCTTCATTGAGCCGGAGCAGCGCATCACGCTGCGGGGTAACCGGCGCCTGCAGGCGGAGGAGACGGACTATTTCAACGCGGGCTTCGTGTGGACGCCGACGCGGCCGGCGCTCAAGGGACTTTCCTTCGGCGTGGATTTCTGGGCGGTCACGCGCGACGGCACGGTGCAGTCCAATCCGCAGAACACTGTTTACCGCGCCTTCGGTGTTTCCCCGGGCGGATTGCTCGAGGGCGAAAGTGTTTTCCTCTCCGCCTCCGGTGCGATCAGCGCGGTCAACGCCGTGTTCTACAACGTCGGTCGTACGAACGTCGAGGGTTACGACTTGAGTGCCGGCTATCAGCTGCCGACGGACACCTTGGGCCGCTGGGAGCTGACGACGATCTGGAGCGTGATGACGCGGTTCGATCGTGCGGCCGTGAAAGACGCGCCGCTGCAGAATGTCCTCGGCCTCGACTCGACTGGCGTCGGTGCCGACGGCTACCTGAAGTGGCGTGGCCGCGTGAATCTCAACTGGGCGTACAAGGGGTTCACGGTGCATTTTGCCGGCACGTATACGGACGGCTTCCAGGACGCTGACTCGGCGGGCAATGCCTATGAAGTGAAGGATCGTTTCCTCGTGGATGGCCAGGTCTCGTATGCCTTCCGTGCGCACAAACGTTGGGCGTTGCGCGACACGAAGGTCTCGGTCGGTGTCCGCAACCTGTTCAACTGGGATCCGCCCCAAGCCTATGGCGGCGGAAGCAACAGCACCGGGTATCCGGGTTACCTGTACACGGCTGAAAACCGGTTCCTGTATCTGTCGGTCAGCCGAAAGTTCTGAGCGTCCCGGGAGCGTTTCCGCGCGGCCCTACGGTTTCGCCGGCATCTCCACGACCTGCGGCTTCCCGACCTTCACGCGCGGTTTCGGATCGCGGAGATTTTTCTCCAGAAACGTTTCGAGCACGGAATAGAAAGAGACGGACGCGTCCTCGTTCCGGAATCCATGTCCCTGCCGGCCTTCGACGATCGCCTGATAGTCCTTGCCGTATTTCTTCAACTGCGGCTCGAGGCGGGTCCAGTGGTTTATCTTCACCCGCGGATCCTCGGCACCGTACGCGTGCAGCGTCGGCACCACAATTCGATCCGCGAGTAGAATGGGCGAGGTGGCGTCGCGATAGGCGCGCGTCGGCCCGACCCATTCGCGTTGGTAGCTGAATTCATCGCCGTAGCGCCACGCGTCGTCGCCGCGCTGCTTGAAGGTGATTTCCAGATCGGCGGCTCCGACGTAGTTCACGCCGCAGCAGTAGAGATCCGGTGTCAGCATCACCCCGATCAGTGAAGCGTAACCGCCGTAGCTGGCGCCGTAGATGGCGACGCGGTCCGGATCGGCGATGCCTTGCGCGATCGCCCACTTCACGCCGTCCGTGAGATCGTCCTGCATCGCGCGACCCCACTGATGGCGGCCTTGGTTGATGAATTCGCGGCCGTAACCACCCGAGCCGCGGTAGTTCGGTTGCAGCACCGCGTAGCCGCGGCTGGCGAGGAACTGCGCATCGGTGTCGTAGCCCCACGAGTCGCGAATCCCAAACGGGCCGCCATGCGGATGCACGACGAGCGGGAGTTTCCGGCCTTCCTGGCCGCGCGGCACCGTGAGATAGCCGTGGATGGTGAGGCCGTCGCGCGCGGCGTACTGGATCGGGCGTCGCGGACTGAGCCGTGCCGGATCGACGTCGCGGCTGCGTTTGAACTGCACGAGCGAGCCGGCTTTCCGGTCGAGCACGTAGTAGACACCCGGCTCGCGATCATGGCCGACCCAGACGAGCGAGACGTTGCCGTCCTCCGACGTACTCGACACCCGTACGTCGCAGCCGACAAACGTGCCCTCGAGTTTCGCCTGCAGCGCGCCGCGTTCGGCATCGAACCAGTGGTGTTTCTCGCGCTCGGCCTCGTAACGCACGCCGAGCAGGCGGGAGCGGTCGCGCGTGGTGATGATCTCCGTGATCTCGCCCTCGGGTGGGACGAAGATCGGCGGGCCGCGTTCAAAGGTCCGGGTGTTCAGGGCGTAGAGGGCGCCGCGGTCGTGGTCCTCGCGCGAGATCAGCCACAGCGTGGTGTTGTCGGCCGCAAACCCCTCGGGGTGCCAGGTCTCGGCGTAACCGTGAAACGGATGCGCCGCCACGCGCTTGAACGCCTGGCCGTCCTCGCTGCGGTGTTCCCACACCAGCAGATTGCCCTCGAGCCGCGACCGCAGCCGCAGGGCGCCCCGGTGATCCACGAAGAACGAGACGAAGCGGTCCGAGTCGCGGAACTCGAGAAGCGGGGAGATCGCGCGGTTGCGCACATTGAGCCGGGCCACCACCGGAGCGCCCCCGACGAAGGTGGCGTTGTCGATGTTGCCGGCAAAGAATCCGAAGACTGCGATGCGGTCAGGGTCGAGGGGCAGGGGATCGATGATGCCCGCGAAGTCACCGGTGAGGTTGTTTTCGATCCGCTGCGACTCCGCGATCCGCAGCACGCGTTTGCCAGTGAGATCGGTGGAGCCGATGAAGAACGATTCGTTGCCCGCCACGTCCGCCTCAAACAGAATCCGATCATTTCCCTTCCAGTAGAAGCGGTGAATGCTCTCGTCGGTTCCGCGCAGCACCATCTGCGACTCCTTCGTCGCGCGATCAAACACGCCGAGCGCCATCTTCTTCTCATGCGGAAAGAGAAACGCGATCTTGCTGCCGTCCGGCGACAGGCGCGGCTGCCGCAGGTTGGGCAGGCTGAAGAACTGATCGACGGGGAGACGGTCCGCCGGCGTATCCGCGGCGCGGATCGCGGGGACAAATCCCGACGGGGCCACGGCGGCGATCGCCGCCAGCAAAAGAAAAATCCCCAGCGTGGATGCGCGCAGGCGCCCGGGTGTCATGGTGCGTCCGAATCAGTGCGGATGGCGCGTGGAGTCAATGCCCCGGGAGGAGGCGGAGCCGCGTTGTTCCGCCTGGGGACGGAGACGATTTGCGTCGCCGCCCGGAGTGTGGTCCGGTGTTCCCGTCGCCGTGAAGTCCACTGTCACCGTCCATCACCTCTTCGTTTCGCCGGGCCATAATTTCTTCGGCCGGCACGGTCAACCGCCCGGGACGCACGCAGTGAGCGATCGTCCGATGGTGACCTGTCGGGCGGGCTTGGGGTTGGAGGGCGATCGTTTCTTTGGCTACCGTCCCGACTACAACGGCCAGATCACGTTCTTCGCCTGGGAAGTGGTGCAGGCCGCGCGGCGCGAACTCGGCGTGCCGCACCTCGCGCCCGAGGCGTTTCGCCGGAACGTGATCATCGAGGGCCCGCATCTGAATGATCTGATCGGCGTGCGCTTCGCGCTTGGCGGGGTGGAGTTTGAAGGCGTCTCCGAATCCAAGCCGTGTCACTGGATGAACGCCGTCGTCGCCCCGGGGGCTGAAGTCTGGCTGCGCGGTCGCGGCGGGTTGCGCGCGAAAATTCTGACCGACGGCGAACTCCGCCGCGGCGCAAACGAACTCCACGTGCACGGCGTGCTGGCGTTGGGATAGCTTTGGAAACCGGATACCGGAGACCGGAGACCGGAGATCGGAGATCGGAAATCGGAAGCAGGAGACAGTTGACGGGAGGCAGGAGACCTTGCGCCTGGAAAGGAGTGACCGTGCCATCGAGCCGGTTTTCTCTCAACTCTCAGCCCTCAACTCTCAACTCCGACCACTCCCATCCCCCCGCCTCGCGCGCGCTCACGTGCGCTCTCAGCCAGACGAGGCCACCGGCCTCGTCGGTGAACGCACCGTCGAGCTGGGCCTCGAACGCTTCATCCAGGACCGGTTTGAACATCGCACCGGGCTTGTGGCCGAGGGCGATCAAGTGCCGTCCGAGCAGGATCGGTTTCGGCGCGGCGTCGGTGAGTTGGAGCGCGTGCGCCTTCGCCAGCAATTGGTCGATGCGGGCGTGGGTTTCGGGTGACGCCAGCGGCGGCCGGCCGTTCGCGTCGGCCCGCATCACGGCGGCAAGGTCGTCGATCGTGGCAGGCGCGAGACGCCGGGCCAGGCGGCGGACGCTGGTGTCGGTGAACTCTGTCTGCCCGTGATGATGTGCGAGGTGGTTGACCACCAGTGCGCTCACGGGCGCGTCGTAGTCGAGCGGCGCGCCGATGCGGCGGAGGAACGTGACGGCCAGCGGACCGCCGGCGGGCTCGTGGCCCGGACTGATCCACCGCATCACGCCGCGTTTTTCCGCGTAGGCCGTGGTGGCGGGTTTGCCGAAGTCGTGGGCCAGCACGGCAACCATCAGCAGCCGCCGTTGCCGCGCGTTGCCCGATTTCCAGTCGTCGAGGTCGACGACAGCATCGAGACAGTGTTGGGTGTGCGTGAACACATCGCCTTCCGGATGCCACTCCGGGTCCTGCCGCGTGCCGCGTAGCGCGGCGATTTCCGGGAAGTGCTGCAGCCAGCCGGTTTGCTCGAGGACGGTGAGTCCGCGCGAGGGCACGGTGGCTTTCGTGGCCCATTTGTCCCACTCGCCCCAGACCCGTTCAACCGGGAGTTCAGGATACGTGGGTGCGATGCGGCGGCAGAGGTCGGCGGTTTCAGGCGCGAGGGAAAAGTCGAAGCGGGCGGCGAGCTGGAAGGCGCGGAGGACGCGCAGGGGATCCTCCGCGAAGGCCTCGCTGGTGTGGCGCAGCACGCGCGCCGCGAGATCGCGTTGCCCGTGGTGCGGGTCGATGAGCTCGCCGGTAAACGGATCCAGCGCGATGGCGTTGAGCGTGAAGTCGCGGCGGGCGGCGGCATCGGCGTCGCTCAGCATCGGATCCGGTTGCACGGCGAAACCGCGGTGGCCCGCACCCGTCTTGGATTCGCGCCGCGGCAGCGAGAAATCGTATTCGTCGCCGGTGGCGCGACTGCGCACCTTGATCACGCCGAAGCTGCGCCCGACCACATCCGTTGAACCGAAGGGCACCAGCGCGCGATGCAGGGTTTCGAAATCCACGCCGGCGACCTCGACGTCGAAATCCTTGGGCGCGAGTCCGAGCAGCCAGTCGCGCACGCCGCCACCGACGAGCCGCGGCCGACCGACGCGGCGGACGGCGTCGAGCATCGCGCGCAGGTCAGCCGGAAGTCTGAGATCAACGGGCATGCCGGGCGTCACGTGCGCCGGGCCAGTGCGGTGAGCGCCACCAGCAGCCAGCCGATCATGAAAGCGACCCCGCCGAGCGGCGTGATGGGTCCGAGCCAGCGCGGTCCGCCGATGGCCAGCCAGTAAAGCGATCCTGAAAACAGCAGCGTGCCGATGACCCAGAGCCGCGCGGCCCAGATCAGTTTTCCCATCCCACCGTCGCCGTTGGCCGCGCGCATCCACGCCGCAATGCCAATCAAGCCGACGGCGTGAAACAGGTGGTAGCGCGCCGCCGTTTCCCAGGCCTGCATCATGCCGCGTTCGGCGAGCGTCGCCTTCATCGCGTGGGCGCCCATCGCGCCCATTGCCACACCGGTCAGGCCCAGAATACCCGCGGCGAGCAGGGGAAACGCAGCTTGTCTCGAGGGGTTGCTCATGAGTGCCGACGTTCGCAGATCGGCGAGGGGAAACAAGACCGCGTGTTGCCATCCACACGGCGAGGCCTCGCAGGCGATCGGCGGGCGCCGCGCACGTTTTGTAGCTCGCGTGGCTGCATTTCTGCCGCAGCGTGCAGGGCAGCGGCTGCAGGGCGCGTTCTCCGGAGAAAAACGGGTATTTCCGGCGATCTTCTTCCGGGGCATAAAAGGGCGTTGACACCCTTTCTTTTGACCTTAGCTCTTGGCCTCTTTTCGCATGAAAACGTTCCTCGCCAAGAAGGAGACGGTGCAACCCAAGTGGTATCTTATCGATGCCAAGGGGGTTCCGCTCGGTCGTCTCGCCGTCAAGGCCGCCAACATCATCCGTGGCCGCCACAAGCCTTCCTACACACCCAGCGTCGACACCGGCGATTTCGTTGTAGTCATCAATGCGGAGAAGGTCGTCCTCACCGGCCGCAAGGAAGAGCAGAACGAGTACATGTTCTTCTCCGGCTTTGTCGGTGGCGAGAGCTACCGCAAGGTTTCCCTGATGCGTGAGAAGCACCCGGAGTTCATTATCGAGCGCGCTGTCAAAGGCATGCTCCCGAAGAACCGGATTGCGGCGAAGATGCTCACCAAGCTCCGCGTGTTCGCGGGCGAGAAGCACACGCACGAGGCCGGCAATCCCCAGAAAATTTCCGTCTGATTAACCGCTAGAACATGAGCGCTGCTACACCCGCCAACGTCTTCCTCGGCACCGGCCGTCGCAAAACCTCGACCGCCCGTGTGCGTATCACCGAGGGCACCGGCAAACTCCTCGTGAACGGTCGCGAGTTTGACAGCTACTTCTCCCACGAGAACTTCTCTAAGCAAGCGTACGCGCCCCTGTTGGTCGTCGACCTGCGGGAAAAGATCGATGTCACCGCCAATGTGGCGGGTGGCGGCGTCGCCGGCCAGGCCGGTGCGGTCGCTCACGGCATCGCCCGCGCGCTGCAAAAGATGAACGCCGAGCTTCGTCCGGCCCTCAAGAAGGCCGGACACATCAAGCGCGACCCGCGCGAGAAGGAACGTAAGAAGGCCGGCCAGCCGGGCGCCCGCAAGCGGTTCCAGTTCTCGAAGCGCTAAGTTTCACGCTACCAAATCCCTGTTTTATCCCCACGCCGTCCGCTTTACCGCGGACGGCGTTTTGTTTTTCTGGGTTGGCGGATTGGAATGCAGCCTGCTAACCGTGGTCGCCATGAAACCCTCCGTCCGTCGGACCGCCCTGTTTGCCGCCGTTTTCGTTGCGTTGGCCGGTTGGGCCCACGCTCACCCGGGGCACGAGGGTCACGATCTGACGTGGGACTTCGGTCACCTCGCGGATTATCCGCTCGCAACGCTTGGGTGCATGGCCGCGCTGGGTGGAAGTGTCCTGCTTGCGGTGCAGGCGGTGCGTCGCCGCCGACTGGCTCCAGCTCAGAGTTTGCGCGGATCGCAGGCGAGCCGCGGAAAATAAACCGCCAGGATCCGGCGCAGATCGCGCAGGCCGTCGCGCAAACGGAGCGCGTCGGTGGCCACCAGCTTGATGCTCCAGCCGCCGCGGCGGAGTACGCTCGCCCCCAGCCACAGTCCCTCGCGATGAAGGGCTGAAATTTCGGCCAGCCAAGGCGCGGCGCTCGCGCTGACCGAATTCGGTCCGAGCAGGACGGCATTGGCGAAACACGCCGTGGGCCCGGAGCCGGCCAGTTCGGCCAGCGCGCGGAGTTCCTCGCCGCTCTGATCCCAGCGTTCCCGCAGCGCGAGTTCGCCGGCCACGCGGACGGTCAGTTCGAGGCAAAGCCGATCCCACGCCCACGTTTCGCCGTGCCCGATTCGGCCGGGCAGGAGTTGATCCACGAAGAACAACGCGCCGTCCGCTGCGACGTCCACCGTGGTGATCTGGCGGTAACGCGATCCGCGGTGCGGCACCAGGGCTTCGGGCATCACTTCGAGCCAGCCCCCGGCCGCCACGGAAAACTGTTGCCGGCACTCGGCGGCGCCGCCCTGCATCTGAAACAACCGGCTCGCGCTCGGCGTGGTGACAAGGAGGCAGGCGCCAGCATCGACCGCGATCTGCGATTCGAGCCGGTCGCCCGCGAGGATTCCGGCGGTCGGATTCACCACCTGCACGAGTAGCGTGCGCGTATCCGCATCCCAATACGGCTTGCTCAGGTGATACGGCGCGCGAAATGACTGCGTCGCGAGCACGGTGCGGCCGTGATCGCGGACGGCGGCGCGCAAGGAGAGATGGCCGGAAAGTTCAGACATCGCGGTTGAACGTGTAGGCAGCGGGACCGCGACCGCCCTCGGTCGCTTGCACGGCGAAGGCGACCGGGGGCGGTCGCGGTCCCAGCCTTTGGACGTCGCTCATTCGTCCTGGATCCGGGTGCCCGCCTTCCGTCCAAACAACACCGTGTGCTCCAGCCACGCGATCACGGCGTCAAGATTGTGCTCCCGTTTCAGATCGCAGAACAGGAACGGCCGCGCGCCGCGCTGCACTTTGGCATCGCGATCCATCACGCCCAAGTCGGCGCCGACGAGGGGGGCGAGATCGATTTTGTTGATGATGAGTAGATCGCTGTGCCGGATTGCCGGGCCGCCCTTGCGCGGGATCTTGTCACCCTCGGCCACGTCGATGACGTAGATGAAGGCGTCGACCAGTTCCGGCGAAAACGTGGCGGTGAGATTGTCGCCGCCGCTCTCGACGAGCGTGAGTTCGAGGTCGGCGGCGAACTTCGTCTCGAGCGCGCGGCACGCCTGTTCGTTCATCGTGGTGTCGTCGCGAATCGCGGTGTGCGGGCAACCGCCCGTCTCCACGCCCACGATCCGCTCGGCCGGCAGCGCACTTTGCCGAATGAGAAACTGGGCGTCCTCAGAACAGTAAATATCGTTCGTGACGACGGCCATCGAGTAGCGCTCGCGCAGTCGCTGGCAGAGCTTGAGGCAGAGCATGGTCTTGCCGGAGCCCACGGGGCCGCCGATACCAATTCGGGGAGGACGAGTCATGATAGGAGTTGCGAGTAGCGGGTAGTGAGCAGCGAGTAGAGATTAGTAGTCGGGATCCCGTGGGGTTTGGTGGATTGAATGCTCGCTACGCGCTACCCACTACTCGCTACCTCTACGAGATGAACATGCGTGCATCCGCCGTCTCGTGTCGCGCGGCGGCGATGTCGAGCCACGGGTTGAACCAGCCGATGTCATCGACGGGGATTGTCATCGCGGTGGTGATCATCACGGGCGCGGTGGCCAGCGCTTCCGTGAGCAACGTTTGCGCCCCGTTCTGGCCGAGCCGCAGCAGTTTCATCGCGGCGGAGAGTAGCGCGGCGACGCTGGCGTAGGTGACGCCGGCAAGTACGGCGGGGAGCGGCGCACCCAGCGCCCGGCCTTCAAGTGCGGCCGAGACCGGTGCGGCACACGGCCACTGGTGCGCTTCGGCTCGGCGCAGGAATTCGCGGGCGAGGGGTGATGCTCTCAGATTGGCCGCGAGTTCAGCGCGTTGCCGACCGATCCGGTCCGAGGCCTCGCGGGCCTCGCGCGCGGATTTCAGCGCCGAGGACAGCACGCAGAGTTCACCGACGGTTTTCCAATCGTCGGAACCGAACGCCCGCCAGGCGTGCGCCGCGATCGGCAGATCGGTGTGTTGCAGCGCGGGCAGCACGGAGCGAAACAGCCAGGCGTGCAACGTGGCGCGATCGCGAACGACCCCTTCCTGCACCAACCCCTCGAGGCCGAACGAATGCGCGTAGCTGCCCGTCGGGTAGAAGGAATCGCCCGTCTGCAGCAGCCCGACGATCCACGCGCCGTCAGTGCCGGTGGCTGGGTCCGAGTTCATGGTTGGGTTGGGCGCCGCGCGCGAAGCGGCCGGGACGAAACACGGCCGTCGACGTGCGATAGGGGACTTTCAGCCGATCGAGGAGTTGGCGGATCGCCGGCTCATCCGCGGCGACTAACCGCTGCGGCTCCGCCGAGAGTTCGAGGTGGAGATTGCCGATGGCCCAGCCGATGCCGGCGGCGGCGGACGGCGCAACGTCGAGTGAGATCTCGACCACCGGTTCCTCCGTTTGGCGTACGACGTAACGCGCCGTCGGCGTTTGAAAAAAGCAGTCACCCGACTTGAGGGGAGCATTCAGCTCAAAACCGAACTCGGTGCCGTCGGCCGCCGTGCTGCGCCAGATACGCTTGGCGAGCGCGAAACGATCAACGGAGAGGACGATCTCGGGCAGCGCGGGATCGGCTGACGCGAGCGGAGCTTGGATCAAACGCATCGAGACGGAAATTTAACCACAAAGACCCAAAGGCACAGAGTAGACCGGCTTGGCCTTTGTGCCTCCGTGTCTTTGTGGTTCAAAAGCTCAAAAGAGGAAATATCGTTGGGCCATCGGGAGCACCTTGGCGGGTTCGCAGGTGAGAATACGTCCGTCGGCTTTCACGGTGTACGTCTCGGGATCCACTTCGATCTTCGGCAGCGCGTCGTTGAGCACCATGTCGCGTTTGCCGACCTTGCGGCAGCGCTTCACGGGTTCGAGCCGGCGGGACAGGCCTAGGTCGCGGAGTTTGCCTTTCTTCAACGAGGCTTCGCTGACGAAGGTCACGTTGGTTGACGCGAGGGCCTTGCCCGCGGCGCCGAACTGCGGGCGATAGAACGTGGGCTGGGGCGTGGGGATCGACGCGTTCGGATCGCCCATGTTGGCCCAGGCGATGAATCCGCCCTTCAACACCAGCTCGGGTTTCACGCCGAAGAGCGCGGGCTTGAAGAGGACGAGATCCGCGAGTTTGCCGACTTCGAGCGAGCCGACGATGTGACTGATGCCGTGGGCGATCGCGGGATTGATCGTGTACTTGGCGAGATAGCGCAGCGCGCGGAAGTTGTCGGCGGCCGGGTGCGATTTGCCGCTGAGGACGCCGAACTGGGTCTTCATCTTGTGCGCGGTCTGCCACGTGCGGATGATGACTTCGCCGATGCGACCCATCGCCTGCGAGTCCGACGACATCATCGAGATGGCGCCGAGATCGTGCAGGCAGTCCTCGGCGGCAATCGTCTCGGGCCGGATGCGCGACTCGGCGAAGGCGACGTCCTCGGGAATCTTCGAGTCGAGGTGATGACAGACCATGAGCATGTCGAGGTGCTCATCGATCGTATTCACGGTGAAAGGACGCGTCGGATTGGTCGACGACGGCAGGACGTTGGCCTCGCCGCAGACGCGGATGATGTCCGGCGCGTGGCCGCCGCCGGCGCCTTCCGAGTGAAAGGTGTGGATCGTGCGGCCCTTGAAGGCACGGATCGAATCGTCGACGAAACCGGACTCGTTGAGCGTGTCGGTGTGAATCGCGACCTGGACGTCGAACTCGTCGGCCACGCCGAGACACACGTCGATTGCCGCGGGCGTCGTGCCCCAGTCCTCGTGGAGTTTCAGGCCGATGGCGCCGGCCAGGATTTGTTCGCGCAGCGGGGCGGCGGTGCCGCAGTTGCCCTTGCCGAGAAACCCGAGGTTCATCGGGTACGCCTCGGCGGCCTCGAGCATGCGATGCATGTTCCAGCGGCCGGGCGTGCAGGTCGTGGCAAACGTGCCCGTGGCCGGACCGGTGCCGCCGCCGAGCATCGTCGTGATGCCCGCGCTGATGGCCTCGTCGATCTGCTGCGGGCAGATGAAATGGATATGCGTGTCGATGCCGCCGGCCGTGACGATGCTGCCCTCGCCGGCGAGCACTTCGGTCGCCGCGCCGACGATCATCGGATTCTTCTTCTTGGTTTTGGGATCGGCGTAGATCGAACCGAGACCGCTCTGGATACCCGGATTGCCGGCGTGGCCGATGCCGACAATGACGCCGTGCTTGATCCCAATGTCGGCTTTGATGATGCCGAGGATCGGATCGAGGATCAGGGCGTTGGTGATGACGAGGTCCAGACAGTCGGCATCGAGGGCGGTGGGTGACTGGCCCATGCCGTCGCGGATGACCTTGCCGCCGCCGAACTTGATCTCGTTGCCGTAGCCGCCGCCCTCGGCGATCAGATCGCGTTCAACTTGGACGAACAATTCGGTGTCAGCGAGGCGGACGCGATCGCCGACGGTGGGGCCGTACATTTCGGCGTATTGGCGCCGGGAAAGTTTCAGTGGCATGAGGTTTTCGAATGACCAGGACCGGTTCGATGAATCCCTAAGCACGAAGCGGGCCGGGTTCAACTCTGGCGCGGCGGCTGTCTGGGAATCTGGAATCGTGGGACCGCGACCGCCCCCGGTCGCATCGGGGCAGAAGGCGACCGGGGGCGGTCGCGGTCCGATGACCACTCCTTACGAATCCCTCTCTACCCTGGCTCAGACGGTGTCCACGTAGCCGAAGGGCCGCGCACATTTCCGGCATTGAAACACGAAGGCGGTCGGGCTGCGGTCGCGTTGCAGCGACTCGAGCAGCTTATTCGCGGCGCCGCCGGACACGCCCAGCTCGTACACGATGAAACTCATGAGCTCGCCTTCCATGGCGCGGAAGTGCTGGCGAATTTCTGCAATGCCGGCCGGCGTGACGAACGCTCCGGGTTCGCCGCAGCACGAGGGCCAGCGCTCGGATTGAAACGTGGCAAAGCCGGGAGTGCGCTGGGTGACTTCGTCGATCGTCGCGGTGGGCGTGTCGGCGGCGAACGCCTCGGAGTCGACGAAGGTCGCATCGAACGTCGTGTGCGCCTTGCCGTCCGCGATGCACCAGGGACACAGCGAATCGTCGAGGTCTTTTTCGGCGTAGACGGGCCCGGAGTAGATCCAGCCGCGTTTTTGACCGCAGCAACGGCACTTTTTGTCCGACGCGACGACGCTCCCGCTGCGGACGGGGTCCGGATGGAAGGGAAATTGCGGCAGCGACATGGGAGAAGTCGGGAGCGCAGGCGGGACGCCTGCGCTCCCAGGATCACAAGACAGGCCAGGGAAATGTCACCACTCTGGATTCGTCCGCGCTGTGGTCAAAGCGCCGCAGTCGCAGCGTCATTTCGACGGCGACGGGTTCGCCGTGCCGCACTTTCACGCGCAGGCTGAATTGGCGGGGATCGGTGGGCGTGGGCGCGCGGTGACGGCCCCACGTGAAGGAAGAACGGCCTTCGGCGCTCGCGGCGCGCGCTTGGAGACGGAGGGCGTTGGGATGAAAGACCGAGTGCCCGCCGTCGAGGGCGTTGATCCGCACCCACCAGACGCCGGACGCGCGATGGGTTTCCTTGAAAGCCAGCAGGGCGTGATCCGTGTTGGTCACGGCGTCGAAGGCATCGACGTAGGCGAGCGGTTCGCGCACGACGGTGTCATCGGAGGCGGGCGTCTCGAGCAGCGGCAGGGAGAGCGTGGTCATGGAGCCGGTGGATTGGGTGAGCGTGACGCGCGAGAGCGTCTGCCGCGACCCTAGCACGCGCCCTCGAAAAATCCCATGGGGCGAAAGGCGAAACGGGTACGCCTATCGGTCAGGGAGAACGACCGCGGCGGCATCAGCAACGACCTGATACCAATCGCTCCTTGCTTTTGGACTTCTGGATCGATCGTGGCTACGAGCGCCAGCGAGTGGCCGAACGGCCACTCGCTGGCGCTCGTAGCCACGGCTAAAGTCCAAAGGCAAAGGGCGATTGGTATGAGTCGCGTCGCTTCACGTGTGCACGCTCGTGGTGGCGAGCGTGAGAACGTGAGCGCGTGGAACGTCAGCGGCGGCGGACCGCGCGGGTTTTCGCCGCGGGCTTGGCCTTTGGCTTGGCGTCGAGCTTGCCGTTGATCTTCGCATTGAGCCCGTAGACTTCGCGCAGGCCGGCGAGGGCGACGAGTTCAACGCGCTTGGTGTCGCCGGCCTCGAAGCGCACCGCGGTGCCGGCGGGAATGTTCAAACGAAAGCCGCGTGAGGCCGCGCGATCGAAGCGGAGGGCTTCGTTGGTCTCGAAAAAGTGATAGTGCGAGCCGACCTGAATCGGACGATCGCCGGTGTTGGTCACCTCCAGCGTGGACGTCGCGAGGTTGACGTTGGCGTCGAGGGCGGCGGCATCGGCCGCGGGAATGATTTCTCCAGGAATCATGGAATGGTGGATCGCGAATTTCGGATTGCGGATTGGAGAGGCGAGAGGCGAGAGGCGAGAGGCGAGAGGCGAGAGGCGAGAGGCGAGAGGCGAGAGGCGAGAGGCGAGAGGCGAGAGGCGAGAGGCGAGAGGCGAGAGGCGAGAGGCGAGAGGCGAGAGGCGAGAGGCGAGAGGCGAGAGGCGAGAGGCGAGAGGCGAGAGGCGAGAGGCGTTGCTTTTCAGGGAATCCGCAATTCGCAATCCGAAATCCGCAATTGACCGATCACCGAATCGGATGATGCACGGTCACGAGTTTCGTGCCGTCGGGAAACGTGGCCTCGACTTGCACATCGTGGATCATCTCCGGCACGCCTTCCATGACGTCGCTGAGTTTGAGGATGGTGGTGCCGTAGCTCATGAGTTCGGCCACGGATTTTCCGTCGCGCGCGCCTTCGATGATCTCGTACGTGATGATCGCGATGCTCTCCGGATAGTTCAGCTTCACCCCGCGCGCCTGGCGGCGACGAGCGAGATCAGCGGCGACAACGATCAGAAGTTTTTCGCGTTCGCGAGGGGTGAGGTGCATCGGGCGAGGGATTAATTCTAAAGCCAGAAAACCAGGAAGAAGACATCAGAATTCTAGCTGTTGAATCAACCAGGGGGGGGGAGTGGCGAGATCACGAAGAAAGATTCGATTCCTGCGACCAGAATTCCTGGGCAGATTCTTGGCTTCCTGGCTTTTGAATTCAAAGGTTCATTTTCGGTCTTCACACCTGCAGATGTTCCTTCACGACCTCGTCGGTAAGCGTGGCGATGGGACCGGAGACGACCACGACGCCGCGATCCATGGCGTAGAAGCGATCGGCGCACTCGCGGCAGAAATCGACGAACTGCTCCACGAGGAGAATCGCGAGATTGCCCTCGGCCTTCAGGATTTTCACGGCGTTCTGCACTTCCTCCGAGTAGTTGTGGCCGAAGCCCTCGACTTTGAGTTTCTTCAGCGTGTCACCGATTTGCTCGATGATCGACGGCTGGATGCCCTCCGTCGGTTCGTCGAGAATCAGCAGCTTCGGATTGGTCAGCAGCGCGCGACCGATCGCGAGTTGCTGCTGCTGTCCGCCCGACAGCACGCCACCTTTGCGCGCGAGCATTTCCTTCAACACGGGAAAGAGCGTGAACACGCGATCGAGGCTCGCCTTGGCGGCGGCACCCTTGCGGCCGTGGACCACAAGACCGACGTGGAGGTTTTCCTCGACGGTGAGGTGAGGGAAGATGTCACGGCCCTGCGGCACGTAGCCGATGCCGGCGCGCGCACGCACGTCCATCGGCAGCTTCTCGATCGACTCGCCGTTGAGCGTGATCGTGCCGGCGCGAACCGGCAGCACTCCCGTGATGGAGCGGAGCGTCGTGGTCTTGCCCACGCCGTTGCGGCCCATCAACGCGACGACCTCGCCCGGGTTGATCTCAAGATCGACGCCGCGGAGAATGCGCGAACCGCCGATGTACGTTTCGACGGATTTGAGTTCGAGGAGAGCGGTCATGGGTGAACCACGGGCGAGTGAACCACGAAGGCACGAAGACACAAAGATTCGGCAGGAATCCGCGGCCTGCTTTGTGCCTCTGTGTCTTGGTGGTGAGTCATGGATTGCTCAGCGCGTGCCGTGTTTGCCGCGGCCGAGATAGACCTCGCGGACTTTTTCGTTGGATTGCACCTCGTCGAATTTTCCTTCGCAGAGGACGGAGCCTTGATGAAGCACGGTCACCTGGCCGTTTTTGGCGATCTGTTTCACGAAAGCCATGTCGTGTTCGATCACGATGAGGCTGTGCTTGCCCGCGAGGGACAGCAGCAAGTCGCCCGTGCGATCGGTTTCGTCGTCGGTCATGCCGGCGGCGGGTTCGTCAACGAGGAGCACCTTCGGGTCCTGCGCGAGCAGCATGCCGATCTCGAGCCACTGCTTTTCGCCGTGGGCGAGCAGCCCGGCCTTCCAGTGGCGTTTGGTGTCGAGGCGGACGGTCTTCAGGATCTCGTCGATGTGATCCCGATCCGTCGAGGTCAGCCGGTGCAACAGGGAAGCGAATACGCCGCGCGGGCCCTTGAGCGAGAGCACGAGATTGTCCCACACCGTGTGCTCCGTGTAGACGCTCGGGGTCTGGAATTTCCGGCCGATGCCGAGGCGGTTGATCTCGTATTCGTTCAGAGCGGTTAGGTCGTGGCTGGTGGCGGCGCTGCTGCCGAAGTCGATTTTGCCTTTGTCGGGCTTCGCGCGGCCGGTGATGAGATCGAAGAACGTCGATTTGCCCGCGCCGTTGGGACCGATGACCGTGCGCAGCTCTCCCTCGTAGAGGTAGAAGGTGAGGTTCGTGATGGCCTTGAAGCCATCATAGGTTTTCGAGACGTCCTCGACGGCGAGTAGCGGATGCGGCATGGGCGCGCGGCGTGGTTGAGAGTGGCGGGGCGGTTACGGCGACGGGGCGGCGCTCAGGATTTGGCCGCAGTCGGATCCGGCTTCGGCGTGGCCGGCGTGGTGTCGTTGGCGGGTGCGGGCGGGGCGGGGCGGAACTTCGCCCACAGCGCCTTCAATCGCGCCGGAATGCTGACGATGCCGCCCGGGAGGAAAAGGACGACGAGGATGAAAAGCCCGCCGAGAATGATGAGCCAGAGATCCGGATACGCGCGCGTGGCCCAGCTCTTCAGGGCGTTGATGCTGACCGCGCCGACGATCGGGCCAAGCAGCGTGCCGCGGCCGCCGACGGCGACCCACACGACCGCTTCGAGCGACTTGTCGGCCTGCATCTCACCGGGATTGATGATGCCGACCTGCGGCGTGTAGAGCGCGCCGCCGACCGCGGCGATGAGCGCGGCGACGACGAAAATGAAGAGCTTGAAATGCGCGGTGGCGTAGCCGCTGAAGAGCACGCGGTTTTCGCCGTCGCGGATCGCCTGCTGCACGAGGCCGAATTTCGTTTTGCTGAGCCAGCGGCAGAACAGGTAGGCGAGCAGCACGGTCACGGCCGTCGCGATGTAGAGCCAGCGACCGGTGGCGGGGTCGGCGAGACTGTGTCCGAGGATGAATTTGAAATCCGTGAACCCGTTGTTGCCGCCGAGGAGCAGATTGTTGCGGAAAAACATGATCGACGCCGCGTACGTGAGCGCCTGCGTCAAAATCGAGAAGTACACGCCCTTGATACGGGAGCGAAACGCGAGGAAGCCGAAGATGTAAGCGATGATGCCGGGCACGAGGAACACCATCGTCAGCGCGAAGGGAAAGCTCGCGAACGGTTCCCAGAACGCCGGCAGCCGTTCCCAGCCGAGGAACACGAGAAAGTCGGGGATCGGTTTCTTGTACTGACCGAGATCGCCGATCATCCGCATCAGGTACATGCCGTGCATGTAACCGCCGAGCGTGAAGAACAGCGCCTGGCCCAGTGACAACAGACCAGTGTAACCCCAGAGCAAATCGACCGAGATCGCGAGGAGCGCGTAGCAGAGATATTTGCCCCACACGCCGATGGTGAAGTTGCTGATCACGCCGTTGGCGTGCAACAGCGGCACCACGACGATGAGCAGAATCGCGATGACGGCGACGGCGATGAGTTCGATCCGGCGGACTTGAGGCGTGCTCATCGGGGTTAGTCTTCCAGGCTGCGGCTGCGGGTGACGAAGAGGCCGGCGGGCCGCCATTGCAGGAACAGGATGATGCCGGCGAGCACGAGAATCTTGCCGAACACCGCGGCGTCCTGGGCGAGATTCTGCAGGAAGCTGCCGATGCCCGGCACCCAGGTCAGGCCGGGCGCCACGTACGGCAGATACTGTTGCAGGACCTGATCGATGCCGCCGATGCCGAACGCGCTGAGGATCGTGCCGCCGATGCTACCGACGCCGCCGACGACCACGACCATGAAGGAGTCGATGATGTAGCCCTGGCCGAGCGAAGGACCGACGTTGCCAATCTGGCTGAGAAACGCTCCCGCGAGTCCGGCGAGGCCGCTGCCGAGGCCAAAGGTCAGCATGTTCACGCGCTCCGTGCGCACGCCCATGCACGAGGCCATCGTGCGGTTCTGCATCGAGGCGCGAATCAGTAGGCCGAGCGGTGTTTTCGTCAGCACCAGCCACATCCCGAACACGATCAGGATGGCGAAGCCGATCACGAAGACGCGGTTCCAGCCGAGGATGACGTCGTTCACCAGCCAGTTGCCGCTGAGGTACGAAGGGCTGGAAACCTGGACGTTGTTCGCGCCGAACATCAGGCGCAGGCCCTGTTGCATCACGAGCGACACGCCCCACGTCGCGAGGAGACTTTCCAGCGGGCGGCGGTAGAGGAAGCGAATCACGCTCCGTTCGAGGCCGATGCCGACGATGGCCGCGACGACGAAGCTGCAGGGCAGCGCCGCGATGAAATACCACTGGTAAGCGGCGCCGGTCAGGTTGAGGCCGAAGATCGGCAGGCTGAAACCGAAGAAGGGAATCGTGATGCCCGCGCCGAAAATATTCTGCACGAGGTAGGTCGTGTACGCGCCAATCGCGATCATCTCGCCGTGCGCCATGTTGATGACGCGCATCAGGCCGAACGTGATCGCGAGGCCGAGCGCCGCGACCAGCAGGATGCTGCCGAGACTCACGCCGCGAAACAGCGTGCCGAAGAAATCAACCGCCGAGCGGTGACCGTCGACGGCCTTGAGCGCGTCACGTGCGGCTTTCACCAGCGCGGGTTTCTCGGCGGCCTCGGATTCCTTGAGCGAACGCGTGATGAAATCCGTGCTCGCGAGCGAGCAGAGGTCCTTGAGTTCCAGGAGCGCCGCCAGCTTGGTTTCGTCGCGGGCGTCCTTCAGCTGCGCGATCGCGATCGATTCGCGCAGGGCGCGTTTCACGTTCGGATCGGTCTCGATCTTGAGCCGGGCTTGAAGGGCGGGAAGCTTTTCGACGTCCTGGGCGAGACCGATGGTGAGAATGGCCTTGGTCCGCTTCTCGGGCTCGGGTGCGGCGAGGTCGGCCAGATCGAGGACGGCCTTCATCGCGCGGCGCAGTGATGAGGAGTGATCCACGACGGTGAGATCGGCGACGGGCAGGCGCAGCGCCTTGCCGCCGGCATCGACGAGTGCGGCTCCCGTGTCGATCCGCGTGGCGGTCTGGGTGCCGGCTTCGTCTTTTTCGCCGGTGAGCTGGACGGCGACCTTTGTGCCGTCGGCGGCGGTGTAAACGAAGAGGGCGTCGGTGCGCCAGGCTTCGAGGAGCGTGGCAATGGCGGGATCGGCCTGGCCCATGAGCTGGCCGATGAGTTCACGTTTCTTCGCCGCATCTTCCGCCAGGGCTGCGTTCGCGATCAGCTGGCGCGGGGTGTCGGCGGCGCGGATCGCGGCGCCCGTCACCAGCGCCAGGAGCAGCGCGGTGCGAAGCAATCGAGCGAAAAGATTCATCATGTCAGGGCGATTCATGAATGCTAGAGCCGTGCCAACAAAAAGGGCGGACGCCTTTCGGCGTCCGCCCGCGTGTGTCTTAAGCGATGAACGGCGCCGGGCTTACTTGAACTTACCCTTCAGCCAGGGCTCGCCGTAGACGTTGTTGAAGGACTTCACGATCTTGAACTGACCGTCGGCCTTGGTCTCGCCGATGAAGACGTTCTTCGTGACGTGCATGTTCGGCTGCGTGGTGACCTTGCCGCCGGGACCGTTGAACGAGAGACCGCTCTTGTAGGCGGCGCGGACCTTGTCCACATCGAAGGAACCGGCCTTCTCGACCGCGGCTTTCCAGAGGTAAACACCGACGTAGCTGAGCACCATCGGGGAGCAGGTGACGCGGGCTTCTTTGACGAGGCCGGGGACGTTGCTCTTCTTCAGCCAGGCCTGGAAGTCAGCGACGAACTTCTTGTTGGCCGGCGTATCGATGGACTGGAAGTAGGTCCAGCAGCCGAGTTGACCGACGAGCTGCTTGGCCGGGAGGCCGCGGAATTCATCCTCGGAGATCGAGAACGAGACGACCGGGCAGGTCTCGGCGGTGAGGCCGGACGCGGCGTACTCCTTGAAGAACGGGACATTCGTGTCGCCGTTGAGCGTCGAGATCACGCAGGCGTCACCGGAAGCGGCGAACTGCTTAATCTCGGCGACGATCTGCTGGTAATCCGTGTGACCGAACGGCGTGTACTTGCCGGCCGAGATGATCTTGCCGGCGCCGTCCTTGCGGAAACCGCCGCCGATGTTCTCGAGCTTCACGCCCTTGCTGAGCAGATACTCGAGGAGCACCAGATTCGTGGTCTGCGGATAGACGTAGTCGGAACCGAGCAGGTAGAACTTCTTTTTGCCTTCGGCGAGGTAGTAGTCGACGGCAGGGGTGGCCTGCTGATTGACGGCTTCCGCGGTGTAGGCGACGTTCTGGGACTCTTCCTCGCCCTCGTATTGCACCGGGTAGAAGAGCAGACCGTTGTTCTTTTCGTAGACCGGCAGCACGGATTTGCGGGAGACGGACGTCCAGCAGCCGAAGGTCACGGCGACTTTGTCCTGTTCGAGCAGCTGCTTGGCTTTCTCGGCGAAGAGCGGCCAGTTGGAGGCGCCGTCAACCACGACGGGCTCAATCTTCTTTCCGAGGACGCCGCCCTTGGCGTTAATCTCGTCGAAGGTGAAGAGCAGGATATCGCGCAGCGAGGTCTCGCTGATCGCCATCGTGCCGGACAGGGAATGGAGTACGCCGACCTTAACGGTCTCGGCGGCCGAGGCCGAGCCGAGCGAGGCACCGAGCGCGATCGCGCCGGCACCGAGGAGTGTGGTGAATTTCTTAATCATAACTGGGGGTGTGGTGGACGGAGGAGCGGATCGATGGACACGGCAGTGGCCAGGCAACCCGCGGGTGGAGTCGAAAACGGGAGGAGGAACGCTGGAACGGGCGCGCGGTGAGGGCGGCCCTGAGGCGGACGGTCGACGCGGACCGTCCGCCGGAGAATAAGCCGGAACCGTGGCTGGTCAGAAGCACCAGCTACCGGTCGGCAAACGAAGGCCCTCGAGGGCCTTCGGGATTAGAATTTGAAGACGGTCTGCACGCCGAAGAACATGCCCGTGTCGGCGCCGGCCTTCGTGTAGTCGTAGTAGGAGACTTCAGCGCGAACGAGGAAGTTGTCATTCACCTTGTACGAGGGCGAAACCGTGAACTTCGTGAAACCCGGACCGGCCTTGAGTTTCTCGCCGCTGACGCGGAAAGCGGCCGACCAGTTCTTGTTGTAGTTCTGGCTGTAGAACACGAGCCAGTTGGTGCCCTTGTCGCCGAGCCCGCCGTCCTTGGTGACGAACTCGAGGGCCAGCGTGGAATCCTTGGTGAGGTTGTAGCTCGCCCAGATGTTGAAGGTGACGATCTCGTCCTTCTTGTGGATGACGTTGCCCTTGGTGTCGTACGCGAAGCCGGCCCAGACGGTGACGTCCGGAATGGCCTTGTAGACGAAATAGCCTTCGAAGCCGGCGTTGTGCTTCAGCTCGCCGTCACCCTTGAGGTAGTTGGGGCCCGAGTAGACGGAATCCAACAGCGCGAGACCGAAGCCGGTCTCCTTGTCGGAGTAGTCCCACTTCACGCCGCTGTGGTAGCCGGGAATCGGCCCGAGGAAGTCGCCGTTGGCGTACGAGATCTGCGCCATGTTTGGGATGTCAAACGCCTCGTAGCCCAAATAGCTGAGGAACTTGCCGGCCGTGATCGTGGAGCCGCCGCCCACGTCGACCGTGGCGTACGCGTCGAGGACGGTGACGTCGTGCGGAGCGTTCGGCTGGTAGAAGAGACTGACGACACCGGTGACGGGCTTGAAATTGGTCGTGAACATGGTCTTCACCGCGTCCAGATCCATCTTGTCGGTCGACGGACCCGGATCGGGATCCGTGAACCGGTAAGACCCGGCGGCGTAACCGCTCACCGAGAGGCTGTCGTTGACCTTGATGTCAGCGACGGCAGTCAGTGAGGCGGCGAGCGTGAGAGCGGCCGCTAGTGTGTGGCGTGTATTCATTGGCTGTGGATGAGGTTAGTGTGGTGTTGCCCGGATGAGAGCCGGACGAACCTGTTTAGCAGCAACCTTGCCAAGCGGCCCAAACCGGGCCCGTCTATGACAGAGAAGGGCATGAATTGGCCTGAAGTTTGCTCATGCTGAGCAGTGATTTCATTCATGCGAGAGTGGCGCAGACCCAAACTACCCATGAAAACCAAACTCCTGCTGTGGTTCGCGTCTGCCCTGACTCTCGGAGCGAAAACGGGGTGGGCGCAGACGGCCGCACTCGCGCTGCCGGTGTCCACGCCGATCAGCGTGAGTGCGACGGCTTCGGTGGTTTCCCAGTATATGTTTCGCGGCCTGCGCATCGGTGACGGCGGCTTTCAACCCGCGGTCGAGCTGAGTGCAGGCGACGGCCTGCTCGGCGTGTGGGCGCATGTGCCCTTCAACGGCGACAAGGTGCCGGACAGCTCCGATCCCGAGATCGATCTCTACGGCGCGTACACGTTTGCCGTGGGAAGCGGCTTCACGCTCACGCCCGGTTTTACCTCGTATCACTATCCCAAGGCGCCGACCGACGCCGGATTCTATCGCGCAACGTTCGAGCCGAGTCTCGCCGTGAGCGGCACGATCGCCGGGGTAAAGATGACGCCCAAGCTTTACTACGACGTTGTGTTGAAGGGCCTGACCACCGAGCTGACCGCGCTGTATGCGTTGCCGTTGAAAGACCTCGGCAGCGAACTCGACTTCACCGCGACCTATGGCGCCTACACGTGGAAAGACAGCGCGAACCACGCCACGCCCGAAGTGAAGACCTGGGGTGAGTACTGGCTACTCAGTGTGGCGGCGCCGTTTCAGATTTCGCGCGAGGCCCGGATCACGCTGGGCGTCGCCTACACCGAGGGCCGACGTGCTTTCACGAAGGCCGGGACGCTGGGTAAAGTCCCCAACAGCCTCGCCGTGGGCCGCGGCGTCGTAACGCTTAGTTACACGCGCACGTTCTGATACCAATCGCTCTTTGCCTTTGGACTTTAGCCGTGGCTACGAGCGCCAGCGAGTGGCCACGATCGATCCAGAAGTCCAAAAGCAAGGAGCGATTGGTATGAGCCTTGGGAGCGCAGGCGTCCCGCCTGCAGGGATCGGATTGCAGGCGGGACGCCTGCGCTCCCGGTGGGATTCGCTCCGACTGTACTCGTGGCCCCGAAAATCTATCTGGATTCCCGGCACTTCGTGCTCGAATCTGTCCCGCTATGAAAGTCGGCATCGTCGGTGCTTCCGGTTACTCGGGCGAAGTCCTCGTCAAGCTGCTGCTCAACCATCCGCGGGTGACGCTTGCGGCGGTGACGTCACGCAGCCAGGCGGGCAAGCGCCTCTCGGCCGTCATCCCGGCGGTGCGCGGCGCCGATCACGGGCTGACGTTTGTCGATTCGGATCCGGCGGCGCTGGCGGCGAGTGACATCGACCTCTTCTTCCTCGCGCTGCCCCATGGAGCGGCGGCGACGTATGCGCGGGCGCTCGTTGCGGGCGGCAAGCGCGTGATCGACTTGAGCGCGGACTTCCGGATCGCGGACATCGCAACCTATCGGAAGTACTACGGCGAACATCACGCGCCCGAATTGCTGGCGAGCGCGCGGTTTGTCCTGCCGGAACTGACCGCGCCCAGCTGGAAGACCGAGGTCAAACTCGTGGCCGCGCCCGGCTGTTACCCCACGAGCATCCTGGTGCCGCTCGTGCCGCTATTGAAGGCCGGCGTGATCACGCGCGAGCACATCGTGGTGAACTCCTACAGCGGCGTGAGCGGAGCCGGCAAGAAGGCCGAGGAAATGTACCTCTTCGTCGAACGCGCCGAGAGCATCAAGGCCTACGGCCTGGTGAAACACCGGCATCTCGCCGAGGTGGAGGAGCAACTCGCGTTGCACACCGGGGCGAAGACGATCCTTCAGTTCAATCCGCACCTCGCGCCGATGCGGCGTGGCATCGCGACGACGATCACCGTGCCGGCCGCGCCGGGCGCGACGATCGAGAGCCTCTATGCCGCCTGGAATGCCACCTATGCGAACCGGCCCTTTGTGCAGGTGCTGACGAGCGGCGAAACGCCCGACACCGCGCATGTCGTCGGGACCAATCGCGTCGACATGTCCGCCGTCCATGATCCCCGCACCGGCAATTTCGTGATCACCGCCGCCGAGGACAACCTCGTGAAGGGCGCCAGCGGTCAGGCCGTGCAGATCATGAACCTGTGGTGCGGGTTTGAGGAGACGGCGGGGCTGGTGTAAAACCGGAAACCGGAGACCGGAGACCGGAAACTCGGAGTCGGACGAAGACATTGATACCAATCGCTCCTTGCTTTTGGACTTCTGGATCGATCGTGGCTACGAGCGCCAGCGAGTGGCCGTTCGGCCACTCGCTGGCGCTCGTAGCCACGGCTAAAGTCCAAAGGCAAAGGGCGATTGGTATGAATCGAGCGAAAACTCCGGAGTTCGTCGACGAAGTTTCCGGTTTCCGGTTTTTGGTCTCCGGTTTCCTCTCTCCGGTTTCCGGTTTTGGGCTCAGCTGCGATAATCCGCGTTCTCGCTCACGTACTCGTGCGTGAGATCGCCGCCGACCACGGTCGCGGACGCGGCGCCGTTGCCGAGGTCGATCTCGAGTTCGACGGAGCGCTCATGCGGCGGAAAATCGATCGGGGGCGTGAAGGTGCCGTCCTTGCCGGGCGCACTTTGATAGAGCTCGGCCTGCCGCAGGTGCGCGACGAGCGCCGCTTCCTTCGAAGGATCGAGCTGGAAGACGCCGTTGGCGAAAATCTCGATGCCGCCCATGCGCGCGCTGAGGTTCGTCAGATTCGTTCCGGCGGCGTTCGCGCCGATGTACTTGCCGATGGCCTGGATCAGGCGACCGACGTTTGGATCGTTGCCGGCGACCGCGCACTTGAAGAGCGGGCCGTTGACGACCGCCTTGCCCACCGCACGTGCGAGACCGAGGCTGGCGGCGTTGCGCACCGTCACGCGAATCACGTGGCGAACGCCTTCACCGTTGCGCACGACGTCCTCGGCAAGATCGCGGCACACCTGATGCAGGCCACGCTCGAACGTGCTCCAGTCATTGAACGGCACGCGGCTCGATGAGAGCGCGACGACCGTGTCCGAGGTGCTGGTGTCACTGTCGACGCTGATCGCGTTGAAACTGGCATCGACCGCCCGCGTGAGCATGGCGCGCAATTCCGCGCGCGGCACCGCGATGTCGGTCAGGATGTACACGAGCATCGTGGCCATGTTCGGCTCGATCATCCCGGCGCCCTTGGCGATGCCGACGATGCTGCCCGCGCCGACCTGGGCGCGCCGGATTTTCGGATAGAGATCGGTGGTCACGATGCCTTCCGCGGCGGGAAGGATCGACTCGCCGGCGAGCGTGCTCACCGCATTCGGCAGCGCCGCGATGATGGCTTCCGCGGGCAACGACCAACCAATTACTCCCGTGGAGCTCGGCAGCACCTGTGCGGGCGTGAAGCCGAGGTGCTTCGCCGTGGCGGCGCAGATCTGCTCGGAGGTCGCGACGCCGTCGGGCGCGCAGACATTGGAAATCTTGTTGTTGATGATGATGGCGCCGAGCGTCGGTTCGAGCAGGCGCTTGCGTCCGACGATAATCGGCGCGCCGGGAAACGCGTTGCGGGTGAACATCGCGGCGAACGCCGTCGTCGGCTGTTCGAGCGCAATGAGCGTGAGCGTCATCTTCGCCGGCTTGGGTGCTTCCTTCGGCATGAACTCGAAACGCGTGCCGCCGATGCGGAAGCCGGCGGGCAGCGCCGCCTGCGAGGCGAGCCAGGCGCGATGCGCTTCACGAGTGGGAAAGCTGAGATTTGTGCTGGGCACGCGGGAGACCTTGGGTCGCAGCGCCGCGGAGTGAAGAAGAATTTTTCCACTGCCGCGCGGACGCGGGTTGAAGCAGCATGACCGCGGCGCGCGCGCGGGAGGTTTCGCAATCTCCGAAAATTTTTATGGAAATGCGCAGCGCGTGTGGCTTAGTCGTCCTTCTCTTCGCCAATCGTGAGCGCTCTTTCCCGTTTCCTCCACCACACCGCGGCCGTGCGCCGCGCGCCTTGATCGCAGATGAATGTCTCTGAAGTAACCGCCAAGGCGAAGGTGCTGCTCGAAGCGCTGCCGTACATCCAGGATTTCCGTGGTTCCACGTTCGTGGTCAAATACGGCGGCAGTTTCATGGATGATCCGGATCCGGTGACGCGCACGCGCGTGGCCTACGACATCGCGTTCCTCGCCGCCTGCGGCATCAACGTCGTCGTCGTCCACGGCGGCGGCAAGGCGATCACCAAGGCGATGGAGACGTCCGGCCTGAAGGCGACGTTTGTGAACGGCCTGCGCGTGACCGACGAGGCCACGATCAACGTCGTGAAGAAGACGCTCGACGAAATCGTGAACAAGGACGTCTGCGAAGCGATCGCGTCCGCCAAGGGCAAGCCGAAGGGTCTGCCCGGCGACACGGTGCTCGTGTGCCAGAAGCTCACCGAGGACGATGACGGCCGGGCGGTCGACCTCGGCTATGTCGGCGACGTGACCGAGGTGAAGGTGAAGCTGATCAAGAAGGAGATTGGCGAGGGCTTCATTCCCGTGATTTCGCCGGTGGCCGAAGGCTACGACGGCAAGCCGTACAACGTGAACGCGGATCTGGTTGCGGGCCGCGTGGCCAGCGCCCTGCGCGCGCGGCGGCTCGTGTACATGAGCGACGTCCCGGGCCTGCTCTCGGCGCCGCCGAATCCGGATTCGCTCATCTCGACGCTGAAGATCAGCCAGGTCGAGGACCTCAAGAAAAAGGGCGTGATCGACAAGGGCATGCGCCCGAAGGTGCAGAGCGCGATTCGCGCGCTCGAGGAAGGCGTGCAACGCGTGCACTTCATCGACGGCCGGCTGCCGCACTCGCTGCTGCTGGAGATTTTCACGGACAAGGGCATCGGCACCGAAATCGTGCACGGCTGAGGTTCCAAAACCACTCATGAACACTAATGGCCACTAATTCGGCCGTACTGTGTGTGAGGGATGGGTTCTCGGTTTGAATTAGTGCCGCGTTAGTGTGGATTAGTGGTTCCAAAAATGACTGCTCCTTCGATCGTCCGCACCAGTACCGCCGAGCTCTACGACGCGCACGTGCTCAAGAATTACGGGCGCCCGCCTCTGACCCTCGTGCGCGGCCGCGGGGCGCAGGTGTGGGATGATGCCGGCAACGCCTACCTCGACTTCACGTCGGGCATCGCCGTCAGCGCGCTCGGGCACTGTCACCCGCACTGGGTCGCGGCGGTGCAGCGCCAGGCCGCCGAGCTGATTCACGTCAGCAATCTCTTTCGCAATCCGCAGCAGGGTGAACTCGCCCGGCGGATCGTAGGCTACGCCGGGCCCGGCCGCGTGTTCTTCTGCAACAGCGGCGCCGAAGCCAACGAAGCGTTGATCAAGCTGGCGCGACTGCACGGCGTGCAAAAAGCCGGCGGCGTTGACGGCAGGTGCTACAAGATCATCTGCGCAAAAAACGCGTTTCACGGCCGGACCTTTGGCGGCATGAGCGCGACGCCGCAGGAGAAAATCCAGAAGGGTTTTCGGCCGATGGTGGCAGGCTTTTCGTTCGGCGAACTCAATAACCTCCAGAGCTTCGCCGACCTGATCGATGCCGACACCGCGGCGATCTTCGTCGAGACGATCCAGGGCGAGAGCGGCATCAATCCGTGCACGCCGGAATTCCTGCGCGGGCTGCGGCAGCTCTGCGACAAGCACAACCTCCTGTTGATGCTCGACGAGGTGCAGTGCGGCGTGGGCCGGACCGGAAAGTTCTACTCGTACGAATACGCCGGCGTTATCCCGGACGCGATCGGCATGGCCAAGGGCCTCGGCGGCGGTTTCCCGATCGGCGCGATGTGGGTGCGGGATCGGTACGCGGAGCTGTTTCATCCCGGCAATCACGGCACCACGTTTGGCGGCACGCCGCTCGCGTGCGCCGCGGCGCTCGCGGTGCTCGATGTCATCGAGCGTGACCAGCTGCTGGAAAAAGTGCGCACGCAGAGCGTCCCGTGGCACGCGGCGTTGCGCCAGCTCGCGGTGGATTTTCCGCAGCACGTCGTCACGGTGCGCGGCCTCGGTTACCTCGTCGGCATCCAGCTCACGGGCGATCCGATGCCGGTCATCGCGGCGCTGCGCGAGCGCGGCCTGCTCGCGCCGAGCGCGGGCGGCAACGTCGTGCGGCTGCTCCCGCCGTTGAACGCCACGCCGGAAGAGCTCGCGAAGTCGGTCGAGATCATCCGCGCGGTGCTGACAGCGAAGGCCTGAGCGGCGCGGGGCGTCCGCGATTACTTCCATGTCTCTTCGCGCGTTTGGCGCGTTTCTGCTCAGCGCGCTTACTAGCCACGCCGCCACGCGCGAAGCGTACGTCTGGCAACGCCAGGCCGGGCCCGAGGTCACGGCCGCGTTGACTGCATTTCAGGCGCAGCTCGACGGCTGCTGCGTGCTCGCGGCGGAAGTCGCGTGGACGGGCGGCCGGATGCAGGTCGTACGTCCGCCGGTGGATTTCACGGCGCTGAAGGCTTGGGGCAAACCGGTCGGGCTCGCCGTGCGCATCGGCGCTTACGGCGGAAAATTCGCGGCCGACGATGCGACGTCGCGGGCGCTCGGCGATCTCGCCGTGGACGTGGTGGCGCGGGCGCGCGCGGCCGGACTCGTCGTGGCGGAGCTGCAGGTCGACTTCGATGCGGCGGAGTCGAAGATCGCGGGCTACCGCACCTGGCTCACGGCCTGGCGGCTGCGATTGAAGGAGACGCCGCTGGTGTTCACCGCGCTGCCAGCGTGGTTGAAACACGCGGAGTTTCGGCAGCTGGCGCGCGCGGCGAGCGGGTTTGTGCTGCAGGTGCACTCGCTCGAAAAACCGGCGGGGCCCGACGCGCCGTTCACGCTCTGCGATCCGGTGCGGGCGATGGCGTGGGTACGGCAGGCGGACGCGGCGGGCGTGCCGTTTCGGGTCGCGCTACCGACGTATGGCTACGTGCTGGCGTTCGATGCGGCGGGAAAATTTCTCGCGCTCTCGGCGGAAGGTCCGCGGCGATCGTGGCCGAAGGGCACGCAGCTGCGCGTGGTCCGCGCGGACGCGGCTGCGATGACGCGGCTCGCGCGCACGATCACGGCGGCCGCGCTGCCGTCGTGCACGGGCGTGATCTGGTTTCGGCTGCCGGTGGCCGGCGATCGGATCAATTGGGACGCGATCACCTTCGCCACCGTGCTGCGCGGTGACGTGCCGGTGCAACGGCTCGACGCGCGTGTGAGCTGGCCCGAGCCGCGGCTGGCGGAAATCTCGATTCGCAATGCGGGCGAAACCACGGAGCCGTTGCCGCGCACCGTGACGCTCCGCTGGTCGGACGGCGCGCGCGTGGTGGCGGCCGACGGAATTTCTGGTTTTTTTCTGGAAACGCGCGGCGGACACGCGCAAGGGATCGTGCGTGCAGCGGAGGTGCCGGCGGACGCGTCCATCGCGCCCGGTCGTGAAACGAAAATCGCCTGGCTGCGCTTCGAACATGACGTTTCCCTGGATGCTGTATTGCCGGCGCCGCCTTGAATGCGGCAGCGCCGTCGCGCTCGCCTTGGCGGGTGCCGTGGTGGCCTGCGGGCCCGAGTTTCCCAATAGTTATTATGCGATGCCGGAGAGCGAGCTGCTCGCGGCCCCCGAGGGTTTCTTCGCCGCGGAGATCGCCCGGCTCGAAATTGCGCCGCCCGCCCTGCGCGCGGTGCCGGCCGACCGCGACAATCCGCGCGCCACGACGCTCGAGATTGATGTGGCGGACGTGCGGCGCGGACTCGAGGAGCGCGGATTCAATCGCGCGCGGGTGCAGCAGCTGTTATGGAACTACGAGACAGCGCGGCGGCGCGTCGAGAACGTGGCCGCGGCGCGCGACGCGACCGATGAGCAGCGGGCGGCCGCGAGCGGGCCGGTGGATCCGCTCGATGACGGGCGCGCGCTCGACGATTTGCTCGCGGGCGTACCGGCTGAATTTGCGTTGTACCTGCGCGGGGCGGCGGCGTGGCATCGCGGTGATCTGACGACGGCCCGGCAACACTGGATGGCCGTGTTGGCGCTGCCCGAGACCGAGCGGAAACGGCGATCGACTTGGGCCGCCTTCATGCTGGGCCGCGTGTGGCACAAACAGGCCGCGGCCGTGGCTGATCGCGAACCGATCGCGGAACGCCGGCAGGCGGCGCAGGCCTTTCGTCAGGCGCGTCAGCTCGCGCTGTCAGGCCTGCCGGATCCGTTGGGACTCGCGACGTCGAGCCTTGGCTGGGAAGCGCGGGTCGCGCTCGATGCGGACGATGCGGCGACGGCGTTGACGTTGTATCTCGAGCAGCACGCCGCGGGTGATCCGACGGCGATCCAGTCGTTGCGCATCACCGCAGCCCGGATCCTCGCGTTGCCGTCGGCGGACTTGGCGGCGTTTGCCACGAATCCCGTGGGGCGTCGCGTGGTGACGGCGTATCTCATTTCCCGCACGGGCGGCACGCTCAGCTATGAGGGCACCGGCTCGCAGGAGCTGGCGCGGGCGGGCGAGTGGGCGGCGGCGCTGGAACGCGCGGGCGTGCGCGCGGCGCGCGAGGCGGATCGGATGGCGTGGCTCGCGTACGAGGCCGGCCAGTTTGCGCTCGCGACGCAATGGGTGCGGCTTGCCGCCGACGATTCCGCCGAGGCGAACTGGATTCGCGCGAAGCTGGCGCTGCGGGCGGGCGAAGTCGCGGACGGCGAGGCTTTCCTGCGGCGGGCGCTGGCGTCACCGACGCTGGCCGAGCCGCATCGCAAACGCGTGTCCGCCGAGCTCAGCCGGGTGTGCCTGGCGCGCGACGACTTCCCCGGCGCGCTCGCGGCGTGTCTGGCGGGCGGCCATTGGGAGGATGCGGCGTTTGTCGCGGAGCGGGTGATGACGACCGCGGAGCTGAGGCAATTTGTCGATGCGCGGCCGATCCCTGTCGCTGCGGTCCGATCGCAGGCGGAGGACGTGGCGTGGGCGGTGGATCTCGAGGTGGCGTTGCGCGAACTGCTCGCGCGGCGGCTGACGCGCGAGGGCAGGGTCGAGATGGCGGCCGCTTATTTTTCCGGCGAGAAACGGATCTGGTTTGAAGGCTACGTCTGGGACGTGCGGGTCGGTTTTGATCTCACGCAGCCGGCGCCCGAGCGGGGCCGGGCGTTCTGGCGCGCGGCGCAGTGCGCGCGGGCGCACGGCATGGAGCTGCTCGGGACGGAGATGGATCCCGACTGGTCGATGTGGGGTGGAAGCTTTGCGGGTGAATCGGCGGCGCAGCGGCGCGCGGAGTTGCGGCTGACCGGCGGCGTGCTCGCGCCGACAACGGCGGAGCTCGAACGGTTGAAGGTCCAGACCGTGCCGGAGAAACGCTTTCATTACCGTTATCGCGCGGCCGAGCTCGCGTGGTGGGCGGCGTCGTTGCTGCCGAACGATGACGCGGAGACCGCGCAGATTCTCGCGACGGCGGGAGGCTGGTTGAAGGCGCGCGATCCGCAGGCGGCGCAGCCGTTTTATCAGGCCTTGGTGATCCGTTGCGGCAACACCCCACTTGGTCAGGCGGCGGCGCGGAAGCGGTGGTTTCCGGTGGAGCGGAGCGAGCAGTGAGTGAGACTCTCCTGGGACCGCGACCGCCCCCGGTCGCTTTTTGATCCGGCGACCGGGGGCGGTCGCGGTCCCGGGACACAATCCCAGAAATTACCGATGGGAAATCCACGTTAACTGTGCCGCACCGGGGACGTTTTTTCACTCGTGCGCGGCGCGGCGCGTGTTTACACCCGTGCGCTTCTGATGAAGCACTTCCTCAAAGAAACCGACTTCAAGCGCGCCGAGTTGCCGAAACTTTTCGCGCTCGCCCGCGAGTTGAAGCTGAAGCGCGGGAAGAAGAATGCGCCGAAGCCGCTGCAGGGGCAGACGTGGGCGATGATTTTTTCGAAGTCGTCCACGCGCACGCGGGTTTCGTTCGAGGTCGGCATTCATGAGCTCGGCGGCAATCCGCTTTTCCTGAATCGCAACGACATCCAGCTCGGCCGCGGCGAGACGATCGAGGACACCGCGCAGGTGTTGTCGCGCTTCGTGCACGGCTTGATCGTGCGGACGTTTGATCACAGCGATGTCGAGCGGCTCGCGGCCACCGGCTCCGTGCCGGTGGTGAACGCGCTCACGGATTTCCTGCACCCGTGTCAGATTTACTCCGATGCCTTCACGCTGGCGGAGCGCTGGACGAAGGGCACGACGGGCGCGAAACTCGTCGACTCGCTGCGCGGCCGGAAGATCGCGTTTCTCGGCGACACGGCGTGCAACATGGCCAACTCCTGGATTCTCGGCGCGAATCTCTTCGGCATGAAGATTTCGCTGTCGGGCCCGAAGGAGTTCGCGCCTTCGGCGGAGTTCAACGCGGCGCTGGCGAAGGAAGGTTACGCCGGCGGCTATCAGTTCACGACCGATCCGTTTGAGGCCGTGCGCGGCGCGGATGTCGTTTACACCGACGTCTGGGTGAGCATGGGCAAGGAGGAGGAGACCAAGGAACGCATCCGCGTGATGTCGCCGTACGCCGTGACGGGAAAACTCTTCGCCGCGGCCAAGCGGGACTCGCTCTTCATGCACTGCCTGCCGGCGCACGCCGGTGAGGAAGTCATGCAGGAGGTGCTCGACAGCCCGCGCTCGATCATCTTCGACGAAGCCGAGAACCGCCTGCACATGCAGAAGGCGATTCTCGCGGCCATCGTCGCGGCGCGGAAGTAGGGCCGAGGTGGGTGATCCCGCAGTCGCGGGACCGCCTGCATTTATCGCGGCGAGACCTACTGCTTCATGAAGTAGATGTAGCGCGTGCCGGGAATGACTTCCTGGAACAGTCCGGCCGTCAGATCGCCGTCGTCGATGAGCGCGTCGATTTCGACCATCTGGCTCAGCGGCGCGGTGACTCCCGTGGTCGCAATGCCCGCGCGGCCCATGCCGTCGTTGTCCCAGTTCCAGAGCCCGCCAATGGAATTGGTGGCCCGCCAGACCGACGGGCGCAGGTCGCTGTTCATGCCGATCGGCACCACGCCGCTGGTGGAGTTCGGCGGGAAGGAACCGCTCATGGTGGCGTAGCCTTCGAACGCTTGGGCGAAGACGCGGACGTCATTGACGAAGCGTTTGGTTTGGGCGGCCCGGCGAATCTTGTTGAACGCCGGGAGCGCCAGCAGCGCGATCAAGGAGATGATCACGACCACGATCATGATTTCAATGATACTGAAGCCCGCGTTGCGCCGTCGCGGCGGGGCACAGGGTAGAAAGGAACGCATGGTGAGGCCTGACATGATGGATGAATGAATAATATTCGCTGACGGGTTCGAGTATTCAGGCCGCGGCGGATCATGCAATTTACCGGGGGTAAAGGCGCTGTTAAGCTCTCGCTCCGTAAGACTACGAGGGACCTGCGCGTTTTTGCGGACTGGCCGGCCCTTCACTTTTTCTTTTGCGCGTCGAGCGGCGGCGTCCTCACACTCGCCGTCCATCCATGAAAATCGTCCTCGCTTACTCGGGCGGACTCGACACGTCCGTTATCGTCAAGTGGCTCCGTGAAACCTATGACGCGGAGATCGTCACCTTCGCCGCCGACATCGGTCAGGAGGAGGAGCTGAAGGGCCTGCCGCAGAAGGCGCGCGCGACCGGCGCCTCGAAGCACTACACGCTCGATCTCGTCGAGGAGTTTGCCCGCGACTTCATCTACCCGATGATTCGGGCCAACGCGATTTACGAGGGCCAGTACTATCTCGGCACGTCGATCGCCCGGCCGCTCATCGCCAAGGCGCAGGTCGAGATCGCGCACAAGGAAAAGGGCGACACCGTCGCGCACGGCGCCACGGGCAAGGGCAACGATCAGTGCCGCTTCGAGCTCACGTACATGGCGCTCGATCCGAAGCTCGAGATTCTCGCGCCGTGGAAGATCGACACGTTCCGCGATGAGTTTCCCGGTCGCGCCGAGATGATCGCGTACTGCGCGAAGCACAAGATCCCGGTCGAGGCGTCGCTGAAGAAGCCGTACTCGATGGATCGGAATCTCCTCCACATCTCCTACGAGGCCGGAATCCTCGAGGATCCGTGGTTCGATCCGACGACCAAGGAAAACAAGGGCATGTTCAAGCTGTCGGTCTCGCCCGAGGACGCGCCGAACAAGGCCGAGTACGTCGAGCTCGATTTCGAACAGGGCAACTGCACCGCGGTGAACGGCAAGAAACTTTCCCCCGCGGGCGTGTTGAAGGTGTTGAACAAGCTCGGCGGCAAGCACGGCATCGGGCGCGTCGACCTGGTGGAAAACCGTTTCGTCGGCATGAAGTCACGCGGGGTGTACGAGACGCCCGGCGGCACGATTCTCATGCAGGCACACCGCCAGGTGGAGTCGCTGACCATGGATCGCGAAGTCATGCATCTGCGCGACTCGCTCATTCCGAAGTACGCCGAGCTCGTGTACTATGGCTTCTGGTTCGCCCCCGAGCGCGAGGCGCTGCAGGCGTTGGTCGACGAGAGCCAGCGCTACGTTTCGGGCACCGTCCGCCTGAAGCTCTACAAGGGCAACATCATCACCTGCGGCCGCAAATCGAAGTACTCGCTCTACGACATGAACGTCGCGTCGATGGAAGGCGTGAAGAGCTGGTACAACCAGAGCGACGCCACCGGCTTCATCCGCCTCAACGGCCTGCGCCTCCGCGCGCGCAATCTCGCGCAAGGCGGACCGAAGGTCTGAGGGGAGCGGAAGCAGTTGAGAGTTCAGTGATGAGAGTTGAGAGGGCGCTGCACCGGCGTTCGGCGGTGCAGCATGCCGTCTATCGTGGTCGATTGTACGGCGGGTTTGTCCATCAACACTCAGCTCTCAACTCGGCACTTTTTTCATCGCGCCGGCTCGCGCCGAGCTCGTCCGGGCTCCGGTGGCCGGCTGCGAATTCGCCGCCCAGCGCCCCTGCCCGCGCTGGGGCCGGTTGCAAGGGAGGCGTTTTGAGCTGATTTCCTTCATTTACAGGGGAGCTGGCATTTGCTCTCGTTGCCGGTTTCCAAGTTCAAACCCTCGCGCATGCCCATGGCCGCCACTCCTCCCTCTGATTTGAAGCCTGCCGGTGACGACCGCAACCTCGTCGCAGTCGATGCGACCACCGCGGTGTCGTTCGAGGACAAGATGCAGTTGTTCTGGAAGAACAATCGCACGCTCGTTTACGGCGTCTGCGGCCTGATTCTGGTCGGGATTGTCGGCAAGGGCGTCTGGGATCGCATGGCGCAGGGCAAGGAGCTCGATGTCGAGAAGGCCTACGCTGCCGCCACGACGAACGATCAGCTGAAGGCTTTCAGTGCGGCGCACCCCGGGCATTCGCTCAGCGGGATTGCACAGCTTCGCATGGCCGATGAGGCCTACGCTGCCGGCAAGTCGGCCGACGCCGTCGCCGGTTACGAGAAGGCGATCGGCGTGTTGAAGGACGGCCCGCTCGCGGTTCGCGCCAAGCTAGGTCAGGCCCTCGCGAAAGCCCAGGCGGGCAAGGTCGCGGAAGCCACGAGCGAACTGAAGGCGCTGGCGGACGACGCCAAGAATTTCAAGGCGCTCCGCGCCGAGGCCGCGTATCATCTGACGAGTCTCGCCGTCGAAGCCGCCAATGCGACCGAAGCACAGAAGTACGTCGACCAGTTGAATCAGCTCGATCCGATGGGGCCTTGGGCGCAACGCGCCGTTGCCCTGCGCGCCACGCTCCCCGCCACTCCGGCTCCGGCCGCGGCGGCACCGGCGGCGGCGACCGACGCGAGCCTGCAGCTGAAATTGCCGGGCGCGAAAAAGTAAGATCCACCGATCTTCCTCCCCCGCTGGCGCTCGCCGCCGCGGGAAGCAAGGTCCGCCTAAAGCTCAGGCCGTGCGCAGTGCGTGCGGCCTTTTTTGTGGGCTGAAAACGCGATCAGCCGTCGAGACGGCAAACCGCCCGCGAATCACGCGGATGGACGCGAATCTCCGCGGTAGTACCAAATGGCTTTTGCTTCTGCAGCTTGGTCGTGGCTGCGAGCGCCAGCGAGCGGATGGACCGCCACTCGCTGGCGCTCGCAGCCACGACAATCAGAGAAAGGGAAAAGCCATGGCTGTTGATACAACGACAAACCCTCTCACGGTCCTCCTCCCGCAGGGTCCAATGTGAGGTGTGCACCCAACGGCGACTCTGTCCGCTTGCGCCCTCTCGCCCAATTCGCGGGCGACGGTATGGCTGGCTGACCGGCAAAGCTGGTGTTAGGGCGCCGCCTCGTAGATCTCGATTAGGGCCAGACCGGTGGAGTTGGCCTGGTTGGCGTTGGCCGGACCGGTCACCTGAACGGTGTACGCGCCGGGTTCGAGGTAAACAAGCAGCGCGGCATCGAGACTGTTGGGGCCAAGGGCAAACGCGCCGGATTGCGTCGCGGCTGCGCGAATCAACGCCGCTTCGGCATCGCGAAACCAATCGTCGTTGGTCCGCACAGGCGTCGCACCACGGAAAAGCGTGAGCTGCGGATTCGGGAGCGCGCCGGCGACATTGAACGGCGGCGTGCCGAGCGTCGGGCCGATGCCGCGAATCAGAAGGCGTTGTGGCGCGGGTCCCGTGATCACGAAGCCGGCGATGAGGGGCGATGCGGGCGTGACGAGGCCGCGGGAGGACACGTTCACGAGACGTCGCACGCCCGGCGCCTCATTGTTGGCCAGTACTTCGTAAACCTCGGCGAGGGTCGTGCCATTGCCGCCGCCGACCACCACCGAGTAGGGGCCCGGCTGCAGGGTGGTCAGGATGGCGGCATCGGCGCTGCCGGCGCGGAACGGAAAGGCACCCGCGCGCGTCGCCGCCGCCGTGATCGCAGCGGCATTCGCGGCCGGAGTATCCCAGTCGTCGTTCTGCCCGATGATCTGGTTGCCGCGATAAAGCTGCAGCGTGGGATCGGCCAGAGCGTTGGCTACGTTGAACGGTGCGGGCACCAGGGCGGGGCCGGCTGCGCGAATCAGAACTTGTTTCGGAGCGGTGCCGGCGATGACGAAACCGGTGATGAGATTTGCCGCCGGTGAGGTCGTCGAGCGCACGGACAAATTCACGATGTGCTCCGTCCCGAGTTGGGCCTCGACGGCGCCCGCGATCGTGCCGGTGACGCCCGCTGCCGTGCGGACCGTGCCATTGAGGGTGCCGGCGCTGAAACGAAGATCCAGCGCGGCCTGCGACGACGTCGTGACGAGAAGCCGGCCGGTGCCGTCGAGCGTGCCGCGCGCGGCATCCAAGGTGGTGCCGATCGCGGTCAAGAGCAGCGCCTGTCCGTCCGCAGCCACGATGGCGTCGCCGCGGCCGGACGCACTGCCAACCAGCGCCGCGCGGTAAACACCGGCGAGTGCGGCGGAGGGACCCGTCGCAGCGATCCGCGATCCGTCAAACGTCGCGTTCAGTTCGGCGACGGTGCCGGAAACTGCGCCGGTTTCGGCGTTGAGCGCGCCGCGAAGCGAGATCGGCTGGGGCGCGGCGGCGGGGACGGGAGTGGCCGTGGTGGCGGCGACGTCGGGCGCGGACGCGAGCGTGACCGTGTTGAGCGCAAAGGTGCCGTTGAGTTCAACGCTCAGCGCGAGCGCTGCGAGTCCCGTCTGCAGTCCGGGCAGCGAGCCGAGGAAAACGGCGCTGCGATCGGCGCGAACGTGCAGCGCGAAATCGCCCGTCGCGCCCGCGAAGCGGCCGAAATAGGTGCCGCTGAAATCCCGCGAGGTGACCGTGAGTGTGGCGGCGGGACTCGTGGCGGTGCCGAGGGCGTTCGTAGCGATCACCTCGTAGCGACCGGCGCTGGCCGTGGTGACGCTGGCGAGGGCGAGCGTGGCGTTGGTCGCGCCGGTGAGCGCGGTGCCATTGCGACGCCATTGGAACGTCGGGGTTGGGAAGCCGGTGACATCGACGCTGAATCGGACGCTCTCGCCGGCCAACACCGTCTGGCTGACCGGTGCGCTCGTGATCGTGGGAGCGGCGCGGACGGTGAGCGTGGCCGAGGCGGTGGCGCTGCCCGCGGGATTGGTGACCGTCACCGTGTAGCGTCCGCTGTCAGCCAGCGTCGTGGTCGCCAGGGCGAGCGTGGCAGTGGTGGCGCCGGCGATCGCGCTGCCGTCCTTTTGCCACTGATACGTCGGGGCCGGCGTGCCGATCGCCGCGGCACGGAAGGTGACACCGGTCCCCGCGGTGACGGTCTGATCCGGCGGCGGGCTCGTGATAAAGGGCGAAAGGCTGCCGGAGGTGAACGTGTAGGTTCGATCGAGCGCTTCGGCCGCGGCGAAACTGTCGTTGCCCGCCTGCGTGGCGCGCACCACCACGCTGCCGCCGGAACCGGTGAGGATGTTGCCGTTGAGCGAAGCCGCACCAGAGACGAGCGTGAGACTCACGGGCAGATTGGACGACGACGTCGCGGAGAGGACGATGCTCGAGCCGGCGATGGCCGTGGTGACGGTCGGCGCGAGTGAGAGCGTTTGGGGGCGCTTCGTGACGTAGATGGCCGTCGGGAGCGAGGTCGCGGTGCCGTAGGGATTGGTCGCGATGAAATAGTAGACCGCGGTGTCCGTGAGCGCGAGGGGTGCGACGGTGAAGGTGGTGCCGGTGGCACCACCGACGGCCGTGCCGCCCTTGTACCACTGGAATGCCAGCGGCGCATCGCCGTCGGCGCCGCCGGTCAGCGTGACCGAGTCGCCCACGTAGGCGCTGGCTCCGGAGGGATGGAGCGTAATCGAGGGTGAGGCCGTTTGGCCCCAGCCGAGGCTGGGGAGCGCGGCCAGGCCGCAGAGCGCAAGAAAGCCGAAACGCATGATCGGGTTCAACCAAGGCCTGGACGCGATGTCCATGCCGTGGTTGCGACAATCTCCGGGGTGCGGCCCGGCGGCCCGAACGTGAGCCGTCACAACGGCGTCAGCTCGCCGGTCGCCGGCCGCGCGTAGCCGTTCCAATAGGCGTCCAGCAGCGTGCGATCCGGCTGACCGTCCATGACAACGAAACGGAAGCGCGCTACGTAGGGTTTGCCCGGTTCGATTTGAAACTCGCCCAGCTGCTGCGGCACGAGGCTGAAGTACGGCATGTTCGGGTGCAGCCGCACCGGCTGCGGTGCGCGAAAGTTCGCGGGGTGGCCGAGCGTCGCCGTGCCCGCGAGCGCGCCGCCCTCGACCTGGCCGCCGAGATAAACCCACCGGGCGCGCGCAGTGTTGCCCTGGATGCGGTCGGCGAGACCTTCGGAGGTCAGGAAACGAGCCGCTTCGCCCGGGCCGTTCCAGGCGCCGGCGCCGCGAAAGCCGAATCCGCCATAATGATACTGCGGCAGGATCAACGGATCCGGGGTGGCGCACGTCTGCGTGATCAGCAGGTCGAACATCCGCACGGCGCGGACCGCATCGATCGCGTAGGCCGTCAGCTCCCAGGTCACGTTCAGGGCCGCGACCGGTTGCGGGGCGGAGCGATCGATCATCTGGTGTCGCGCCGAAAATCCCCCGTGCACCGGGCCGCTCCACGTCCGATCGAGCGCCACGAATTCCTCCGCGCCGGACTTGTCCTGCATGTTCCAGAAGTCCGGCGCGCGGCCTTGGAATTTTGTCTTCGTCCACGGCGCCCAGATCCCGTGATGGTGGGCGTGGTTCGACGGATAATCATCGGTCACGAGCTTTCCGGCCGGCGAGAAAATCGGGTGGATGTAACCGGCCCGCACGATCTCGGGCTTGATGTCGGCGCGGGGCAGGACGTTGCGATCGGTGCGGTAGCTCAGCAGGGGCTGGCCGCTGACGCGGACCCGGACGTCGCCTTGATCGCGGTTGACGCTGACGGCGTCGCGAGCGGTTGCCGCACCGGAAACGAGCGTGAAGGCGAGGGCGGCGCCGGCTTTCTGGGCGGGAACGACGAAGCGCGCGGAGCCGTCGGCGTCGACCTGCAGCGGGAGTGTTTTCCCCGCGGCGTCGCGCAGGACGGGATTTTTCGGCGCGTCCTTGGGCAACGCCAAGGTGACAAGGGTGCCGGCGCGATCGACGTCAGTGGCGCCGACGCTCACGCGATAGTCGCGAGCGGCAATCGGCGGCAGCAGCGGGCCGGCCGCAACCAGCGCTAGAAACAGGAGGGCAGGGGAACGCATGGGATTTAGCAGGGGGAAAACGCGGATTCGACGAATGGGACGACGCCTGTTGGTACTGCGAGGGTGCGGCCTGAACGCCATGGGGTGGGATGAAACTGCGGACACTGCCCCTCCTGCTCCGGCGAACGAAGCCGGCCGGCGCGAGGTCGGCGAGCGGTGCGCGGAGCTTTTGGGCGCGGTCAGTATCGGAACGATCCTGGGGTGGCTCGCAAGCGCCGAGTCATCGGCGTCAAGTCTGCCCATCAAAGCGGTGCGGACGGTGGCGCTACGGCAGGAGGTGCGGATTCCGATTTGAGCGACAACCATCGGCAGCGGCGCGGACCAAGCCGCGTGAAGCGTCCGCTCCATGGCCCACGCCCGTTTTCTGGCGCGCGTTTGATTTCGCGTTCGGCAAGCGGCGCGCATGGGCCCAGGCTGCCGCGGTGAAAAAGGTTTTCTTCGCCGCCGGCATCCTCGTCTTCGCCGCCTTCGTCGGGTTGGTTTTCCTAACCAAGGACGTCCAGGTGGCGGGACCGGTGCACGTGGGCCATCTCTGGACGGGAAAGCCCGGCGACTCCTGGGTGCTGTGCTATGTCTCGGCCGAAGAGCGGGCGCAGCAGCGGCGTGTGTCCCCGGGGAGAAACTCAAGCTACACCACCGACACGTACTATCGGTATCGTCTGCACGTCCGTACGCTGCCCGGCGGCGCGATCGCTCGCGAGGTGCTGCTTGGCGATTTCAAGCGCGGCGAAGGGCGGCCGGCGCCGCAGATCGTCGGGGTGGTCGGCGACATGCTGTGGTTGTGGCACCACCAACTCGAAGCGCGGGCATTGCCGAACCTTGAGGTGCGTGGTGACGAGGCGGCGCTGCGCCGGACCGACCCGGCGGCCGCGGACCTGATGCCACGCGAGGTTACCCAGTTCAAGGTGCTGGCCTCGCCCGCGGGACTGTTGATCCGGGGCCGGGATGCGCGATTCTATCTCGTCGACCCGATGCGTTTCGCGCTCTCGCCGGTGGCTGCCGCGGATCTGCCGGTCACGACGTTTGCGAGTCTCGCCGATCACCGGTTCGATTTCATCACGACGCCGGCGCAAGGGCGGAGGCTCACGTCGCCGTACAACCAGATGAAGCAGCATCTCCTCACCAGGGACGGACAGTGGTTCGGCCTCCTTTCGGAGTCGGAGCGGGACCAGCAGCCGAAGTGGATCACCGAGGATTCCCGGCCGTCGGGCAACGTCGCGCGATCGCTGTATCGCGCGCCCTATCAGCGCGACGATCGTTACGCGGTGATCGACCCGAAGGCGGTGGCGCGCACGGGCGATGCCAGCTTCGTGCAGGGCGGGTTTCTTTTGCGTCATGGCTGGACGCCGTGGCAGCTGACTGAGCCGGCCTCGGCGCTGGTGCTGGCCAAGCGTCGGCTCGGCGAGGCCGAACCGTGGGAGGTCATCCGGCTGACCCTGGACGGTCGAGTCGCGTGGCAGGCGGCCACCGGACTGGCGGATCCCGGGGAATTTATCGACGCCGGACCGTACTTCGTCGTCGCAGGGCGACCGTTGCCGAACTCCGTGGGCGGTCCGGAGGCGGACCGACGGGAGCGCATCGTGTGGATCGACGAGGCCACCGGCGCCAAGGCCACACTGCTGGTGGCCACGGGCGAAGTGACGAAGTGAACGGTCCCGCAGCGCGGGCCTGGGCGGGCGTCGAGCAAGGCAGGGCGCGTTGTCTCCAACGCGCCGCTTTCCGGGTTTCGTAAGGGTGAGCGCGGCGGCTTGGTGACCAGCCGACCTGCCGTCACGCAGGCGTTCTCGTCGCCCGCTTAAAGATCGCGCAACTCCGTCAGCTGCCGTTCCTCAACGCTCACACCCAGCTGTTCGCTTTCCCGCCGCACGCGCAGCATGCCCTCGCCCGGGTAACGGACCGGTTCGCCGGCGACGAGCGGCGCGGCGGTGTGCAGGTGATCGACGAGCGCGTTCACGGCCGCTTCAATTTCGCCCGCGCCGGCCAGTGCGGTGACGTTGATCGCGATGAAGACCTGCGACACGGCATACTCGGTGCCTTGTTGCGCGATCTGATGGGAGGCCTGGCCGCCGGACACCAAGGCCGCTGCCGCATCGAGCACGACGGCCAGAGCCGATCCTTTCCAATGGCCAATCGGCAACGGCCGACGCGACGCGAGAATCTCACCCGGATCGCGCGTGAGCTTTCCCTCGCGATCGAAGCCGCCTGCGATCGGTGTTTCACGGCCCTGGCGTTTGAGCACCTCGAGTTTGCCGTTGGCGAACTGGCTCATCGCCATGTCGAGGAGCAGGTGGCCGTCCGGCCGCGGCACCGCGATGATCATCGGGTTGTTGCCGATCGCGACGTCGGCTGAGCCCCAGGGCGGCATCAACGGAATCGTGTTCGTCCAACAAATCCCGATACAGCCCGCGTCGGCGGCCTGCAGCCCGTACGCGCCGCCGCGCATCCAGTGATTCGTGTTGCGCAGGCCCACGCATCCAATCCCGTGCAGCCGGGCCAGCTCGACCGCGCGTCCCATCGCGAAATGGGCGTTCCAGAGTCCGACGCCCATCCGGCCGTCCCACTTTTCCAACGCGCCCAGCCCGCCGACCCGCACGGGGTCCGCGGTCGGGTCAAGGCGTCCGCTCTTGAGCAGCGCGACAAACCCCGGAAACCGGTTCAGGCCGTGGGAAAAGACGCCGTCGCGCTGGTTTTCGGCGAAGAGGCGGGCGACGAGGGCGGCACGTGGATCCGCGAGGCCGTGGCGCACGAGCACGCGGTGCAGCTCGCTGACGAGGTCGGAAAAGGGCAGACGCGGCATGAGACGGTGCCGACAGAGGAAGGCGGGCGAAGCGTCGCCGCAAGCCGGGACCGCGACCGCCCCCGGACGCAGGCATTGAGCCGACTTACCCTCCATCCACGGCATGCTCCCGGGAAATCATGGCTCATGCGATCCAGGCTAGACTTGATCGTTGTCCTCGTGGTCTGGTGCGGGTGCACCGCGCGCGTGACCGGCCGCGGCGCCTCGCCCCGTTCTGCCTCCGGTTCACCCAAACCCCCCGTTCACCATGCGTGCACCTGTTTCGAGCCTCCGCGCCGTCGTTGTCGTTTTCATGCTTCTGTCCCTGGCTGCGCTGGGCGTGGCCGCCGTACCCACCGGCAGCATCTCCGGCCGCATCCAGAATGTGGTGACGGGGCAGTACCTCAACAACGTGCGCGTGGCGGTGCGCGGCACCGAGCAGGTGGCGTTCACCGATCAGACCGGCAGCTACCGGCTGGCGGGGGTTGCGGCCGGCCCGGTGGTGCTCGACGTCTTCTTCACCGGCCTGGATGCCCAGGAGATCGCGCTGACCGTCGCGCCGGATCGCAATCACGAGCGCGATGTCGCGCTGACCAGCGCCGCCCGCTACGGCCCCGACGGCACGGTGAAGCTGGATTCCTTTGTCGTGGCGACGTCGCGCGAGACCGATGGCGAGGCGATCGCGATCAACGAGCAGCGGTTCGCGCCCAACATCAAGACCGTGATCGCGGCCGATGCGATGGGCGACGTCATGGACGGCAACGTCGGCGAGTTCCTGAAATTCCTGCCCGGCATCACGGCCGAATACGACACCGAGTCCGGCGGCTCCGTCGCCTCGGTGGCCGTGCGGGGGTTTCCCAGCAGCATGGCGGTGCTGTCGACCGATGGCATGGAAATGGCGAACACCGGCAACCCGCAGGGCGCGTCGCGGGTGTTTCAGTTCAAGGAGGTTTCGATCAACAACATTTCGCGGCTCGAGGTCACCAAGGTGCCGACGCCCTCGACGCCGGCGGACTCGATGTCGGGCTCGATTGACATGGTCAGCAAGAGTGCGTTCGAGCGGAAGAGCGCGCAGCTGCGCTACAGCGTGAGCCTCGCAGGCATTGATTCCCGCCTGAGCCTGCAGCAGGAGCCGGCCACGTCGGATCGCATGATCTACAAGGTGCGGCCGAGCGTAAGCTTCGACTACACGCTGCCCGTCACGAAGACGTTCGGCCTGGTCGTGACCGGGCAGTCGCAGAACCGCTTCATCGAGCAGCAGCGCTCGACGAAAGGCTACACCGCCACGGCGGCGGGCACGGCGGCATCGTTCGGCCGGCCGTTCCTGTCGAGCTACCAGTTGATCAGCGTGCCGCGCGTGAACACCCGCAGCTCCGTCGCGTTGAAGGCCGACTGGCGCCCGCATCCCAGCGGCGTGCTGTCGCTCAGCCTCGAGCGCAGCCAGTTCATCTCCGACCGCTCCAATGCGTCGATGGCGTTCACGACCGGCACGAATGGCACGCCGACGCCCGCCACGGGTGTTCCGCTCGTGTTCGATGAAACCTCCACCCAGGGCGCCACGGGCCGCGGCGGCGTCACCCTGATGGGCCTGGGCGCCTCGGTCGTCCAGAAACTGGATACGAAGGCGGCGAGCCTGCGCTACCGCTTCGACAACGGCACCTGGCGCGTCATGGCCGGCTTCGGCAAGTCGAATTCCGAGGGCGGGTATCAGGATACCCGTGACGGGCGTTTCCGCACCCTCGGCATCGCGCTGACGAATCCCGTGCGCGTCACGCTCGCGAACGTGAACGAACTGCGCCCCTGGAGCATCCGCGCCTTCGACAACAGCAACCGCGAGGTCGATCTTTATGATCTGAACAACTACCGGCTGAACACGGCGCAATCGACGCCCCGGCCGATCCGCGACGCGCTGACGAATGTGAAGCTGGATGTCCGCCGCTCCCTCGACTTCCTGCCGTTCCCCGCCGGTCTGCAGACCGGCGGCATGGCGCGCACGAAGGTCCGGGATGTCCGGCGCGAGAGCATCAACTGGACGTACAACGGCCCCGACGGCAACGCCGCCACGCCCGACGCGCCGACTCCGTATCGGATGACCAACTACGTCGGTCAGCCGGAGTATTTCGGCTTCAGCAACCTGCCGTTCGTCTCGCACTACAAGGCTTGGGACGCGTACCAGGCGAATCCCGCGCTGTGGAGCAAGACGCCGGCGCAGCAGGTGACGGAGGAGCAGTTCCGCGTGACGAATTCCGAGCGCCTCGCGGAGGATGTGGCCGCCGGTTACGTGCAGGCGGAGCTGGGGTTGTTCCACAACCGCCTGAAGGTGCTCACCGGCGTGCGCTATGAGCGCACCTCCGCGCAGGGCGAGGGCGTGAGTTTTGATCCGAATGCGGTCTGGCTGCGCGATGCCGCCGGCGGCTTCGCGCACGCCGCGAATGGCGCGCGGATCCGGCGCACGGAAGCGGGCGCGGTCGGTTCGATGGAAGAGCTCCGGCTCACGCGGAAGGATCGCGGCTTCCGCGCGGACCGCACCTACGACGGCTACTATCCGAGCGTGCACCTGACGTATCATCTCAAGGAGAACTTCCTCCTGCGCGGCGCGTATGCGCGCACGTACGGCCGGCCTGATTTCACCAATCTCGTGCCGAACGCCACCATCGACGAGACCGACTTCGATGACAATGTGCCCGATCCCGATCAGATCCCGGGTCGAATCTCCGTGCGCAACACCGGCCTCAAGCCGTGGTCGGCGGACAATTTCGATTTGTCGCTCGAGTACTACACGGCGCAGGGCGGGTTGTTCAGCGCCGGGGTGTTTCGCAAGGACATCAAAAATTTCTTCGGCAATGTGGTGAAGCTCGCGACCGCGGCCGATCTCGCGTTGCTCGATCTCGATCCGCGTTACCTCGGCTGGAGACTTTCGACGACCTACAATCTGCCCGAGACCGCGCGCGTGACGGGTGTGGAGTTCAATGTCCGCCACTCGTTGCGCGCGCTCGGCCGGTGGGGCAGTTATTTCCAGGCGTTCGCGAACGGCACCAAGCTCGATCTCGACGGCAGCAAGGACGCGGAGTTCGACAGCTTTGTCCCGGAGAGCGCGAACTGGGGTGTCAGTTTCAGCCGGAAGCCGTTTTCCGCCATGGCGCGATGGAACTACCGCGGGACGCAGCAACGGGCGAGTCTGCCGGCGCTCGGTCCCGATGCGTACGAGTTTGTTCGCGGGCGTGTGACGCTCGATGTGAGCGTCGACTTTCAGCTGCGCCGCGAACTGTTCCTGTATTTCAACGCGCAGAACATCCTCAACAAACCGGAAATTCTCGAGCGCTACGGTTCACAAACCCCCGGCTACGCGCGGCGGTATCAGGAAATGACGCACGGCGTGCAGCTCACGCTGGGCGTGAAGGGGACGTTCTAAGCCGACCCAGGCAGTTGAAAGTCTCGGGTTGGGGGTTGATAGCGGCTTGACGCGGACCTCAGGCGAGAACTTTCGGGCCGGGGATTTTACAGGAGGCAACTGAGGCAACTGAGAGCGGATTTCATGGGTCTTCTCTTGTAAGACTTCCGCCGGAGCGTGTCCCTTGGATTTCGCGGGACACTGTGCAGGTGACCGAGTGCTGCTGTTCTCTGCGGCCTCGGTTGCCTCCTGTAAAATGTTTGGCGATTGAAAACGAAGCACCCGCTCACGCCTCGGTTGTCGACCGGCGGTGTTTTCGTGGTCGGGGCGACAGGATTCGAACCTGCGACCTCCTGGTCCCAAACCAGGCGCTCTACCAGGCTAAGCTACACCCCGGACGACGAAGGTCGAACCGTTGGCCATGGTTCGGGCTTGTCAACGACCGTCTCGACGAACCGCCGGTTGCGAGGGGCAACGAGCCCAGGGGCGACGGCGGGCGTGGTTCACGGTGAGGCACGAGGCGAGGCGTACGATTCGAGCCACGGTAAAATAAGGTGAATTTCCGGGCGGCGGTGCATCCCGTCACTTGTGGATAATCTCTTCTTGCCTCGTCGTATATTCCGCCTTCTTCTCGCGCTTTCACCTCCCTCCATGGATACCATTTCTCGCGAAAATAATAGCATGCTTCCGGTCGGCGCCATCATTGTTGGCGTGATCGCTTTGCTGCTTGGCGGTTATGCCGCAATTACCTTGTCCAAGGTCAACAAGACCCTGGCTGAGCAAGAGGGCAAACTCGCGAAGGTGGAGGCCCTCGAAGCGACGGCGAACGCAGCCGCCACGTCGGCCGACAAGACGTCCAAGGAACTTGCGAGTCTGCGGTCCCAGACCCAGGCCGGCTTTGATCAGGTCGGGCCGCTCCTCGGTGAGCTCCGCGCCTCGGTCACGAAGCTCGAGGATGCCGCCAAGAAGCCCGTCGTGGCTGCTGCGGAAAAGGGCAAGGAAAAGGGCAAGAAGGGCGCTCCGGCTGAAGCCGGTCCCGGCGAGTACATCGTCAAGCCCGGCGACAGCGGCGTGAAGATCGCCACCGCCAACGGTGTTTCCCTCGGTGATCTGCAGGCCGTGAATCCCGGCGTCAGCTGGACCGGTCTCAAGGTCGGCCAGAAGATCAAACTGCCGAAGAAGTAAGTTTTCCGACCCTCGAATCTTTTGAAAAGCCTCTCGCCCTTCCGGCGGGGGGCTTTTTTCTGCCCCGATGAGTTCAGATTCACCGCAGCCGTCGCGTTGGGAAAAACTCGGCCAGCGCTCGCAATTGCAGACGCGGGTGTTCGAAGTACGGGGCACGCGTTATCGGCATCCAGTCCGTCTCACCGAACGCGAATTCGTCGTCATTCACGCGCCGGATTGGGTCAATGTCGTGGCGGTTACGACGGACGAACGCATCGTGCTGGTGCGGCAGTTCCGTTACGGCATCGACGAGTTTTCCCTCGAGGTGCCGGGTGGCGTGATGGAGGCGGGCGAGGATCCCGTGACGGCGGGACTGCGCGAATTGCGCGAGGAGACTGGGTTTCATGGCGCCTCGGCGCGCTTACTCGGGAACGTTCATCCGAACCCCGCGATTCAGGCGAACCGCTGCCATTTCGTTCTGGTGGAGGGCGCGGAGCGGGCCCACGAGTTGGAATGGGACACCGACGAAGAACTGCAAGTCACCACGCCGACGGTGGCCGAGGTCCTGGCGCTCGCTCATGCGGGGGCAATCGTCCACGGCCTGGCGCTCAATGCGCTCATGATGTTCGAGCAGGTGTGGCGCGAACGGGGCGGGTCGCGCTGATGCCGCGGAGGGATTGGACAGAATAAGCAGAATGGACTGAATCAATCTACCGAGGCTGGAGCTGATCCTGTTGCGGAGTGAGATCGCCGAAGCGCGTTTCTCTCAACTCTCAGCTCTCAACCCTCAACTCTGCGCTCTGAGCTCTCAACCGTCCGCAGTGCCTCCGCCCCTTCTCTCCGAGGTTAGGGTGGCTAATAAGCGTGCGTTCATGACCGCGTGTCTTTACTTCGGCTGAGTGCTCTCAGAAATTTTCAGAGTTTTGCGCTAACCACCCCAACGGCGAAATCTTGCGATGAATCTAGTTGGCTTACTCTTTGGCTCGTCCATCGGCCGGAAAATTCTCATGGCCGTCACCGGCGTGGTTTTGATCGGCTTCGTCATTGGCCACCTCGTGGGCAATCTCCAGGTCTTCCAGGACCCCGACCACATCAACGGCTACGCCCAGTTCCTGCACCAACTGGGTCCGCTCCTCTGGGTTGTGCGCATCGGCCTGCTGGTCGCGGTGTTCATTCACATCTGGGCCGCGACCGTCCTGACGCTGGAAAACCGCAAGGCGCGCGGCGGCGAGTACGGCTTCAAGCACACCATCCGGGCGACCCTCGCCTCGCGCACGATGCGCCTGACGGGTTATGTCGTGCTGGCGTTCGTGGTGTATCACTTGGCCCATTTCACGTTGGGCGCGGCGCAGTCGGCCACTTACAAGGACAACCTGCCGGCTTATACGATGCAGCATGAGTACCGCGTGGCGGGCTTCCCGGTGGTGGCCGCCGGCACCAAGGTTGCCGACGTGCACTCGATGGTCATTCACGGTTTCGAGAACAAGGTCGTGTCGCTGTTTTACATCGTGGCCGTGGGCCTGCTGAGCTTCCACCTCCTGCACGGGATCGACAGTCTCTTCCAGACGATGGGTTGGCGGACGGCCCGCTGGTCCGCTGCACTCCGCGCGGTAGCGCTCGTGTTCTGCATCGTCTATTTCGTCGGCAATCTCGCGATTCCCGGCGCGGTCCTGGTCGGTAAACTCCAGCCGCGCACGGCTCTGGCCGCGACGGCGGCGCCCCGTTGACCGGCTCCTCACTTTCAACCCGCAGCCTTTAACGTACAACTCGCGCGCAGCGCGCTCCCATGGCCACGCTCGACTCCAAGGTTCCCTCCGGCCCGCTTGCTGACAAATGGCGCAAGCACAAGGTGGACATCAAGCTCGTCAATCCCGCCAACAAGCGGAAATACGAGGTGATCGTCGTCGGGGCCGGCCTCGCCGGCGGCTCCTGTGCCGCGACGCTCGCCGACCTGGGCTACAAGGTGAAGTGCTTCGTGTTTCACGACAGCCCGCGCCGCGCGCACTCGATCGCCGCGCAGGGCGGCATCAATGCCGCGAAGAACTACCAGAACGACGGCGACAGCGTTTACCGCCTCTTCTACGACACGATCAAGGGGGGCGACTATCGTTCCCGCGAGGCCAACGTCCACCGGCTCGCCGAGGTCTCGGTCAACATCATCGACCAGTGTGCCGCGACCGGCGTGCCGTTCGCCCGCGAATACGGCGGACTGCTCGCGAATCGTTCGTTCGGCGGCGCGCAGGTGTCGCGCACCTTCTACGCCCGCGGCCAGACCGGCCAGCAGCTCCTGCTCGGCGCCTACTCGCAGCTCTCGCGCGCCATCGGCGCGGGCACGGTCGAACTCCATTCCCAGAGCGAAATGCTCGATCTGGTCGTCGTGGGCGGCCAGGCCAAGGGCATCATCACGCGCGATTTGATCAGCGGCGCGATTGAGCGGCACGCGGCGGACGCCGTGGTGCTCGCGACCGGCGGCTACGGCAACGTCTTCAATCTCTCCACCTACGCACGCGGCTCCAACGCCACCGCGATCTGGCGGGCCTACAAGCGAGGCGCGTGTTTCGCGAATCCGTGCTACACGCAGATTCACCCGACCTGCATCCCGGTCAGCGGCGACTATCAGTCGAAGCTGACCCTGATGTCGGAATCGCTCCGCAACGACGGCCGCATCTGGGTGCCGAAGAAGAAGGAGGACGCGAGGAAGGATCCCGCGCAGATCGCCGAGGACGATCGCGATTACTATCTCGAGCGGATGTATCCGGCGTTCGGCAATCTCTGCCCGCGCGACATCGCGTCCCGGGCGGCGAAACGCGTGTGCGACGAAGGTCGCGGCGTGGGCACGAGCGGACTTGGCGTGTATCTGGATTTCTCGGACGCCATTCGCCGTCTCGGCGAGAACGGCGTACGCGAACGTTACGGCAATCTCTTCGACATCTACCACGAGATCACCGGCGAGAGCGCGTACAAGACGCCGATGCGGATCTATCCGGCGGTGCACTACACGATGGGCGGCCTGTGGGTGGACTATAACCTGATGTCCAACGTCCCGGGCCTGTTCGTGCTCGGCGAGGCCAACTTCTCCGACCACGGCGCCAACCGCCTCGGCGCGAGCGCGCTGATGCAGGGTCTTGCCGACGGCTACTTCGTCCTGCCGTACACGGTCGGCGATTATCTCGCCACGCAGAAGCCGGGTTCGCGGCCGAGCGCCGAGGGCGCCGAGTTCAAGGCGGCCGAGCAGAACGTCGTCGCGATGACGCAGCGCTTCCTCGACAACAAGGGCAAGGAGCCGGTCAGCCACTATCACAAGCGGCTGGGCAAGATCATGTGGGAATTCTGCGGGATGGCGCGCACGAAGGCCGGCCTGGAAAAGGCGTTGAAGCTGATTCCCGAGCTGCGCGAGGAATTCTGGGCCAACGTCCGCGTGCCCGGCTCCGCCAACACGCTCAACCAGTCCCTCGAGCAAGCCGGCCGCGTGGCCGACTTCATCGAGCTCGGCGAACTCATGTGTCTCGACGCGCTGACGCGCGAGGAGAGCTGCGGCGGACATTTCCGCGAGGAGTACCAGCATCCGGACGGCGAGTGCAAACGTGACGACGAGAAGTTCTCGCACGTCGCCGCGTGGGAGTTTCAGGGTCCCGGCCGCCCGCCGTTGCGGAACATCGAACCGTTGAACTACGAGTTCGTGAAGCCGAGCATGCGCAGCTACAAATGATTGCCCAGGTCGAGGAGTCGACAAGCCGAGGAGTCGAGATGCCGTACAAGAAACAGTTTCGTTTCGAGAAGCTGACCGTATGGCAATCGGCGCGTCGACTGGCGGGCGAAGTGTATTCCCTCACCAAGGCCTTCCCGAAGGATGAGCTGTTCGGACTGACCGGGCAGCTGCGGCGCGCGGCGGTTTCGGTAAGCGCGAACATCGCCGAAGGCAGTGGGCGCAATTCGGACGCGGACTTCGCCCATTTTCTTGAAATCGCCTACGGTTCGGCGATGGAAGTCGCCTCCCTGCTCTACATTGCCACGGATGCCGGCCTTCTGACGCTCGAAACGCGGGACTCACTTTTGGGGCAGACTTCCGAGGTGACCGCGCAACTCAGCGCGCTTAACCAGTCGCTTGCCGTTCCACGTTCCAAGACACCTTTCCCGCGCCGTGCTTCGTCCTAGTCCGGCTCTTCGACCCTTCGCCTTCTCGACTCCTCGACTCCTCTTTTCATCATGGTTGCCGAAAACACCACTCAGCTTTTCAGCGTGACGCTGCGCGTCTGGCGGCAGGCTGGCCCGAAAGCCCCGGGCAAGTTCGTCGACTACCAGTCGAAGGATCTCAATCCGAACATGTCGTTCCTCGAGATGCTCGACGTGGTGAACGACGAGCTCACCGCCAAGGGCGAGGAGCCGATCGCGTTTGCCCACGACTGTCGCGAAGGCATCTGCGGCACGTGCTCGTGCACGATCAACGGCAAGGCCCACGGTCCGGGTAAGGGCGTCGCGACCTGCCAGGTGTACATGCGCAGCTTCCGCGATGGCGACGTGATCACCGTCGAGCCGTTCCGCGCCGAGGCGTTTCCGATCGTCAAGGATCTGGTCACCGACCGCAGTGCCTTCGACAAGATCCAGCAGGCGGGCGGCTTCATCACCGCGCGCGCCGGCTCCGCGCCGGATGCGAACGCCATTCCGATTCCGAAGCCCGATGCCGATCTCGCGATGGACGCGGCGACGTGCATCGGCTGCGGCGCGTGCGTGGCCGCGTGCAAGAACGCGAGCGCGATGCTCTTCGTCGCGGCGAAAGTCAGCCACCTCGGCTTGCTGCCGCAGGGCCAGGCCGAGCGCGACAAGCGCGTGCTGGCAATGGTGCACACGATGGACGAACTCGGCTTCGGCAACTGCACCAATCAATACGAGTGCAGCGCGGCGTGTCCGAAGTTGATCTCGCACGATTTCATCGCGCGCATGAATCGCGATTATCTGAAGGCAACCTTCCGTTCCAGCTTCCGGCCCGAGTCCCTCGGTGCCAGCGGCGGCGCGGGTTGATCTAAGAAGGCAGGCGAGACGCCTGCGCTCCCGGTGGACACGAAACCCGAGACCTAAACGGTCGCGGGTTTTTTTGTAACTTCAGACGGCGTTCCGGGTTTTCAGGGCAACTCACTCAACCCTGCCCATGAAGACACTGTTCACGTTTTCCCTGCTGGCCGCGCTGGTCGCGTTCACGTTTTTCCCGATTCCGTTCGAGGCTGGAGCCTCGGTGCTGTTTGCCGCCGGATTCATCACCATCGCGTTGAGCGATTACAGCCGGACACCCCGACTCGTGCGGGTCGCCGCGACGCCGCTCGATGCCGCGGCGCGCGGTCAGACGGAACGATTTGGACTGGCAGCCTGACAGGGGCTGGTCGGTTCACTGGAGGCGGCCCTCGCACACGGGTGCGGGGGCCGTTTTGTTTTTAGCGGGTTGCGCTGGGACCGCGACCGCCCTCGGTCGCTGCCGAGCACGAATGCGTTTCGGACAACGTTTCAATCGGCGACCGGGGGCGGTCGCGGTCCCGGAGGAAAGTCCCGGGAAATTCCCGGATCAAAACACCGACAGCGCCTTGGCGCTTTCGATCACGACCCAGGCACCACCGAGGGCGAGGCCGGCGAGGAACACATTCTTCATCGCCTTGCGGCCCTTGAGCACCGCGTCGTGCATGTCGCTGTCGAGCGGACGGCGGTTGCCCTCAGCCATGAAGCTGGCGAAACGCGGCTCGCGAAACCGGCCGCGCGGATCGCGCCGCAATCCGAATCGGATCGCGGGACGACGGCAGAAATTCAACAGGACGCGCAGCACGCACTCTCTATCGACACTTTGAGGTGGTTTTTTCAATGCGAATCCCGCTAGCGTCCCCGCTTTCGCGCAAAAATTTCGGCCTCACGTACTCACCCATGCATCACTTCCACTACTCCGGCTCCGATCTCCACTGCGAATCCGTCGATCTCGCCGCGGTGGCGAAACTCTACGGTACTCCGACGTACGTATATAGTGCAGCGACGATGGAGGATAATTTCCGCCGGCTGCAGCGCGGCCTTGCCGGACTCGACGCCCAGCTGTGCTACGCGATGAAGGCCAACTCGAACATCGCGATCCTGCGTCACTTCGCGAACCTCGGCGCCGGTTTCGATCTCGTCAGCGGCGGCGAAATCCGCCGCGTGCTCGCCGCCGGCGCCGACGTGAAGTCGAGTGTCTTCGCCGGGGTCGGCAAGACCGAGGACGAGATCGCGCTCGCGTTGAAGAACGAGATCTTCGCGTTCCACGTCGAAAGCGAACCCGAGCTCGCCCGGATCAATCACGTTGCCGGCAAACTGGGCGTGAAGGCTCCGATCGCGATTCGCGTCAACCCGGACGTCGACGCCCACACCCACGCGAAGATCACGACGGGCAAGAGCGACAACAAGTTCGGCATTCCGTTGAAGCACGCCGCGGCCGCCTACGAGGCCGCCGCCAAGTATCCGAACCTCGCGATCAAGGGCGTGCAGATGCACATCGGATCGCAGCTGACCTCGGTCACGCCGTTCGTGGAGGCCGTCGAGAAGGTCGCGCCGTTCGCCGCGGAGCTGAAGGCGAAGTACGGCATCACGTACTTCTCGATCGGTGGCGGCATGGGCATCATTTACAAGGACTCGCTCGCCAGCGGACAACAGGCGTGGTGGGACGCCCAACCGGCGGACAAGCGGCCGCTGACGCCCGAGACCTACGGCGCGGCGCTGGTGCCATTGTTGAAGCCGCTCGGCTTGAAGATTCTGCTCGAACACGGCCGTTTCATGGTCGGCAACTCGGGCGTGCTGCTCTCCCGTGTCGAACATCTCAAGCGCGGTGCGGGCAAGAACTTCCTGATCGTCGACGCCGCGATGAACGACCTCGTCCGGCCCGCGATGTATGAGAGCTACCACGAGATCGTCCCACTCCGCCGCGATTCCTCGCGCCGGGCGTTGACGGCCGATGTGGTCGGCCCGATCTGCGAGAGCGGCGATTGTTTCGCGAAGGATCGGCCGCTGCAGGAAGTCGGCGAAGGCGAGCTGATCGCCTTCATGAGCGCCGGTGCGTACGGCTACGCGATGGCCAGCCGCTATAATACCCGCGGCATGGCGGCCGAGGTGCTGGTGAAGGGCAGTTCGTTCGAGCTGATCAACGCGCGCGAGTCCTTCGAGCAGATTATCGCCGGCGAGAAAGTCCCGGCGTTTTTGAAGTAAGGTCGAGCCGGGCTACCACGAAACACACGAAATACACGAAATCAGGAGCGGCAGTGCCGTGGGAAATTCCTTCACGGCGTCGAGGGAAACCGCGAATCCAAGCCGCCGGCTTTAATTTCGTGTATTTCGTGTGTTTCGTGGTTAACCAGCCTGCATGAACTTCGTGGTCGTGGGCGCAGGCGCGTGGGGGACGGCGTTCGCGCTGCACCTCGCGCGGGCCGGTCATCCCGTGGCGTTGGTGCCACGCCGGTTGGAGCAGGCGGAGGCGTTGACGACCACGCGGGAAAACGTCGAGTACCTGCCCGGCATGCGTCTGCCCGACTCGGTGCGGGTGACGGCGGATTTGCCCACCGCGCTGGCCGACGCGAAGGTCATCCTGCTCGCCTGTCCGGCCCAGGCGCTGCGCGACACCTGTCAACGCCTGGAACGTGCGCTGCCCGCGGATCGATCCGCCCGCATCGTGGTCAGTCTGGCGAAGGGCCTGGAGTTGGGCACGCACTTGCGGCCTTCGGAGGTGATCGCGGCGGTCCTCCCGACGGTTCAAGTCGGAGCGCTGACCGGGCCGACGAATGCCCTGGGCGTCGCCCGCGGCGATCCATCGGCCATGGTGCTCGCGGCGCGCGGCGCGACGGGCGCGTGGGAGGAATTGCAGGCGGCGATCAGCGGACCGACCTTGCGGATTTACACGAGCGACGATCTCGCGGGCGTGGAGTTCGGCGGCTGTCTGAAGAACATCTACGCGATCGCGGCCGGATGCTGTGATGGCCTGCGGCTCGGCGACAACCCGAAGGCGGCGCTGCTCACTCGCGCGCTGGCTGAAATGGTGCGCGTGGGCGTGGCGCTCGGCGCGCGGGCGGAGACGTTTTACGGGCTCAGCGGCTTTGGCGATCTCGTGGCCACGTGTTACGGCGGCTGGAGTCGCAATCGGGAGTTTGGCCAGCAGGTCGGAGAAGGTCGCGACGTTGCGACGCTGCTCGCGCACCGGAAGACCGTGGTCGAAGGTTACAAGACGACCGAGTCGTTTGCCGGCCTGTGCGCTGAACGCGGCATCGACGCGCCGATCTTGCGCGAGATGAAGGCGATCCTCCTGGGCGGGAAGAAGCCCGCGGCGGCAATCGCGGCGTTGATGACGCGGGAACTTAAGCGCGAGGCGGCGGGTGCGAAGGGATCGGTCTGACGTCCGCAGCACACGTTCGCATGGCGTCACTCACGCAGTCCACGGGTCGGGTCACGGTCGTGGGCACGCTCAACGTCGACCGGGTGTGGCAGGTTGCCGCGCTCCCGCGGCCGGGCCAGACGATCATCGCTGCGCAGACCGAGCGGCAGTTCGGCGGGAAGGGTGCCAACCAGGCGGTCGCGGCGGGCCGGCAGGGCGCGGCGGTCACGTTGATCGGTGCGGTCGGTGACGACGACGAAGGCCGCAACTATCGCGACTACCTCGCGCAGGCGGGAATCGAGGCCCGGTACGTGGCGGTGGTCGCCGGCGTGCCGACGGGAACGGCGCACGTGTATGTCGATGCGCAGGGTGAGAACCTCATCGTGGTCGATCGCGGGGCCAACGCCCGGCTGACGGTCGCGGGGTTGGAAGCCGTGCTGCCGGTGACGGACGTGGTGCTCGTTCAGCTGGAGTGTGCGTTGGAAGCGGCGGTCGACGCGTTGCAGCAGGCAGCGCGTGCCGGCGTGCGAAGCGTGCTCAATGCCTCGCCGACAGCCGCGGCGTTTCCCTGGGGCCAGCTGGCAATCGACACCGTGATCGTGAACGAACACGAGTGCGCGGAGAGTTTCGGGCAGCCGCCCGATGTCCTGTGGGCGATGACCGAAACCGCACGGCGGGAGTTTTTGCAGGCGCGACAGGTGCGCCACGTCGTGATCACCCAGGGCGCGGCGCCGACGTTGCACCTGTCGGCGGAGGCGTGTCACTGTGTACCGACCTTTCCGGTCACGCCGCGGGATACCGTGGGGGCGGGCGACATGTTTGCCGGGACGCTGGCCGCGCGGCTGGCGGCGGGGGCCGATTTTGCGGCGGCCTTGGAGCACGCCAACGTGGCCGCTGCGCTGTCGACGCTGGCGCTGGGCGCGCAGGCGGCGATGCCCACGCGCGCGGAGGTCGAGGCCGCAATGAGGCGCCAAACTCCGACCGGCCACTAGGCCGAACAGGAGCGCAGGCCTCTGGCCTGCATCCGGAACGGTTCGCGAAAGCAGGCGGGACGCCTGCGCTCCCGGGATGGATCCCGGTCGCACCCGAGTATGCGCTCGGGTGCCCCGGACCGGCTCAATGTCCGGCGCCGGCCTGGTGTTCCTGAATGTATTCCTGCTTCAGGCCCAGTTTTTCGGGCGCGTGCAGCACGAGCATCTTCATCCGGATGTCGGCGGGTACGGTGGACGCCGTGGCTTTGGAGATCATGATCATCAGGCCAATCGCCAGTGGCACCGTCCAGATTGCGGGCTGTTCGCACAGGATGCGGAGCAGCGGATGCTGCGCCCAGAAGCCGTTGAGCGGCGCGAAGGGCGCGAAGATTTTCCCCATCGGGCCCTTGTCGAGCGCGAGGGTGGAGAAGTTCGTCAGCGCGGCGGCGACCAGCGCGCAGAGTCCGCCGGTGAGCATGCCGGTCGCGGCACCCTTCATCGTCATGCCGCGCCACCACACGCTCATGAAGAGCAGCGGGAAATAGCTGGCGGCGGCGATCGCGAAGGCCTGGCCGACCATGAAGTTGATCTCGAGCGGCTCGACGAAACACCCGAGGATGATGGCGACGGCACCCGTGATGACCGCGGCGACCTTGAAGGCCTTGAGCCGCTCCATCGCGGTGGACTTCGGGCGCAGCATGCGGCCGTAGACGTCGTGGGCGAGCGCGCCGGTCATTGAGACGAGCAGGCCGCTGAACGTGCTCATGAACGCCGCGAACGCGCCGGCGCAGGTGATGCCGCTGAGCACGGAGCCCAGCACGCCGTATTTGGCGGCGAGCAACGTGGGCAACTCGAGCACGACCTTGTCGGTGCCTTTTGCGCCCACGCCGGTGTAGAGTTCCGGCATCAAATTGCGGCCGATGGCGCCGAAGACCGGCGGAAACACGTAGAAGATGCCGATGAGAATCATCACCCACATCGTCGTGCGTTTGGCGGCGACGCCGTCGGGGTTCGTGTAGAAGCGCACCAGGATGTGCGGCAGCCCCGCGGTGCCGCAGACCAGCGCGATGATCAGGGAGTACGTGTAGAGCAGCGAATACGGCTTCTGGTGCTCCGCGATATACGCGGCGCGCTCGGCCTCGGGGCGGGCGGCGGCGGCGGCGGTCACGGCCTTGGTCGTCAGCGGACCAAACGGCGACACCCACGCGGCGTCCTTCGGGGCTTTATCGACCAGCGGCTTCCGGCCGATCTCGACGGCCTCGGCGCGGGGCGCGGTTTCGCCGGCGACGGCGTTGGCCGAGACGTGATTGTTATAGAAGCCGAAAACGGCCATCAGCACGAAGATCGGCACGCTGATCGCGAACATCTTCGCCCAGTACTGGAACGCCTGCACGAGCGTGATGCCCTTCATGCCGCCGAGCGCGACGTTCATGGTGATGACGGCACCGACGAGGACGACGCCGACCCAGTACGGCATGCCGGGAAAAATGTACGCCAGCGTCACGCCCGCGCCCTTCATCTGCGGCATCGTGTAGAAGAATCCGATGAACAGGACGAAGCACACGGCGATCTTGCGGAAGATCGGCGAGTCGAACCGACCCTCGGCGAAGTCCGGGATCGTGTAAGCCCCGAAGCGGCGCAGCGGGCCGGCGATGAACAAGAGGAGAAACAGGTAGCCGCAGGCGTAACACACCGGATACCACAGCGCGTCGTAGCCGCTCGACATGACCATGCCGGCGACGCCCATGAAGGAGGCCGCCGAGAGGTATTCGCCCGAGATGGCGGAGGCGTTCCAGCCGACCGAGACCGATCGGCCCGCAACGAAGAAGTCACTCGCGGTCTTGGACTGCCGCGCGGACCAGAAACCCATGCCGATGGTCACGGCGACGGTGATGAAGGAAAACGTGAAGATCCACGGGTCGACGGTGCCGAGAGCGGCGAGGAAAAGGGGAGCAATCATGGCTCAGCGCTTCTCCTTTCCCGTCTGGGCGTGCGTCACCTCGTCGTTTTCCAAGGCGATCGATCGCTTGATGAACATGTAGGAGATGACCCAGACGAACGGGAAGAACAGCACGCCCAGCACGAGCCAGCTGAGCGTGAATCCACCCACGCGGGTGGCCATGAGATCGGGGGCGAAATAGTTCAGCAACGGCATCCCCAACAGCGCGACGAGGAACGTCGCAGCGCAGGAAATCGAGAGACTGAGTTGGCGGCGCATGAGCGATCGCAGGAACGATTCGCTGTGCACGATATCGTCGTGGTCGGGGGACGTGGGGGGCATTCGAGCCGTGACGATGCGACTCGGGGCGGACCTGACAATTCCGATTATTGATTCCGCCGCACGCGTCGCGGCCGGAAATGTAGCCCCGATGTGACATCGCCGCCGCGGCGACGTCACGGTGCACGGTTAGCGTGGAGCGATGATTGACCAGGCACGGACGCGTCGCGCGCAAAACATCGTCGACAGATCCCACGTCGAACGTACGGTCGGCCCGGGCGATTACCCCTCGCTCGCCGTTCAACCCCACTCGAACATGCGTATGACCCCACGCTTGGTGAGGGTGAGCCTCCTTGGACTCATCCTGTGTCAGGTTTCGACCGCAGCGACCCTCACGGGTTGGGTGCGCGATGTGAACACGAACTCGTATCTGCTCGGTGCCACCGTCACCGTGAAAGACCTGGATCGCGCGGCGACCAGCGCCCCCGGCGGCGATTTCGTCCTCCGCAACGTCCCCGCCGGCAAGCACACGCTCGTGGTGTCGTATCTCGGCTATCGCGATCTGACCAGTGAGGTGACGGTGCGCGAAGGCGACAACCCCGCGCTCGACCTCGCGCTCACCTCCGAGGTGGTGCAACTCGGCAAATTTGTTGTCGAGGGCTCCCGTGACGGCCAGGCCCGGGCGCTGCAGCAGAAGCGGACGGAAAACATGATCATGGACGCCGTCGCCGCCGATGCGGTGGGCAAGTTTCCCGACGGCAATGCCGCCGAGGCGCTGCGTCGCGTGCCGGGCGTGTCGCTCGAGATCGATCAGAGCGAAGGCCGTTTTGTGGTGATCCGGGGCGTGGACGCGGCGCTGAACAATGTAACGTTGAACGGCCAAAACGTCGGCTCGCCGGCCGAGCAGGGCCGCCGCGGTCTCGCCATGGATTCGGTGCCGGCCGATCTGATCGCGCGGCTCGAAGTGGTGAAAGCCGTCACGCCCGATCGCGATCACAACGCCATCGGCGGCTCGGTGAACATCGTCACGCAGAGCGCGTTCGACCGCGCGGAGCCGTTTGCCTTCGGCTCGCTCAGCACGGGCTACAACGACTTCGCCGGACGCTGGGGCTGGCAGGCGGGGAGTGTCACGGCGGGCCGCGTCATCGATCGCGCGCGCAAGTGGGCGGTCATCGGTGGCGTGAGTTACTCGCGCCGGGAATATTCGTCGCAAACGTCCGATGCCATCGACTGGTCCGCGACGAACGGATTGTTCCGGCCGGCCACGCAGGAGTCATTCGACTACGATATCGAGCGCACGCGCCTCGGAGCCAACGTCGCGCTGGAATTTCGTCCGCGCGAAGGCCAGCAGTTCTACGTCCGCTACAATTACAACGAGTTCACCGACGAGGAAGGCCGGCAGAAGACCGGTTTCAATTTCGCGCTCGGTACGCTCACCAACCAAACCGCCACGAGCGGAACGTACAGCCAGGGGCGTTCGACGAAGGAATTCCGCGACTACAAGCAGAACCATCTCATCGACGCTGTTTCCGTCGGGGGAAAGAACGAGCTCGGCGAAGGTTTCCTGCTCGAATGGCAGCTGGGCAACTCGAAGGCCGAACGCGAAACGCCGCGCCGCGTCGACTGGGAGTTCCGTTCTGCGGCGGGCGCGTTTCCCAACAGCTACGTCCTCGGCGGCGAAACGCCGATCATCACGCCAAATGCCGCCTTCTATGCGCCCGCGAATTTTCCGTTCCGGCGCGCGCGCTTCCGCACCGACAACGAAGACGAGGAGGTTAACTCGGGCCAGATCGACGTGCGGCGTTCCGCACAGATTGGCGCGCTGACCGGCTTCTGGAAGGTCGGCGGCAAGCTCGTGAAGAGCGAAAAGAACCAGGACCGTTCCAATCGGAACTACAATCTCGCGGCCGGCGCGGCCAATCTCTTCACGCTTGGCGATGCCGGGCTCGCCGGCGCCGAGCCGGCGGATTACATGCGCGGCCGCTATCGCTTCGGCCCGACCATCAACCTGCCCGCGTTGAAGTCTTACTTTCAGTCGAACCCGGGGCGGTTCACCTATGATGCGGCGACGTCGGACGACAATTCGATCACGGCCGACTACGATGCGACCGAGGAGGTGCGGTCCGTGTACGGCATGGCGAGCGTGAACGTGACGCCCACGTTCACCGTGGTCGGCGGCGTGCGCGTCGAGGACACGGCGGCGCGCTACGCGGCCAACGAGCTGAACACCCGCGCCGGCGTCTTCACCGGCTACAACCGCGTCAATCTGACGAAGGACTACACCCAGGTGCTGCCCGGCCTGCATCTCAACTGGCGGCCGACGCGGCAGGTCGCGGTGCGCGCGGCCTGGACCAACACGTATGGCCGGACCAACTACACCGACCTCGCGCCGCGCAACGTGCTCGAAAGCGTCGATCTGGGTGGCGGCGTGTTCGAGGGCAGCCTCTCGTCGGGCAATCCCGGCCTGAAGCCCTTCGAGTCGGCGAACCTCGATGTCTCGGCGGAATACTATTTCAAGTCCGCGGGTATCGCGTCGGTCGGCGCCTTCCGCAAACGCATCGAGAATCCGGTCTATCGCCGATCGTTCACGCTGTTCAACACCACGTACAACGGCCGGAATTTCTCGCGGCTCGGCGTGACGCGGCCGGAGAACGCCGGCACGGGTGAAATCACCGGCATCGAGTTCAATTACCAGCAGTTCTTCAACCAGCTGCCCGGTGCGCTGGCCGGCCTCGGGGTGAACGTGAATTATACGATCACGGATTCGTCGGTCAGCGTCTTTGGCCGCAGCGACGAACTGCCGTTCTTCAAGCAGTCCGGGGAAATTGGCAACGTCGCCGTGCTCTTCGAGAAGTACGGCATCGAGGCGCGCGTGGCGCTTTCGTTCAACGCCCAGTATCTCGAGAGCGTGGGCAACACGCGCGACAGCGACGAATACACCGACCGGCGGCGGCCGATCGACGTGAAGATCAGCTACCGGATCAATCCGCGGCTGCGGGTGTTCGTGGATTTCCTCAACGTCGGCAAGGAGCCATTGCGCACCTTCACCGGCCAGCCCGGCCGTCCCAGCGGTTACGAAATCTACTCGTGGAATGCCAATCTCGGTGTGAACTGGCGCCTGTGAACTCCCGCTCCGTCCGCCCTGCCATGAAGATCGTTGCCGCCTTTTTTCTCCTGCTCGCGTGGGCATTTGGTGCCGATTCGCCGGTGTCGCCGCCGATTGGCCAGCTGCGGACGCCCGGCTGGAACTACGAGGAGTTGCGGCGCTACAAGGCGCCCGAGGCGGGGCAGGGCGTCGCGGTCGATCGCGATTTCTTCTACGCGATCAACAACCACACCATCGGCAAGTATCGCAAGACGACCGGTGAACGCGTCGCGGGTTGGGAAGGCGGCGCCGGCGGCGAAATCATCCATCTCAACGCAGGCAGTATCGTGAACGGGCGCCTGTATGGGATTCATTCGAACTATCCGGGCGTGCCGATGTTGAGTTCGCTGGAGCTCTTCGATCCGGCGACGTTGCAGCATGTCGGCTCGCACAGTTTCGGCCGCATGGACGGATCGTTCACCTGGCTGGATCGGCGGGAGAACCGATGGATCGCGTGCTTCGTGCACTACGGCAATCGCGGCGCCGAGCCCAACCGCGATTCGGCGTGGACGCAGATCGTGGCGTTCGATGACGAGTGGCGGCGCACCGGCGGCTGGGCGCTCCCGGCCGACTTGACCGCCCGCTTCGGCGGCCGCGGCTACAGCGCGTCGGGCGGAGCCTTCGGACCTGGCGGCCACCTGTATCTGACCGGGCATGACAACACCGAGCTCTATGTCGTGACGTTTCCGAAGGCCGGCTCGGTCCTGAAGTGGATCGCGACGATTCCCTTTCCGTCGGAAGGCCAGGCGTTCTGCTGGGATCCGACGGAGCCCGGCGTGCTCTACAGCATCATCAAGAAAACGAAGGAAGTGATCGTCGGGCGGGTGACCATTCCGCAGTGACGTGCGCCTTTAGAGGGTGAACGTGCTTTGGTTTTTACCGGCGAAATTCCCGGCCATTTGCGCAATTCGCGGGAGACGCTGCTTGCTGGCGCCTACGGCTTGAGCGCGATCACGAAGTGATACGCTGAGATGTGCATGCGTTCACGCAGGTAGAAGCGATGGGCGTCGAAACGCTGCACGCCGGAATCGAGCTCGAGCTGCGCACATCCGTGCGAACGCGCCTCGGCGGCCAGCCAGTTTAACAGCGCGCGGCCGTGACCGCGCGAACGGCGCGAGGCGTCGGTCACGAGATCGTCGACGTAGAGATTTTTTCCCGAGAACAGCTTGTCGTAGTAACGATAGCCCGCGACGGCGCACACGGCCCCGTCGTCCTCGAGCAGCGCGAGATGGAAGCCTTCCGCCTGCATGCGGCGGACGCGCTGCACGAACTCCGCTTCGAGCAAATGCGGGCGCAGTTGCGCCATGACGGGGAAGGCACGCGCGATGGCGGCGTCGGACGTGGCGAGGGAAATGTGCATGGCGTTCGAGGCAAGGACGTGACCACGAATCGGCGCTCGCCGCGAAGCTGAAATCGATGCACCGGGGCCAGGCTGGCCGAGAGGGCTTCCGCGCCCGGATCTGCGCCCACGGCCCTGCGGCCGATCCGGGCTTGGAACCGCGGGCTCGGGCGGTGACATTGCAGCCATGAACGACTTTCCCCTTTCTGGTCGCAGCGGCCGGTGGCGCCCGCTGGTGCTCGTTGGGTGCGGCTTGGGTCTGATGCTGCTTCCGCTGCTGGCAGCGGAGTCCAGCGCGCGTCTGCAGGAGCTGTTGAAACAATACCCCGCGGCCGACACGAACCGCGACGGCGTCCTGACCATCGAGGAGGCGCAGGCCCACGCGAAGGTCCTGCGGCGCGGGCGCAGCGGCGGGACTACGTTGAACGACGACGGCACGTCCACGCCGGTCTCCAAGACGAAGAAGCCGGCGCCCACGCACGCCGACGTGAGCTACGGTCCGCACGAGCGGAACACGCTCGATCTCTGGCTGGCCAAATCCGACGCGCCGACGCCGCTCGTGGTGTATATTCACGGCGGCGGCTTCGTGAACGGCAGCAAGACCGGCGTGAGCGCCGACATGATCAAGGGCCTGCTCGATGCCGGCGTGTCGATCATGGCGATCAACTATCGCTTTCGCAGCAGCGCGCCGATCCAGGACATCCTGCGTGACTGCGCGCGATCGATCCAGTTCGTGCGGTCGAAGGCGACGGACTACAACGTCGATCCCGTCCGCATCGCCTCGTATGGCGGCTCGGCCGGCGCCGGCACTTCGCTTTGGCTCGCGTTTCATCCCGACCTCGCGGATCCGGCGAACGCCGATCCCGTCTTGCGCCAGTCCTCGCGGATCGTCGCGGCGGGTGCCATCAACGCCCAGGCGACGTACAAAATCTCCCGTTGGGCGGAAATTCTAGGCAACGGCATCGTCGAGTACGAACGGCCGGGCGAGACGGCGGCTTTCTACGGGGCTCCGAGTGTGGCTGAGTTGGATACGCCGCGTTTCGAGGCCGTCCGGACGGACGTCGACATGCTGGCGCTGGTGTCGAAGGACGATCCGCCGGTGTTCCTGTATTCAAGCCAGCCTGACGGGCCGGTGGCGAACCGCGGTCACCTGTTGCACCATCCGAATCACGCGCGCGCGGTGAAGCAGGCCTGCGACGTTGCCGGCGTGCCGGCGACGATTGGCTTCGCGATGGCGAAGCCGCGACTTGAGGGCGATTACCAAGAGGCGCTGCGGCAGTTTCTCCTCGAAGCGCTGAAGGCAGCGCCACCGGCCCGGTAGCGTCGACGCAGCGGAGCGGCCCGGGACCGCAGGCGTCCCGCTTGCATTCAAGCTGTGCAGGCGGGACGCCTGCGCTCCCGGAGAAAAACCCCGTCGCCCTGCCACGGTTCAGCGGCGCGCGGCGGCGAGCGCGGGCGTCGGCTGGTTTTTCTGCACCGTGATGATGGCGACGGCGGTCACGATGATGACGGACGCGACAATCGTGCGCGGCGTGATCGGTTCGCCGAGGATGAGCCAGCCGAGGAAGACGGCGACGATCGGATTAACGTACGCGTACGTGGCAACGCGCGCGGGCGTGCTGTGTTTCATCAACCAGACGAAGGTGGAGAATCCAACGAGCGAACCAACGCCGATCAAGTAGGCGAACGCGCCCCACGTGCGCGGCGTGATCGCGTTGACGTCGAAGCGGCCGAAGTCGCCATGCACCGCGGCGACCAGCAGCAGGGACGCGCCGCCGCCGAGCATTTGGAGGGCTGCGGCGACGAGCGGGTCGGCGCCGTGTTTCGCGTGACGCGAGTAGATGGCGCCGATGCCCCAGAAGACGCAGGCCGCGAGGATGGCGATGACGCCTGCGGGATCGAGGCGCCCGCCCGCCCCGTTCTCCCAAGGGGCGGCGAGCCAGGTCACGCCCGCGAAACCCAGGAACAACGCCGCCAGGGTGAGGAGCGTGGGTCGCGTGCCGCCGGGCCAAGCCCATTCGGTGAGCACGATGAACAACGGGCCAATGCCGATCAGCAGGGCGGTGAGGCCGGAGGGAATCGTGAGCTCCGCCCACACGACGAGGCCGTTGCCGCCCAGGAGGAGCAGGAGGCCGATGATGGCGTTGACGCGCCACTGGCGCCGGGTTGGCCAGGGCGCGCCGCGCGCCCGCAGGAGCGCGAGCAGGATCGAGCCGGCGATGATGAAACGCGCACCCGCCATCAGGAATGGCGGCATGGTCTCGATGGCGACCCGGATGCCCAGGTAAGTGCTGCCCCAGATCACATAGATGGCGGCGAAGCCGAGGATCAGCGCGGTGCGTGAAGGCGGGGAGGAAGCGTGCACGGTGAGTCTCAGGCGGTGGCGGGCACGGGGCGGATCACCGCGGCGCGCCGGCCGAGAGCGACCACGGCGATCACGATGAGCGCGGTGAGGAGCGTGCGTGCCGTGATGCTTTCGTTGAGCAGCAGTCCCGCCCACATGAACGTGAGGAAGGGCTGCACGAGCTGGACCTGGCCGATGCGGGCGACGCCGCCGAGGGCGAGGCCTTGGTACCACACGATGAAGCCGAGAAACACGCTGATCAGGCTCACGTAGCCGAAGCCGAACCAGCCGCGCGCGGAGGCGTGCAAGCCGTGCTGGAAGACGTTCGCGCCGACGGGCACGATGACCAGGGGCGCAGCGAAGAGCAGCGACCAGCAGATCACCCGCCAGCCGCCGATTTCACGCGCGAGGCGTCCGCCTTCCGCATAGCTGAGGCCGCACGCGACGACGGCGACGAGGAGCAGTGTATCCGCGCCGGAGATGCGCCAGCCGCTTTCGGCGAGGGCAAACACCACGACGACGCTGCTGCCGGCCAGCGCCGCCACCCAAAACGCCTTCGACGGCCGCTCGTGCGCGCGCAGCACGGCGAAGAGCGCGGTCGAGAGCGGCAGGAGCCCGGTCACCACCGCGGCGTGCGACGACGGCGCATGCCGCAGGGCGATCGACGTGAGCAGCGGGAAGGCGATCATCGCGCCGAGGGCGACGATGGCCAGGCTCGGCCAGTGGCGGCGGGCGGGCAGCGGCTCGCGTTTCCACAGCAGGATCATCGCGCCGAAGCACGCGGCGACCAATGCGCGGCCGAGTCCCACGACGATCGGATCGAGCTCGGTGACGGCGAGTCGCGTCATCGGCAGCGTGAAGCTGAAACACGTGATGCCGACGGCGCCCAGCAAGAGGCCCCGCGCTTCGTTCGCGCGGTTCATCGCAGACGCGCGGGCGCGCGCGGCGGGGTGGACGGTGACGTCCGTGCTGCCGGGCGCATGGTCACAACTGCTTTTTCGCCAGCTCGCCGAGCGTGCGCACGGCGGCCTCGATGGTGTCGCTCCACGGCACGCCGCAATTCATCCGCAGGCAATTCCGGTAACGATCCTTCACGGAAAAGAGCGCGCCCGGCGCGGTGTTGATGTGGTGCTTCAACGCCTCCCGGTGCAGCCGGAGCGTGTCGACGCCCGCGGGCATCTCGACCCAGAGCACGAAGCCGCCCTCGGGCCGGCTGAGCCGCGTGCCGCCGGGGAAGTGCCGCAGGATCGCCTGCGAGAAGAGGTGCAGCTGGTGATGATACGCGCGCCGGATCGAGCGCAGGTGGTGATCGTAGCCGCCGTTGCGCAGGAAGTCGGACACGGTCTTCTGCAGCACAACGGGCGTGCCCAGGGTATTCGTAAACTTGAGACGCTTGACGCGCTCCAGGTAGCGGCCCGGCGCGCACCAGCCGACGCGCAGCGACGGCGCGAGCGTCTTGTCGAAGGAACTGCAGAGAATCACGCGGCCGTCGGTGTCCCAGGCCTTCAGCGGCTTGGGCCGCCGCTCGCCAAAATGCAGATCGCCATAGACGTCGTCCTCGATCGCCGGCACGTCGAACTCCGCGAGCAGTTGGTAGAATTTCGCCTTCTTCTCGTCGGGCATGCACGAGCCGAGCGGATTGGAAAAACTCGGCATGATGATCACGGCCTTCACGTCGTTGTGTGCGAGCGCCTCGCGCGTGGCGTCGAGGCAGATGCCGGTGCGTGGATCCGTGGGCACTTCGAGCGCCTTCAGTCCGAGGCTCTGAATCGTCTCGAGAAAGCCGAAGTACGCGGGCGTCTCAATTGCGACCGTGTCGCCGGGCTTCGTCACGGCGCGCAGCGCCAGGTTGATGGCTTCGGTGCAACCGCAGGTGATCACGAGCTCCTCGTGCGAGAGCGGGCAGCCGGCCTGTAGGTAACGCCGGGCGATCTCGCGCGCGAGCGGATCGAAGGCCCAGTTCATCGCGTAACGACCGAGCAGCGCGGGGTCGTTCCGGCCGACCGCGGCGAGAATCCGCGCGAGCTTCTTGGTGGGAAACAGACTGTGGTCGGGGCAGGCGGCGCCGAATGGCACGTAGCTCGGATCGGCGGCGAGCGCGATCATCTCGGCGGTGAGATCCTTCATGCCGACATAGCTCGGCTTCGCCATCGGCCGGGCCATGCGCGGTTCCGGCGTGTCCATCGGGAGCCGCGGCCGCACGTAGTAACCCGACTGCGGTCGCGCCTCGATCCAACCGCGGTTCTCCAGCAGGGTGTAGGCTTGCAGGACGGTCGAGATGCTCACGACGCGCTGCAGCGACATCCGGCGGACCGATGGCAGCCGGTGGCCGGGACGCAGGGTCCCCTGTTCGATCAGTTGTTCGAGCGAGCGCGCGAGCTCGACATAGAGCGGCGCGGGGGCGGGAGCGGTGACGGTTTGGATCATGGCTGACGTGGGAACGAAGAGACTACGGCAATCGGCCCGACCGGGGCAGACGTAGCGGTCAGGCTTTGCCACCAGTACAGTTGGACCGAAGTGAACGGTGTGACCATGACAATTGACACCGTTAGTCGACGTGCGCGCCGAGTCCCGCCGACGCCTCGACGTCGGTGTGGGGAGAGACGGGGACGTGGTGACGGCGTTGACAGGCTCGGGGCTTTGGCGCGGGCTCGCACGGCAATGGCGTATCACCTCGAGGTGTTGGAACAGCTGGTCGCGGCGGTGCTCAACCGAGGCGCGGCGCAGCGGTCGGTGGCCGTGCCGCCGGCGCAGCTTCGGTGTTTCCTGGACCAGCTGGGTCAACTCCTGGCCGAACGCGGCCTGCCGCCGCCGCTTGCGCCTGGGTTCGTGTGCAGGACCGGCGGGATGGCGGAACAGGAGTTTGCGCCGCTGGCGGCGCGGGCACTCGACGGGATCGATGATCCGGTGCTGCTCGATCTCGCGAAGCAGGTGCTCAAGGCGTGTTTCTATCCGGAACTCGCGATCTGCCGGGATTCGTTTCGCGAGGTGGCGAAGGACGGCTCGTGCCGGCGTCAGGAAGTGGCGCGGGCACGCAGCCGGATCAGCGGGGCGCACTGTGTCGACTGCCCGCACTGGGTGGAACGCGAGCCGGCCGCCCATGCGGCGTTGCTCGCGCAGGAATGGCGGAGCGATCCCGGACTGCTGGCCGCCCACCAGGAAATCTTTCTCCCGGAGGATTTCCGCGCGCTGCGCCGCTGGTTGTATGCCGCGGCGCGCGTGGGCTGAGCCGGCGGTGGTGGCGGAAGGTCGGGCGGCGTCATCCGCGGCGATCAATCCGAGCTAAAGTTCCGGAGCCCCGTGACGAACGGAAAATGCTGGCCATCGGACTTCTACTGCACATCCGTAGAGATGCGATTGCCGGCCGGGCAAGTACGCACCACCCAGAATCCGACTGACCTCTAGCATGCGAAAAATTCGCGCCGTTCTCATCGAAGACGAAACCATGTTTCGTCAGTTGATCCTGTTGACGCTCGGGAAGGTGAAGGACCTGCAGGTGATCGGCGAGTTTGGACTCGGCAAACCCGGGCTGGAATTCTGCCTGAGGGAGAAGCCGGAGATGCTGGTGGTGGATTTGATGCTCCCTGACATCAACGGCCTCGAGATTGCCCGCGAAGTCCGACGTGAATTACCGGATACGAAAATTTTGGTGATTACGGCGCATCCGAGCGAGCGCCTGCCGGCGGACCTGATGGTCCTCGGCGTCAATGGCTACGTGGACAAGACCGAGCCGATCGAATACGTCCTCAGCGCCGTCGAGACGGTGCGCAGTGGCGGCATGTTTTTTGCGAGCCGGGTGCGCGCCAAGGGCGGCAGCGGCGGTGGACTGCCGGTCACGCGCCCGACGCTGGAAGTCCCGCTCACCGAGCGGGAGCAGGAAATCGCCCGGCTGGTGGCCGCGGGTCAGATGTCCAAGGAGATTGCCGCGAAGCTCAACCTGAGCGTGCGCACGGTGGAAAAACACCGCGCGAACATCATGGAGAAAGTGGGCGTGCGCGAAGTCGCGAGCCTCACCCGCTGGTGCATTCAGGCCGGCCTCGTCGACAACTGAGAGGCGTCGGCGTCCTCGCCGGCAAACGCCCGCAGCGGCGCGGCGATCGTTTCATAGTCGCGGGCGATGCTGGCGATTTCGTCCGCGGTCACATCGCCTCCGCTCTCCTCGGCCAGGCGCGCTTCGATGTCAGCCATGCGTTGCGACAACGCCTGGGCACCCATCAAACGCGAACTGCTCTTCATGCTGTGTGCGACGCGGTGACGGTTGCGCCGCTCGCCGCCGCTGAGATCCTTCAGCCCAAGCGGGAAGTCCCGGAGAAACGTCCGCACCAATGTGCGCACGTTGTCATCGCCCAGCATGGTGGCGAGATCGGCCAGAGCGCGGTTAGGCGTGGTCGGGGTGGGCATGCCGGAGTGACGCCAATGAATCTGCCGGCCGGCGCAAAACAAAAACGAGGCGGGAAGTCCTCAGGCGAGGATCGCGGTACAACCTATCTTCACGCGGTGTTACCTCTTCACCGGTATTGTTCGAGGGCCGCGCCGGTCAGCCGGCAGATCTGCCATTCACGCAGGCGGCGCGCGCCGATTGACTCGTAGAACGCGATCGCCGGTGCATTCCAGTCGAGCACGGTCCACTCCATGCGACCGCAGTTGCGCTGGTTGGCGAGTTTCGCGAGGTGCAGCAGCAGCGCCTTGCCAATGCCGCGACCGCGCAGATCCGGGACAACAAACAGATCTTCCAGATACAGTCCGGGCTTCGCGAGAAAGGTTGAATAGTTCGTAAAGAATAGCGCGAAACCCGCCGGAGTCTCATCGTTGAATGCGAGGATGCACTCCGCCGCCGCTCTGTCGTGGGCGGGAAACAGCGTCGCGCGCAGACGCTCCTCGGTGGCAGTGACCTCGTCCGCCAGATTTTCATATTGCGCGAGTCCCTGGATGAAGGTCAAAATCAACGGCACGTCGGTAACCGTGGCAGGACGAATGGACAAAGGCATCCCTATAGCATGAAGGCCCTGCATCGAAGCGCGATGGATTTTCGCTGCGGGCAGGTGCGGCGACCGGTTGCCCGGGGCCGTCGCCCTGTCCCGTGTGAGCCTTCCGCCTGAGTGTGTTGAATTCCTCCTTCCTTTCCTCCGTCTGGCTGAACGCGGCCGCCATGGCACCCGATGCGTCATGGCTCGTCGGTCTCGCGGTCCTCATTGGAATCGTGGCTGCGGCCTACTTCGGGTTCACTCACTGGCAACGCTTCGAGGTGCTGCGGCAGAGTGAGGAGAGGCTCCGCGGTTTTTTTGATCAATCGACGGCGGGAGCGTATGAGATGTCGCGCGACGGTGCGTTCACTCGCGCGAATGCCGCGATGGCCCGGCTGCTCGGCTGCACCAGCGTGGCGGAAGTGCTGGCGCTCCCGCCGTCGGCGGTCGCCGAACGCTATGTGACCCCCAAGCGGCGTGAGGAGATGCTGGCCCGGGCTAGTGACGAACGACAGTGCGTCGTCTACGAGTCCGAGATACGTTGGCCGGACGGCGCGCATTTCTGGTGGGAGGAAAACGTCCGGGCGCTCCGCGACGACGAGGGTGCGCTCATCGGCGTGCAGGGATTCGTGACGGATATCACCGAGCGAAAGACCGCCGCCGCGGCGCTGACGGCCAGCGATGAACGTTACCGCGCGTTGTTTGATCACCTGCCCATCGGAATTATCGAATTCGACTACCGCCCCATTGCCGGCTGGCTGGAACAGCTGCGGTCAGGCGGGGTGAAGGTGCTGGACGAGTGGCTGAGCGTGAACGCGGAAGCGCTCCGCACCTGGTCCGCCCGCGTCGCCATCGTCGGGGCCAACGCCGCGACGCTGCGGCTGCTCGGCGTCAGTGATCTCAAGACCGGCGTCAGCGTGCTCGATCGGATCTTTACGACCGATATCCACGAGGCGCGGCGCGCCACCATTTTCGCCCTCTGGGAGGGTCGCACGCTGGCCGATGGCGAACTCTCGCTGCAGACGCCCGACGGCCGTCTCCTGCGCATGGTGTATCACTGGCGGGTGCCGGTGATGGACGGCCGGCCGCATTACGAGCGGACGCAGTTCGCACTCATCGATGTGACCGAGATGAAGCTGGCGGAGCAGGCGCTCGCGGCGGAACGCGAGCGGCTCCGGGTCACGCTGCGCGCGATGTCGGAAGCGGTGGTGACGATCGACCAGTCGAGCGTCGTGCAATTCATGAACGAGGCCGCGGCTGAGCTCACTGGCTGGCCGGTTGGAGCCGCCATCGGCCACCCGCTGCGCGAAGTCTGCGTGCTCGGCTGGGACAAGATCGATCATCCGCTGGCCGCACCGCTGGCTTCGGCATTGAGTTCGGATCGTCCCGTCGATCTTCCGCCTTACACCGTGGTGCGTCCCCGCGAGGGTCCGCCGCGATCCGTCGAAGGGCGCTGCGCCCCGGTGCACGATTTGAAGGGGCGCCCGATCGGCGCGGTCCTGGTGTTGCGCGACGTGACGCACCGGTCGCGGCTCGAGGCCGATCTTCTCCGCGCGTCGAAGATGCAATCGATCGGGGTGCTCGCGGGCGGCATTGCGCACGACTTCAACAATCTCCTGTCGATCGTGATGGGAAATCTGTCGCTGGCACTGCTGGACGAAAAGGCGAAGGCGGCCGCGGCGAAGTGGCTGCAGGAGGCGGAGCGGGCGACGTTGCGCGCACGGGATCTCACCCAGCAGCTGCTCACGTTTGCCAAGGGCGGCGATCCCGTGCGCGCGGCCGTCCCGCTGGCCGAGGTCGTGCGTGAGACGGCGCAGTTCGCGCTGCACGGATCGTCGGTGCGGTGCGAATTCAACATCGCGACCGACCTTCGTCCGGCGGACGCGGACAAGGGCCAGATTGGCCAGGTCGTGCAGAACCTCGTGCTCAACGCCGTGCAGGCGATGCCGGGCGGCGGACTGATCAAGCTGGCGTTGTGCAATGAAACGCTGGTCGCGGGCGACGTCGTCACGCTGCCGGCGGGCAACTATCTGCGGCTCGAGATTGCCGATTCGGGCCGGGGCATCGCGCCGGAACACGTGGCGCGCATCTTCGAACCGTTCTTCACCACGAAGGAGTCGGGCAGCGGCCTCGGCCTCGCGACCGTGTATTCGGTCATCCAGAAACACCGCGGGCACATCTCTGTGGAGTCCACGATTGGCAGCGGCACCACGTTCCGCATCTGGCTGCCGGCGGCGCGAATCGAGCCGCCGAAAGTGGCGCCGACCACGAGCGCGTTCGAGCCGATCAACGGCCGCGTGCTGTTCATGGATGACGAGGAGCCGATCCGGATGATGACGAAGGCGCTGCTCGAGCGATTGGGGCTGGAGGTGACGGTGACCAGCGACGGCGACGAGGCGGTTCGCGAGTATGCGACGGCGCGGGCGGGAGGCCAGCCGTTCGATGTGGTCGTGTTTGATCTCACGGTTCCCGGCGCGATGGGCGGAGCCGACGCGATGCGCGAGATTCTGAAATTTGACCCCGCGGCCAGGGGCATCGTGTCGAGCGGCTATTCGGGCGATCCCGTGATGGCCAATTTCCGTGCGCATGGCTTCAGGGGCTCCGTGCCGAAGCCGTACCGGATGGCGGATTTCTCCCGCACGCTCCGCGAGGTGATGACCAACGGCTGAGGGGGCGGGTTGCGAAACCAGCCGGGCCGCGCATCGTGCCTCCCATGATGGATCGGGCGACGTTTCTCCGGCTGGGTCTGCTCCTGTGCGCTTTCGGTGCGACGCTGTGTGCGGCCGATACGCGTCCGCGCGCGAGCACGCCGGAGATTCGCAAGGCGGTGATCGCGACCATCGAGGGGCAGATGGCGGCGTTTCGAAAGGCTGACATCGGTAAGGCCCACGGTTTCGCCTCCAGTGAACTGCGGGCGCAGAAGCCACCGCGGGTGTTCGCGGCGATCGTGCAGCAGAGCTATCCGGAAATCTGGGCCAACGTGCGCGCGGAGTTCGGCATCGTGCGCGACGAGGGGAAGCGCGCCATGGTGACCGTGCAGGTGTATGCGAAAGACGGAGACGCCGCCTACGACTTCACCCTCGTACAGGAGCCGGCCGGCTGGCGCATTCACGGCGTGCTCCGCCACGAGCCGAAAAAGTCCGGCAAGGCCTGAGCCGGAAACCGGAAACCGGAAACCGGAAACCGGAAACCGGAAACCGGAAACCGGAAACCGGAAACCGGAAACCGGAAACCGGAAACCGGAAACCGGAAACCGGAAACCGGAAACCGGAAACCGGAAACCGGAAACCGGAAACCGGAAACCGGAAACCGGAAACCGATTCGCGCGGTTCGGAAAAATCCGCATTCCGCAATCCGAAATCCGCAATTCCAGGCGGCGTATCCGGTTTCCGGACTCCGGTCTCCGGTTTTGCCCGTCTCCGGTTTCCTCAGTGTCCGCCATCGAGGTCGCCCGGCTTCAGCAGCGGGGCGAACGTGGCTTTGATGGCTGCCTTCATATAGGCCTCCTTCGGCTCGATCGTGCCGTCCTTCACCCGGTTCATGAGACTGCCGTCCATCGTGATCATGCCGTCGGCGCCGCCGCTCTCGATGATCGACTTGATGTTCGCGATCTGGCCGCTGCGAATCGTGTTCGGCAGGGCCTCGTGCGTGAGCAGGATTTCGTGCACGGCACAGCGGCCTTTCGGAATCCGCTTGCAGAGGAGCTGAGCGACGACGCCGGCGAGGCAGCTCGAGAGCATCACGCGCACCTGGTTCTGCTCTTCCGCGGGAAACGTGTTGATGATGCGATCGACGGTCTTCGCGGCGTTGTTCGTGTGCAACGTGCCGAAGACGAGCATGCCCATCGAGGCGCAGCCGAGCGCGAGCTTGATGGTTTCCATTTCGCGCATTTCACCGAGCAGGATGATGTCCGGGTCGTGCCGCATCGCGCCCTTCAGCGCCGTGGCGAATGACTGCGTGTGCTCGCCGACCTCGCGGTGGACGATCACGGACTTCTTCACCGGGTGCACGAACTCGATCGGATCCTCGATGGTGATGATGTGCCGCGCGAAGTTCGAATTGATGTAGTCGATCATCGCCGCGAGCGTCGTCGACTTGCCACTGCCCGTCGGGCCGGTCACAACCACGAGGCCCTGATCGAGGTGACAGAGTTTCTTCAACGCCTCGGGCAGCTTCAGATCGTCGAAGGAAAGAATCTTCGCGGGAATCTGCCGGAACACGGCGGCCTGGCCCCAGTGATTGTAGAGATAGTTGCCGCGGAACCGCGCGAGCCCCGGCACTTCGTACGCGAGATCGAGATCCTTGCGCTCGATGAAATTGCTCCAGCGTTTCGCGGGGCAGATTTCCCTGAGAAGCGATTCCATCGTCGCGGTGTCGATCGGCGCGGTGCCGATGGGCTGCAGCGAGCCCGAAATCCGGGCCTTGGGCGGAAGCCCGATCGTCAGGTGCAGATCGGATCCGCCCTGGTCGAGCATGGTCTTCAGCAGGGAATCGATGGCGGCCATGTAGGGGTCAGGCGAGGGATTCGCGGCGGCGGCGCAACTTGCGCCGGTAGGAGAGAAAACGGATGAAGTCGCCGCCAAACAGGATCAGCGCCACCGCGAACACGACGGTCAGCAGCGCGGGCGGCATCTTCAGCATCCGGCGCGCGAGCACGGCAACCACGCAGCAGGCGAGGAAGAACAGGCCGTGCCCGAGGATCGTGAACAAGGCTTTGCGATACGCCTTTTCCAGGGCGGCCAGATCGGTGAGGTCGTCAGGGTGGGGCGCGGCCATCAGGAAATCTTGGCCTTGAGCACGCGGTTGGCGATGGCCGCGTTGGCGACGTCGGCGGAAATCTTCTTCTCCTGCCACAGCCCGAACACGACATTGTCCATCAGGCACATTCCTTCGCGCACGCCGGTTTCCATGGTGTTGCGCAGACCGGTCGACTTGCCCTCGCGAATGAGGTTTTGAATCGCGGTGTTGCTGACGAGAATTTCGCAGGCGAGCACGAGGCCGCCGGCCGCTCCCGGCAGCAGGCGCTGGCACACAATGCCCCGCAGCGATTCCGCGACACTCGCCCGGATCTGCGTTTGCTGCGCGGGGGGGAAGACATCGAGCAGCCGGTTCAACGTCGTGGCGGCATCGCTGGTGTGCATCGTGCCGATCACGAGATGCCCTGTCTCCGAGGCGCTGATGGCCATCTCGATCGTTTCGAGATCGCGGAGTTCGCCGATGACGATTACGTCCGGGTCCTCGCGCAACGCCCCCTTGAGGGCCGAGGCAAACGTACGCGTGTGCGGGCCGACTTCGCGTTGCGTCACATTGCAACCCTTCGCGGGTTGCACGACCTCGATCGGATCCTCGACGGTGATGATGTGGTCGGAGCGCGTTTCGTTCAGGTAGGCCACCATCGAGGCCAGCGTCGCGGTCTTGCCGGCACCGACGGGGCCGGTGATCAGGATGAGTCCGTTGTGATAGGACAGCATCTTCTTCAACGTCTCGAGATGCTTGGTGTAGCCGAGCGACTCGAGCGTGCGGGTCTCGGCGGGGATCATGCGGTACGCGCCCGCCACGCCGTTCTTGTGGACCATCAGGTTCACGCGGTAACGATCGGTGCCGCTCAATGCCAACGCATAGTCGTAGTCGCGGCGCTCCTGGAAAATCGCCCGCTGTCCCTCGGAGAGCAGCGCGGTGTTGAGCCGGTGGGCGTCCTTCGCGGTGAGCACGTGATCGGACAGATAGGTGAGCGAGCGGTGTTTCCGGATGAACGGCCGCGCGCCGGTCGAGAGATGAAGATCGCTCGCGCCCGAGCGGGCCGTTTCCCGCAGCAGGTTGCGCATGCCCTCGGCGACCGCGGCATCGGCCAGGGTGGCGGTCGACTCGAACGCAAAACGGGTCGATCCGGTTGCAGCCATCGGCGGACGCGACGCGCCGGCCGGCGTGGCGAGTTTGAACGGCGCGGTCGTTGCCTGCGGCGGACCGCTTTCCGCCTTTGCCATCGCTTGGCCGGCGAGCGACTCGAGTCGGTCGACGTCGGTGACGATGCCGGAGTCGATCAGTTCCTGCGCAAACGTCATCAAGTCGGCGGACGCCCCCACCTTGGTGCGCACCTGTTCCGCCTGCGGTTTCGTGAGGAGGCCGGCTTCGACGGCGAGACGTATAAGCCAGCGGGTATCGCTATTCATGCGCGGGTGGGAGCGTAATTCGGCGAGGTTGGCGTCGGGTGAAGCCAAGCCAAGCGCGAATGCCGCCGCGACCGTGCGCGCGCCGCGGGCAGGCCACCCGCGGCGTGAGTTTCACGGGATTTTCGCCGGTGCCGGTGTCGGGCTGATTCGAATACGCATCCCATCCGGGTCCGTCTGGACGGACTCAGTCGGGACGGCCGGGCGGAAAAACGTGGCCTCGCTCAACCCCTGCGCGGCGGGCGGCTGGGGCAGACGCGGCCCGCCCCAGGTGTTCAGGCCCAGATGATGGTGGTAACCATCGGCCGCGAGGAAACGGGCGCCGGGAAACGAACGCTGCATGACCTCCATTCCGAGCGCGCCGCGGTAAAACGCATCGCTGCGATCCAGCTGCGTGACGCGCAGGTGCAGGTGTCCCCAGTGCGCGCCGCGCAGCGGGCGGTCGCTCGCGGGCGATGCGGCCGCAAGCAGCCCGCGCAGATCGAGCGCCTGCGTCGTCATCGCGAGTTCGCCGTTCGCATACGGCCACTGCTGCCGCGGCCGATCGGAATAGAATTCGAGGCCGTTGCCGTCGGGATCGGAAAAGTAGAGGGCCTCGCTCACGCCGTGATCCGCGAAGCCGTCGAATTCAACCTGGTGCGCCTGCGCGTGACGCAACCATGCGCCCAGCGCGGACCGGGACGGAAAAAGCAGGGCGGCGTGAAAGAGACCCGCGGCCTCGCGCGGGGCCGGGACGGCGGCGAGATCCTCGACGAGCGTCAGGATCGGGGCGGCGTCCGCAGCGGTGGCGAGGCTGGCCCGGGACGGCCCGTGATCCACGACCACAAAACCCAGCTGCTGCGCGTAGAAACCGATGCTGCGGGCGAGGTCCGGAGTGCGGAGCTGGATCGCGGCAAGTTGAAGGGAAGGGTGCATGAAGGAAGGCCGCTGGGCGTGGCGTGCGCGGTGGTTCACACTGAGTGCACCCTGCCGGATTCTGCAACGTCGTGGCTCGACGTAACGACTGGGATCGGAACAGAAATCGAAATGGGACTGAACCTGGGACCGCGACCGCCCCCGGTCGCAGGGTTTCGGCAGCGACCGGGGGCGGTCGCGGTCCCAGGGTCGGTCCCAGTCCCACGATCGATCCCAGGCTCTGCCGCCGGGCATATGGAGGTTGCAAAGCCCGGTGTTTCGCAGACGCTTGTCTCCTTATATTGTCATGCTGAAGAAAATATTTGCGAAGTTGCGCGATACGCTCGCGCCCTCGCGTGCAACGAAGCCGGCGGCCGCAGCCGGGAAGCCAGCTTCTCATTCTCACGCCAAACCGCAGGTCGCGCAGCCGCGCGGCGAGGCCCGCTCCGACCGCGGTCGGCCCGGTCCGGCCGGTCCAGGCCGCGGTCACAGCGCCAAGCCTCGCACGGAACGCGAGCAGCCGCGCGATCCGCGGGATGAACCGGCACCGCGCAGCGAGCGCGGTCCGCGCGAAGATCGCGGCGGCCAGGGAGGACAAGGTGGCCGCGGTGCGCATTCGCGCTCGGGCGGACGCGGCGGTCGGGGCGAATCCTCTTCCGGCCGATCGTTTGATTCCGGTCGCGGCAAATCCTTTGACGGACCGAACGCCAAGCGCGAGCGGCCCACGATCGACAAGACCTTCGATCATCCGCGCACCGCGGACATCAAGCCGGCGGTGCCGGTCGATGTGCCGAAAATGGATACGGCGTTCACCGCGCTCGGGCTGAGCGACGCGCTGGCCTTCGGCGTGCAGGAAATGGGCTATGTGGCCCCGACCCCGATTCAGGCGCAGGCGATCCCGGTGGTGCTCAAGGGTGGCGATGTCATCGGTTCCGCGCAGACCGGCACCGGCAAGACCGCGGCCTTTGCCCTTCCGATCATTCAGCGCCTGGGCACGCACGGAAAGCTGCGCTGCCTCATCCTCGAGCCGACGCGCGAACTCGCGTTGCAGGTCGAGGAGGCGTTTCAGAAATTTGCCAAGTTCACCGACCTTCGCGTCACCATCGTGTATGGCGGCGTTGGCTACGGCAAACAGACCGAGGATCTGCGGCGCGGGATGGACATCCTCGCGGCGACGCCCGGCCGGTTGCTGGATCATCTGGAGCAGGGCAACTGCTCGCTGTCGGACATCGACATCCTCGTCCTCGACGAAGTCGACCGCATGCTCGACATGGGTTTCCTGCCCGACGTGAAGCGCATCGTGCAGAAGTGCCCGAAGGATCGGCAGACGCTGTTCTTCACCGCCACGCTGCCGCCGGAGCTCGAACAGCTCGCGGGCTGGGCGTTGCGCGATCCGGTCAAGGTCGAGATCGGCCGCCAGCGTTCGCCGGCGGAAACCGTCACCCACGCCTTCTATCCGGTGGTGGCGTCGCAGAAGTTTGATCTGCTGCAACTGCTGCTCGAGCAGACTGATTTCAAGAGCGTGCTCATTTTCTCGCGGACGCGCATGGGCGCGGATCGCATCGCGCACCGGCTCGAAAGCAAGGGCCACACCGTGGGCGTCATGCACTCGGACCGCAACCAGCGCGAGCGCATCGAGGCGTTGCAGGGTTTCAAGAGCGGCAAATACGAGGTGCTCGTCGCCACGGACATCGCGGCACGCGGCCTCGACATCGCGGGCGTGTCCCACGTCATCAACTACGACGTGCCGGAGAACGCCGAGGATTACGTGCACCGCATCGGCCGCACCGGCCGAGCGCAGAACACGGGCGATGCGTTCACCTTGGTGACCGAGGAGGACGTGCGGGATGCGCGTTCGATCGAGCGCTACATGGGCGTCGCCGTGGAGCGGAAGAAGATCGAGGGCTTCCCCTACATCTATTCCGCGCTCTTCGACGAAAAGGCGCTGGCCGACACGGCCGCGGCGGCGGTCAAGCCGACGAGCCGCCTCCATCGCGGCGTGCGGCGATAACGCATTAAAAAAGGCGGGCTTCGGCCCGCCTTTTTTGTGTTCAGGAATCTGCCAACGGCAGCGGGCCCGCGCCCGCTGCAGTCGGTTATTCGCTGCCGTTGACGATCTGATAGGTCACGGCGGCAAGGGCGCCGCCGGCGAGGTCCGAGCCGAGGTAGATCCAGAACTGGTTCAGGTTCTCGAGGCCCATGACGACGACACCCAGGCCCACGGCGGGGTTGAACGCTCCGCCCGAGATGCCACCGACGGCGACCGCGCCGACCATGACCGTCATGCCGATCGCGAGGCCGTAAAAGGAATTACCCGCCGTGCCCTTGGCAGTGGCGACGTTCAGGACGACCCAGGCCAGGGCGAAGGTGAACAGCACTTCCACGATGATTGACGGCACGACGGCGTGCGTGGCGGCAATGGCCGGTTTGCCGGCGTGGAGAAAGTTGACGATCAGCGCGGCGACGACGCCGGCGATGAACTGGGCCAGCCAATACGGCAGGACGTCGCCCTTCGGGCACTTGCCGCGGAGGAGCACCGCGAGGGTGACGGCGGGATTGAAGTGTCCGCCGGAAACGTGGCCGCCGGCAAAGATCATCACCATCAGCGAGGCGCCGATGGCGAGCGGGGCGAGGGCGGAGCCGCTGCGGACGGCCATGCCGACGGTGAAGACGAGGAAGAAGGTGCCGATGAACTCGACGAGGTATTTTTTCATGGGTTGGAGACGGAAGCGCCCAGAGCTAAACGCGAGCCGGGGGAAGACAACGCGTTTTCGTCCCTGGGGTCGTCTTGGTTCGAAATGGATCCGATTCGCCCCGGTGCTTCGCTCGCCCGCGGACCGCGGCGCGCGGGAGGGATTCACGGGTTTCAATTGCGTTGATCCCGGGGGGCGACCACGGTGGTCAGTTCGCATGAAACTGGACATTCCGGCTGGCGACTTTGCCGGCTACATTTTCGATTTGGATGGCACGCTGGTCGACACGATGCCGCTGCACTACCGGGCCTGGGACGCCGCGATGCGCCAGGTCGGACTGCAATGTCCGCTGGATGAGGAGCTGTTCTACTCTCTGGGCGGAGTGCCGACCCTGCGCGTGGCCGAGCTCATTGCGGCGCATTACCAGCTCACCATCGATGCGCACGCGGTCTTTGATCACAAGGAGGCGCTCTTCAGCGAACTGCAGAAGGACGCCCAGCTGATCGAACCCGTGGTGGCTTTTGCGCGCCGGATCGCCCTGACGCACCCGGTGTCGATTGCCTCCGGCGGGCCTCGCGCGATCGTGCGGGCGACGCTGGAGCTCACAGGTCTCGCGACCCTGTTCGAACGTAACCGCGTTGTGACTGCGGACGACGTCGTGCACGGCAAACCGGCACCGGACATGTTCCTGCTGGCGGCCCAGCGGATGGGCGTTTCGCCGGAGAAGTGCCTGGTGTTCGAGGACGCTGAGCCCGGCATGCGCGCGGCCGAGGCGGCGGGCATGAAGTGGGTCCGGGTGCCGAGTCGCGCGAGCAAGCCAGCGCGACCCTAGCGTCGTCGCCCGCGGGGCAGAGGCGGGCGATAAATCAGGTGCGCTGCGGCGTGCGCGGGTGGATTTCGGGCTTCCGCGCGGACCGTGAAGTGTGTTCGAGTGACGGGATGAATTTCGAGTCCCTCGCCAAACCTTCGGTGCTCACGCAGCCGGTGTACGAACCCGGCAAGCCGATCGAGTACGTGGCGCGCGAGCTGGGCTTGGATCCCGCCGGCATCATCAAGCTGGCGTCGAACGAGAATCCCTTCGGCCCCTCGCCGCTGGCGCTGGCGGCGGCGAAGCAGGCACTCGAGCACGGTGAGCTGTATCCGGATGGCGGATGTTTCGCGCTGCGGCAGAAGCTGGCGGCGGTGCGCGGCCTCGGTGCCGACCAGTTTGTGATCGGCAACGGTTCGAACGAAATCATCGAACTGCTCGGCCATGCGTTCGTGGGTGCCGGCGACGAAGTGGTGATGGGAGCGCCGGCGTTTGTGGTCTACAAGCTGGTGACGCTCCTGTTTGGCGCCCGGGCGGTGGAAGTGCCGCTCCGCGACTGGCGTCATGATCTTCCCGCCATCGCCGCCGCGATCACCCCGCGAACGAAGCTCGTCTATGTCTGCACGCCGAACAATCCGACCGGGACCGCCAACACCGAGGCGGAGCTGATCGCGTTCATCGAGGCGCTGCCGGATCATGTGATCGCGATCGTCGATGAAGCGTACGCGGAGTACGTCGAAAACGCGCCCGATCTGCGCCCGCTGATCCGGGCCGGCCGGAAGGTGGTCTGCCTGCGGACGTTTTCCAAGATCTACGGTCTCGCGTCGTTGCGCATCGGATACGGCTACGCCGCGGCGGATCTGTGTGCGTTGCTGAACCGCGTGCGCCAGCCGTTCAACGTCAACGCCATCGCCCAGGCGGCGGCGCTGGCGGCACTCGATGACCACGCGTTTGCCGAACGTTGCGCGCGGGAAAATCGCGCGGGACTGCGTCAAATCGAGGACGGTTGCCGCCGGCTCGGTCTCGCGTTCGTGCCCAGCGTCGCGAATTTCATGCTCATCCGGGTCGGGGACGGCAACCGGGTGTTCGATGCGATGCAGCGCAGCGGCGTGATCGTGCGCCCCGTGAAGTCGTATGGTTTGCCCGAATGGGTGCGGGTCACGGTCGGCACGCGCGAGCAGAACGAGCGGCTGCTCGCGACCCTCGCGGCGGCGCTCACGTAGCCGCGCCGGTGGGGGCTATCGCCCCGCTCGCTCGCGAATACACTTGCGGCTGAAATTGCCTTCTCGTTTGCATTCAGGAGGCATTTTGGCCGGTTTTTCCCTGTAGAAATATTCCTCCTCCAGCGTTTCAACCCTCGAATTTCTCCGCCGCATTTCCCTCGCACCCAGTCCATGAAGAACCTCATCCGTCTCGGTCTTACATTGGTTTCGGCAGGCGCCAGCGGCGTTGCCGCTCCCTTCATGGCCATCGGTGATGGAGCCGAGCTCTTTGTGACCGGATCCTTGGGGGTGCGCGCGGACGACAACCTTTTCCTCACCGCGACGGAAACGAGCGATCTCGTCTTCGATCTGACGCCGGGCGTGGAACTTGTGTTCGGCCGGAAGTCACAACTGCAGGGATCGCTGACGCTCTCGGATACGTTCAGCAACTACTCCGATCACCACGATTTGAATACGAACCTCTTTGTGGGGGAGTTCGTGTCCAAGTACGACGACGGCAAGCTCAAGCTGGGTTTCAGCTCGAGCTTCCGGGAGTTGAATCAGAACTCGGTGGATGTGCGTCCGCCGGCGGGTCTGGCCGGGGGATTTGCTCGGCGTGACATCTTCAATCTCGCCCTCAACGCCGAGGTGGAGGTCTCGCAGATTACGTCGGTCGCCGCCGGCGTCGATTTCGCGCATGAGAACTTCAAGCGTGCCGGTTACACGGATTCCGACAGCCTGATGGTGCCGCTGACCGCGTTCTACAAGTGGACGCCGAAAACGGATCTGAGCGTCGGTTATCGTTACCGCGACTACCGGGTGGATTTGGGCAGTGATTCGACGGACCATTTTTTCAGCGTGGGCGCGCGCGGTGAATTTTCGCCCAAGCTGACCGGAAGTTTCGCGGTCGGTCTCAATACCCGCCGGCTGCAAGCGGGTGGGAACGAGAACCAACTCGGCCTCCTGGCTGATTTCACCTACGAGATTACGGCGAAATCGAATCTGAAATTCGGGGCCTCGAACGACTTCGGCACGGGTGCACGCGGCGAGCAGCAGAAGAACACGATTCTGAACCTCATGGCCACGTCGCGCATCTCCGCCGAATGGAATGTGCATGCGGGCGTCCTGTGGCGGTCGATCGATTTCGGCACCCGCACGGACGAGTATTACGAGACCCAGCTGGGCACCACCTACATCGTAAACGCCACCACGCGCATCGTGGGTTCCTTCATCCACCGCGACTCCGGTTCCGATCTCCGGGTGAATGAATTCAAGAACAACGTGTTCAACCTCTCGGCTCAATTCCGGTATTGAGCAGCCCCGAGTCCTCTTGACCCGTCCCGGGCGGCGGAAGATCGTATCGCGGTCTTCGTCCGCCTTTTTTCATCCCATGCGTTCGCGTTTGTCTCCCCTCGTTCTGGCCTCGCTTCTGGCGCTGGGCGGATTGGTGCCGGACACCGGCTTCGCGGCGGATAAGGCGGCGAAAGCCCCGGCGGAATCGCCGCGGGAGAGCGTGCCCGGCGACTATGTGTTGCAGCCCATGGACGTCCTGCGCGTGCAGGTTTTCCAGGAGGATGACATCAATAAGCAGGGTGAAGTCAGTATCTCCCAGGAACACACGGTGTTTCTGCCGCTGATCAAGACCATCAGTCTCAAGGGCAAGACGGTCCGGCAGGCGGAGACGATGATTCGCGAACTTTACGACCGCGACTTCCTGGTCAATCCGCAGGTCAGCGTGATCGTGCTCAAGTACGCCGAGCGCAGCGTCAATGTGATCGGCGCCGTCAACAACGCCGGCCGCGTGCAGTTTCCGCAGGAGGGGCGTCTCAATATTCTGGATGCCATTTCGCTTGCGGGCGGGCAGAACCGGCTCTCGGACTTGAAGCGGGTGAAGCTGACGCGCCACACGCCGAACGGAGACGTTTCCACCCAGGAAATCGACGTCGATGCGCTCATGAAACGCGGCGGGCGCGATGCGGTGCCGCTGGAGAAGGGCGACGTTATCTTCGTCCCGGAACGCATCCTCTAACTTCGACATGTCAAACGATTCAGGCGCGAAGAAGCCGTCCGAGAGTGGTGGCCAGGGCTATAACTACGGCGGCAACTACGCGGGGTATTCGGCGGTCGGTTACGGGTACGGCGACGGCGGCGAGGGCGGCGGCCACGCGCATCGCTCCTTCCAGGACTACCTGCTCATCCTGCGCGAGCGCATCTGGTACATCGTGGTGGTTTTCCTCGTGGTTTTCACGAGCTCCCTCGTCTACACGCTGAGCGACACGAAGATTTATCAGTCGAGCGCGACGGTGCAGATTTTCCGCCGCGATCCCACCATCATCCAGGTGCAGCAGATGATGGATAACGACATCCGCTCGGCGGAGGATCTGAACACCCAGATCAAGGTTCTCGAGAGCGCGACCATCATCAAGCGGGTGGCCGATCGCCTCACGGGCGAAGACCTGCGGGCGTTTCTCGCGCCCTATGAGAAAGCCACCGCCGATCCGACCTACGTGGCCGAGGTCCTGGCCCGGAACCGCACCGTGATTCCCCAGCGCCTGACGCTCGTCGTCACCGTGGCCTACAAGCATCCCGACCGGATGGTGGCGGCGCGGATCGCGAACCTGTTTGCCGAGGAATACCTAAGCCACAACCAGGGCCTGCGCACGAAATTCCAGAACAAGGCCGTCGAGGAACTGCAGAAGACGGTCGAGGATCAGGGCCGGAAGGTCGATCTGCTCGCGCAGAAGCTCCAGGACTACAAGGAGCGCAACAAGACCGTCTCGCTCGATCAGCGGAAGGACATCGTCAGCGAGTCGCTCAAGGCGATCAACCTAGAGGTGCAGCGATCCCGCATTGTGCTCCAGACGGCGGAGATTCGGCTGAGCCAGATCCGCGAGCACCGCGCGAAGGGCGCGGATTTGACCGGCCTGCCGTTCATCGCGACGCAGCCGATCATCACCGAGCTTTCGCAGCAGCTGGCGGCGCAGAAGATTCTCCTCGCGAAGCTGAGCGAGCGTTATCGCGACAAGCATCCCGAGATGATCGCGGCGATGAACACCAATGCGCAGACCCGTCGCGAGCTCGAGCGCGCCATCAACTCGGTCTGCGATCAAGTCGAGTCCGAGTATCAATCCGCACTGCGGAATCTCCAGCAGCGCCAGCAGGAGTTGGACAAGAAGACCGCGGAGTCACTCGACCTCGACCGCGCCGCCGTCGAGTACACGCAGATCGAGCGGGAATTCCGCACCCAGGATCAGATTTTGCAGAGCATCGCGGCGCGCGCGCGGGAGACGTCGATGACCAGCAACATCGAGACGCAGAACGCGCGCATCGTCGACCCGGCGACGCCGAGTCCCGAGGGCAAGCCGATCTCGCCGAACGTGCCGCTCAATCTCGGCCTTGGTCTGGTCGGCGGCCTCGGGCTCGGCCTCGGGTTTGCATTCTTCGTCGCATTCATCGATGACCGGGTGAAGAGCTCGTATGACATCGAGGGCGTCGTGGGCCTGCCGCTGATCGGCATCATTCCGCAGATCAAAAAAATGGATCAGGCGGACAAGGCGCAGATCGTGGCCAACAATGCCGACCGGCAGGTGGCGGAGGCGTTTCTCACCCTGCACTCGGGCCTGCGGCTCAAGGACGAGAGCAAGAGCGCCAAGTGTATCCTGATCACCAGCACGATCCCCGGCGAGGGGAAGTCGTTCACGACGACGAATCTCGCGCTGACGTTTGCGTCGCACGGCGAGAAGGTCGTCGTGGTGGACTGCGATCTCCGGAAGCCGAATATCCACAAGTCGTTTCGGGTGGAGAACCGGAAGGGCGTCATCGACGTCAGCGGGGGCACGGCGACGATCGACGAGGTCGTGCTGCGCAACGTGCTGCCGAACCTCGACGTGATTCCGGCCGGCGGCCGCGCGAAGAGTCCGACGCAGGTCCTCAACAGCAAGGGTTTTGAGCAGATGATTCTGGATCTGCGCAAGAGCTACGACCGGGTCTTCATCGACACGCCGCCACTCGCCGCCGTGAGTGACGCCCTGATCATCCTGCCGCTGGTCGATGGATCGATCTTCACGATCTACTTCAACAAGGTCCGCCGCAAGGCGGCCCAGTTCTGTGCGAAGCGCCTCCTCGAGGCCAACGTCCCGAGCTTCGGCGCCGTGCTCAACGGCCTCAATCTCGCCGTCTCCGGCTATTACTACGCCCAGTACTACGACAAGTCCTACAAGGATTACTACGTCGTGAAGGCGAAGACTGAGGACGGCGAACAGGAGAAGTGACGCGGCTGGCCGGCGGTGGGAGTTTTTTTCCGCCGCCAACCGGCCGCGATCGCCGGCCTGATTTCGTCCGGGCATGAAAAAGGCCGGAGATAAACTCCGGCCTTCGACGTCAGATTGAAAGGGGCCTCAGGGGGCCAACAGCATGTTCCGCGACTGCTTCAACGTGCGGGTGACCGCGCGCTGGTGCTTGGCGGACAAGCCCGTGTACTTGCGCGGCAGAATCTTGCCCGTGTCCGTGACGTAACGGACCATGACCTGCGGCGTGGTGAACGGAATTTCCGCCGGTGTGGGTGTCTGCTGCTTTTGTTCGGTGGTGCTCATGGCTCGAAAAGGAAGGGAGACGGTGAAGCCGGGCTTCGGCATGTCAACCTGCATTTTGGCGTGACGGGAAAGGGCGGTTTGCTGCCGGGAGCGCAGGCATCTCGCCTGCTTCAGGCAGCCGGGACGCCACTGCTGCCGCGGGGCTGCGGTCGCTGGATTACGCCTGTCCTCCGGCGCGATGACCGTGTAGACGTCCATCCTCATGAGCCGAACCTGTTCCCCCGCGTCTCACGCCCGCAATATGTACCCCGGGTCACGTCTTGTTCACCTTACCCTCGTGCTGATCGCGTTCATCCTCCCGCGCGTGGCGTCGGCTGCCAGCGAACCGCGGCCGCTGTACGTTGAGGGCTATGCGGCGCAGCTGAGCTATGCGCCCGGCGACGAGGCGTCGTTCCATGTTTCGACGAGCGCGCCGAAGTTTGCCGTCGAAATTGCGCGGGTGGGCGCAACGCGGGAGGTCGTCTGGAAGGGCAGTGATCTGGCCGGCACGGAGCATGCCGTGCCGGAAAACGCGTCCTCGCACGGCTGCGGCTGGCCGGTGACGTTCAAGGTGCCGGTCGGGGCCAATTGGCGTTCGGGTTACTACGTGGCCACACTGCGCGCGCAGGACGGCGGCGGGCGTTATACGCAGCGCGGCCGACGCACGGCGGAGAGCGACGTGCACTTCGTGGTGCGATCGGCGCTCCCGGGGCGCGACACGAAGATCCTGCTCCAACTCGCAACCAACACCTACAACGCGTACAACAACTGGGGCGGCTTCAGCCTCTACGCCTACAATGGCGCGGGCGGCAACCAGGGCAGCCGCGTCTCGTTTCACCGCCCGGGCGGCTCCCAGTTCGCACGGTGGGAACTGCCGTTCGTCGCCTGGGCCGAGCGCAACGGCATCGCGCTCGATTACGCGGTGAACAGCGACCTCGAGTTTCGCCCCGACCTCCTGAACGCCTACCGACTGGTGCTCAGCGTGGGCCACGACGAGTATTGGAGCGCGCCGATGCGCGATCACCTCGAGGCGTACATCGGCCGCGGCGGCAATGTCGCGTTCTTCAGCGGCAACTCCGTCTGCTGGCAGGTCCGTTCCGAAGCCGAGGGGCAGGCCCTCGTGTGCTGGAAACAAAACTACCACCAGGATCCCGTCTTCGCGACGGGCCGGTACGCGACGCTGACCACCGCGTGGAGCCACCATCTCATCGAACGGCCGGAAAACACGCTCACCGGCGTTGGCTTTCTCTGGGGCGGTTACCGCAAGAGCCACGGCCAGTTCATGGAAGAGCCGGCGGAGTTCACGGTGCACCGGCCCGAGCACTGGGTATTTGCCGGCACCGACTTGAAGCGCGGCGGCGCGTTTGGCGGCCGTGACACCATCGTCGGCTACGAGTGCGACGGCTGCGAACTCGTCTGGCGCGACGGCCTGCCGTATCCGACCGGCCGAGACGGCACGCCGACGAACTTCACCGTCTTGTCGAGTTGTCCGGCCCGCTGGCATCCCAACGATGCCGAGTGGTACGAGAAGTGGGAGAAAGGCCGCACCGGCAACGCGGTCATGGGCGTTTACGAGCGCGGCGGTACCGTCTTCACCGCCGGCACGACCGATTGGTCGCACGGCCTCGGCAAGGATCCCGTGGTGGAACGCATCACGCGGAACATTTTGGAGCGGCTGGGCAAGTGAGGACAGACGTCCGGCGCACACAAGGAAAGCGGCGGGAGACATGAACTTCAGCGAAGGTTTCGAGCAGTCGCTGGGAAAACAGTGGTAAAGCTTTGCCGAGGCCTGGCCTATTTCGAAGCTCCGGGAAACGCAGCATCAGCGCCAAGGTGGCGGGAGCATCCTGCTCCCACTTGCCGGAAGGGGAGCTGCAAGCTCCCGCTACTTTGTGGCGCGTCATGATTCGTCCTGACAAAGAAAGACGGAGAAACGGTCGCTGACCGATGCAAGCTTGAGGCTAGCGAACCCCGTTCCTGCTTGCCGGACCTTTCCCCCGCGGCGTAATGAGCGAACCATGTCGCCTGCCGCCACCGCCCCATCGCCGATGCTGAGCAAGGGGGCGTGTCGCGAGAGCCGGCTGATTTCCTTTTCGTCCCCGTAGCTCAACTGGATAGAGCAGCGGTTTCCTAAACCGCTTGTCCCGGTTCAAGTCCGGGCGGGGGCACCAGTCTGCTGGCGGACCGGACAATTTGACGGGGCGAGTGTTGCGGGCTTGCGGGGTGGGGGCGGCATTCGCTCTGCTGTTTGGCGCCATGGCTCCAAAAAAAGTTGCGATTCTCACTGCCGGCGGGCTCGCCCCCTGCCTCAGCGCCTCGATTGCCGGATTGATCGAGCGCTATTCGCGCCTCGCGCCGGGAATCGAAATCATCTGCTACCGCAGCGGCTACAAGGGCCTGCTCCTCGGCGATAGCCTTAAGGTGGGCCCCGCTGATCGCGCCGCCGCCCATGTGCTCCGCGCCCATGGCGGCAGCCCCATCGGCAACAGCCGGGTCAAACTCACCAACGTGAAGGACTGCGTGAAGCGCGGCCTCGTCAAGGAAGGCCAGAATCCCCTGCAGGTGGCGGCCGAACAACTGGTGCGCGACGGCGTCGACGTCCTGCACACCATCGGTGGCGACGACACCAACACCACCGCCGCCGATCTCGCGGCCTTCCTCGCGCAGAACAAATACCAGCTCACGGTCATCGGCCTGCCCAAGACGATCGACAACGACGTCATCCCGATCCGCCAGAGCCTCGGCGCCTGGACGGCGGCGGAAGAGGGTGCGGCCTTCTTCGAGCATGTCGTCGCGGAGTGCGGCGCAAATCCGCGCATGCTGATCATTCACGAGGTGATGGGCCGCAATTGCGGCTGGCTCACCGCCGCCACCGCCCAGGCGTATTCAGCGCGGCTGGACCAGAAAGCGTTTGCCCCGGGCCTCGGGCTGACGCGCGACCGGCTTGCCGTGCACGGTGTTTACCTGCCCGAACTCGCGCTCGACATCGCGGCCGAGGCGCAACGGCTCAAGGGCGTGATGGATCGCGTCGGAAACGTGAATCTCTTCATCAGCGAGGGCGCCGGCGTCGAGAGCATCGTGGCGGAAATGACGGCGCGCGGCCAGGAGGTGCCGCGCGATGCGTTCGGCCACGTGAAGCTCGATGCAGTCAATCCCGGCAAGTGGTTTGGCGAGCAATTCGCCAAGATGCTCGGCGCCGAAAAAGTGCTCGTGCAGAAGAGCGGTTATTTTGCCCGCGCCGCCGCGGCCAACGCCGCCGATCTCGCGCTCATCGGCCGCTGTGCCGACTACGCCGTCGACTGCGCCCTACGCCGGGAGAGCGGCGTGATCGGGGAGGACGAGGAGCGCGGCGACGCGTTGCGGGCGATCGAGTTTGTGCGCATCAAGGGCGGCAAGCCGTTCGACGTGCAAGTGGCGTGGTTCCGCGATCTCCTCGGGCGTATCGGCCAGACCCTTACGCCGGGCGCGCTGCCGGCGTCGCACTGATCGGCGGCAGGCCGCTGGTCGGTCCGCACCGTGGCCGCGCCGCGCGTGCGCACGACGAAGTAGGCAAAACGGCGGTCCCTACGTATGGGTGGGGCCGATTGTGACGTCCTTCCTCGGGGAATTTACCGCCGTTTCGCACCGGTGCGCTGGACTTTGGACGAGTCCTGCAAAAGGTAGGCGCGTACCCCGATTGATCCCGGAAGCCCGCTGCGGGCAACCCACGACTTATCCGCCCGATGAAAACCATCCTTCGCCTCGTGCCGGCTGCGCTCGTGCTGGCCTCGGCTTCGCTCCCGACCGCTCCAGCTTTCGCGGCGCAATACGATCAGCGCCTCGCGAATCTCTCGACTCGCGCCCAGGTCGGCACCGGCTCCAACATCATGATCACCGGCTTCGTCGTGCAGGAGGGTGCGCCGAAGCGCGTGCTCATCCGTGCGATCGGAGCCCGGCTGGCGCAGGCACCGTTCAATGTTTCCGGCGCGCTCACGAATCCGCAGCTGCAGCTGTTCAACAGCAACAACGTCCTCGTCCTCGCCAACGACAACTGGTCGGCGGCCGACGCCGCCACGATGACCTCGGTCGGGGCGTTTGCGCTGACAAACAACAGCGCGGACGCCGCGCTGGTCGCCACGCTTTCGCCGGGCGCGTATACGGCGCAGGTCAGCGGCGTGAACAACACCACGGGCGTCGCGATCCTCGAGATCTATGATGTGACCGGTTCGGCGCGGCTGATGAATCTTTCGACCCGCGCCCTGGTCGGCAACGGGTCCAACACGCTTTTCTCCGGCCTCTCGGTCGCGCCGGGCGGCGGCGCCCGCCGCGTGCTGGTGCGCGCCGCCGGTCCGGGTTTGACGGCGCTGGGCGTCGACGGCGCTCTGACCGATCCGTCGATCGCGATTCTCGACTCGGCCGGACGCCAGGTGGCCAGCGGCGCCAACAATGACTGGGAAACCGGCGGTACCGCCGCGTTGACCGCCGCGTTTGCGCAGGCGGGCGCGTTTCCCTTCCGCGCGGGCAGTCGCGATGCGGCCATCCTGCTCGATTTGCCGGCCGGCAATTACACCATTCAGGTCAACGGCGTCGGCGGCGCCACGGGCACGGCGCTCGTGGAAGTTTACGATCTCTCGCCGGAAAATCTCTCCACCGTGAGCGTGGCCGCGACGGTGCCGTCAACCGACAGCACTGCGCTCACGCCGGTGGTCTTCACGTTCAGCCGGGTGGGTCTGATCAACTCGCCGGTCACGGTCAGCTACACCGTCGACGGCACCGCGACCGCCGGCACGGACTTTCAAGCGTTGCCGGGGCAGGTGACGATTCCCGCCGGCGCTTCGTCGGCGACGGTGTCACTCGTGCCGAAAGCCAATCCGGCGAACACCAACAACCGGACTGCAACGCTCACGATTACGCCGAATCTTTCTTACGGCGTCGGCACCAACGACCGCGCGGGCGTCACGATTTTCGCCAATTCCGGTTCGCTTTATGTTTCGACGCTTCGCGCGCTGCCGAATGCGACGACATCGACGGCCTACGGCACCGCGACGGTGCAACTCGCACCCGACGAAACCACGGCGTTCGTCAACGTCTCGTTCGCCAACCTGAGTTCGCCCGAAGTTGTCGGTCACCTCGCGATCGACGGCGATTACGTTTTCAATCTGCCGCAAGGCCAGGTCGCCGGCGCGTTCTGGGACTTCTCGCCCGTCGGTCGTTACAGCCGCGCCGATCTGATCGCCGCGCTGAAAGCGGGCCGCGTCACCGTCAGCATCGACACCGCAGTCTATCCCGCCGGTGAGCTCGGCGGTGGCTTTGTGAAAAGCAGCGGCACGGCCGTCTTCAATCCGCCCGCGGCTCCGCCGGCCCTCGACCTCACGCGTATCACGTCCACGGATGCAGCGCGGTTTCTCACCCAGGCGACCTTCGGACCGACGGCACCCGAGATCGAGACCCTGATGGCGCGGGGTTACCGCGCGTGGATTGCGGAGCAGATGGCGCTGCCGGCGTCGTCGCAGCGCGCCGCCACGATGGCCGACTTCGCCGCGGTCAATGCCGGCGGCCAGGGCACGCAGGTCAACGGACTCTTTCCGCTCCCCGGCGGGTCGCACCGCCAGGCGGCGTGGTGGAAGACCGCGGTCACCGGCCAGGATCAACTCCGGCAGCGCGTCGCGTTTGCGCTCAGCCAGATTCTCGTGGCGTCCGACGCCAACGGCACCATCAACGCTTGGCAGGAAGGCGCGGCGAACTACTACGACATCTTCGTCGACGGCGCCTTCGGCAATTTCCGCGAGGTGCTGGAGAAGGTCACGCTCAGCCCGATCATGGGCATCTACCTCAGCTCGCTGCGCAACGCGAAGGCGGCCGGCGGCACCACGCCCGACGAGAATTATGCGCGCGAGATCATGCAGCTGTTCAGCATCGGGCTGCATGAATTGAATCCCGACGGGACGCTGCGGCTCGACCCGAACGGCCAGCCGATCCCGACCTACACGCAGGAAACCATCGTGCAGACGGCGAAGGTTTTCACGGGTTGGGGTTACGCGAACGCCGCGGCGGGCGCGACGGCCAACGCCAATCTCTTCCGGGGCAGTCCGGCGAATTACATCAGCCCGATGATGCTGTGGCCGGCGTTTCATGACGACACCGCCAAGACGATCGTCGGCGGACGCGTGCTTCCGGCCGGCCAGGACGGCGTCAAGGATCTGCAGGACACGCTCGACGCGCTCTTCAATCATCCGAGCACCGGACCGTTCATCACCCGCCAGCTCATTCAGCGGCTCGTGACCAGCAATCCCAGTCCCGGCTACATTTATCGCGTGGCCCAGGTCTTCGCCAACAACGGCGCGGGCGTGCGCGGCGACCTTGGCGCGGTCGTGCGCGCGATTCTGCTCGATTACGAGGCGCGTTCCGGTGCCGTCGCGGCCACCGCGACCTTCGGCAAGTTGAAGGAGCCGTTGCTGCGTGCGACGGCGATGTTCCGGGCGTTCGGCGCGGCGTCGAATCTGGGCCGCTTCAACATCGCGAATCCCGAGGGCGCCCTGGCGCAGGCCGCGTTGCGCGCGCCGACCGTCTTCAACTTCTACGAGCCCAACTTCGTGCTGCCCGGGGCCGTGGCCTCGGCCGGCCTCTACGCGCCGGAGTATCAGATCCTCAATGACACGACCGCGCTGACCCAGCCGAACTTCTACTACACCTACATCTACAACAACCGTTCGACGACGGATCCGAACCAGCAGACGATCGGGTTGAATCTCACGTCGTGGCTCTCGCTGGCGCGCACGCCGGATCAGCTGGTCGACTGGCTCAATCTGCTGCTGGCATCCGGCGCGATGCCAAAGTCCGCCGCGGATCGCATCGCCGCCGCGGTCGCCGCGATGCCGGCCGGCACCGCGACCAACACCGCCAACGATCTCGAGCGGGTGCGCTCGGCGATCTACCTCACCCTCACCAGCCAGTACGGCGCCGTCCAAAAGTAAACCCGCTGCCGCCCATGAATCCCAAGAATCCGAACTTCGATCCGAACCGCCGCAAGTTCCTCGGCGCGTGTTGCGCCGCGGTCAGTGCGACCGGCATGCTGTCGACCCTGGCCCAGCTGCGCATGATGGGCGCGGTGGCGAGTCCGGACAACGGGCCCGTGACGCCGGCGCGCGCCGGTGCCCTGCCGCCCGATTACAAGGCGCTCGTGTGCCTGTTCCTCGCCGGCGGCAACGACGCCAACAACATGATCGTGCCGTTCGACACCGCGGGCTACAATGCCTACGCGTCCGCGGCCGGCCGCGGCGCGATTGCGCTGCCCCGCGGTCAGTTGCTCGGCATCACGCCGAAAACCAGCGACGGCCGCGAGTGGGCGCTGCACTCCAGCCTCAACGCCGACGTCGCCGGCACGAACAGCACCGGGTTGAAATCGATCTTTGACGCCGGCCAGATGGCGCTCATCGGGAACGTCGGGACGCTCGTGGTCCCGACGACGAAGCAGCAGTACTCGGCGCGCTCGGTGCCGCTGCCGCCGCAGCTGTTTTCGCACAACGACCAGCAGGTCGAGTGGCAGAGCAGCGTGCCCGACAAGCCGTTTTCGACCGGATGGGGCGGCCGCGTGGCCGATCTCGTCGATGCGATGAACTCGAGCAGCAGCGTCTCGATGTCGATCAGTCTGAACGGGCAGAACTCGTTTCAAGTGGGCAAACGGGTCGTGCAGTTCGCCGTCAATCCGGGCGGCGCGATCTCGCTGACCGGCGCGTCGACCAGTGCGACGAACGCGGCCGGCATGCGCACGCGGGCGCAGAACGATCTGCTCGCGGCGCCGAATGCGAACCTGTTCGATGCCGCTTTCGCCGGGCTGACGTCGAATGCGATTTCGGACAGCGCGATGCTCTCGGGCATCCTCAGCGGCAACCCGCCGTTCACCACGACGTTTTCCAATTCCGGCCTGGGCCAGCAGCTGCGCACGATTGCGCGGCTGATCGCGGCGGCGCCCCAACTGGGGCTCAAGCGCCAGGTGTTCTTTGCGCGCGTGGGCGGCTGGGATCTGCACGACGCCCAGCTGGGCGCGCATGCGAACCTGTTTGCCGACGTCAGTCGCAATGTTGCCGCGCTCTATCGCACCACCGTCGAGCTCGGCTGCGCGGAGCAGGTCACGACCTTCACGGCGTCCGACTTCGGGCGCACCTACAACACCAATGGCGACGGCTCCGACCACGGTTGGGGTTCGAATCACCTGGTCGTCGGTGGCGCGGTGAAAGGTGGCGATCTCTACGGCCGGATGGCGGATCTCACGATCCGCGGCCCCGATGACACCGGCACCCGCGGCTCCTGGATTCCGACCACCAGTGTCGACGAGTACGCGGCGACGCTCGCGGCGTGGTTTGGCGTGAGCGCGACCAATCTGCCGGTGGTGTTTCCCAATCTCGGCCGTTTTGCGAAGCCGAATCTGGGTTTCATCTAGGCGGATCGGGCCCTCCTCTGCAGGGACGCGACTCGTGCGCGCCTGACGAGAGTATCACGGATTGCACCTCGGGCGCACGCGAGGTGCACCTTACAACGAACGTGCCGTGACGCCGAACGCGATCCTGCGGCCGGCGCCCGGCTTCGAGCGAGCTGCTACCGGGTGGCGAAACGGAGGGGACTGCGCCTGGAGCGATACTCTGCGCGGGCGTGATTGTACCCTATAAGTGACACTGGACTTGGCCCGATCTTTTTCCATGATGCGGGCCTCTTCCCCGGAAACCCTCACTCCGGAACCAGCGTTTCACCCCATCCGATGAAAACTATCAAGGGCGCGTGCCTCGTGCTTTTTGCCGTCTGCTGTGCGTTCAAATTTGCCGTGGCGGCGGAGTTTGATCAGCGAGTCCTCAACATCTCGACGCGCGCGCAAATCGGGACCGGCGCCAATGCCGCCGTGGTGGGTTTCGTGGTCGGACCGGGCGGTCCGAAAAGCATTCTCATCCGCGCGGTGGGCCCCGGCCTTTCCGCTTTCGGCGTGGGCGGCACCCTCGGCGATCCGCGCATCGACTTGTACGACAGCGCCACGCCGGCCCGGCTCGTCGCGTCGAATGACAACTGGGCCACGACCACCGTCGGCGGCGCGACGACCTTCGGTTCGGTGGGCGCGTTCGGCCTGACGACGGGCAGCCGCGATGCGGCGCTGACCGCCACGCTGCAGCCGGGCTCGTACACGGCGCAGGTCACCGGCGTCGCCAACGCGACCGGGATCGCGCTCGTTGAAGTGTACGACGTCACCGGCACGGCGCGTCTGATCAACCTCTCCACGCGCGCCCAAGTGGGCACCGGCACCGGCATTTTGATCTCCGGCCTGGTCATTGCGCCCGGCGGCGGGGCGCGGAAGATTCTCGTGCGCGCGGCGGGTCCGACGCTCGGCAGCTTCGGCGTGGCGGGCACGCTCACCGACCCGGCCATTGCGATCATTGACGGGGCGAACAACCAGGTCGCGTCGAACGACAATTGGGGCACGGGCAACGTCACGTCGCTCATCGCCGCCTTCACGCAGGCGGGTGCGTTTCAATTCACCACCGGCTCCCGCGACGCCGCCCTGCTCGTCGACCTCGCGCCGGGTACGAGCTACACCATTCAAGTCAGCGGCGTGAATAACACCTCCGGTATCGCGCTGGTCGAGGTGTACGATCTCACCGCGGAAGGCTCCGCGGCAGTGAGTGTCACGGCGTCCACCGCCATCACCGACACCAAGGGCGCGCCTCCCGGCGTGCTGGTGGTGTCGCGCACCGGCAGCACCGCCTCGCCGCTGACGGTCTATTACGAACTGGTCGGTTCCGCCGTCTCCGGCACCGACTTCGCCGCGCTGCCGAACTCGGTCACGATTCCGGCGGGTGCGACCAGCGCCAACGTGGTCATCGCCGCGCTGCCCAACACGGGGGCATCGAGCCTCAATAAAGATACGACCCTCGTCGTCTCGCCCGGCCCGGGTTACACCATCGGGGCGAGCAGTGCGGCAGCCGTGACGATCTTCTACAATCCCGGCACGCTTTACATCGCGTCGCTCCGCACGCCGGCCACGGCGACCGCGTCGACCGCGTTTGGTACGGCCACGGTGCAGTTGAGCGCCGACGACAAGTTTGCCCTGGTCAACGTGACCTTCTCGGGCCTGAGCTCGCCGCAGACGGTCGCCTACCTGCGCTACGGCAACCCGGGCGAAGTCGGCACGGAGATCGTGCGGCTCCCGACCGGGCAGGTGAACGGCATCTCGTGGACCTTCGCGGGCACGGGCGCGTTGAGCGCCGCGGATCTCGTCGCGGGCCTCAAGTCCGGCCGCATCTTCCTCAGCATCGAGTCGGCGAACTACCCGGCAGGCGAATTACGCGGCACGTTTGTCCAAACGAGCGGCACGCTCGCCTTCACGCCGCCGCCGGCACCGCCGGCCCTGGCCGACAGCGCGCTGACCGCGGTCGACGCCGCGCGGTTCCTGGTGCAGTCCACCTTCGGGCCGACCAAGGCCGAGATCGATGCGCTCGCGGGCAAGCGTCGCGCGGATCTCAACGCGTGGATCACGGCCCAACTCGCGGTCGCTCCCTCGCTGCACCTCGCCGCCACCGACGAGGACTGGCGCACGTACACCGCGGTCGGCGAGAACCCGCAGTACTCGCAGCAGAACCGCCAGGCTGCGTGGTGGAAGCTGGCCCTCGGCGCTCCGGATCAGCTCCGGCAGCGGATGGCGTTCGCGCTGAGCCAGATTCTGGTCGTCTCCGACACCAACGGCACGCTCTTCAACAATTCGCGCGCGATGGCGAATTACTACGATCTCCTCGTGAAGGGGGCCTTCGGGAATTTCCGGCAGGTGCTCGAGGACGTCACGCTCAGCCCGATCATGGGCGTCTATCTGAGCTCGCTCCGCAACGGCAAGGCGACCTTCGACGGCCGCGGCACGCTGATCACGGCGGCCGATGAGAACTACGCCCGTGAAGTCATGCAGCTCTTCACCGTCGGCCTCGTGCAGCTCCAGCCGGACGGCACGCTGAAGCTCGATCCGGCGGGCGTCCCGATTCCGACGTACGACAACAAGACGATCACCGAGATGGCCAAGGTCTTCACCGGTTTCGCCTTCGCTTCCGCGAATCCGACGCCGAACTTCCGCGCGGAGCCGACGAATTACCTGCAGCCGATGATGCTGTACCCGGCTTTCCATGACGACAGCCTGAAGACGATCATCGGCGGCGTGACGCTCCCGGCGAATCAGGGCGGGGCGAAGGATCTGAAGGACGCGCTCGACACCTTGTTCAACCATCCGAACACCGGGCCGTTCATCGTCCGCCAGCTCATCCAGCGGCTCGTGACCGCGAATCCAAGTCCTGGTTACATCTACCGGGTCGCGCAGGTGTTCGCCAACAACGGCAGCGGCGTGCGCGGCGATCTCGGTGCCGTGGCGCGCGCGATCCTGATGGACTACGAGGCCCGCTCCAGCGAGGTCGCGGCCACCGCGAGCTTCGGCAAACTCAAGGAGCCGGTGCTGCGCGCGACCGCGATTCTGCGGGCGTTCAACGGCGGCGCGCACAACGGCCGCATCGGGTTCTTCAACCCCGAGAGCAATCTCGCCCAGGCGCCGCTGCGCGCGCCGACGGTCTTCAACTTCTACGAGCCCAACTTCGTGCAGCCCGGCCTGCTGGCGTCCGCCGGCCTGGTCGCGCCCGAGTATCAGCTCGTGACCGACACCACGGCGATCAGCACGCCGAACCAGCTCTGGAATTTCATCTATGCCACGCGCTCCGGCATGCCGGGGACGACGACGACGCTGAACCCGGGCGAGGGCACGCTCGGGGTGTTGCTCGACACTTCCATGCTCGCGCTCGCCCGCACGCCGCAGGCGCTGGTGGATTATGTGAATCTCGTGATGGCTGCGGGCGCGCTGCCCAAGGCCGTCACGGATCGGTTCGTCACCGCGATCGCCGCGATGCCCAACAGCACCGCCACCACTTACGGTGCGACCGACATCGAACGCGTCCGGTCCGCCATCTACCTCGCCATCGCCGTTCCCCAAGGCGCCATCCAGAAATAACCGCCGCCATGACTAGCAAATCCTCCCTGCCCGATCTTTCCCGGCGCAAGTTTCTCGGAGCCTGCTGTGCCTCCGTGGGCACGACGGGCATGCTTTCCTCGCTGGCCCAGCTCCGTCTCATCGGCGCGGTCAGCGACTCCAACTCGGTTCCGTCGACTCCGGCCCGCGCCGGCGCGCCCCAGGCCGACTTCAAGGCGCTGGTGTGCCTGTTCCTTGCGGGCGGCAACGACGCCAACAATCTCGTGGTGCCGACCGATCCCGCCAGTTACGCCGAGTATGCCGCGGGTCGCGGCGTGCTCGCGCTGTCGCAGAGCGCGGTGTTGCCGATCACGACGAAGTCCGGCGATGGCCGCACCTGGGGCCTGCATCCGGCGATGACCGAACTCAAGTCGCTCTACGATCAGGGCAAGTTCGCCGTGCTCGCGAACGTGGGCACCCTCAGCCACCCGCTCACGCAGGCGTTGTACAATTCGCGCCCGGATTTGCGGCCGATGCAGCTGTTCTCGCACAACGACCAGCAGGTCGAATGGCAGACGAGCGTGGCCGACAAGCCGTTCACTGATGTCGCCACCGGGTGGGGCGGACGCGTCGCCGACCTCACGAATGCATTGAATGCGAACAACCGCATCTCGATGTCGCTCACGTTGAACGGCCAGAACACCTTCCAGGTCGGCCGCACCGTGGCGCAGTACGCCGTCGGGCCGGGTGGCGCCATCGCCCTCACGGGCAGCGGCACAGGCACGTCCACCAACGGCCTGCGCACCTCGGCGATGAACGACGCGCTGGCGTTGCAGAATCCGAACCTGTTCGAGACGGCCTTCGGCGGCCTGACCAGCGGAGCGATCAACAACAGCGCACTGCTCTCGTCCGTCATCACGGGCGCGAGCCCTGTCCAGGCGATCTTCAACACGGTGCCGAACACCAGCCTCGCGCAGCAGCTGCACATGGTCGCGCGGCTCGTGAATGCGCAGACCCAGCTCAACCTGAAGCGGCAGATCTATTTCGTCCGCATCGGTGGCTTCGATCTGCACGACAACCAGGTCGTGATCGGCAACACCGTCAGCGGCGCGCACACGAATCTGTTGCGCGACATCAGCCAGTCGCTCGGGGCGTTCTATCGGTCGCTGACGCAGCTTGGCGCGGAGAATCAGGTCACGACGTTCACGGCGTCGGACTTCGGCCGCACGTATAACACGAACGGTGACGGCTCCGACCACGGTTGGGGCAGCCACCACTTCATTCTCGGCGGCGCCGTCAATGGCGGCGACATCTACGGCAAGATGCCCAACTTCGCGATGGGCGGACCCGACGACACGGGCCGCGGCCGCTGGATTCCGTCCACGAGTGTGGACGAATACGCCGCGACGCTCGCGAAGTGGTTCGGCGTCAGCCCGACCAATCTGCCGGTGGTGCTGCCGAACATCGGGCGATTCGCCAAACCCGATCTCGGCTTCATGAGCGCATGACGGGCCGGAACGCGCCGCGGATTGTCTTCGTCGTCGCCGTCATCATCGGCGGCATCGTGGGCTGGCTGGCGTTCCGCCGGCTGCCCGTGCTCACGCCGAGCGCGCCAGCGCCGACGGCGCCCGCCCCCGCGCCTACGTCCGCGCCGTCCACTCCTGCGCCGGCCGCCGCGAAACCCGCCGAGCCGCCGCTGGAGGGCGAGAGCCGGCTGGCGGACAATCTGAACGCGGCAGGCGGGACGATTCAGCGCGATCTCGAGATCGTGAACGAGCTTTTCGGCGCATGGCAGACGAACTTTCCGCGCACGGGCAATCCGGTGGGCGAAAACGCCGAGATCACCGCGGCCCTCGCGGGCAGCAATCCGTTGCGCTTTGCGTTCATCCCGCGAAATCATCCGGCGATTAATGCCGCGGGCGAACTCTGCGACCGCTGGGGCACGCCGTTTCGTTTTCACCAGATCAGCGGCCGGCAAATGGAGATTCGCAGCGCGGGCCCGGATCGAAAATTTGCAACGAGCGATGACGCGCAGTGGAGCGTGCAGTAAGGCCGTTTCCCACGAGCTGCCCGCCGGGAGCGCAGGCCTCCGGCCTGCATGGTTTGATTTCTCCTGAAGCGGGCGGGACGCCTGCGCTCCCGGGAGGCGACGATCTGCAACGGCGCGCCGGGTCGTAAATTTTCGACGAATGATGAGGTGCGGGAGCGCGTGCAGTTCGCGCTGAGTGGGTCGGTTTTCGATCGCGATTCAGCACAGCTCCATACCTGCGGCCGGCGTCGATTTCCGCCCGCCGTCCCTCGCAAAACACGCGTTTTTCAGAGGAACGTGCCCCGGAAGAGCAGGCCTCCGGTCTGCATCATCGATCGCATCGGAAGTCGGCGGGACGCCGGCGCTCCCGGCTCACGCTCGGATTCAATTGCAACCATGCCTCCGGTGGGCGCGTCTCGACATCGCTCGGCACGTTAACATCGTTTCCTCGTCATGCGTCCTTCATCCCAACCCTTCGGGCATCACGCCCTCCGTCGTCCAGGGCAGCGGCGTTTGTCGCGGCAGACTGGTTTCACCTTGCTCGAGATTCTGGTGGTGCTCGCGATCATCGGTCTCCTCGCCGGTCTCGCGATCACGAACGTCGACAAGATCTTCGGCGGGGCGCAGGGCACGACGGCCAAGCTCTTCGTCAACCAGACGATGAAGACGCCGCTCACGACCTATCGCATTCACATGGGTAGTTATCCGACCTCGGCCGAAGGCCTGCAGGCGTTGATCACGGCGCCGTCCGCCAAGGCGGAAAAGTGGAACGGTCCCTATCTCACTGACGGCAAGATCCCGCGCGATCCTTGGGAAGAGCCGTACCAGTATGCGTTTCCCGGCACCCGCAACAAGGACAGCTACGATCTCTGGTCGAAGGGGCCGGACAAACAAAGCGGCACCGCGGACGACATCGGCAACTGGGAGTCGGGCACGACGGCCGAGAAGTAATTTTTCCGGCGACGGATACCCGGACTGCCGGGGGTGTCTGCTGATTCCCTCACCGTGCCTGCGTCCTCTGAATTTTGCCCGGCAGTACCCGCGGCCCGCCGGCGGCAACCCACCCGCGGCTTCACGCTGCTCGAGGTTCTGCTCTCGATTGCGATCATCGCGTTGCTCGCCGGTGTACTGGTGGGCGGATCAGCGCACTTGTTGAGCGAACAGCCCGTGACGCCGCATGAGATTTTTTGGAAAGCGGTCCAGGAGGCGCGCAAGACCGCGCTGAAGTCCGAGCACGAAATCCGGCTGAAGTATGACAAGGAGAAGCGGCAGTTCCTGCTGATCGACGGTCTCGCGCCGGCGACGCAGGGGGCCGACGGCCTGCCGCTGGAGGAGAAGCCATTGAAAGTGTTCCCGCTGCCGCCGGCGACCGCGACGCCGCTGACGATTGAATTTCTCGGTCCGGTCTCCAAGGGCGGCGGCAACGCGATTCTTGTCGGCGGCGTGCTGCTCGAATCGCAGCCGATCGCGTACGCGACGTTCTATGCGGACGGCACCTGCACCGCCTTCCGCGCCCAGTTCGCCCGTGGCGGAGGGGCGAGCATCCAGACCATCGATCCGTGGACGTGTGCACCGATGCTCCCGCCGCCCGATCCCAATGCGCCACCGGGATTCTGACTTCACGCGATCGAGTCGGACACGCTGGCGATGCGACGTTCGGCGCGCGTGGCGCACGTCGCGGTGCGGGGCGTTCACGCTCGTGGAAGTGCTCGTGGCGCTGGTCGTGTTCGCGATGGCGGCCGTCGTGCTCGGGGCGTCGTATCTCAATATCCTCAACAGCTACGAAGTCGTTTCCCGGGGCGTGCTCGTGAACGAGGACTTTGCGTTTGCGCGGCAGCAGGTCGTGAACGAGCCGGATCGCAAGAAACTCGAGCAGGGCGGCGAGTTTGAAACCACCAGCGGCGCGCGCCTGAAGTGGACCGTGGAGATCACTTCCACCGCGATGCCCAACGTGTTCACCGTCGCGATGGAGTGTGAACTCTCCGACCCGACCGGTCTCGCGCCGACGAAGCGCACGCAGACGTTCACCGTGCTGCGACCGACGTGGGTGATCGATGTCGCGGAGCGCGACAAATTGAAGGCGGACATCAAAACGCGGATCCTGGAAATCCAGGGCAAGAAGACGCCATGAGCCGCCGCGTTTCACTTTCGTTCCGATCCCGCCGGTTGCCCGCGCGTGGTTTCACGCTGATTGAAATCCTGCTAGCGCTCGCGCTCGTCGCGCTGTTGCTCGTCGCGCTCAACACCTTCATCTTTTCGATGAGCGAGCTGTGGGGGCAGAAGACCGAGCCGCGGTTGTTCGATCAACATGTGCGCGCCGTCACGCGGTTTCTCGAACACGAGCTGCGGGCGGCGTCGCTGCCGCCGGCCGCGCGACCCAACTCGACGCCGATCGGGCTGCAGGAAGTGCGGCCGCAGAACGGCATCATGGAAAAGATGCTCACGTTCGAACTCCCGGCGGGCAGCCGCCTGTTCACGTGGCCGGAGCGGCCGCTGCCCGAGGTGGTGTGTTCGTTTCAGGCGCGGCCCAACGAAGGCCTTGTGCTGCTGTGGCACTCGCGGCTCGAGAAGAACTTCGAATCCGATCCGCCGCGCGAGACCGTCGTCTCGCCGCTCGTCACCGGCTTGCTCTACGAATATTTTGAGGCCGACACGAATCGCTGGACGAAGGAAACGGCGTTGAAGCTGGACCCTCAGGGCCAGCCGATGACGCCGCAGCGACTGCGGCTGCAATTCACGTATGCGAAGATGAAGCGCGAGAGCGTCGTCACGCTGCCCACGCTCGGGGAGGGGCTGCCGGTATTCTGATCATGAGTACGATCACGAATTCACGTTTCACGCGGTGCACCCCCAGCGGGCCGTGGGTGAAACCGGAAACCGGAAACCGGAGACCGGGGACTGAAAACCGGAAACCGGAGACCGGAGACCGGAAGCCGGCACGGCACGGCGTTCCGTTTGAGTGGAACGCTGGGGCGCGGGAGCGATGCTTGGCGCAGCGGTCACGGGGCTCAACCACCGGCTCGGTGCTGGTGATCGTGATGGTGTCGCTGCTCTTCGCGACGTTTGCGCTGATTGCTTTCATGGAGAAGGCGAGCGTCGACCTGCTCGTCGAGCAGCGGGAGGCGGTCACGCGGCGGTTGCGGTCGGAGGCGTATTCGGCGCTCGAGGTGACCCTCGCGGTGCTCAGCGAATTTCGCGAAGTCGGCAACGGCCTGAAGAGTCCGGCGGAAGGGTGGGGCGATCCGCTCGCGTTTGCCGGTTACACGCCGTCCGACGATCGCGCGGTGGAAATCGCCTTCGACGATGAAAGCGGAAAAATTTCCCTGCCGCGCGCGAATGCGCTGATTCTCACCAATCTCTTCAAGAACTGGGGCATCACGCAGCCCGACGCCGAGGGGCTCGCGGACGCGCTGCTCGGGTGGATGAAGCGCAATCACGTGTACACGTCGGGTGTGCAGCCGAACTACGAAACGGGGCCGATTCCATATCTTCCGCCTGGGCGCTCCCTGCGTTCATTTCACGAACTCGGCGCGATCGAGAAGGTGCGCGAGCTGTTCTACGACGCCGACGGCCGGCCCAACGACAACTGGAAGCGCTTTGCCGACAGCGTGTCGCTCTACGATTTTCCCCGGCCGAACCTCAACGGCGCGAAGGCCGACACGCTCGCCGCGATGGGGCAGTTCGACGACAACCAGCGCAAGAACCTCGGCGATTACCTCAGCGGGTCGGGCACGTATGCCAGACAGGGTCCGCAGTTTTTCCAGGCCCCCAACGAGGCGCAGCGGATTGCGGGACCGACCGGCGACACGACCGCGTTTGCGGCGACGATCAGTGCGTTGCGGATCACGGTGACGGTGCGTGACGGGCAGACCGTGTATAAACTTTCCACTGTGATCGCGCCGCCTGGCGGAGCCACGACGGTGCAGACCACGGCGACGGAGGGCCGGACGCAGTCCACCGGGGCCACGGCGCAAACCGCGGCGCAACAGCAGGCCCGGCCCAACGCCGGGCAGGCCAGCGCCCGGCCTGGCACCGGCACCGCCGCGGCGGGCACAGCGCAACAAAACGCCGCCGCACGGAACCTGCGGTATCCTTTTACGCTCTTGGAAATACGGGAAAATGATGAGATTCCTCCTCCGCCCACGCCGTTGACTTCCACGATCTGACCATGTGCGCCTCGCCCTTTCGCCTGCTTCGTGCCGGACCGCCGCCTCCCAAGGTGGCGTTCCTCTCCGACGCGCTGTTTTTCACGCGGTCGGTGCCCGTGGCCCGGGAGGCGACGCCCGTTGAGGCCGCGACGCAGGCCGAGCTGGCGCTGGAAAGCCTGTCGCCGTTCCCGTTGGCCCAGCTGTACTACGGCTGGTTCTGGGCCCCCGGTGCGGAAAGTGCGCTGGTGTTCGGTTCGTACCGCCGGCGTTTCACCGGTGAGCAGGTGGCGGCCTGGGATGGAGCCGAGCTGGTATTGCCCGCCTTCTGCGCCGTGCTCGGCGCCCGGATGGAGCCGGCGACCACGGTAATTCTGAGTGCGACCGACGGCCTGACCGCGGTGCACTGGGAGGAGGCGTCGGTGCCGGCCAGGGTGATCCACGCTCCACTGTTGCCCGACGCGACCGAGGACGCGCGCGCGCAGGCCCGCGAGGCATTGTTGCGCGACGTCGGAGGCAGCAAAAAGGTCATCGACCTCGTCTCACCGCTCACCGCCGAGCCCGCGACCAGTGATCGCGAAGTGGTTTTCCGCGGACCGGATTTTGTCTCGCGGCTTTCGGCGAGCGCCGCGGCGGCCCTCGACGTCCGCGACAAGACGGAACTCGCCGCTCTCCGCGGTGCCCGCCAGCGCGACGTCCTGCTGTGGCGAATCATGCTCGGAGCCGCCGCCGCGTTGCTGCTGCTCGTGGTTGGAGAGTTTGCCCTCATCGGCGGCCGCGAGTGGCAGAAGGTTCGCACGCGGCAGTACAACGCCCAGAAGCCGCTCGTGGACAAGATCGCCAACATCCACGAGCTGACCAACCGCATCGAGGACCTCGCGACCAAGCGCCTGCTGCCGATGGAGATGGTCGGGCAAATCGTCGGGGAAAACCTCGAACGCAAGCCGCAGGAAATCCAGTTCACGCGCATGGTCGCGGATCAGTCGCGCGGCCTCTACATGATCATCGTGGATGGCAAGTCCAACAGCCCCGCCCAGGTCACGGCCTACGAGACGACGTTGAAAAACCTGCCGACCGTCCAGAGCGCCGAGGTCAAGTTCGGCCAGGTCACGGGTGAGCGCGCGACGTTCACGCTCACGGTCATCTTCAAACCCGGTTCGATCAACCCCATCGGCAACACGGTGGTTTCCTCCCGATGATTCGCACCGCCCGCGCCTACTTTCTCAGCCGCCTGCTCCGCGAAAAACTTCTGCTCGTCGCGTTCATCGCGATCGGCGTGCTGTGGTGGCTGTCCGCCTTCGGCACGCGTCTCGGCACGTTCTGGCGTGATCAACGTTTGACGACCTCGCGACTCACGGAACAGGCCGAGTGGATCAAGAACAAGGTCGTGATCGAGGAGACCGCGAAGAAGACGGCGTCGCGCCTCGATCCCGCCAAGACACTCAACGGCAACCAGCTCGTGACCACGGTCAGCCAGCTGGCGACCGAGGCGGGCGTGAAAAACGCCCAGACCAGCGGCAGCACGGTGACGACGCCGGCAGGCCAGTTCGCGGTGCATTCCCAGGAGTACGTAATTCGCAACATCGAGTGGGAGTCGACGTTGACCGCGTTCTACACGGCGCTGCAGAAGCGCTCCCCGTACATTTCGATCGAGCGCTTCATCCTGGCCGCCTCGGCGCCGGATTCGCCGCAGCTCACCCTCAGCTTGAAAGTGACGTCGGTCGAGATCACGCGGTGAAACGCGCAGGGCTCACCGTGCCGCCCCGCTTTCGTGTAACTTTTGTTCCCGGCGGGCCGACGAATCCCGGGTGGCGCAGTCGCCCTGATCCATATGAATTGTTACCTTTCCACCGTTGCGCGGGCGTCCGGCCCGAATCCTGTTGGGGCCACTGAACCGATTTCCGCCTGATGAATTTCATGACGCTCACACCTGCACGGACGATGGCGCTGGCGGGTCTCCTGGTCGCGGCGACGCCGCGCCTGGCCCGGGCCGAGGACGCCGTGCGCTACAAGTTTCAGGACTATCAGGAGTCCGGCGGCCGCATCGCGGTGAAGGTGCACGGCGCCGCCGTGGAGAAGGACTTCGGCCAGAGCACGCACCTGAAAATCGAGGGCGTGATCGACGCCATCACCGGCGCGACGCCGAACGGCCAGCCCGCGCCCGCCGGCAGCGATCAGGTGCCGCTGTCGAAGCTCACCGAGCGCCGCAAGGCCTGGAACGCCGCGCTGTCGCAGCAGTTTCAACGCGTCAACGTGGCCGTCGGCGTGGCCAACAGCCGCGAGAGTGATTACGTGTCCAACGGCTGGTCACTCAACACGCTCACCGATTTCAACCAGAAGAACACGACGCTGCTCGTCGGCGTGGCCGGCACCGACGACGACATCCGCGTCTTCTACCAGACGGAGCGCGCGAAAAAACGCACGAACGATGTCGTCGTGGGCGTGACCCAGCTGCTCGATCCGCAGACGTCGCTCACGTTCAACGTCACGTGGGGACGCCAGCGCGGCTACCTCGCGGATCCGTACAAGCTCGTGCAGAAGGAGGTCGAGATTCTGCCCGGCCTGCTGCTGACGCGCACCTTCGGCGAGAATCGTCCGGCCGAGCGCGAGAAGTGGATCGCGCTCGCCGTGATGAATCGGGCGTTTCCCGCGCTGCACGGTGCGGTTGAGGCCAGCTACCGGTATTACCACGACACCTACGGCACCGATGCGCACACGCTCGACTTGAGTTGGTTTCAGCAGCTCGGCGACAAGGTGATCCTGCGGCCGGGTTTCCGTTTCTACGATCAGAGCGCCGCGAATTTCTACTACTACCGGTTGGACGGCACGCCGATCCTTCCCGACTCCGGCCCGCCGCGCGCCAACGGGCCGTTCTACTCGTCGGACTATCGCCTGTCGCAGCTCCAGACCTACACGGTCGGGCTCAAGGCCATCTGGAACATCACCGACGCCTGGCAGGTGGATGCCGCGTACGAACGCTACGACATGCGGGGCAAGGACGGCGTGACGCCCCAGAGCGCCTACGCGCGGGCCAACATCATCACCCTCGGCGCCCGTTTCGGCTGGTAAGGAGGGACGGGGAAACGGGAAACAGGGGACAAATTTTAGAAACAATCACACCAACCGCCCATGGCACCTGCACCCGTTCGTTCTTCGTGGCTACGAGCGCCAGCGAGTGGCCGATCCGCACTCGCGGTGCGCCTGGCCGCGTCCAAGCTGCAAACCGCAGCTCAACTCGCTCCCTTCCTCCTGCCGCGGTCGCCTGTCGCCCGTTTCCTGTCTTCTGTCCCCTGACCCCTGACCCCTGACCCCTGACCCCCGTCTCCTGAAATGGCCTTCATCGCTCAATCGCAACGCACGCCGCCGGCCCCCGCTTCGGATGGGACTGCGGCGGCGTTGCCGTTGCGCAAGCTGAGTTTTCCGGCGCTGGGCACGACCTGCGAGGTGCAGTATGCCGCGCCCAGCGGCGACGCCCAGGCTGCGGGCTTCGAGCGCGCGGTGACGAGCTGGGTGAACGCGTTTGAAACGAAGTACTCGCGCTTCCGGCCGGAGAGCCTCGTCAGCCGAATCAACGCCGCCGCCGGGCGCGAGTGGGTGGAGGTTGATGCGGAGATGGACGGGATGTTGAAGCTCTGCGACACGCTGCACTTCATGACGCAGGGTATCCTCGATCCCACGACGATGCCGCTGATTCGCCTGTGGAACTACAAGGCCGAGACGCCGCGTATTCCGGCCGAGGCGGAGATCGCGGCGGCCCGCGCGTTGGTGGGCTGGAAAAAAGTTCAACGCGCGCCGGGGAAAATCTTTCTGCCCGAGCCGGGCATGGCGCTTGATTTCGGTGGCTTCGGCAAGGAGTACGCCGTCGACCTCGCCGCCCGCATCGCGCTCGACCACGGGATTCCGCACGCGCTGGTGGATTTCGGCCACGATCTCCGCGCCGTCGGTGCGCCGCCCGGCCGCCCCGCGTGGCACATCGGCCTCGAGGATCCGCTCAAGCCCGGCACGTCGGCCGGCAGCATGGCCATCGTCGGCAAGGGCGTGGCGTCGTCGGGTGATTACATCCGCCGCTTCGTCGTCGATGGAAAACGCTACGGCCACATCATCGATCCGCGCACGGGCTGGCCCGTGACCAACGGCTGCCTGCAGGCCACCGTGGTGGCGGCGACGTGCTTGCAAGCCGGCGTGCTGTCGACGACGGCCTTCGTGCTCGGCGTGCCGAAGGGCATCGAGTTCATCCAGGCGGCGCCGGGCGCGGAAGGCCTGCTGGTGGCGGAGAAGTCGCGCGCGCAAACCCGGGGATTCTTCAATTATGTCGTGTCGTAACCTCAGAGCGGGGCATTCGGTTTCCCGATACGTCCGGCTGCTCGCGGCCGTGGTCGCGACGGCGGCTGCAGCCGCGGTGGCGCGGGCCGACGTGAAAGTTGGCGACGTGTTTCCCGGCCTCGCCGAGGCCGGATTGGTTTCGCTCGGCACCGGCGAGATGCCGCCCACCGGCGGGAGAATCGTGCTCGTCGATTTCTGGGCGTCGTGGTGCACGCCGTGCAAGGCGTCCTTTTCAATGATGGCCGATCTGCACCGCGAGTTCTCCGCCCGCGGATTGGTGGTGGCGGCGATCGGCGTCGACGAGAAACCCGCGGCGGCGGTCGCGTTCGCGAAGAAGCTGGCGCCGCCGTTTCCCACGCTCCACGACCGCGAGCAGAAGCTCGTGCGGGCGGTGGTCGTGCCGACGATGCCCACGAGTTATCTCCTCGGCCGCGACGGCCGCGTGCGCTTCGTGCACCAGGGTTTTCACGGCGACGTGACGGCGAAGACGCTGCGCCAGCAGATCGAAACGCTGCTCGCCGAAAACAACTGAACTCCTCTCTCCCATGAAAATTCGCGTGATCCTCGTGCTTGGTCTGACGGCAGTGGCGGCGGTGTTTTCCGGCTGCGCCAACCCCAATCTTGTGCGCGTCAAGCCGTGGGAGCGGGCGACGCTCGCCGGCTACAGCATGCGTGCCGATCGGGATTCGCTCCACACCGCGATGTCCGAGCACACGTTCTTCTCGCGCGAGACCGCCGCCGGTGGCCGCGGTGTGGGGGGCAGTGGGTGCGGCTGTAATTGAGGCGGCGGCCGTGGACCTTGGCACCGTCCGCGGGAAAGCCTTCGCGTTTCAAGCCGCGTGGTGGGCGCGCGGGTCTGCCGCCGGATCGAATCGTCAATTTTTCGTGTAGTTCAAGGACGGGATCGCAACGACGGTGGAATTGATTCGGTTCGTTGCCGCGCGGCCATTGCAATGGTTGGGTCGCGTCGGAACCCCTGGCGTCGACGACCGGTCGCACGCCGCGATCGGGGCTGGTGCTTCGTCCGTGCGGTCATTTCGTTCGTACTCTTTCCGGTGAAATTTTCCTCCGCTCTTCTCCATCGCCTCAGCTGGCTCAACCTGCCGGGCGCCCTCTTGATTGCGTTGCTGCAGCGCACGCCGGTGTTGCGGGTGCTGGCCGGCGCGGGCAGCCCGCTGGCGCAGTCTCCGTGCGGCCAGGTGCTGCGGTCGGTGTTGACCGTGGCGGGACTGGGCGCACTGCACGCACGCGCGGGCGCGACGACGTTCGTGCAATCCCCTTCGAGCAATCCGATCACCGGTGCCGTGGGCATTCCGCTATCGGCGGCTTTCACGTACACGGGCACGCCGAGTCCGCCCCAGTACTTTCTGGTTACGGGTGCACTCCCGCCCGGTCTGGTGTTCATTCCGGCCGCCGTGAATGGCGTGGTGCGCTCCGGCGCGCCGGCCATTGCGGGCACGCCCAGTCAGGGTGGCAACTTCACCATTCGGGTGCAGGGCTTCGGCCTGGCGGGCAACGGCAACCCCGAGCCGATCAATTTTTCGATCAACGGCGGACTTAGCGTGCCTCCGACGTTCACGCTGCAGCCCGTCAGCCAGGCCGCGAGCCCGGGATCGAACGTGACGTTCACCGCGGCCGCCAGCGGGACCCCGACGCCAACGTATCAATGGCGTCGCAACAATGCGGTGATCACCGGCGCGACCGGCACGTCGCTGACGCTGACCAATGTCCAGGCCGCAGATGCGGCGGACTATTCTGTCGTGATTTCGAACTCAGCTGGAAGTCTCGCGAGTGACGTGGCGCGGCTGACGGTCGTTGCGCTCAACGCCACCGCGCGGCTCACGAATCTTTCGGTCCGCACGGCCATGGCTGCGGGCCAGACGCTCATCATGGGCTTCACCATGCAGGGCGGACCGAAATCGGTGCTGCTTCGCGCGGTCGGCCCGGGTCTCGCGCAGTTTGGCGTGAGCGGCACGATGGTGGATCCGCGGCTCGCGCTCTTCAAGGACTCGACCCAGCTCGTGGCCAACAACAATTGGGGCGGCGACGCCGCACTCAGCACTGCATTCGCCGGCGTCGGTGCGTTCGCGCTGCCGCCCACTAGCCTCGATGCCGCCCTGGTGCGTTCCATCGAAGGCGGCCACACCGCGCAGGTCACCGGCACCGGCGCGGGCACCGTGCTCGTCGAAGCCTACGACGCGGGCACCGGGCTCACACCGCGGCTCACGAACGTCTCCGCGCGCAACCGGGCCGGCACGGGCGGTGACATCCTGATCGCCGGATTCACGGTCGATGGCACCGGCGAACGCAATCTGCTCATCCGCGCCGTCGGCCCAACGCTCGCGAGCTTTGGTGTCACCGGCCTGCTCGCCGATCCGAAGCTCGAGATTTATTCCGGCGCCACGAAGATTGCCGAAAATGACACGTGGTCCGCGAGCCTCGCCGGGACCTTTAATAGTGTCGGCGCGTTCGCGCTCACGACCGCGTCCAAGGACGCCGCCCTCACGATCAGCCTGCCGCAAGGCGGCTACACCGTCCAGGTGTCCGGCGCCGATGGCGGCACCGGCGAAGCGCTGATCGAGATCTACGAACTGCCGTAATCAACCGAGCGCGTTCATCCCGTGGCCACGAGCGCCAGCGAGTGGGGGCTCGGACACTCACGGCGTTTTCCGCCACTGCTGAGCGAGGATCGACTTACACTTCGTGTTTGCCGCACGGTCCGGCACCACCGCACTTGACGCCCCCGGCCGGGCTGGAATCCTCCGGCTTCTGGTGGGTTTTCCCAGCCCTCCATCATGCGCATTCTGGTTATCGAAGACGAACGGCAGCTGGCCGGTCACATCACGCGGGCTCTGACGCGCAATGGCCACTGCCTCACCGCCAAGCACGATGGTCTTGAAGGCGTCCAGGCCGCGCTCGACGACCCGCCTGATCTTGTGCTGCTCGATCTGAATCTGCCGGGCCTCGACGGCCTTGCGGTGCTCGCACGGCTCCGTGAAGCGCAGTCATCGGCGCGTGTGCTCATTCTCACGGCGCGCGGCGACGTCGAGCACCGGGTCAAGGGCCTGCACGCCGGTGCCGACGATTATCTCACCAAGCCCTTCTCGATGGACGAACTCGTGGCCCGCGTGGAGGCCCTCGGGCGACGGGGCGCGACGGCGGCGCCGGCGGATTTGTTGAAGGTGGCCGATCTGCACATGGACGTCCGGCACCGGCGGGTGACGCGCGCCGGCAAGCCCGTCACGCTTTCGCCGCGCGAGTTCGACGTGCTGCAGGTGTTGATGCAGGAGCCGGGCCGGCCCTTCTCGCGCACCGAACTCTGCGAGCGTGTGTGGCAGCGCGATCACGAATACGACACGCGCACGGTGGAGATTTTCATCACGCGCCTGCGCAAGAAAATCGACTCCACCTTCAACCCGCCGCTCATCCACACCCTGCGCGGCGTGGGCTACGCGATTCGCACTGGCGAATGAAAACGTCACTGACAGGAGGGGCGGTCCGCCGCTCACGGCAGCTGCGCCACGTCGCTGTCGCGATCGCATCGCTTCTCGCGTGGGATGCCGCCACCGCCGCCACGGTCGAGGGCCGCGTGGCGTTGCCAAAGGCGCGCGCGACGCCGGTCGTGAATCAACGCTACGAGATCGTCGCCAAGTCCGGCGTCCTGTCGACCAACCCGCCGGTGGCGGTCGTTTACCTCGAGGGACCGTTCGGTAAACTAGGTCAGCCGCGGGTCACGCAGATCCTCCAGAAGGATCTCACCTTCGTGCCCTCGCTGTTGCCGGTCCAGGTCGGCACCAAGGTCGAGTTTCCGAACCTCGACGACACGTACCACAACATCTTCTCCTTCTCCCCGCCGAAGCGCTTCGATCTCGGCCGCTATCGGTCCGACGAAACGCCCGTGCCGTCGCAGGTGTTCGACGCCGCGGGCCTGGTCACGCTGCGCTGCGATATTCACGAGCACATGCGGGCGCTTATTCTGGTTCTGGATACGCCGCATTTCGTGATCACCGATGCGGCGGGCAATTTTCGCCTGCCGGATCTGCCGGAAGGCCGGTATGTGTTGAAGGCCTGGGTCGACAGCAAGACGACCCGGGAGAAGACCGTGGAGTTGAAGGGTGACCTGACGCTGCGGGTGGACTTTCCGTGACCCCGTCCCTCGAGCCGCCGGGCGCGCGTGTGACCGGCTTTCGCACGAAACTTCTGCTGGCGATGATGCTGCTGGTGTCGGCCGTCACGCTGCTCGCGCTGTATTTCGCGCAGGAGCGGCTGGCGGACAATGTGGAGGACGACCTGCAGCGCGCGTTTCAGGGCGAGCTGGCGGCGTTCGATCGCGCGCAGGAGGTGCGGCGGCTGACCTTGATGGAACGCTGTCGCGCGCTGCTGCGGCGGCAGCGGATTCGAGCGTGCTTCGAGGACGATGCGCTCGATCTGCTGTATCTGAATGCCGAGGACGAATTGCGCGATGTGATCGCGCGCCAGGACGAGGCCGCCCCGGAGAAGGCTGAGCAGGGGTTGCAGGCCCAGTTCTATCGCTTCCTGAACCGGGCGGGCGCGGTGATTCCGCCGCCGAGCCAGCGCGCGGTCGGCGCACTCGCGCCCGACGAGGAGGCGCAGCTGGCGCTGCCGGGCGTGGCGGCGCAACCGCAGATTGGATACGTCGCGCGGCGCGCGCCCGACGGCCGGACGATGGTGTCGGAGATCATCGCGATGCCGATCTTTTCCTTCGAGACCGGTGAGGTGCTCGCAGCGCTCGTGCTGGGCTTCCGGCCGTTCGAGTTCAGCGGGCGCGATGCGGGCACGGGCATGAAAAGCGGCATCTGGATGAACCACCGGCTGCACGCGACCGATCTGCCGGCGTCGGTGGAGACGTTCATCAGCCAGGAGGCGAACCAGGCCGGCGGCGAGCCCGTGCGGGTGACCCTCGACGGCGCGCCGCACCTCCTGTTTTCCAAGCGGCTGAATCCGGAGTCCGCGTATCCGCCGGCGTACGAGGCCTGTGTTTACTCGCTGGCGAACCTTCCGCCGCGGCAGCGGAAGCTCCGCTGGCAGGTCCTTGGCGCCGGCGCGTTCCTGCTCCTGATCGGGCTGGCGGGCAGCCATGTCGTGGCGGGGCGACTGTCCGTGCCGGTTGAGAAACTGGCGGTGGCGTCGGAGGAGAACCGCGCCCAGCGGGTTCGCGCAGAGGCGGCACTGGAAATGACCAGCGCGGAATTGCAGCGCTCGGCGCGGTTTTCAGCCGACGCTTCGCACCAGTTGAAGACGCCGGTGACCGTGATGCGCGCGGGTCTCGAGGAGTTGCTCGCGCGCGAGCATCTCACGCCGCAGGAGTGCGCGGAGGTGTCGGCGTTGATTCACCAGACGTACCGGCTTTCCAGTCTGATTGAGGATCTCCTGCTGCTGTCACGCATGGACGCCGGCCGGCTCAAGCTCGAGTTCACGCCGGTGAATTTGAGCCAGTTGATCGAGGCGGCGCTCGACGACCTCAGCGCGCTGCCCGACGAGCTGGCCCTGAGCGTGGAAACGGACTTTCCTTCAGCGCTCCACATTGCCGGGGAGAAACGCTATACGACGATCATTCTGCAGAATCTGCTCGAGAACGCCCGCAAGTACAACTGCCGCTCCGGCCGGATCCGGATCGCGGCGACCGCGCAGGGTGACATCGTGCGCCTCGCGGTGGGCAACACCGGCCGCCCGATCTCCGCGGAGAGTCAGGCCCGGATCTTCGAGCGCTTTCACCGCGGCGTGATGGGTGAGAACGTGCCCGGTTACGGCCTCGGTTTGAACCTCGCCCGCGAGCTGGCGCGGCTGCACGAAGGCGATCTCCGCTTGTTGCGTTCGGAGGGAAACTGGACTGAATTTGAAGTCCGTTTCCGGCTGGCCCTGCCGGCGACGAACCCCGCCGCCGACGTATGAAACGGTTTCGCCTCGGACTTTGTCTGCTGGCCTGCGCCCTTGTGGGGCGGGGCGAGGATCTCTTCTTTGATCGGGTCGCCGACGCCCTGACGGTCGCCGCGCCCGGCGGAAACATCCGGGCCCGCCTGAGCGGCACGCTCGAGTTCGAGCGTTACGATTTCCAGCTGCCGGCGCCGGGCTTGATCGAGACGACGCGAGACCACCTGTTCGTGCCGCGACTCAGCGTCTTCGTCGACGCGCAGTTCGGCCAGCGGCTCTACGCCTTCGTGCAGGTGCGGGCGGATCGCGGCTTCGATCCCGGTCATCGCCCCAGCGAAGTTCGCCTCGACGAGTACGCGTTGCGTTACACGCCATGGAAGAACGGTGTGTTCAACGTGCAGGCCGGGCGCTTCGCGACGGTCGTCGGCAATTGGACGAATCGCCACCTGGGCTGGAGCAATCCGCTGATCTCCGCGCCGCTGCCGTACGACTATCTCACCGGTATCTGGGATACGGATGCGGTGCGCAGCAGCCTCGAGTTGCTGCAATGGTCGCACGTCGAACCCGGCCTGTCCCGCGGGGCGACGGCGCGGGAGAAATCCCTGCGCGTGCCGATCCTCTGGGGGCCCAGCTATGTGCCGGGTGTTGCCGTGTCGGGCGATGTCGGTCGCCTGCGTTATGCCGCCGAGGTCAAATTCGGATCGCTGTCCTCCCGGCCCGAGGCGTGGGGACATCCGCGCGAACAGCGTCATCATCCGACCTTCAGCGGGCGCATTGGCTACCGGCCCAATCCCACGTGGGACATCGGGGTGTCGGCGAGCGGTGGCTCGTATCTGCGCGAATTCGCGGCGCGATCGGTCCCGGCGGGTTATGGCCGCGGCGACTACCGGCAGCTGGTGATCGCGCAGGACATCGCGTTTGCCTGGCACCACCTGCAGGTGTGGACGGAGATTTTTGCCACGCGTTTCGAGGTGCCGCGCGTCGGCGATGCGGACACGGTCGCCTACTACGCCGAGGCGAAATACAAATTCACGCCGCGGTGGTTTGGCGCGGTGCGCTGGAACCAGCAGCTGTTCGCGTCGATTCCCGATCGCGGTGCGCGGACAAAGTGGGGCCACGATGTCTGGCGGATCGATCTCGCGCCCGGTTTCCGGCTCACGCCGCACGTGCAGGCCAAGGTGCAATACAGCCTGCAGCACGGCGACAGCGGCCAGCGTGACACCACGCGCACGATCGCCTCGCAATTCATCGTGCGCTTCTGAGCGGCGGACGTCGCGCCGGGTGGGCCACTTCGGAGTCGGCCGGCGTACGGGTAACAGGGCCGTTACGGTCGACCGCTTTCGTCCGGGTCGGGGCTGGGTATGGGTTTCGCGCGGCGTCGCCGTGCCCGTCCCATGAGAACTTCCGCTGCCGTCCTTCGCTCGCATGCCTGGTTGAACCTGCCGCTGGGATTACTGCTGGTGATCCTTCAGCGCACTCCGGCGGTTCGGCTGGCGGCGGCCCTGGTTGAATCGATGCCAGTGATCCGCGCGGGCGAGTTGCTGCGCGCCGCGGCGTCGCTGGCCGCCCTCGGGACCGTGCATTCGCTGGCGGGGGCGACGGCATACGTGCAGTCGCCCGGCAATCCGGTGACCGGGACCGTGGGCACGCGCGTCGATGTGGCCTTCACGTATTCCGGGACGCCCAGCCCGCCAGCGCGATTCGCGGTGAGTGGTACGCTGCCGCCCGGCCTGAGTTTCGTGCCGGCCCCGGTCGGTGGTATCGTTCGTTCGGGTACGCCGATCATCACGGGTATTCCGACGCAGGCGGGATCATTCGGCGTCTTCGTGCAGGGGTTCAATCTCGACGGCCTCACGAACGGCGTGCAGGAGGAGATCCGTTTTGTGATTGCCGGTGGCGTCACGGCCACGGCCCCCGTGATCACCACCGGGCCCCAGTCACAGACGGTCAACGCCGGCGCGGCGGTCACCTTTTCCGTGCAGGCCACGGGCACGCCCGTGCTCGCTTACCAGTGGAGCCGCAACAGCACGCCGATCACGGGTGCGACGGCGGCCGCGTTGACGCTCGCGGCGGCGCAGGTTGCGGATGCAGGCGGCTATGCGGTCGTGGTTGCCAATGCGGCCGGCACCGCCACGAGCGCGACGGCGACGCTGATCGTCAACGTCGTCGGACCCGCGCCGACGGTCGCCATCACCACACAGCCCGCCTCGCAGGCGATCGTCGCCGGTGGCACGGTGGCGTTCAACGTCGCGGCGAACGGTGCCACCGGGTTCCAGTGGCGGCGTAATGGCACGCCCATTACGGCGGCGACAAGTGCGACGCTGGTCGTGCGCGCGGCGAGTCCGGCCGACGCCGGCGAGTACACCGTGGTGGCCAGTGGCGGGGTCGGAACAGTCACAAGCCGGGCGGCACAACTCACCGTGGCGGGTGGCGCGGACACCGGCCGCCTGATCAATCTTTCGATCCTCACCACGGTTTCGCCGGCGGATCCGTTCTTCACCCTCGGCACCGTGGTGGGCGGAGCGGGCACGGACGGCAGCAAGCCGCTGCTGGTGCGCGCGGCCGGACCCGCGCTGGCACAGCTGGGCGTGAATGGCGCGCTGAACGATCCGAAGCTCGAGGTGTTTTCCGGGGCGATCGTGACGGCGTCGAACGACGACTGGGGCGGGACCGCGGCGCTCGCGTCCGCGTTTGGCCAGGTCGGCGCGTTCCCGTATGCGGCCGCGAGCTCCAAGGACGCAGCGTCCTTCAATCCCGCGACCGCGGCCGGCGCCTACACGATTCAGATCAGCGGCGTCGGCAGCGCAGCGGGGGCAGTGATTGCGGAACTCTACGATGCGTCGGCCAACGGCGGCGTCACGACAAGCACACCGCGGCTCGTGAACGTGTCCGTGCTCAAGCAGATTCCCGCCGGCGGAATTCTTACTGCGGGTTTCGTGATTGGCGGCGGCAGCGGCGCGGCGAAAACCGTGTTGATTCGGGCAATTGGCCCGACGCTCGGCGTGGCGCCGTTCAACGTCGGTGGCGCCATGGCTGATCCGAAGCTCGAGCTCTTCAGCGGCCAGGCCGTGATTGCCGCCAACGATAACTGGGGCGGCGACGCGCAACTCACTGCCGTGGGCGGGTCCGTTGGCGCGTTTGCGCTCGCGAACGCGGCGAGTCGCGATGCGATCCTGCTCGTGACGCTGGCGCCGGGAAGTTACACCGCGCAGGTGAGTGGAGTCGGCGGCGGCGGCGCCGCGCTCGTGGAAGTTTACGAAGTGCCCTGATTTTCGTATCGGGTATTCTGCCTATAGAAGTGGAAGTGTGAACGGGTAGTAATGCCCAAACCTCTCGAATCTGTCGGGAACAATCGGATTGGCCGGGCGCTCTGTGTCGGCCCAAGCTTCACCATGCGATTCGTCCGTTCCGCTTACTTCGTTCTGCTGTTCGCCGCCTGCGCGTTGCGTGCGCAAACGAGCATTCCCGTGCTGGTCCAGCCGCTGCCGACCAAATTGGACATCGGGCCGGCGGGTCTGACCGTGGATCTGCGGACGTTCTTCGTCGTGCCCGGAATCACGGGAACGCAGATCGTGCAATTCGATACGGTCGTCGGTCGCTTCAATGTCGACTTGCGCACGGACGTCGCGCCGCGACATGTCGCCAACTTTCTGTCGTACGTCCAGGCGGGCACCTACACGAACACCTTCATTCACCGCGCAGCGAGTTTCGACAACGGCGCGGTCTCGATCGTGCAGGGCGGCGGCTACGGTTTCAACGTGCCGTTTCAGCTCACGACGCTCCCGCGATTCACTCCGATCGCACTTGAGTACAATCTCGCCAACGCCCGCGGCACGCTCGCCGCGGCGCGTACGAACGACATCAACAGCGCGACGAGCGAGTGGTATTTCAACGTCCGCGACAACTCCACGATTCTGAATCAGAGCAACGGCGGCGGCTACAGCGTCTTCGGCCGCGTGATGGGCACCGGCATGACGGTTGTCGATGCGATGGCGGCGTTGCCGCGGTTCAACGCCAGCCAGGTATCGCCGGTGTTGACGGACCTGCCGCTGCGCAATGTCTCGGGCGGTTCGTTCAACGAGACGAATCTCATCGTGATCAACTCGGTGCGTCCGGTGACGCTTTTTCCCACGGGCGTCGGCACGTCCGTGATCACGTTTTCGGTGCAGAGTTCCAATCCCGCGATCGTGACCGGCGTAATCACCGGTTCGTCGCTGTTCATCACGCCGGTCGACAAGGGGGCCGCGACGCTGACGGTGCGGGCCACGGATACGAACGGCAATTCGGTGGCGCTCATGCTCAACGCTGCCCTGGTTGAGGCCAGCGAGCCGCCGGTCTACTCGCTGCAGCCTCGCTCGCAAACGGTGGCTGCCGGCACGACCGCCGTCCTCAGCGCGACCGCCACCGGTGCCGAGAGTTACCGGTGGGAGCGCAACGGCGTGGCGGTCACCGGCGCGACCTCGAGCACGCTCGTGCTCAGCGCGACCTCGGCGGCGAACGCGGGCGCCTACGTCAGCGTCGCCACCAACACCACGGGTACGACGCGCAGCAATCCCGCCGTGCTGACGGTCGTGGCGCTGCCGGCGGTCGACAGGGGCCGCCTCGTGAATCTCTCCATTCTCACGTCGGTCGGCGCCGGCGCCAAGGTCCTCACCATGGGTGCCTTCGTCGGACCCGGCGACTCGACCGGGGCGCTGCCGCTGGTGATCCGGGCCGTCGGACCGACACTCGCCCAACCGCCGTTCAATGTCCCGGGCGTGCTGGCGGATCCGGTGATGACACTCTATGCCGCGGGCAACGGGACGCCGCTGGAGTCGAACGACAACTGGGGCGGCAGTCCGGCTCTCGCGGCGGCGTTCGCGTCGGTCGCGGCGTTCGCGCTGCCGGCCGCGAGTCTCGACAGTGCGCTCGTCCGGCCCGCGCCCGGCGTGGCACCCGGTGGCTATACCATCCAGGTCGTGGGCAAAGGCACCGCCAGTGGTGCGTGCATCGCGGAGATGTACGATGCGTCGGGTTCGGCGCGCACCGCCGCCACGCCGCGCCTGATCAACCTTTCGACGCGCGCGTTGATCGATGCGAATTCGGATCTCGCGGTCGGTTTCGTGATCGGCGGCCAGAGCGCCCGCACCGTCATCGTGCGCGGGGTGGGACCGTCGCTCGCGGTCTTCGGCGTCACCGGCCTGATGGAGGATCCGCGCCTTGAGCTTTTCGACAACAGCACCAGTCAGCGCATCGCGGGCAATGACGACTGGGCGGGTTCGCCCGAGATCGCCGCCGCCTCCAACTCGGTCGGCGCGTTCGCGCTCTCCGCCGCCAATTCGAAAGACGCGGTCCTGATCCTCACGCTTCCGCCTGGACCGTACAGCGCCCGCATCAGCGGCGCGAACGGCGCCGGCGGCGTGGCCCTCGTCGAAGTGTACGAGGTGCCGTGAGGCGCGTGAGGGAACGAATTCTGGAGCGGCGCTGCGCGTGCTGAACGGCGCGGAGTTGAGAGTTGAGGGCTGAGAGTTGAGAGAAGAACCAACCCAATCCGACGATCGATGGTCCGGCAGGTTTGATCGAACTCTCAACTCTCAGCCCTCACCTCTCAACTCCGGCTGCCACCTCACCCTCCCATCTTGAAACTCGAGCTGACCTGAAACACGGCGGAGACGATGGCGAAGGCGATGAAGCCGACGAAGATGAAGACCGCCATCAGCACGCCGCTCGCGATCACCTTGGTGAACATGTTCAGCTGATTCGAAATCTGCTTCTGATAAGCGATCGCGACCTGCTTGAGGCTCGGCACGACGTTGCCGGTGTTCTCGCCGACCGCGAGGCGGTCGAGTACCAGATCCGGAAAGCAGCCGGTGCGGGTCAACGCGACTGACAGCGCCTCGCCCTCGAGGACGCGCGCGGTGGCGGTGTTGAACGCGGTCCGATGGACCGTGTTGTCGATCTGCTTCTCGGTCATCCGCAGCGCCTCGGCGGCGGTGATTCCGTTTTCAAGCAGCACGGAGAGCGTCTGCGAAAATACGAGAACGGTCTGCGACACCACGAACGGCCCGATGAGCGGAAGTTTGAGCAGCCAGGCGTCGGTGGCCGCGCGGCCAGCTGCGGTCTGGCGCCACCCGAAAAACGAAACGAGGCCCAGCACGAGGGCGATGAGCGTGGCGATACCGTAGATGCTCAGCGCGAAGTTCGAGAGATGGATCAACAGCTGCGTCGATGTAGGCATCTTGCCGCCGAGCGAGGTCAGCAGCGTCTTCAACCGCGGCAAGAGGAAGACGAGGAAGAAGACGATCACTCCGCCGGCCACCGTGACCATGAAGATCGGATACGCGAGGGCGGTCATCAACTGACGGCGCAATTCGCGCTGCTCGGTCAGATGCGAAATGAGTCGCGCGAGCGTGTCGTTCAACGAGCCGGTCGCTTCGCCGGCCTGGATCAGATTCGTGATCGACGGTTCGAAGACGTGGGGAAATGCAGCCATCGCCCGCGAGAGCGGCGCGCCCTCGCTGATCTGTTCCCAGATGCCGGCGCACAGCGTGCGGAGCCGCGGCTCCTTGATGCGCACCGAAAGCAGACGCACCGCCTCTCCGGCCGAGAGCCCGCTGGTCGCGAGATCGTGAAGGGCCTCGAGAAAGGGCAGGCACTCGCGGCGCGTGAGCGCTTGCGCGCTCTCGCGCCGCGCGGCGCGGGCGGAGCCGGCAGATGATTTGGCGGCGGTCGCGGCCGACGCCGTGCCGGATTTTTTCTTCGCCGGACCGGCGGCGACTTCGCTGACCGAGGCGACCTGCAGTCCGCGCGCGCTCAACACCCGCAGGGCATCGCGGCGACTCGGCGCCTCGAGATCGGCGACGACGGATTTTCCAGCGCGGTCACGGGCGGTGTAGGCGAAACGGGGCATGCGCTACTTTTCGGTGACCGTGATCACGCGCAGCACTTCGTCGAACGTGGTATGGCCGGCCTTGACCTTTTCCCAGCCGCTCTGGCCCAGCGTGCGCATGCCGTGTTTGCGCGCGCAATCGGCGAGCGTGCGCGTGCTCTCGCGCTTCAGCACGAGCTCGTGCATCTCGTCGTTCAGCCGGAAAATCTCGAAGATGCCAATGCGCCCCCGGTAGCCGGTGCCGCGGCAGCGATCGCAGCCGACGGGTGACTTGAGTACGTCGATCGTTTCGGCCTCGGCCGGATCGCAACCGAGGATCGCGAGGTTTTCGAGCAGCTTGACCTTCGGAATCGGCGCGGGCCGCGAACACTCCGGGCACAGGCGCCGGACGAGGCGTTGCGCGATGACGAGCTCGATGGCCGAGGCGACGAGGAACGGTTCGATCCCCATGTCGACGAGACGCGTGATTGCGCCGGGCGCGTCGTTCGTGTGCAGCGTCGAGAAAACAAGATGGCCCGTGAGGGACGCGCGGATCGCGATCTCGGCGGTGTCCTTGTCGCGGATTTCGCCAACCATGATCACGTCCGGATCCTGGCGCAGCACGTGGCGCAGGGCGTCGGCAAACGTCAGGCCTATTTCCGGCCGCACCTGCATCTGGTTCACGCCCGGCACCTCGTACTCGATCGGATCCTCGATCGTGATGATCCGGAGATCGGTAGAGTTGATTTTCCGGAGAAACGCGTTGAGCGACGTGCTCTTGCCGGAGCCGGTGGGGCCGGTGACGAGGATGATGCCGTGCGGGTAGTCGAGGATGTGCGTGATCTGTGCCTGCTCCTCGGCACTCATGCCGAGCCGCTCCATCGTGTAGGCTTCCTTCTTCTGGTTCAGCAATCGCAGCGAGATCGACTCGGCGTAGATCGTCGGGACGGTCGAGACGCGGATGTCGAGGACGATGCCGTTCGCCTTGAAATTGATGCGTCCGTCCTGCGGCAGGCGTTTTTCCGAAATGTTCATTCGCGCCATGATCTTCAGGCGGGAGATGATGGCGTCCTGGAAGCGTAACAGGTTTTCGGGGACGGGCACCGGCACGAGCAGGCCGTCAACGCGGTATCGAATGCGCAGCTGGCCTTCCTGCGGCTCGAAATGGATGTCGGTCGCCTGATCCTCGATCGCCTGCGAGATGACGTCGGTGACGAAACGCACGACCGCGGCCTCCTCGTCGACGATCTCCTCGGTCTCCTTTTGCGCCTCGGGCGCGACGTAACTTTCGTCGGTGTCCTCGAGCGACCCGGAACCGACACCGAAGTTCTCGATGATGAGCTGGTGAATGCGCTCCGGCACGGCGAGGTGCCATACGAGCGGTCGCGCGGTGAATGTCCGCAGCCATTGCGTCATCACCTCATCTGGCAGCCATGCCGAAGCGAGGTGAAGCGGGGTCACGGCGGAGGCGGATGCAACCGAGCCATCCAGTGACGTGGGGCTGGTTCCTGCTCCCTTCTCCTTGCTCCCTTCTCCCGCGGCTCCCGCGTAGCGGATCGGTATGATTTGATACTCGTGCACGAGCCGCGCGGGCAGCAGGCCGCGGGCGTCGGGATCGGTTTCGAGATTGCTCGCGATGTCGAGGCCGGCGGCCTGGGCGAGTCTTACGAGTACCTCGGGTTCCGGCCGCGAGAGCGCGGCGGCGAGGGCTTCGAGGCGCTTTTCCCGCGCCGCCTCGACGATGCCCTGGCGCTGCTCGTCGGTCAGCAGCGTCGCCAGCGAGGCCGGCAGAGTTTCCTGTTCAAGGACGGTCATGGGCGTGGTGCGCGCGGTCGCGATCACTTCAACATGATCTTTTCCATCGTCGTCTTCGGCGGGATGACGTAGTTCGGATCGAGCGCGTTCTTGATCGCGTCGCGCGCGGGCAGGTCCTCGATGCGCTTCATCGTCTCGGCGTTGTCGATTGTGGGATTGTTGGTCAGCACCGTCGGTCGCAGGAAGAACACGAGTTCCGTGCGCGACGTGCTGCGTTTGCGCGATCCGAACAGATCGCCAATGAACGCGATCGGGCCGAGGCGGTTGGTTTCGCGGATGCTGGAGTTTTTCCGAAAGCCGCTCAGCACGATGATGTCGCCCGACTTTGCGCTGATGTAGTTCGTCGATTCGCGCTTGCCGATGATGTACTGGGTGTTGGCGTCGACCTGCACTTCGCCGGTCACGTCCTCGACCGACTGAATCATGTCGAGCTGCACCGAGCCATCGATCCCGATGAACGGCGTCACCGTGAGCGTCGTGCCGATCTGCTGCTGCGTGACCGTGGAACTCGAGGCGAGGCCGGTGGTGGCGCCGGCGGCGGACTGGATCGTGCCGGTGACAACGGGCCGGGTTTCGCCGGTGAAGAAGATCGCCTTCTTGCCGTGCGACGTGACCGTCGCGGGCTGCGTGATGATGGCGTTGTTGCGCTTGCGCGGCGTGGTCTTGATCGCGATCTCGGCGGCGAGATCCGAGCCGGGGCTCGTGACCGTGCCGTTGGAGACGGTGACGCTCGCCTCGGAGCCGGAGAAGCCGACGAGCTTGTTGCCCTCGATTTTCAGGCCGAGCGCGCTGATGCCGGACTGGTGATTGTCGTCGAGGGTGACGTCGGCGATGACGACCTCGATGCGCACCTGCGCGAGCACGATGTCGAGCTTGTCGATCAGTTCGCGCACCAGGCGAAGATCGTCGGCGGTGCCGAAGACCACCACGGCGTTGCTGCGGTCGTCGTTCACGACCGTCATGACGGCGCTGAATTCGTTGGAGCCCGCGAGGCCGTCGAGGGCGCTGCTGGCGGAGACCACGGTGGGCTGAGCGGGTGCAGGCGCGGCGTTCGGCGCATTCGGTTGCATGCCGGGCTGCGGGCCGGTGCCGGGGCGGACGGAGCCGGGACTCTGGCGCTGGATCGCGGTGGTCTGTCCGGAAATGATCCGGCTGAGGACGGTGACGACGTCGGCGGCCTTCGCGTGCTTCAGATAGATGACGTCGTTGCGCGTGTTCGGATCGGACTTCTGGTCGAGGCGGGCGATCAGATCGTCGAAGAACGGATGCTGGCGCGGATCGGTGACGAGCACGACCTGGTTGGTGCGGTCGTCGGCATTGTAGGTCGTGGCCGAGCCGAGCTGCGTCTGCAGCGTGCCGGTGAGAATCGTCCGCAGCTTGTTCACGAGGTCGCTGGCCTTCGCGTTTTTCAGCGCGTAAAACTTGGGCTTCATTCCCGCGGTCACCGGCTTGTCGATTTGCTGCAGGAGCAGTTCGACGCGTTGCAGATTGCTGATGCTGTCGGTGATCAGCGCGGCGTTCGCGTTGGGCAGCGGCACCGGACCGCCGTAAAACGGATTGAGCATGCCCTGGAACAGCGGGATGATTTCCTGCACGCGCGCGAACTCGAGTTGGAAGAGTTTCGTGGCGACCTTGCCCGAGGGCGGCCGATCGAGTGCGGAGCCGTTGATCATCTCGGGCGCCTCCTGGCGGACCTGCTGGAGATTGACGACCTTGATGAACTTCTCGCCGAGCGGCGCGATGCCGATCTGGTTCAACGCGAGCACCGTCTCGATCGCGAGAATGGCCTCGGCCTTCGGAATCGGCTTGGTGATCTTCAGGTTGTAGGTCGCGGTCTGGAGTTGCTGCGGCCGGAGCACGATGCGGCCGGTGAGGTTCTCGAGCGTGCTCAGGATCAGATCGATGTCGGCATCGGGGAGTTTCAGCACCACGTCGTCGTTTTCCGGTGTACCGGGGCGGACGGACGGCTGGAGTGAGCCCGGCGCGGGGGCCGTTGAGCCCGGCGCGTTCGGGGCGCCCGGAATGATCGGCGGAGTCTGGGCCCAAGCACTGAATCCCCCGGCACAAATCGTGGAAACGACGCAAAATCGAACGAGGCGCAAAGTCATGCTAGGGATTTAGGTGTGAATGGGCGGGCGGCGCGCCGGAGTCCTACGACAGAAGCCAAAGCGCCTTGCTTGTAAACGGTCTAGTACGGTCTGTTGTGACGGCATCTTCATGGAAAAGTTGCCGCCGAATCCGGGATCCGCCGCGCCGGATTTGCCGCTTGCGGGTGATCCGGGCGCGGCCAACGCTCCGACCCTGCGATGGCGAATACGTTCGGGATAAATTTTACTGTCACCACTTGGGGCGAAAGCCACGGGCTTGCCGTCGGGGCCGTCATCGATGGCTGCCCGCCGCAACTCCCGCTCACAGCGGCGGAAATCCAAGTCGAACTGGACCGCCGGCGCCCGGGCCAGAGCGACATCGTCACCCCGCGCAAGGAGGAGGATCGCGTTGAGATTCTCAGTGGTGTTTTCGAGGGAAAAACCACCGGCGCTCCCATCTCGTTGCTGGTGCGCAACGCCGACCAGCGGCCCGGAGCTTACGACGAGATGCGCGATAAATTCCGTCCGTCTCACGCCGATTACACCTATCAGGCAAAGTACGGCATCCGCGATCATCGCGGCGGTGGCCGCAGCTCGGCGCGTGAGACCATCGGACGCGTCGCGGCCGGGGCGATTGCGAAGAAGATTCTGGCGCTCGGCGGCCGGTCCGGAAGCGGCCTCACCGGCCCGGGCGGAGTCGAAATTCGCGCATTTCTTACACAGGTCCACGACATCGTGGCCCCCGCGGAGGCCCTGGTACGCTTTCCGACGCTCGCCGAAGTCGAGGCCACGGCGGTGCGCTGTCCGCATCTGCCGACGGCGGAACGGATGATCGAGCGGATCAAGGCCGTGCGGAGCGAGGGCGACTCGGTTGGCGGCGTGATTGAGTGCCGCGTGCGCGGGTTGCCGCCGGGCCTGGGTGAGCCGGTGTTCGATCGGCTGGAGGCGGATCTGGCGAAAGCGATGCTCTCGCTGCCGGCGACGAAGGGTTTCGAGATCGGCAGCGGTTTCGCCGGCGCGCGCCTGCGCGGCAGCGAACACAACGATGTGTTCGAGCCGCGCGACGGGAAGATTCGCACCGTGACCAACCGCAGTGGCGGGACCCAGGGCGGCATCAGCAACGGCGAGGAGATTGTGTTTCGCGTGGCCTTCAAACCGACCGCGACGATTCTCCAGCCGCAGCAGACGGTTGATGTGCACGGTGCGGCGACGGAATTGATCGGCCGGGGGCGTCACGATCCGTGCGTGGTGCCACGCGCGGTGCCGATTGTGGAAGCGATGACGGCCCTCGTGCTCGTGGATCACTGGATGCGGCAGAACGCGCAGTGCGGGACGTTTGGCGGGTGAGGGAAATGAACCGGCGGAAATCCCGCCGGAAACTTGTCTTCCCCTCCGGACCGTCCTTGCTGTCGGCTGATGTCAGACTCGTCCAAGCCTCTCGTGTATTTGATTCTCGGCGCCGCGGGTTCCGGCCGGCGGGAGCTGTTGGTGGACTTGATCCAGGATGGACTGGTGGAAACGGATCGCGGGGCGGTGATGCTGGCCGCCGGCGAGACCGCCGATGCGGAGTTCGACGCCAAGCTCCCACGCGTCACGCGGTGGGAATGGCAGGAGAAAACGATCATCGGGGCGTGGCCCGCGGAGGCGACGCACGTGTTTTTCGTCACCGACGGCCGGCGCGATCCCGTCGATCAGATCGAGGCGTTCAAGGCCTGGGTGCCCACGCAGGGCGGCGAGCTGGCGCGCGTGATCTGCATCGTGAACACGCAGCTGGCGGAGAAACATCCGGCGCTGCTCGCGTGGTATGAGGCGTGCGTGCATTTCTCGGACGTCGTGCTGCTCAACAAGCGCGAGGGCGTCGCGAACAAGTGGATGAGCGATTTCGTCACGCACTTTAAGAAGCTCTATGTGCCGAGTGTGTTCGAGATGGTGAAGGACGGGCAGGTGAAGAATCCCGCACTCGTCCTCGAGCCGCAGGCGCGGCGCATGTCGCACTTTCTCGATGAGGAGCAGGACTGGATCTTCACGAATTCCGAGGGTGACGTCATCGACGAGCAGGAGGAGACGCCCGACGGCGAGGAGGAGATCGAAGCCAAGCCCGAGGAGGATCCGTATCTTGTATTGGATGCGGCAGGACGGCGGGTGAAGCGCCTGCCGGACGTGGCGAAGTATCTGTGACCACGAGCCTCTGCCCGCGAATCAGGCGAATGAACGCGAAGAGCAGAGAACGAAATCCACTCAGCTGATACCAGCCGCTCTTTGCCTTTGGACTTTAGCCGTGGCTACGAGCGCCAGCGAGTGGCCGTTCGGCCACTCGCTGGCGCTCGTAGCCACGATCGATCCGGAAGTCCAAAAGCAAGGAGCGATTGGTATGAGTCTGCATCCAAGGCCATCAAACCTTTGGCCCACGGAACCCACGGAAATCTGAGATTCTTCCGTGTATTCCGTGTGTTCCGTGGGCCACCTTGATTGGTCGGATCGACTCGATCAGCCCTTCGTCGTCGGGTCGATCGGTCCAGGCGTCGGCGTTCGATCGAAGTGGGCCTGAAATTCCGCTGAGTTCATCGATTCCCAGACGGCCGAGCCGAATTGCGGACGCGGCAGATAAAGCAGGCTGCACACGCGGCTGAGCAGGCGACCGAACGGTGCGCCGTACCAGACCAGGGTGCCGGCGAGCAGGTACATGGCCGCCAGGCCGCCGGTGATCAGGTAGCCGTCGTTGCCAATCGTGACGTACGGCACGCTGCGGAGCAGCAGATGCAGCAGCACCGCCGAGCCGACGATCGCGAGGCCGACGAGCCAGTGCGTGCGCGCCACAAACACGACGCTCGCCGGCGGTCGGGCCATCGCGAGAAACCGCCGGCGCGTTACTTGGCCGCCGCGACCGCCGCGACAAACGCCTTCGCCTTAGCCGTGATCGCCGCCCAGTTCTTTTCCTTGAACGCCTTCGCGTCCACCAGCGAGCTGCCGGCGGCGGTGGCGAACGCGCCCGCCTTCAGGAAGTCGCCGACGTTGTTTTCGTTCACGCCGCCGGTCGGCACCATCTCGACGTGGGGCAGCGGCGCCTTGACCGATTTGATGTAGCCGGGACCGAAAAATTCCGCGGGGAAAATCTTCGCCGCGTCGGCACCGCATTCCCACGCATTGATGATCTCCGTCGGGGTGAACGCGCCGCTGAAGACCGGAATGCTGTAGCGTTTGCAGAGCGTGATGACGTCCGGCCGGAGCGCCGGCGTGACGATGAACTTCGCGCCCGCGAGAATGCCGGCGCGGGCGGTCTCGGCGTCGAGCACGGTGCCGAGGCCGAAAAGAAAATCGGGCAGCTCCGACGTCGCCTTCTCCAGCATGCGAATGGCGCCCGGGGTCGTCATCGTGAGCTCGATGCTCGTGAGCCCGCCGGCGGCGAGCGCCTTGGCGCAATCGAGCAGACCATCCGGCGAATCCGCGCGAATGAGAGCGATGACCTTCTCGGTTTTGATCTTCGAGAGAATGGCGTCTTTTTTCATGGAGCCGCCCAGTGTGAGGTCGGGCACAGGACGAGGGAAATCAATTTTAGCGCGCTGCGTGGCGGACACCGTCACCACCCGCCCCGAGCTTCTCCGCCTCGCCGCGCTTGACCGAGGACTGCCCCGAGCTCGCGGAGAAACTGCCAGCCACCCGGCCGCTCAGCCGACGCTCAGGTGCGCGGCCTCGCGCTTCCACGCCGTCATTTCGGCGGTGAGCTTGTTTGAGATCCCGGTGAATTTGGATCCGTAGGAGAATGCCTTTTTCGCTTCTTCCTTCCGGCCTTCGAGTGCGAGTCCGAGAATCCGAGCCGCCTCGAGATGAAAGTCTGCATGCGTCGAGCGAATGCATTTGAAACGAGGCGCGGAGGCCATCGCCTCATCCTGCGCGTAGAGCCATTTGCCAAAGGTGCACCGATCGTCCTGGCACACATTCTCCACCGCGAACTCCGACCTGCCGGTCTCGATGGCCGAGTGCAGCTCGCGCTTCCACCGGCCATGGGCGTCAATCGCGGCTTGGATTTCTTCCTGGATGCTCATCTCAAACCTTCACTTCGGCACGAAACTCCAGGCGCTTAACCTCCATTTCCTCGCGATGACCCCGGGCTTCGGGAAATCGCGGCACCGTCCGCCTGCCTACGCGCGGTTCGCCTCAGCGGGCCGTCCACCCGCCATCGATCGGAATCGCGGCACCTGTGATGGATCGCGCCTGCTCGCCGCAGAGAAACAGCACCAGCGCGGCCACTTCCTCGGGTTCAACGAAACGCTTGCTCGGTTGCGCGGCCAGAATCACGTCGCGGATCACCTGATCGCGCGGCAGGCCATGGATCGCGGCCTGGCTTTCGATCTGGCCCTCGACGAGTGGCGTCCGCACGTAGCCGGGACACACTGCGTTGCACGTGATCGCGGTCTCGGCGAGTTCGAGTGCGACGCTTTTCGTGAGTCCGACCAGGCCGTGTTTCGCGGCGACGTAGGCGCTCTTGAACGGTGACGCCACGAGCCCGTGCGCCGAGGCCACGTTGACGATGCGGCCCCAGCCGCGGCGTTTCATGCCTGGCACGGCGGCGCGAATGGCGTGAAAGCTGGCGTTGAGGACGACGTTTTGAATGGCGTCCCACTCCGCCGGCGGAAACGCGTCGACCGCGGCCACGAACTGGATGCCGGCGTTGTTGACGAGAAAATCCACGGACCCGAAGCCCCGCTCCGTGTCGGCCACAAGGCGCGCCGCCTCGGCTGGCTGGCGCAGATCGGCGTCGTGACTCTCCACGCGAACGCCCGTCTCGGCGATCAACGCGCTCCGCTGGCGCGCGAGATCCTCGGCGCGCCCGAGGCCGTGGAGCATGACATTTGCGCCTGCGCGGGCGAACGCGTGGGCGACGGACTGGCCAATGCCGCTCGTCGAGCCGGTAACCAGGGCGGTCTTGCCTTTGAACATAGGTGAAGGAGGGCAGCGCCGGACCAAGTCCGCCAGCGGGGAATCACGGAACGGCCGGGGCCTGTTCCGCGCGCAGGTCGGTGCGATTGGTCTCCGCGGCCAGCAGCACGCTGACGATCGTGATCACGCCCATGCCGCCGAGATAAATGCCGATCGGCCACGTCGCGCCGTCGGCCCAGCCCAGCAACGCCGACGCAATGAGCGGCGCGAGTCCGCCGGCAAACGGAGCTGCGAGTTGATAACCGAGCGAGGCGCCGGTGTAACGCGTGCGCGTGCCGAACAGCTCGGAAAAGAACGCCGCCTGCGGACCGTAGAGCGCGGCGTGTCCAATCATGCCCGCTACAATCGCCAGCCAGACCAGCGTCGGCTCGCGCGTTTCCACGAGCCAGAAGAACGGAAACGTCAGCGCCACGAGGAAGAACGTGCCGACAAGGTAGACGGGTTTCCGGCCGACGCGGTCGGAGAGCGCGCCGAAATACGGGATCGCGACGAGCTGGACGGCCGACCCGAGGAGCACGCCGTTGAGCAGCGTGCTCCGCGTCATCCCGAGACGCTGCGTTGCGTAGCTGAGGATCCAGACCGTGAAAATGTAGAAGAACGCGTTCTCCGCGAGCCGCGCACCCATCGAGAGCAGAACGCTGCGTTTGTGCTCCCGCAGGACTTCGATGATCGGCAGTCGCGGCGCAGGCTTGGCGGTGCGCGCGAGTTCAAACACCGGGCTTTCGAGCACGCGCATCCGGATGAAGAATCCGAGGCCGGTCAGCACGATCCCGAGGAGGAACGGGACGCGCCAGCCCCACGAAAGAAAGTCTTTCTCCGGTAGCAGCGTGAAGAGTTTGAATACGCCCGTCGCCATCAGCAGCCCGACCGGCACGCCGACCTGGACCCAGCTGACGAAGAAACCGCGCCGCTTCGCGTCGGAGTGCTCGGCGACCATGAGCACCGCGCCGCCCCATTCGCCGCCGACGGCGAGGCCCTGCACGATGCGCAACGTGACCAGCAGCGCCGGCGCCCAGAGGCCGATTTGATCGTACGTGGGCAGCAGTCCGACGAGAAACGTCGCCACGCCCATCATCACGAGCGTGGTCACGAGCATCGATTTCCGGCCGATGCGATCGCCGAAGTGTCCGAAGATGATTCCGCCGAGCGGTCGCGCAAAGAAGCCCACCGCGTAACTCGCAAACGCCGCCAGGGTGCCGGTCGCCGCATCGAGCGTGGGGAAAAAGAGCTGATTGAACACGAGCGCCGCAGCCGTGCCGTAGAGAAAGAAATCATACCATTCGATCGCGGTGCCCAGCATGCTGGACACCACGACCCGGCGGAAGGAAGAGGGCGCGGAGGTCGACGTAGCCGGCGGGGCGGGGTGAGTCATGAAGAGCGGGTTGCCGGCTCTGGCGCGCGACGCCCGAGTCGCCGGCGAAAAGCCAGCCTCACGGCGTGGCGTGGAGTCCGCTGACGCCGCGGGGCAGGGTGAAGACCGTCGTGACTTCGTCGGCCGTGAGTTCGCGATCGAAAATCGCGAAGTCGTCGAGGAAGCCGGTGTAGTTCAAGCCGAGCGTCAGCGCGCTCTTGGTCACGTCCCAGTTGAACGTGTGGTTCCAGCCGCTCATCGCCGCCTGCCGCTTGCCGTCGAGATAAAGCGTGCCGCGGCCGTCGGTCGTGCCGGAGTTGATGTTGGCGAAGGTCACGAGCACATGCGTCCAGCGATCCCGGCGGAACGGATGTTGGTGCACCGGCGCGATTGGGCGTTCCGCGTCGGGCATCTCCTCGTACTTCCGGTTCTGCGGATTCCAGTATTTCGTCACCGCCATGATGCCGAAGCGAAAATGGCGCGGCGTGTGATCCTTGCTGAACTCGACGAAGAGATTGCCCTCGTTCCACGCCTGCGCGACGAACTGAAACGGGTCGCAGTAACCGGGCTCGAGGTCCTTCTCGGGATCCAGCCGCATCCAGAATGAAACACTGCCGCTCCAGTTCGCCGGCTTGTAGCCGAGGTTGGCGCCGCCGTGGTAGAAAACCTGGGCCTTTGTCTTCCCGCGAAATTCCAGCGCGTCGCCGAAACGACCTTCGCCGCGCGCGATCCGCGCCTCGGCCGGCAGACCCGGCGCGGCTGCCTCGCGCTTGGTCCGCTCCGCCGCAGTGTAGACCTGCCGATCGCCGCGGGCGAGGGTGGCGTCCGCCGTGCCGTCAAACGCGGCGTGAAAGGTCAGGGCGTCGCGCAACGCCGCGGGCGACGCGTTCGGCGTGGCGGCAGCGAGGCTGGCCGGCGCCAGCAGCGCCACGAGGACAGGGAGGGACAGGCGGAAATCGTGCATGGGCGGGAAAGCGAGGCGTGGATAAAACGAAGGCGCGGTGAGCGGGAAGGCCGCGCCGCGGAGGTCCGGCGAAAGTGAGTCGCGGCGGGGTGCGGCTCAATGCCTTTGTGGCGGTTGGCGGACATCGTCTTGCATCGGGTTCACCGAGGACCCTGGAAGGTCGTGCGCGCGCCGATTTGAGAGGCGCGCCATTTCTGCTTGCCGTGGCCTTTGGCGCGGGCGTACTAGGCCCCTTCCCGTTTGCCCGGGTGGTGGAATTGGTAGACACGCAGGTCTCAGAAGCCTGTGCCGTAAGGTGTAGCGGTTCGAGTCCGCTCCCGGGCACCATCCTTTGCGGCTGCGCCGCGAAGGATGCCTCGCCGAAGCCTTGGCGTAATCGGGTCACGTCCCCGCCTCCCCGTCGGGCTGCATCCGACCCTAAGGGGTCAGGCTGTTGCACGTTGCAGCCCGGCAGCTTGGATCACTCCCTGGGTTCATCCATCTTCGCGGGTGCTTGTACGGCCGCTCGAAACGCGGATTCAAGCGCCGGGTTGGATCCCTAGTGCGGACAATCCGCGCGAAATGCGCTTTGCAGGCGCGGTGGCGCCGGCAGAGTGGTCCCTGTGAAATTCACGGTCTCCAAGCGATTCACCTTCGAAGCTGCCCATTCCCTGCCGCATCTCCCGGAGGGCCACAAGTGCCGGAATGTCCACGGACACTCGTATATCGTGGAGGTGTTCGTAACCGGCCCGCTCGATGCGCGCGGCTTCGTGGTCGACTACGCGGAGATCAGCGCGGCGTTGAAGCCCATCATCGCGCGGCTGGACCACCGCAACCTGAACGACGTCCTGCCGTGCTTCACCACGGCGGAAAATGTGGGCGCGTGGATCCTCGAGGAGGCCACCCGGGCCCTGCCACTTACGCCGCCGTGCCACGTGGATGTTTACGAAACCGCGATGGCCTGCGTGCGAGTGGAGCGGTGAACGAAGGGCGGACCCGGCGTGGCCGGGCCCGGAACCCTCCGCCGCCATGAGGGCTACGCAGCTGGCCCGCGCCGGTCGTTGACTGCGAACCGTGGATCGCGGCGCAGCGCACCAATGCCGAAGAGAATGAGCAGCGCCGCGATCACCGGCATGAGGCCGTAGCCGATGAACACCGGCGTGTAGCCGTGGCGTGCGATCAGCCAGCCGGAGAGCGCCATGAACAGCATGCCGCCGAAGCCCGAGCCCATGCTCGCGAGGCCCCACACGGACGCCACGGCGTTCTTGGGAAACACATCCGCGGGAAACGCGAGCGTGTTGGCCGTGTATCCGGTATAGCCGAACGTCGTCAGCGAGATGAGCGCGATGGCGAGCCACGCGCGATCGGTGAGAATCGCCGGAATGGTGCACAGCATCAGCGCTGCAAACGCCACCGTGCTGATCTTCCGCGCCGCCGGCACCGCCACCCCGCGTCGGATCAGCTGCGCGGTCAGCACGCCGCCCGCAAGATTGCCGATCGCCGCCGTGAAATAGGGAATCCAGCCCTTCCAGCCGATCTCCTTCAGGCTGAAGTGGTGCACCTCGCTGAGATACTTCGGAAACCAAAAGACGAAGAAGTACCAGACCGGATCCATGAACACCTTCGAGATCGTGAACATGATGACGAACCGCGTGCGCACCAAATCGCGCACGGGCACCGGCGCAGGCGCGACTTCGCCCGCGCCCGCCTTCGGCACGGAGTACGTCCACCACCAGCCCGCGATCCACACCAGGCCGAGCCCGCCCATGATCACGAACGCCGGTTGCCAGCCCCATTGCAGGACGAGCCACGCGATCACCGGGGTGGAAATCACGGCGCCGATCGCCGCGCCGCTGTTGAAGATGCCCGACGCCAGCGCCCGCTCTTTCGGCGGAAACCATTCGCCGACGAGCTTCGCCGCCGCCGGCCAGTTGCCCGCCTCCCCGGCGCCAAGGAGAAAACGAAACAGCCCCAGCGAAAACGCCCCGCGCGCGAACACGTGGAGAATGCCGGCGACCGACCACCATAACATGCAGGCGGCGTAACCGACGCGCGTGCCGACCCGATCGATGAACGGGCCCGAGAGGCCGTTCATCACCGCGTACGCCAGCATGAAGGCCGATGTCACGTAGCCATACGTTTCCTCCGTCAGCGGCACAGCGGCCTTGAAGTCCGGCGACGTCACCACGACCGACAGCACCTGCCGGTCAAGGTAGTTGATGAGCGTCGCGAAGAATGCGAAGCCGATCATCACCCAGCGCAACCCCGACGGGGCCGTGGGTTCAGGTGCCGGCGCAGGAGAGGGGGTCATCGCGTGCGATCGTTGGCGGGGTTTTCGTAGTAGTCGAAACTCGGCCCGAGGGCGTCGAGCAGCGGTTGCGTGAGCGCGTTCAGCTCTGCGATTACGTTTACCGCCAGCGGTTCCGCCGCCGCCTTCAGATTGTCTTCCAGCGCCGCGACGTTGCGCGAGCCGCACAATGAACTCGTGATGCCGTTACCGGCACACGCCCACTTCAACGCGAGGTCCGCGGTCGTCATTCCTTCACGCCGGGCGACCGCGCGAATCGCGGCGAGCGCAGTCGCCGTTTCAACTTCGACGCCGGGCAGGCCGTGACGCGAGAGCGGCGTGGCGCGGCTGTCAAAGTGTCGCGTCCGTCGCCGCCACTCCGGCAGGTCGGCGAGCTGCGCGTAACGGTCTGACAACACGCCCTGCAGCAGCGCCATGTAGCCGAGCACGCCGACGCCGCGCTCGCGGCAGAATGGCAGGATGTCGCGCTCGATTGCGCGCGTGAGCAGGCTGTACGGCAGTTCGTTGACGACAATGGCGGCTCCCGTCGCAAGCGCCTCGGTGAGTTGCGCGCGGCCGAAATTGCTCACGCCGATGTGGCGGATTTTCCCGGCGCGTTGCAGCTGCATCAGGGTCGCAAACGCATCGGGCACGGACGGCACGGACGTCGCGTCCGCGGTGAAATGCCGGATCGAGTGCGCGGTGATCGGCCAGTGCACCATGTAGAGATCGATGTGGTCGGTCTGCAGCCGGCGCAGGCTGGCCTCGCAGTGCTGTACCAGCGTGGCGGGTGCCGTGTGGCTCGGGCTGATCTTCGTGCACACGATCACCTGGTCGCGCGGAATGCCCCGCAGCGCCGCGCCGAGCGCCTGTTCGCTGGCACCGCCGTTGTAGGCCTCGGCGGTGTCGAAGAAATTGCAGCCGTGCTCCACGGCGTGACGGACGACGGCGTCCACTTCGCTTTGGCTCTGCGCGCCCCAGTAGTCACCGCCGCCGAACGACCAGCAGCCCATGCCTAGGATGGGCAGCACGAGATCGGACGAGCCGCACCGGCGGGTGGGGAGAGGCGGCAACGAAGCACTCATGGACGCGATTCGGCGCGATCAGGGCCGGGCCGGTGTGATCGCATACGTGCCGCCGGCGGCGGTGGCGAACTCCACGCATCCGGCGTCGATCCGCCGTGAGGCGACGCGCTGGCCGTTGGCCGTGATGTCCACCGGCCCAGGCGTGCGCAGCCGCTGCGGGCCGGCGAAATTTGTCTTCAACTGCGCCGATGCCAGCCGGCCGTCGCGCCACGCGAGATCGATGGACACGCCGCCGCGGGCGCGGATGCCGCGGATCGATCCGGTGGGCCACGCTTGCGGCAGCGCGGGCAGAAGCTCGATCTCGCCGGCGTGGGACTGCATCAACATTTCCACGACGCCCGCGGTGTACGCCTGGATGCCTTGGTTGCCTTCCATCGATGGGACGCGATCGCTGTCCTCTTTTTGTGGATGAATGCTGATGTCGGTCTCCATCATGCGCGCGATGCGATGCGCCGCCTCGGCGTCGCCGAGCCGTGCCCACAGGTTGATCTTCCACGCGGCCGACCAGCCGTGGTTGTCGCCTTTCACGGCGAGCACTTTTTTCACCGCCTCGGCGAGAGCCGGTGTGCCGCGCCGGGTGATCTGGTTGCTTGGATACGCCGCGTAGAGATGCGACACGTGGCGGTGCTTCGGATCGAACTCCTTGTATGGCTTCAACCACTCCATGAGCGTGCCGTCGTTGCGCACCTGATGCGGCGCGAGTCGCGGCAGCGCGGCGGCGCATTCGGCGCGCAAGGCCTCGTCCACGCCCAGCGTGGTGGCCGCCTCGATACACTGGCTGAAGACATCGCGGAGCAACTGCGTGTCCATCGCGGCGCCGGCGGAGATCGAGTTGCGGACGGCGGTCTTGGGCGCCGGCGTGCCGTCGTGCAGCAGCGCGCGACCGTTGACCAGCGCGAATCCGTTTTCGGGCGAACCCGAGGGCGACGTCACGAGCCACTTGTTCGCCGGCTCCTCCACCAGCAGATCGAGGCCGAATTCCGCCGCGCCTTTCATGAGTGGATAGATCCGCCGAAGAAAGGCGGGGTCCGGATGGTAGCGATAGTGTTCCCACAGCGACTGCACCAGCCACACGCCCATCGTCGGTGCCATGCCGTGAAACACGCGGTCGGTCATCGCGGTGTTCATCCAGACATCGGTGCCGTGGTGCGCGCACCAGCCGCGGGCGCCGTACACTTCCTTCGCGGTGCGTGCGCCGCTGGCGGCGAGCGCCTCGATGAACGTCACGAGCGACTCCACCGTCGCCGGCAGATTCGCGTTCTCCGCCGGCCAGTAGCATTCCTGGATGTTGATGTTAAGCGTCCAGCGCCCGCGCCAGCGACCCTCGAGGTCGTCGAGCCAGATGTTGTGATTGTTGAACGCCATCGTGCCCGGTCGTGAGTCGGCGAGCAGCAGGTAGCGGCCGTACTGGAAATACTGGGACGTGAACTGCGGATCCGTTCCGCCCTGGCGCAGCCGATCCAGCCGGGTGGTGGTGTCCTCCTGCGCGGCCGCAGTGGTGCCGAGATCGAGCTGGCACGCGCGAAACAGCGGTTGGTAGTCGGCGAGGTGGCGCTGCCGCAGATCGGCAAACGACCGGCCGGCGATCGCCGTGAGATAAGCGGCGCAGCGCGCATCCGGGTCGGCACTGATGTCGTTCCACGTTTTGTAGTTCGTCGCGCCGGCCAGTACGATCGTGACGGCATTCGCGTTTTCGACGCGGACGGCCGCGCTCCCCGCGTCCGTTACGGTCCGCACCGTGCCGCCGTCCGCCTGCACGCGCACGCGGCCCTGCCAGCGCATCCGGCTCGGGATTTCGGGGTTCGGTTGCGACACGCCGCCCTCGATGAGAATCGCGTCCGGGCCGACCGCGCGGCTCACCGCCGACGGATGGAGGCTGCTGAGGCGGGTGTTGAGGGTGAGCTGGCCCGGGCGGTCGCACGTGAGCCGGACGACGACCACTTGATCCGGATAACTTGCGAACGCTTCCCGCGTGTAACGCGCGTCGCCAATGCGATAGCTCACGCGGGCGACGGCGGAGTCGAGATCGAGTTCGCGCCGGTAGTCCTGCACGGCGTCGTGGCCTTCGAAACTCAGGTGCAGCCGGCCCATCGCCTGGTACGTTTGCACGACCGGCACGGGATGGCTCAGGAGGTTTTCGGCGAGCGTGGCGGCCTCGGCGAAGTGCTCCTCGCCGAGCAGCCGGCGGATCCCGGGCAGCGAGGCCAGGCCCTTCGGGTTGCTGGGATTGTACGGCTGGCCGGTCCAGAGCGTCTCGTCGTTGAACGGGATCACCTCGTCACGCACGCGGCCGTAAATCATCGCGCCGAACCGCCCGGTGCCGATCGGAACGCCTTCCCAGAATTTCGTCGCGGGCGTGCGATACCACCACGCCATGGCCGATGCCGGCGGCTGCGCCTGGCCGGAGATCGTGGCGTCCGCCGGCAGCGTGTTTCCGGCGGCAACCGGCTCCGCCGACCACGCTCCCGCCGTCACGCTGACGGCGACGATCGCCGACCACAGGGCGCGGCCCGCGCACCGGAGGGAAGGCGCTGTTTCGTCGTCGCCACGCGGGACGCTGCGCAGGGAGGGAAGGAAGCGTCTCATGCTCGTATCCGGATCAGTTCTACGGCTGGCCCGGCAACGGCGTGCTGACGACGCCGAGGGTGAGCAGGATGTTGGCGAACCGCCGTTCCTCGCCGGTCGCGATTACCAGCGCGGTCGTTGCCGCTTTCGCTTCGGCGTAGAAATCGTGCCGCTTGCGGGCGCTTAGCGGCGCGGTCGCCGGGAGCAGTTTCCGGTACGTCTCGTGAATCGGCACGGCCTGCCCGTCGGGCGTCTCCATCACGATCGCCGATTCGATCGGAATGGTTTGCGCGAGGGTCTCGAGGACATCCGGCACGCTCACGAGCCCGCGGCGAAAGTTCAGGAACACCCGCGTCGCGGTCGCGGGCGTCTCGGTGCTGAACGGGAAGTTTCCGTCCGCGATCAACACGCGCGAACCGTGGCCGGCGCTGGCGAGGGCCCGGAGGATCTCCGGGTGCAGGAGCGGGGTTTTGAGCACAGGATCCTAATGTAGCAAAGCGGGCGTGCGCCGGCTTGTTGCTCCGGGTGATTACGAGTGGGGTTTCGGGCGAAACTGGATCCGATAGGCGAGCGGCGTCGTGTCGTAGGTCGCCTTGAAGCTGTGGTGAAAATGCGACAGCTCCTCGAACCCGCACTCGAACGCGATCGCGGTCACGGATCGCTCCGTCGATACCAGCAGCTTGGCCGCGTAGTCCATGCGCAGGCGGTGGACGTGCCGGCGCCACGATTCGCCGGTGATCGCGCGAAACAGTTCCGTGAACCGGCGCCGCCCGAGACCGACCGATCGCGCGGCGTCGTCCAGCGAGACCGCCGTGTAGAACTCCGTCTTCAAGCGCGCCGCATAACTCGCCACGCGCGCCGTGCTCTCGTCGCTGCGGTCGATGGCGCGATCGCCGCCGCGCGTCCAGCGCAGCGTCAGCACGGCAAGGTCCGTGAGCCGGGCGATCAGCAGCGCCTCCCAGCCGATGCGCTGCGCTTCCTGCTCGAACAGCATCTCCTGCACGAGCGCGCGAATCTGCCGCGCCTGATCGTTGCCCGCGCCTTGCAGATCGATCGGCAGCATGCCGGACGCGGACAATTCCCGCGTGAGTTCCGGCCGCAGCAATTCGGGCCGGTAGTGAATGGCGTACAGCGTCACGGGCTCGCCCGGGAGATCGCGCTGCCGGTGCGGCACCTGCGCGGCGATGTGAAAGAGCGTGTCCGCCGCCACCGTGAAATCGCGTCCGCCACTTTCCCACAGCGCGCGGCCGGCGATCAACAGGTGGAATTTGGCGTAGGCGTCCTTCATCTCGCCGAAGAATCCCGGAGCGTGGCGCGCCTCGAACACCACCAGCCCCCAGTCGGGCATCGGCACCCGCTTGGGGCTCGAATTGAACTCGTCGGGTTTGGTCGGCACGGGGTGCGCGGAAGCGTTTGCGTTGAGGGGAAAAATTCAAGCGCATCACGCGCGTGATCGTTAAGCACCTTGCCGCCGGCCCACCCGGAAACCCACTGTGGAGCGCCCGATCCGACAAGCGCCCAAGGCGTCCCGGTGCTACGCTGGGTTTTCCGCCTCACCTCTCTTTCTCCCATGCCGGCTCTTCGCTTCCTTCTCCTCGTCTTGCTTGCCACGACCGCGCTTGGCGGCGCAGACGCGCCTCCGCGCTGGCTGACGCTTGATGCGGCGGCGCGGCGCGATTCGGTGGACGCCCCGGCCAGCCGGCTCGTCGCACCCGGTCCCAACGGCAAACTCAGCTACCGCGCGGAACCGGACGGAACGACGCTGCCGGATTTTTCCACCTGCGGCTTTGCGGGCGGCGGCGTGGCGCTGCCCGTGGCGGCGGTGAAAGTCACGCTCTCGCCCGAGGCCGGCGGTGCCGATGATCGTCCGCGGATCCAAGCGGCGATCGACGAGGTGTCGCGACTCCCGCGTGATGCCCAGGGACTGCGGGGCGCAGTGCTGCTGCGGCGCGGAGCCTATCGCGTGCACGGCACGCTGCGGATCGCCGCCTCGGGCGTGGTGCTCCGCGGCGAAGGTCCGGGGACCGACGGCACCGTGATCACCGCCACCTTGCCGAAGAAACACACCGTGATCGACGTCGGCGGCGACGGCGACCTCGAGCGCGACGAGTCCACGCGCCTGCGCGTGACCGACGCCTACGTGCCCGTGGGTGCACGCCTCCTGCAGGTGGAGCGCGCAGGCGTTTTCCACGTGGGCGACACCGTGCTCGTGCACCGGCCGAGTCCGCGCGAGTGGATCGCGGCGCTCGGCATGGACCGGCTCGCGGAGGGCACGAAGAAGCCCGGCGTGAAGAACTGGTCGCCGGGCGGGTTTGATCTGCTGTCGGATCGCACGGTGGTCGCCATGGACGGTGCGATCATGACGCTTGACGCGCCGGTGTTTCAGGCGCTCGAGGCCCGCTTCGGCGGGGCGACCGTGGTGCGTTACCGTGATCCGGGTCGGATCGAGCGTGCGGGCGTGGAGGCGCTGCGCATCGTCTCGGTGTACGATCGGAAGAAATTCAAGGCCGCGTCCGGCCTCACCCCCCCGCAGGCCGTGCGGCAGTATGAGGACGAGGATCACGCGTGGATCGGCGTATCGCTCGACCGGATTCGCGACGGCTGGGTGTCGCGCGTGACCGTGGTGCACGCGGGCTACAGCGCGGTGCACTGTCAGACGCGGGCGTTGCGGACCACGGTGCAGGACTGCGCGATGATCGATCCGATTTCGGAGCACACGGGCGGGCGGAAGTATTGCTTCGGTGCCAACGGCCAGTTCGGCCTTTTCCTGCGCTGCTACGCGCGCAACGGCCGGCACGATTTCGTCCTCGGCAACCGCCTCGCCGGCCCCAACACGTTTCTCGACTGCCTCGCGGACGAGGCTTCGAGCGCGAGCGAGCCGCATCACCGCTATGGCACGGGCGGCCTCTGGGACAACGTGCGGCTGCGCGGCGACGCCGAACTGCAGGCGATCAACCGCGGCGATTCCGGCAGCGGCCACGGCTGGGCCGGCGCGAACAATGTCTTTTGGAACTGCGCGGCGGCCGTCGTGCTCGTGATGCAGCCACCGACGGCGCAGAACTACGCGATCGGTTGGAGCGGGGCGACGGACGCCGCGACGCTCCAGGTCGCCGCGCGCTTCGGTGAACGCCTGCGCCGGATCGGCGAGCGCGGCGGCGTCACCTTCGCGCTGCCACCTCAGCCGATCCTCGGCGACGGCCACATCGAGTCACCGACGGCTTTGGTCGCACCGCGCAGTCTCTATCTGCGGCAGTTGCAGGACCGGCTCGGACCCGCAGCGGTCGCCGTTGTGACGGCGCCGACGCCCGGACCCGTCATCGAGTGATTCCGCGACCGGCTCCCGACCGAGGCGAGAGGCGAGAGGCGAGAGGCGAGAGGCGAGAGGCGAGAGGCGAGAGGCGAGAGGCGAGAGGCGAGAGGCGAGAGGCGAGAGGCGAGAGGCGAGAGGCGAGAGGCGAGAGGCCTAGGGACTACCGTAAGAAGTCGAGATTTTTCAACTTTCAACCTTCACCTTTCAACTCTCCCGCTCCGCTCTCAACCCTCAACCCCCAACTCTCAACTCAGCCTCTGCCTACGGCTCGTCCTTGCCGACGAGCGGTTGGTTGAGCCGGAGGTAAGCGAACAAGTTTCGGAGTTCGGCCTCGCTCAGGCCGCTCAGGAGGCCGGCGGGCATGAGCGAGCTGCCGAGCGGCTTGAGCGTGGCGACGTCGGTCCGTTCGATTGAGACGGTGAGGCCGGCCATGTCCCGGAGCACGACGCGGCGCGTGTCCTGCGTGGCGACGAAGCCGGAGTGCACGGTGCCGTCCCGCTTCGTGAGCACGATGGGCTCGTAGCCTTCGCGGATCTCAGCGTTCGGACTGACGATGGCGAGCGCGAGGCTGGCGACGTCATCGCGCTTGAACGACGTCAGGTCCGGACCGATCTCGCCGCCCACGTTGAAGAGTCGGTGGCATGCGGCACAGCGCTGCTGGAAAAGCGCGCGGCCCTGGTAGACGTTGCCCGCGCCGACGCGCACGGCCGCCACGAGCCGCGCAATCTCCTGCGCATCGGCGGCAGTGGTGACCATGGGCCTGGCACCGAACACGCGCTCCATCCGCGCCATGAGCGCCGGGTCGGCGACGAGGCGCAGCTTCTCCTGCATCTCGACGGGCACGGTCGAGACCGCGATCGTCTGACGTTCGAGCGCGTCCACCAACGCCGCCGCGCTGGTCGGCCGGCTCGTGAGCACGGACAGCGCCACCATGCGTTCCTCGGTGTCGTAACGCGGATAGCCGCGCAGCAACGCCGCGGTGAGTGCGGGCGAATCGTAGGCGGCAGCGGCCCGGAGTGCGGCGCGGACGATCTCCTTCCTGGTGTCGCTGACCAGGGCAACGAGTTTTTCCCCGACGGCGGCCTGGGGCACTTCGCCGAAGGTCGCGATCACGCGCACGCGGTCGACGACCGGTGCCGTCGGATCGGACATGATCACGAGGCCTTGGGCCACAGCAGCGGGCTCGCCCTGACGCAACCGGAGTGCGAGCGACGCCTGGCCGGTGTTTACCAGCGCGGTGACAAGTGCGGCCGGCAACACGGGCAGCGCGCGGCCCTCGAACGCCTGTTCGAAACCCTGCACGAGTTCACGCCGGGCCTTGGCATCGGGAGCAAGGGCGAGGAGCTGCGTGCACGTGGTCCAATCCTCCGCGCCGCCGGCCGCGGCGAAGCGACGCATCAGGCGCGATGCGAGATGCGTGGCGGCGATCGGACGCGACCACAGGGAACCGGCCGCGGTCGGCGTGAAAAGCGCGAGCACGTCGGCGCGATGCGTCGCGCACTGGGCTTCAATCGCCCACCAAAGCTGGAGCGGAACATACGGATCCGTCACGTCGGCATCGTGCGTCAGCAACGCGCCCACGATCGGCAGGCCGATGGCCGCAGGAAACCGTTTCGCGGACGCGGCGAGCTGGCTGCGCACCTCGATGTCAGGCTCGTTCCGGGCAAGCGCGACGAGCGCCTGCGCCGTGGCGGGCGTGGCCGCGCGCGTGTCACCGACGAGTCGCGCCGCCCAGAGGCGAACGAACGGATCGGCGTGGCGAAACAGCTCGCGGGCGAGCGACTCGTCGAATCCCCCGCACAGGTTCAGCGCCCAGAGCGCTTCGAGTGCAGCCTGGCCCGGAACGTTGCGGGTGAGTTCGGCGCGGAGCGGGGCGACGAGCGAGGAGTCGCGCCGTTCACCGAGCACCTGTCGGGCTGTCTCGCGCCACCAGCGATTCTCATGACCCAGCAGCGCGACGAGTTCGGCCGAAGTCTGCCGGCGCAGATCAAAAGCCTTCACGCCGGGCCGGCTGTCGCGTGCGCGCACCCGGTAAAGGCGTCCGTCATCGCGGGTGATCTGGCCTTCGTGATTGCGGTAGTGGTTGATTTGAAAATCGCGCCAGTCCGCGATGTAGATCGCGCCGTCTGGTCCGTGCTTGATGTCGACGGGGCGGAACAGCGCGTCGTCGGTCTGCACCAGCTTGTCGAGGTCGCGCGTTTGGAACGTCGCACCGCGCGGCTGCAGCTCGGTGAGCGAGAGGTAGTGATTCATCGGATCGATGCCGATCAACTTGCCCCGATAGCGATGCGGCAGGGCCGCGCCCTCGTAGATGATGAAGTTGTGGGTGTAGCGCGGGACCTTGGCGTGCGCCATCGCTGGAAAATAGCCGAACGCGTACGGGTTCGAGAGATCGCCGTGTTTCTCGAAACCCTTCCGCAGGTAGGCGCCCTGGGCGTAGTGAAAGCCGCGCGTGTCGCCGCCATTGTGGCCCGAGAACACGCGGCCCTGGGCGTCGATTTCGCAGCCGAAGGAATTTCCGCCGCCCTCGGCAAACACCTCGAACCGGCGCGAGCGCGGCTCGTAACGCCAGATGCCCTGTCCGACCATGTGCGCGATCGGCGCGCTATCGAGGCCGGGGCGCACGATGTCGCACGTGACGGTCGAACCGACCGCGCCGTAAAGCCAGCCATCGGGGCCCCAGCGCAGCGAGTTTGCGATCGAATGCGTGTCCTCGATCCCGAAGCCGTCGAGCGCGACCATGGGCGGCCCGTCGGGCACGTCGTCGTGATTGGCATCCGGATACCACAGCAGCTGCGGCGGCGAGAGCACCCACACGCCATCGCGATCGCGACAGACGGCGGTGGTGAGGTTCAAGCCGTCGACGAAGGTGGCGACCTTGCTGAACGAGCCGTCGCCCTTTTCGTCCTCGAGAATCACGATCCGATCGCGGCCGCGAAACGCCGCCTTCTCCGGCGTGTCGTAGGGTGGTGCCGGCTTCTTCCGATCGTAGCGCACGCGCCAGATGCTGTCGCGCGCGGCGATCGTCAGGCCGGCCGGCTCGGGATATTGCAGGTACTGTACGACCCACATGCGGCCGCGTTCATCGAAGTTGAGAAACACCGGTTGCGCGACCAGCGGCTCGCGCGCGATGAGGTCAACCGCGAGATCGTCGGGCGTGCGGAGCGGCGGCTCCACGGCAAGGGTGACGGCGGCGGCCGTCACGAGCGCAAACGACAGGAATGGGAGGAAGTGGGCCAGCCGTCGCGGCTGGCACGGGATGCCGATCATATTACTCAGAGTCGCGAGTTGATCCCGAAGGAGAACAGCGGCGACATCCGTTTGATCTGACGCGGGCGGCCGCCGAAGAACACGGAGCCGGAGTCGGGTTCGTTGAAGATGTTGGCGACGTCGAGGTACAGGTCGGCCCGGCGCGAGAGGTTGAAACGCGTGCGAAGATCGACGGTCCGGCGTGGGATGTTGTACTGGAGCCGGGAGTCGTTCGCGTTGTAGGCGCGGAGATAGCGGCCGGTGTAGTTGTATTGGAGCCGCAGGGTGGCGCGGCCGCGGATATAGGAGATGCCGGCGTTGGCGATGAACGGGTTGAAGCCGGGTACTTCGTTGGTCGAGGTGAGCACGCCGCCGTTGGAGTACTGCCCGGACGACTGCATGCGCGTGTACGTGGCGTGCACGCCGAGCCCGGCCCACGGCCCGCGCAGGAAGCTGAGCTGCTGGTTATAGTTCAACTCGAGGCCCTTCACCTTGGCGTTGCCGCCGTTGTAGCTCGTGATGAGTTCGTAGCCGGCGTAGTTGCCGCCGAAGCCGTTGTCGGCTCCGGTGCCCACTATCGCGCCGCTGGCAGTATAGATGAAGCGGCTGATGTCCTTCTGGAACACGCCAACTGATACGACCCCCGCGGGCTCGAGGTAGTATTCGATCGACGCATCATAGTTGTTTGCGATCTGCGGGAGCAGGCCGGGGTTCGTCGCGGTGATGTCGCGGTCGGTGTCGTCCACCGTCGTGCGCGGCACGAGTTCACCGATGCCGGGCCGGCCGATGTTCTTCGAATAGCTGAGGCGTCCGACGAGATTGCGCGTCGGCGTGTACTTCAGGTGCAGCCCGGGCAGTACGTCGCGATAGCTGCCGCGGCTGCGGGCACGACGCGAGTATTCCTCCAGCGTGCGCCGCCGCAGCTCGGCATCGGTGACGGCTCCCACCCACGCGGCGCGGCGGGCGCGTTCCTCGGGCGTGATCGTGACGAGCGCGCCTTCGCCGTCGGTTTCGGTCTTCTCGATGCGCACGCCACCCAGAACAGACAGTTTGCCGAGTTGGACCTGGCTCATGAGGTAGCCGGCACTGATGCGCTCGTTGAAGTCCTGGTTCCCGTTGGCGCGGGTGGTGATGTTCTGCACGATGTCCTCACGGAAGAGCTCGGGCGACGACGCGAAGATTTGGTCGATGCCCTGACGGCCCTGGCCGGGAAACTGGGCGTAGGGAAGATTGGGATACCGCTTCAGGCGCGTCGGCGGGAGCGGGAAGCCGGAGCCGAACTGCGCGAGATTGTCGTCGTTGCGGCCGGTCGCGGGATTGACGCCCTGCACCCCATCGGGACCGACGTAGCTGGCGCGCCACGACGTGTTGCGCAGCATGCGATCCTGTTCCCGGATCCGCAGGCCCGTCTTCACGAAGAACGGCACGGGCGCGGTGAAACGCTTCGTGAGGCTCGCAGCCGCGCCGCGATAGCGATCCTGGCCGTTGCGCTGGTTGTTATTGTAGACGTTGCTCGTGTAGCTGTCGATTTTCGTCACGTCCGGGCCCTCGGTCTGCACGAGATACGGGAAGAACGGATCGTCGGCGCGCGTGATGGTGAAGCCCACGTTGCGGGCCGTGAACGAAATCTCGCGCGTGCCGGGATAGTCGGTTTCGGAAAACGATTTGTAGACATCGTAGTCGAGGTCGACGGTTTCGTAGCGATGGACGGCACCGAGCTGGAGGTTGCTCGAGTCGTTCATCTTGTTGAGATACTGCGGCCGCAGCGTGACGGTGCTCGCGGCCACACCGCGCACGGCGGTGAAACGGTCGGTGAACCCCGGCAGGATGCCGCCGGTGCCGGTGAGCGCGCCGTTGGCGCCGACGGTCGCGATGGACTGGTTCGTCGCGTAGGTGGCGAGGTAGTCCGTCTTGTGCTCGGCGGAGGCGTTCAGCGAGCCGTTGAGAAAAAACCGCACGCGGTCGTTGAGTTTGTAGTCGAGGCGGAGATTGAGCGCCCAGCGGGTGCGCTCGATGCGCGCGTCCTCAAAGCCGACACTGTAGGTGTACGCCGGACCGGCGGTGCCGTTGGGCAGCTGCTGGTGCGAGAGCGACGATTGATCGAGCAGCGAGACGAACGTGCGGTAACCGGCGTTGACCGCGACGCCGAAGCGGCCGGCGAAGACTTCGGAGTACGAGAGCGAATAGCTGCGCGGCTCGGGCCAGTCCTTTTCGCGCGGATCGGAGGGACGCCAGATCGATCCGAGCGAGGCGCGGATGCGGCGGTCGGGCGAGCTGTCGAACGCGCTCTTGGAAACGAGATTCACCGAGCCGCCGATCGAGTCGCCGTCCATGTCAGGCGTGGGCGACTTAACGACTTCCATGCGCTCGATGGCGTCGGCGTTGTTCTGCTCGAATTGAAACTCGCGCGTCGCACCGGCCGAACCGGCGTCGGCCGCGCGGTTGCCGTTGATCGTGATCGAGCTGAGATTCTGGCTCATGCCGCGAATGCGGACGTAGCGGATGTCGCCGTCGACCGCCTCGCCTTCGACGCCCGGGAGGCGCACGAGCAGGTCGGCGGGATTGCCGGCGAGATCGCCGAAGGCGTCGGCGGACACGACGCTCTTCACGCCGGGCGAGAGGCGTTGCAGCGTGACGGCCTGGGCGTTGCCCTCGCGTTCGCCGGCGACAACGAACTGGCCCATCTTATAGATCGATGCGGTGAGCTTCGCGTCCTGGCGCAGGGTCGCGCCCGCGGTGGCGGTGAGCGGAAACTCAACCGCATCGAGTCCGGTGTAGGAGATCACCAGCACCACGGGCCCGTCCGGCAGCGGCCCGAGTCGGTAGGAACCGAGGCCGTCGGTGACGGTTTCGCGATCCGTGCCGCGGAGGGAGACGCGCGCGCCCTCGAGGGTGCGACCGGTGGCGGCGTTGCTCACGATGCCGGTGATCGTGGCAGTTTCGGCGGCGGCGAGTGCGGACAAGGCGAAGGCAAACGCAGCAGCGGTCCGGCAAAGCAGACGAGGCAGACGGAACATGGACGGGAGGGGTTTGGGTTGGGACAGTTCCACGGACGTGCCGCGGTGGGTAAACTGTGCGCGGTATCCTAGCAGGCCGGGCGTGCCCGCCGCTTGTCGGCGCGGGCGATCGCGTTTGTGATTTCGGGCGATGACCCGAACGCACGCGGGAGTCGTGAGGGAAAGGACGGTCGCGAGCGCAAATTTTCCCGGAAACCGCAGTTGAACCACGGAGGCACAAAAGCACAGAGCAGAAAAACAACGAAACGGATGAACGCCGGACTAGCCCTGGGGTTTAGTCCCTTTCACCAGACGTTTTTCATCGAACAGTTTCTCCGTGGCCTCTGTGCCTTTGGGGTTCAATTCCGCCTGTGGAATCTAGGATTACTTCGACGGCGTGGCCGGACGCGGTGGTGCAACCTTCCACTGCGGGTCGCGGCGCGCGGCGTAAATCCGCAGCCGGCGCAGTTCGTGCGGACTGGTGCCGGTGGCGAGCCACAGCGACGTTTTCGGCAGGCCGAATTTGTCGAACGTGCCGTGCACCGTGACGCCACCGCCATTGGCGAGGGCCGTGTCACCGACGAGTTCCATGCGCAACGCATGCCAGGTGTCGGGCGCCCACTCGGCCAGTTTGCGGCTGACCTGCGTGATGTGGCCGGGCGACCACTCATCGTGTTCCAGCACGAGACCAATCGCGCGGGACTTGAAGTTGACGTTGGCCCAGAGCGAAGCGGCGTAGGCGCGCGGGTTCAGCGTCTGATTGGTCGGCGAGAGGCGGCACCCGGCCCACTTGTCGGGTTCGGTGCGATAACGGAATTCGAGCTCGATGATCACATCGCCAAATGCGCCCTCGAGCACGAGCACGGGGCTGTGCCCGGTCGTCCACGTGCTTTGCACGCCCTCGGCCGTGCGCTGCCAGGTGCCGTGGGCGACGCGCACCTCCCAGCCGTTCTGCAGCGGAAGCTTTTCCTTGGTGTAGGTGGCGTGACGCTGGAAATTCTCCTCGAGCAGCAGCGGGCCTTTGACGGCGAGCTGCGCGGAGACGGAGAGGACGCCGGTGAAAAATCCGAGAGCGACGAGGAGGCTAAGAAAGCGGGGCATGGGGTGGTGGGGTTACGGCCGATGCCGCGCATCCTACCACCTGCGCGCTGCGCCGCGCTTGTCCGCGCGGGCGATTGCGATTGAAGATTCGGGCAACGCTGCTGCCCTCCGACCTACGCGGTGAGCTGGCGCACCAAGGCGGCGATCATGCGCGGGAGATCGTAGGGGAAGCGTGCGGTGATCAGGTTGCCGTCGACCACGCAGGGTTCGTCGAGCACGGTGGCACCGGCGTTCGCGAGATCGGGATGAATGTTCCAGACGGCGGTGGCCTTTTTGCCCTTCAAGATGCCGGCACTCACCATCACCCACTGGCCATGGCAGATCGCGCACGTGGGTTTGCCGGCTTCCCACATGCCGCGGACGAACGCGCGGGCCAGCGGATCGGCGCGCAGCGCGTCGGGGTTCCAGCAGCCGCCGGGGAAGATGCAGGCGTCGTAGTCGGCGACCGACACCTGATCGAGATGGCGGTCGATCGGGATCCAGCCGGCGTTTTCCATCAGCCGGATCGCGAGCACGTGCGTCGCGCAGTGCGCGGGAAAACGCAGGCCGAGCGTCGGATGAAAGTCCCCAATCCGCGGCGACACCACATGCACCGTGGCGCCGTGTTCGGTGAGCCAGCGGATCGAGCCGGTGATCTCCACTTCCTCGACGCCGTTGGTGCAGCAGATGGCGATCGTGCGGCCCTTGAGCAGGGTCGGATTGGACGGCGGATCGAAGAGAAAGTGGTGCAGCTCGCGGTTGAGCTCGCCGTCGGCGGTGGTCAGCAGTTCCGTTGAAATCGACGGCACCAGCGAGGGCGTCATCAACGTCTGCGAGCGCAGAATCGCGGCGTTGCGAACGGAGGCGGAGTCGGGGGAGGGCTTCATGCGAGGGGAAGAAGAACGGGGTTCGGTCAACGTGACCCGAACGCGGATGGCGGTGGCAACGGAAAAGGTGCACGAGCGATGCCCTGGGACCGCGACCGCCCCCGGTCGCTGCTGCCGAAAGCGACCGGGGGCGGTCGCGCTCCCAACTCCGATCGCAAGACGCCAGCTAGAACTTGATCGAATTCGTCCACGTATACGCCCGCGGCTGCTGGTAGAATGTCGCGTTGATGCCGCTGGTCGTAAGGTAGCCGGTGGTGGCGTTCGGCTGGAGCGCGATGTCGTAGCGGTTGAACAGATTCGCGACGTTCACCTGCGTGCTCCACGCGTAGCGTCCGAACTTGCGGCCGTAGGCGACGATGAGGTTGAACTGCCGCGGCGGCGGCGTGTACAGCAGCGTGCGGCGCAGCGTGAGGGCGTTGGCCGCGGTGACGGGCGCAGCATAATAGTAATATCCGCGCTGCTTCCAGCCCGCGGCGAACGTGCCGCCGAGGCTCAGGCCTTTCAGGAGATGCTCGCCGGTGAAGACGTAGTTGCTCGTGAGGTTGGCGCTGTATTCAGGATAGCCTGACGTCTTGTCGCCCACGCGCGTGGCGACGATCACGCCCGGAGGCGCCACGCCGGACAGCGTCTTGTTGAGCTGCAGATCCGTGATGGGCAGCGCGACGCGGCCGGTGAGGATCGGGCCGTTCGCGTTGATCGCGGCGGCGTTGCCGGTGCCAAGCAGGATGTTGGCGGCGGCGGAGCCGCGGTTGATGGCACCGGAGATGAGATCGGGGTTGGCGAAGTACGGATTCGTCGCGCCGGGCGTGCTCATCATGGTGATGCTGAGCGGCACTGCACCCGGGTCGGTGGCGGCGACGACCGTGGCCTGCGCGGCGTTGGTGGCGGCGCCGTTGACGTAAACGACGGTGCCGTTGCGGTAAGTGACCTGGCCTGCCGCGTTCGCGTAGAACTGATCGTTGTACAGCTGATCGTAGGTGCGGGTGCTGCCGATCTCGCCGTCGTTGTGGGCGGCACTGAAACGCAGGCGCCAGTTGCGCGTGGGCGCGGCCGTGAGGCGCAACTCGAGACCGCGGGTCTTGCGATCGATGCTCACGAAGTTGCTGCCGCCGCTGTTGCCGTTGAGCCCGTTCGGATTGATGGCGGAACCGATCGAGCCATTGATGCCGTAGAGATCGCCCTTCGCGCTGGTCTGGAATGCGGCGAACGTCCCCGAGAGCGTGCCGGCGGCGTTGTTGAGCTTGAGGCCGGCCTCCATGCCGATGCCCTTCGCGGCGCCGGGCGAGTTGCCGAGCGGATCGGTGCGGTTCGCGACGTACGGCGGCATGACCGAGTCCGAGAAATTCACGTACGGGTGCAGCCAGCGCGCCGCGTTCCAGTCGAGGCCGACGTTGTAGTTCATCGGCGTCGACTTGGAGAGGTAGCGGGCGCGCAGGTTGTCGAAATGCTGGAAACGATCCTGGATGTACTCGCCGCGCCGCACGCCCCAGAGCGTGTTGAACCGGCCGCCGAGCCACTCGGTGTAGTTCACGACGTAGGCACCCTTGTTGAAGTATTTCGTCTGGATGTAATTTCCCGCGGTGAACGGCGTGCCGAGCGGATTCGTGGGCGTGACGAGGCTGGCCTGCGGCGGATTCTGCAGGGCGCGCACGTAGTTGACGCCGTTGAGCGTCATGCGATCGCGCGCGGGATTCTGGCTGCCCCACGGATACGGCGTCGGGCCATCGTTGAGCGACCAGCGTTGCTGCGCGATCGGCGTGCGGCCGAGATTGGCCGTGGCGAGCGTGGCGTTGGGCGCGACGATGATGTTCCAGGCGGCGTCGGCCTGGTACCACTGATAGGAAATCTGCCCGGAGTCGGAGCGGAGATAGTCGGCGCCGAGGAGCGTCTGGGTTTTCGCGCGGCCTTGGAAAAGATCCTTCGTGATGACCGCTGCGACGCGTCCGGCCTTGGTGCGTGCCGGCTGCCAGCTGTCGCTCGGCGTGATCGCGCCAGCCCAGTTGTCGGTCGTGTTGTTGCCGGAGCGAGGCGCGAAGAAGGTGAAGCCGGGATTAATGCGTCGGTCGGTATAGTAGTCGTAGCCCGCGGCGAACTGCGTCGTGAGCCAGTCGCGCCACTTCGTTTCGATGGTGACGCTCGAGTAGTCGTTGCTCACCGGCTCCTGCTGCGCATAGCCGGCGGCGAACGAGTCCACGTTGTCCCAGTTCAACTTGCCGTTGAGGATCGCGCCGGCCGGATAACGCGCGCCGGTCTGCGGATTCGTTTCGCCGGTCTGGCCGGTGGCCAACAGGTAGTGGAGTGCGTGGCCGTTGCGCGGATCGCCGGCGGCGGTGAGCGTCGGGTTGGTCGAGAGCCGGCGTCGGTTCATCGTCAACGAGCCGGACAGGCGCACCGTGGTGGGCGCGGTGTTCTGGAAGAAACGAAACGCGAGCTGGCCGTACTGGCCGTTCGTGACGCCGCCGATGTTGACGCGCCGACTGGACGTGCTCTCGCGCAGGAACGCGAACCGAGCGGCGAACCACGTCGTGCCGACGCCCACATCGAGTTCGGCGCGCTTCGAGCCGTATTGATCGACGCGAAACAGCGCCTCGCTTTTCAGGCTTTGGCGGAAACTCTGGCGCGCAAAACGCGCCTGCTTGGAGGTGACGTTGATCACGCCGCCCGCGCCGCCGCCGCCGTAGAGCAGCGCCTGCGGGCCGTTGATCACCTCGATGCGCTCGAGGTCGAAGTTGTCCGTACGGCCGACCGCGGTGGAGCCGGGATTGCCGAACGCGCCGACCGGCATGAAAGAATCGCGCTGCATCGCCGGCGTATTCATGCCGCGGATTTGAATGTAATAGTTGCCGTTGCGATCACCGGGCTGCGTCGAGGTGGTGCCCGCGCCCGCGCCGTCGCTGTTGCCGGTGCCGGCGGAGTAGCCGTTGATCACGTCCTCGACCGAAGTCGCCGCGACATCCTTCATGAACGTCTCGGTGAAGATGTCGGCCGACACCGGCATCTTCTCCATCTCGACATTGAAGCGCGTGATCGAGGCGGAGTTGAGCGCGCCGTAGCTGTTGTCGGGATCGGCCTGCACTTCAAACGCGCTCAACGCGATGACCTCGCCCGCGTTCGCCGGCGCCTTGCGTTGCGCTGCGTTGGCGGGCGGCGCGGGTGTGGGTGTGACGGCCTGCGCGTACGCGGCGGCACCCGCAAGCGTGCAGGTGAGGAAAGCGAGGGTGGCCCGCGAGAGCGTGGCCGAGGAACGAAGCGAAGGAGGCATGGGGTTCATGACAAGGGGGCGGGTGGCGTTGGATGAAGCAGGCTCGACGCCGGTCTGGCGAGTGGACGGAAGACGACGCCGAGACGGCATCGTGCCGGCGCAGTCGCGGAGCGGGGTTTGGGTCAGGTGGCGGGGAAGGTTTGCCGGAGGACGCGGTTGAACGCGTTCTCCGGGCGGGTACGGCCCCGCACGCTAGCAGCTGCGGCCCAATCGGTCTTGTCCGACCGGGCGGTCGAAAGTGGGTTTTCGGGCGAAAGTGCGGCGGGAGCCCTGAAATCGATTTCCGCCCTCGATCTACGGAGCGGCCTTCAGCGATCGATTCCGCGCCTTGATCGGCGGCGAGTTCCCAGCGAGCGAAGCCTGACACGAGCTCGCTTGCTCGCCGCCGCCTCGTGCCCCAGATACTCCGCTTCCGTGAACACCCCGCCCCTGCTTCGTTCATTGCTACTCCTCGCCCTCGGTTCCAGCGTCGCCGCATCGATGGCGGGAGCAGAATCCAACGCGCCGCAGACGACGGCGCCGTTTCGCGAATACCGCGAGTATCCGGCGAGCAGTGACACGTCGCTGCGGCTCTTCGCGCGCTTCGGCTGCGCCACGCCGACCGGCGTCCTGCTCGTGAAGATGCACGGCTGGCATGGCCAGGTGAAGACCGCGCACAGCGACAACATTCCCGATCCCGTCGATCGCGGCTATTTCGTGATCGAGCCGGAAATGCGCGGCCGCGGTGACGCCACGGGCAATCCCGACTGCAACGGCTGGGAACTGCAGGACGTGATCGATGCGGTGACCTTCGCGCGCACGCACTACCGGGCGAGGATTGCCTCGCCTGAAATCGTGCTGCTGTCCGGCGGCAGCGGTGGTGGCGGCAACACGTTTGCGCTGGTGGGAAAATTTCCGGACACGTTTGCGGCGGCCGTGGCGGCGTCGGGCATCAGCGACTACGCGCTCTGGCACGCCTTCGATCGCAAGGGTGAGTTTCGCGATGAGCTCGAAGGCTCGTGGGAGAAGAACCCCAAGAACTGGAAGCCGTGGATCGGCGGGACGCCCGACAGCAATCCCGAGGCGTATCGCAGCCGGGGTGGGCTGACGACCGTGGGTAATCTGCTCACGCCGACGCTGGTCATTCACGGTGCCGACGATGTGCGCGTGCCATCGTTGCACGCGCGGCTGTGGGTCGGAGCGGCGCAGGGTCAGGGCCGCGGCGCGCTCGTGACGTATCACGAACTCGCGGGCGTCGGCGACAACCGCAACCATTACGCGAACGAAACGCCCGCCCAGCAAAAGCTGCGGGGCCGCGCTGCGGCGGAGTTCCTGCAGGCGCATCGGACGCCCCCGGCGTTGCCGGAGCGAGGCACGTTCGTTGTCGCGGGCTATCTGAAGACAAGCCGGTTTGAGGTCGTGCTCGACTCCATCGATCACGTCGGCCGCGTCGACTATGACCTCGGTGCCGGAACGTTTCAGGTGCGCGCGGCCACGAGCAAACGAGCGACGCTGCGCGTGAAGCGCGCGGACGGCTGGGAACAGCGTGACGTGGTGTGTGAACGGTGAGCAGGCCTCACGGCTTCACGAGCTCGCCGACCAGGAGGATCGCACCTGGGAAAAACGAGAGCCCGGCGTAGCGCTTTGGGTCGTCGATCGTCTGGTTGCGCTGGGCGAGGATCTTCGCCTTGTCGGGCGGATCGCGCAGCAGTTCGATTCTCACGGTGTGGATCGTATCCGGCAGTTCCGTACCGACCATGAACGTGCTCAGCCGATGATACGTGCAGTAGGCGTCGAAGCGCGCCTTCGCTTCCGGCGGCCGGTCGTCGAGCGTGATGCGCACCTGGCCGCAGTCTGGCCCGATGACATCATAGATCGCGCAACGCGTGCCCTTGAACGAGAAGGTGAGGGTGTCGCCGGCCTCGGAGGCCCGAACGATCGCGGGCAACCGGTTGACCCAGCGTTTGGCAAACGCCACCGCAGCGGGATCGGTGCCGATTCCAATGCCTCGTGAGAGCGTCGCCGCCGAGATGGGGATCAGTTGGGCTTGCTCGTAATTCGACGCGATGAACGGAGCCCGCAGCGCGTGCGGCGCGGGGGCCTGGGAAGCGGCGCGGATCGGCTCGAGCGAGCGTACGACAGCCTGCAGGTACATTTCATGGCCGGTCTCGACGTGTGGGTGGACGGAGTCGGGCGCGAAGACGACCTTGTCGCTGAGCGCCTGCTGCTCGGCCTCGGTTTTCGGCAACGGCGCTTTCCACACCAGGCGGCCGGCGCGGGCCAGTTGCGCGACCTCCATCGCGAGATGGATACTGGGGATGCCGTAGTGATCCGCGAGCTGCTCCATCGCGCTGGCGGAGCGCTGGAATTTTCCCTCGAGCATCGCCGGGGCGAGCGCCTCGGTGAGCGTGTAGACAAAGCCGATGTCGCACTGCGGCGCGGCGCGCCAGATCTGGCGCACGATGCCTTCCATGCAGCGGTGGATCTGTTCGGGTGACGCGCCGCCGTCATTCACCGCGAACTCGACCAGCACGAGATCCGGACGGTGAGCGAGGACGTCGTTTTTCAAGCGGAACACGCCGAGATCGGACCCCGTGCCGCCGATCGCGGCGTTGATCTCGGTGAACGTGGCCTGCGGATACGTCTTCTGAAAATGCGCCAGTGTCTTGGGCCGCCAGCCGGACTGGGCCGTGATCGAACCGCCAAAGTACGCGATGCGCACTTGCGCGCCGGGCGTCGCGGCCTTCGCGAGGAAATTGGGCCAGCCCTGGCGAGGGCGGCACTCCTGCGCGGGAACCAGCGAAAAACTCGCTTCGGCGGCGGTCGTGCCGCAGACGGCGAGGAAAGCGAAGACGGCCAGAAGCGCGGTGAGTGTTTTCATGGGGCGAACTCGCTCATCCGTGCGGGGAGTGACGCCGCAGCGCAAGCCACCGCACCCCGCCTACACCCACCAGCTGGCTCAGGTGAACACGTTGGCGAACCACTTCTGGTAGTGTTCGCCCAGCACCGGGACGGGCTTCTGCTGGCCGGTGACGGCGCTGATGAAGCCCATCACGACGAGGACGAGCATCGAGATCCAACCGGCGGCAATCACGAGCCAGCCGAGGATCGGGATGAACACGAGTGCGATGACGCACATGCCGAACGCCATGCCGGTGACGATCAGACCGAGCACCTGACGCAGGTGAAACGCGCCGAGCGGGGTCTTTTTGCTGGTGTGCAGGATAATCGCGACGACGAAACCGATCAGCGTGATATAACTGAGGATCGCCACGGTGCGATCCTCGGCGACGGGCGGTGGGGCGAGGGGAGTGTCAGTGGACATCGGGGTGGAAGTGGGACCCGTTCAGCATAGTTCGGGCCGAGAGGCTGACCAGCTTGAAGAAACGGCCGCGTTTCCCTTTGCCCTCCGGCTCAGGGCACCGGCGTTGACGGTGGTGCGCGATTGAGCGCGGAGCCCAGCCACGCGCCGCCGCGGCGTTTGTAGGCCTCGAAGTTTTCTGTCCCCAGCACGCGGATGAGCCGATCGCGCGCGTCTTTCGCGAGGGCGTAGGCGCGCGCATCGCGTTCGTTCGCCGTCAGGTCGCGGTCGCGATCGAGGGCGTTGAGCTTCGGGCTGAACTCCTGCTGGACGGAAATCACCTCGGTCGTGGCCTGCGGCGGCAGGTTGAGACTGGCGGTGAAGGCGCGCGTTTCCTGCAGCAGGTGATTGTTGGCGTCCTTGAGTTCCGCGAACCGCTGGCTGCCGAGCACGCGCTGCAGCTCCGTGTCGAGCTGGCTCTCGAGGGCTTCGCGGGTGCGGCGGGCTTCGGCAACATTCGTGCGCGTTCGGGTTTCGTTTCCACCCGCAGCCTCCAGGGCCGCGCGGAAGGCGGGGAAAAGCGCGACAAACTCCGCCTCGGTCGCGGCAAATTGACCAATCGCTCCGCGCAGCCGGTGGGCGGCCGGGTGATTGCGCAGATCATAGTCCAACAATTCGTCGGGCGACAGGAGGCGTTCGATGTCGGCCCGCTTTTCCTTCGCGAGGAGTGCGGCGCGATTGCGATTCTCGCTCGAACCCCGGTCGGAGCCGTCGGCATAGAGTTGCTCCTCGAGGTCGCTGTAGTCGGCGAAAATGCGCTTCAAGCGCGCCACCGTGTCGCCGGGGAGACCGCCGAACTGGCGGCGCTCGGCGGCGTCGTCGAATTCGAAATCCGCCGAGGATTCGCGCAGCAGCCTGCGTTGTTCACGATCCAGTTCGCGCAGGGCTATCTGGTCGGCGGGGTCGGCGCGCTGGCCTTGGTTGCGCCAGTACTCGTCGGGTCCGGGCAGGCGCAGGATCGCTTCGCGGCGTTTCTGAAACGAGCGGTGGATGGTCATCGCGAGCACGGCGCGAACGATCTCGGGCGGAAGCCCCAATGACTCAAGGCGGGTGCGGAGCGTTGCCATGTCCGCGGTGGTGAGGGGCTCGCCGCCGGGTCGAAGCAATGCCAACGGCTCCGACGCCGGCGCAGGAGCGGTCGTGGGCACGAGGGGCGAGAGCCGGGCCGCCGTGGCGCGGTTGTTCGGCGCGTCGGCCGGCTGCGGGCGGGTGAGGAACCAAACGTTGGCGAGCAGCGAGGCCGCGAGGAGGGCGAAAATCAAGGGGCGGAACATGGCGGAATTGTCAGAACCTGCGGGCGGCGGCGGGAACAGGGAGATCGGCGTTCAGCGGTTGCCGTTCAATCGCACCGGAACGCCGGTGGCGATGCGACCGTCCCGACCTGACATTGTGCCGTGGGCGACGTGCTTCAGGCCCGGTTGAAGATTCCAATTTGATACGCCAGCAGCCACCAGATGAAACCGGCGATGCCGAGTCCGACGGCACCATGACGGAACACTTTCCTCCGGTCCTGCCGATCCGGGCAGTCCATGATGGCGCACGCGATGCACGTGGCGCAGAGCAGCAGGAGGAGCAGCGTTCTGATGAGCCTCTCTAAGCAGTGCCGCAGAGTGGTTGCGAGGGTATATGGCCCCACTACGTGTCTTCACCACCCCGCGCGCGCCGGGCCCGTTCGCCGGCGATCCGGCCGGTTAGGCGTTGGAGGTGGACGGTGCCGCGGCGCCTGTGACGGGAACGCGCGGGGCGTGTGCGCGCGGATACGCAAAATGCCGTTTCAGCCGGTTGATGGGATACTCGTACAGATGCCACGACGCCATGGCTGCCAGCAGCGTGAAAATTGAATAGGCGGTCAGCGTGACGGGCAGGGATCGCAACGACGCCTCCCAGCCTGCACTCCGCGCGAGCCCGCTCACCACATAGGGCGCGAAGTAGTGATAAACATAGAGACCGTAGCTGATTTTGCCGAGGTACTGCACCGGTTTGAAATTCAGCACCGCGCCCGGGATGCTGCGAAAACCCAGCGCCCCCTGGGCGACGATGGCCCCGTAAAAGATCACAAGGAACGTGTGCCCGATGCGGTGGGCGTCGTCGGAACCGATCACGCGTGGCAGCGCGACGGTGCCCAGGCCGAGGCCGGCGATGCCAATCCACGTCAGGTGCAGCGCGCAGCGGCGGATGCCGGCGGTGCCGCCGTAGTGCTTGTAGTAGGCGATGAGCCCGCCCACGGCGAAGGCGTCGAGGCAGCTGGGCGTCAGGTAACGAATCGAAACTACGCTCGGCGCGAGAGTGGTGATGCCCACGCGAAACAGCATCGAGCCCACCAGCGAGCCAAAGAGAATGAAGGGCAGCGCCCGCCGCGAGGCAACCAGCGCCACCAGCGGCCACAGCAGGTAGAACTGTTCCTCGACCGACAGCGACCACAGGTGGAGATACGGGTCGGCGATCGCGGTGCCATGACCGTGCCACGCGTAGTACACGTTCGACAGATACGGCACGTGCCACTGCCACGTGCTGGCGATGGGACCGACGGAAAACAGCAGGCAGAGCGCGAGCACGCCGTAATAGAGCGGAAAGATCCGCAGGATGCGGCGCAGGTAGAACACCCGCAGGACCTGCCCCATCGAGATTCCCAGATCCGCCGGCCGGCTGCGCAGAAGAATTCCCGTGATGAGGAATCCGCTCAGGACGAAGAAAAGCTGCACGCCGGTGCCCCACGGCACAATGCCGGCGAGGAAGTTCGGCGTCCAATGCGACACGGCCACGCCGACAAACGCGAACGCCCGCAGGGCGTCCAATTGCGGCATGTGCTCCGCCTCCACGGCGGGTTTCATCGGGGAAAGAGACTACGATCTCCGGTGGTGGTCATCACGCAGGCGAGTGTCGTAGCCACCGTCGACGTCGCAGGCAAGCGCGGCTCTGTTAAGGTCGGGTAAAGGCTACCGTCTCGTACTCAAACCTTTCGCGCCACCGCCGCGGCGTCGACCGCCTGCATCTGCGCGTCGACCACCATCGTCGTGATCATGTCCGAGCCGACATTGGTCATCGTTCGGGTCATGTCTAAAATACGATCCGCGCCCAGCACGATGCCGATGCCCTCGGGTGGAATGCCGAAGGTCGCGAGCAGGCCGGCGATGAGGGGCAGCGATCCGCCGGGAATGCCGGCCACCGCCACGGCGCTCAACACGGAGAGCAGCAGCAGCGTGATTTGCTGGGAGAGGGTGAGGTCGACGCCGAACACCTGCGCGACGAACAACACGACGCAGCCTTCATACAGCGCCGTGCCGCTCATGTTCATCGTGGTGCCGAGCGGCAGCACGAAACCGGCGACGCTCGGCTGCAGCTTCAACGTGTCCTTCGCGCACGCGAGCGCGGTCGGCAGCGTGGCATTGCTGGAACTCGTGGAGAACGCCGTGATCAGCACCGGTCGCAGATCACGCCACACCTGCGCCGGACTGCGGCGGGCCCAGAATTTGATCCAGAGCGACATCGTCCCGAACAGGTGAAGCAGCAGCACGGCCACGCAACCGAGGACGAACACGCCAAGCGCGACGAGGATATCGATGCCGATCTTGACGATGACGCTGTAGATCATCGCGGGCACCGCGTAGGGCGCGAGTTTGAGGGCAAAGTTGACGATGCCGGTCATCAACTCGCTCACGAGTTCGAGGCCGTCCTGCAGTTTCCGGCGCTTGTCCTCGCTGAGCTGCGTGCCGACCGCGCCGACCAGAATGGCGAAGAGGATGAGCGGGAGGACATCGCCGATGACGTTGTTGTTATGTCCAACGACAGCGCCGAGGAGATTCTTCGGCATGAACATTTCGACGAGGGTCGCGAATGACATCGACGGCGAGGCGGCTCCGGTCGCGATGTGCTTCTGCGCGGCGCCGCCGAATTCCGCCATCAACCGGGTTTTCGCGGCGGGGTCCAGGTGGCTGCCGGGGTTGACCACGTTCATCATGATCAGCCCGAGGCCCACGCCGATGGCCATGTTGAGGAAAAACAGGAAGAACGTGCGGCCGGCGAGCGGGCCGAGACGATCGAGGCGGCCGAGTTGCACCACGCCGGAAGCGAGCGAGGCGAAGACCAGCGGCATCACGACGAAGAAAAGGGTCCGGAGGAAAATCTGGCCGAACGGATCGAAGACGGCGGTCGACACCTTGCGCATGACGACGAGAACCTCGGGGGAAAACCGGCCGACGATCAGCGTGCCGATGCCGGCCACGATGCCGACGACGAGTCCGATCAGGATGCGGTTGGCGAGCGGGCGATTGGTCTCAGCCATGGTGGCGCGGGAGGCTGGCCGGCGGCGGCGGCGTTGTCCAACGGGAACTGCCGCCGAGGCGACTTGTGCCGCGCGCGGGCGGGCGTCACGTTCGCCGCCGCGTCGCTTCCCGCCTTCATGTCGACTTCACTCAGCGCCATCGTCCTTGCCGCCGGCCGCTCGACCCGGATGGGGCGCGACAAGGCCATGCTCGAGCTCGACGGCGTGCCGCTGTGGCGGCGGCAGTGCGAAGTGCTGAAGGCGGCGGGCGCAACGGAGAGTTTCATTTCGGCGCGACCCGAACAGCCCTGGGTGCGGGACGCGCGCGAGCTCGCGACGATGGTGTGCGACGCCCTGCCGGATTGCGGCCCGTTGGTGGGCATCACGGCGGGACTCGAACGCGCCGCGCAGCCGGCGCTCGCCGTGCTGGCGGTCGACCTGCCGCAGATGACGGCGTCGTGGTTCACCGCGCTGGCCCAAGCGGCGTCACCGGGCGTGGGCGTCGTCGGCCGGCGCGGAGATTTTTTCGAGCCCCTCGCCGCGATCTATCCGCGCGAATTCAAGTGGCTCGCCTGGGAGGCGCTCGCCCGCGGTGAGTACGCGTTGCAGCCGCTCGTGGCGCGCGCGGTGTCCGACGGCTTGCTGCGGGTGCACGCGATCACGGCGGAGGAGGCGCCGTGGTTCACGAATTGGAATCGCGTGGAGGATCGAGGGTAGGCCGCGCCCGCCCTACGCAAGCAACCTCACGCGTATCGATCTTCCGTCCACGGATCGGCGGTGTTCGAGTAACCGCGCACTTCCCAGAAGCCGAGTTTGTCCTCGGCGAGAAACGTGATCGCGTTGACGAACTTCGCGCCCTTCCAGGCGTAGAGCTTGGGGATGATCACGCGCGCAGGGCCGCCGTGTTCGCGCGATACGGGCGCGCCGTCGAACGAGGTCGCGATCAGCACGTCGTCATCGAGGCACTTCTCGAGCGACACATTCGTCGAGTAACCGTCATAGCTGCTGAAGTAGACGAACTTCGCCTCCGGCTGCGGCTGCACGAGATCATACAGCGTGGTGAACGCCACGCCGCCCCACGTGCAGTCGTATTTGCTCCAGGTCGTCACGCAGTGGAAATCGCTGACGTCGGTCACCTGCGGCAGCGCGCTGAACTGATCCCAGGAAAGCTGCGTCGGCTGGCTCACGAGTCCGTCGACCTTGAGGCGCCAGTCCGGCAGCGGCACCTCGGGTTGCACGCCGAGATCGAGCACGGGAAAACCCGTGGTGAGTTTCTGGCCGGGCGGCAGCCGGTCGGCGGACGCGCTCGTCCGGGCGGTGACGCCGCGGGCTTTTTGTTTTTCCGCCCAGGCTTGTTTCGCGGCGATGTAGCGATCCTTCGACATGGCGGGAACGTACGACCGAGCGGGGACGGTGCAAGTGCGGGCTGGGAGCGGGCGCGCCGGTTGCGGCGGAGCGTCACTCCACCGCCAGCGCGCGGATCACCGCGTGACGGCGGCGCAAATAGTAGATCGTCATCCAGCCCTGAAACCCGACGCCCGCCGTGGCCACGGCAAGGACGGTCAGGCGGTTCAGTGCCTCCTGGTATTCCGGCACGGTCATGTTCCATTGCTGTGCGCTCGCGGCGAAAATACCTTGGAACGACTCGGGCACCGGCGGCAGTTCAAAGTACCACAACCGCAGTCCGCAGTAGGCGAAAATGACGAGAAGGAGAAACGGCTGGCTGGCGATGAGCCAGTTCATGCCGCGGACGTAGCCCTGCTTCAACAGCTCGCCGCCGTGCAGTTCGATCGCACCGGCGGCGGCGCCAAGCAGGCCGATGACGGCGAAGGCGCGTTCGCCCGACATGGCGGCCGACAGCGCGAACATGCCGCCGAGCAACAGCGCGCCGGTGCCGTCGAAGCGCGCGAGTCGCAGGACGCGGGCGAGGGTCTCTTCGGGCAGGAGCGGCGGTTGCTGCATGGAAGGGTTGTCATTCCTGTCCGGGGCTTGAATCTCAAGCCTCTTCGTGCCGCCGTCCTCACATCCGAAATCGTTTCCGTTCCGTCTCGAGTTCCCGCCCGAGCTGCCGATCAGCGTGCGCGCGGAGGAAATCACCGCGGCGATCCAGGCCCACCAAGTCGTGATTCTGGCCGGTGAAACGGGCTCGGGCAAGACGACGCAGATTCCGAAGATGTGCCTCGCCGCCGGGCGCGGCACGCAGGGCCGGATCGCGTGCACGCAGCCGCGCCGCGTGGCGGCGCTTTCGATCTCGCGTCGCGTCGCCGAGGAGATGGGCGTCGCGTGGGGTCGCGAGGTTGGCTGCAAGATCCGTTTCAACGATCAGACCACGCCGCAGACGGTGATCAAGTTTCTCACTGACGGCATGCTGCTCGCCGAAGTGCAGGGCGACCCGATGCTGCGGGAGTACGACACCATCATCATCGACGAGGCGCACGAGCGATCGCTCAACATCGATTTCCTGCTCGGCCACCTGCGCACGCTGCGCTTCCGCCGGCCCGAGCTGAAGATCGTGATTACGTCGGCCACGATCGACACCGAGTCGTTCAGCGCGGCCTACGACGGCGCGCCGGTCGTGCTGGTCGAGGGCCGGACGTTTCCCGTCGAGGTGATTTACGCGCCGCTCGATCAGCTCGGTCGCGACTACGCGGAGAACGACGAGAACGAGGATCAGGCGGATCCTTCCGCCGTCGCCTCGGCGAAGGCGGAGGCGTTGCATTACATCGACGGCGCGGTCGAGGCGGTCGAACGCGTGGTGCGCGAAAGCACGAGCGGCGACATCCTCGTGTTCCTGCCGAGCGAGCGCGACATCCGCGAGGTCAGCGATCTGCTGGACGGACGCCAGTCGGGCGTGCGCGACGCGCGTTGCGAGATCGTCCCGCTCTTCGGCCGGCTCTCCAATGCCGAGCAGCAACGCGTGTTCGCCTCGACCCAGCGCCGGAAAATCGTGCTCGCGACGAACATCGCGGAGACCTCGCTGACGATCCCCGGCATTCGTTTCGTCATCGACACGGGCCTGGCCCGGCTCAGCCGTTATTCGCCGCAGGCGCGAACGCGGCGGCTGCCGATCGAGCCGGTGGCGCAATCGAGCGCGGATCAACGCAAGGGCCGCAGCGGGCGCGTCGCCGAGGGCGTGTGCATCCGGCTCTATTCGGAAAAGGATTTTCTCGAGCGACCGCGCTTCACCCAGCCCGAGATCCAGCGGGCAAATCTCGCGGACGTGATCCTGCGCATGAAGGCGTTCGGCCTCGGTGACATCGAGCGCTTCCCGTTCATCAACATGCCCGCGGGCAAGTCGATCCGCGCGGGTTATGCGCTGCTCGAGGAACTCGGCGCGCTGGGGAGACAGGAGACAGGGGACGGGCGACTGGAGACGGGAGACAGGGGACAGGAGACAGGGGACGTGGGCCCTCTTTCTTCTATCGCCGTTCCGCTGTCTCCTGCTTCCGGTCCCCTGTCGCCCGTCCCCCGTCTCCTGTCCACTGACCTGACGCCGCTCGGCCGCGAACTGGCGCGGCTGCCGGTCGATCCGACCGTCGGTCGGATGATCCTGCAGGCGCGGGCGGAGAAGGCGTTGCGCGAAGTGCTCGCGATCGCGGCGGGCCTTTCGATTCAGGATCCGCGCGAGCGGCCGATGGACAAGCAGCAGCAGGCCGACGCGGCGCACCGGCGCTTCGTGCATCCCGACTCGGATTTTCTCACCCTCCTCAACATCTGGGACGCGTATCACGACGAGTTCGAGACGATGACGCAGGCGAAACTCCGCCGCTTCTGTCGCGATCATTTTCTCAGCTACACGCGCATGCGCGAGTGGCGCGACATCCATAGCCAGCTTCTGGATACACTGAAGGAGCGCGACGACTTCAAGCTCACGTCCGCGTTCCATGGCCTCAAAACGGTCGACGACAAGACGACGCTCTTCGGCACGCCCGTATACCGCGCGATTCATCGGAGCATCCTCGCGGGCTTGCTGGGGAACGTGGCGCATCTCGACGAGGAGAACGGCGGCTACAAGGCGACGCACGACCGACGCGTCGCGCTGTTTCCCGGGTCGGTGCTGTACCGCCGCGAGGATCCGCGGCGAAAGCCCGCCGTCGCTAAAGCTAAGGCGGGCAACGAGGCCATCGACAAGCGACTGCCCCGTTGGATCATGGCGTCGGAGATGATGGAGACGTCGCGGCTCTACGCGCGCACCGCGGCGCGGCTCGATCCGCAGTGGGCGCTCGAACTCGGCGCGCATCTCCTGCGCGTGTCGCACAGCGAACCGTTTTGGAACGAGGCGGGCGGCCGCGTGATGGTGAAGCAGCGCACGCGCCTGTATGGACTCGAACTCGAGAGCAGGGCGGTGAGCTACGGGAAGATTGATCCCATGCACGCCACCGAGATTTTCATTCGCGAAGGCCTCGTGAACGACACCCTCACGTTTCCCCTCGATTTCATCGCGCACAACCGGACCGTGCGGGAAAAGATCGAGGACCTGCTCACCCGCGCGCGCGACAGCGGCTACCTCAACCTGGATGAGGCGGCGTATCGGTTTTATGCAGCGCGCCTGATGCCGGGGGACAAGCCGATCGATGCAGACACGGCGGCGGAACCCGCGGGGGTCAGCAGTGTGGGCGATCTCGTCGACCTGGTGCGCGGACGGCGCGGCGGCGAGCCGCGTTTCCTGATGATGGGGCCGGACGATTTGCGCGACCCGGCGGGCATCCAGCACGACGCTGAAGCGTTTCCCGAGGCGTTGCCAGTGGAGAACCGCGCGCTGCCGCTCAATTACGCGTACAAGCCCGGGCAGGCCGATGACGGCGTAACGCTCGACGTCAGCGTGCGCGAGGCGGAGGCGCTCACGCCCGCGGCGCTCGACTGGGCGGTGCCGGGGCATCTTGAAGCCAAAGTGGAGCACTACCTGCGCGCGCTGCCGAAGGAGCTGCGCCGGGGCTTTGTGCCGCTGACGGAAACGGCGAAGAGCCTCGCGACCGATCTGGCGTCACGGGATCGCCTGACCGGCCGGCGCGAAACGTTGCCGCAGGCGATCGCCGCGCAGATCGCCGAGCGTTTCCGCGTGGCGATCGATCCGGCGGTGTGGGCGGACAAGCCGTTGCCGGATCATTTGCGCGTGCGCGTGCGCGTCCTCGACGCCGCCGGCAAGGAACTCGTCGCGAGCCGTGAACTCGCGGCGATCGATGCGGCGCTGCACCTGCAGAAACGCACCGCGAGTGCGACCGTGGCGCGCGTGGAGCCCGAGGCGTGGCAGCGCGCGCGGGCGCGGTGGGAGACGGCGGCGCAGACGACGTGGACGTTCGGCGACGTGCCGGAACGGGTGTTGGTGACGGAGCAGGCCGGTGTGCCGGTGCATGCGTTTCCCGCGCTGGTCGAAGTGCGCGAGGCGGGCGGGGCGACGCGGCCGGGCGCGGAGAAATCCGCCGGGGGCGTGGCCTTGCGACTCGCGAAGACGCCGGAGGAGGCGCGCGCGCTCACGCAGCGCGGCCTCGCGGCGTTGCTGGAGCGGCAAATCAGCAACGATCTCGGCTGGCTCGAACGCGATCTACGCGCCGTGCGGATGCTCGGGCCGCTGCTTTCGACGCTGGCACCGGCGGACGAACTGCAGGCGCAGGCCTTTGCGTTGTTGCGCGACTGGCTCTGCGATCCGGAGCGGGTCTGGGGTCGCGCGGGTGTGACCCCACCGCCGGGCACGGGCGGTCGGCTCGGGCCCGTGGCGTTTGCGGCGGCGGTGGAGCGCGCCAAGACCGATCTGCGTGGGCTCGTGCCGAAGTTCTGCGATCAGCTCCGGGAAATCCTCGGCCTGCGGCAAACGCTGCTCGTGCAACCGCATCCGCATGCGAGTCTCGAGCGCGATCTCGCGGCGCTGCTGCCGCCGGATTTCCTGCGCACCACACCGTATGCGCAGCTGCCGCACTTTCCCCGTTACCTGAAGGCGATGCGGCTGCGCGCCGAACGCTGGCGGCAGAATCCGGCCAAGGACGCCGAGCGGGCCGCGCAGCTGGCGCCGTATGAGAAGGCGTTGCGGGCCGCAACGGGAGGCGGGCTGGCGGCGACCCGCCCGGCTGCCAAGCCGGGTGAGGGCACGCGGCCCACAGTCACCCGGGCGACCGCGGAGGCGTTTCGCTGGCTGGTGGAGGAGTTTCGCGTGAGCCTGTTTGCGCAGGAACTCGGGACGGCCGAGCCCGTTTCGACCGTAAAGCTCGACCGGGCTCTGGCGGCGCTGCAGGGCGGGGCGCCACTTCCGCCCGGTGCGGGCGCGCCGCCGCCGGCGAATGCGCGGCCCATTCTGGCCGCGCCGGTGACCGAGAAGAAATCAGGACCGCTGAAGAACCTCGGCGCGCTCGACAAACTTTTCCCGCGCTAGGCCCGGGTGCCCTGCGCTTATCGCGCACCGCAAGATCTGAGCGGCCTTTCGGGTTGCAGGGTGGAGGCTTCGGCGCAATGTGCGGTCACCCCGCAGCGTGTCATTCGTCAGGTTACCCGCTTATGAATGCTCCTATCACCGCCATCTTGGATCGGAAGGGACGTAATGTCTTTTCTGTTACGTCAACCACGAGCGTCGCCGACGCCGTCGCAGAAATGAACCGCAACCGCGTCGGCAGCGTCCTCATCATCGATGGCGGCCGGCTCATGGGCATCTTCACCGAACGCGACGTCCTGCGCCGCGTCGTCGGCGAGGGTGTCGATCCCCGGCGCACGCGCGTCGGCGAGGTGATGACGCCCGACGTGATCACAATCACCCCGCAAGCCACGATCGAGGACACGATGGTGCTGTTCACCGAGAAGCGCTGCCGGCATCTGCCGGTGGTGGAGGGCGGACGGATCATCGGCACGATTTCGATTGGCGACGTCACGCGCTGGATGGCCGACGCGCACCGTGCCGAGGCGGAATCGTTGAAGAATTACATCACGACTGGCTTCTCGGCCTGAGCGTCGATCGGCGGTTTGCCTGGTTCGCCGGGACCGCGACCGCCCCCGGTCGCCTCCGGACAGGAGCGACCGGGGGCGGTCGCGGTCCCATGAATGAACTATGAAACGCGCCCGGGCAGGGGCGATGGCCCGGGTGTTTCTTGCCAAGCCGGGGCCGTTCCCCTTCCTCGCGGATCATGGACTTGGAATCCGCCCGTAAAATCATCCAAACCGCGGTCGATCGCATGCGTGCCTGCTACCTGCAGCCCGTGTTCGACGAGTGGGCGATTTTGTCGATGGCCGCGAAGGGCGGCGGAATCGTGGCGTACAACGGACCGCGATCCGACGTGTTTCGCCGCAACCTGCCGACCGATGCCGAGCCGCTGCGCGCGGCGACGGCGGGCCGGGAGTTTGCCGAGGGCGACATTGAATTTGTGCCCGATGCCGCCGACACGCGCTACGATGCGTTCATGAAGGTCGGCGCCCACAGTTATCTCGTCTTGAACCATACGGTGAAGACGATGAATGAGATTCGCGCCGATGCGAAGTGGTTCGGGGCGCAGGCGGTGCTGTTTGAGTTGAGCGAGAAGTTTCGCGTGGATCCGCTGGTGGGGTGAACGAGACCAGGCCCGGCGTCAGGGCAATCGGCGCAGCTGTTTATACCAATCGCTCCGTGCTTTTGGACTTCTGGATCGATCGTGGCTACGAGCGCCAGCGAGTGGCCGAACGACCACTCGCTGGCGCTCGTAGCCACGGTTAAAGTCCAAAGGCAAAGAGCGATTGGTATTACCCGCTGAGTCCGGCGATTAGGAACCACGCGTAGCCGGCGAGCAGCGGCCAGCCCATCCAGCGCGGCAGGCCGTTGGCGATCAGGACGCACAGCGCATGCAGCAGCGCGGCGCCGACCAGCACGGTGATGCCGGTCGTGAAGAAGGGCGTGATGGCGAGCGGCTGCAGCACGGCGCTGAGACCGAGACAAAGCGGAATGCAGATGTGACCGTCGCCCACCTGGGACGCGTACGTGATGTCGGCCCGGCCGCGCGCGGCGTAGAAGAACGCGAGCAGCGCGTTGGGCAGCACCATCAGCCAGCCGCTGAGCCAGCCGAGATTGCCGGCGTTGATGAACGCGCCGTCCTGCGCCGACAGCCAGGCGACGAGCCAGTCGATGCTGGTGTAGAGGCCGAAGGCGCCGATCAGCACGATGCCGACGTCGACGTAGAACATGAGCCGGAAATGCTGCCGCGTGCGGACGTTGTGCTTGAGAACGTCGAAGACCTGGAAGCACTGCCAGAACAAGAACAACGCGATCAGCACGAGGCCGTCCGTCGCATCGAGCTGGCCGTCGGCCCCGAGTGCCCAGGTGACGCCGCTGAAAAAGATCACGGCTGCGAGCGTGAGCAGGAGCGAAAGCCGGTTGAGCTGCTGTTCGGTGCCGGCGGCCTTGGCCGCGGATTTTCGCGCCGGGCTGGCTGATTTTTTTCCACCGAGGCGAAGGCCCCACAGCAGTGCCGGAAGGCCGAGCAGGAGCGTGAGATTGGTGACGTTGTTGACCAGGCAATTGGTCAGGACTTCCGCGCCGTGATCCTTTTTCCCCGCCACCAGCGCCACGAAGATCAGATTACCCAAACCTGAACAGTAGGGCATCACGAGCGTGCCGAGCGCGGTGCCTTCGAGGCCGTGATCGAGCAGCGCTTCCAGCCGCCAGACCATCAGGAGCGACGCGGCCAGGAAGAGTCCGAGATACGTCCAGACCGTCGCGATCCCGAGCGTATCGACGGCGTCCGAAAGCGGATTCACGCGTGCACCACGTCCAGGCGCAACCGCCGGCCGGTGCGGCCGAGACGAAGCCGGGCATTAAAGGTCTCCGACAGGCTCTTCGAAGTGAGGACCTTCTGCCGGGAGCCGGCCACGACGACCTGCCCGCTCTTCAGCATGAGTGCGTGGGTGAAGGCCGGCGTGATCTCCTCGACGTGGTGGGTAACCAGGACGAGGGCGGGTGCGCCGCGGCGGCGCGCGAGCTGCTCGATGAACTGGAGGAAGTGTTCCCGCGCGACCGGATCGAGCCCGGCACAGGGTTCGTCGAGGATGAGGAGTTTCGGCCCGGCCATCAGCGCGCGAGCGATCAACACGCGCTGGCGTTCGCCTTGGGAGAGATAGGCCCACTCGCGACTCACGAGCGCCGCGAGACCGGCGGCGCGGAGCAGGCGCAGGGCGGCGACACGATCGGCGCGGGTGCCGGCATGCCAGAGATCCAGTTGCGCGTATTTGCCGCTGACGACCGTCTCGAGCGCCACTTCCGACGGCGGAATCGACATCGCGAAGGCGCTCGTGACCACGCCGATCTTGAGGCGCAGATCGCGCCAGTCGCTCGCGCCGTAGCGCTGGCCCAGCACGCTGAACTCGCCGGCGGTCGGCGAGAGGAAGCCGGTGAGTGCCTTGAGCATCGACGTCTTGCCGGAACCATTGGCACCGAGGATGACCCAGTGTTCGCCCCGCGCCACGCGCCAGCTTACGTCGTGCAGAATCGTCGTGCGGCCGCGGGCCACGCGCAGGTGGGAGACTTCAAGGATGGCGTCCATGGAAAGGGCGAAGTCTGCGGGCGCGGGGTTGCGCCGGTCAATCGCGCGCCTCAACGTCGGGGCATGCGTCTGATTGGAATCACTCTCTCGTATCTCGGGCTCGGCCTCCTCGCGCTGGCGCAGGCCCGGCCGTTCACCGTGGTGGCTTACAACGTCGAGAACCTCTTCGACCTCGACGGCAAGGCCGGCTACGAGGACTACCAGCCCGCGAAATACACGCGGGCGCACGCGCTGACGAAACTGCAGAACATCGCGCGCGTCGTCGCGCAGTTCGAAAGCGGGCGCGGACCGGATGTGCTGCTGTTGTGCGAACTCGAAGTGGATGCCACGCCCGGTCCGAAGGCGCCCGACTACACCGCGATCCTCGCGCGCTATGCAGGCGTGAAACTGACCGACATGCTCGGCGCGCGTTTTGATCGCGAGATCGGCGACCTGCCGTCCGAGGCGCTGCTGTTGAAGGCGTTCGCCGATGCCGGCGTGACGGGCTATCGGGTGGTCGTTGGCGAGAGCGTCATGGCCTCTCCCTCCGAGCGAAAACAGGAAATCAAGTGCGCCGTCTTCACGCGTTTTCCGGTCACGTCGGCGCGCTCGCATCCGACCACGAACGCGCGCGCGATTCTCGAGGTGCAGGTCGACGTCGACGGCGCGTCGCTGTATCTGTTTGCGAATCACTGGAAGTCGGGCGCGAGCGATCCGGAGTCGGAGCCGACACGTGCGGCCAACGCGAAGACGCTGCGCACGCGGCTCGACGAGATCCTGCGCGGTGATCCCAACGCCGACATCATCATCGGCGGCGATCTCAACTCGCAGTACAACCAGAAGCAGCGTTATCCGAAGATGAAGACGACGGCGATCAACGACGTCCTTGGTTCGCAGGGCAACGAACTCGCCGTGCGCCAGCCCGAACGGCCGTTATACAATCTCTGGTACGAGCTTCCCGCCGAGCAGCGCGGCAGCGACACGTATCGCGGCGAGTGGGGCACGTTGATCCATCTCCTGATTTCGCGCGGGCTCTACGACTACCGCGGCGTGCAGTACGTGGACAATTCCTTCACCGTCGCGAAATTTCCCGGGCTCAACATCGACGCCAGCGGCGTGCCGGTGCGGTGGACCTTCGATGGCAAGGCGGGCGCGGGCTTTTCCGATCACCTGCCGGTGGCGGCGCGATTCGTGACCGTCACCGAGGGCCGCGCCGATCGGTATCTGTCGCTGCGCAATCCGTCCGACGGCAAGGCGGTCGCAGCCGCCGCGGTGAAGATCGATCACGCCAAGGTCGATCTCGCGCGCGTGGCGTTGCGCAACGATGCGATCGCGGCCGGGGTGAACATCCGCACGAACGAGTATAAGGGAAAAATCTTTCGCGTCGAAGGCCCGGTCGCGCCGGGTGGACGGCTCGCGGTGAAGTTCCGGGGCGAGACGTATGACGTCTGGAGTTACGACGAGTCGCTACGCAACCAGCTGCGTGCGGCGCATCCGGAAGGATCGACCCTGCGTTTCTACGGCGAGCTCGGTCTGTTCCGCGAGCGCTGGCAGTTCGTGATTCAGGACGCGAGCTGGGTGAAATAAGGCGCCGCCATGCTGAAGATCTACACGCTTTCGAACTGCGACACCTGCCGGAAGGCCATCGCGTGGCTGCGCGATCACGACGTGGCGTTCACGGAGCTGGCGATTCGGACCACGCCGCCGACCACGGCCGAGTTGCGCGCGGCGCTCGCGGCGAACGGCGGCGAGCTGCGCAAACTGTTCAACACCTCCGGCCGCGATTATCGCGAGCAGGGACTCGGGGAAAAACTTCCCGGGCTGACCGCGCCCGCGGCGCTGGCGCTGCTCGGCGCGAACGGCAATCTCGTGAAGCGGCCGTTTCTTGTCGGCGACGGCGTGACGCTCGTCGGCTTCAATCCCACGACGTGGACCACGGCGCTCGCAGGCCGCTGAGGGCGCTTACTTGGCGCGGACGAAACGCGCGCCGTTTGTTTCCCAGAAGAGTTCGCCGGTCGGTGCGACGAGGAAGCGATACACGACGTCTTTGCCGCCGCCCAATTTACCGGTGACGATCACCGCGCCCTTGTCCTCCGTCCAGCGACCGTCGGCAATCGCCATGGTGGCATTGACGGTCTTGTCCATCTCGGCGTTGCCCAGGTTGGAACGGGTCGAGAACACGGCTTTGCCACCCTCGCGCACTTCGAGCGTCATGCGAAACTTATCCTCGCTGCCGACGGTTTGGTAGGTGCCCACGCGCCCGGTACGGCTGCAGGCCGCGAAGAAGAAGGCCAACAGGACGAGCGCCAGCGGTTTGAGGAGTTTCGAGCAGGTCGGTGTAGTCATGGTGACGCGGATGCGGGAAAACGTGCCGCAAGGAATTCGGCGCCGGCGCGGGCGGCGTCAATGTCCAATCTGCGCTCGAATTCCCGCGGAGTGCGTTGAGCGATTGCCTAACGGGCCGCGGGCGCCCACGGTGGCGGACGCGCAATGAACACTCCGACGATCGATCCGCTCCGTGAGACGGTGCAATGGCTGGCCCAGCATGCCGGGTTTCCCTCCCTGCGGCTGCCGGCGAAGGCTGAAGGACTGGTTTGTGTCGCGGCGCTGGCGGCAGCGGAGGAGGCGAGGGATCAGCAGCGTTATCTCATCCAAAGCCGTGATCCGGCCCAAACGTCCGCGCTGCGGGCGCACGGCCTGCGGCGTTCTCAGGTCCACTTCAAGTGCGACAATAGCGCGAAGGTCTGAACGCAGCCGGTGGGCTGTCCAAGTGGCTACAAGCGCCAGCGAGTGGCCGAGCCACCGTTCGCGCGCGCTCGACCTGGCATTTTCTCTGTCCCGCGCAAAACCGAGCGGAGCGGGGAGTCGGCTGTAACTTTTGGGCGGGTGACGGGTTCTCGTTTCAACCTCCTCCCTGCTCATGAAGATTTCGATTCGTCACCTGGTGTTCGCGGGCCTGATGTCCGCTTCGGTTTTGGTCGCTCACGCTCGCATCGAGCGCGTCGTGGAAAAAAGTTTTCCGGTGAGCGGTGCCGGGACGCTGCGGGTCGAGACGCAGGGCGGTGGCATTCGCGTCACGCCGGCAGCCGACAACGTCATCCGCGTGACCGTCACCCAACGGATCAATGCCTCCACCGAGGCCGAGGCCGATGAATTGTTGAAGAAGCTCGAGCTGACGTTCGAGCCCGCCGGCAACGACCTGCGCGTGGTGGCGAAGTACGAGAAGAAGCCAATAGGGTTCACCTGGGGTTCGTGGCCGCCGGTCGCGGTCGATCTCGCGGTGTCGCTCCCGGCGGCGTATGCGACGCAGCTCAACACCTCCGGCGGTGCCATCACCGTCGGCGATCTGCTCGGCCACGCGGTGCTGCGGACGTCCGGAGGATCGATCAAGCTCGGCAGGATGGGCGGAACGGTCGACGCCCACACCTCGGGTGGCGCGATCACGCTCGCTGCGGCGCGCGGCCGCGTGGAGTTGAAGACGTCGGGCGGCAATATAGCTGTCGGCGACGTGCAGGGGCCGGCGGAGCTTTCGACCTCCGGTGGCGGCATCAAGGTGGACAACGTGGCCGGCGCGCTCAACGCGCACACCAGCGGCGGCAGTATCCGGGCGGGCATCACAGGCCCGATCAAGGAAGCCTGCACGTTGAGCACGTCGGGCGGCAGCGTCACCGTGAGCGTCGACAAGAGCGCCGCGTTTCAACTCGATGCGTCGACCAGCGGCGGCGGAGTCGATGCGTCCGGACTCACCATCACACTCGAATCCACCAAGCGCGATCGCAGCCGGCTCGCCGGGGCGGTGAACGGCGGCGGGCCGCTCCTGAAACTCCGTTCGAGCGGTGGCGGAATTTCGGTGCGGGCGAATTGAGCCCGACGGTCGCGCATCAGGCGCGCGTGAGTACGTTCACGGCGAAACCGTCGACTGGCCCGGGCAGGCTTTTGTTCACCGCGCCACGACGGGACGGGATGCGGGACCGGACGCGGCCCGGCGGCGGAAGAGTATGAACCGCGCATCGCCTTCGACCCAGGCGCGTCCCGGCAGAAACGCGATCCGGTCGAGTTGCGGAAGGACGTTCCACTCCTTCACGACCTCGTAGCCCTGCAGGACTCCCGTGGTGGCGAACTCGGGTCGCGTGGCTTCAGACGGGCGTAGCAGCACCCAGGTGGGGCGGAGCGTGCCGATGATGTCGGCGTAGCGCCGCGCGCCGTGGCGGCCGGCGGCAACCACTTCAGGCGAACTCAGCCCGGGGAAATCGTAGGTCTTGAGCTGCGAGTAATAGCCCACGTAACCGAGCGGCTCGAGAAACAGCGTGTCGCCCGTCTGAGCGTGCCGCCGGAGCCAGTCGCCGATGGCGTGGCGCGTTTCCGTTTCAATGTACGTCTGCGCGGTCCGCATCTGCCAGGCCACGGCGCCGAGCACGCCCGCTTGCAGCGCCACGAGTGTCACGAGAGCCGCCCGCCCGCCGACGGCGAGCGTGCGCTGGCCCGACGCCACCGCCCGGTTGAACAGGCCGTCTGCGGTGAACGCGATCGCGATGACCGCGAGTGCGGTCCACGGCGGCGCGTACCACGGAAACAGAATGATCGAGCACAGATAGAACATGCCGATGAACACCGCGAGCGACGCGCGCCGTCCCGGCAGCGGCAGGAAGGGCAGCAGCCACGCGAACGCCGCGATGATCGCCAGGGCTTGGGCGAGGTGTTGCAGGAACGGTGGCCAGCCGCCGAACGGCCAGTAGGCCGGCATGAAGAGATCCATCAGCAGCGACTGCCCGGTGAGCGTATTGAACGGCACGCGCAGCAGCGACGTGAGCTGGATTGCCGGCATGTAGGCGCCTTTGGCAATGACGGTATGCGGCACCGGCGTGCCATAGTACCACCACGCCCAGGCAAACCACGGTGCATAGAGCAGCCCTCCGCCGATCAGTCCGCGCAGCAACGCCGGCCAGGCCAGGGTGCGCAGGGGCTCGGTCCGCGAGCGTAACAGAAGACGGGATACGAGCATGGCGCCAGCCAGGACAAAGGCGTCGGGCCGCGTCCACATCAGCCCCGCCGTCCCCGCGGCCAGCCACGCCGGCCGCGCGCCTTCCGGACGCTCGAGCTCGCTCCAGAACAGCAGCGCGAAAAACACGAGCAGCGCCGTCTCCATGCCGTTCATCGAAAAGTCCACCAGCTTGGGCTCGGTGAAGATGAGGCCGAAAAGAACCACGCACCCCACCGCGCCGAGCTTCAGGCTCTCCGCCCGCCGCCAGAGCAGCAGGCCCGCGGCGGCGAGGAAGCCGAGGTTGATGATCCGGAAAAGCCATAACGCGAGTTCCTCGCGCCCCGGTCCGGCGACGAAGGTGCACAGCGCCGGGAGCAACACGCCCAACGGCGAGGTGAACGTGTGGACGCGTTCGCCCGGCGTGAACACCAGTCCGTGGCCCTCGACGAGGTTCCGGCTCGACCGCAGCGTAATGAAATAATCTTCCCACGCATGCTGGGTGAAGGCGGCGAAGAGCAGGGGGACGCCGGCTGCAAGCAGCACGACGAGCCACCGCGAGCGTGGGCTGGACATCGCTCCTTCCCTAGGGAGGTGGCGCGATCCGGGCCAGCCACTTTGCGAACTGCAGGCAATCTTCACAACTTTCTGGCGTCTGGCAGACCCTGCGTTTCAGTCGCACCCATGACGATGACCGCGGAGCAGGCAGAGCTGACCCAATGGCTGAAGCGGGCGCACACCCTCGGCACCGTCGGCGAATTACTGGGCTGGGACGAGCAAGTGAATCTCCCCCCAGGCGCGGCGGAACAGCGCGCGGCGCAACACGCGGCCGTCGCCGACGCGCAGCACGCGGCCGCCAGCCATGAACGCATCGGCGAACTGCTGCGTCACTTCGAGGCGCAGCTGGCCAACGGCGGACCGACGTCCCTTACGCTCGACCCGGATCTGCGGGCCATTGTCGCGCAGGCCCGGCGTGATTACGATCGCGCCACGCGCCTGCCCGCCGACTTTGTCCGAGAGAAGGCGACGCAGGGCAGCCGCGGCTATCATGCGTGGGCGCAGGCCAAGGCCGCGAACGATTTTGCGTCCTATGCTCCCGTGCTCGAAAAAAATCTGGAGCTGGCGCGGCGGGAGGCGACGTATCTGGGCCGTGGTGACGCGCCCTACGACGCCATGCTGGACAAGCACGACCCCGGGCTGACCGCGGTCGCGGTGGAGCGGCTCTTCGGGGAACTAAAACGCGAGCTCGTGCCGCTGGTCCGCGCCATCACGTCGGCGCCACGGGCGGAGCAAGCGCGGCAGGCGGCGGCGAGGCTGCGCGGGTTTCCGGTGGCGGCGCAGCAGACGTTCCTGCGCGAAGTGATCGCGCGTCTCGGCTTCGACTACCGGCGCGGCCGGCTCGATGTTTCGCTGCATCCCTTCTGCTCCGGCACCGGCAGCGACGTGCGGATGACCACCCGGTACAACGAGGACCAGCCGCTCGACGCGCTCTTCAGTTCGATTCATGAAACGGGACACGGCCTCTACGAGCAAGGTTTGCCGCCGGATCAACTGGGCCTTGCGACGGGAATTCACGCCGGCATGGCCGTGCACGAGTCGCAGAGCCGGCTCTGGGAAAACCAGGTGGCGCGCAGCCGCGGGTTCTGGAGCTTCTTCGAGCCGCGCTGGCGGGAGTTGTTTGCCGCGCAGGCTCAGGGTTTCAGCGCCGAGGAACTGTACCTCGCGGTCAACGCCGTCGAGCCCACCTTGATTCGGGTCGATGCCGACGAAGTGACCTACAATCTCCACATCGTGCTGCGATTCGAACTCGAACAACGGCTGTTTGCGGGCGAACTCGCGGTGCGCGATCTTCCCGCGGCCTGGCGGGAGGCGTCGCGTGAACTCGTCGGGCTCGAGCCGGCCAATGATCGCGAGGGCGTGTTGCAGGACGTGCATTGGAGCGACGGATCGTTCGGCTATTTCCCCAGCTATTGCCTGGGTAACATGATGGCGGCGCAACTCTGGGCCCGCGTGCGCGCGCTGCGGCCGGAGATCGAGGACGATTTTCGTCGGGGCGACTTCAGCTGGCTGCTCTCGTGGCTGCGGGAGAACATTCACGCGCAGGGCCGGCGCTTCAGCACGCTGGAACTCGTCCGGCGCGTGACGGGCGAGGAGCTTTCGCCGCGGCACCTCGTGGCGTATTTGCGCGAGCGTTACGGCGGCTTGTATGGCGTGAAGTGACACGCGCTGAGCCGGAACGCTGCAGAAGTGCTCCAGCGAATCACGCGAACGAACGCGAATTTCACCGTTACAATTCAGTCTGGCTACTCTCGGTGGATGTTCACCGTTGGGTGAGGCTGAGACCGCCCGGCTGAATGGCGGGCGGAGCAATTCGTGGGTGCGAGCCGCGGGAATGGTTTGGCGTCCGGCCGATTGGCCTTTGGGATGTGACGCATGGCGCTCGTCGATACGCACACCCATCTGGAGTCATTTGCGCGCAAGGGCGTTTTGCCGGCGACGCTGGGCCGCGCGCGCGAGGCGGGCGTCGAGGCGATGATCACGATCGGCACCGGGCCCGACGACTGGTCGCTCTATCGCGCGCTCGCGGGCGAGAATCGGGGATTCGTGCATCACACCGTGGGTCTGCATCCCTGCTCGGTCGATGCGGAGTGGGAGGCCGCCGTGGCGCAGATCGAGGTTTGCTGGCGCCGGGAACCGACCGGCAGCGATGTCCCGGGGTCGGCTGATCCCGTCGGTTTGGGCGAGTGCGGGCTCGATCGTTTTCATCTGCCCAAGGAGGCGGCCGAGGCGGAGCGGGTGTTCGCCTGGCAGCGCGCGGCCTTTGCGGCCCAGTTGGACATCGCGCGCCGGCTGGCCTGCCCGGTCGTCGTGCATTCGCGCGGGGCGTTTCGCGAGTGTATCGAAATGATCGATGCGAGCGGCGTGGCGTGGCCGCGCGTGGTGTTTCATTGCTTCACCGAGGGTGCCGAGGAGATGAAGGAGCTCATCAAGCGCGGCGGGTTCGGGTCCTTCACCGGCATCCTGACCTACAAGAGCGCCGAGGCGGTGCGGGCGGCGGCGCTGGCGCAGGGCCTCGCGCGTTTCATGGTCGAGACCGACGCGCCGTATCTCACGCCGTTGCCGCATCGCGGCAAACCGAACGAACCGGCTTTTCTGCGGCACACCGCCGAATTCGCTGCGGAGCTTTTCGGCGTGACCGTTGCCGAGTTGGAACGGGTGACGACGGCGAACGCGCGGCGATTTTTCGCGATCTGAAATGCCGGGAGCGCCGGCGTCACGCCGGCATCGTCAGGAAGGAGGACCGACGGCGGACTCGGACGCTTCCAGGTTCAGGCTTCGTCGAACTTGCGGGCGAAGAGGGCCTCGATCTCGGCGAGCATGGCGGGGGCATCGGCGCCGGTGGCGACAAACTTCACCTTCGAACCCTTGCCGGCGGCCAGCATCATCAAGCCCATGATGCTCTTGCCGTTGACCTGCTCGTCATCCTTTTCGACGAAGACGTCGGCTTTGAACTTGTTCGTGATGCGAACGACCATCGCCGCCGGGCGGGCATGGATCCCCATCTTGTTCTGCACCACCAGTTCCTTGGTGAGGGTGCCGGGCGCAGATGAGGCGTCGCTTTTGTTCATAAGTTCGAAGAGACCGGTCAAAATCCGGGCCGTGGCGGTGGCTTGCAACCCAAAAACCGGGACGCAAACTGCCGGCCGATGGCCCTGACCGCAATCATCGTCCCGTGTCGCCTGGAATCCACCCGATTTCCGCGCAAACTGCTCCATCCGATCAAGGGGCGTCCTCTGCTACAGTGGGTTGCGGAACGAATCGCGCAGCAGGCACCGGAGTTTCCGCTCTATTTCGCGGTCGATCACGACCTCCTGGCCAACTGTGTGACCCGGGCGGGTCATCGCGTCATCATGACCAACGCCACCCACCAGACCGGCACGGATCGACTGGCCGAGGCGAATCGCACGGTAAAGGCGGACCACGTCGTCAACGTGCAGGCCGACGAACCCTTGGTCACGGGCGCGCAGATCCGGATGTTGGCGCGATTGCTGGCTGGCGGCGCGCCGATGGCCACGCTCGCGACGCCCTTTCGGCGGGCGGCCGATTTCATGAATCCGAATCAGGTCAAGGTCGTGCTCGCGACGGCGGCGCGGCGGGCGCTCTTTTTTTCGCGTTCACCGTTGCCGTACGCCCGCGATCGCGGCGGCGTGGTGGATGACGCTTGGGTGCTGGCGAATCCGTGTCTGAAACACCTCGGCCTTTACGGCTACCACGCCGATTTGTTGCAGAAGTTTGCGACGCTTCCCGCCGGCCGGCTCGAGCAGATCGAAAAACTCGAGCAGCTGCGCGTGCTGGAGAACGGTTACGAAATCGCGTGCGACATCACCGAGGATCCGACGATCGGCGTCGATACGCCGGACGATGCGGTGAAGTTCGAGCAATGGCTCGGGTAGGGGGGAGTTTAGAGTTGAGAGCTGAGGGTTGAGCGCGAGATCAGCTTCAAGACAGTGCCCGCGGGGCGATCAAAGCAGAGTTGCTCGGTCATTCTCTCAACTCTCAGCCCTCGACTCTCAACCCATTCTCAGATCTTCCCGGCCTTGCGCGCTTCGACCAGTTTGTAGAAATCGGTGAAGAGCGGGTCGGCGTCGTTCGGGCCGGGAGCCGCTTCCGGGTGATACTGCACGCTGAAGACCGGGAGCGTGGCGTGGCGCAGGCCTTCCACGGTGTTGTCGTTGAGATTGATCTCGGTGATCTTGGCGCCGCGGGCTTCGATCGATTTGGCGTCGGTCGCGAAACCGTGGTTCTGCGCGGTGATCGAGACCTTGCCGGTCTCGAGATTCTTCACCGGCTGGTTGCCGCCGCGGTGGCCGAACTTGAGCTTGTAGGTCGAGCCGCCGAGCGCGTGCGTGAGCATCTGGTGGCCGAGGCAGATCCCGAACATGGGAAACTCGGGCAGCAGGCCGGTCACCGTTTTGTGGATATACGGGAGTGCCGCCGGGTCGCCGGGGCCGTTCGAAAGGAAGACCGCGTCGGGCTTGTGCTCGCGCACCTGTTCCGCGGTGGCGGTGGCCGGAAACACCTGCACCTCGAAGCCATGATTCACGAGCTTGCGAAAGATGCTGTACTTGGCGCCGTAGTCGAAGGCGGCCACGCGAAACTTCTTCGCCGGCGCGGACGGGGCGTTCATCGTCGTGCCGACCGGAAGATAGGGCGTGTTGTGATTGGCCAGATCGTCGGCGCGCCAGAGAAAGGGCGCTTTCACCGTGACGTCCTTGACGTAGTCCGACCCTTCCATGTCCCGCCAGCCCTTGGCCTTGGCGATCGCGTCGGCGTCGCTGATCGGCAGGGTGCTGAGGCAGCACTTCATCGCGCCGTCGACGCGCAGCTTCTTGGTCAGCGCGCGCGTATCGACTTCGCTGATGCCCGGAATGCCATACCTCGTGAGGTAGGCGTCGACCGAGGTCTTGCTCCGCCAGTTGCTCACGACCGGGGAGAGCTCGCGCACGACGAATCCCGTGCAGCGCGGGGCGGTGGCCTCGTTGTCCTCGTCGTTGACGCCGTAGTTGCCGATTTGGACGGCCGTCATCGTCACGATCTGGCCGAAATATGAGGGATCGGTGAGGATCTCCTGATAGCCGGTCATGGAGGTGTTGAACACGCATTCGCCGGAAACCGTCGCGGCGGCGCCAAAGGCGCGACCGCGGAAAATCGAACCATCTTCGAGGGCCAGAACTGCGGGCTTGGGCGAGGACATTAAAGCCGAACGAAAGAGCGTCGGGTGGTCGCTGCCAAGTGGTTTCGTGGAAAAGTTTCGCCCCGCGCCGCCCCGCCTGCCGGCTGGGGTGGAATGAGCGGTTTTCAGGGTGTCCGACGATTTGGGCGCGCCATTTGACACCCGCGGAATCGCCTCCTAGTTCTATCTCGAAATAATGCCTTACACCGAAGACCGCGCCGCCTGGTTTGAAGGCCAGGGCCTATGGCAACATATCCCGGCCAGCGACTGGAGCGACTGGGTGTGGCAGCTCAAGAACCGGATCACCACGGTCGAGCAACTGGAGCAGTACATGACGCTTACGGCCGACGAGAAGGCCGGTTGCGCGTACGCGAGCCACAAGCTGGCGCTGGCGATCACGCCGTATTTCTTCAACCTCATCGACCGGAACGATCCCGAGTGTCCCATTCGCAAGCAGGTCATTCCGCGGGCGGGCGAGGCGGTGATTTCGGAGGGCGAGATGCTCGATTCGCTCGGCGAAGACGAGCATTCGCCCGTGGCCGGCCTGGTGCACCGTTACCCGGATCGCGTGCTCTTTCTCGTGACCGATCGGTGCGCGGCGTACTGCCGTTACTGCACGCGGAGCCGGCTGGTTTCGAACGCGCAGGACTACAATTTCCACCCCGAGTACGAGCAGGGTCTGCGTTACATCGAGTCCCACCCCGAAATCCGCGATGTGCTGCTTTCCGGCGGGGATCCGCTGCTGCTGTCGGACAAGAAACTCGAGCATCTGCTGGCCCGCCTCCGGGAGATCAAGCATGTGGAGTTCATCCGGATCGGCTCGCGCATCCCGGTGTTCCTGCCGCAGCGGATCACGCCGGCACTGTGCGAGATCTTCAAGAAATACGGGCCGATTTGGATGAGCATTCACACCAATCATCCCAAGGAGGCCACGGCGGAGCTACGCGCCGCCTGCGAACGCCTTTCGTTTGCCGGGGTGCCGCTGGGCAACCAGAGCGTGCTGCTCAAGGGCGTGAACGACGATGCCGACGTGATGAAAGCGCTTGTGCACCGGTTGCTGCGGATGCGCGTCCGGCCTTACTATCTCTACCAGATGGATCTGATCACGGGCGGGGCGCACTTCAAAGTCGATGTGCGCAAGGGGCTCGAAATCATCCAGGCCTTGCGCGGTCACACGACCGGCTATGCGGTGCCGCAGTACGTGATCGATGCGCCGGGGGGCGGCGGGAAAGTCCCGATCAATCCGGACTACATCGAGAAAATCACCGACGAGGAGATCATCTTCCGGAACTACGAGGGGCATGTTTTTCGCTATCCCTTGAAGGCTGAACCGCGCCGGGCGCAGGTGCAGACGGCGGACGCGAATCCGGTGCCGGTCTTGGGCGCCGAATCGATGCTGGTCGACTGAGGCCGGTTCACGACGCAGGGCGAGGGCTGCGTCGGCTCGCGCTCAAGGCGGATGCCCAAATCGTGCCGCGTTCGGACGCAAGCGCGCAAGCATCGTACTCCCGCGATGCGGGACGGGAGCTGGAAGCTCCCTCTACTTTGCGCGGGAGGGTGATCGGCGGCAGTAGCGGGCGCATCGTGCTCCCGTGATCCTCAAGAATAAGTTGAAGATCCGCCGGCTTTGCCCGCCGGCCTCTTTTGCAGGAACCGGCGGCCGGCGGAACGAGCTCTCGCACGAGGCGGACGGACCGCCTTACGGCAGCTCGTAGATTTCCAGGAGGGCGACGCCCTCCATGTTGTTCTTGCCCTTCACTTCAACCGTGTAGGCACCGGGAGGCAGCGTGACGAGCAGCGCCGCGTCCTCGCTGTTGTCGGCGAGCGCGAACGCTCCGACCGTCTTGCTGGCCGACGCGACGGCCGCGGCGTAGGTGTCGGCGTGCCAGCGATCGTTGGACGCGACCGTGGTGGAGCCGGAGAAAAGCGTGAGGACAGGATCGGCCAGTGTCCCGGCGAGTCCGAACGTCGATAGCGTCGGGCCCACGGCTCGGATCAGCATGCGTTTGTACGCGGGACCCTGGACCACAAATCCGCCGATCAGCACGCCGTCGCCGCCGCGGACGCGGGCGCGGGTGGACAGGTTGACGGTGCGTCCATTGGCATCGAGTTCATAGAGCTCGGCGAGGCCGATGCCGGATTGGTTGCTGGAGCTGGTCACTTGCAGCGTGTACGCGCCGGCGGGGATTTCGTCCGCGAGCGCCGAGTCCCGGCTGCCCGTCGAGAGCGGAAATGCCCCCGCGGAGCGCGCATAGGCCGGCAGCGCGGTGGCGTTGCGGCCGGTTTCCCAGCCGTTGTTGCGGAAAAGTTCGACGCCGCTGCTGGAGAAGATGCTCAACTGCGGGTCAACTATCGCGCCCGCGGCGCCGAAAGCGGCCAGCCCGGGACCGATGGCGCGCGAGAGGTAGCGTTTGGACTCGGTGTCGGCCACGACCACACCGGCGATCAGGGCGTTGTCACCGGTGCCGACGACGGCCCGGCTGGAGAGATTCACGAGCCGCGCGCGGGGCGTGAGCGGCGAGGAGACGTCGGTGCCGACGGCCGAGCTCCACGGGCTGCCGGGAAACGTGCCCCGCCAATCCGCGCGGTAGCTGCGAACGTGGACATTGCTGTTGGCCGGGACCGTGAGCGTCGAAGCCGTGAGCGTGGCGTTCGGCGCGACCTCGCCACCCAGCAGGCGCGGATCCGATCCATCGAGCGTGTAGGCGAGCTGTGCGCCCGCCGGTGCGGTGTAGGTGATGACGCTGCCGGAGGCGGCAGCGGACGGCGCGCGGAGGAATTGGTCGTCGATCCATTGGGCGCGCAGCGTGACCCAGCCCTTCATGCGATCGATCTGCGCGGCATAGCTGCCGTAGGGGTTGACGTTGTCCGGCCAGCGCTGGCCATCACGTGCGACGGCTGCTTCGCCGGCTTGCGCACCGAGCGACTCCACCAGTGCAATCAGCCGATCGTTGGCGAGCTCTCCCCGTCGGAGCGACTGCCAGCGTTCAATCCAGTCCTGCATGAATTCCGGATCCTGGGCAATGATGCCCCACCAACCCGTGCGCCAGTAGTCCGGGCTTCCGAGTCCCGACCAGACGTCCCAACGGAAGGAGCGTTCGTCCCAATACGATCCCAGGGCGCGATCAAAATCCCACACCGGGCCGGCCGTGATCCGCTTGTTTCGATCCTTGGTGAAATAGGCGCTGCGGACGAAGGCATCGGGGTTGCTGACAAACGTATTCAGCAAGTGGTGATCAATCCAGGAGTCGCGATCGATGTAGTCGAGGTAGGTGCGTTGCGCGAAACCGGTGGCGCGATCGGCGACGAGCGCGTTTTCCATCCGCTGGATGTAGTCGCGCAGGTAGGCGAGCTGCGCGGGGGCGATGTCGTCGGCCTTGGGCGACACCAGCACGATTGAAGCGTTGTCATTTTCCGGATAGTGGCGGCTGGTGACCCACGCGATCTCGTCCGGATCCGGCTGGTCGATCTTGAACAAGTAGCCGCCGGTGAGGGCCGCCCCGGTGGTGTCCTTCGACGTCATTTCCTCGAGTTCCACCCGGCCGGGAGCCGCCTCGATGCGGTCCGAAACCACGTAAATGCCGGCGTAGTCGTTGGTGTCCACGTCGCCGCCGTTCGCGTTGAAGAACAATTCCACCAGGCGGGTGCGCGGAGCCCAGCGGCCGAGCTGGTTGGAAAGCGAGTAGACGAACGAATTGCTGATGTACGTGAAATCGTACTTCCACGGCGCCACCAGCGCCCACTTCTCGTAGGCCGGCAGGTCGAGCAGCGCCTGCGCCCGGTTGTCTCCGGCGGCGTCGGTGAATTTGAAATTGTAGCCCTTCTTGGGAAACTCGGCCGACGACGAACCGCGCACGGTCGTCGTCAGGGGGCTGATGGTTTCAGGCGAGGCCGCAAACGTCGGGGCCGTGCTGCCCCGCGATGGATAGGAATAGAGCCAGGCCGGGTGATCGACGCTGTCCTTGATCAACGGGCCGGTGCCGAGTGAGTCGATGACGACCACGGGCAGCTGGCTGGCAAAATTTCCGAGCGACGCGCCGATCCGGGCGTAGTAGGCGCTGGCGACCGCGCCGCGCTTCGTGCCATCGGCCGAGAAGATGGCGGCGCGCACCAGTGACGATTGGTTGATCGTGATCGCCGTCGTGTACTCGGGCGAGGCGGCGGTCGGCTCGGGAGTGGCACCGGCGCCGAGCGTCGACGCGATGACATAGCGGATCTTCTGGTCGCCGCTGGCACCGAAAAATTGCAGCGAAAACGGACTGCGAAACGGCCCTGCGGCCCGCGAAAACGTGATCAGGTCGGGCAGGCTTTCACCAGCGGCGGAATTCGCCGCTCCGGGTGTCGGCCGCGAGAGGATCGCCGGTGCGCCGATGGCACCGGACGCCGCCTTGATGAGACCGTATGACGTATCGGATTCCAGCGCGGGAAAGGCTGGGGCAAATTCAAACGCCACCCCCACGCCATCCTGCCGGACCAGGGCGAGGTACTCGCCGCTCGAGCGCAGCGAAAAATTCGTGTGCAGGATCGTCGCGGGGTCACGCCGATCCTTGCCGGACGCAAACAGCACCAGGTATCCCCCGGGAGAAAGGGTAACCGCCGGGAAACGCCACTTCGTTTTCACCGTCGCCGAATCCGTCAGGTACCAGCCGTCGAGACTCACTGGAGTCGCGTCCGGATTGTAGACCTCGATCCAGTCCGGATACGTCCCGTCCTCGTCGGCCAGGCTGCGGGTGTTGGCGGCCATGACTTCACTGATCACCGGCTCGGCGTGGAGCAGGTTGCCCGTGAACGCGACCAGCGTTCCCGCAAGGGTCAGCCAAAGGAGAGCTGGGCTTGGATGTTTCACGGTGGAGGTCGCACCGCTATGACGGCGAGAACCTCCTCCAAGTTTAATCGGGTCACCGACAAAAAGCGGGAAAGCGCGGAGTCGAATCGGCGGAAGAAGAAATCTTGATGAAAAGGCGGCCTCCGCGCCCGGTTTCTACGTATGAGCTTATAGGGTAAATGTCCCCGACTCATTTAACGAAATTTCACTTGCGAAAAGGGCGCCCGAGCAGAGAGTGGGGGAAAACCCCTGTATGCGCACCCCGCGACTACTCTTTTGCCTCCTGTTTTTCTGCTCGGTGGCGTTCGCTCAGGGAACATCGCCTTTTATCGGTGGTGCGTGGTGTGGGAACGTTACGCCCACGAGTGCGACTGTTACGATTCGCCTCACGAACAATGCGCTGCGGGTCCGTTTGGTCGTCAGCCAGAACGAAACGCTGAGCGCTCCGATTGTCTATTCTTCCGCGGTCACCACGGTCGCGAGCACCGGCAGCACGGCCAAATTGAGTGTGCAGGGACTGCAGCCTGACACGGATTATTATTACGGGATTGAAGTCGCCGGCGTGGTTCGCACCGAGGCGGTTTCGCGGGGCCGGTTCCGGACCTTCCCGCAGGGCCGCGCCTCGTTCCGCATCGCTTTTGGATCGTGTGGCGATTTCCGGGCGCCGGATCAGACCGCCTACGATGCGATCATGAGAGAGCGTCCGCTCCTGTTCATCAACATGGGCGACCTCCACTACAGCGACACCAACAGCACGGTCGCGGACGAGTATCGTTACAATTACGACAACGTGCTCGGTCATAGCGTCCAGGGCCCGATGTACCGCAGCATGGCGATGGCCTATGTCTGGGATGATCACGATTTCTCCGGCAACGATTCCGACACGACCTCCGTGGGCCGCGACACAGCGCGCGCGGTGTATCGTGAGCGGGTGCCGCACTATCCGATCGGACCGACCGGCGGCACGATCGGCCAGTCGTTCACGGTGGGCCGCGTCCGGTTCATCATGACGGATCAGCGCAGCGCGGCGGTTTCGGCGGACGCCAAGGAGTCTGCTTCGAAGACCAAGTTGGGCACGGCGCAGAAGGCTTGGTTTAAACAGGAACTCATCAATGCCCGTGACAGCGGCTTCCCGCTCATCGTCTGGGTGTGTCCTGATCCGTGGATTGCCAAGGCCCAAGTGGGCGAAGATACGTGGGGCGGTTATGCGACCGAGCGCACCGAGATTGCCAATTTCATCCGCGACAATCGCATCACGAACCTCGTGCTCCTGTCCGGTGACATGCACGGCCTCGCCTTTGATGATGGCACCAATTCCGATTACGCCACGGGCGGCGGCGCGCCGGTCACCGTGTTGCACGCGGCGGCTTTGACCAGCAATGGCTCGGCCAAAGGCGGCCCCTACACCGTCGGTCCCTTCCCCGGCAGCCAGCAGTACGGCATCCTCGAGATCTTCGACAACGGCGGCCCGAGCGTCGCCTGCCGCTTCCTCGGCACGAAGGTCGGCGAAGGCCGCAAGCTGACCCAGATTTTCAGCGGCTCCGTTGGCGGGGCCAAGGACCACGCGATCGTCAACATCTCGACCTTGGCGCGGGTGAGCTCGCCCACGGATGCCATCACCAGCGGTTTCGTGATTTCCGGTTCGACCGCCCGCACGGTGCTGGTGCGGGCTGTCGGTCCCACCTTGAGCGCGTTTGGCGTGAACGATGCGCTGCCCAATCCCGTCCTTTCAGTTTTCCAGGGCGAGAAACTGGTCGCGACCAACGGTGCGTGGGGTGGTGCCACCCGGGCTGCGACCGACGATTTGACCGATGCCTTTGACCGTGCGGGTGCGTTTCGCCTCGTCGACGAATCCAGCCGCGATGCCGCGCTCGTGGTCAGTCTCGGTGCCGGCGCCTACACGGTGCAGGTGAAGAGTGGCGACGGCGCCCCGGGCGCCGCGCTGTTGGAAGTTTACGACTTGCCCTGATCGCTGGTGGCGCAGGCCTTTGGCCGCCGCGCCCGGCGTTGACACGAATTGAACTTGCGCCGCGCCCGCCGCGGCCTTCCGTTCGCTGTGCCTGTAGGGGTGTCCTCCGCGGAGGACTGAGATTGCGACACGCTCGGTCGCTCGACCCTTCGAACCTGAAACGGATCATGCCGACGAAGGAAACAGCAGGCGCCGCAACACTGCGCCTTGGGGCGCACGGCGCCCCTTCACTCGGGAGTCCGATTTGGGTCGGGCATTTATCCAAATGCAAATCCCGACACGAATCCTCCTCATTGTCACGGCCTCGGCCGCGTTCACGTGCGCCTCTGCGCAGACCCTGACCGCGCCGCCACCCGGCAAGTCCGCCCCGGGCTCCCCGCTCACTTTGGAGGAGGTACGGGTTACTGCCGATCTCTGGTCCTCGCCACTCGATCGAATTCCCGCCAGCGTGAGCGTCTTCGACGAGCCCGCCCTGCGCGGCGGCGCCGTGACTCACTTCGGCGATCTGATAGACCAGATTCCCAATCTCACCTGGAGCGGCGGCACTTCGCGGCCCCGCTACCTTCAGATTCGGGGCATCGGCGAGAACTCCCAGTACGAAGGCGAGACGCCCGACTCGACCGTTCGCTTCCTGGTCGACGACCTTGATTTCACCGGACTGGGCTCTCTTGGCGGAACATTCGATCTGCGCCAGGTCGAGATCCTGCGCGGGCCGCAAGCTGGCGCGTTCGGCGCGAATGCCGCGGGCGGCGTCGTGCGTTTGGTCACAAACGCCCCGACTCCGTATTGGACGGGCCAGGTGGAGGCCACCGCCGGCGGTGACGATCTGCGCGCCGGCGGCTTCGCCTTCGGCGGGCCGTTGATCGCGCGCCGGCCGGAGGCGCTCATGGGACGGCTTGCGGTGTATCAGCACCGCAGTGACGGCTTCCGCCGGAACGTCACGCTCAACCGCGACACCAACGCGCGCGACGAGTTCACCGCCCGCCTGCGGCTCACCTGGAATCCCGCGCCGGCGTGGCGTTGGGACGGCGCCGTGCTCTTTTCCGACGTGAACAACGGCTTCGACGAGTTCGCCCTCGACAACAACGGGCGCCGGACCTTCAGCGATCAACCCGGGCGGGACGAACAACGATCGACCGCGGCCAGCCTGCGCGGCACCTACACCGGCCTGGCCGGCGTGCGGGTTTCCACCGTCACGAGCGGCAGCTGGGTCGACTCCGTTTACAGCTATGACGACGACTGGACCGCGGCCTCGTATCAGGGTTTCAGTGACCTCCGTCGCGATCGATCGGTGATCAGCGAGGAGGTGCGTTTCGATTCCGCCGCGACGCGGGCAGCCCTGGGCTGGATCGACCGATGGACACTCGGCGCCTACTATGCGCGCACGGACGAGGACAGCGCGTATACGAACGAGGACCCGGGCAATCTGCGCGGCATGAAGACCCGCTATGACGCGCGCCATGCCGCGGTGTTCGGGCAGGTGGCGCATGACTTTACTGCCAGCACGCGGCTGACGCTAGGACTGCGCGCCGAGCAGCTCGATCTCGATGGCCGCGGGACGCGGACGCGGTTTCGCAAGAGCCGCGGCACCTTCGACCCGGTGGTGACCTTTCGTCCGGACTTCAAGGATACGCTGCCCGGCGGCAAGATCACGCTGGAGCACGAACTCGACGGGAATCGTCTGGTGTTCGCGTCGGTCACGCGCGGTTACAAGGGAGGCGGCATCAATGTCGACGCGCGCATTTCGCCGCCGGCGGATCCTTTGACCTACGACACCGAGTACCTGTGGAACTACGAGGTGGGACTGCGCGGCAACTGGCTCGAGCAGCGCCTCACGGGTGAGGTCACTGCGTTCTATCTCCAGCGGCGCGACACACAGGTGCGCGACTCGGCCGGCTTCGGCGGCAGCTACCGTTTTTTCACGGCCAATGCGAACCGCGCCAGCGTCCACGGACTCGAAGCCTCGGGCGCGTTCGCCCTGACCAAACCGTGGGCGGTCTTTGGTTCGCTTGCGTTGATGAATTCATCGCTCGATCGCTTCACGCTCACGAACGGCAACACCGGCGGCGGTCGTCGCCTCGCCAACACCCCGCGCCATGGCACGACAGTGGGCACGCGTTACCGGGCGGCGTCGGGCTGGAACGGCCAGATCGAGGTCGTCAGCCGCGCGAGTCAGTTCGACTCCAACAATCAGAACGAGGCCCGCCGCGCCTTCAGCGTGTTGAACGCCAGTGTCGGCTATACGTGGGGCGCGTGGAGCGCGACACTCTGGGCGCGAAATATGACCGATGCCCGCTACCAGAAGCGGGTGTTTTTCTTCGGCAACGAGGATCCCGATTATGTCGAGACGCGCTACGAAGACCGCGCCGATCCCCGGCAGGTGGGCGTGACCGCCGCTTACCGCTTCTGACGCCAGCGCGGGCCGGCGCACGTCGTCCGGCCCGCCGCGCCGCTCAAGCTCCCGCTTGCCGAGTGCCCTGCGGTGCGTTTTCGTGAGCGGTTCATGATTTCGCTCCACGAAGGCAAGGGCACCAAGGTCAGGAAACCACCTGAGCGGACGTTCACCCTGCGACTCAACGTCGTGGCCTGCCAGCCGCGGATCTGGCGGCGGATGGTCGTGCGGGAATCGATGTGGTTGTCGCGGCTGCACGACACGATCCAGATCGCCTTCGACTGGTTCGATTATCAGACGCACGCCTTCAATCTCGATGATCTGCGTTTCGGCAATCCGCTGAAGCGCGACGAGCTCACGATCGAGGACGATCGTGACGTCGCACTCGCCGACCTCGATCTCGAGCATCGCGAGCGGTTCACCTACGGGTATCACTTCGGCGAGGGCTGGCAGGTCGACATCAAGGTCGAGAAGGTCGGCGGCGTGGAAAAGGGTGTAGCCTATCCCTCCTGCGTCGCGGGTGAGCGCGCCGGGCCGCCGGAGGATTGCGGCGGCATCGAGGCGTTTCACGACATGCTAGCCTGCATCAAGGAACCGCATACGGAGCTGGGCCGCGAGTGGCTCGAGTGGCTCGGACCGGATTACAATCCCACCGCCTGCGAACTCGATAAAATCAACAAGGCGCTGAAAAAACTCGGCAAGTAGTCCCGCCTCAACCCCGCCTGTTCTTCCCCCTGCATTTCCTTCCGTCATGACCTTGACCAACGAACGCCTCGCCCAGGGAACCATCATTCGCGAACCGGTCGGTAGCGGCTCCGGCTACTGGGTCGGCTGTCCCGGCGCCTACTACGAGGCCGCCGAGCGCGCCTGGTACCTCACGTACCGCATCCGGCGTCCGCGCGGCGTCGCACCGGATCGCGGCGGCGAAGTCCGGATCGCGCGCTCGACCGATCTGGCCCGCTGGGACGACGTCGTCGTCATCGGCAAGGACCGTTACGACTCCGCCTCGATTGAGCGCAGCTGCCTGCATCGCGGGCGCGACGGGCAGTGGCGCTACTTCACGAGCTACGTCCATCCGACCGACGGTCGCTGGTGCACCGCGGTCTTGAAGGCCCCGACGGTCGCGCAGCTCGACCCGGCGAAGCGCGAAGTGATCTTTACGGGCCCGCCGCTCGGCCTCGAGGGCGTCAAGGATCCGTGGATACTCGAGGTCGACGGCGTTTATCACCTCTTCCTTAGCATCGCGACGCCGACTCCCCGCACCGCGGATGGCTCGCATGCGACGCTGGACATCTTCAACACCGGCGAGTGCAAGTCGGCCACCGGTCTCGCGATTTCGCGCGATCTCGATCGCTGGGAATGGCAGGGCGTCGTGCTCGCGCCGGGCGAGACGGGCTGGGACAGTTACTGCCGCCGGCTCAATTCAGTGGTGCCGTTGCCGGCCGGTGGCGCCGGGTCGCCGCGCTACCTGGCGTTCTTCGACGGCAGCGCCAGTCATCTCGAAAACTACGAGGAGAAGTGCGCCGTGGCGGTGTCCGACGACCTGCGCCAGTGGAAGTCTCTTTCGCCGTCGGGCCCGGTGCTGCGCAGTCCGCACGGGTCCACGTCGCTTCGTTACGTGGACGCGAAATGCGCCGGCGGCGCGTGGTATCTGTTTTATGAATTCACGCGGGCCGACGGATCGCACGACCTGCGCATGATCGCGTGTGAGACCGCGGATCTCGCGGCGCTGGCCCGGCCGGTTTGACGTCGCGGGCGCGGCGGCCGAGGCTTCGCCGCATGAATGCATTTTTTCGCCGGGCGTTGCTGGTGGTGGCGTTGGCTGGTCCCGGGGCCGCGGCTGTGACCGCCGCGCTGGCGCCCGCCGAGCAGGCGATGGTCGACTGGCTCGGCGGCAAACAGGAGGAGATGGTGACGCTGCTCGAGCGGGCGGTGCTGATCGACAGTCCGAGCGAGAACATCGCGGGCGTGAAGGCCGTGGCCGACCTGTTTGCGGGCGAGCTCAAGACGATTGGCCTCGAGCCGCGCTGGGTGCCGCTGCCGGCGGAGTCGAAGCGCGCGGGCCATCTTTTTGCGGAGCGCACGGGCACGAAAGGCAAGCGGCTGCTGCTGATCGGCCATCTGGATACGGTGCTGCCGGGCGGGAAATTTACGCGCGACGGCGATACCGGCCGCGGTTCAGGCGTGAACGACATCAAGGGTGGTAACGTCGTCCTGGTCTACGCGTTGAAGGCGTTGCAGGCCGCCGGTGCGCTCGACGGCACGCAGGTCGTGGTCGCGTTGACGGGTGACGAGGAGTCGATTGGCGAGCCGCTGGATGTCTCGAGAAAACCCCTCATCGACGCGGGCAAACAGTGCGACGTCGCGCTCGCGTTCGAAGGAGGGATCCGGGGCGAGGCCACGGTCGCGCGGCGCGGTTCCAGTTCCTGGCGGCTCGAGGTGACGGCGGCCACGGGGCATTCGTCGGGCGTGTTCTCGGCCTCGCTCGGCAGCGGCGCAATCTATGAAGCCGCGCGGGTGCTCGATGGGTTTCACACGGAGCTGCGCAAACTGCCGGGATTGACGGCCAACGTGGCGTTGATCGCAGGCGGCGCGGAAGTCACCGAGGCGGTGTTCTCGAGCACGGCCTCGGGCAAGACCAACATCATTCCCGCGCGCGCCGTCGCCCGCGGCGATCTGCGGGCACTTTCACCGGATCAGCTCGCACAGGCCGAAACGACCATGCGGGACGTGGCGGCGAAGCACCGGCCGCGCGCAGAGTCGGCGCTGACGTTTGCGCATCGTTACCCGCCCATGGCGTCAGAGCCACGACATCTGGCCGTGCTCGCGGTCTACGATGCGGCAAGCCGCGATTTGGGCCAGGGCCCGGTTGCCGCCAACGATCCCACGCAGCGGGGCGCGGGCGACGCGGCCTTCGTTGCACCCTATTGCGGTGTGCTGGATGGACTCGGGCCCTATGGCGTCGGCGCGCATGCCGCGCGTGAGTCCGTGGAGTTGAAGTCGCTCGTGACGCAGGCTGCGCGGGCGGCGGTGCTGATTTACCGGCTGACCCGTTGAAGGGCGACGGTGTTGGGGCGATCACCCCGCCGGGCGTATCCGGCAACCGGAGTCAGCCGGCTGCGGTTGCATTTTACGGATAGACCTTGGGCGGCGGGCCGGCGGGACCGGGCGCGGCGGGGAAGAAAGGCGCCAGCCGATCGATGAACGGCTTCAGGAATTCCGGCTCGGTCCGCGTCTGCGTCCAATGCAGCACGAGAATGGCGAGAATCAGCAGCAGCACGAAATACACGAGGGCCGGACTGATGCTGCGCAGAAAACGGTAGAAACTGAGCGTCATCATCACCGCGAAGAACGCGCAGAGAATGGTGAGGAAATAGTGTTCCCCGAAGAGCGCCTTCACCTGCTTCCACAGCGGCTCGATCGCTTTTTGCAGCGGTGCCCAGTCGTTGTTCATCGGCGTGACGTCAGCCCATGCCCTGCCCAAGGCGGGGTCAAAGCATTAGAGAGCCCCTCCCGTCAACGATTTGTAAAGCGTGGCCGCGGATCTTACCTGCACAATCCCCCATCGGCACAAATCGCCCCGCCTGAGATTATTTTACCGGCTCCGGCGGCAGCGTCCCCGCCATGAGCGTGATCATGGTGTCCGGACGGACGAAGGTTTTGATCGCGGCATTGACCTCGGCGAGGGTGAGCGCCTGCAGTCGGCGCGGGTACTCGTCGAGCCAGGTTGCATCGTAGCCGCGCTGCAAGGCGTTCAGCAGTGCTCCCGCCATCCCGCCGGTCGTCGAGAGCGCCACCTTGTAGGAACCGGTGAGCGTGGTCTTGAAGGTCGCGAGTTCCGCGGCGCTGAGGCCTTCCGCGTGGAAGCGCCGTAACTCCCGTACCGTGGAGGCGAGGCCCTTTTCCAACAGCTCGGGCGCAAACGTGGCTTGAATGGACCACGCGCCATCGGCGTAGGTGTCGGATCCGAGGCTGGCGCCGATGCCGTACGTCAGGCCTTCGCGGTTGCGGATGATGTCGAGGAGCCGCGCGGAGAAAAAACCGCTGCCAAGCACCGCGGTCGCCATGTTCAGCGACTGGTAGTTCGAGTCCTTGTACTGCAGGCCGGAGGGTTGTCCGATGACAATGGATACGCTGGTCTTGCCGGGCATCTGCACGCGTTCGATCCGCGCGGCGACGGGCGCGCCGGCTTTCGCTGCGACCGGCAGGGTGCGTCCGCCCTTCCATCCGGCCAGCGCCTCGCCGAGGGTGCGATCAATCACGGCGTCATCGACGTCGCCGACCGCCACCAGTTGGGCCATCGCCGGACCGTAGTTTGCGGCATGGAATGCCTGCAACTGCTCGAGCGTGGCGGCTTCGATGTCGGCAAGATACTTTTCGTCGGTCGGCGGGCGATTCGGGTGCCCCGCGGGAAACACCGCGCGAGCGAACGCGCCCCCGGCCCGGTAGTCCGTGTCCTCCATCTGCCGCTTGTGCCGGCCGATCATCTGTTTCTTCAACTTGGCAAACTCCTCGGGATCGAAGCGCGGCGTGCGCAGTTGCTCGGCGATGAGTCCGAGGACGAGCGACAGATCCTTGCGCAGGGTCTTGCCGGAAAAATTCAGGGTGTGACTGCTCGTGCTGAACGAGACGGTGGCGCCGGCCTGCTCGAGCAGCGCGGCCACGGCGAACTTGTCCCGTTTCGTGGTGCCCTTGTCGAGCATGCCGGCCGTGAGGTCCGCGATGGCGGAGTTGCCCGGCGGATTGAACACATCGCCCGCGCCCACGACGCCACGGAGCGTCACGACGTCCTGAATCGAGGTCTTGAGCGTGACCACATCCACGCCGGCCACGTTGCGTCGCCGGACGTTGGCGGCGATTTTGGTTTCACCACTGGCGACCGCGCCGGAGCCGGCGGTGACGGGCCCGGCGTCACGGGCGAGCGGCGTGCCGGTGCGCGGCGCGGCGGGATCGCGGTAATAGTGCGGGCCGTTGGCGGCGGAGGTGAGGGTGTCAGCCCGCTTGCTTGCTCCGGCAGGCGGGACGCCGGCGCTTCCGGGCGACTCTTCCTGCGGGATGAACCAGCCGGTCGTGCTCTGGGCTTCGTTGAGATAGGCTTTCGCCACCCGCTGGACGTCGGCGGCGGTGACGGTGCGGAGCTGTTCCAACAGGCGATAGTAATAGGTCCAGTCGCCGACAGCGATGGACTCGTTGATTTGACCGGCAATGGCGAACGAGCCGTCGCGACGATACGCGAGGCCGGCGAGCAGCTTGTTGATCGCGCGTTCCACTTCAGCGGGAGCGACGCCGTCCTTTTTCACTTTCTCGATTTCGGCGAGGAGCGTCTTTTCCGCCTGCTCGTGCGTGACCGAGGGCGCGAGCGTCACGGACGCGTTGAAGAGCGTGTCGTCGTGAAAGAAGCCCTTCGAGGCGTCGGCGCTGATCGCGAGATTCGGATCGATGAGCGCGCGGTAGAGCCGGCTCGTCTTGCCGTCGCTCAGCACGGAGGCGAGCACTTCGAGCGCGGGGTGGTCGGCATGCAGGGCGCGCGGGACCTTGAACGCGATCTGCACGACGCCGACTTCGCCGGGTCGGCGAACCGTGACGCGGCGCGCGCCGGTCTGGGCGGGCTCCACCGTGTACACCTGGGGAATCGGGTGTGGAGAACGCGGGATGGCGCCGAAGTACTGCTTGATCAACTGCAGCGCGGTCGCGGGCTTGAAGTCGCCGATGACGGTGATCGTGGCGTTGTTCGGCCAGTAGAACGTGTCGTAGAACTCGCGGAGCTTCTCGATCGTCACCTTCTCGATGTCGGATCGCCAGCCGATCGTCGGATGATGATACGGGTGCGCGATGAACGCCACGGCGCCGACTTCCTTGTCGAGGGCCGACGCCGGATCGTTTTCGTCGCGCTCGAATTCATTGCGCACGACGGTCATCTCCGGCTGGCGGTCCTCTTCGCGCAGGAGCAGGTTCCGCATCCGATCCGCCTCGAGCTGGACGGCGAGCTCCAGGTGATCGCTCGGCAGGTTCTCGTAGTAGTTCGTGCGATCGAGCCAGGTCGTGGCGTTGTTGATGCCGCCGATGCTGTCCATCAACGTGTCGAAACCCTTGCCGATGCCGGGGTGGAAATTTTTGCTCCCCTTGAACATCAGGTGCTCGAGCAGATGCGTGGCTCCGGTCGTGCCGGTGACCTCGTTGCGCGAGCCGACGCGGTACGTGACCATGAACGTCAGCACCGGCGCCGAATGATCCTCGAGGAGGAGGACGTTGAGATCGTTGGCCGCGAGCTTGTACTCCGCGATGGCCCCGGATTGCTGCACGAAGCTGAAGCCCTCGACCGCGGGTCGATCGGCGGCGGAAAGGGCGAGCGCGAGGAACGGGACGACAAACAGACGGTTCAGTCGAATCATGGTCGGAAAGGGGGCGCGGGTAACTGCGCCAGTGGAGCAGGACGCGGGCCCGACTATTTGGCCTTCTCGGCGCTGAACAGCGTACCCGCTTTGATGATATAGAGGTCGCCCGGACGGAGGTGCTTTTTCACGGCCGCGTTGACCTGCTCCGGCGTGAGCGCCTTGAGCGTCGGCTGGTAGCGATCGAGCCACGTGAGATCGTAACCGCGGTGCACCGTTGCCAGGATCGTGCCGGCGAGTCCGTCGGTTGTGGCCGTGCCGATTTCGAACTGCCCGATGAGATTGGTCTTCGTGCGTTCGACTTCTTCCGGCGTGACGCCCTCGTCGTACCAGCGCGTGAGCTGGTTGCGGGCGGACGCGATGCCCTTGTCGAGCAGCCCGGGTGCGAACGTCGCCGTGATGGACCAGGCCCCGTCGTTGAAGGTGTCGCCGGCGAGCGAGGAACCGATGCCGTAGGTCAGCCCTTCCTTGTCGCGCACGTTGGCCATCAACCGCCCGGTGAAGCCGCTGCCGAGAATCGCGGTGGCGACGCGCACGGCCTGGTAGTCGGGATCGCTGTACTTGAGACCGCTGGCCTGGCCCATCACGACCGACACGCTGGTCTTGCCCGGGACGACGACGTCCTGGTTGCGCGACGCATCGGTGCCCGTGGCTTTGGCGGCGCGGATGATCGCCGAACCGCCGGTCCAGCCGGCGAAGGATTTTTCGATTTCGCGGTGCAACTGCGGCACATCGAGGTCGCCGACCGCGACGAGCGTCAGGTGCGCCGGGCCGAAGTGACTCTTGTGAAACGCGACGACGTCCTCGAGTTTCGCGGACTCGATGGCGGCGAGGAGTTCCTCGGGGGCGGGTGAGCGATTGGGATGACCGACCGGGTAGATGGAACGGCGGAAGGCGTCGCCCGCGCGGAAGTTCGTGTCTTCGAGCTGCCGCTGGAGCATGCCGGCAAACTGTTTCTTGGCCTTCTCGAACTGTTCGGCCGAGAGGGCCGGGGTGCGCAGCTGTTCGGCAATCAGCCCGATGACGAGCGGGGCGTCGGGCTTGAGGCACTTGGCGCTGATGTCGACGGTCTGCGTCGAGACATTGAAACTGATCGTGGCGCCGACACGCTCGAGCATCTCCGCGATGGCGAACTTGTCCTTCTGCGTCGTGCCTTCGTCGAGCAACATGCCCGTGAGCGTCGGAATGGCCGGATTGCCATTGCCGGCAAACGCATCGCCGGCGGGCAGCGAACCGCGTAGCGTCACCACGTTCTTCACACCAGTCGGATACGCGATGACGTCGATGCCGGCGATTTTGGCGCGCACGGCCTTGGCGGCAATGTTGGTGGGCGCGGCCGCGCCGCCGCCGGCAGCGGAGGTGGCGCCGGTGCCGGGTTGGGCCTCGAGCGCCGAGAAGTCTTCGCCGGGCGTGCGGTAGAAATAGGGGCCGTCGCTGACCTTGGCGTTTTCCTGCAGGGCAGGCTTTTTCGCGGCGGGTGCGCCGCCGCCGGGCGTGGTGGGAATGAACCAACCGGTCGTGCTTTGATCGACGTTGAGGTACTGTTTCGCGACGCGCTGGACGTCGGCGGCCGTGACCTTGCGCGTGGCTTCCTCAATGCGGTAGAAGAGCGTCCAGTCGCCCGCGGCGATGCACTCGTTCAGGTTGCCGGCGATGGCGAACGAGCCGTCGCGTTGAAACGCGGCGTCGGCGAGCGTCTTCGCGATCGCGGATTTCAACTCCGCGTCGCTCACGCCGTCCTGCTTCAGGCGTTCGAGTTCCTCAACGGCGATCTTCTCGGCGTCCTCGTGTTTCGAACCGGGCGCGAGCGGCACAAAGATGATGTGCATCGACGGATCGCGGTTGAAGCCCATGAACGCCTGCACCCCGGTCGAAATGTTTTTGTCCGTGATCGCCTTGTACATGCGGCTGTTCTTGCCGTCGGTGAGGATGGCGGTGAGCAGCGCGTAGGCCGGATAGTCGGCGTGCGTGGCAGCGGGGACGCGGTGACCGATGGCGACGACGCCGAGCTGGCCGGGGCGTTTGACGGTGACGCGGCGCGGGCCGGTCTGCTCGGGCTCTTCCGTGTAGACTTGGGGAATCGGCTTCGGCGCGCGCGGGAAGGCGCCGTAATATTTTTTGACCAACTCGAGCGCCGCGGCGGGTTCGAAGTCGCCGATGAGTGAGGCGGTGGCGTTGTCGGGCCAGTAGAAGGTGTCGTAAAACTCCTTCAGCTTCTCGATCGACACCTTCTCGATGTCGCTGCGCCAGCCGATCGTGCTGTGGTGATAGGGGTGAGCGACGAAGGCCGACTGGAAGATTTCCTTGATCAACGCCTGGAACGGCGAGTTTTCGCCGCGTTCGAATTCATTGCGAACGACGGTCATTTCCGGCCGGCGATCCTCCTCCCGGAGCCAGAGGTTGCGCATGCGATCCGACTCAATCGCCATGTAGGATTCGAGATGGCTGCGGCCGATGTTCGCGTAGTAGTTGGTGCGATCCAGCCAAGTCGTGGCGTTGTAGAGTCCGCCGATGCGCTCGAGGAACTGTTTCACGCTGTTGCCCTTCGCGTCGTTGAAACTCGGGCTGCCCTTGAACATCAGATGCTCGAGCAGATGCGTCGCGCCCGTCGTGCCGGTCACCTCGTTGCGCGAGCCCACGCGATACGTGACCATGAAGGTCAGCGTCGGACTCGAATGTTCCGGCTGCAGCAGGACCGAGAGGCCGTTGGAATCGAGCGTGTATTCGGAGATGTCGCCGACGGTCTTGACGAACGTGAAACCCGGCACGCTCGCGGGCGGCTGGGTGGCGCTGAAAACGGGCGCGGCGAGGAGCAGGGCGCAGAGGACGAAGCGATGCATGGTGAAGGGAAATCGAGACGATGGACACTACGCCGCGGGGAAGGCGGCGCTACGCTGGCGGCCACTGTGGGTGGCGCCGGACCCGACGCCAAGCCGTTTGCGGCGAACAGTGGTAGACGGTGTGCGGGTCGGGAGAGGACGTGGGATGAAATCGGGCGGGAGTGCCGGGACGTCAGGTCACGGGCCACTCCAGCGGCGTGACGGCGAGTGTGAGCAACTCGACGCCTCGCAGCACCCGTACTTCCGCCGCCCGGCCGATCCGATCGGCCGTGAGCGTGCGATGCAGGGCTTCGATTCGGGGCGTGTCAAGGTGGTCGAACGCCACGATGACGTCGCCCTCGCGCATGCTGGCCCGGGCGGCGGGACTGCCGGGCTCCACTCCCGCCACCCGTACTCCGCTCCCGGCTGCGAGTCGGTAGGCCAGGACGAGTCTCCGGAGCAGCGGCACCGTCTGGCCTGCCACGCCGATGAAGCTGCGCCGGACGCGGCCTTCCTTGATGAGCCAGCCGGCGACCCAGTAGGCGATGTTGCTGGCGATGGCGAAACAGATGCCTTGGGCGGGGCGGATGATGGCGGTATTGACGCCGATGACGCGGCCCCGGGTGTCGATCAGCGGCCCGCCGGAATTACCCGGGTTGAGCGCGGCATCAGTCTGGATGACGTTGTCGATGGTTCGGCCGGATTGCGCGCGGAGGGAACGGCCGACGGCGCTGACGATGCCCGCGGTGACCGTTTGCTGGAACCCCATCGGACTGCCGATGGCGACGGCGATCTGGCCCGGCTTGATGCGATCCGAGTCGGCGAGTTCGAGATGCGCCGCGTCTGCGGCGTTCACCCGCACGACCGCGAGATCCGTGTCGGGATCGTCGCCGATCAGATCCGCCCGCAGCCGCCGGCCGTCGGCGAGGACGACATTGATGTCGCGGGCGCCGTGGACGACGTGGCTGTTGGTCAGCGCATAGCCGTCGGGCGAAATGAAGAAACCCGAACCGCTGCCGACCGGGGCTTCCGGATTCCGTTCGGCGGACTCGGGACTGCCGCGCACTTCGAGATGAATGACAGCCGGGCTCGCGCGATCGACGGCGCTGGCCACACTCTCCGAGTAGGCATCCAGCAGCTGGCGATCGTCGGGTTTGGAATCATGGGCCGCGATGCCGGTGACTCCGACCTCACCCGGTGAGTGAACGAGTTGAGCGCGCATGAAAGCCCAAGCTGCATGGCATCGCCGGAATCGCAAATGGGCGCCCGCGCCGGCGGGTGCAGCCGCGAGCGCGAGCGGGAGGATCGCACTAGTACCGAATCAGAATTGGCGGGATGTCCTGCCACTGTCCCGGTCTCACCGTGATGGGGTAGCGGAGATTGTTGGCGATGATCACATAGCTGCCGGGGGCAATGCCGCGCAGGGCATACATGCCATCCTGGCCCGTGGTGGCGGACGCGACGAGCCGAGGTTGGGCAGGCGGCGCGACCGCGGTCCAGATGGCCACCTGCATTCGTGCCACCGGAAACGCGGTCGGCGAATAGCGGTGAAGTCCGTCGACCCGGCCGCGCAGATCGGTCGCCGCGGACGAGGCCACGATGCAAAGCGATCCAAGTGCAGCGAAGATGGAGCGGAAGAGCGGCTTCATTGGGACGAGGGCTCGAGGTAAGTCTTGTCAACGTACAGCTTTCCGTCGCCTTCCTGGGCGATGACGATCGGTTGTTTGAAACGAACCTTCGTGCCTTGAATCTCGATGCGTTCACGCACGGCGGGATCGTCCAGATTGATCGCCTCCCGACCGAACTTCGGCGATTCAATCGTCACGATGGAACGGGGAAGATCCGGCCCCAACGAGGGGATTTTGACCTGGACGAACTGACTGCTCTTGGCGACCCCGTCGGGTTCTAAGGTCACAACGAGTGGCGGTCGGTTAATCACAGGGACGGACTTCCCGTTACTATCCTTGAGTTCCACATTGGCTGAGATTTCCCACACGCATGAGATCGGACTGAGGACTGAAGAGATCCCCAGGTTGATCGGGTGATAACCGGGAGCGAAGACAGCCAGGTAGCCGCCAAACGCACCGGTGGCGCGAATCTTCCAGTTGCTGACGACGCCCTCCGCGGTGACTTTCGACTGCGGAAACAGACGGTAGAGAAGAATCGCCGGAATCAAGGGCAGGACGATCCAGAGCGTCACGAGGATCGTGATGAGATAGATGGTTTCGGAGCGTGGGGTCATGGGACGGTTGGGTTGGGCTGAGGGCGAAACGCGACCCGCGGCGGTGGTTCGGCGGCGGGTTCAGCCCGGAGGGTTAAGGCACTTCGTAGGCTTCGATCAGGGCGATCCCGCTGGCGGACGTGGTGCTGCTGACGTGCACCGAATAGGCGCCCGGCGACAGCGTCGTGAGCAGGGCGGCGTCGAGAGAGTTGGCGGCGAGGGGAAAGGCGCCCGCGCGTCCGCTGGCTGTCGTCAACGCCGCACTTGCGGCGGCTCCGCCGGAAGACCAGTTGTCGTTTTCTGCGACCGTGCGGCCGGCGCCATCATAGATAACGATCCGAGGATCGGCGAGTGCGGCCGTCACGCCGTAACCGGCGAGCGCGGGACCGACGCCGCGAATCAGGACCTGGCGGGATCCCGCCCCGACCACGAATCCGGCGACGAGCGTATCGGCGCCGGTGCCGGCGCGGCCGCGCAGAGCGAGATTCACGAGGCCGCTTCCGGCCTGCGGCAGCAATGCGCTACGCACGATTTGCCCCGCGACCGCGTAGCCGATCGACTGGCCGAGCGTGCAGGCCGTGCGGAAATGGAAACCGATGTTGATTCGCGCCTCGACGATGGCGTCCGAGTAGGCGCTGAAGCTGGTGAACACCGGTGTGATCGCCGGCGCCCCGGGATTCGTCGTGGTCAGCGTGAAGGTCGTGTCATCGCCGAGAATCGCGGCGGCCACCGCTAGCATGGCTGAGGAGACAATCGCGTGCCCCGACAAAAACTCGGGGTGCGACGGCGTGGCCCCGAGCGGCACCCAGGCTGAATCCGGCGCGGTCGCGACGTTGCCGTCCTCGTCCGCGAACGGAATCGCCTGCAGCGGGCGCCAGAGACCGTATTTGTATTTGGATTGAAAGCACACGATCGTCGCGTCGTTCGCCGCGATGTTGAGCAGCGCGAACGTGCGGGCGTTGTCCACCAGCCGGGCGTTTGCGGGCAGCGCTTGGCGTACGTACGTGTTGATGTCGACGCCGTCGGCGACGTTGATGAACTGCGCGAGAATCGCCTGCGCTGCCGTGCGGACCGTGCTGACGGTGCCGCCTTTCGCCTTAACCTCATTCACATCGGCGGCGTACGCGGCCGTGGCCATGGCCGCGGCGCGATCGGCGTTGCCGTAGGGCGGGCCCGGCTCGAACGCCGCGGGATTCGTAAGCGCAAACGGGGTGGTCACGGTCATGCTCAAACCCCCGGCGGGCGCGGCGGCCAGCGGGGCGTGACGCCAGTAGCCGGCCGCGCTGCTGCCGGTGTACGTCAGCACCTGCGAGAAGCCGTCGTTCGCGCGCCAGGCCAGGATTTGTTGCGCGACGGTTTCACCCCAGGCGCGACCCGACGCGATCGACTGGCTGTTGCCTTCGCTGCCGGGAATCTGCGCGAGCGAAGCGGCGAGCTGCGTGTCGAAGAGTGCCTGCTTCGTCGGAAAGAGACTGAGCAGCGTGGTGTAGGCGGCCTGCGCGGCGGCGGCCTCGGCGCGCGCGCCGGGAGGCGCTGGATCGGTGACGCGCAAGGGAGCGTATTTGCGGGCGATGCCGTTGACGGCGTCAAAGATCGCGCCGTGGACGATGGCGGAGGCCCGGACCTGAACGGCGGGCGAAGGCGTTGGATTCCGCAAGGCCGACTCGAGGGTGGCGTTCCAATCGGTGACGACGTCGGCGGATACGCCGAGGCCGAGAATGCGGATGAAAAGCCCGGCGATGAGAACGCGTGACAGAGTGCGGGTGTGAGCTGGGAGGACGTGCATGACGGGCAGGGGTTGTTTTCGCGATCGGGTGGGAACGAAGCCGAGGGTCCGGTCGCGGGTGAGCCGAGACGGGGTGTGGCTTACCTGGGTTCTAACGGAACCAGGTCGAAATGTTACACGGGCCGGCGGAATTTCTTCGCCCCGTCGTCGGCGAGCGCATTTCCGTCGACCGCCACACGCGCGCTCGGGGCCCGCGCGCGCGTAACCGGATTGGCCCTACGGGCGCAGCGCCAGTCTTGCGGAGTCGGGCGCAGCTTCGGCGTCTGTCTGACTGAAGGGTGCGGCGCGGAAGAAACGCAGCGTGCCGTCGCCCAGGGCGGCGGCGAGAATGTTGCCGTCGGGTGAAAACCGCATGAGCCGCACCTCCTGTTCGTAGCCTTCCGGCAAGCCTGCATAGAGCGGCAGGTTCGAGACGTGGCGCCGCAGCGGCACGCTGCAGAGGATGATTACCTTGTCGCAACTGCCGGCCGCCAGGGTCTGGCCATCGGGGGAAAAGGCGACAGCCCAGACCGGCCGGTTGTGAGCGTTGAAGGTGGCCAGGGTGTCGCCCGTGGCGGCGTCGATCAGCTTGGTCGTGTTGTCCATGCTCCCGGTCGCGAGGTAGCGACCGTCCTCCGAGACCGCGAGCGCCGTGACACCGAGCTTGTGCGCCCTGAAAGTGAAGCGGGGTAACCGGGTCTCGACGTTCCAGACTTGAATCATGCCGTCGGGCAGACCGACGAACATCGTCTGACCGTCAGGGGTCAGTGCGATCGTGTGCGTGGAAAGCATCTTGCCGGCGTTGATCCCGTCGCGCGCGCTGGGAATTTCACAGAGCCGGCGTTGCGCGCGCGTCTCGCGCTGTTCGGCCACCAGCGCGACACGCTCTTTCGGCGTGAGAGGCCCGACCTGCCAGTTGACCAGGCTCGGGGATGCGGACGGGGCGTGCGCCTGCGGCGCTCCCTGCACTGACCAGCGTTGCACCACGCCGTGGAAGTCTTCGCTCAGCAGCGATTCCCCGTCGGGTGAAAAAGCCACCGATCTCACATCGCTCGGAAATGTCGCCACGCTTTCCATGGTGTCGGTGCGCCAGATTGTGATCGTACCGTCGGCTGCCGTGCCCGCGAAGCGTTTGCTATCGGGTGAGAACGCGATGCCGGGCGTGCGGTCAGCCGGTCCGGGTCCGCGCAGCAGCTTCAGTTTCTCGTCCGGGAGTCGCCGCGCCTTGGCTGGCCAGATGTGCGCGAGTTCATCCTCCGCGCCGCTCACCAGGCGCTGGCCGTCGGGCGAGAACGCGAGGGAGTGCAGGGTGCTTTCGTGACCGAAAAGGCGCTCCGTCCTGGACCACGACGAGGCGGACCAGATGCCCACTTCACGGTTGTTGCCGCCGGCGGCGAAGGACTGGCCGTCGGCGGAAAACGCGAGGGCCCACACGGGATCGAGAAACGCCTTGAGCGCCCGTTCCATTTTTCCGTCGCTCACCCGCCAGATTTTCAGCACGCCGTCGAAGCTGGCTGAGACTAGGCACGTCCCGTCAGGCGAGAGCGCCAAGCCGGTCACCGGTCGAGGATCCCGCAGGACTGCCACCTCGCGATTCGTTCCAAGATCGACGACGACTATGGCGCCCTCCAAATGGGGCCCTGCGACCGCGGCGGTGCGCCCGTCCGCGGCCATCGCGGAGCACGCTTCCAGTGGCAACGGCGCGCCTTTTTCCTGCGGACCAGGCGCGCCGAGGGAGCGCAATTCCGGCCGGCCGTTGGAGCCAACGATGACTGCCTGCCGTCCGTCAGGATGGAGCGCGATCAGTTGTCCCGTGGGCGCGAGGACCTGTTTCAGTTCCCGCGTGCGCAGATCGAATTGCCAGAGGGATTGGTCCGGCCGGCTGAAGACGAATTCCTGTCCGTCGGGCGTGAAGCCGCCTGCCTGGGCCACGTCCGGGACGCTGTGGGTTTCCCGTCCGCTCGTCGGCTCCCAAAATTTCAGACTGCGGTCGTGGCTGTGGGTGGCCACGCGGTTGCCGTCGGGAGAAAACAGCGCCGCGGTCACCATGTGATCGTGGCCGCGCAACGTCGCGAGGGCGTCAGACTGCCCGCGGTACCAGAAGTGACGCCACTCGAAACCGCGGACGTCCCGCCCATCGGTTTTCGGCCGCGTGCGGTCGAGGGAGTGGCGGAGCGATTTGGGATCGTAACCGGCGGCGGCGGTGAAACCGAACGAGGCCACCAGCATGTTGGCGGCGTAAAGGTCGTCCTGAGCTTCGCGCAGCGCGATCTGTTCCTTGGCTCGGGCATGTTCGATGCGCCGGGCCGACGTATAGAAGATGACGGACGTGGCCGTGAGGGCCAGGACGACGGTGGCAGCGAGCGCCGCAAACGTCGGATGCCGCCGGCCCCAGCGCCAGAGTTGTTCGGGGGGCGAGACGGGTCGCGCCAGGATCGGCTGACCTTGGAGGAAACGCTGCAATTCCTCCGCCAACACCCGCGCAGAAGCATACCGGCGAGCGGGATCTTTCTCGAGGCACTTCAGGGAGATCGTCTCGAGATCGCGAGGCACTGTGCGGTTGATGTCCCGCGGGGCGACGGGCTCTGCGTTGAAGACAAGCCGCAGGGTTTCCTCCACCGTGTTGCCGAGAAACACAGGCCGTCCCGTGAGCAGGGTGTAGAGGATTGCACCGAGCGAATACACGTCGCTCGTCACCCCGACGTCCTGCTGCCGCCCGGCGGCCTGTTCCGGTGACGCGTAGTTGGGCGACCCGAGCATTTGTCCCGCCAGGGTAGCGTCCGACCCGCCGCGAAGCCGCTTTGCCAGACCGAAGTCCGCGACCCGCGGCTTGTCGTCCCGGTCGATGAGCACGTTGGAAGGCTTCAAGTCGCGATGCAGGATGCCGCGTTCGTGCGCAAAATAGACGGCTTCGGCGATGGCGTGGAGGTAGCGTGCCGCGCGGGTGGGATCGAGGGGCAGGCCTCCGGCCACCTCGGAAAGGTTACGTCCCTCGACGTAGTCCATCGTATAGTAGGGCTGGTTGTCCCATTCGCCGAACTCGTGGATCGCGACGATACCCGGATGTTGCAGCGCCGCGGCCGACTCGGCCTCGGTTTGGAAGCGGCGGAGCAGCGACTCGCTCGAGTACGCTCCCGAGATCAGCACTTTGAGCGCTACCGTGCGATTGAGGCGGGATTGCCGGGCCTTGTACACGACGCCCATCCCGCCCCGCGCGATTTCCGTTTCCAGTTCGTAGGCCCCGAAGGGGCGCGGCAGCTTGAGGGCGCTCGTCATGATGACGGTGGTGTCGGGATCGGTGTCGATCAACGCGCTGCGCAACATGCAGGCGGTGCAGAAGCCATCATTGGCCGCGGTTGTGCGGGTGGAACCGCAAGTCTGGCAGACGTGCGTCGGCGTCATGGGTGAAGGGGGTAGCCAGCCTGTCCTAACGGAAAATCGTGCCGTTGTTACACGCTCAGTGCGTCGAGCAGGTGCCGAAGCTCATCGTTGACGTCGTCCGGATTGACGACGGTGTGGGCCACCTCGGCCTGCAGGCATTCCTTGAAACGGAGGCGGAGACGGTGGACCGCGACCCGGACCGCCCCTTCCGTGGAGCCGAGCTTGCGGGCCAGATCGGCGTGACTGGCCTCGCCCCGACCGCCCCACAGCACGCTGCGCAAGTCATCGAAGAGTGGACCCTTGCCCGCCGCCGTGTATTCCTGCCGCAGGATTTGAAGAACCTGTTCGAGCAGGCTTGCCGCCCACTTCTGATCGAACAGCCGCTCCGGAGTCAGCGTGGTGCTCGGTTCGTGCTGATAACGCGCCTCGGCCTGGAATTCATCGAACGAGACGATGACCGTGCCGCCGCCCCGCTTGAGGCTCCCCGCGCGTGCCCGGGCGTTGGCGTGAAAATTTTCCAGCGCGCTCAGGAGGAACGTGCGAAACCGTCCGCGTTCGCGGTCGGCGCGCGCGATGACAGCCTTCTCCAGCAGGAAAGCGAAGAACGACTGGATCAGGTCTTCCGCATCGTGGGGCGAAAGTCCCCGGCCCCGCGCGTGAAAGTAGAGCGGATACCAATAGGCGCGGCACAGCTGCTCGAGGGCGGCCGCACTATCGGCGGAAGTCGAACCGCCTGCCGTCAAGACAACCGTCCATCGGGTGGTGGCAAAAGCCCGGGCGCCACGATCTGCGTGTGACTGGGGCAACGGCGAGGACACAGCAGGCGTTGCCTTAGCTGAGTATGCGCCAATGTGCTATCCCAAAGCCGATAGATTCCGAAGTATTAGAGCGTCGGACGCTTGGCCGGGGGGCCGCCACAGATTGCCGACAGCTGGCGGATTCGTCAGGGCAATGGTTCCAGTACGGATTTCGGGAGTGGATCTCTCCGCTGTGTCGGCCGTCCGACCCTAATCCTACCGACTCAGGCCAAGCGGCGACGCAAGGCGAACAACCCGACGAGCGCCGAACCGAGGAGTGCGAACGTAAACCCGCCGTCGGGCGTCCGGCTGCCGACGTTGGCGGTCACGAAGCGGAGGGTATCGAGGGAATAGACGTCGGACAGCGACTTCACGGTGACAGAGGTGAAAGCCACGTTGCTCACAAAGCCGGCAAACTGGCCCGTGCCGCCAACGGGGAACGGATCAAACACACTGGCGATGACCTCACCGGTGTTCGTGGTCAGCGAATAGGCGCCATTGGCCGTCGCGAACGTGTTGATATCGATGCCGAAGGCCGTCAGCGCGCTGCCGAAGGTGAACGTGATCTGGTCGGCCACGTCAAAAAACTCCGTCGGCGTGCGGCCGAGTCCGTTCGCGCCCGTCGATGTCAGGAACTGTGACGTGACGATCGAGATCCCCGTGCTGGAATTGTAGGTGATTCCGCCGAGCGAGGCCCCATTAGCGACGGTCGTACCGACGACGTAGGAGTCCCAATTCTCGACCGATGCCCCGGGATAGGTTGAAACGAACGAAGCACGGCTGGCAAACGCCACCGCAGCCGCTTGAACGGAGGAGACGGCAAAGAGCGCGGAGGCGACAAGGACGAGAGAGGGAATGGTTTTCATGCGCTTGAGCCTTCGTTCGCATGCCTTGTGCCACTCTAGGTGCTTTCAGGTGTGGTGCGATGTAGGAGACGCGGGGTGGCGCACTTAGAAATTCTGACAGCGCAGACAGGAAGCTCCTTTCGACGCAGGAGCGTCAAGTAATCCGACACTATCCCGTAATCGTGCCGGAAAAGTTGCCAGTTATCGCGGCGGTGATCCTGCGGAGTGCGGCATCAGGGGAGTGATCCGTTGCTGCAGGTGCGTCACGCGCTGCTTCGACTCGCTGTTGCGCACGGCCATCACGTAGGCGGCGGGCTCGCCGACGATGAACACCTTTTTCTTTCCCCGGGTGATGGCGGTATAGAGCAGGTTGCGTTGCAGCATCATGAAGTGGGCCTTGAGCAGCGGCACGATCACGACGGGGTACTCGCTGCCCTGCGACTTGTGGATGCTGATGGCGTAGGCGAGCGCGAGATTGCCGGTGTCGCCGCGGTCGAACTCATGCCGGTCGCCGTCGAAATCCGCCTGGAGCGTGCCGGCCTCGGGATCGACGGCCACCACGGTCCCGATGTCGCCGTTGAAGAGGTTTTTGTCGTAGTCGTTGCGCAGCTGGATGACCTTGTCGCCGGGGCGAAATTCTCCGCCGGCCGCCCTCAGTCCCTTGGTGTGGCCATTCAGCGTCGCCTGCAGCTGGGCGTTCAGATTCCCGACGCCGGCTACGCCCTTGTGCATCGGCGCCAGAATCTGCACGTCGTTCACCGGGTGCGGCCATTTGAGCATGCGCGGAATGAACTCAGTCACGAGCTGCTGCACCTTGCGGATGCAGTCCTCCGCGTCGCTGGCCGCGACGAAGTTGAGATCCGACCAGACCTGCGCGCCCGACACCTCGGCGATCACCGGGGGCAGCGACGGATCGCCGGCGTTGATCGCGTGCGCGGTCGTCACGATCAGGCTCTGGCCCTGTTGCCGATAGATCACCGACAGGCGCGTCGTGGGCACGGCGGGAGCGTCGGCGCCCTGCGCGCCGCTGCACGCGATCAAGTCCTTCAGTACGTTGCCAGCCCCGACGCTGGGTAACTGATCCGTGTCGCCGACCAGGAGCAGGTGCGCACGCGAGGGCACGGCCTGCAGCAGCGCAGCGGCGAGCCGGGTGTCGAGCATCGAGGCCTCGTCCACGATGAGAAAGTCGGTCGACAGCGGCGTGTGCTCGTTGGCGGTGAAACCGCCCTTCGCGGCGTCGAACTTGAGCAACCGGTGAATGGTCGAGGCGTAGCCGCCGGTCGTCTCGGAGAGTCGTTGCGCCGCGCGGCCGGTTGGGGCGGCGAGGTGCACGCGGACTTTCTTCGCCTTCAGAATCTCGACGAGGGCGCGCAGGATCGTCGTTTTGCCGGTCCCCGGACCACCGGTGAGGATCGAGAGCTTGCTCGTGAGCGCCGATCGCACCGCCGTGCGCTGCAGTTCGTGAAACACGAAACCTGCCTTTTGCTCCGCCCATTGGACGGCGGCGTCGACTTTGATCGGCGGTAGCCCACTGGCGACACGGACCAAGCGCGCCACGGTGGCGGCGATTTTCTGTTCGGCCCGATCGTTGTGCGGCAGCTGAATCAGGCTGGGACCGTGACCGCCCTCGGTGGCATGTTCCGAAGCGACCGGGGGCGGTCGCGGTCCCAGGTCGTGCCGCACGATGGCCTTCGTTTCGACGAGCGCGGCGATGCGGGCTTCGACCAGCTTCGAATCGGTTTCCAACAAATTCGCCGTGTAGTCGCGGAGCTCATTTTCGCCGTAGGCGGTGTGACCGTCCTCCTGCAGGATTTCCAACGCGTAGAGCAGGCCGGCGTCGAGTCGCGGCGGTGCGTCGTTGGCGAAGCCGAGGTTGATGGCGATGCGATCCGCGGTCTTGAAGCCGATGCCGTCGATTTCGCGGGCGACCCGGTACGGCTGCGTGGTCAGGATGGCCTTGGCCTCGCCACCGTACTGTTTCACCAGCTTGATGCACTGTGACGGCGTGACGCCGTAGGTCTGGAGAAAGATATACAGCTCGCGCTCGGTGCGTTTGGCGTCCCAGGCGACCTTGATGGCGCTGGCGCGTTTTTTGCCGATGCCCTCGACGTCGCGCAGCCGGCCCGACTCCTCGCTCAGCACCCGAAAGGTGTCGGTGCCGAACGCATCCACGATCTTGTTCGCGTACACCTTGCCGATGCCCGGCACGAGGCCGCTGCCGAGGTATTTCCGGATCCCATACACGCTCGCGGGCAGTTCACTCTTGAAGGTCGCGATCTTGAACTGCGCGCCGTGCTGGGCGTGACGCGTCCATTCACCGGCGAGGTGCAAGGTCTCGCCGCATTCCACGCCCGGGAGCGGGCCGACGATCGTCACGAGTTCCGGCCGCGTCTTGGGTTCGACGCTGCCAGTGGCCCGGGCGGGCGCGTCCGGCCGGAACTCCGCGATCGTGTAGTGGTTTTCCTCGTTGAGAAAGATGATCCGTTCGACGACGCCCGTGAGCGTCGCCGCGGGCTGAGCAGAGGAAAGTTTCACCACAACGGAACACGGATGGACACCGGGCGGAAAAAGTGAAGCCGAAGCGGGAGCGTGGCTCCTTTTAGCTGAAACAACTCAGCTGCCCGCGAATCACGCCCATGGACGCGAATGAGATCAAACAAGAGCAAGCCCTCATCCGGCGGTGAGCGTAGTCGGGAGCGGACGGATCTCATTTTGCCTCAAAAATTCGCGTCGGTTCGCGTGATTCGCGGGAGCTCTTCTCTCTTCACTCTTTTCAGTATGATGTCGGTCTAGCGCCGCCGTCGCCCGGAACAAGCCACGGACGTACCCAAACCGGATGGGAAACCGAGATTGCGCCCGGCACCACGCGGGCGGCAGTCTGCCCGGGTGGTACCGGACACCTCGAGCGGCTTCCTGAACGTCATCCAGACGGCGATTACGCCGGTCATTCTGTTGTCGGGCGTCGGTGCGCTCATGCTTACGCTGACCAATCGCCTGGGCCGCGTCGTCGATCGCACGCGCTCGCTCGCCGGCGACCTGCGGCACGGGCCGGCGGAACACCGGGCCCATCTTGAGAGCCAGCTCGCGATTCTGTGGCGGCGCGCCCAGCTCATGCGCCGGGCCGTGACCTACGCCGCGCTCAGCATGCTGAGCTCCTGCCTGCTCGTGCTCGCCATTTTCATCGACGCGTCGGAGCGGCGGGAATTCGGCCTGGGCCTCGTGGTGATTTTCATGGCCAGCATCCTCTTGCTGATCGCCGCACTGGTCGCGTTTCTCCGCGACATCTGGCTTTCTCTGGAGGCGCTGGCGCTCGAGGTGGCCAAGGCGCACGAGCCGGGCCCGTGACCGCTGGCAGCGTCCCGGCCGACGGCGGTGTGCGGCCGCGACGTTACTCTTTCTTGGAGAGCGTGCGCGTCAGCTCGCGGACTTCGCGTCCCGCCTTGATGCCGACATAAAACACCAGAAAGCCGTACCACGCGATCGAGGCGAAGATGAGCGCGGACCAGAACCAGATGAGGACGGTATTCATGACGCGGAGACGGAGGCGGAGCGCGGAGCGGGCGGGGCGGAGAGGAGCGAGCCGACCACCATGCCGACGCCGGCGAGGAGGAACGACGAGGCGCCGGCGACTTCGGGCGGAATGCTGTAGGTCTTGCCCAGGATGAGAAACACGATGGGACCGACCGCGCCGAGCACGAGGGCCGCCGCGGCACCGGTGGAGTTCGCGCGGGGCCAGTAAAGCCCGGCGACGAGCAGCGTGAAGACACTCGCGAGGTAGATGTTGCCCGTGACCGCGAGATAATCCCAGGCGTTGCCCGGCAGCTCATACCACAAGCCGTAGAACAGCAGAAAAACGGCGATGCCCAGAACCAGACCGCGCGTGAGCCGGAGCTCGCCTTTGGGCGAAAGCGGCTTCTTCAGGCAGGGCGTGACGATGTCGTTGTAGATTACCGTGGCCCAGGTAAGCATGTATCCGCTATCCGTGGACATCTCGGCTGCGAGCATCGCGGCGACGACAATCCCGATGACGCCCGCCGGCAGCACGAGGCTGAGGTAGTTGGGCATCGCGGTCAGCGAGGTCAGATCCTTCGGCAGCCCGCCGTGCTGGCTGAACCATACGAACGCCGCCGCGCCCCAGAGCCCCGGCAGCAGAAAACGACCCACAAAGTAGAACGACGTGCGGCGATACATTGTCTTGGCCGTCGCGGCGTCGCGGGCTGCGAGCACCCGGCTGATCTGCGTCTGCCAGGTCGTCGCACACGCGATCTGAAACGCGAACTGCCAGACGAGATAACCCCAGCCGAAGCTGGAGCTGTGCAGCGGATTGAACGGGTGGGCGACGAGTCCTTCCTTGGCGCCCACGGCACCGCCGGTGGCCCACGCGGCATTCAGACCGTCGAGCAGATTGCCCCAGCCGACGTGCAGGATCACCAGCACGGACGTCACCACAATGCCGACGCCCATGACGAGGAATTGCAGGTAGTCGGTGATGAGGACCGACAGCATGCCGCCGAGCGCGGTGTAAACGAGCACGAGGCCGAGCAACGCCGTCATGACCCACTCGAGCCACTGCGGGGGAATGCCGGTGGCGTAGACGAGAAACTCGCCGCCAAGGCGCAGGAAGATGCCCATGTTGAGCAGGCCGCCGAGGACGACAAAGAGCCCCGCGAGCCAGCGCACGCGCGGACTGAAGCGTTTCTCGAACAGTTCCGGAATGGTCATCACACCCGCGGTGCGCAGCGGACCGATCACGAAGCCCGTGCGGCCCACGAGCCAGATTGCCGCCCACATGAGCAGGCCGATCGCCGCGCCGGCGAAACCCTTTTCGTAGCCCAGCTGCGCCGTGTACATGATCGTCACAAGGCCGAGCTCCGTCGCCGCGAGCGATGCAATGCCGAGGTTGACGTCCATCTCGCGCCCGGCGACCGCGAAGTCCTGCACGCCGCGCACGTAGCGCCGCATCCACAACCCCGCGGCCATGCAGCCGCCGAGGTAAATCAGAATGATAATCCAGTCGATCGGGGTGAGCGTCATCGGGGCGGAGTGGAGTCCGTGTCCGCACCTTGGCGGGCCGGGGCGTGCGGGGAAAGCGGAAAGACGTCCGGTCTCAGCCCGAGACCAAGCTCGCCTGCAACGCGATCAAATCGGGAAACACCGCCTCGGCGCGCGCGGTGCGGAGCTGCGCGGCGTCATGCGTGCCGGTCGTCACCGCCCAGCAGACGAACCCGCCGTTGTGCGCCGCCTGCACATCGAAGGGCGAATCGCCGACGAGCATCGTCGTCGCAGCGTCCGCCTTGAGTTGCGTCAGCACGTGCGCCGCGAACTGCGGCTGCGGCTTCAGCCACGGCGTATCGCCCGCGCCGAAGATGCCGGCGAGGCTGCGGGTGAGGCCGAGATGCGCGCAGATCTTCCGCGCGTGATCGCCGCGCTTGTTGGTGAACACGGCCACGGTCGCGCCCGCCGCGCGCTGCGCGGCGATGAGTTCCTTTGCGCCCGGCAGCAGTGTCACGTCCTCGAGCAGGATCCGATCGGTGTACGCGACGTGCGCCTTCACTGCGTCCGCGATCAGTTCGTCGGGCAGGAAGTTTCGCATCGCGTTCTCGAGCCCGCCGCCGACGGCGCGCCGCACCTGCTCCATCGTGGGTGCCGGGCGGCCGAACGTGGGCAGGATGTGGACGTAGCTGCGATGAATGGTCGTGAACGCGTCCACGAGAGTGCCATCGAGATCGAGCAGGAGGGTGGCGAAGCGCGGCATGAAGCGGGAGAGAATTGGTTTGGCGCGGAGCACTGTCACGAGTGAAGTGCTGCGATGTCAGCGAGCCTGGAAACCGGGGAAGCGAGCGCCACCGCGATGGAGATCGACGGCGGGCTCGACGTCGCCCTCGGCGGGACCTGGCAGATCACCTCCCCGCGACCGTCGTGGAGCCGCCTGCTCGGCGATCGCAAGCCGGCGCGCGTGCGGGTGCGCGTTGACGACGTCACGAAGTGGGACACCTCGCTGCTGCTGTTCCTCTTCGAGATGCGCGAGTGGAGTCGCGCGACGGGCGTGATGTGCGACACCGGGGCGCTGCCGGAAAAAATCCGGATGCTGCTGTCGCAGTTGCTCGGCTCGCACGAATCGAGCGTGCCGTTCGATCGCTCGGTCACCTTTCTCGCCTCGATCGGGCTTGCCACGCAGGACTCCTGGCGGAAGGTGCGCGAGTTCTCGCGGTTCGTCGGCGACTTCGTGATCAGCGCGGTGCAATTCGCGCGCTCACCGCACCGGTTCCGCTGGGGCGATTGCATCAGCGAAATGCAGCAGTGCGGCGCGATGGCCCTGCCGATCGTCAGCCTGATCAGCTTTCTCGTTGGCGTGACGCTTGCCTACACGGGTGCGATCGTGCTGCGGCAGTACGGCGGTGACATCTTCATCGCGGATCTGATCGGCCTCTCGATGGTGCGGGAAATGGGCGCGGTCATGACCGCAGTCGTGCTGGCCGGGCGCACGGGCGCGGCGTTTGCCGCGACGCTCGGCAACATGAAGGCGAACGAGGAAATCGACGCCCTGGAAACCCTCGGCATCTCGGCGGTGCATTTCCTGGTCCTGCCCCGCATGCTCGCCCTGCTGTTGATGATGCCGCTGCTGACGCTCTACGCCAACGCGCTCGGTATCCTCGGCGGGATGGCGGTCGCGCTCGGGTTGCTGTCGATTTCACCGACGGCCTATTGGATCGAGATGCTCACCATCGTCGATCTGTCGGACCTCTTCGTCGGGATCATCAAGGGCACCACGTTCGGCTTCATCATTGGACTCGCCGGGTGCCTGCGCGGCCTCCAATCGGAGCGCAGCGCCGTCGGCGTGGGCCAGGCGGCGACGTCCGCCGTCGTGACCGCCATCCTGCTCATCATCGTCGCCGACGCGATCTTCGCGGTCGTCTTCAACATTCTCGGATGGTGAACGCAGGCCACATCACCGGCAGCGCGCGACGGAGCGGACGAATCCCGGTCGGAGGCGCGACGCCATGAACGCCGCCACCAGCACGGCTCCCGCCATCGAGGTCGTGGATCTGATCTGCGGCTACGACGGCGAAGCCATCCTCGAAAACGTCTCCTTCACGGTCCGGCGCGGCGAGATCTTTTTCATCATCGGCGGTTCCGGCTGCGGCAAGAGCACGTTGCTGCGGCACATGGTGGGGCTCAACCCACCGCGCGGCGGGACGGTGAAGTTCTTCGGCCACGAACTCGGCCTGAACGACGTCGCGGCGCGCCGCGAGCGGCTGCGGACATTCGGGATGCTTTTTCAAAGTGGCGCGCTGTGGTCGTCGCTGACCGTGCGGCAGAACGTGGCGCTGCCCCTCGAGGAATACACGAGCCTCTCCAAGCGGGAGATCAACGAAATCGCCACCCTCAAGCTGGCGCAGGTGGGACTCACCGGCTTCGAGGATCATTATCCCGCGGAAATCAGCGGCGGCATGAAGAAGCGCGCGGGCCTCGCGCGCGCGCTCGCGCTCGATCCGGAGATCGTGTTTTTCGACGAACCGTCCGCCGGCCTCGATCCGGTGACGTCACGCAAGCTCGACGAACTGGTCCTGCAGATTCGCGAGACGTTTGGCACCACGATCGTCGTCGTGTCGCACGAGCTGGCTTCGATTTTCAGCATCGCCGATCGCGTCATCATGCTGGAACGCGCGGCCAAGGGGATCATTGCGGAAGGCCCGCCCCGCGAGTTGGCCCTGAACAGTCGCGACCCGCGGGTGTCGGAGTTTCTACGCCGGACCGACACTCTGACTTAGCCGGGCCGGGTCGAGGCCGTGGAAGGTCGAGGGTCGGAGGTCGAAACGTTGAAAGGCGAAAGTGGGACGGAGCCCAGCGCCCGCCGTGCGGTCAGTTTGTCGTTTAGTGGACGACAACCTCGGGCGGCGGGCGCATCGTGCGAAGACGGGCAGTCGGACCGTCTTCCGCGTCGTTCCACTTTCACCCTTCACCTTTCAACCGACGTGTTCAGGTTAGACAGAACGTGCAGAATGAACCCACTATGAAGCCGGACGCTGCCGTCCCGGCCCTCCCTTCCATGGATTCGAATCACTCTCCCCGCGCCCACGCTCTGTGAAGACGAAGATCAGCCCAGCGTTTGTCGGAGCCTTCGTGATCGGGGCGTTTGCCCTGGGGATCATTGCGCTGCTCTCGTTTGGCGGGATGAGTTTCTTTTCCAAGCCGCAGCGGTTCCTCGTCTACTTCGACGAATCGATTCACGGCCTCGACGCCGGCTCGCCGGTCAAGCTCCGCGGCGTGCGCGTGGGTCGCGTGGCCACGCTGAACATCCGCTACGATCAACAGAACAACCGCTCCGTCGTCGCCGTCGTGTGCGAATTCAGCCGCGACGTCGTCACCGACAACAAGGGCGTGGTCATCGACGTTGCGAGCCGCGCGGAGCTGCAGACCATGATAGATCGCGGCCTGCGCGCACAGCTCGGCACGCTCGGCCTCGCGACGGGTCTGCTGTACGTGGAACTCGATTTCAAGGATCCGAAGGAATACCCGGCCGATCCCAAGCTGACGGACCCGCGCTACGTGGTCGTGCCTTGGGTGCGCTCGGTGGTGTCAGAGTTCCAGGCCAGCGCCACGGAGATTCTCGCGAACGTGAAGAAGATCGATTTCGACGGGCTGTCGCGCGAGATCAAGGGCCTGCTCGCCGACGGCCGGAAGCAGCTCGCGGGCCTCGATCTCAAAGGCACGGTCGAACAATGGAAGCGCACCGGCGCCCAGGTGGAAGCCGTCGCCAGCAGCCCGGAAATCAAGCAGGTGCTCGTCAACCTGAACGGCGCGATGACGGATCTGCGGAAAACGATCGCGCGCCTCGACTCGCAGATCGAGCCCAGCAGCCAGGCCCTCGCGGCCACGCTCAAGGAGGCCCGCGCGGCCATGCAGACGTTCGATGCGGCGGCCGCCGCCACGCAGAAGTTTTTTGCGGGCAACGCGGCGCTCGGCGACGAAGTCACCGTGGCGCTGCAGCAGCTCGGCGACGCGGCCGCGTCGGTGTCGCGCCTCGCGGAATTTCTTGAACGCAATCCCAACGCGCTGATCGTCGGCCGCAAGCGGCCCGAGTAACTCCGATGGCGACTCACTCCCTGCCGGCCAGCCCGGACCGTTTCCCGATGACCACGCGTGTTCGCCGGGCCTTGCCTTGGATCGGCGCCCTCGTGCTGGCCGGGAGTTTGACCGGTTGCTCAATTCTACCGAAGGCCCCGGTCGACGCCACGCGGTACTATCTGCTGTCGGCGCCCGCCGCCGACGCCGCGCCGCAGGCCAACGCGCCCGTGGTGCAGATTCGTCCGATTGAGCTGGCCAGTTATCTGCGCGGCCGGCCCATCATCGTGCGCCGCGGTGACAACGAGATTGAATTTCGCGACTACGCGCGCTGGGGCGAGCCGCTGGAGCAGGGCATCGGCCGGATTTTGCGCGAAGGCCTGCTGGCGCGCGGCGCGGCGGGTTCGGTCGTCATGGCGGGCGGACGCCGCGATCGGTCTGTGACACCAGCCTACGATGTGGCCGTGCGCGTGCTGGCCGCGGAGGGCAGCGCAAGCGGCGCCGTCGAATTTCGCGCCACGTGGGAAGTGAGCCGGAGCGACGCAAAAACCGCGCCGGTGGCCACGGGCAATTTTCATCCCGCCGATTTGCGCTGGGACGGCAAGACCGAGGCCTCGCTCGCTGCGCAACTGAGCAATGCAGTCGCCGCACTCAGCGCGGAGATCGCCGCGGCAGTGAAGAAGTAAGCGGGGCGAGGCTGAGCCGGCGTGTTTCGAAAGCGTCGTTTGCCACCGGCGTGCGGCCCAAGCAGCCAAGCCCATCGACCGCGGATTTCGCAGATAACGCGGATAACTTCTTTAACCGCATAATCCGCGCAATCCGCGGTTAAGTTCGAGAACCTGGGCGCCTGGTCTTATACCCATCGCTCGTAGCCACGGCTAAAGTCCAAAGGCAAAGGGCGATTGGTCCTACTTCAACGCCGCCGCGATCCGCGTGAGCGCGGTCTCGACGTTCTCGCGCGAGTTGAAAGCGCTGATCCGCACGTGGCCCTCGCCGCACTTCCCGAAGCCCGCGCCGGGCGTGCAGACGACCTGAGCCTTCTCGAGCAGCGTGTCGAAGAACGCCCACGAGTCGCGTCCGGTGTTCACCCAGATGTACGGGGCGTTGTCGCCGCCGATGCAGGAGAAGCCCAGCTTGGTCATCGCGTCGCGAATGAGCTTCGCGTTGGCGAGGTAGAAGTTGATCAGGTCGCTCGTCTGCTGCTTGCCCGCGTCGGTGAAGATTGCCGCCGCTGCTTTCTGGATCGGATACGCGACGCCGTTGAACTTCGTCGTGTGCCGGCGATTCCAGAGCGCGTGGAGCGGGTGCGCGTTGCCCGCCGCGTCGTAGGCCATGAGGCTCTTCGGGATCACGGTGTACGCGCAGCGTGTGCCGGTGAAGCCGGCGGTCTTGGAGAAGCTGCGGAACTCGATCGCGACGTCGCGGGCGCCCTCGATCTCATAGATGGAGTGGGGAATCGCGGGATTCCGGATGTAGGCCTCGTAGGCCGAGTCGAAGAGGATGACGGCCTTGTTCTTCTTCGCGTAGGCGACCCAGGCCTCGAGCTGCGCCTTGGTGGCAACGGCGCCGGTCGGATTGTTCGGGAAGCAGAGATAAATCAGATCGGTCGCCACATTCGGGACCGATGGCACGTAGCCGTTGGCCGGCGTGCTCTCGAGATAAGTGATGCCCTGGTAGCGGCCGTCGATGCTGGCGCCGGTGCGGCCCGCCATGACGTTGGTGTCGACGTAAACCGGATACACGGGATCGGGAATCGCGAGCCGGATGTCCTGCGCGAAGATCTCCTGGATGTTGCCGCAATCGCACTTCGAGCCGTCGGAAATGAAGATCTCGTCGGCCTCGATTTTGCACCCGCGTGCCGCGTAGTCGTGCTGCGCGACCGCCTCGCGCAGGAACGCATAGCCCTGCTCAGGGCCGTAGCCCTTGAACGTCCCGCGTTTCGCCATCTCGTCCGTCGCTGCGTGCAGCGCTTCCACGCACACCGGAGGGAGCGGCTCGGTCACATCGCCGATGCCCAGCCGGATGACGGGCTTCGCCGGATTGGCGGCGACATAGGCGCTCACGCGCTTGGCGATGTCGCTGAAAAGGTAGGAGGCCTTCAGCTTGGTGTAGTTTTCGTTGATGCGAATCATGACGGTGGGTGGAAGAGGGAAGCGATGACCGGGCGAAAAACTTGAACAAACGGGTCGCGTGGGGTTAGTTCAAGCCCGACGTTGTACCCCCAAGGCGAACGGCTTCATGCAAAAAATCGAATCTGTGCCCGAGATGCGGTCTGCGACCGCGCAATTCAAGCAGGCGGGCAAGACCGTCGCACTCGTGCCCACCAGCGGAGCCTTGCACGAGGGCCATGCGGCGCTGATCGCGCTGGCTAAGACGCGCGCCGATGTCGTGGTCGTGTCTGTTTTCGCCAATCCGCTGGCGTTTGGCGCGAGCGAGAATTTAGCGCGCTATCCGCGCACGCCCGAGTCGGATGCGCGCCTGTGTGCCGAGCTCGGTGCCGACGTGGTGTTCCTGCCTTCGACCGAGGAAATGTTTCCGCGGGGATTTTCGACGTTCGTCACGGAAGAGGCCGTCAGCAAACCGCTGTGCGGCATCTCGCGGCCGTCGCATTTTCGCGGCGTCACCACCGGCATGGCCAAGCTGCTCAACGTCGTTCAACCCGCGGTGGTGGTGATGGGGCAGCGCGATGCGCAGCAGGCGGCCGTGGTGCGCAAGATGATCAAGGATCTGGAATTTGGCGTCGAGGTGGTGGTGGCGCCGATCGTGCGGGAGAGCGATGGCCTCGCGGTCACGGTGCGAAATCGCGAACTCACGTCCGGCCAGCGGCTCGAGGCGCTGGCGATCCACGGCGCGCTGCTGAAGGCGAAGGAGATGGTGGCGCAAGGCGTGCGCAGCACGGATCGCATCATCGCGGAAGCGACGCATCTGCTCGGCGAGCGCCGGCGGATCCGCGTGATCTACATTTCGATGGTCGATCCGCTCACGATGGAGCAGATGAAGGAAATGGTTCCCGGCGCGACCCTCCTGGCGATCGCGGCGTGGATCGACGAAATCCGCGTCATCGACAACGTGATGCTCTGAGGGAACGGCGGGATCGCCCGCGAATGACGCGAATTCACGCGAATGTCTACTTTGCCTGACAACCGCGTTGCCGGCTTTCGCAGCCTCTGAGACCGGGTGGGTCGGCCCTGCACCGGTTCGGATTCGCTCCGGTTCGCGTGATTCGCGGGCTGCCGCTATGCTGGCGGCGCCACGACCACGTCGATGCCCTTCGCGCGAAGCTCGGCGACGAGATCAGCCGGGGCTTGGGCGTCGGTGACGACGATATCGACGTGCGAGAAATCGCAGAGGAAGAACGTCGAGCGCCGGCCGAACTTCGTGTGATCAAAACAGAAGATCACCTTCGCCGCGCCCGCCATCATCGCCCGCTGGATATCGACGATCAGCGCGTGCGAATTGTAGATGCCATCGGCCGAGATGCCGCTGCCGCTCAGAATCGCGACATCCGCGTGCATGCGCGAAAACGTCTCCACCGCGTGCGGCCCCACCAGCGTCCCGAGCCGCGGATAAATCACGCCACCCGACAGGTGCACTTCATGGCGGTTCGATCCGGAAAACAGATTCGCGACCGGCAGCGAGTTGGTGATGATCTGCGCGACCTTTTCACCGAGATGCTTCGCGACGTGAAAGCACGTCGTGCCGCTGTCGATGATCACATTCTGGCCCGGCGTGATCAGCGCCGCACACGCCTCGCCGAGCCGCTCCTTTTCCCCGACCTGGTGCGTGTCGCGCACGTTGAACACGAACTCGTCGCTCTTCGGCGGCTGGAGGGTTCGGGCGCCTCCATGGGTCCTTCGGATGGTCTTGCCGGCCTCTAGGGCCGCCAAATCGCGCCGGACGGTGGAAATGGACGCACCCACGGATTGGGCAAGCTCCTCCAAGGAAGCGAATTCCGCCTTCTGGAGGTAGGCTTCAATCTTCGCTTGGCGCTCTTCGGGGTGCATGCTTCTGGCGTTTTTTGGAATCTTTTGGAAGGAAATGCAATGTCTACCTTGACTCCTTGGTCATTTTCCGGCGGAAATTGCCACCCTTCGCACCGAATTCTACCATGTCGTTGCCTCCACCCCTTCCTCATCGCGTCGAGATCGAGCACCTGGTGCGGCGGGCGATCTACCAGCGGTTGGGCAAGGAGGCGCCCCGGACAGTGCAGGCGCCGAATCCGCTGCTGGTGAATATCAGTGCGCGGCACTGCCACCTGACACCCGCGGCGGTCGAAGCATTGTTTGGCAAGGGCGCGAAGCTGACGCCGATGAAATGGCTGTATCAGAAAGATCAGTTCGCCGCGAAGGAGATGGTCACGTTGATCGGGCCGCGCAGCCGGGTGATTTCCAATCTGCGAATTCTCGGGCCGTGTCGTGATCTGAATCAGATCGAACTCGCGCTGACCGATTCGATCGCGCTCGGCTTCGACATTCCGATTCGCTCCTCCGGCAACATCGCGGGCACGCCCGGCTGCATGCTGATGGGCCCCGCGGGATTTTTTGAAATGCCCGAGGGCGTGATTCGCGCCGCGCCGCATGTGCACATGAATCCCGACGACGCCGCCTTCTACGGCGTCAAGGCCGGCGACTACATGCGGCTGCGCGTCGGCGGTCCGTGCGCGGCGACGTTCGATCGGATGCTCGTGCGCGTGCATGCCGATTTCAAACTCGAGGTCCATATCGACACGGACGAGGGCAACGCCTGCGCGCTGCAACCCGACACGCCGGTGGAACTGCTCAAGTAAGCCTTTCGTCCTCTCGCAATCCCCAGCTCTCACTTCTCAACCAATACTCGCATGAATGAATCCATCGGCATGGTAGAAACCCGTGGCTATGTAGGCAGCGTCGAAGCCAGCGACGCCATGGTCAAAGCCGCGAACGTCACTCTCGTTCGCCAGATCCAAATCGGCGGTGGCCTCGTCACCGTCGTCGTCAAAGGCGACGTCGGCAGCGTGAAAGCGGCCGTCGAAGCCGGCGCCGAAGCTGCCAAGCGTGTGGGCGAGCTCATCTGCTCGCACCTCATCGCCCGCCCGCATGCCGATCTCATGCGCACGCTCGGCCTCTGAGCCGCGCTTCCACTCTCACTTCTCACCTCCTAACTTTTTTCCACCATGGCACAGGAAGCAGTCGGTCTGATCGAAACCAAGGGATTCTGCGCAATGCTTGAGGCCGCCGATTCGGCGCTCAAGGCCGCCAGCGTCACCATGACGGGCTATGAAGCCGTCGGCAGCGGTTATGTCTGCGCGTTCTTCCGGGGCGATGTCGCCGCGGTCAAGGCCGCCATCGACGCCGCCGCCGAGGCCGCCTCGAAGGTCGGCGAAGTGGTCGCCGTCCAGGTCATCCCGCGCCCGCACGAGGACCTCGCCGGTCTCGGCAAGTGGCTCGTCCAGCCCTCGGCCTGATCCAATCCGGTTGCCCACGGAATACACGGAACACACGGAAAACCTGAGCAGCATTTGGCCCGCAGCTGAAATGCTCCCGCCGTCTTTTCCTTCCGTGTATTCCGTGTGTTCCGTGGGCAAACTCACCTGCCTTTTCCGCGGATGAACATCCTCGTCGCCAATCTCGGCTCGACGTCGTTCAAGTTCCGACTCTTTCGCTTCGACGGCGCGGATCACGCGTCGTTGCTCGCGAAGGGCGGCTACGAGCGCGTGACCGACTACGGCAAGGCGATCGATGATTGTCTCGGCGAACTGCAGGCCGCCGGTCACGTCCGTTCCGCGGCCGATCTCCACGGCGTCGGTTTCAAGACCGTGCTCGGCCGCGATCTGACGGGCTGCGTGCCCGCTGACGAGAAGGTGATCGCCGCCCTCGACGGCTTTCGCGAGATCGCTCCCGCGCACAATCCGCCGTACGCACTCGGCATCCAGCGCTTTCGCGAAAAGCTCCCCGGCGTGCCGCTCGTCGCGCTGTTCGAGACGGCGTTCTACCAGTGGGTCCCCGAGGCCTCCTCGCGCTACGCGGTGCCGCAGACGTGGTACGATGCCGGCGTGCGGCGCTACGGGTTTCACGGCGCGAGCCACAAGTTCGCCGCGGAACGCTCCGCCGAATTGCTCGGTCGCGCCGATGTCGTGCAGCGCGTGCAACAGCTCTACCAGTCGGGACCGACGCCCCTCGCCGCCGGGGCGAAGGCGTTGCGCGTGATCTCGTGTCATCTCGGCGGCAGTAGCTCGGTCACGGGTATTCGCGACGGCGTCGCCATCGGCACGAGCATGGGCCTCAGCCCGCAGTCGGGACTGCCGCAGAACAATCGCGTGGGCGATCTCGATTCGGCCGCGGTGCCGTTCGTGATGAAGACGCTCGGCCTGTCGCTCGCGGAAGCGGAGCGCCAGATGACGAAGGAGAGTGGCCTGCTCGGCCTCTCCGGCGTCGGCAACGATCTCCGCGATGTCCGCGCCGCCGCGCAACAGGGCAACGCCCGCGCGCAACTCGCGCTCGATGTCTTCGTGCAGTCGACGCGCCACTGGATTGGAGCCTTCCTCGTCGAGCTTGGCGGCTGCGATGCGCTCGTGTTCACCGCCGGCATCGGCGAAAATAATCCCGATCTCCGCGCTGCGATCTGCGCGAATCTCTCCGATCTCGGCCTCGTGCTCGACGCCGCGAAAAACAACGCCGTGCGCGGCACCGAGGGCGAAATCTCCGCCGCCACCTCGCGCGTGAAGGTTTTTGTGATCCCCGCCAACGAGGAACTCGTCGTCGCCCGCGAAACCGTCCGCTGCATCACAGCCAAGTACTGAGTCGACTCACGCCTCCACTCTCGACGCTCCCACTCGCGCCTCCGCTCCGTCTCTCAGCTCTCAACTCTCAACTCTCAACACCCAACTCATCCTATTATGGCCTCCAAAGCAATTGGTCTCCTCGAAACCCGCGGTCTCACCGCGCTCGTCACCGGCGTCGATGCGATGCTCAAGTCCGCCAACGTCACGCTGGCCGGTCCGATGAAGCAGGTCGGCAACGCGCTGGTGTCCGCCGTCGTCGTCGGTGACGTCGCCGCCGTCAAGGCCGCGACCGATGCCGGCGCCCAGGCTGCCCGTGCCGTCGGCGAAGTCGTCAGCGTGCAGGTCATTCCGCGTCCGCACGACGACGTCGCCGTGGTGCTGCCGAAGCTCCCCGTCGCTGCTGCCGCTCCGGCCAAGAAGTAAGTCTCCGTCTCCGCGGGCGTCGTCCCGACGCACGCGTCGGGACTGCCGGCTCCTCGACTCTCGTCCTCTCGACCTCGACTCGTCTCCATCACCATGTTCCTCGCGCGCGTCATCGGCTCCGTGGTCTCGACCAAGAAGGACGAGGCCATGAAGGGTCGCAAACTCGTCATCCTGCGGCCGCTGCTCGTCGACGAATCCAATCCCGCCCAGTTCCGCGCCGGCTCGAACACCATCGTCGCCGTCGACGCCCTCGGTGCTGGCCTGGATGAAGTGGTGCTGTTCTGCCAGGGCAGCTCCGCGCGCCAGGCCAGCGGCATGAAGACGCTGCCGGTCGACGCCGTGATCGTCGGGATCGTCGATGCGGTCGATGTGCTGAACAAGAAAATCTATCCGGCGAAGAAATGAGCTCCTCCCTTCAACTCGACGAACAGACGCTGCGCACGATCGTCGAAGACGTGATGCGCAGCCTCGGCCGCTCGCCGATCGTTTCACCCGCGCCGTCGCCCGCCGTATCCGCCGCCGTCGCGTCCGCGCCGCCCGCCATTCGTCGCGGTGGTCCGCGTTTCGGCGTGTTCGACGACGTCAAGGAAGCCTGCGCCGCCGCCCAGGACGCGTTTGAGCAGCTCAAGACGAAGGGCATCGCCGGTCGCGCCAAGGTCGTCGAAATCGTCAAGGCGCTCTGCACTGAAAAGGCCGCCGAGTGGGGCAAGTTTGAATTCGAGGAAACCAAGATCGGCCGCCTCGAGCACAAGATCGAGAAGCTGCAGATCGTGAAGCTCGTGCCCGGCGTCGAGTGGATCAAACCCTACGGCCTCAGCGGCGATCACGGCATCACGATGGAGGAGCACACGCCCTTCGGCGTCGTCGGTGCGGTGCTGCCCGTGACGCATTCCGTCCCGACGCTCAGCGGCAACGTCATCAACATCGTCGCTGCCGGCAACGCAGTCGTTTTCAACCCGCATCCGGGCGGCGCGCGTTCGGCCGCGCTCGCGGTGCGCACGTACAACGAGGCCATCTTCGCCGCGCTCGGGATCGAGAACCTCGTCTGCACCGTGGAGAAGCCGTCGCTCGAGTCCTTCGACGCGCTCACGAAAAACGAATTCATCCGGCTGCTGTGCATCACCGGCGGCCCCGCGGTCGTTGGTGCGGCCATGAAATCCGGCAAGCGCGCGATCTGCGCCGGCCCCGGCAATCCGCCCGTGCTGGTCGACGGCACCGGCTGCCTGAAGAAGGCTGCGCGCGATGTCCTCCAGGGCGGCGCGTTCGACAACAATCTCCTCTGCATCGGCGAGAAGCAGGTGTTCGTGCTCGAGCAGCATTTCGACAAGTTCATCGATGGCCTTAAAATCGCCGGCGCGGTCCAGCTCAACGGCTCGCAGCTCGCAAAACTCACGGCCGCAGCATTCACGACTTCGAAGGACGCCGGTGGTTGTTCGCACGCGGTGCTGAACCGCAAACTCGTTGGCGCCGACGCGTCGGTACTCGCGCAGCACGCCGGCACGAGTGCGGCCGCGAACACGCCGATGCTGTTTGCCGAGACCGATGTCGATCACGCGTTCGTGATGGAAGAGCAGATGATGCCGATGCTGCCGGTTGTGCGCGTGAAGAGCATCGAGCAGGGCATCGAATTCGCGAAGAAGTCCGAGCACGGCTACAAGCACTCCGCGATCATCCACTCGCTCAACGTCGATCACATGACGATGATGGCGCGGGCGCTCGACACCACGCTCTTCGTCAAGAACGGCCCGAGCGTCGCCGGCCTCGGCCTCGGCGGCGAAGGCTACCTCAGCTACTCGATCGCAACCACGACCGGCGAAGGTATCACGACGCCGGAGACATTCACCCGCACGCGCCGCTGCGTGATGGTGGACAACCTGCGGATCTATTGAGATGAGCCGAACCGCCCGAGTTTTTCAGACACCTCACCTGCCTGGTGTGGCTACGAGCGCCAGCGAGTGGCAGGTTTTCCGCTCCGCATTTCTCAGCCACTCGCTGGCGCTCGTAGCCACGCCCACCCACCCATGATCGTCGCGCGCGTCGATGGAGTGATTGTCACGACCGTCTGCCATGCCAGCATGGTGGGCCACCGCACGATCATCTGCCAGCCGCTCGACGAGCAGGGCAGGGAGGAGGGCGCGCCGTTTCTCGCGCTCGATCCGCACGGCGCCGGCCGGCATCAACGCGTGCTGGTGTCCACCGATGGCTCGCACACGCGCGCGCACGTGAAGGATCCGAAATCACCCCTCCGCAACATCATCCTCGGCGTCATCGACGAGCAGGACGCCGAAGCCGGTCACTGATCACCTCCACCCGACTCGCGTTCGCTACTCCTTTTTCCCTCCGCCCTTCTCCTTTCATCATGCGCCTCGGACACGTCATCGGTCGCGTTACGCTCTCGCAGCAGGATCCCGCCTACAAGGGCGGCCGTTTCCTGCTCGTGCAGCCGTTTGCGAAGGAGCAGTACCACGGTGCCGCGATGACGCCGCTCGCGAAGGGCAATAGCCTCGTGGTGTACGACAACCTCGGGGCCGATCTCGGCCACGTGATTGGTTTCACCGAAGGCGCCGAAGCCACCGCGCCCTTTGAAAACCCGACACCTGTCGACGCGTTCAACGCCGCGATCATCGATCAGATCTTCTACACGCCGCCGACGGTCTGACCCGTTCCACTTTCAGCGTTCAACTCTCCGCTCCCAACTTTCACCGACCCATGCCCAAAGTCATCACCGCTCGTGAAGCCGAGGAACTTGTCCGCAAAGGCGAGCAGCCGCCCGCCGGCTCCATTCTCACGCCGTCCGCGCGTGACGTCTTCGGCGGCGGCAGCCTGAAGTCGTCCTTCAAGGGCTCGGGCGCGCCCGCGACGTCGTCCTTCGGCGGTTCCCACTCCTCGCGTCAGCCCGTCGAACCATCCGTCCCGGATTACGAATTCAAGTGGGCGCCCGGCTCCGATCCGAAAACCCCCGGTGAGATCGAGAAGTTTTTCCATTCCCCCGCGATCAACGTCCTCAAGGAACGTATCTGCGAGATGGGCCGGCGTCTCTGGCAGAAGGACTACACCGACGGCAACGGCGGCAACATCACGATCCGCGTCGGCGACAATCTCGCGCTCTGCACCCCGACGCTGATCTGCAAGGGCTTCATGACGCCCGCCGACATGTGCCTCGTCGATCTCGACGGCAAGCAGCTCGCCGGCACCCGCAAGCGTACCAGCGAAGCCATGACGCACTTCGGCATCATGAAACGCCAGCCCGCTGCGAAGTCCTGCGTGCACGCGCACCCGCCGCACGCGACCGCCTTCGCGATTGCCAATGTCAATATTCCCTCGTGCCTCATTCCCGAAGCGGAAGTGTTTCTCGGCAAGATTGGCGTGGCCAAGTACCAGACGCCCGGCACGCCCGCGAATGCGGATGAAGTCGGCGAGGTCGGCAAGATTCACCAGGCCGTCCTGATGCAGAACCACGGCGTGATCTGCTGGGGCAAGGATGTCGAGGACGCCTACTGGAAGATGGAGAACATCGATTCCTACTGCCGCACGGTGTGGATCGCGGCGGGACTCGGTGGCGGACTGCACCGGTTCACCGGCGGTCAGGCCAAGGAACTGATTGATCTCCGCCAGAAGCTCGGCATGCCGGATCCGCGTTCGGGTCTCAAGGAATGCGAACTCTGCGACAGCGCCGAGTTCCGCCCCGGCGCCGTGTGCCAGACGCCGGCCGCGCCCGCGAAGAGCGACTGCGGCTGCCAGTCCGGCGGCGGCGGCGAAAAGTCCGATCCGACGATCGAGGCGATCGTGCGGGCCGTGACCGAACAGATTCTGAAACAGATGAAAGCCTGAGCTGCGCTCACGGAGGTGAGGGTTGAGAGCTGAGAGTTGAGAGGAGAACAGCGACCCAGAGCGTTCCGCTTTCCGTGTGGGATCGTTGCCCGCCAGGTCGTGCTCTCAACCCTCAACTCTCAGCCCTCAACTTCCGCCGCTCTCAGCTCTCAACTCTAAACTCTCCCCTCTCAACTCCTCCCTCCTCATGAAAGTCTCCATCATCGGCGGCGGCGGCCGCGTCGGTTCCAACGCGGCCTTTGCCCTGCAATGCGCGGGCATCGTATCCGAGATTCAGATTCTCGATGCGAACGCCGACATGGCCGAGGGCGAGGCGCTGGACTTGCTGCATGGCTCGTCGTCGATCGCCGATCAACGGATCTACGCCGGTGACTACAACCGCGCGAAGGACAGCGACGTGTTCGTCATCACCGCCGGCCTGCGCCGCAAGCCCGACGAGTCGCGGCTGGATCTGATCAACCGCAACGTGGCGTTGTTCTCCGGGATTCTCGACAGCATGAAGGCCGCCGGCCTGCGCAAGGACGCGCTCGTGTTCGTCGTTTCCAATCCGGTCGACATCCTGACTCAGCTGGCCGCGGCGAAACTCAATCTGCCATGGCAGCAGGTGCTCGGTCTCGGCACCATGCTCGACACCGCGCGGTTCCGTTCGCTGATCGCGCAGGAACTCAAGCTCGCCGCCACGCAGGTGAAGGCGCTGATCCTCGGCGAACACGGCGACTCGATGTTTCCCGTGTGGTCGTCGGCGACGTACGCGGGCCTGCCGCTCACGAAGATCGCCGGCTGCACGCCGACGTTCCAGTCGCAGATTTTCGAGCGCACCAAGGGCAGTGGCGCCGAGGTGATTCGCCGCAAGGGCGGCGCCGGTTGGGCCGTCGGTCTCACCATCGCCGAGGTCGTTCACGCCATTGCGCACGACAAACGTCAGGTGCTGCCCGTTTCGACGGTGCAACAAGGCGCGTACGGTCTCCGCGGCGTGGCGATCAGCGTACCGACGATCGTCGGCCGCGCCGGCGCGCTCGCGCACGTCGAAGTCGAACTCTGGCCGAAGGAGCAGCAGGCGTTGCAGGCCTCCGCGCGGGCGCTGAACGAGACGTTTGCGAAGATCAAAGCCTGAGCCAGCAAGCCCCTGGGACCGCGACCGCCCCCGGTCGCCCTGATTCGGAAGCGACCGAGGGCGGTCGCGGTCCAGAAGCGCCCCGTTCTTCTCTGACGGTCCGTCCCGGATGACACCGACGGCTTTTGACGTCGGCCTTGCCGCGTGGTCTATTTCCCGACCCACATTCACCATGCCCACGTATCAATTCGTCAACTATCTCTGGGACGACGCCAAGGCCGCGTCACTCGATCCCGTCGGCCGCCTGATCTATCGCTCCAATCTGCTCGGCAGCGATCAACGCATCACCAATACCGGCGGCGGCAACACCTCCGCCAAGATCAGCGAGCAGGACGTGCTGACCGGCCAGGCCACCGAGGTGCTGTGGGTGAAGGGTTCCGGCGGCGATCTCCGGACCAGCACGCGCGAGAACTTTTCCTCGCTGTACCAGCAGAAGCTCCTCGCGCTGCAGCCGCTCTACGCGGCGCGCGCCGACAAGGGGCTGAAATCGCAGGCGGAGGACGACATGGTGGCGATGTACACGCACACGACGTTCAACCTGAACCCGCGCGCGTCCTCGATCGACACGCCGCTGCACAGTTTCATCCCGGCGAAGCACGTCGATCACATGCACCCGAATGCGATCATCGCGATCGCGGCGTCGGCGAACTGCCAGAAGCTGACGCAGGAAATCTTCGGCGGCGAGATGGCCTACGTCCCGTGGATGCGGCCCGGCTTCGAACTCGGCCTCGCCATGCAGGACATCTGCCGCAAACAGCCGCAGGCAAAATCCATCATGATGGGCCAGCACGGGTTCATTTCCTGGCACAACGACGAGAAGGCCTGCTACACCTACACGCTCGACTGCATCGAAAAGGCCGCGGCGTATATTGAATCCAAATACGCCGCCAAAGGCGGCGACGCCACGGCGTTTGGCGGCGCGAAATACCAGACGCTGGACGAAACGAAGCGGCGGGCCACGCTCGCGTCGATCCTGCCCTGGCTCCGCGGCGCGGTGGCCGGCGTGGGTGAACCCGGACGCAAGACCGCGCCGACGCGTTTCATCGGCACGGTGCAGGACGACGCGAAGATCCTGCGTTTCGTTAACTCCCGGGACGCCGCGCGTCTCGCCGAGCTCGGAACCTCGTGCCCCGATCATTTCCTGCGCACGAAGATCAAGCCGCTCTACGTCGACTGGAATCCGCAGGCCGAGGACGTTGCCGCGCTCAAGGCGAAACTCGCCGCCGGGCTCACGGCGTATCGCGCCGACTACGCCGCGTATTACGCGAAGTGCAAACACGCCAACTCGCCGGCGATGCGCGATCCGAATCCGACCGTCGTGTTGATTCCGGGCCTCGGCCTGATCGCCTGGGGCAAGGACAAGTCCGAGTCGCGTGTCACCGCCGAATTCTACAACTGCGCCGTTGAGGTGATGCGGGGCGCCGAGGCGATCGATCGTTACATCGCGCTCCCGCAGCAGGAGGCGTTCGACATCGAGTACTGGCTGCTCGAGGAGGCGAAACTCAAGCGCATGCCCGCGGAAAAGGAACTCGCACGGCAGGTCATCGTGGTCATCGGTGCCGGCTCAGGCATTGGCAAGGAAACCGCGCACCGGCTCGTCAAGGAAGGCGCGCACCTCGTGTGCGTCGATCTCAACGAGGCCTCGGCTCAGGCGACCGCAAAGGAAATCACCGACAAGTACGGCGTGGGTATCGGCGTCGCGGGTACGGGGCTGTCCAACTGCGGACCGGCCATCGGTCTCGCGGCGAACATCACCGATCGCCCGAGCGTGCGGCGGATGCTGGACAACGTTGCGCTCGCTTATGGCGGCTTCGATTCCATCTGCGTGACGGCGGGCATCTTTGTGCCGACCGACACGACGGGCCACATCCCGGACGAAAAGTGGCCGCTGACGTTCGCGATCAATGTCACGGGCAGCTACATCGTGGGCGACGAAGCGGTCGTCACGTGGCGCGAGCAGGGGCTGCGCGGCAATCTCGTGCTCACCACCTCGGCCAATGCGACGGTGGCGAAGAAAGGTTCCATCGCCTACGACTGCTCGAAGGCGGCGGCCAATCATCTCGTGGGCGAGATGGCGATCGAGCTCGCGCCGTTGGTGCGGGTCAACGCTGTCGCGCCCGCAACCGTGGTGCAGGGGAGCGCGATGTTCCCGCGCGACCGCGTCATCGGTTCACTCGCGAAGTACAACATCCCGTACAGCGAAACCGAGGCGACCGAATCGCTTGTCACCAAGCTCGCCCAGTTCTACGCCGATCGCACGTTGACGAAGTCGCCGATCACTCCGGCTGACCAAGCCGAGGCGTACTTCCTGCTCGTCGGCAACCGGCTGAGCAAGACCACCGGCCAGGTCATCGCGGTCGACGGCGGCCTGCACGAGGCGTTCCTGCGCTGAGACTGAAGTTTCACCACAGAGGCACAGAGACACAAAGGTGAGGCTACGTTTGTCCGGGGTCTGACTTTGTGCCTCTGTGTCTTTGTGGTGAAATTCGACTCCATCGCGATCGTCGGCGCAGGCGCGCTCGGTAGTTACTACGGAGCGCGGCTCGCGCTGGCGGGTGCGAACGTGCGTTTCTTGTTACGGGGTGACCTCGCGCACGTGCGGTCTCACGGACTCACGTTGCGCGAGAAGGATGCTACGCGGCATCTCGATCACGTTGCGGGCTTCGCCACCGCGGCGGAAATCGGTCCGGTTGATCTCGTGATCGTGACGCTGAAGACGACGGCCAACGCTTCGCTACCGGTCCTGCTCCCACCGCTGATCGGCTCACGTACCGCCGTGATCACGCTGCAAAACGGCTTGGGCAACGAGGAACTCATCGCGTCGATCGTCGGTACGGAGCGAGTGCTGGGCGGACTGTGTTACATCGGCGTGACCCGCGAGGCACCGGGTGAACTCGTCGGTTATCACACGCCGGGCCGGATGACGCTCGGTGAACTCAATCGACCGGCGGGCGAACGGGTGCACGCCGTCGCGGGACTTTTCTCCGGCGTGGGCGTACACACGCGGGTCCTCGATCGCCTCGCCGAGGCGCGCTGGCAGAAGCTGATTTGGAACGTGCCGTTCAACGGCCTGGCGGTGGCGCGCGGCGGTCTCACCACGGATCGTCTGCTCGCCGAGCCGGTGATCGCGGCCGAGGTGCGGCCGTTGATGGATGAAGTCGCGGCTGCGGCGCGTCATTTCGGCTACGACGTATCCGAGTCCTTCATTCAGTCGCAGATCGACGTCACGCCCACGATGGGCGCGTACGCGCCGTCGAGTCTCGTGGATTTCCTGGCCGGCCGCGAAGTCGAGGTCGAGGCGATCTGGGGCGAACCGTTGCGGCGCGCACAAGCCGCGGGACTCGCGATGCCGCGGCTGGCGGCGCTTTATCGCGAGCTGCTGACGGCGAGTCAGCGATCCTGAAACGACCCGTGCCAGAGGGGATTACCACGAAACACACGAACGACACGAAAATCGGCAGTCGTCGTCCGTGGTCCGGACTTTCGTGTGATTCGTATGTTTCGTGGACTCCTCTGGGAACTGGATCGAACCGACCTTACCGTACGCTCGCGATGAGGGCTTCGTTCAGGCGGACGTACTCGTCCTTGAGCTCACCGGATTTCTTGCTCGCGAGCTCAATCGACTGTTTCGCGGCGGCGATGGCGCCGGCCTTGTCGCCCATTTTCGCGAGCAGCAGTCCCTTGCGGTAAACCATCCAGAACGCTTCCGGCTGCTCGGCGAGGCCGGCGTTCATCCAGGCGAGCGCCTGCTTCAGATCGACGTTGTTTTCGAAGTAGAACATCGCGGCCGGAAAGTACGGCTTCTTGCCGTCGGCCTTCATGGCCGCCTCGATCTGCGGACGCAGGAGGCCGACCGTGTCGACCTCGAGCGTCAGCGGCACGCGGGTCTTTTCCCACGCGATGTACATCGTCGCGGAGGTGTCGCGCAGATCGTTGAAGCCGATCGCGAGACTCTCGACGGCGGTCGGGAGCGCGACGGGCTTGGCGGTGGCGCGGGCGACGTCGTTCTTCGCGTCGTAGGCGTAGGAGCCCCACTGTGACATGTTTTTGTGGAGAATAATCGTCCACTCGGCTGCATTCGGAATGGTGAAGAGTTCGTACGTCCCCGCGGGCACGGCCACGCCGTTCAGTTTCACCGGGGTGCTGAACGTGACCTTGGTCGCGGTGTTGGCGCCGGTGCGCCAGATCTGGCCCAGCGGGACGAGGCCGCCGAAAATTTTCCGCCCCTTCATGCTCGGGCGCGCGTAGCTGACTTCGATGTCGGTTACGCCGACGCGCTGCTTCATCGTGATCGCCGGACTGGCGTCGGGAAACGTAAGCTTCGGTGCTTCGGCCGCGGTTGTGACGCAGGTCGAACCGATGCTGAGCAGGGCCGCAAGGAACAGCGGGGAGCGGGATGTGAAGAGTTTCATGGTGGGAGGGGAAAGGAGCGTGGACAGATTTTTCGGGTTGGCCAGCGCGTTGCGACGGACGCGGGGCCGCCGCACCTGGCGTGCGGTGAGTAACGGTAGAAAGGGGCGCGAATCATCGCCGTCCGTCCGCCGGGATTGCCATGAGGCCCGCGCGGGATTTGATGACGATGTTCCGGCCGGGCCGGAACTCACCCCAACCCCGTTTCCCCATGTCCCGTTTCCTTTTCGCGGCCGCCGGTGCGCTCGCGCTGGCCCTTTCGGGCGCTGACCTTCGTGCCCAACAACCTGCCGCCACCGACGCCAAGGGCCCGGTGCAATTGTCGCCGTTTCAGGTGTCGACCGACCAGGACGTCGGTTACGCCGCGGCGAATTCGCTCTCTGGCAGCCGGCTGAATTCGGAACTGAAGAACACCCCCGCCGCCATCTCGGTCTTCACGAAGGAGTTTCTGGATGATATCGGAGTCTTGAATACGATGGATGCGCTGCAGTTCGCGATGAACGCCTCGCGCGAGTTCACCGATTACACCGGCCTCGCGTCCGCGCAGCAGAGCGACGGCAATATCCAGGTCCGCGGTTTCACCGGCGCCTCGCTGGGTCGCGACTTCTTCACGTGGCGCGTCTCGAGCGATGTATTCAACACCGAACGGCTCGATTTCTCCCGCGGGCCCAACTCGATCCTCTTCGGCGTCGGCGGTCCCGGCGGGATCGTGAACCTCACGACCAAACGCGCGCACGTCAGCGGCAAATCGACCGATCAGGTGCAGGTCCGCGTCGGCAGCTGGGACGACTACCGCGCGACGCTCGATGTGAACCGCGCCGTGGGCCAGCGCTTCGCGGTCCGCGCCAACGTCCTGTGGCAGGACCGCGAAAGCTGGCGCGAGTTCGAGTTTCTCAAGACGAAGGGCGGCGCGCTGGCGTCGACGTATCGACCTTTCCCGCACACCGAGGTTCGCGTGCAGGGTGAATACGCTGACCGGCAGCAACTCAACGCCATGCCCTGGCCCAGCGCGGACTACACCGGCGAGTGGATCGCCGCGGGACGTCCGATCGCCGCCAACAACACGCAGGCCGTCGCGGGCACGATCGCCAACGGCAATCGCTTCGTCGTCTACGATCCGCTGGGCGGTTCGGGCCTCGTGTCGTGGACCGGCACGCGCCAGACCACGCGGGCGCCGGGCGCGCCCTCGCTGACGGGCAATGCGCGGGCGCTGACGGATTTTTCGCTCGTGCCGCGCGCCAGTTATCTCGGCGGCCCCGGCACGGGGTCGGACAACTGGTACGCGACGTACTCGGCGTTTGTGGAGCAACGGATCGGCAGCCTGGTGCTCGAGCTCGCCTTCAACCGCCAGCGCGACTGGCGGCGCGCCGACTTCGGGGTGTCATGGAACAACATGGGCGCGTTCGGCGACGTGAACGCACTGATTCCCACCACCGCGTTGCCCAACGGTTCGCTCCCGGCCAACGCCGGCCAGCGCAACCCCAACGCCGGCCGCCTCTACGTCCAAAGCCAGGCGGGTTACCGCGACATCGAGAACGACACCACGACCTGGCGCGCCACGGGTGCCTATGAGCTGAATCTCGAGCCGCGGCGGCTCGGCCTGCATCGCTTCGCCGCGCTCGCGACGAGCGAGACGTTTGATTTCTTCACCGAAGCCCTGAACGAGGTGAACATCACGCCGCCGGGCACCGCGATCTATCCGCTCGACGTGACCGTCGCGGCGAACCAGCTCTGGCGCCGCACCTATCTGGACTTCGCTTCGAGCGATCCGCGCAAGCGTGGCGGACTCGATCCGCGCGAGTTCCCGGTGCAGAATCTCAACGGCATCACCGCCGGGTATCGGCGGACTGGAGACACCAGCAACGTGCAGTCGACGACCACCGACTCCCTGATGCTGGCCGGACAAAGCAGCTTCTGGCAGGACCGCGTCGTCGCGACCTGGGGACTGCGCCGGGACCTGCAGGACTTCTGGAACGGCGCCAACGCTACGCGCGATCCGGTCACCGGTGAGTTCAGCCTGAAGCGTGCGAAACAATCCAACACCGATTTCGCCGGCAACACGCGGACGTACGGACTCGTGGTTCGCCCGCTGCCCTGGCTCGGGCTCGTCTACAACAATGCGAATAACTTCGTGCCCCAGACGCCGATCGACATCAACGACCAGCCGATGGGCCCGCGCTTCGGCAAGGGCACGGATGTGGGCGTCAAGGTCGCGCTCTGGTCCGGCCGCGTTAACCTCAGCGTGTCACGCTACCGCCTTACCGAGACGAATCGCACGGCCAACGATGCCTCGGTCACCACCAGCCTTGTGCCGGCGATCAACGAAATGTGGGAGGCGCTGGGCCGCCCGGAGAAGGCCATCACGAGTCCGCGTGACAGCGTGGACAACACCGGCCGCGGCTGGGAGGTTGAGGTGACGGCGAACCCCACGCGGCAGTTCCGTTTCACGCTCAATGCGAGCCAGACGGATGTCGTGCAGTCGCGCACGTTGCCGCGCGCGGAGGCGTACCTGGCGGCCAACGCGGCGTTGTGGCAGCAGAACGCCGCGGTGCGCCTCGTCTCGCCCTTCACCGGCATCGACACGAATGTGAACCCAACGATCGCGGATGCGATTCGCAGCGCGAACAACTGGCTCGCGGTGATCCGTCGCGCGGAGGGCCGCGCACCGCGTCAGGCCGTGAAGTACCGGTTCAACACCTTCGGCGCGTACACGCTGCGGAAGAATGGCGCGTGGTACGATTCGCTCAGCGTGGGCGGCGGTGCGAACTATCGATCCGCGCCGGTGACCGGCTATGATGCCACGCGCAACTTCGCCGAGGTGTACGGCGGCAGGGTGATCCTCCTGAATGGCATGCTGGCGAAAAACTGGGTGACGCGGCTGGGGACGTTTCGCACGCAGCTGAACGTCGACAACCTGCTCGACAACGACGACCTCATCATCACCGACAAGGACAACACCGGTACGTGGCGGTACCTGTTTCAAACCCCGCGCAAGTGGAGCGTGACGGTGACGCGATCGTTTTGATTCCGGACGTGACCCGGTCATAGGGTGCGGACGGCGAGGGCGTTCACTTCAGGTTGACCGCGACGATGAAGATGACGGCCATGAGCGCGGTGGGAATGAATGCGGCGGTAGCGGCCCAGCCGTGCTGATTCGCGCGCATCAGGATGATCCCGGCCACGACGCCCGCGATGCCCAGCAGCGCGAAGCCAGCCATCCAGAAGTTGAGGGTGCGGATCTCGGCGGAGGAGGAGTTGGCGCCCATGCCGAGGCAGAAGACAATCGCGGTCAGGGTGGCCAACACGGTGCAGACCATCGCGGCGACGGCGGCGGCTGGAAGCAGGACTTTCATGGCAGTGCGGAACCAGTGGGACGGCCCCGTGCGAGCGGGTCAACCCGCCGGTCGCGGCGCGCCTGCTGCAACGTGCAACGGCCTTCTCTGAGTGAAAGCAGTCAAGTGGGATTTTGAGAGGTATGGGAAAATTGGATGCTTAGCTTTCTTGGCTTTAGTGTCCCTAGCCGGGGTGCGGGGGCGGCAAAGAGCGCCCCGCGGGAAGATCCCGTGGGTGGAGACCGGCTTTGCGGGTGAAGAAAGAGGAGATTCCGCGATCACACTTCTCTCAGCGGCAGGCACGAGGCCTCCGGCAGGGTAATGAATCAGATCCCCGGCCCTCTATCCTGACCCAAGACGCGCATCACTGAGGATGCCGTCAGTCCGTTATGAGAGTGGCCGGGGAAGTTGGTTTGGCGACGGGGGCGTGCGGGGAGTAGTCTCGTTCCTCGGTGAGCATTTTCCAGGCGATTTTAGCCATGCGGCGGGCGACGATGGTGATGGCGTCGTTGGCGCCTTTGCCACGCAGCCGCTGCTTGCGATAGAAAGAGCCAAAGTAATCGGAGCAGCCCACGGCCACCCAGGCCGCCTCGATGAAGGCCCACTTCAGCCAGCGGTTGCAGAAGGGTAGCATGCGGCCGTGTGCGATCTTGCCGCCGGAGGCGTGGGTAGTCGGGACCAGGCCGGCGTAGGCGCAGAGTTTGTCGGCGGTCTTGAAGCGCTTGACCTGGTCAATCTCCAACGCCACGACCGGAGCCAGGATCTTGCCCACCCCCGGCAGGGTTTGAAGCCGCACCGCCAGCCGATTCGCGGCGTTGTCGGCGACGATCGTCTTCTCCAGCGCGTCGATTTGAGTTTGCAGCAGCGCGTGCAACGCGAGGTCGTCGTCCAGCAACGTGCGATCGGCGGTGGGGAGCGGGGCGCGCTTCATCCACGCTTTGCCCTGGTTGCTGAAGATGTCCTTCACCGCGGGCCGCTCCAATTGCGGGTGCCGGTCGATCACGCAGTGGATGCGATTGCGAATCATCGTGCGCAACCGGGCCAGCCAGAGGCGCTGCCGCAGCGCGTTCTTGCGCTGACGTACGTCGCGGGACGGCACGTGCACTTTCGCGACGAAGTCGCCCCGCAAGAGCGTGGCGAGCGCCTTGGCGTCGATGCGGTCGTTCTTGATCTGCGCGTCCGCGATGATGCGATTCTTCGCCGGATGCGAGAGCACGACCTTCGCCACGCCCGCCGTGTCTTCGAGCAAATCGTAAAGCACACCCCAATTCCAGCAGGCCTCGATCACCACCTCGCTGGGCGTGCCGAGTTTCTTGAAGTAGGCGGCAAAAGCCGTGGACGCGTTGCCGTCGATCCGCGCTTCGTGGAGCTTCTGGCCTTGGGCGTCCAGCGTGCAAGCCACCGAGTAACGTTTGTGATAGTCGATTCCAGTATAGATCATGGCACTTGTCATTGTAGCACCACGCACCTCGCGTCGCGCTATCCCGACTTGCCGCTCATGTTACCTGACCCTTTGAGGACCCCTGCCGTGGTTCGCGGCTGCATTTGTTTGCCGCGCGGCCGGGTTCGCTCCATCAGCGTGATTCGTGCGCACGAACTCACTCCGCCTGGCTCTGAGCTCCGTTCTGATTGGCATGGCGTCGCTGAGCGGCGGCGAGCCGCCGGCGCCGGCGGCCGTTTACCAACCGCCACACTACACCGTGCTGCGCGCCGCCGCGCCGCTGACGATCGACGGCCAGCTCGACGAGGCGGCGTGGTTTGCGGCCCCGCACGTCGGCGATTTTGTGTTCACCTGGTGGAAGGAAGGCCGGAAGGAACAGTCCCGCGTGAAGCTGCTGTGGGACGACGAGTTTCTCTACCTCGGGGCGTGGTGCGAGGACGCGCACATCACGGCCCGACACACCGAGCGCGACGGCAAGATTCCCGAGGATGATTGCTTCGAGCTGATGATCGCGCCGAACGCCGCGCAGCCGAACATCTACTTCAACATCGAGTTCAACGTGCTCGGCGGAATCCTCGACAACTTCCGGCCCGACGGACCGAACAAGCCGCGCGCGCCGAAGTGGGACGCCGAGGGCGTGCGCATCGCCGGCAAGTATGCCGGCACGCTCAACGACGACACCGACGTCGATCGTTCGTGGCAGGTCGAGGTGGCGATTCCGTGGCGGAACTTCGCCGCAGTCGCCGGCCCGATGCCGCCGCGGCCGGGAACGGTGATGCACGCGAACCTGAACCGGCACGGTGGCAAAACGAATCCGCAATACAGCCAGTGGTCGCGCGCCGACACCCCGAAGCCCTCGTTTCACACGCCGGAGCGCTTCGGCCGGTTCACGCTTTCAGGCCAGACCAGTCCGGTCGGCACCGCGCAATAGTCACATCTGATCTCACCCGTGATGCGTTGCGCCTGCCCGGAGTTTTCATGGTGTCCGTGGTCCGCGTGGTTGCGCGGGGCGCGCGTGTTGCTCGCCGTTCTGGGAGCGGGTGTCATGACGTCCCGGGCCGCCGATGCGGTGACGATGCCGGAGCGCGGCATTTGTGCGCATCGCGGGGCGAGCGGCACTCATCCGGAAAACACCGTGCCGGCGTTGGAGGAGGCGGTACGGCTCGGCGCCCAGATGGTGGAGATCGACCTCGCGCTGACCCGCGACGGCGAAATCGTGCTCATGCACGATGCGACCGTGCACCGCACAACCAACGGCAAGGGCCGCGTCATCGAGTTTGATCTCGCAGCGCTCAAGCAGCTCGACGCGGGCGCGTGGAAACATCCGCGCTTTGCGGGTACACGGGTGCCGACGCTCGCCGAGGCGCTGGCGGTGCTGCCGCGGAACGTGTGGATCAATCTCGATGTGAAGGCCGACGCCCGCTTCGGCGATCGGCCGGCCGACGTCGTGCGCCGCGTCGCTGAACTCGTGGTCGCGACCGGCCGGCAGCACCAGACGTTTCTTGCGGCGCGGGCCGAGGTGGCGGCGATCGCGCGCGCGACGTTTCCCGGTATCCGCATTTGCAGTATGGACCGGACGAAGGATCCCGCGGAGTACGTCCGCGATGCCGTCGCGCGCCGCGTCGACTTCATCCAGCTGCGCGACTGCGCCCAGGATGCCCGGCTGCCGGCGTGGATTGCCGCGCTGAAAACCGCGGGCGTGCGCATCAACTATTATTATACGGACGAACCGGGCGAGGCGGCGCGGCTGTTGCAGGCCGGCGTGGACTTCGTGCTCGTCAATCAGGTGGAGTCCGTCCGGGCGCAGGTCTTGCCGCGTTAACGCTGCGGCGGCGCGCGGATGGCGTCGTGGGAGCGCAGGCGTCCCGCCTGCCGGATTCCAATGCAGGCGGGACGCCTGCGCTCCCGGGGCTGCCCGGGGCTCCGTGCGAAAATTAGTAACTGAATGGTGCAAAGATCACCGTCGTGGCCTTGCTTCCGCGCGAATCGTTCCCATCAATTCCCCCGCTTTCGGCCTTCGTCGTCACGCCTGTCCCGACCCAGATTCTCATCCGGTTTCCTGCATGAACGTGGTTTTGCCGCTCTGGAATTCTCTTTTCCGCCGCCCGGTGCTCGCACGTTGCGTCGTGGGTGGATTGTGTGCCGCCGCCGTTCCATCCGCCCGGTTGGAAGCGGCGGAGGCGGTGCGGGTGACGGTCGTGGGCACGCACGGGCAGGCGTTCGGCTTCCCCGCGGCCTGGCAGGAGGTGTTGGCGCAGGCGGCCGGCGTGTCCTGCCTCGTGACGGTCGAGCGCCGCGACGCCGCGCGTGGGCTCGGACTGGAGTCGCTGCGGTCGGCGCAGGCGGCCGTGTTTGAAGTCGGGCCCGGTGAGCTGGAGGCCGGCGCGATGACGCTGTTGCGCGAGTTTTTAAGTGCGGGAAAAGGCTGCGTCATTCTGGGCGCCACGCGGGAAGCGTGGGCGGCGCTGCCCGGCTTCAGTGAGGAAACCCTGGGGGCCGAACCCGGCGCGCCGTTCGCGGCCGGGGCGCCGATGACGGTGATCAATCTCTTTCCCCATCCGATTTTCGCGGGCGTGACGCGTTTCGAAACGGCGCAGGCAATGCCGGGGTACGCGAAACTCGCGGACGACGCGCAGATGATCATGGAGGGAACGGTCGGTGAGGCCACGACGCCGCTGGCGTGGGTGCGAAGGCGGCCGGCGGGGCGAATCGTTCACCTGGTGCCAGTCGGTCCCGACGTGGCGCGCGATCCCGCTTATCAGCGCATCGTGGCGAATGCCGTGCTGTGGACGTTGAACCGGCCGATCGCCGACGCGCAGGCGGGCGTGCAACGAACGTTCATGCCCGAGGCTCACCCGGGTGCGATCGCGCTCACGTTGCCCAACGGTCCGGGCGTCTGCCTCGATCCCGTGCGGGGCGGGATCAATTACATCTGGGACGGCGATTTCGTCGACCTGCGCCCGCGCTGGCTGACGAAGCAGGGCGAACCGGCGCGGATCTTCGGCGAGATTTTTTACCGCGAGAAAGCCTGGCAGCCCTTGCGGTCAGGCTCGCCGACGAGCGCGCCGGATTTTCATTTTCGCGGCTACACGCTGCAGGCGGGCCTGCCGGAATTTCACTATGTGATCGACGGCCGTGACGTCTTCGAGACGATCAGCGCGGCGCCGCAGGGCACGGGCATCGTGCGTCGTTTCCGCGTCGGGCCCGGGGCGCGGCCGCTGTGGGTGAATCTCGAACCGCAGGCCAGCGCGGACGTCGATGTGCGCGGCCTGGAGCGCGACGGGGCGGCCGGATGTTTCCCCGGCAACGGCGCGGGCGAATTTTCGATCGAGATCCGACGCAAAGCAGGAGGAGCCAGCCGATGAACCGACATGGTGTGATCGCGAAAGTGGGGCGGGTGGTGGTGGCGGGCGGACTGATCTTCCTCGGCCTTTGGGCGAACGCGTTCGCCGCGACGCCGCCGACCGCCCGGGTGTCGGGCCAGGTGCGGAAGGCCGACTCGGATGCGCCGGTGGCGCGGGCGCAGGTGCGGATCGAGGGACCGACGCTGGTCAGCCGCGAGAACAGCCAGATCATCCAGAAGGTGAAGGGCGACGGCCGCTACCAGTTGGACGTGCCGCCCGGAAGCTACGAGTTGTGGGCGAGCGCGCCGGATTTTGAGGAGACGAAGGTGCGGCTCGACCTCGCGGCCGGCGCGGTCGTCGCGCGCGATCTCGAGCTGCGTCCGCTGCAGAAATCGCCCTATCGCGTCGAGACGCTGAAACTGCCGCAGCAGATGATTGGCGAGGTCTCGGGCGTGGCCTTCACGCCGAAGGGCAGCCTCGTCGTGACGAACCGCCGCGGCGACGTATGGATTCGTGGATACGCCGACGGGCGCTGGCGGCGGTTTGCGTCGGGGATCTACGAAGGCTTCGGTGTCGTGGCGGTGGACGAAGCGGACATCATCGCGGTCCAGCGGCCCGAGGTCACGCGGTTGCGCGACACCAACGGCGACGGCGTGGCGGATGTTTACGAGACGCTGGCGGACGACTGGGGCATCACCGGCAGCTATCACGAATTCACCTACGGCCTGGCGCGCGACCGCGCGGGCAACATCTACTTCTCCTCCGGACTGTGTTCATTCGGGCGCGGCGTGGAACTGCCCTGGGTGCGCGGGCCGCTGCAGACGGCGCAGTTCATGCCGTGGACCGGCACGGGGCCGGTGCCGGACGGGCACCGGTCGGTGGCGCAGAATCAGGGTTGGGCGTTTCAGCTCTCGCCGGCGGGCAAGCTGACTCCGTTTGCGTCGGGCTTTCGCCAGCCGCTGGGCGTGGGCGTGAGTCCGCAGGACGAGTTGTTCATCAGCGATTGTCCCGGCGCATGGGTGCCGACGTCCACGCTCACGCACGTGGAGCGCGATGCGTTTTACGGTCATCCTGACAGCCTCAAGTGGCATCCGGAGCACCGGAACCGCACGATGACCCACGCGGAGATCACGGCGCTGCGGCGGCCGCCGAGCATTTATCTGCCGCGCGGGTTGATGGGCACGTCGCCCGGCCAGCCCGTGTGGGATTTGTCCCAGGGAAAGTTCGGACCGTTTGCGGGCCAGGTGTTCCTTGCGGACGTATCGGCGTTGCTGATGCGCGTCGACCTCGAGAAGGTCGCCGGTGCGTACCAGGGAGCCGCGTTTCCCTTTTTGCGCGGCCAGGGGCTGCGGCTCGGCGGCATGCACAACGCGTTCGGGCCCGATGGCGCGCTGTACATCGCGCAGACGGTGCGCGGCTGGATGTCGACCGAGGGCAACGAAGGCATCCAGCGCGTGGTGTGGAGCGGCGAAACGCCGGTGGAGATTCAGACGCTGCGGCTGACCGACACCGGCTTCGCGCTGCGCTTCACGGAGGCGATGGCGGCGGGCGCGGGCGACGCGCGGCACTATCAGGTGCGCCGGTTTCAGTATAACCATCATCCCCAGGACGGTTCGCTGCGCATCAATCAAGTCGACGTCCCGATTGCGGCGGCGCGGTTGCAACCGGACGGACGCAGCCTCGATCTCGATCTGGTCGAGCTGCAGCCCGGGTTCATCTACGAGTTCGTGGTGGGCCGCGAGGTGCTGAGCCGCGGGGGGCAGGCGATCTTGAATCCGACGGGCTATTACACGCTGAACCGGTTGCGTTCGGGCGAGACCCGCGCGGGTCCGTCGCGGTTGGTGGCGAAGGCCGCCGAGCCGTTGCGCGCGGGTGATGCGGCACGCGGCGCGGAGGTGTATCGGTTGAACTGCCTGGTGTGTCACCAGGCCGATGGCAAAGGATCGGCGCAGGCCGGCACGCCTGATTACACGCGGGCAGGCGGGCCGTTGACGAAGTCCGACGCGGAGTTGATCGCCGTCATCACGCACGGCAAATTGCCGACGCCGCCCGCGGTGCTGCCGATGCCGCCGTGGGGCAATGTGCTGCCGCCGCAGGCGATCCACGACGTACTGGCATACGTGCGACAGGCGTTCCAGCCGTCGTCGCGCTGAACGAGCGACCGGTCAGCGAGTGCATCGGGTCAAGCTGGAGGGGCGTGGTATGCGGCGATCGCTGCGCGCCGGGTTCAGCGGATGCGGTGCGGCCACTCGCTGGCGCTCGTAGCCACGTGTCGGCGGCAAACCGCGCGGTCGGTGTGGACTCGTGCCGCGGCGGCTCGCGCGGACTCGGTCGGTGAGGGCACGGCGAGCGATTCCGTTTACAAACGACGATTCAGTCTTCATCGAGGAGAGGTCCCCGTTTTTACCCATGCGTCTTCTTCCGCTCGTTGCCCTGCTTCTCCTGGTTCGGCTCGCGTTCGCCGCGTCGGCGCCGCGGCCGAACATCCTTTGGATCTCCAGCGAAGATCACGGCCCGCAGCTGGGTTGTTATGGGGACACCTACGCGACCACGCCGAACATCGACAAGTTTGCGACGCGCGCCCTGCGTTACACGCACGCGTGGGCGGCGGCCCCGGTGTGCGCGCCGACGCGCACCACGATCATCTCCGGCCTGCACGGCCCGTCGTCGGGCGGCGACCACATGCGCAGCCTGGTGGCTTATCCGGCCGGGCAGAAGATGTTCCCCCAGCTCCTCCGCGAGGCGGGTTACTACACCGCCAATCACGTCAAGGAGGACTACAACCTGGCGAAGACCGCCGCCGTGTGGAATGACTCGTCCGGCCAGGCGCACTGGAGAAAGCGTCCGGCCGGCCAGCCCTTTTTCGCGGTCTTCAACTCCACCAAGAGCCACGAGAGTCAGATCATCAAGTCGGGGCCGGGCGCGAAACCGATCCACGATCCCGCCAAGGTCCGCGTTCCCGCTTATCATCCCGACACCCCCGAGGTCCGGCGCGACTGGGCGTTCTATTATGACAGCGTGACCGAGGCGGACGCCGACGCTGGCGTCGTACTGGCTCAACTCGAGGTGGACGGTCTCGCCGACGACACGATTGTGTTCTACTGGGCCGATCACGGTTCGGGCATGCCGCGCAGCAAGCGCTGGCCGTCGAATTCCGGGCTGCACGTGCCGCTGCTCGTGCACATTCCGGAGAAATTCAAGGACCTCCGGCCGGCCGATTATCGCGCGGGTGGCACCACGGATCGTCTCGTGAGCTTTGCGGATTTTGCGCCCACGATGTGCAGCCTCGCCGGGATTCAGCCACCCGAATGGATGCAGGGTTATGCGTTCCTCGGCCGGTTCATCGCTCCGGCCCAACCCTATGTCTACGGCTTTCGCGGTCGGATGGATGAACGGTACGATCTCGTCCGGAGCGTCACCGACGGCCGCTATGTTTACCTGCGCAATTACCTCCCGCACCTGTCGCAGGGGCAGCATGTGTCGACGCAGTTCAAGACGCCGACGACCGCGGTCTGGAAGCAGCGCTTCGATGAAGGGAAGGCGACCGCGGCGCAGCGCATTTTCTGGCAGACGCCCAAGGCCCCGGAGGAGCTCTACGATCTGCAGAGCGATCGCGACGAGGTGAACAATCTCGCCGGTTCACCCGCGCACCAGGCCGTGCTCGAAAAACTCCGCGCGGCCCAGCAGGCGCACTCCCGTCGCATTCGCGATCTCGGTTTCATTCCCGAGGGCGAGCGGCTGACGCGTGCGGGCACGCTGGCACCCTACGATTTCGGGCACGACGCGGCGAAGTATCCGTACGAGCGCGTGGCGGCCGCGGCCGAGCTGGCGTCGGGACTCAAACCTGAAGCCACCCCGGCGCTCCTCCAACTTCTGACCGACTCCGACAGCGCCGTCCGCTATTGGGGTGCGCTCGGCCTGCTGATGCGGGCGCCCGGGTCCTTCGCTCCTGCGCGCGCCGCGTTGCGCACCGCGCTGGCCGACACCTCGCCGTATGTGCGGATCGCGGCGGCTGAAACACTCGCGCGCTTTGGCGACGCCGCGGATCGCGGGCTGGCGCTGCCGGTGCTGGTCACGCTCGCGGATTGGGGCCGGCACGATGTCTTTACCGCGCTCGCGTCGCTCCATGCGCTCGACGCCATCGGTCCCCAGATCGAGTCGGTCCGCGCTGGTGTGCTTGCGCTGCCTGCCGACGGCCCCGTGCCAGACAGCCGTTACGCGCCGTACATCCCGCGCATCCTCGGCGACCTCCGGGCAAGTCTGGGTGCCGGACCGGCCGCTGAACCCGCGGCCAAGCGGGCCAAGAACAAGAAGAAGACGGGAGAGTAACGGCGCTCGCCAGGTGAGCGCACGTGTCCGCCGGGAGCGCAGGCGTCTCGCCTGCGCTCCCGGTGAACGGCTTCACCAACTTTCCCTTTGCAGAGTGGAAAGGGATCGGTCTTTACCTTCGGTCAACCCGAAGTGCGGTGTGGACACTGACTGGTCCTCGCCTGCGTCGAAACTACCCCCTGACACCATGAATCGCTCCCTGTCCGCTGCCGCGGCCCTGGTGGCGGTCGCGCTTTCGCTCGCGACCGCACCGTTTGCCTCCGCCCAATCGCTTGCGCCTTCGCCCACGCCGGCGCAGGTCGCCAAGTACGACAAGAACAAGGACGGCAAACTCGATGCCGCCGAGCTCGCGGTCCTTCGCGCCGACGAGGCGAAGGCCGGGCCGAAGGACGAGGCGATCACGCTTTCGGTGTTCGAGGTGAAGTCTGATCCGACGGACACCTACGAGGCCACCAATACGAACTCCGTCACCGGCACCAACACCGCGCTCAACAAGACCCCGCTCGATGCGAAGGTCTTCAACCGGCAGATGCTCGATGACATGGGCGTCGTCGACATGACGGACATGCTGTGGAAGGTCGGCGGCCTCGGCGCCGCTCTCATCGGCAATGGCAACGAGGACGTGCGCGGCACCGTCGAGGGCGACCGCCAGGATCCGAAGAGCATGTCGATGCGCGGCCTGCAGATTAACAATCCGCGCCGCGACGGCTTTCTCCGTTCCGATACGACGCTGCTCGACACGTTCGACATCGATCGCGTGGAGGCGATCGGCGGCTCGAATTCCCTGCTGTTCGGCTCCGGCGACGCCGGTGGCGTCATCACCTCCGCCTCGAAGCGCGCCTACCTGAACCGCCGCCCGACGATGACCGTCGCGGCCACGGGCGACTCCGAGGGCACGCGCCGTTACACGGTCGATGCGCAGGCCGGCTTCAAATATTTCGCCCTCCGGGTGAACGGCGTGCGCGACGACACGAATTATTTTCGTCCCGGCCTGAAGCGTCACGCCGAAGGCTATCACGTCACCGCCACCGTGCAGCCGTGGAAGCGCCTGCAGATTCGCGGCGAGTACCGCTACTACAATCGCGACACCATCTTCGCCCAGGCCGTCACCGTGCGCGCGCCGCTCACCTGGCTGTTGCCGAACGGCACCCGCGTCGACAACCAGTCGACCCGTTACCTCGTCGCGTTTCCGGAGATCTCCCAGATCACCGGCGGTGCGTTCGACATCACGAAGGTCGATTCCGCGACGGGTCCGTACACGCGCGACGATTACTACAACAATATCAAGTCGGTCGTGGCCGAGGCCACGCTCGCCGAGGGGCTCGCCATCCAGCTTCGTTACGGTCACGACGACCGCGTCAACGATGCGCCGCGGCCGAGCAGCACGACGGTGTTTGCTCCGGGCGCGACGGGTAATCTCTACGTCGATCCGGTCACGGGCCAGGTCGGCCAGAAGTGGGCATTCAACACCTCCGTGGTGGCGACGCCGTTCTGGACCGGCGCCCGTGGCTATCGCGCCGCGCTCGCGTACCAGAAGGACCTCGGCAAGTGGTTCGGCCGCCACCAGGCCAGCCTGTTTCGCCAGGACATGGAGTCGTGGGTCAACCAGATGACGATGCGCTTTTATGAAACCGATGCCGGCGGAGCCATCATCCAGAACCCGGCCAACATCACCAACGCCGAGTCGGGTCGGACCGTGATGCCCGCGGCGTGGGTTCCCATTTTCCCCGACGCCATCCTGGGCGGAAAGGACTGGCGCGTCAGCACGATCCAGCATCCCAACGGCAAGACCTACAAATTTGCGCCGCAGGTGTACGCCGATGCCGTGCCGAAGACCGCCGGCAATCCCATGGGCGTCTCGGGTACGGTCAACGCCACGACCGGCAATCCGGGCAACACGTCTTACCTGATGGACGACACCACCGAAAAGAGCTGGGGTGCCAGCCTCTTCAGCGAGTGGTGGCGCGGGAAGATCGACACCATGGCGGGCCTCCGCCGCGAGGAAGCCACGGGTCTTCGCAAGCACCTCGGCCTGAAACGCGGTCCCATTTCCTACGACAGCGTGACGCTCGGCACGGTCTTCGACACGCCGATCAAGGATCTGCGCATGTCCTTCAACTATGGATCGAACGGCAAGATCAACTTCGACACCACGCGTGACATCTACAACGAGCCGCTGCCGCCGGGCAAAGGCGTGAGCAAGGACGTTGGCTTCAAGTTCGATCTCTTCGACCGCCGCATTTCCGGCAACGTGAACTATTATCAGTCCGAGGCGCAGAATTTCACCGCGACCTTCGGCAATCGCGACGACGTCGATCCGAACGGCATCAACGGGCGCCACGGTGGTAACGCCTATACGTATAGCAAGAAGTCCGACGGTTTTAATCTCACCCTCTCCGCCCGCCCGACGCGGAACTGGGAAATGCGCATCAACTTTGCCACGGCGAACGGCTCCGAGCGGAGCAACGTCGATCTGCCGCAGTTCTACAACGACCAGTTCAACACCACCACGGTCGGCGGCCAGACCGTCGTCGGCGTGAAGGCCAACGCCAGCGCCTCGGTCGCGCCGTTCCTCGTTCCTTCCAATCCCGCGGATCCGACCTCGGCGCAAGTCCCGCTCTCGATCGCGATGATGAAGGATCCCAACAGTCCCTACTTCGCCCTCATCGATCCGGAAGGCGGGCAGATCGTCAATGCGCAGAACCTCGGCCTGTTCACCGCGGGTGTCGCGACAGGTGTCAATGGCCTGCCCATCACCGATCACCAGCTCGGCTTCGTGTCACCCTCCGGTGGAAACCTCATCGTGCGCCGCGCCGGCGAGGCGACGGTCGGCTATGCCGAGCGCTCCTACAGCTGGGTGAACACGTATCGTTTCTCCGAAGGCCGCCTTCGTGGACTCTCGATGGGCCTCATTACCAGTTATCAGCAGAACTATCGCGGTTACATGTACAATGACGCCGCCGACGGCAACAAGCGGAAGATGTTCCTGTTCCCGAATCGCATGCTGCAGGACATGTTCGCGAGCTACAGCTTCCGAGTGTCCCGCACGATGCGCGCCTCGTTGCAGCTCAACGTGAGCAACCTCCTCGATACGAACCGGGTGTTGTACCTCGTCAACAGCACCAACGGCACGCTGCGCTACGCCCAGTGGTTCAACGCGCCGCGCAAGTTCGCGCTGACCACCCGGCTGACTTACTGAGGCGGGCTCGCCACGTGGCGGCACTCTTCCTTCGACGCCCTCCCCACCGGGAGGGCGCGCATCTGCGGACGGCGATGTTTTCGTGGTGGCCACCCCGGAGGCCCGCGCGTAATCGATTGCCGGAGTCTTCCCATGCCGCCGCAAAATCCCGAGAGCGCCCGCTGGTTCGCGGCTGAAGTGCAGCCGCACGCGCCGGGGCTGCGCGCCTATTTGTGCGGCCAGTTTCCGCGTCTGCCCGATGTGGACGACGTGGTGCAGGAAAGCCTGGTGCGGGTCGTGCGCGCGTGGGAGAACGGGCGGGTGGATTCGCCGCGGGCGCTCCTCTTTGCGACGGCACGGAACCTCGCGCTGGATATCGTGCGACGCCAGCGCGTGATCGCATTCGAACCCATTACGGAAATCACCGACTCGTCCGTCTTCCTGAGTGGCGGCGCCATTCCCGAATCGGTGAGCCGCAACGAGGAAATCGATCTCTTGACCCAGGCCATCCAATCTCTGCCCGACCGTTGCCGACAGGTGTTCACCCTGCGCGTGGCCTATGGCCTGTCGCAGCGGGAAATCGCGACCCGGCTCGGCATCTCGGAAAACACGGTCGAGAAACAGATGGGCAAGGGCATCCGGCGCTGCACGGAGTTTTTTGCGCGGCACGGTCTGCCGTGAACACCGATCCGGGCATGGCTTCTCCCGACGAATCGCGCCGCGATCGGGCGGCTGCCGCCGCGTGGGTGGCGCGGCGTGACCGCGGCCTCTCCGCCGCGGAGCAGGACGATTATCTGCAATGGCTGCGCGACGATCCGCAGCGGGCTGCCCTGGTGGCTCGACATGAAGCCGCGCTGCGGCGGATGCAGGGCCTCGCGGCGTGGCAGCCGGGGATGAGCCCGGAGGCGAATCCGGATCTGTTTGCCCCGCGTCGACGCCGCCGCTGGCTGGGGCTGACGCTGGCCGCGGCGGCCGCGCTCGCGTTGGGATTTTTTGTCGTGCTCCCCGGACCGAAACCCGAACGGAGCGTGCACGTGACCGCGCCCGCGGCGTCGAGCCAGTACCTGCGGATCAACGAGCGCGAGGCGCTGGCCGACGGCACCGTGGTCGAATTGCGCGACGGTTCGCGCATCGAGGTGGCGTTCACCCTGGCCGAGCGGCGGGTGCGGCTCATCGGCGGCGAGGCGCATTTCACCGTGGCGAAGAATCCCGACCGTCCCTTCATCGTCGAAGCCGGCGGGGTGGCCGTGCGCGCGATCGGCACCGCGTTCAACGTCCGCTTCGATGCCGCGGCCGTCGATGTGCTGGTGACCGAGGGACGCGTCCAGGTCGAAACCGCGGCCGACGCTCGTGGGACTGCGGCGACAGGTGCAAGCGTAACGCCGCCGGCGCTGCTGGTCGCGGCGAGCCAGCGCACGGTGGTGTCGCTTACGGCGGTGCCGGTTGGACCCGCGGTGATATCGGTCACGCCGGAGGAGGTGAAGGAGGCCCTCGCGTGGCAGGCACCGCGCCTGCAGTTTCACGAGACGCCGCTCACGCAGGCCGTGGCGGAATTCAACCGGCACAATGCGCGGACACTGGTGCTGGGCGACCCGGCGCTCGGCACGATGTCGATCGGCGGAACGTTTCGCGCCGACAACGTCGAGGGTTTTGTGCGGCTGCTTGAAGTGACCCTGGGCGTGCGCGGCGAAGCGCGGGGCCCGCATCAGATCGTGCTGACCCGCGTTCCATGAACGCATGGATCTGTTGCTGGAGCGCGCGGGCGGGCTGGGTTGACCTGCCATGGTGACGTTTTTTCGCCTGCCGGCCTTTGTGCACCGGAGCGCCCGCGTGTGCGCCGTGCTCGTCACCCTCACGGTCGGCGTCGGGGCGAGCGACACCGCCCGGCGCCGCTACGATCTGCCGGCGGGCGATGCCGCCGTCACGCTGCGCCAGCTCGCCGAGGTGTCGCGGCGGGAGATTCTTTTTGCCGCCGACGTCGTGCGCGGCGTGCAGACCAACGCCGTGCAGGGCGAGTTCACCGCGCTTGATGCGGGCAACCGGATGCTCGCGGGGACGCGGCTCGTCGCAGTGCAGGATGAACCCAGCGGCGCGCTGGCCGTCCGTCGGCGCAACCTTCCCACCGCACCGTCAGCCCGGCCCACGGTGAGCGCCACGCCCGCGGTCGTGGCGGCAACCGGCACCGCGCTGCTGCACGGCCGCGTGTCCAATCAGGCCACGGGTGTCGCGCTCGAAGGCGCGTTCGTGCAGATCGTGGGCTCCGATCGCAGCGTCGCAACGGAACGCGACGGCACCTTCACCCTGGGCAATCTGCCGGTCGGCGTGACCACGTTGCGCATCACGTATCCCGGGCTTGAGCCGTCGACCCAGGCGGTGGAACTGGGTGCAGGGGCGACGAGCCGGGAGTTCAAGCTGACGTCGGACATCTACGCGATGGATCCGTTTGCGGTGGCTGCCGTGCGGGAAGGCAACGCGGCCGCGATCGCGCGTCAGGAGCAGGCGCTGACCGTGGGGAATTCCGTGTCCCTCGATGCGTATGGCAACATCGCCAAGGGCGATCTCGGCTCGTTTCTCCAACGCCTGCCGGGTGTCGTGGGCGAGTACGGCGGCTCCGCGGTCGATGCCATCCTCGTGCGCGGACTGTCGCCGGAGTTCACATCCGTGATGATGGACGGCACGCGCACGCCGAGCGCCAACCCGGACTCGCGTTCGCAACTCGTCAGCGGCCTGCCCTCGGGTGCGATTGAGAGCGTCGAGGTGATCAAGACGCCGACGGCCGACATGGACGCCGATTCGCTCGGCGGCGTGGTGAATCTGCGGACGCGCAGCGGCTTCGATCGCACCGGCCGCACGGTCGTGCTGAATGTCGCCGGCGGCTACAACGAGACGATGGGCCGGCACCTCGATCCCTCGCGTGGCGCGAAGACGATTTTCCCCCAGGTGTCGGCGGAGTTCTCGGACGTGTTCGAGGTCTTCGGCCGCAATCTCGGCGTCGTGGTCACGGGCACGTATCAGGAAGTGGGTGACGGCCTGCAGACGACGCGCGCGGAGTTTGCCGGCAACTGGGACTACGCGGGCCCGACGGTCGCGCGCCGGTTCGTCTATGCCGATCAGGAATTCCATCTGAACAAGCGGGCCGACCTGCATACGAAGTTCGACTACCGGTTCTCCCGCACCTCCTCGATTTCCCTGGCCGCGGGCTTCACGCGGTTCCGGAATGTCATGGAGCAGGTGCGGCCGCAATACAGCGACAATGTCGTCCTCGACCCTGAGCGGTCGACCGCGGACCTGTGGGTGTTCAGTCGCGTCCGCTACCGGTCGAGTCGGGATTTCCGCTACACGCCGAGCGATACCTGGCGTTTCCAGCTGAACGGCACGCACGACCTCGGCTTGGTGAAGCTGGCGTGGGACGTGTCGTACTCCGACTCCCGGCGTCCGCTCGACCGCCTCGCCGCCACGGCGCGCAGCAACCACGACTTCGGGCTCGTTTACGATCGCCGCGCGAGCCGCGAGTTTCCGACGCTCTCGTATGGCGACGGCGTCCCGCCGCCGAACGATCGCTTCGACGACCTGCTGTCAGTCGCGCTCACCCGCAGCCATGAGGACGCGACGGATACGATCCGGGGCGCGAAGCTTGATGCCACGCGGGATTTCCCGAACTGGTTTCGCCCGGTCCGGATCAAGGCCGGCTTCCGGATCCGGCAACAGGAACGCACGCGCGACTACGATGAACTGTCCGGCACGATGGGCCCGGGCGACTACGGCCGGTATCGGGATTTCAACTTCACGCACGGCTGGGTCGACGGCCGTTATCCGGCGACGCCGATCGTCGACACGAAGGCCGCCTTCAGGGACGCCGCCATCAGCTACGTGCCGTCGGGCCTGGCGGCGCGTCCCGCGGTCCGTTTCGCCTATGACGCCACCGTGCTGCCGGTGAATCTCGACGCCGCCGCGACGAGTTCGCTGCTCAACGACTATCGCACGCGCGAGACGATTCCGGCCGCGTATCTGCAGAGCGAGGTCAGGTGGACGCGCGCGTTGCACATGACGGCCGGAGCGCGCGTCGAACAGACGCGGACGGCGATCACGTCGCGGCTGGAGAATGTCCAGGCGACAACGCCTGAGGAACGTTTCGCGCGGTTCAAGACCGTGTCGGCCGACTACACCGATGTGTTTCCCAATCTCCAGTTCCGGTTCGTGCCGATCCGGCATCTCACCTTCCGCGCCAACCTCTCGACCACGATCGGCCGGCCGCGTATGGCCGATCTCGTGGGCCGGTTCTCGGTCAATGATGTCGGCCAGGCGGTGAACTTTTCGAATCCCTCGCTCAAGCCGCAGGAGGCGCGCAACTACGACGTGAGCGTGGAGTATTACTTCGAGCCTGTGGGCGTGATTTCGGTCGGCGGCTTTCGCAAGGACATCACGCGTTATGTCACGGCGACGTCGTTCCGGATCGTCGGCAACGAATTCGGTCTCGATCTCGGCCCGTACGCCGGGTGGACCGGCAGCACGCGCGTCAACGCCGGCGACGGCCGGGTTGAAGGCCTCGAGTTCAATTACGCGCAGCAGCTGAGTTTCCTGCCCGCGCGCTGGGGCGGCCTCGGAGTGATGGCGAACGGGACCGTGCTCACGAGCTCCGGTGACTACAACGGCCTCGTGTCGCGGCTGCCGTTCAAGAATTACCTCGTCGGCCTGCGGCCGCAGTCGGGGAACGCCGGACTGACCTACAATCAGGGGCGCTGGGATGTGCGGCTCATGTGGAATGTCGCGGGCACGTATCTCCTGTCCCTGGATACATCGGATCCGTCCAATTCGGAATTCGTCGGCCGGCGCGAACAGTGGGATTTCTTCGCGCGTTTCAGGGTCACGCGGAACGTCAGTGTGTTTCTCGATGTGATCAACCTGGCCGAGGACAACCGCGGCCGTTATCGCGGCCTCTATCGCGACGACCGCCGCGCCCAGACCAATGTGTTCCCGCGTTCGATTTCCGCCGGGCTGCAGGCCCGCTTCTAAGCGCCCACTTCGACCACCCTTCCTTCACCCGTGACCGCACTGCTCCGCCAGGACCGCGACCGCCCCCGGTCGCACCTCCTCCCCACCGCCGAACCAAGTTCGTCCCCCGTCGCAACTCTCCGAACTCCTTTCCTAACCTGCCTCGTGAAAGCTTTCGCCGCCACCGCCCTCACCGCGTTCCTCGCGGCCGCCCTGCCATCGTCGTCCTTCGCCCAATCCGTCCCCGTCGAACGCCCGCGTTCCCGGCCGCCGTCGATGCTGACGGGGCGCGCGCAATGGGAAAAGGGCGCGGACCTGCTCAAGCGGATTGAAGTGCCGCCCGCGCCGCCGCTGTCGCCGGAGGAGGCGTTGAAAACGTTTCGCGTGGCGCCCGGTTACCGCCTCGAGCTCGTGGCCGCCGAACCGATGGTGCAGAATCCGATCTTCTTCGAATTCGATCCCGCCGGCCGCATCTGGGTCGTCGAATACCAGGGCTACATGCGCGACATCAAGGGCAGCGCCGAGGGCGACGCGATCTGCCGGGTGGTCGTGCTCGAGGACACCGATGGCGACGGCCGCGCCGACAAGAGCACGGTGTTTCTCGATCGGCTCGTGATGCCGCGATCGCTCTCATTCGTGAAAGGCGGCGTGCTGGTGCAGGAGCCACCGAAAGTGTGGTTCTGCGAGGACACCGACGGTGACCTGCGCTGCGACCAGCGCACCGAAGTCGGCAAACTCGGCGTGGCGGGCAATCCCCAGCACACCGGCAACGGCCTGCGTTACGGCCTCGACAACTGGCTGCACAATGCGGACGCCACGACGCGCCACCGCTGGGTCGATGGCAAGTTGATCGAGGCGCCGGTCGCGCACAGCGGACAATTCGGCGTGTCGTTCGATGATCAGGGCCGCCTTCTGACCTGCCACGAGAGCTCCGCGCTGCACGCCGACCTGATTCCGGGCGAATACATCGTGCGCAACCGCAATCTCGCCGCCCTCGCCACCCGCGGCGGGCGCGGGTTTGCCGGCATCGACACCAACATCGCCACCGACGCGCAGCAGGTTTACCCGATTCGCGTCACGCCCGGCATCACGCTCGGCGCGATGGAACTCCGCGACGACGGCCGCCTGCGCACGTACACGATCGCGTCCGGTCCGGCCTTCTATGACGGCGATCAGTTTCCGGACGACGCCCGCGGCAACGTGTTCGTGCCGGAAGCCGGCGGACATCTCATCGGGCGCCTCCAACTCACCGGTGGAATCCGGCCGAAGGCGACGCGGCATTATCCGGCGGAGCAGGAGCTCCTCGCGTCAACTGACGAACGCTTTCGCCCCGTCAACGCGCGCGTCGGTCCCGATGGCGCGCTTTATCTCGCCGACATGTACCACGGCATCATCGAGCACGTGATTTTCATGGTGCCGTGGATCAGCGATCAGGTGCGTGACCGGCAACTGGATACAGGAAGGGACATGGGGCGCATCTATCGTGTCGTGCGCGAGGACCGGCCAATTCGGCGCCGGACGCCCGATCTGGCGAAGGTCGGTGCGGCGGCGCTCGTGGCGGAACTTGATTCGCCGAACGGCTGGAACCGACTCACCGCGCAGCGCCTGCTCGTGGAACGGCGCGACGCGGCGGCGCTGCCGCGGCTGCGCGCGTTGCTCACGGGCGGTGCCACGCCGCTGGGCCGGCTGCATGCGTTGTGGACGCTGGACGGTCTCGGCGCGCTGACGCCCGGAGAAAAAATGGCCGCCTTCACCGACGCGGATGAGCGCGTGCGGGCGGCGGCGATTCGCGTGTGCGAGCGCGACCTCGATGCGACGCAGCAGATCGCGTTGCTCGCGCGGCTGGAGAAACTGGCGGACGACCACAGCGAAATGGTGCGCCTCCAGGCCACGCTGACGGCGAGTGCGTTGCCGCAGGCGGCGGCGCTGCCGTTGCTGGCCCGACTGGCGGGCAGTGAAACGGACACTCTTTTTCGCGCCGCGGCGCTGACCGGGCTGCAGGGACGCGAACTGGATTTCATCCGCGTGCTGCTGGCCGAAGCGCGGTCGGGACGCGCGGTGGCCGAGCCGTGGCGGAACCTGGTCGGTCTGGCCACGCAGTGCGTGCTCGAGGCGGCGGACGCGGCGCGCACCACCGGGCTCTTGGAGGCGCTGCAGGAGACTGTTGGTGGTGCTCCGGTCGCGCGCGATGCGCTGCTCGATGCGATGACGACGTTCGGCGCGAATCGGCGGCGCGGGCAGAAGCCGATCGCGATTGAACGTGCGCCGGCGGGTTTGCTGGCGCTGGCGCGGGGCGACGACGCGGCGCTGCGACAGCGGGCTTATCGGCTGCTGGAATTGTTCACCTGGCCCGGCGCCAACGCGTGGGTCGCCGAAGGGCCGGCCGCGTCGCCGTTGACGCCCGTGCAGCAGCAGCGGGTCGAAACGGGCCGCGAGGCGTTCACGCTCTATTGCGCGCCGTGTCATCAGGCACACGGTGGCGGCGCGCCGAGTCTGGCCCCGCCGCTGGCCGGCAGCGACTGGGTGGCCGGTCCGCCGGAGCGGATCGTGCGGATTATTTTGCACGGCCTCTACGGTCCGATTCAGGTGAACGGCGAACCGTGGAATCTCAGCATGCCCGGACTTGGCGCCGCTGGAGTTCTCGACGACGAGAAGATCGCGGCCGTGACCAGCTACATCCGGCGCGCCTGGGGTAACGGCGCGAGTGTCGTGGAGCCGCGATTGGTCGCGGCGGTGCGACGCGAGACTGCGGATCGCACGCTGCCTTGGACCGCGGCCGAGTTGGGCGAGATCGCCGGTGCCGGCGCGGTCCCGGTGGCTGTGACCATGCCCGCGCCGATTGCAGCGCAGGCATCGGGTGAACTCATCCTGCCGGCGAGCCGGGCAATCCTCTACGCGCAGAAACTCGGCTACCGGCCCGCGCTCGATGTGCTCGCGCCGTGGACGGTGGCTGAAGATTTGGCGGAGTGGCGCGTCACCGTGGCAGCGGCCGGCACCTTTGAGGTGCGGGTCAACCTGGCCGCGGATGAGGCCTCGGCGGGGGATTTCTACGTCGTCGAAACCGAAGGCAGCCGCACGCGCGGCGAGGTCCAGTCGACCGGCGACTACGAGCAGTTCCGCGAACAACCGGCGGGCCGGCTGGCGCTGCGGGCCGGCGTGAACCGCATTCTGCTGCGGCCCGACGGGCCGTTGAAACGCGAACTGGCCGACGTGCGCGGCGTGCGCCTGACGCCGGTGTCCGTTCCATGAATACGATCCACCGGCTGCCTGCGCGCGCTACGGCATGTCCGATCATATCCGCGGCAAAGAAACCCGCCCCGCGTCCGTCCATGAAACGCGTTTCCACCTGGATGGCCGCTGCCGTGCTGGCCGCACTGCTGGTGGCGGCGCGAGCGTGCGGAGCGGATGCACCGCCGAAGCTGTTTCTCATCGGCGGATCCACGATGGCGACGTTTCCCGCGACGCGGCCCGTGGTGGGCTGGGGCCAGAAGCTCCCGTTGTTTTTTCAGGATCCGGGCATCGTGCAAAACCGCGCGAAGAGCGGGCGCAGCAGCAAGAGTTTCATCGATCAGGGACTGTGGGACGCGGTGATCGGGGAGATCCGGGCCGGCGACTATCTCATCGTGTGTTTTGGCACCAACGACAGTGCGGACGATCCGGCGCGGCGGACGGAGCCGCGTGGAGATTTCAAACGCAATCTCGAGCGGTTCATCCGGGAAACGCGGGCGCGGGGCGCGACGCCGTTGTTGGCGACGTCGGTTGCGCGGCGGAACTGGGACGAGCAGGGACGCTTCGTGGAGCCGCCGTCGGAATGGGTCGAGGTGACCCGCGAGGTGGCGGCGGCGGCGAAGGTGCCGTTGCTGGAGATGCGGCAGCGGACGGTGGAGTTGGAGACACGGCTCGGGCGCGAGGGTTCGATCGCGCTGCACCTGTACCTCCCGGCGGGGCGTTACGATGCATATCCGAAAGGTGCGCGGGACGACACGCACTATTGTGACTATGGCGCCACCTGCGTGGCGGAGGTGGCGGCGCGTGAATTGCAGCGCCTGAAGCTGCCGATTGCGCGCTGGCTCCGCGCCGGGGCCGAGTGGCCGGTGCCGACGCCGGCACCGATTTCGCCGCCGGCCGCACCGTAGGGCCGGTGGCGATACGCGGAGCGACCGGCGTCCGGGGAGCAGCCTGATGCGCATCAGATCGGGCCCGCCGAATTCGTTGCTCTTGAGCGGCGCGGCGACGCGTTTGCGTCGGATGCGGAGGATCGATCGCAGGTGGACTTGGTCAGGTTTTGACGGGTACCGGCAGGCCAAGCGGACGGGCCCGGGGGGAATCTGTGGGGTGAATTGGTCTGGTCAGGCCGAAGCGTGCTGGTCCGGATGCCGGAGGTTACCCTGGCCTGGCCCAGGTGTCGTTCAGATCACGCGGGTGAACCGGCCGGTTTGAGCAGATGATTCGGCGGCTTCGATCACGCGTGCGGTACGGAGAGCGTCGGCGAGCGTGGCGGGTGGTTGGCGCTGTCCGCGGATGGCGGCGACGAACTGGCGCACAAAGCGGTCGCCGTAGCTCCCTGCGTAGGAGTTGGTGGCCTTCACCTGGAAGGTGCGGCTCCTCGCGCGGGCCGGGAGCTCGACGTGCAGTCGTGGCGCGAGGTCCGGCCACACGATACGCCCGGCGCGGCCAGTGATGGCCAGATGGGCGTCGTAACCGGTTGGGTTGAGGTAGCCCCGGCCGCTGAACGCGAGGGCATAGCCGGCGTGGAACGTGCCGATGGCGCCGGATCGGAACTCGAGTGCGAGCGCCGCCGTATCCTCAACGTCGATGCGCTCGCCCGACCGGGTGGCGAGGCGGGCCATGACACCGGTAATCTCGTCACCGGAAACGTGCTGGAGGAGATCGAGGTAGTGGCAGCCGAGCCACCGCAGGATGCCGCCCCCTGCCTCACGGCGGCGGAAAAGCCACGAGCGCGGATCGCGAAAGCGCACCTGCGTCGCGAGAAAGCGGGCCTCGAGCGAGAGCAACGGGCCGAGTTCTCCGGCAGTGGCGTGGCTGAGCATCGCCATGGCACACGGATGCGCCCGGCGCGGGTAGAGCACGCTCGCGACCACCCCCGCTTTGGCGGCGGCGCGCTGGACGGAGAGGATTTCGGCGGACGTGATCCCGACGGGCTTCTCGGCCAGCAGATGCGTGCCCGCTGCGATAACCCGGTGGGCGAGGTCAGCGGCGGCATCATGGCGGACGCACAGGACGGCGAAGTCACTGCCGGCGAGCGCAGCGTCGAGATCGCCGGTGGGTGCGTTCGCCTTGCGGGAGCGGGGCAGGGCGGGATGGCGGGAGGCGGCGAGCGGGTCCGAATCGAAGAGCGTGATTCGGCGGACCGCGGAAAGATTTTCCAGCGTGTTAAGCAGGGCGCCGGAGTGCGGATGGCTGAGGCCGAGGAGGGCTGCTTGCATCGAGGTTCAATCGTGACCCAGCTCCGAAAACAGGGAGGGATCGTCAAAGGCCCGGGCGGCCAGTGCCTGTTCGATGTGCTCGGGGCCGCGACCGCCGACAATCACCCGATTGATGCCGGCTTGGTGAAATACCCAGGCAATGGCGAGGTGCGGCATGGCGATCCCCGTGCGGTGGGCCACGGCTTCGAGGCGGGCGAGCCGCCTGCGGCAGACGTCGTTGAAATAGATGTCCCCGTGGCCGGGAGAGTAGGCGAAGCGTGTGCCCGGCGGCACGCCGTCGCGGTGCTTGCCCGTCAGAAAGCCGGCTCCGAGCGGGCTGTAGGTCACGACCTGAATCGCGTGCGTGGCGCAGTACGAGCGAAGGCCCGGTTCCGCTTCGCGCACGGCGAGGTTGTGATTGTTCTGCAGGAAGGTGAAGGGGGTCAGGCCGTGCTGGCGCTGGGTCGCATGGATCGTGGCGAGTTGCGTCGCGTCGAAGTTACTCGCGCCGATGGCGCGGACGGCGCCGTGGCGGACCAGTTCGTGGAGCGCGGCGAGGGCCGCGGGATCCTTCGCGCGGTCGTCCCACTTGTGGAGATAAAGCAGATCGAGAAAGCCGAGCCCGAGGCGCTGCAGGCTTGAGGTGCAGGCTGCCGTGATCGCGGCGGGCGTGTACGGCGGATAGATTTTTGTGGCAACATGCGACCCGGCGCGCCGGTCGCGGTGGCGCGCAAGCCATTCGCCGAGGATTTGTTCTGCGGCGCCCGCCCCGTAGAGCGCTGCGGTATCGAAATGCGTGATACCCCGCGCGACGGCGTGGTCGAGGAGCTGAAACGCCGCCGGTCGATCAATTTCCCGGCCAAATGTGGCCGTGCCGAGTCCGAGCGCGGCGGGCGGGGGTGAAAAGGGGGGCGCGAGCATGAAAAAGGGGCGGGCAAGGCGCCCGCCCCGTGTCGTGCGAACCAGGTCGATTAGAAGCTGTACTTGGCCGCGAGGCTGTAGGTCCGCGGCGTCGAAGGCTGCACGGAGAAGCGGCTGTTGCCTCCCGCGTAGAAGTCATCGTCGGTCACATTGTTGATCCCGAGGTTGAGGCTCCACTCCTTCCGGGTGTAGGTGAAGAAGGCATTGTAGATTTCATACGCGGGGATGCTTGGTGCGCCGCTCTGGATCAGCTCGCCGAGGTGAAACGCGTTGCCGCCGATGCCGAAGCCCTTGAGCGGCCCGTCCTGGAATTCGTACTTGGCCAGCAGACTGTACGTGGACTTGTAGGTCCGGGGCAGGCGGGCGCCCGTTTGATCGTGGGCTCCTTTCCCGCTGAACAGGGTGGCGATGATGTTCCAGCCGGCGGCGGGACGATAGTTCACGTCGTACTCCACGCCCTCGGAGGTGGCGACACCCGCGGCGACGGCGTAGAGTTGCGGGGTGCCGAGATTGAAACGCACGGGGAGGTTCGCGGTGACGGCGCGGAACCAGACGATGCTGCCGGTGAGTTTGCCGTCGAATGCGGCCACCTTGGTGCCGAACTCGGTCACTTCGCCGGTGGAAGGAGGCAGCGGGCGGCCGCTCTGGTCGCGGTCGTCGGCGCCCGACGGCACGAAGTTCGTGGCGCGCGATCCGAAAAACGAGATGTCCTTGCGTGGCTTGTACACGAGGCCGAGTTTGTAGAGGGCCTTGTCGCCTTTGCTCTCCTTGAAGGCTGCGTTCGGCACGTCGAGATGGGAGGTGTTGTTACTCCAGGACCAGGAGCCGGCGACCGTCGCGATGAGCGAGTCGTTGATGAGGTGAGCCTGGTGGAGAATGTAGATGTTGGCTGCGTCGCGCTGCTGCACGGTCGTGGCCGTGCCTGGAATGACCGGGTCGGCTGGATTGGCGGGGAATACCGGGTTGATGATCGGGAACACGGCCGTGCCGGACTGCGGCGAGATCAGCGCGGTGGCGATCAGTCCCTGCGAGTCCGCCTGGGTGCTGCCCGACCAGCCGAAGTTCGTCTGCTGGTGATGGCCCTGCACATCGTACTCGGCGATGTAGTCGTTGACGACGCTCGTGAGCTTCTGGGTTTGCGCCAGGGTGAGGAGATTGAATCGCAGCGTGTCGCTCGCGTCGATCACGCCATTGGCCCCGAGGAGATTGGCGTTGGAGTTGTTGGCGCGACTATCGTGGTCGGACCGCTTTTCGGAGAAGTAGGCCACCTGCAGCTTGGATTCGAACTGTTTGGAGAAGCGGTGAATCACGTTGCTCTCGACCTCGTGCTTGGCGAAGACCGAGTTGCTCCACGGAGCCTTGAAGCCCTGGCGGCGGCCGCTGATGTAGGAAACGTTGTTGTTCTGATCGAGGAAGTTGTTGGCGAAGAGACCGCTGGTCTTGATGCGCGAGTATTCGTAGCGGAGGCGGATGGTCGTGTCGCGCAGATCGAACTGGAATGACGGGGAAAGGACGGTGCGATCGTCGTACAGGTGGTCCTGATACTGCTTGCCGTCCTGATAGGCACCGATGAAGCGGTAGGCGGACTTGAAGCCGGACCCCAGGTTGACCGGACCGGTGGAGTCGAATTCGCCACGGAGGAGACCGTTGCTGTCGACGAGAACACGGACTGAGCCCTTTTCGCGGTAGAGCGGATTCTTGGTCGTGCGGAGCAGCATTCCCTGCGTCACCGGGCGGGTGCCGAAGAGCACGGCTTGGGCTCCCTTGACCACCTCCATCGTCTCCGTCGTCACATCGTCGTCGATGGACGGGAAGTATTCCGCGCCATTCTTGAAGGTCTTGGTCAGACGCTCACCCCGGATGTAGAAAAGATTGTTGGAGCCGAACGAGGCGACGCCACTGGAAGCGTATTTGGCGAAATCACTCGGGTAGGGAAAGTTTCCCAAATCCTCGAGAAGCGCACGGGGGATGACTTGAATCGATCCCGGAATGTCGATCAGTTCCTGGCGGGTTTTGAGGCCGGCGGTGGCTTGGCTGACACTGTATGAACGGTCCGTTTTGGCGCTGACCTCGAAGCGGGACAGTGTGAGGGCTTCTTCCTTGGCGGCGGCTCCGACACTCTGAGCGAGGGTGACGGAGGCGGCTGACAACGCGGCGGCGAATGCCACCAGCGTGGCCCGGGTGGGCAGGCTGGGCTTGGTGAGGGGCATGAATTTCATGGGGTTGGTGCGGAGTGAAGGCCCCGTTAGGAAATAAAAATCCTATACTGTCAAAATTATTAATGCAGGCGTGGGCATTAAGAGGTCGGCGTGCACCTCGCCGCGGGCAGGGCGGTGGCTCAGGCCTCTGCCAGCTCAACCGGAATGACGATGTGCCCCGGCGCAGTCCCGGACTCCGTCACCTGTGCGGCGAGCAGGCGGCCGATCGCCGCGCCGATTTCCTCGGGGCGTACGGTCGGGAAGACATACGGCCACGGATAGCCTCCCTTGGGGCGCTGGTAGAAGCCGCTGACGATCAGGCGCGGCCGGCGCCGGCCCTTGAGTCCGAGCTTTTCAATTGCGGCCGCCGCGGCCTCGGCCTTCGCCTCGGAGCGACAGAGCAGGCATAAGTCCGTCGGGTGGCGCTGCACGATCTCCGCGACTTCAGCCATGATGGCGTTGCGATCGTCGGGCAGATGGGAAACGGAAAAATCCCCGGCCTTGCGTCCGGCGGCTCCGAGCAGGCGGCCGAGTTCGCGGAGCACGACATTGTCGCCAGGGAACATCACCTCGCGCGTCAGCGCGCACACGTGGGAGCTGCTTTGGGCGGCGGCGTAATCGGCGATGAGCCGGGCGATGCCGAGATTGTCCTGCTCGACCCATGCCATGCCATCGATCGACGGGTAGAGCGAGCCGTGCACCACTGCGGGCAACCCGCTGTCCTTGACGGCGCGTTGCACGACAAACGGCACCTTCGTCAGGACGATTCCCGCGGTCTCCTTGGCGCGCAGAATTTCGCCGATGAGGCCGTCGACGTACTCCGAGGGGTCGGTTGCCGGCAGGAAATTGAACTGCACGTCCGCGCTGGGCAGCACGCCTTGGATTCCCACCAGCACGCCGTCAGCCACGAGGCCCTCCTGGCGAAGGTAACTCCGATGCACCAGCATGAACACCCGCTTCAGCAGTCCCGGACTGGATTCCCGCTGCAGCGCCCCGATGAAGGTCCCGCGCCGTTGTACCCGCTGCAGGAGTTTGCGCTGGGAGAGGAGCTGGAGGGCGCGGTTGGCCGTCGAGGAGCCGACGCCAAGCATGCGCGCGGCCTCGGTGAGCGACAGGTAGGGATCGCCTGGCTTGAGCTGGCGGTGGCGGATGTCCGCCTCCAGCTGCTGGGCGAGGGCCATGATGCGGGGGGTCTGTGAATAGCCGGAGCTCATCGGTGATGCGTCGACGCGGGTCCTGAATCGCGCCGGCAGGTCGTACGGCGTGGAATAAAAATCATGGTGTGACGATAAAATTCTTGCCTTTTAGTATTATTAATCGCCGTGATCGGGCATGGCGCAGAAAAAGACTTCCCTCTCATCCTTTCAACTGCGCGGCCTCATTGCCGCGACGTTCACTCCCTTTCGGGCGGATGGCGGCCTGCATCTGGCGCGCGTCAAGCCGGTGATTGATGCGGTCATCGCGCAGGGTGCGGCGGGGCTCTATGTGTGTGGCAGTACGGGCGAAGGGCCGTTGCTCACGACGGAGGAGCGGTTGCTGCTCGCCGAAGCCAGCGTTAAGGCCGCGGCGGGCCGGGTCCCGGTGGTGGTGCAGGTGGGGCACAACAGCATAGTGGAGGCGCGTCGCATCGCGGCCCACGCGCAAACGATCGGGGCCGACGCGATCTCCGCGACCCCGCCGGGCTACTTCAAGCCCGACTCGATGGACACTTTCCTTGCCTGCATGGCGGAGGTCGCGGGCGGGGCGCCGAAGCTGCCGTTTTACTACTATCACATCCCGGTGTTGACGGGAGTGCGTTTCGACATGATCGAATTCCTGCGCCTCGGCGGATCGCGCATCCCCACGCTGCGTGGCATCAAGTTTTCCGACGCCACCCTGCACGAGATGCTGGCGTGCATTGAATTCGACGGCGGGCGCTACGACATCCTGTTTGGCATCGATGAGATGCTGCTCGCGGGCCTGGCGTTTGGCGCCCGCGGCGCCGTGGGTTCGACCTACAATTTCGCCGCCCCCCTCTATCGCAGGATCATCGCCGCTTTCGAACGGGGTGATGTGGCGGAGGCGCGGCGCTGGCAGTCGCTTTCCGCGGCGATGGTCCGAATCATCATCGGCAACGGCGGCCGCGGCGGACTCAAGGCCGCGATGGCGCTGGTGGGGGCGGACTGTGGCACCAGCCGCCTCCCCACCGTGACGTGCACACCGGCGCAGCGCGTGAAAATGAAGCAGGAACTGACTGAACTGGGCTTCTTCGACTGGACGCAGCCGTGAGGCGGCCACCACCTTGGGCTTCCACCAGAAATTTCCATCCATGAGCCTCACGCCGTCGCGCCTCGCGGAATTGCGTCAGACGTATTCCAGCAACCTGCTCGAAAGCACGATTCCCTTCTGGTTGCGCCATGGCCTGGATCGCGAGCAGGGCGGCTTGCTCACCGGTCTCGGGGAGGATGGCACCGTCATCGACACGGACAAGGCCGTCTGGCTGCAGGGCCGGGCCGCCTGGACGTTTGCCACGCTCTACAACACGATCGAGCGACGCCCCGAGTGGCTCGCCGCTTCGAAGCATTGCCTCGACTTCATCCGCGACCATTGCCGCGGGCCGGCGGGCAAGCTCTACTTCACCGTCACCCGCGACGGCCGGCCGCTGCGCATGAGGCGTTACGTGTACAGCGAGTGTTTCGCCGCCATCGGCAGCGCCGCCTACGCACAGGCGACGGGCGACGGGCGGGCTGCGGCGGAAGCGCTGCAGTACTTTGAAACGTATCTGCACCACAGTTTCACCCCCGGCGTGATGCCGCCGAAAACCGACCCCGTGACGCGCCCGATGAAGGGCGTGGCGCCCCACATGATTGCCATCGTCACGGCGCAGGAGATTCGGTCCCTGCTCGGCGACGTGGTCGTGCGCGGTGCCTCCTGCACCCAGTGGATCGATCGTTCCCTGACCGAGATTGAGCGGGATTTCTTCAAGCCCGACCTCGGTGCCCTCATGGAGGTCGTCGGACCGGATGGCGCGGTGCTCGACCACTTTGATGGCCGCACGCTCAATCCCGGCCACGCCCTGGAGTGCGCGTGGTTCATCCTGCACGAGGCCAAGCACCGCGGCGCGGATGCACGCCTTCTGCGGCTCGGGCTCGCCATCCTCGACTGCATGTGGGCCCGGGGCTGGGATCGCGAGTTCGGCGGGCTGCTCTACTTTACGGATCTCAAGGGGCTGCCCGTGCAGGAGTACTGGGCGGAGATGAAGTTCTGGTGGCCGCACAACGAGGCGGAAATCGCCACGCTCCTCGCGTATCAGTTGTCCGGTGACGCAAAGTACGCGGCCTGGCACACGCTGGTGCACGATTGGTCGCACCGCGTTTTTGCCGATCCCGTCCACGGTGAATGGTTCGGTTACGCCCACCGCGATGGCCGCGTCTCGACCCGGCTGAAGGGCAACACCTGGAAGGGCCCGTTTCATCTGCCGCGGATGCAGTGGTACTGCGGGCGGCTCGCCGGAGAGCTTCTCGCCGCGAAATAGCCGGCGGGCGCTGCCCGCCGCGTGGCGACTCCGACCGCTCTTCCGCCGTGAACCAGACCGAGCACGTTTCCCGCTACGCCTGGTGGGTGGTCGGACTGCTGTGGGTGGTGGCGCTGCTCAACTACCTCGATCGGCTGACCATCGCTTCGATGCGCGAGTGGATTGTGGCCGACATTCCGATGAGCGACGCGCGCTTCGGATTGCTGACTTCGGTGTTCCTCTGGATCTACGGCCTGGTCAGCCCGGTGGGAGGATTCCTGGCGGATCGCTACAGCCGGAAGTGGGTAATCATTGCGAGCCTTGGCGTGTGGTCGGCCATGACCTGGCTCACCGGGCACATGCACTCCTTCAACAGCCTGCTTGCCGCCCGTGCGGTCATGGGTGTCAGCGAGGCCTGCTACATCGCGGCCGCGCTGGCCCTCATAGCGGACTACCACACGGGTGCGACGCGATCCTTCGCGACAGGGCTGCACCAGAGTGGTCTCTATGCGGGGGCCGCGCTCGGCGGTGCCGGCGGCTGGATTGCCGGTGACCATGGCTGGAGGCTGGCCTTCACTTTGTTTGGTGCGCTGGGGGTGGCCTATGCAATCGTCCTGCTCTTCCTGCTGCGCGACCAGCCGCGAGCCCAGGACAAGCTCCGTTTGCAGCCGAGCCAGCCTGTTTCCGCCCGCGCCATTGTGCGGGAACTCGCCGCCTCGCGGTCGTACGGCGTGCTCATGGTCTACATCGGGCTGGCCGGAATGGCGTTCTGGTTGATCAACGGCTGGCTCCCGACCTATTTGCAGGAAAACTTCGCCGGCTGGCGGCCCGGCGGAGCCTTGGCCCGTGTCCTTCCCTCGGCATGGATAGAGAAAATGGAACTCACCCGTGGCACGGCCGGGCTGTGGGCCACGGTGCCGGTGCAGGTCGCGTCATTTCTCGGCATCCTGGTGGGAGGCGTCTGGGCCGACCGGTGGGGCCGGACAAACCCGCGAAGCCGCATGTTGATCCCGGCCCTGGGCTTTTGTTGCGCGGGACCGTGCCTGCTGCTGCTCGCTAAAACGTCCTCATTTTCGCTCGCACTTGTCGCCATGACGATCTTCGGGCTGGGCCGCGGTTTTGCCGACGCGAACCTGATGCCGATCGTCTGCCAGGTGATCAATCCGCGCTACTGTGCCACCGCGTACGGCCTGCTCAATCTCGTCGGTGTGAGCGTCGGTGGTGGGATGATTTACGTCGGCGGCTGGTTGCGCGACCTCCACGTGGGACTGGCCATGCCCTTTACCATTGCGGCCAGCGGCCTGTTCCTGGCCGGGCTCATGCTGTTCGCAGTGCGAGGCCGGCAGCCGCAGTTGCATTGCTCCGAGTGACCGTCACCGGCGTGGAATCATGGCCGCAACGGTCTTGCGCCTTGGGAGTCGGCCGGAAGGCTCCTTCATTGCCATTGTGTCCGGAATCCGGACCTGACCCCGTCGAAGATGCAGTCTTGCGACCATGGCGCCAGCTGCGTGGCGGAGTTCGCGGTGCGCGAATGCATCGCGTCACGCTGCCGATCGCGCGCTGGCTCCGCGCCGGGGCCGAGTGGCCGTTCCGGCCGCCAGTGACGGTTTCGGCGAACGCGCCGGCCGTGCCGTAGGGCCGGTGGCGATACGCGGAGCGACCCAGCGTCCGGGGAACAGCATGATGCGCGGCAGATCGGGCACGCCGAATTCGTTGCTGTTGAGCTGGGCCACGACGAGATCGACCGCGTGTGCGGCGACGCGGTCGTAGCATTGATCGACGCCGCCGATGCCCTTGGGGGTGGAGTTGCTCCAGTAGAGCGTGACCGTCGGGATGCGGTGTTGGCGGACCCAGGCGGCGAGGCGGGGCGCGGCGAGCAGTGACGTCTCGCTCACGATCAAGGCGTCCGGACGGCGGGCGGCGACCCAGTCGGCCAGGCCCGGTTCACCGGCACCGCTGACGATGCGCACGCGCTGCGCGGCGGCGGTGAAATCGCCCCCGCTCGTGAGGAAGGCGGCGGACCAGGCCTGCTTCGCGCGTTCGTTGCTGGTCGCCTCAATCAGTGCGACCGGCGCGGTGCAGCCGAGCTGCGCGAGTTCGTTCAGCACCATGCGCAGGGCGAGATAGTGATGGTGTCCGGCATGGTGCAGTTCGGGCGTCCAGGTCACGTTGCCGATCACCGCGGGCGCGAAGTGCCGCCAGTCCCAGTCGAGCGTCAGCGCGCTTTCGCCGGTGACGATGGGCGAGAGCACCACGCCGACGATCCCGCGGGTGCGCAGGATCTGTTCGAGCCGCGCATCGGTCATGCCGGGGTCGGTCGTCCAGAATTGTTCGATGGCGAATCCGGTTTGCTCCAGCCGGTGGCGGGCGCCGGCGAAGACCTGCCGCAGGAACGGATCGCGTTGCGACTGCGTGCGCGAGGTGTGGACCCACACGAAGGCGATGCGTTCGCCGGCGGTGCGCGGGTCGCGGCGTCGGATGTGGGCCATGAGGCTCGCGACCCGTGGATTCGGCCGGTAGCCGAGGTGGGCGGCCGCGGCGGCCACGCGCTGCCGGGTGTCAGCGCTGATCTTCGAGTCGTGGCGCAGTGCATACGATACGCAGGCGAGCGAGACGCCGGCGGCCTCGGCGACCTGCTTGAGGGTCACGACCGTGTGGGGGAGGGGCACGGTGAACGGTTTCACCGGCGAGCCACCCGTGGCAACCGCGGAGTGCGTCCACGTGCGTTCCGACTTGGAACGGGACGCCCCGGGTCGCGTCGAACGCGCCCGCCCGGCCGGGGCGGGCGGTTACTTGGACTTGGCGGGCGCGGGTGCGGCGCCGCCGGGCAGCTGCGCAAGCTGGCGCTTCGCCTCTTCCCGGGCGGGAAAATCGGCCGGAGAGGTTGCGGCCGCCCGCAGGGCGACGACGGCGGCCTCATTGTTGCCGAGCATGCGTTGGGTCATGCCGAGATGGAATTGAACCTCGGGATTGCCGCTCAGGCCCTTGGCGGCCTCTTCCAGCAGCGGCAGCGCCTCCTTGTAGTCCTTTTTCTGGTACAGAATCCAGCCGAGCGTGTCGGCCACGGCGGGCGACGTGGGCTCGAGCGCGCGGGCCTTGCGGGCGAGTTCGAGGGCGCGATCCGGCTGCTTGAACTGCTCGATGTACAGATTCGCCAGGTTGTTCAGGATCAGGGTGTCGTTGGCCTTGGTCGTGAGGTGCTTCTCGTACAGGTCCCTGGCCTTGTCAAACTGGCTCGTCGTGGTGAAGAACTGGCCGCCGAGGAGCGCGGCGAGCGTGTCGCCGGGACGCTTGGCCAGAAACGCCTCGACCTTCTGTTGAATGCCGGGCTGCGCCCTGCGCGCCATGAACGTATCGGCGAGCACCGCAAAGGCCGCGGTGTTGTTGCGTTCGAGTTCAAGCGTGGCGGTGGCGGCGGCGGCGGCCTCCTCCCACTTGCCCAGCGACGACTGAATGCGGGCCATGAGCAGATGGCCGCCGGCGAGCTTCGGCGCCTTCGTGATGATGGCCTGCGCGCGCTGCACGGCCGAGTCGGCCTTGCCTTCACGCAGGTCGAGACTCACGAGCTCGGACTGGACGGCGAGATTGTCGGGAAAGTTTTCGAGGGCTTGCTCGAAGCTCTTGCGCGCCTCGGCGGCATTCTTCTGCTGCAACTGGACGAGGCCCAGCACGTACATCAGCTGGGCGTTCTTCGGGGCCTTCGCGAGGTTCTCCTTGATGACGCGGACGAGGTCATCGAGTTTGCCCAGACCCTTCGTCGCCTCGATCAGCATGGTGTAAGCTTGGGGAATGTCCGGTCGCCGCGAGATGAGCGCGGCCATCGCGGTGGCGGCTTCCTGGTGCGCGCCCGCCTGCAACTGGAGCTGGGCCCAGAGCAGAATCGCTTCCGCGTTGCGGGGATTCTGCGTGATGACCTGCTGAAGGGCGAGGAGGGCCTTGGGGCGGTCGCCGTCCTGCAGGTAGGCGGACGCGAGCGTCTGCGACTCGAGGCCGAGGCCGGGGAAACCCTCGCCCATCTTCTGCAGATCGTCGATGGCCCGCTTCGTATCGCCCTTGGCGAGCCACACGCGGGCGCGCAGGAGCTGGGCTTCGAAGTCGGAGGGATCGCGGGCGAAGATGCTTTGGATGATGCTGAGCGCGTCATCGAAACGCTTCTCGCCGATGGCGATTTGCGCGAGGCTGCGCCAGGCCGGCTGGAAGTCGGGGACTTGTTTCGTGATCTCCGTGAGATACGCGATGGCCTCGGGCAACGCGCCGGTCTGGGCGAGATACGCGGCGTACTTCAGGCGTTCCGTTCCGCGCGGGGTGGCGGCATCGGCGGCGGCCTTGTATTCGGTCAGGGCCAGTGCGCCGTTGCGCTGCGCCACATGCAGGCCGGCCATCGCGGCATGCGCGGGCGCGGATTTCGGATCGAGCGAGAGTGCTTTCTGCACCGCGGTTTTCGCGGCCGCCTGATCGCCACGCAGCATCTGCATGTTCGCGGAGGCGAGGTGGAACGAGACCGTGTTCCGTTCGGGAAATTTCTGCAGGAGCGTTTCCGCCTCCTTGTATTCATCGGCGTCGCGAATCGTCTCCGTCAGGAGCACGAGCGCCTCGGCAATCGCAGACGAACGCTCCAGAATCGTGGTCGCCTCCTTCTTCGCTTCCGCGACGCGGCCGATCGACGCGATGAGCTGGGCGCGCTTCAGCCGGAGATTCAGATCTCCCGGCGACAGCGTGTACATTTTGCTCAGGTACGACAGCGCGCGCATCGTCGCGCCCCGCTCGAACCAAATCAGCGCCAGCCGTTCGTTGGCCGTGATGTCGTCGGGAAACTTCTGGAGCACGTTCTGGTACTCAATGCGGGCCTTCTCGAGGTCACCTTTCTTGTAGTACTCGGCCGCCCGCTCGAGCGTCCGGGCCTTCTTGCTCTCCGCCGAGCAACCGGCGATGAGCGCTGCGCTCGTGGCGACCAAGGCAAAGCGAACGATGTGATGCATCATGATGGACGTGGAGGTTTCTCGAAGGGATGAAGGGGCAGGTCGGAAATGAAGCGTCCCGAACTGGCGGAGGGGAATACCCTGCACCGGTTCGGGCGGCCAGCTTTTAGCGAATTATCTAAGTGTGAGCGATGACGCCTATTATCGGCTCATTTCCACGCCGCGTTAAAAAATCCCGCGTCGACAATGCGGCCGGGCCACCGCGGCCCGGGAATTTCCCGGAGGTCGACCAAGGCAAAATCCGGAAGTTTGGGCGTCTGCAGGGCATTGGTGCCGTAAGCCTCGTCGCGGAAATCGATGCCGCTATTGAACACCACATAGCGCGGGCCGGCGGCCAGCGGATTGGGAAACACCAGGATCGGTGCGTGCTGCTCGGCGGCGTAGGCCTTGCCGCGAAACGTCAGGTTCCGGGCATTCCACGTGAGCGGGAGTTTGCCGGCGGCCAGTACCTTCGCGATCACGCGATTCGACGCCGGGTCGCCCCAGAGCACGAGATGCTTGCGGGCGATGTCGTCGTCCGTGACGTCGGTGTCGTCCTTGATCAGGACGTCGCCGCGAAACAGATCGCGCCACAGCTTGGTGGCGTGCTGCAACTCGGCGGCCACCCAGGCGCCCACGGCCGGGTTGAGCGGGCGGCCGGTGGGGCGCACGAACAGAAACGGCGCCATGAACGCGTCGTTGATGGGACCGCTGAGTCCCGGAATCTTGCGCTGCTGTCCAGCCCAGCGTTCGTCCGCGAACGCGGCGTCGCGAAAGACCCATTTGCCGCCGTCCTTGACGAACCAATACGCTGGCGCGACGGCTCCCACCTCGACCGGCTGGCCGTCGATGGTGGCCTTCAGGCCGCTGGTTTTTTCCCAGCGGACGCTGAACACGCCGACGTTGCGGGTGGTGGCCTCGAGCCGATCCGGCGACGGAAAACGCACGCGGACGTCGGCGCGTTCCCAGGGCTGCTCCAGCTCCATGATCGCGATGCGAGCCGATCGGGAATAGCGGAGCGTGTAGGTGGTCAGGTGATCTTCTGCCGGCCACGCGGGCCGCCCGGCCGCGGCGAGGGCGTCGAGCCGCGCCGCGAGCACCGCCTTCGTTTCCGGATGATATTTGTGTGCGGTCTTGGGGCCGATCAGGTGCTCGAGTTTCAAACCCTCGGCGGCCATCGCTTCCGTCATGATGTCGGCCGCCTGCTTCTGCGGATCGATTTCGCCGCTGTAAGCGACGGTCGGCACGCCGCGCAGATTGGCCGCGTAGCCGGTGGCGTCGTACCAGCGCCAGAGCGTCTGCTCCCAAGGTGTGCGCTCCGGTTTGCCCGGCGCCAGCGCCTTCGTGTAGGCGGCGGTCTCGGCAAAGCCCGCGCCGGGAGCGGCGGCCGCCCACACGCCGGGAAAATGCGCGGCGAGATGCCAGGTGCTCGCGCCGCCCATCGAGAAGCCGCGCACAATGATCCGCGCGGGATCGATTGCGTAGTTGCCCTTCACGGCCTCCATCGCCTCGAACACGTCGACCTCGCCGGCGAATTTCGTGGCGTTGCAGAAACGGCCGTAGGGATGCAGCACGATCGCGCCTTCCGGGACGATCTCGCCGGGCTTGGTTTCGTGTTCGGCGAGAAACGCGAGCTCCGTGCGCTTCTCGTTGCGGCCGGCGAGCACGACATCGAGCCGGCGTGCGGGGCCGCTGCCGCGTTTCCAGTCGGGCGGCACCACGAGGGCGTACGGTTGCACGGAGTCGTCGAGCTTGGAGCGGTGGCCGCGCAGGATGAGGCCGGTGGCGTCGATCCAGGGCGCCGTGCCGGCTTGAAGCTGTTGCACCCGCTCCCGGCCGAGCGCGAGGAACCGGCGCGCGACCTCGACCTGCTTCACATCGAAGAACTCATCGTAGCGCAGCGCCCAGTCGACCGCCTTGTGCAGCACCTCGACGTCGGGCAGCAGCGTGACCAGCCGGGTGTTGCCGGCGGCGTTCAGCTCGCGCGCGACCGCGTCGATGGCGGTGCGCAACGCGGCGGCGCCGGCGGCCAGCTCGGTCCGGGCGGCATCCGGAATGCGGATACCGGCGGGCGGCAGACGTTTCGCCGGCGGGGGCGGCGTCTGCGCCGGCGCGGCGGACAGGGAGAACGCCAGCGCGAGTGCGGCGAGGGCAAGGTGGCGGAGGAGCGGGCGCGTGGGCATCGGGGTGAGGGGATTAACGCGCGCCGCGGACGATCCGCACGCGGTGGTTCTCGGAGTCGCCGATGAACACCGTGCCGTCGCGATCGACCCAGATCCCGTGCGGGCGGTTGAGGGCGCACTTCGCCGGATCGCCGTCCGGGCCGTCGGCGCGGGTGCCGTTGCCCGCGACGAGTTCCATGTGGCCGGTGCGCGCGTTGATCCGCCGGATGGCGTGATTCTCGGTGTCGACGAGGTAGACGTCGTTGTTCACGGGATCGAGCGCGATGCCCTTCGGACCGTTCAACGTCGCGAGCTTCGCCGGTCCGCCGTCGCCCGTGAAACCCTTCTTGCCGGTGCCCGCGACGTGGAAAATCTTCCCGGCCTGGCGGTCGAACTTGAACACCTGATTGCCCTCGCGCGTGGCCAGCCAGAGATTGCCGTCGCGATCGAAGTCGAGCGAACGCGGGCCGCGCAACGGCGTGCCCGTGATCGGCGCGCCGTCCGGCGTGTCGCCGGGTTTGCCAGTGCCCGCGTACGTCGAGATCGTGCCGGTCTTCATGTCGACCTTGCGGATGACGTGATTGCGGATGTCGCAGATGTAGAGATCGCCCGCCGGATCAAACTGGATGCTGTGCGGCTGGGCCAGCTGCGCCTGGTGCGCCGGCCCGCCATCGCCGCTGTAACCGGCCTGGCCGGTGCCGGCGATGGTGGTGATGATCTGCGTCTTTGCGTCCACCCGCCGCACGGCGTGATTCGTCATGTCGACGATGAAGAGGTTGCCGGCGCGATCGAAACGGATCTCGTGCGGCAGGTTCAGGCTGGCCTGCAGCGCGGGTCCGCCGTCGCCGGTGAAGCCGGTCTGGCCGTTGCCGACGACCGTGCGGATCGTGCCGTTGGCGGCGATGGTGCGCACGCGCTGCCCGCCGTATTCACAAAACCAGATCGCGCCGTCGGGTCCGCGGATCACGCCGAATGGATTGTTGATCATCGCGGCGGTCGCGGGTCCGCCGTCACCGGAGAAACCCTTCGTGCCGGTGCCGGCGAAGGTCGCGGTCGACGCGGCGTGGACGGACGTGACGAGGGCGAACGTGGCGGAGACAAGGGCGAGGGGGCGCATAAGGGTGATCGTGATCATTCACCACAAAGGCACGGAGGCACAAAGGCGAAATCGCACGGGCTCCTTCCTTTGTGCCTCCGTGTCTTCGTGGTGAGCTTTGCCGGGAATCTATTTCCACTCTTCGTCGAAGAAGCCGGCGTCGACCACCTTGCCGGGCCAGCGCGGGCCGGGTGGCGTGCGGAGATCGACGATGGCCCAGTCGGGCAGCTTCGGCGTCTGCAACGCGTTGTTGCCATAGCCGTCGGTCCGGAAATCGATGCCGCTGTTGAGGACGACGTAGAGTTTCGGGTTCAGGGGATTCGGAAAGACCAGAATCGGCGCGTGGTGGGTCGCCGGATACGTCTTGCCCCGGAACGTCAGGGTCTTCGCGTCCCACTGCACCGGGAGCTGCGGCAGGATGCGCGCGAGGACGGCGTTGGACGACGGATCGCCCCAGAGCACGAGGTTGTGCGCGGCGATGTCGGCATCGGTGATGGTGCGATCGGCCTTCACCGGGACGTCGCCGCGAAACACGTCGCGCCAGAGGTTGCGCGCGGCGGTGAGCTCGCTTTCGACCCACGCGCCGGTGTCGGCGTTGAATGGCTTGGACGTCGGCCGCACGAAGAGAAAGGAGTCCATGAACGCGTCGTCCACCGGCCCGGTGAGGCCCGGACGTTTGCGCAGCGTGGTCTCGGGCGCCGCCGTTTTCCAGGTGCCGTTGCGGCGGACGAACCCGTACGTGCCGGCGCGCGCGATGAACGCCGTGACGCGCTGACCGTCGATCGTAACCGACGACGGCGTGATCTGCCGGATCGCCAACGCGGTGACATTCTTCGTGTCGATCGTGAGCGCGTTCTTTTCGCCCAGGCGCGCGTGCACGTCGGCCCGCTCCCACTGTTTCTCCAAACCTTCGAGGCGGATCCACGCCGACTCCGGGTAGCGCAGCGTGTAGGTGCTGAAACGAATCTCGCGGGGAATCGCGTCGCGGCCCTGCGCGAGGCGGGTCTCGAGTTGCTTTGTCAGCGCCTCCTTCGTTTCCGGGTGATACTTGTGTCCGGTCTGCGGCCCGATGAAGCGTTCGAGCTTCAAGCCTTCCTGCGCCATCGCGGCTTCCATGAGATCGGACGCCTCCTTCTGGCCGTCGATTTCACCCGTGTAGGCGAGCGTCGGCACGTTGAAGAGATTGCGCGAGATGCCGGTGGCCTCGTATTGCCGCCAGAGCAGCTGCTCCCACGCGGGCCGCGTTTCCTTTCCGGGCGCAGAGGCCTTGGTGAAAATGGGCGTCTCGGCGAATCCGGCTCCGGGCGAGGCGACGGCCCAGAGTCCGGGGAAATGCGTGGCGAGGTGCCAGGCGCTGCCGCCGCCCATCGAAAATCCGGCGACAGCGATGCGTTGGGCGTCGACGCGATACTGGGCGCGCACGGCGGCGAGGGCCTCCATCACGTCGACCTCGCCGGCGAACTTCGTCGCGTTGCAGAATCGTCCATACGGTACGACGATGAGCGTGTCCTTGGGCGTGAGCGGGGGCGGACCGGCCTCGCGCTCGGCGAGGAAGGCGAGCTCCGTGCGCTTCTCGCCGCGTCCGAGCAGCCAGACCATGAGCGGCGTCGCCGCGGGCGGGCGGGGCATCGTTTCCGGCACGACCAGTCCGTACGGCTGCACCGAGCCGTCGAGCTTCGAGCGGTGACCGCGGAGGATCAGGCCGGTCGCCTCGAGCCACGGCGCTTGTTTGCCGCGCAACTGGGCCACGCGTTTGCCGCCCTGCTCGAGGAGCGAGCGCGCGGTGGCGATTTCCTTCGCGGCCATGAACTCGTCGTAACGCAGCGCCCAGTCGACGGCCTTGTGAAAGATTTCGACGTCCGGGAGCAGCGCCAGCAGTCGGGGCTCGTTGGCCAGTTCGCGCGCGAGGGTGTCGATCTCGCGCCGGAGCGACGCGGCGCCCGCGGTGAGCGTGTCACGCTCCGCATCCGTCAGCGTGATCCCGGGAATCGGGATGCGTTTCGGCGGCGGCGGCGAACTTTGCGCGAGCGCGAACGAGGCGAGGGCGAGGGTGGCGACAAGCGGGGCGAGGAGGCGCATGGAAAAGCGGGGGCGCGGGCCTCCGGCCCGCAAGCGTTGAAAGGTGAAGGTTGAAAGTTGAAAGACCGGCACGTGCAAGTTTGTGCACTTCTTCTGGCGACGGGACGGATACAGGCGGCTTGGTTTAGGATACGATGTCCTGAATGCACCTAGCGGATCGGACTCTTTCAACTTTCAACCTTCACCTTTCAACTCAGCCGCTCCCCAAGTCCTCAGATCTTCGACAGGATCGCCTTGATGCGTTTCCAGCCTTCGAGGCGAGCCTGCTTGTTGGGCTCGGTGGCCGCAGGGTCTTCGCCCGCGCGCATGAAGCCGTGGCCGGCACCTTCGTACGTCACCTGGTCAAAGGTCTTGCCGGCCGCCTTCATCTGCGTGGTCACTTCCGGCACCGCGGCGGTGATGCGGGCGTCGTTGCCGCCGTAGAACCCATAAATCGGCGCCTTGATGGCGGCCATCTGCTCGGGCTTCGGGGCGCTGCCGTAGAACACCAGGCCGGCCTTGAAGTCGGCGCCCGTCACGGCGTAGTTGAAGGTCTTCGCGCCGCCCCAGCAGAAGCCGCCCACGACGACCTTGCCGTTCGCCGCCGGAAGTTTCGCGACGTACTCCGCGGCGGCCTTCACGTCGCCCATCACCTGCGAATCCGCCAGGCCCTGGATCTTCCCGCGCACATTGTCGTTGGCGCCGAAGGAATCGGTGCCGCCGCCGTTCGGACCGGCGCCCGAGAGGAAATCGGGGGCGATCGCGATGTAACCCGCCTCGGCGAACTGGTCGACCATCCCGCGCATCCAGTCGGAGAGGCCGAAGATTTCGTGAATGAGCACAATGGCCGTCGCCTTCGTTTTCACCTCGGGATAACCGACAAAGCACTTCACGTCGCGGTCACCGACCTTGAGCGTGACCCATTCGAGATGGCGGGGCGATTTGTCGAGGCGGGCCTTGGCCCAGTCCTGGGCGGAGGCGGTGGAGGCGACCGCAAGCGCGGCGAGGAACAACAGCAATCGTTTCATGGTGGGGGAGGAGAGGGGTGGCGGCGCGAAGGGAGCCGAGGCCGCGGCGGGCACGACGTGGCGTGAAGGGAAGCGTTGCGGGGCACCGAGGCAAGCGCACGCTGGGCGCAACGTTGCCCGCGTGGTGGCGTCCTGCCCTGCTGTCCCTGCGTTTTAACCCCTCCCCATGAAATCGCTTCGACTCACCGTCTCCGCCACCTGCCTGGCCATGACCGCGGCTGCCACGAGCCTTACCGCTGCCGAGGACGCGCTCGCCAAGGACGCGCGCGCCACGATGGAAAAAGCCACCGCCTTCATGCGCTCGATCGCCGCCGAGGGCGGCTACCTCTGGCGCTACTCGCCCGATCTCAAGGAACGGGCCGGTGAAAACGTCGCCACGCCCACGCAGATCTGGGTGCAGCCGCCCGGCACGCCGTCGATGGGTCTCGCGTTTCTGCGCGCGCATGCGGCGACCGGCGAGGCGCGTTATCTCGACGCCGCCCGGGCCGCGGCCGACGCCCTCGCCGTGGGCCAGCTCGAGTCCGGCGGCTGGGACTACGTCGTGGATTTTGATCCGGCCCAGAGTGTGAAATGGTACCGTCGCAGCGACGTCGGCAAGGTCTCCGCTGCCGACGCGGCGAAGCGGCGCAACGTGACGACCTTCGACGACGACAACACCCAGAGCGCAATCCGGCTGCTGCTGGCCGTGGGTGACGTAATCAAGGACTCCGCTGATCCGCGCGACGTGCGCATCCGCGGCGCGCGCGACTACGCATTGACCAAGCTCCTCGCGGCGCAGCGCGCGAACGGTGGCTGGCCGCAACGCTGGACCGGCATGCCGGTGGATCCGAAGGAATATCCGGTGCAGCCGGCGCGGTTTCCAGCAAACTATCCGCGCGAGTACCCAAAATTAAACTACAACGGCTACTACACGCTCAACGACAACACGCACCGCACTGCGTGATGACGCTGCTCGATGCGGCGAAGCGGCTGGGCCGGCCCGAGTATCGCGCGGCGGCGCTCAAGGGCGGTGACTTCCTCCTGCTCGCGCAGCTGCCCGATCCGCAGGCGGCGTGGGCGCAGCAGTACAACGGCCGGCTCGAACCGGACTGGGCGCGGGCCTTCGAGCCGCCGTGCGTGGTGTCGAACGAAAGCGGCGGCGCGATGCGGCTGCTGATCGATCTGTATCTGGAAACCGGCGACGAGAAGTACATCGCCTCGCTGCCGCGCGCGATCGCCTGGTTCAAGCGCTCCCAGCTCTCGCCCGGCGTGTGGGCCCGCATGTACGAGATCGGCACCAACACGCCCATCTACGGCGATCGCGACGGCAAGATTAAGTACCGCATCGAGGATCTCAGCCCGGAGCGACAGACCGGCTATTCGTGGAAGGGAGCGTACGGCATCCCGTCGGTGCTCAGCTATTACGACGAGGTGAAGGCCGAGGGCCGGACCGCGCTGCTCGCGAAGCGCAAGGCGGCGGAGGCCGCTGCGGCCACGGCCGAGGGCCGCGCGAAACGCGCCCGGAGTCTCGAGCCGCGGGTGCGCACTGTCATCGCCGCGCTGGACGCGCAGGGACGCTGGCTCGCGAATTACCGCGGCTCCGAGCAGATTCGCACCGACACCTTCATTACGAATCTGCACACGCTCACGGATTACCTGGAAGCGGTGAAATAACTGCACAGCTGTAGGGCGCGCATCCTGCGCGCCCGTGAATGACGTGACGCAACGAATAACGGGCGCGCAGGATGCGCGCCCCTACTGCGAACCCGGGACTCACGCCGGCGGCACCGGCGGCTCCTCCAGCGCGAGGATTTCAACGGGTTCGGCGCGGCCCTTCACCTGCACGCGGCCAAGATCGCGAAAGGTGAACGGTGCGCGCTCGCGGACGGCGGCGAGCGTGCTCGTGCTGGTGATGATGTTCGTGCGGTACTCCGCCGTGCGGGTGAGCGACTGCAGGCGGGCGGCGACGTTCACGCCGTCGCCGATGACCGAGTAGTTCAGCCGGCGGTGCGACCCGATGTTGCCCGCGACCACCCGCGCGGTGTTGATGCCGATGCCGAGGGCGAGCGGCGGCCGCCCCTCCGCGGCGAGTTCGGCGTTGAGGTCCGCGAGCGCGCGCTCCATCGCGAGTGCGGCCTTGAGCGCGCGATCCGCGGCGTCGGCCTGGGTGACGGGTGCGCCGAACAACGCCATGATCGCATCGCCGATGAACTTGTCGATCACGCCGCCCTGACGCTCGATCTCGGCGCTCATGCGATCGAGGTAGCGGTTCAGCAGCGTGAGCAGATCGTGCGGCGAAAACGTCTCGCTCATCGTCGTGAACCCGCGGAGATCGGCGAAGAGGATCGTGACCTCGCGTTCCTCGCCGCCGAGCGCCGCGCCGTCGCGCACGAGCTGTGCGGCGACTTCGGGCGAGACGTTCTTGTCCAGCAGATCGCGGACGTGATCGCGCTCGGTCAGCCCGCGCGACATCTGATCGAAGGCTTCCGAAAGCCGGCCGAGTTCGTCCGGGCGGTAGGATTTGTTGCGAATGGTGTAGTCACCCGCGGCGATGCGGCGCGCGTGGCCGACGAGGGCGACGATTGGCCGCGTCAACGTGCGCGCAAACGCCCGGCTGATGAACGCGGAGAGGCCGAGTGCGCCGAGCGCCACGCCGAGCAGCCAGCGTTCCGCGCTGCGCGCCGGCCGGAGTTTCTCATCGAGTGAATATTGCAGTGCGAGGGTCACGGACTTGTCCGTGCCGGCGGTGAGCGTGCGGCCGGCCACGAGCGCCGTCTCGCCGTCGAGTTCGACCGTCGCGGCGTCGACGTCCCGGCGCAGTCCGGGGAGCGCGCGGGTCAGACTGCCGGCCGTGGTGTCCGCCAGGGTCGTGGCGAGCAGCCGGCCGTCGGTGTCGAAGAACGTGAGGTCGACGCCGGTCTGGTCCTTGAGGCCCTGCGCGAATTCGCGATCGATCTTAAAGCCGATCATGAGCCACGCGATGATGTCGGGGGCGCGCACGGGGGCGAGGACGAGCGAGTAGAGCTGGCCGTCGAGATAGCCGTACCCTGCGGCCGTCGGATTGGGATTGGGATCGGCGTCGGCCCGGGCCACCAGTTGCGCGTAGATGTCGCCGCTCGCGGTGGCGGCGGAAGTCGAGGTGATCAGGCGTCCCTCGAGCGACACGGCGGACACGAGGTCCGTCATACTGGCAATCCGGATACTGACGAGGGCGGACGCGAGCGTCGCGGGATCGTCGCTGGCGAACAGTTGCTTGATTTGGTAGTCGCGGGCGGCGGTGAGCGCGGCGGCGGAGAGCAGCTTGTTGCGTTCGTCGATCACGCGGCTGAAGGCGCGGGCGGCGCGGCGGAGTTCGTCCTGAATCAGCGTGCGCGCCTGGGCGAGGTGGAAGCGCGAGACGATCAGCCAGGTGGACAACTGGGCGAGCGCCACCACCACGACGAAGAGCGCGAAGAGTTTTTTGCCAAACGTCTTTGGGCGCGGGAACATTCCGGTGGATATCTGGAGTCAGCAGAGGCGGTGGCGCCCCGGCCGGTCGGATCAGTTCGTGGGCAGCTCGCGGGAGCCGGTTTCCCGGGGGCGGGCGAGCGGCCTCATTTGTAGGTGCCCGCTCCGCCTTCGGGGGCGCGGCGGATCCGGCGATCCTGCTTGAGCGTCACGGCGATGGCCTGGCTGGCCTGATCGTTCGCGATGGTGACGTCGCGCGTCACCGTCTGCGTGGCGCGCGGATGCCAGACCTCGAGACGGTAGCGGCCCGGGGGCAGCGTGGTGAGATTCACGATGCCGTCGCCCTGGCTCTTCGCGAAGTGCGGCGTGGCGAGGACGACGACATAGGCCGACATCCAGTCGTGGATGTTGCAGCCCAGCGTGATCACGCCGGGCTGGTCGAACCGCACGGGCTCCGGTGTTTCGCCGCGGTAGAGGGGAATCTCAAACGACTTGGCCTTGGATTGTGAATACACGTGGTGCTGGACCTTGTCGCGATTCGGAAAACTGATCCTCGTGCCGGCGACGACGGCGGTGACGTACGGCTGGTATTCCTCCTTGTCCTGCACGATGACCGCGGGTTCGGCGGGCGGCGTCAGCGCGGGCGGCGCATCGAGCGGCAGCAGCGAGGCGACGGCGTCGCTGACCGGCGCGCCCTTGGGGTCCTTGATTTCAACGCGGACGCTGCCGCTGGCGGCGGAGGCGGCCGCAGGTGAGAAGAGCGTGAGCCCCGGCAGGATGAAGAGGAAAAGGAAACGGCGCATGGACGGATTAAATGACGGTGTGGCTACGGATGGCGGTGCGGGGCGGAGGCGTTCAGAACCGGTGCAGCAGCTGCAACGTCCAGACATCCTGACGGTACTTGATCCCCACTTTGTTGACGGAGAAGGCGCTTTCGTAGCGCAGGGGCAGCGAGGTGTTGCGACCAAGCGCGGGCGACAGTTCGAGCCACCAGAAGCTCACGCGTCCGGTCACGCGGTAAGTGACCCAGCCGGGTCCGAGCAGCTCGGTGACGCCCCAGGCCGTGGTATTGTAGTAACTGGATACGTCCGGGCCGAGGGCACCGGCGAGGGCGAGCGGCCAGATCGAGGGTCCGGCGTTGGCAGTGAAGTCGCCCCAGAGCCGGCCGTTGCCATGCGCGAGCTGAAGCCAGTCCGTCAGGTCCCACGCCACCGTCGCGAAGACCCGGTGGTGGCGCGTATCGAAAATCGCGCTACGCGCGTAGTGTTGCTGCCAGTCGGTCACGGCGCTCAGCCGCCAGGATTCCGTGACGCGCCGCGAAAGCCGCAGGCTGGCGCTTGCGAGCCAGCCGTCGTCGGCCGCGAGACGCGCGTCACGCCGGCGCAGTCCGAGATCCAGGCTGGCGACCGGCGCGAACGCACCGAAGCCGAATTTCTGCCTGACGGTGGTGCCGAGACCACCGGTGAAGGCGTCCATCTTTGAAAAGTCCGGCACGTGTTCGATGCCGGCGTCGACCCGGCCCACCGTCATGAAGCCGGCGCGCCACTCCCTCAGAAAGCTCACCTCGGTTCGCGTTTCGAAGCGCATCGCGTCGCGCCAATTGATTCCGGCCGTGGCGCGTCCGATGTTTTCCGCCCAAGTCGCGTTCGCTTCCGAGGACACCGTCAGCGCACGCAGCCACGGAGTTGAAAGCAGCAGGCAAGCGAGGGCCGTCAGGATCCGGTGGGAGATCATACCCCGGAAGTAACGGACCGTTTCCGCCCGACCGAAGGGGAACTTGCGCATCGTTTGCGAACGCGTGGTCCGCGTCGCTTTTGACCTCAACTTTCCGCTGAAACGCCCGATGCAGGAGGGCGCAATGTGGGCGCAGGGACGTTGGCGCCCGCTATAGCAGCGGCCGCAGAATTTTCCACACCTGGTCGGCGATGATCGCGTGCCCGCGGGCGGTCGGATGAATGCGATCGGGCTGGTTGAGGGCGACGCTGCCGCCCACGCCTTCGAGGAGAAACGGGATCAGCGTGGCGTCGTTTTTCGCGGCCACGTCGGGAAACATCTGCTCGAACGAGCGGGAAAACTCGAGGCCCATGGCCGACGGCATCTGCATGCCGGCGAGGACGAGTTGGGCGCGCGGGTATTTGGCGCGCACGCGGTCGATGATTTTTTGCAGGTTCTCGCGGGAGAGTGCGGGGTCGATGCCGCGCAGGCCGTCGTTGGCGCCGAGGGCGAGGACGAACAGATCCACCGGCTGGCGCAGAATCCAGTCGACGCGCCGCAGGCCGCCGGAGGTGGTTTCGCCGCTGAGGCCGGCGTTGACGACGCGCCAGCCGAGGCCGGCGGCGTTGATTTTTTCCTGGATGCGAGCCGGGTAGGCCTCGGACGAGGGGTCGTCGAGGCCGTAGCCTGCGGTCAGGCTGTCACCGAAGAAAATCACCGTCCGCGGCTCCGCCGCGAAGAGTCCGCCCGCGACCGCCATGCAGCCCACAAACGCGGTGCGGCGGCAGAAACGGCATAAGAATAAGAGCAGCATGACTCGATTTCGCGGGGTTCGTGTGTTTCGTGAGTCGTTCAATGAGTGTCCAATCGATGCTGAATGTCCAGCGACTGACCAAAACATACCAGGCGGCCGGCGGACGCGATTTGACGGTGTTGAAGGAGGTGAGCTTTTCCCTCGCGGCGGGAGCGAGCCTCGCGATCGTCGGGCCCAGCGGGAGCGGCAAGACGACGCTGCTTGGGTTGTGCGCCGGGCTGGATCAACCCACGACCGGCACGGTCGAGCTGGCGGGCGAGTCGATTGGCGCGTTGAGCGAGGATGCGCGGGCGCGCGTGCGAAACCTGCATGTCGGCTTTGTGTTTCAAAACTTCCAGCTCGTGCCGACGCTCACCGCGCTGGAAAACGTGATGGTGCCCGTCGAGCTGCGCGGGCAGGGCGGCGCGGAGGCCGAAGCGGAGGCGCAGCGGCTGCTGGGCCGGGTGGGCCTCGGTGAGCGGACGGATCACTATCCCGTGCAGCTATCGGGCGGCGAGCAGCAGCGCGTGGCGCTGGCGCGGGCGTTCATGAACCGGCCGAAGATTCTGTTTTGTGACGAGCCGACCGGCAACCTCGATGGCGACACGGCGCACGCGATGGTGGAGTTGATCTTCGGATTGAACCACGAAAAGCAGACGACGCTCGTGCTGGTGACCCACGATCTGGACCTGGCCCGCCGTTGCCAGCGCATCCTGCGCCTGAAAGGTGGAGCCGTGGTGAGTGACGAGGAACTTGCTCCCGCGAATCACACCAATTGACGCGAATGGCCAATCGCCATGCCTGACCTGATCCTTCCAGACGAGAGCTACTCCATCGTGGGCGCGTGTTTTGACGTATATAACGAGAAAGGCTGTGGATTTCTTGAGCCCGTGTATCACGACTGACTGGAAATTGAACTGCAGTTGAGACGGATTCCATTTGTCCACGAACCGGCGCTCCCTCTGACCTACAAAGGCTTCAATTTGAAGCGGACTTACTCGCCGGATTTTTCATGTTTTGGGCGAATTATTCTAGAGCTCAAAGCCTGCGAGAAGCTCGTCGATGAGCACGTTGCCCAAATTTTGAATTACCTCAACGCGACTGGCTTTGAACTCGGGTTGCTCGTGAACTTCGGCCACTATCCTAAACTGGAATACAAGCGCGTCGTGCGCACGCGCGCGTGATGCCTTTCCATTCGTTTGTATTCGCGCCATTCGCGGGAGGCGCCCCATGACTTTCATCTTTAAAATGGCCTGGCGGGATTCGCGGGCTTCGCGGCGGCGGCTGGTGCTGTTCTCGCTTTCCGTGGTGCTCGGCATCGCCGCGCTCGTCGCCATCGGCTCGCTCGGGACCAATCTCGAACAGGCCATCGACGATCAGGCCAAGGGGCTGCTCGGTGCCGATTTGATCGTCACGGGGCGCTCGCCGCTCAGCGAGGCCGCGCAGGCCTACGTCGACACCCAAGCGGTGGAACAGGCGCGCGAGATCAGCTTCTCGTCGATGATGATGTTTCCCACCGCGAACAACCTGACGCGGCTGGTCAACGTGCGCGCCGCCGAGGGCAATTTCCCGTTCTACGGCGACTTCACCACCACGCCCGCCGATGCGCCGGCCAAATTACGCGCGGGCGGCGCCGTCGCCATCGTCGAGGAAACACTCCTGCGGCAGTTCAACGCGAACGTCGGTGACACCGTCAAACTCGGCAACACGGTCTTCACCGTCGTCGGTGCGCTGCAAAAACTCCCGGGCGAATCGTCCGCGCTCTCCGCCACCGTGGCGCCGCGCGCGTTGATTCCGAAATCCGAACTGCAGGCCACGGGTCTCGCCGATCGCAACGTCCTCGTGCGCCACCGCACGATGCTGCGGCTCCCGCCGGAACGGCTGCCCGACGTCATCGAACGCGACATGCGCCGGCAGTTTCGCGGCGAGGGCCTCGGCTACGACACGGTCGCCGAGCGCCGGCGCAACCTCGGCCGCGCTCTGGACAACATCGAGAACTTCCTCGGCCTCGTCGGCTTCGTCGCGCTCTTCCTCGGCGCCATCGGTGTCGCCAGCGCGATCCACGTCTACATCCGGCAGAAGATTCCCACCGTCGCCGTGCTGCGCTGTCTCGGCGCGACGGCGTGGCAGAGCTTCGCGGTGTATCTCGTGCAGGGTGTCGCGCTCGGCCTCTTCGGCGCCGTGGTCGGTGCCGCCCTCGGACTGGTGATCCAGGTGGCGCTCCCGCGCCTGCTCGCGGACATGCTGCCCTTTCAGGTGAACTTTTTCATCGCGTGGCCGGCCGTCATACGCGGCATGGGCGCGGGCCTCGTGATCTGCGTGCTGTTCACGCTGCTGCCGCTGCTCGCGGTCCGCCGGGTGTCACCGCTGGTCGCGTTGCGTTCCGCGTTTGCGGACGCCGCCGGCAGCCGGCCCGATCCGTGGCGCATCGCGATCGTTGTGTTCATCATTGCGGCCGTGGGGGGCTTTTCGATCTGGCAGACCGGCAAGGTGCGCGAGGGGCTGTGGTTCACCGGCGTGCTCGCCGGGAGTTTCGCGTTGCTGGCGGGGTTGGCGAAAGCGGTGGCGTGGACGGCGCGGTTGGCGAGTTCGGGGCGCACGCGCCGCTGGCTGCCGCGGTGGCCGTACGTGGTGCGGCAGGGCATCGCGAATCTCTACCGGCCGAACAATCGCACCGTGCTGCTGCTGGTGTCGCTCGGGCTCGGCACGTTTCTCATGCTCACGCTCTTTCTCACGCGCACGACGCTGCTGAAGGAGATCGAGTTTTCGGGCGACGGCGGCCGGCCGAATCTCTTGTTCTTCGACATCCAGGACGATCAAATTGACGCGCTGGTGAAGGCGACGCAGGCCGAGCAGGCGCCGGTGCTTGTACAGGCACCGATCATCACGATGAAGATCGCGTCGGTGAAGGGAAAGAAAGTCGAGGAGTTGCTGCGCACGGCGCGCGAACGGCGTGGACCGGAGGAAGGGCAGGCGGACGGCGAGAGCGGGCGGAAGGGAAAGGGTGAGGGCGAGGTCGGGAGACAGGGAGACAAGGAGGCGGGGGAAATGAAAGGGAAGGGGGCGGCCGACGGCCAGCGGCTGCCGGGCTGGACGCTGCGCCGCGAGTATCGCTCGACCTATCGTGGAGCGTTGACCGGGACCGAGCGGCTCGTGAGCGGAAATTTCGTGGGCAAGGTCACGCCCGGCGTGGCGGTCGTGCCGATTTCCGTCGAGGAAGGGCTCGCGAAGGAGATGGGTCTCGTCCTCGGCGACGAGATTGAGTGGGACGTCCAAGGCGTGCCGATACGCTCGAAGGTCTCGAGCGTGCGCGCCGTCGAGTGGCGCCGGCTCGAGCCGAATTTCTTCGTGGTGTTTCCCGAGGGCGTGCTGGAACCGGCGCCGAAGTTTCACGTGGCCGCGGTGCGCGCGGACAACAGCGAGCACTCGGCGCGCGTGCAGCGCGCGGTCGTCACGGCGTTTCCCAACGTCACCGCGATCGATCTCGCGCTCGTGATGCAGACCATCGATGGAATCTTCACCAAGGTCGCGTTCGTGGTCGAGTTCATGGCCGCGTTCACCGTGCTCACGGGCATCATCGTGCTGATTGGCGCCGTGGCCACCGGACGCTTCCAGCGAATCCGGGAAACGGTGCTGCTGCGCACGCTCGGGGCGACGCGACGCCAGTTGCTGCAGATTCAACTCGTGGAGTATGCGATCCTCGGCGTGCTCGCCGCCATCGTGGGCTGCGCTCTGTCCGTCCTGGGCAACACTCTACTCGCCAAATTCGTCTTCCGCATCACGCCGTCTGTGCCGGTGTTGCTGCTGATCGTCGGCGCGCTGGCGGTGTGCGTCGTCACGGTTGTCACCGGCCTTTTGTCCGGCCGCAACGTGACCAGTCACCCGCCGCTGGAAGTATTGCGGCAAGAGACGTAAGAGTGTAGGGGAGAGGTGAGAGGCGGGAGGCTAGAGGCTCTGGACGAGAGGCGAGAGGCTTTGGGCCAGAGGCTAGAGGCGGAAGTTTCGACCGGTTGCCGAAAGCCGGACTGATGGATCGGCGAGGTGATTTGCACTTTCCTTGAGTCGATCCTTCGTTCCATCTCACACCTCTTGCCTGAGCCCTTTCACCTCTCGCCTCTCGCCTCCAGCCTCCAGCCTCTCACCTCCCATCATGCCACGCGTTGTTTCCTTCCATTACACCTTGCGCGATCCGAATGGCCGCGTCCTCGACAGTTCCGCGGGCGGCGACCCGATCAGTTATCTGGAAGGCGCCGGCCAGATCATTGACGGCCTGGACGAGCAACTCCGGCTCGCGAGCGCCGGCGAGAAATCGTCGGTGACCGTGCCGGCGAAGAAGGCCTACGGCGAACGCGACCCGGGTCAGGTGCAGCGGGTGAAGCGCGCGTTGCTCCCGGTCGATGGCGAACTCTCTGTCGGCGATCAGTTTCAGACCGGTCCGGATCGTTCGGATCCCGTAGTCACGGTCTCTGCCATTGAGGGCGACGATGTCCTGCTCGATGCGAATCATCCGCTGGCGGGCGTCGATCTGACCTTCGACGTCGAGATCACGGCCGCGCGCGAAGCCACGGCTGAGGAATTGAGTCACGGCCACGCCCACGGCGGCGGCGGCGGTGGCTGCGGTGAGGGTTCGTGCGGGTGTCACTGAGCCGCTGAAGCGGCCGAAACCGGAAACCGGAAACCGGAATCCGGAGACCTCTCTGCCGTTGGGGTCTATTCCGGCTCGGTCGCCTGTGACTAGTCCGTGGCTGCGAGCGCCAGCGAGTGGTGTTTCGGCCACTTTCCTGGCTACTTGCCCGGCCACTCGCTGGCGCTCGTAGCCACGATCGGAGGCAGGGGACCGGAGGCCGCGGGGCGTGAATCGCGCCTCGACACGGCTGCGCGGACGGGTTGAAGAATCGCCTCCGCTTTTCGTTCCGTGCCCCCGCCTGACCCCGAGACCGTCCGTTGGTTTGTCGAAGACGTGCAGCCGCACGAGTCGGAGCTGCGCGCCTACCTGCGGGCGAAGTTCTCGGCGCACCTCGATATCGACGACCTGGTGCAGGAAACGTACGCGCGCCTGTTGCAGGCCCGCGAGCAGGCGCCGCTGCGCTCGGCGCGGGCGTATCTGTTCACGACGGCGCGCAACGCGGCCTGCGATATTTTCCGCCGCCGGAAGATTGTGGCGATCGACGGCATAGCAGAAATCGAGCTGCTGCCCGTCTTTGAAGAGAGGCCCGGTGTCGCCGAGGCCGTCTGCCATGACCAGGAACTTCAACTGCTCGCCGAGGCCATCCAAGCCCTCCCCGAACGCTGCCGCCGCGTGCTGACGCTGCGCAAACTCCATGGCCTCTCGCACCGCGAGATCGCCCGGCAGCTCGGCATCGCAGAGAACACGGTCAACGCCCAGATCGCGATCGGCGTGCTGCGGCTGCGGGATTATCTGCGCGCCCGCGGCGTGACGAAAGGCGGCCAGCCATGAGTTCCACGCCCGGTTCCCCGCTGCCGCCCGAGCGCGAACCCGCGCCCGCGCCGGAGTTGATCGAGGCGGCCGCCGCCGCGTGGCTCAGCCTGCGCGATCGCGGCATGAGCGCCGCCGAGACCGCGGAATTCGTCCGCTGGCTACAGCAGGACCCGCAGCACGCCGCCGTTTTCGCCGAGCTCGATCTCGTGTGGAAGGACTTCGACCGGCTCGGCGCGGTGCCCGCGGCCGGCGTCGCCGCCACTCCGCCTGATCCCGATCTGATGGCACCGCGCGCGCGGGCGCGGCGGCATCGCGCTCTGGCCTGGACCACGTTGGGCGCGGCCGCGGCGGCGGTGATCGTGTTCCTCGCGGGCGTCCTGTTCCTGCGTGAGCCCCGTCACTTCGCGGAGACGGCCGTCGGTGCGTTTCAGAAACTGGAGTTGCCCGACGGATCCACGGTGCAGCTCAACACCGACTCCGCCATCGATACGTTCTTCACCGCCAGCGAGCGCCGCGTGCGCGTGGTGCGGGGCGAAGTGTTTTTCAACGTCAGCAAGGATCCCGCCCGGCCCTTCATCGTCGCGGCCGGACCCGTGGCCGTGCGCGCGGTCGGCACCGCCTTCAATGTCCGGCAACACGCCGCCGCGGTCGAAATCCTCGTCACCGAAGGCCGCGTCCGGGTGGATCATCAGGACGACGGCCGCTCGTTGCTGACGCCGGCTGCGACCGCGACCGAGCCGCCGGTGCTGACTGCCGGCGAGCGCGCGACCGTGGAGGTGACGGGTTCGACCCGCCTTCCGCATGCAGCGGTGGCGACTGTTGAAACCGTTTCTGCGCCGGCCGTGCAGCGCGCGCTGGCGTGGCAGGAACGCCGGTTGGAATTCGATGCGGTGCCGCTTGCCGACGTCGCGCGGGAGTTCAACCGCTACAACCATCGCCGGCTGGTGATTGCGGATGACGCGCTCGCGATCCGCCGCTTCAGCGGCACGTTTCGCGCCGATGGCTACGAGTCGCTGGTGCGGCTGTTGGAGGCGGACTTCGGCGTGAGGGTCACGCGAAGCGATCGCGAGATCGTGCTGCGTGTCGGACAGTGATGCGCCGCGATGAGGTGGCGATACCTGCGGCGACCTCCACGGATGGACACCGGTAAACACGGCGGCGGACCGGGCGACAGGCGTGACGACACCCGTGCGTCGCGGCCCGCGGGTGCGTGGAGTTTGAGCGCATGGATCGCGGGCGTGTTACGCGGTGTGCTCGCCGCGCTGGACGTGGGTCGCATCGATTTCTGCAAAAAACGTCTAGCAGTTTTACTCGCGCCGACCGTCTGCCCCGTTGCCCCCGCCCGCCTGGGCTTCACTCCCGCCGACCCCATGTTTCGCTTCCCTGCTCGCGCGCGTCGACCGCGCGGCCGTTTTCCCTGCCGCGTGCGCGTTTCCTGCGGCGTCTGGCTTGGCGTGGGTTTGCTCCTGCCCGTCACGCAGGGCGCGGCCGAGTCCGGACGCCGGTCGTTCGACGTTCCCGCAGGAGACGCGGTCGTCAGTCTGAAACGCTTCGCCACCCAATCCGGCGAACAACTGCTCTACTCTCCCGATGATGTAAGCGGGATCCGGACGCAGGCCGTGCAGGGTGAGTTCGTCCCGCTCGCGGCGCTCGATCGCATGCTGGAGCGCACACCGCTGAAAGCGCGGCAGGACGCAGCCACGCGTGCGATCGCGATCACGTCGGGCACGCCGTCGCGCGCGCCGCCGGCGTCGCCGCCCGAAACTCCGCCAGCTGTCCCATCCAAACCCTTTTCCGCTTCCACCCCTGCCGAAACCCCCGTGAAAACCCGCTCTCTTCTTACGTCACTCGCCACCTGGTTCGCCGCTGCCGGCGTCGCCGAGGCGCAAGTCCCCGCTCCTGCGTCCGCCCCGGTGGCGGACTCGCAGGTCGTCACCCTCAATGCGTTCACCGTTTCCGCCTCCGACACCAGCGGCTATCGGGCCGAGAAAACTGTGTCCGGCACGCTGATCGCGACGGACGTGAAAAGCATGCCCGCCAGCATCCAGGTCGTTACCGCCGCGCTGCTGGCGGACATGGACACGCGGCGCGTCGAGGACTCGATTCGTTTCATCAGCGGCGTCGGTCTCGCGGCGCGCAATGAAGGCGCGGGCGGCGGCACCCGCAGCGAGCAATTCGTGGTGCGCGGCTTCCAGACCTCGCAGGTGCTGCGCAACGGCGTCCGCATGCAGGGCATCACCAATTCCGCGAATCTCGAACGCATCGAGGTCCTCAAGGGACCGAGCTCGATCTTTTTCGGTGCCGCCGATCCGGGCGGCGTGATCAACGTGATCACCAAGCGGCCGCTGGCCGAGCGTTATGGCGCGGTCCGGCTCGGCTTTGGCGACGACAACTACAAGTACGCCGAATTCGATTTCAACCAGCCCATCGTCGACAAGACCCTGCTCTTCCGGTTCATGGGCTCCCGGCTCGACACCGACGGCTGGCGGAAATTCTGGCATGACAACCAGACGTTCCTCAGCGCGGTCGCCGAGTGGAATCCCACGCCAACGACGCGCCTCACGTTTGACGCGCAGGTCCGCAAGCAGACCGGTATTCAGGAGCGTCTCGGCGACGTGTTCCTCACCACGGACCGGCCGGCACCGTTCACCCAGCAGCTGCTCACGGGTGCCGCCTTGCAGCGCACGATCGAACTCGGCGCGCTGACGCCCACGGACACCTATGACGACGAGTCCACGTTCCACTCCGTCACCCTGGCGCAGAAAGTCGGCGAACGCGTGCTGGTCAGTGCCGTGTATGGCGCGAGCGACGGCAACCGCCTCCAGCGCACCACGGTCACGCGCAACCGGATCGCGACGAATGACAACTACTCCTATTTCGACCGGCCGGGCATCAGTTCCATCGGGGCCGTCAACCGCACGATCAATGTCAACGTCCTCGTCTCCTTCGATTTGCTCCGCACCAAGAACAAGCTGGTCGCCGGTTGGGATCGTTCGGAAGCCGGCAACAAGGAACTGCTCTTTGCCTACGCGAACAACAGCCCGTTCACGACGAAGCGATTTCTCTTCGACCGCGGGACCGACGCGGAGATCTTCGGCGTGAGGAAGTATCCGACGCTCGAGGAGATTGGCACGCCCAACGGGCCGGGCGCGGTCGTGAACAACCCGTGGTCGAAACCGATCTGGCAGCAGGGCGCTTACGTGACGAACCAGATGAAGCTGTTCGACGAACGGCTGACGCTTCTCGGCGGCACGCGGTGGAGTGATTTGCGGGCGCAGGGCCGGACGGCGTGGACGCCGCAGTACGGTGCGACCTTCGCGATCACGCCGGGCATTTCAGCCTACGCGCTCTATTCCGAATCGTTCCGGCCCAATGGCCGCGCGAGCACGATCGATCCGACGTCGCCTTTTTTCCCGCCCGAAAACGGCGTGGGCAAGGAAGGCGGCCTCAAGTTTTCGCTGATCAAGAACAAGCTCACGGGCACGGTGGCGTTGTTCCAGGTCGACAAGAAAAATGTCCGCCGCGTGAACTCGGGCGCGGCCGTGCTCGGCATCAACGGCGCGACGCTGACCGACGGCGAGCGGTCCGATGGCTACGAGATGGATCTCGTGTGGACGCCCACGCGCAACTTCACCGCCATCCTGTCCGCGGCGCACATCAATGCCCGGGTGTTCGCGGACGTCATCAACACCGCGAGCTCGCCCGATCTGAACAACGACGGCAAACCCGACACGCTCGGCCTGCCGCTCGTCGGCAACTCGCCCGACTCCTACGCGCTGTGGACCAAGTACGAGTTCACGCAGGCGCCGCTGGCGGGGCTCGCGCTGAGTCTCGGCTATCAGCGCCGCGAAGGCCCGATCCCGCTCGATGCTTCGTTCGCGCGCAAGTTTGTCGTGCAGGACGCCTACGACCGTCTCGATGTCGTCGTGGCCTACGCGACGCGCGTCTTCCAGCGCCGCGTGCGATTCCAGCTCAACGTCAACAACGTGACGGATAATTTCTACGCGGACCGCTCGCTGGGTTACGCGAACCCGCGCACCTGGCGCCTCTCGGCCGGCACGACGTTCTAAACCAGGCCGGTAAACGTCGGTTGCCCGCCAATCACACGAAGCGACGCGAATGAGAACGAGGAGCAAGGATCCCTCAGCTGCGTTGAACCGCGGAGGAGCTGGGGCGGATCTCAGTTTGCCGCCGAGATTCGCATGGCTTCGTGTGATTGGCGGGCAGGCTTGAATTCAGCTGCTTCTCCCGCTCGGAAACGATTCTATTCCCCCTCATGAAACGCCGCACTTTCCTCACCACCCTCGGCACCGTGTCGGCTTCGAGCGCACTCGTCGCAGCGGACTTGCCCAAGCCGCCGCGCACGGTTGACACCGACGTCCTGATCATCGGCGGCGGCACGGCCGGAACGATCGCCGCCGTGCAGGCCGCCCGGCTCGGTGCGCGCACCATGCTCGTCGAGTCCGGCAGCCAGCTGGGTGGCACCACCACGACGGCCGGCGTGGATTTTCCCGGCCTGTTTCATGCCTGGGGCAAGCAGGTGATTGCCGGCATCGGCTGGGAACTCGTGACCGCGGCCGTCGACCTAAACAGCGGCGATCTGCCGGACTTCACCAAGCCCACCGGGCGGCAACACTGGCGGCATCAGGTCCGGATCAACGGCGCGCTCTACGCCGCGCTCGCGGAGGAGGCCTGCCTCAAGGCCGGCGTGCAGCTCCGTTACTATGAGTTTCCGCTCGCGGTGACTCCGCTCCCAGCCGGCTGGCGCGTGCGCCTCGTGGGCAAGGGCACGAATCTCGACGTGACGACGAAGCAACTCGTGGACTGTACGGGCAACGCCTCCGTCGTGGGTCTGATCGGCCTGCCTCGCCTGCGGGAAAAAAGCCGTCAGCCGGGAACGCTCATTTACCGCATCGGCGGTTATGATCTGGCGACCATCGATATGAATGCGCTGCAGGTGAAACTCGACGCGGCTCGAAAGTCCGGTGCGCTGAAGCCCACCGACATCAATGGCAGCATCGCCGGCTTTCTCGGCAAAGGCGGTGAGAGTGGGAACCACATTCCCGGGGCGGATTCATCCACTTCCGAGACGCACACTGACGCGAATGTTCTCGGCCGGCAGGCGCTCCTGCGCGTGCTGCGATTCCTGAAGCAGGAGCCGGCGTTCGCCCTGATGAATATCGAGCGCCTTCAAGCGGAGGCCGGCATCCGCGAGACGTTTCGCATCGTCGGCGAGACGACGATCACGCACGACGACTACACGTCTGGACGCGTGTTCGCCGACGCCGTGTCCCATTCATTTTATCCGATCGATTTGCACTACGAGGGAGGCGTGACGCCCAAGCATTTGAATGAGGGAATTGTTCCGACCGTTCCGCGGGGAGCGCTGATCCCCAAGGGCAGCACCAATCTGATGGTGGCGGGCCGGTGCCTCAGCAGCGACCAACTCGCCAACTCGGCGCTGCGCGTGCAGGCGTCGTGCATGGCGATGGGGCAGGCCGCCGGCGTGAATGCAGCGCTGGCCGCCAAGGCTGGCCTCACGCCGCTGCAGGTTCCTGTCGCCGACGTCCGCCGTGAACTCGCGCGGCACGCCGCCATTGTGCCGAAGGTGGCGTGAGGTGGTCTGGGTCGGACTCATGCAGTTGAGCGTTGAGGGCTGAGACTTCGATCACTCCTGACACCTTCGACATTCCCGGGACCGCGACCGCCCCCGGTCGCTTCCGGATCTTGCGACCGGGGGCGGTCGCGGTCCCAGTGGAGTCCCGTCTCGTCCCCATGGACTCCTCCCCGTTGCCGTCGTCACGCCGTGAATTTATCGCCGCCACCCTCGGAGCTTCAGCACTCGGCTCCACGCTGGCGTCGAGTGCCCGCGCCGCGGAAGCCGCCCACCCCGCGATGCCGCCGGATCTCCCGCGGGACCTGACTGCCCACCGCGCCGACCTTGGTACGCTGTGGCCCGACGTGCAGCGGCTGGCCGACGCGAACACCTACTCGCACGCGTGGACGAGCGGGCGGTTCCGAACTTTCCCGGAGTTTCAAGCCGCCGCGCGCGAACAACTCCTCGAAGTGCTGCAGTACCGGCCCGAGCCGGTTGATCCCGCGGCGCAACTGATCGAGCGTGTCGATTGCGGTGATTACGTGCGCGAGAAGATCACGTTTGCCACCACGCCGGCGTTGCGTGTGCCCGCGTACGTCCTGGTGCCGAAAGGCCTCCGCCGGCCGGCGCCGGCGATCGTGGACCTGCATTCGCACGGCGGGATGTTTCTCTTCGGGAAGGAAAAGGTCATCGACTTCGGCGCGAATCATCCGTCGATGACGGCGTACCACGAAACCAACTACGCCGGCCGGCCCACCGCCACCGCGCTGGTCCGGCGCGGGTACGTGGTGATCACGATCGACGCCTTCATGTTTGGCGAACGTCGCGCCGTGCCCGACGCCGGGCTCGCGGCCGGCTGGAATCGTGCGAAGTACTCGCTCGATGACGTGAAATCCCTCAACGCGCTCTGCCGCGCGCGCGAATCCACGCTGGTCAAGGGCCTGACGTTCGCCGGCGCCACCTGGCCGGGCATCGTGTTCTGGGACGATCGGCGCACGATCGACTATCTCGTGTCGCGGCCCGACGTGGATCCCGGCCGGATCGGCTGTCAGGGCGTGTCGATGGGCGGCTACCGCGCGCTGTTTCTCTCTGCGCTCGATCCCCGGATCCGCGCCGGTTGCGTGGTGGGTTTCATGTCGACCGTGCGCTCGATGATCAAAGCCCACCTCGACACCCACTCGTGGGTGCACTTCATGCCCGCGCTGCACCGCCATCTCGACTGGCCGGACGTGGCGGCGCTCGCCGCCCCGCGCGCTCTCCTGGTGCTACAGTGCGCGCGCGACGGTTTGTTTCCCGCCGCTGGAATGAAGGAGTCGGTCGATCAGATCACTGCGCTCTACCGGGCGGCCGGCGCCGACGCGCAGTTTGCCGGCCGGTTCCACGATGTGCCGCACAGTTTCACCCGACCGATGCAGGAAGAGGCGTTCGCTTGGTTCGAGCGGCATCTGGGCTGAGCGATGGCTTCGCACGCAGCCGGTGATATGTGCGCGCTGCCGGTCGCCTTGGGCGTTTAGCCGGCACGGCGGTTCTGCAGTTGTGCTTTCGGCGTGGGTGGGACGAGCGGTGTGTCCCGTGTCGTTTTGGTTTGTGCCGCGGGCGGCGGGGCGTTGCGATCCGGCGCGGTGTGAGTTGTGTGGTCACCGACCCTTTACCCTATGAAACGTCTCCTCGTCCTTTTCGTCGCGGCCCTCGGCCTGGCGTCGTCGCTGCTCGCTGCAGCCGACAAGAAAATTGTCCTCATTGCCGGCAAGCCGAGTCATCCGCCGGGCATGCACGAATTTCGCGCGGGCGCGCTGTTGTTGCAGCAGTGCCTGGCCGCCACGCCCGGCGTGAAGGTGGCGGTTTACACGAATGGCTGGCCGGATGTGGCCAACGCCTTCGAGGGTGCGGATGCGGTCGTGATCTACTGCGACGGCGGCGGCAAGCACCCGGCGATTCAGGAGGACCACAAGCAGATCTTGGCTGAGCTCGTCCGGAAAGGCGTTGGTCTCGGCTTGATGCACTACGGCGTGGAGATTCCGAAGGACAATGGGGGACCGGAGTTTCTCCAGTGGATTGGCGGCTACTACGAGTCGAACTACTCCTGCAATCCGATGTGGTCGCCGGAGTATCAGAAATTCCCGGACCACCCGGTGGCGCGCGGCGTGAAGCCGTTCAGCAATCGCGACGAGTGGTATTTCAACATGCGGTGGACCGAGGGCGAAAAGGGCATCACGCCGATTCTCACGGCCAAGCCTTCGGATGCGGTTCGGGCCGGGCCGTACGTTTCGCCCAAGGGCCCGTACGAACACGTTCTCGCGGCCAAGGGCCGGACCGAGACGATGATGTGGGTCTATGATCGGCCGGGCGGCGGCCGCGGCTTCGGCTTCACGGGCGGTCACACGCATGCAAACTGGGGCGACGAGAATCAGCGCAAAGTCGTGCTCAACGCGCTGCTCTGGGTCGCGAAGGTCGAGGTGCCGAAGAACGGCGTCGTGTCGACGGTCACGGCCGACCAGCTCGCGGCCAATCTCGATCCGAAGCCCGCGCCGAAGAAGAAGTAGGCGATGGCGCGGGGCGAGGCGGGCCGCGGAAGCGATCGCTGGATTGCCAAGCGGCCGGCGGAGCGTTTGGTTCCCGGCCCCACATGAACGCACTCGGCATCGACATCGGCGGTTCGGCCATCAAGGGCGCGCCCGTTGACACCAAAACGGGCAAGCTCCTCGAGGAGCGCCATCGCATCGAGGTCGACAAGGACATGCCGCCGGCACGGATGGCGAAGGTCGTCGGCGAGATCGCGGAACACTTCAAGTGGCGCGGGCCCATCGGCGTCGGATTTCCCGGCGTGATCGAGGGGGCGACAATCTGGACGTCGGCGAATCTCCACGAGAAATTTGTCGGCTGCGACGGCGCGCAGCTGTTTGGCAAGGCCACCGGCTGTCGCGTGGCGATGATCAACGATGCTGCGGCGGCGGGCGTCGCCGAGATGCGCTTTGGCGCGGGCGAGGATTTCATGGGCAAGGCGCTGCTGCTCACGCTCGGCACGGGCGTCGGTTCGTGCCTCGCCTATCAGGGCGTGGTCGTGCCGCTCGAGCTGGGGCATTTCCCGTGGAAGAATGACAAGTCCGCGGAGAAGTACGTCGCGGCGTCGGTGCGTGAGGACAAGGACCTGTCGTGGGAAGACTGGGGCGGCCGGCTCTGTGATTATGTCACCACCTTGGAAAGTTTGATCTGGCCCGAACTCATCATCGTTGGCGGCGGGGTCAGCGCGAAGCACGAGAAATTTTTCCCGTACATCAAATCGCGGGCGAAGCTGGTGCCGGCGCGTTTTCTGAATCAGGCGGGCATCGCGGGCGCCGCGATGTGGGCGGTCGAGGCGAAGTAAGCGCGGGCCCGCGAGCCCCTGGGAGCGCAGGCCTCCGGGCTGCACCGGAATTGAGTCGAGCCTCCGTCCCGCGCCGAGGTTCAGGCCGGCCGGAGGCCGGCGCTCCCAAAAGACTTCCAAAGATCGCCGCGGCCGGCCTAGCGTGGCCGTTGCGTTTCATCCATGCTCACCGTTAACCCGAAAGTCCGCCCTCCGCTCGATCCTGAATTTCTTCCCGCTGCGCTGTGGCACCGGGCTTATCGCGCCCTCGTGGCCAAGGATGCCGGCGCGCGTCCGTTTGCCCTGGTGCTGGTGCGGCCGGATGGATCGGTGTTTCGGCACGACGCGCGGATTCTTTCGGCCGGTCATCCGGCGGCGGCGCTGACGCTGACTTACGCGGAGCGGTTGTTGAAATTCCTGCTGTGGATGAAGGGCGCTCCGCAGGTGCTCGTGGCGGGCGCCGATGAGATCGCGACGGCACTCGCGAAGATTTATCACCCGGCGGGCGCGCGTGCGTTCGATTTTGATTTCATGGGCCAGAAGATTTTCGGTCGCGTGTTTTCGGTGGAGGCCTCGACGTTCGAGGCGCTCCCGGCGTCGGTCGAAACCAGCCTGCCCATGGGCCGGCACCTCGAGGGCTGCCGCATCGGCTTCGATTTGGGCGGCAGCGATCGCAAGGCGGCGGCGCTGATCGACGGCAAGGTCGTGTTCTCCGAGGAGATCGCCTGGGATCCGTATTTCCAAAAGGATCCCGCGTATCACATCGAGGGCGTGCACGATTCGCTCCAGCGGGCGGCGGCGCATCTGCCGCGGGTCGACGCGATCGGCGGCAGCGCGGCGGGCGTCTATGTGAACAACGAGGTGCGCGCGGCGTCGTTGTTCCGCGGCGTGCCGGCGGATCTTTTCGAGCAGCACATCCGCCGGATGTTCTTCACGCTGCAGGAGCGCTGGGGCGGCGTGCCGTTCGAGGTCGTGAACGACGGCGAGGTCACGGCGCTCGCCGGTTCGATGGCGATGAACGACAACGCCGTGCTCGGCGTGTCGATGGGCACGAGCCAGGCCGGCGGCTACGTCACGCCCGCGGGCAACATCACGTCGTGGCTCAACGAGCTGGCCTTCGCGCCGGTCGACTACCGGCCTGATGGGCCGCGCGACGAGTGGTCGGGCGATCGCGGCGTGGGCGCGCAGTATTTCTCGCAGCAGGGCGTGGCGCGGCTGGCGGTGCGCGCGGGTTTCAATTTCCCGCCCGGCATCCCGCTGCCCGAGCAGCTCATCGCGGTGCAGACGGCGATGAAGGCCGGCGATCCGCGCGCGCGCGGCATCTACGAATCGATCGGCGTGTGCTTCGGCTATGGCATCGCGCACTACGCGGAGTTCTACGAGATTCGAAACCTGCTGGTGCTCGGGCGCGTGACGTCGGGCGAGGGCGGCGAGATCATCCTCGCCCGCGCCGAGGGCGTGCTGCGCGATGAGTTTCCCGAGCTCGAGGAATCGATCCGCCTGCGGACCCCGGACGAGCACAGCAAACGCCATGGCCAGGCCACGGCTGCGGCCAGTCTGCCGGCGATACCCGTCTCCTCCCGATGAAATTCTTCCATCCTGCCGCGGACATCTTCGTTCCAGACGCCAGCGTGACGCCCGAGGCGGCGCTCGCGCGCACCACACACCTGTGTGTGGCGGCGCATCAGGACGACATCGAGATCATGGCCTACCACGGCATCGTCGAATGCTTTGGACTGGCCGACAAGTGGTTCAGCGGCGTCGTCGTGACGAATGGCTCGGGCAGTTCCCGCACGGGGATCTACGGCAACTACACGGATGCGCAGATGCAGGACGTGCGCCGACTCGAGCAGCGCAAGGCGGCGTTCGTGGGCGACTACAGCATCCAGCTGCAGCTCGCGCATCCAAGCTCGGCGGTGAAGGATCGCGCCAATGCCGCGGTGCAGAGCGATCTCTCGGCGATCTTCGCCGCGGCGGGAGCGGACGTGGTTTATCTGCATCAGCCGGCGGACAAGCACGACACGCATATCGGCGTGTTCGGTCACAGCCTCACGGCGTTGCGCCAGCTGCCACCGCACCAGCGGCCGAAGCGCGTGTACGGCTGCGAAGTCTGGCGCGATCTCGACTGGATGGTCGACTCCGACAAGCAGGTGCTCGACGTCGGCCGGTTTCCCAACCTGGCGGCGGCGCTCGTGGGGGTGTTCGATTCCCAAATCACCGGCGGCAAACGCTACGACCTCGCGACCGCCGGTCGGCGGCTGGCGCATGCCACCTATCACACCTCGCATGCGACCGATCAATTCGACGGCATCACGTGGGCGATGGATCTCACGCCCCTCGTCAACGATCCGAGCCTCTCGGTGGCGGAGTACACCCTGAACCACGTCGAACGCTTCAAGCAGGACGTCGCGGCCCGCCTCGCGAAGTTCGCGTGAGCTTTTCCCCGGGAGCGCAGGCTCCGGCGTGCTGAGGAAAAATCGGAGCGTCGAACGCCCTCGCTCCGACGATATCTGTCCGTGCGTCCTGACATCCTGATCCTCGGCCAAGGCCTGGCGGGCACGATGCTCGCGGCGGAGCTGGAGCGGGTGGGAATTTCTTTCGCGATCGTGGATGCAGGGCACGCCTCCGCGGCGACGCCGGTGGCCGCCGGGATCGTGAATCCCGTGACGGGCCGCCGGATCGTGAAAAGCTGGCGCATCGAGGCACTGCTGCCGGCGGCGCGCCTGGCGTACCGCGCGCTGGAGGCGCAGCTCGAGGTGCCGTTGTGGCGGGAGCTGCGGGTGCGACGATCCTTCGCCGACGCGCGCGAACGCGACGCAGCGCTGGCCAAGCACGCGCGGGGCGAACTCGCGCCGTACGTTGAGACGGTGGACGAATCCGGTTTCTGGATTCGCGAGGCGGCGCGGGTGGATCTCAGCCGGTTGTTGCAGGCCGCGCGGGCGCGCTGGACGGCGGCGGGCGCGCTGCGGTCAGAGCGGATTGAGCTCGCGGATGCGATCGGGCGTCATGCGGTGGTCATCGACTGCCGCGGACGGGCGACGGCCACGGGTGGGACGTTCCCGTTCGTCCCCTGGGAATTCTCAAAGGGTGAATTGATCGAGCTGGCGGTCGAAGGCCTGGACCCCGATGTAATCCTGAACCGGCGGCACTGGGTGCTGCCGGTCGCGGCGCAGCGCGCATGGGTCGGAGCGACGCATGAACCGGGAGTGATGGACACGACGCCGAGTGAGGCCGCGCTCGGTGCGCTCACCGCCAGTGCGCGCGAGCTGCTGGGCGCGGAGCGGACCTTTGCGGTGGTGGGGCGGCGGGCCGGCGTACGCGTGCAACTGCCGGACAAGCGGCCGATCGCCGGGCGTCATCCGGACCAGCCCGGGCTAGGCCTGATCAATGCGTTGGGCGGCAAGGGCGTGTTGTGGGCGCCGCTGCTTGCACGCCAATGGGTGAACCATCTCACCGAGGGCGTGCCATTCGACGTCGAAGTCGACGTGACGCGGTTTGGACGGCAGGCGGGTGCACCAGCAGGCCGGGGAGGAAGCGCGGGGGGCGGCGGGAACGGAACGACGGAGAAATGAGCCAACGGCCAACGGTGAACGTGGAGGGAGATCCGTGGGTTGAATTCCTCTGCTGAAATTTGTCTGCAGTCGCGTTCGTTGCGGGTGGGCCTGCGGCCTCAAATCGCTGCAATCTCCTGTAACTTTTATCGGCGGATCGGGTTGTAGCTTCATGTCCGCTGGTTGGAAAAGACGCGCTTCGATCGCTCCCAGGCCACGCTTCGTCGTGAACTTGGTTCGGTTGGTCGCAAACGCGTTTTCCTCCAACCGTGCGGTCATCATACCGTTACTCGTTCGTAGTCATCAGTTGTGTTGTGTGGCCGGCTCGTTGTGGGGCCGGCCACATTTCTGCGTACGGGTCGCGGGAAACAGGTCGCTTGCATCGCCGCCGACGATTTAGTCCCATGAACCTTTCCGTAACTTCGCACCTGACCGCCATGAACCGTTCTCCGACCGTGCCCCAAGCCGGTGCTTCCGCCGCTTCGGCACCGCCCAGGAAATCCCGTGTACGCTGGATCATTCTCCTTGTGATTCTCGTGGGTGCCGGGGTCGGCGGCGCGGTGTACTTCAAGCGCAAGAACGAGGTGAAGAGCATCGCGGTGACGACCGAGAAGTCCGTCACCAAGACGATCACGCAGACCGTCAATGCCACCGGCAAGATTCAGCCGGAAGTGGAAGTGAAGATCTCGCCGGAGGTTTCCGGTGAAATCATCGAGCTCACCGTGCGTGAGGGCGCGCCGGTCAAGAAGGGCGATCTGCTGGTGCGGATCAAAGCCGACAATTACCTTTATCAGCTCGAACAGCAGGAGGCCAATCTCGTCGCGGCCAAGGCCGGCGCGGTGCAGGCCCGGGCGCAGCTGCTGAAGTCGAAGGACGACTTCAAGCGCACCGAGGACCTCTTCAAGCAGAAGTTGATGTCCGAGTCGGATTTTAATGCCGCGAAGACCACGGTCGACGTCGCCGAGGCCAACCTCGACAATGCGCTCGCGCAAATCCGCCGCACCGAGGGCCTACTCGCCCAGGCGCGCGATCTTCTGTCCAAGACCACGATTGTGGCGCCGACCGACGGCACGGTCAGCTCGCTGACGAGCGAGGCCGGCGAACGCGTCGTGGGCACCGGCACCATGGCGGGCACGGAGATCATGCGCGTGGCGAACCTCATCGACATGGAAGTGCGGGTGAACGTGAACGAGAACGACGTCGTCAACGTCAAGGTGGGCGACAAGGCTCGCATCACCATCGACGCGTATCCGGGCCGCAAGTTCGCTGGCACGGTCAAGGAAATCGCCTCCGCGGCGCGCACGACTGGCCAGAACACGCAGGAGGAAGTCACGAATTTCCAGGTGAAGATCCGCGTCGCCGACAAGGATGTCCGGCTCCGTCCGGGCATGAGCGCGAACGTCGACATCGAAACCAAGACGGTCGAAAACGTCGTCGCGGTTCCGATCCAGTCCGTCACGGTGCGCAGTCGGGAAGGAGCCAAGACCATCGAGCAGCTCGCGACCGATCGGGAGACGAAGGCCAAGGAAACGCAGGGCGAAGGCTCGGCCAACGCCGTCAATGAACGCCAGCAGCGCGATCGCGAACGCGCCGATCGGGAGGCGTTGCAGCGGGTCGTTTTCGAGGTGAACGGAGACACTGTGAAGATGGTCGTGGTGGAGACCGGCATCGGCGATACGTCGCACATGGAAATCAAATCGGGCCTCGCGGCCGGCACCGAGGTCGTGAGCGGCCCCTTCAGCGTGATCACCCGGCAGCTGAAGGACGGGACCAAGATTCGCATCGAGAAGCCCAAGAAAAAAGAGGACGAGAAAAAGTAAGACCCCTTGCCATGACTCCCTCCGCCCCTTCCACCGCCACGCTCGCCTCCCGCGCCGTTCGTCCCGCCGGGCCGTTGGTCATAGATATTGAAGGCGTCACCAAGCAGTACCGCATGGGCTCCGAGACCGTGCACGCGCTACGCGGCGTCGACGTGCGGATCCATCGCAACGAGTATCTCGCCATCATGGGTCCGTCGGGCTCCGGCAAGTCGACGTTGATGAACATGCTGGGCTGCCTCGATACGCCGACGTCCGGCCGCTATGAGTTTTCGGGCAAGAACGTCGCCACGATGGTGGACGACGAACTGGCCGAGATCCGCAATCGCGAGATCGGTTTCGTGTTCCAGACGTTCAACCTGCTGCCGCGTTCCGACGCGCTGCACAACGTCGAGCTGCCGCTCATCTACGCCGGCATCGGCAAGACCGAGCGGCTGGCCCGCGCGCGCGAGGCGCTGGAGAACGTGGGCCTCGGCGAACGGTTGCACCATCGTCCGAACGAACTTTCCGGCGGCCAGCGCCAGCGCGTCGCCATCGCCCGCGCCCTCGTCACCCGGCCGTCGATCATCCTAGCCGACGAACCGACCGGCAATCTCGACTCCAAGACGGGCGTCGAAATCATGAATCTCTTCGAGCAGCTCTACGCCCAGGGCAACACGCTGATCGTCGTCACGCACGAAGAGGACATCGCGCGCCACGCCCGCCGCATTGTGCGCCTGCGCGACGGCCTGATCGAATCCGACGGACCGGCGCATTGAGCCGTTCGTCCTTCCCTCTCCACGTCATGAGGCGGGCCCACCCCCGGTTGTTCATTCGCAGGGGCTGAACGCCTGCGTTTCCTGCCATGCGTCGGCTGTACTACGAACTCTTCGAATCGATCCGCATCGCGTTTGCGCAGATTCGCGCGAACACGCTGCGCTCGGCGCTGACCGCGCTGGGCGTGATCATCGGCATCGTGGCGGTGACGCTCATGGGCACCGCGATCAAGGGCATTGATGCGGGCGTGGACCGCAGCTTTTCGGGCTTTGGTGACGACATTCTGTACGTCACGAAATGGCCGTGGCGGGACGTCGAGGACTGGTGGAATTTTCGCAACCGCCGCCCCATCTCCTTCGATTACGCGCGGCAGATCAACGAGTGGATCGCCAGCAATCCCGGCGGCCCGCTGAAGCTCGCCGTGCCGACGGCCAATCGCGGCACGACGATCATTCGCGGCGAGTTTCGTTTGAACAACATCTGGACGCTCGGCACGTCCGCCGACTACGCGCGCATCACGCGGTCGGACCTGAAGGAGGGACGCTTCTTCAGCGATTTCGAGGCGCAGTCCGGCCGCAACGTGGCGGTGGTGGGCTTCGATGTGGCGGACGCCTTGTTCCCGGGCGAGTCGGCGTTGGGAAAAACGATTCGCATTCGTGACCAGAATTTCCAGGTCCTGGGCGTCGCGGCGCGTCAGGGCAGTTTCCTCGGGCTCTTCAGCTGGGACTCGATGGTGGCGATGCCGCTCACGACCTACCGGCGTTATTTTCGCGTGGGCGAGAACGGCGAGATTCGCGTGCAGGTGGACACGACGCAGATGAGCGCGGCGCGCGATGAGTTGCGCGGCCTGATGCGCCGGATTCGCCAGCTCCGGCCGGAGGAACGGGACGATTTCGAACTCAACGAACAGGGCACGATTCGCGCGCAGCTCGATCCGATCAAGAACGGCATCTTCCTGGCCGGTCTCGCGATCACCAGTCTCGCGCTGTTCGTCGGTGCCATCGGCATCATGAACATCACGTATGTGAGCGTGAAGGAGCGTACGAAGGAGATCGGCACCCGCAAGGCGCTCGGCGCCCGCCGGCGCACGATCCTGCTGCAGTTCCTCGTCGAGGCCACGTCGATTTGCGTTGCGGGCGGTGCGGTTGGACTGGCGCTGACGGCCGGAGCCACGCGCGCCATGGAAGTGGTCGCGCCGTCGTTTCCGCTGGTGTTTTCCGGCAGCCTCGTGCTCGTGGCGCTCGGTGCGTCGATGGCCGTCGGCATTGCGAGCGGGTTCCTGCCCGCGCTGCAGGCGAGCAAACTGGATCCGGTGGTCGCCCTCCGCTACGAATGATCTTCGGCGAAATATTCCGTCTCGCGCTGGCGTCGCTCTCGGCGAACAAGCTGCGCTCCGTGCTCACGATGCTGGGCATCACGGTCGGCGTGTTTTCCGTGATCGGCGTGATGACCTGCATCACCGCGTTGCGCGACAACATCGAGAGCGGGCTGAATGTCCTCGGCGCGAACAGTTTTCAGATCAGCAAATTTCCCGCGATCAACTTCTCGGATCCGCGCACGCGGTTTCGCAATCGCCGCGACATCTCCTACGCGCAGGCCGCGCGCTTCAAGGAGCTGATGCGCGATACCGCCGAGGTGAGCCTGCAGCTGCGGTGGGGCGGACGGCGCGTGGTGTATCTGGATCGCCGGACGAATCCGAACGTGCGGCTCGTTGGCGCCGACGAGAATTTCATGACGAGCCGGAACTTCGAGCTCGCGGCGGGCCGGAACATTCAGGCCGACGACGTCGAGTTCGGCCGCGCCGTCGTGATTCTCGGCCACGACATCGCGAACAAGCTGTTCGTGAACGAGGAGTCGCTGGGCAAGACGGTGCGCGTCGATGGCACGAGCTACACGGTCATCGGCGTGATGGCCCCGAAGGGTACCTCGTTCGGTGACAATCAGGACACGCAGGCGGTCACGACCATCACGCAATATCTTGAAATCTACGGCAGCGCGTACCGCTCGATCGGCGTCAATGTGCAGGCACGGAACCAAGAATCGCTCGCGGAAACGCAGGATGCCGCCGTCGGCGCGATGCGGCTCGTGCGCGGGCTCGCCCCCGAGTATCCGAACGATTTTGAAGTGTTCTCCAACGAGTCGCTGATCGAGGCGTTCAACAAGATCGCCGGCATCGTGGCGCTCGGGTCGTTCGCGATCAGTGCGATTGCGCTGCTGGCGTCGGGCGTCGGCGTGATGAACATCATGCTCGTCAGCGTGACCGAGCGCACCAAGGAGATTGGCATCCGCAAGAGCATCGGTGCGACGAAGCGGAACATCCTCATGCAGTTTCTCATCGAGGCCGTCGTGCTGTCGCTGGCCGGCGGACTGGCCGGTGTCCTTGCCGGGGTGATCGGCGGCAACGTCGCGGCCAGCCTGATGAACGTCAGCGCGATTTTCCCGTGGGGCTGGGCCGTTGCCGGGCTGCTCGTTTGCTCCGGGATTGGCGTCGGCTTCGGATTTTATCCGGCGTGGAAGGCGGCGTCACTCGATCCGATCGAGGCGCTGCGCTACGAGTAATACCAATCGCTCCTTGCTTTTGGACTTCTGGATCGATCGTGGCTACGAGCGCCAGCGAGTGGCCGTTCGGCCACTCGCTGGCGCTCGTAGCCACGGCTAAAGTCCAAAGGCAAAGAGCGATTGGTAAAAGGTCGCCCGGGAGCGCTGGCGTTCGGCCTGTTGCCTCGACGATTGCGGAGGTTGCAGGCGGGAGGCCTGGGCTCCCGGGGAAAACCCAACCAGGCTCAGACCACCGGCGGCACGCTTTGGCCGCGGTAGGTGGCGTCACCGAACCCGAGAATCGGATAGAAAATCGGTCCGAGGAACGCGAGGCCGACGCCGAAGCCCGCGCTTTTCCCAAAGGCCTTTGCGATGTCGATGGCAACGAAGATGGCGATGACGAAGCTCACCACGGGCACCAGGAAGAGCAGCAGCCACCAGCCGGGCCGGCCGGCGATCTTGAGCAGGATGTAGACGTTGTAGATCGGAATGATGGCGGCCCAGCCCGGGTGGCCGGCCTTCACGAACACTTTCCACAAACCGGCGATGACGACGATCAGGATGGCAAGGCACACCAACAGGGGCAGCACCCCGGCCAGCAATGAGACGGAATCGGACATGAGAGCAGTGGGTTGAAGTTTGGACCATCGAGCCGGCGTGGGACCAGACCGATGCCGGAGCTAACGACGTGGGGAAGTCGTTGGCAAGCAGAAGGCCGCGGGCGGGTCAGGCGTTCGCCCGGCACGTTCCGGAAATGTAGAATCAGCGGGCTGGACGCCCGCGCTCCCGGCCGCGACTGCAATCAACCGCGACGGATTTCCGAGCCGTGGAAGCGGATTTGAATCCGGAAGACTTTCTTCGTGCGGCAGCTGATCGCGCCGGTGGCCAAATCGACCCGCTCGGGGATTTCGATTTTGTGGATGTCGACGACGGCGTGGTAGCCGCGTTCCGAAAAGACATCGATCAGCATCGCGAGCGCCATGGGATGATCGAGCACCGCTTCCTCGGTGTTGATCAGCGCGACGCCGGAGATGGCGTGGCGGATGACGATCGGGATCATCTTCTTCTCGATGAACGACGTCACGCGCGCGAACAGTTCGCTGTGCTCGAGCTCGTAGGCGTCGAGGCGCTTCACCAGCTCCTGCCGCGCGCCGACGATGATCTCGCTCGCCACCGGCACGCCCCGCAGGCGATCGACCGTGCGCGGATCCAATTCCAATGTGCTCTGGTACTCGAGTTCGCGCAGGATGTTCTGCTCGACTTCATCGAGCGAACCCTGGGCGTTGATGAAGTGATAGTGGAAAATCTCCTTCAGGGACTGGAGCGCCTCCCACGTCTGTTCCTTGAACACCCGGTAACGCCGGCGGGCCAGCGTTTCGTCGTGATCGGTCGGACGATCCTCGAGCAGTTCGCCGATGCCGGTGCGGGCCACTTCCTCGTTGTGCTGGCGGGTTTCATGGCCGCGCTTCAGCTGGCGCGCAATCGACTCCTTCTCGTCGACGAAGAGCACCATGATGTGAATCGTCGGCTGGCGGAAATGGATGCTGAGCGGCGTGTGGTAGAACTCGCGCCGGAGCGCGTGCATCTTGTCGACCAGCAGTTTCAAGCACTCGACTTGAACCTTCGTGCGCGGAAAACCGTCGAGGATGACGCCGTCGCGATACTCGGCCCGCAACAGCTGCCGCAGCAGCAGGCGAACCACTTCGCGATCACCCACCATGTTGCCCGCATTCTTCAGGGCGCGGGCGTCCGCGGAGTCCAGCAGTGCGCTGATGACGATCGGCGGACAGGTCAGGCCGCGGGTTTGCGTGATGAACCCGGTGTTCGTGCCCTTGCCGGCACCGGGGGCGCCACCCAGCAAAATAATCTCCTTGGGGAACCGCAGACTTTCCCGGCCGAAATCCGCTTCGAGGTCCTGCCACACGGAATCGAAGATCAGATGGGCATCCTTGATCTCGAGGTCGGTGAGCTTTCCGGGAGCGGGCAGGGGTGCGGTCGTCGTGACCGTGGCGGGAGTTTGCATGTCGGAGTCGCGGGGAAGAAGAGGAAGGTAAAGGGTTTTGGCGGCTACTTCGACACAAGAAAGCGGGCGTAGGAGCGTGGCGAGCCGCAACCCCGCCGACCGGGCGAAACCCGGGCGGTTTTCTGAGGGTTTTACCGCAAGGAAAATCACCGGATGTTTCGTGCACTTTGCCGGCGAAATTTTCTCCAAAAAACCGCGATTTTTTTGGGGACCGGCCGGAACTGGCGCAACGGGGCTCGGTCATAGATGCCAACAATTCGCGCGGGCTTAGCCTGTGGAATTGTTAAGTTGAAGCTGGACCTGGCGGGGTCGCGCAAGCGACCCCGCCTTGTTTTGGGCGTTTCAATCCCGGTTCGGCGCCCTTTTAATCTCTCCACTCCATGCGAATTCTGATCGTCGACGACGAAGCAGGCATCCGAAAGACCACGCGAATCGCCATCGAGACCGCCGGCCATGAGGCGGCGGAAGTGGCCAATGGGGCCCGGGCAATGAAGGCGATCGAGGACGAGCAGTTCGACGTGGTGTTTCTCGATCTGAAGCTGGGGCTCGAGGACGGCCTCGAGGTGCTCGCCCGTTTGCTGAAGGCGCAGCCCACGCTCCACGTCATCCTGTTCACGGCCTACGCCAACATCGCCACGGCGGTCGAGGCCATGCGGCGCGGCGCGTACGACTTCGTGCCGAAGCCGTTCACGCCCGATCAGATTCGCGGCATTCTGGCCAAGATCGAACGCACCCGCGTGTTGCAAGCCAAGGTGAGCAGCCTCGAGGGGGAAATCGCGTCCGAGTCGCCACCCGTGGACCTCGAGCCAGGTGATCCCGTCACGCGTCAGGCGATCGAGATCGCCTTCAAGGCCGCGGAAACGCCCGCCAATATCCTGATTCTCGGTCCGAGCGGCACCGGCAAAAGCGTGCTGGCGCGGGAAATTCACAAGCGCAGCGCGCGCCGCGACGCCGCCTTTGTCACCGTCAGCTGTCCGAGCCTCTCCCGCGAATTGCTCGAAAGCGCATTGTTCGGGCACGTGAAGGGATCGTTCACCGGCGCCGTGGTCGATACGATCGGCAAGGTGGCGGCAGCCGACGGCGGCACGCTCTTCCTCGATGAAATCGGCGAGATGCCGCTCGATATCCAGCCGAAGCTCCTGCGTCTGCTCCAGGAACGCGAATACGAGCGGGTGGGCGAGGCGAAGATTCGTCGCGCCAACGTGCGCGTCATCGCCGCCACTAATCGCAATCTCGCCGACGACGTGAAGCAGGGAAAATTCCGCGAGGATCTGTTCTATCGCATCAACGTGATTCGCGTGGCGCTGCCCGGGCTCCACGATCGGCCCGCCGACCTGGCGCGTTTCACCGCGAGTTACTGCGCGTTCTTCTCTGCGCGGCTCGGCAAGAAAATCGTGGGCTGCTCGCCGGCGGTGACGGCGGCGTTTGCGTCGTATCCCTGGCCGGGCAACTTGCGCGAACTTCGCAACGTGATTGAGCGCGCGGTCATTCTCTCCGGTTCGGATACGATCGAGTCCTGTGATCTGCCCGACGAGTTCGGCGCCAAGTCCGAGGCGGGAATCGAGGTCGGTGCCCGCGTCACGATCGATGCACTCGAAGCCGAACACATCCGTCGGATTCTGGCCCTCTCCCGCAATCTCGACGAGGCGGCGCGGACGCTCGGCATCGATCCCGCCACCCTGTACCGCAAGCGGCAGAAGCTTGGCCTGCTCTAGGCGGCTGACGCCGATGCTGCGCACGCGTCTCTACCTCGGCCTCCTGCCGCTCCTGCTGCTCATCGCGGCGACCGGCGGCTACGCCATTTACGTGTGCCGTGACCTAGCGGGATCGCTCTCGCGCGATCTGGTGAACAACTATCGCTCGGTCGTGGCGGCGCAGCAGATGCGCACCGCGGCGACGCTGATGAATTCCGCGCTCGCGCCGCTGGCGTTGGGCGAGAACGAGCGGCGCGTTTTCGAGGAGAACAAGTCGACGTTCACGCGCGAATTGATGGCGCAGGCGGCGCTTTCAGCTGGGTCGCCGCGGTCCCGCTTTGTTGGCGCGGTTGACGAGGAGTTCGCGCGCTTCCGGCAGCGCGGCGAGGCCCTGCTACAGGTGGGCGGCTCTGGTTCCCTGCGCGCCGCAATCGACAACCGCGGCAGCATCGTGTCGATCTACGGCGCGCTCGACCGGCTGGCCCAGCACGATGTCGAGGCGGCGCAACAGACGGCCGCGCGCGTGGACCGCCTGGGCGAGAAGACGCAGCAGGTGATGCTGGTCACGATCGCCGGCGGCGTGGTGCTGTTCCTTTTTCTCGCGTGGCGGCTGGCGGCCTCGTTGCTGGCGCCCATCCGCATGCTCACGGCGTCGGCGGTGGCGCTGGGCGACGGCGATCTCGATCGCGAGGTGCCGGAGCTCTCGCGCGATGAACTCGGGCAGCTGGCGAAGGCGTTCAACACGATGGCGATCAAGCTGCGATCCTATCGCAACGCGACGGTCGCACGCGTGCTGCGCGCGCAGCGCACGATGGAGGCCACGCTCACTTCGGCGCCGGATCCCTTGTTTGTGGTCGGCCGCGACGGCACGGTGGAAGTGCGGAATCCCGCGGCGGAACAGCTGGCCTCGCTGCCGGAGTTTGCGCACGGCTTTCCCCCCGAACTCGCGGAGGCCCTCGAGCGGGTGCTCGCGAGTGGGGAACACGACGTGCCGACGGATTATTCGCGGGCGATCGCATTGCGCGTCGCGCGCGAGGACCGGCATTATCTGCCGCGCGTCCTCGCCATCGGCGACAAGCTCACGGAGTTCAACGGCGCGGCCATCATTCTGCAGGACGTCACGAAATTCCGGCTGATGGACGACGCGAAGACCAACCTGGTCGGCACGGTGAGCCACGAACTCAAGACGCCGCTGACCAGTTTGCGCATGGCGCTCTATCTGTTGCTCGAGCAGAAGCTCGAGGGGCTCTCTGGCCAGCAGCGCGAGTTGCTGGAGGATGCGCGGACCGATGCGGATCGGCTGCTCCGAATTCTGGATACGCTGCTGGATCTCACCCGGCTGGAGGGCGGGGCTTCGACGCTGGAGCGCTCCGAGGTGCCGGTGGCGACGCTGGTCCGGAACATCGCGAACGAGGCGCAGGCGTTCATCGGCAACGTCGGGCAGCGGCTCACGGTGACGATTGCGCCGGAGCTGAGCGCGGTCGCGTTGAGCGTGGACGAGGATCGGATCCGCCATGTGTTCATGAATCTGCTGACCAACGCCTCCAAATTCTCCCCCGCGGGCGGCGCAATCGCGCTGAGGGCGGACGCGGAGGAGGGTGGATTCGTGCGGTTCAGCGTGCGCGACGAAGGCCCCGGCATTCCGAGCGCGAGCATCGGGCGCATCTTCGAGCGTTTCTACCGGGCACCGCATCAGGACAAGCGTCCGGGTGCGGGCCTCGGGTTGGCGATCGCCCGGGAGATTGTCGTCGCCCACGGTGGATCGATCGCGTGCACCAGCGTCGAAGGGCACGGCAGCGAATTTTACTTTGTGCTGCCGCGGTGACCGGACGCGATTGATCGAGGCGGCGTGCAATTTTACGGGAGCTGGATTAAGGTGTCCGCATGGCGCAACCAAACCGCCCCGGGGCTGTCCATCCCGTCGATGCAAGGCCAGCCCCTGCAGAGGTTCCGGTGATTCTCCGCTCCGGCGGCACCGTCGTTTTCTCCCCCAACTGAATCCGAACATTCCTACCATGAAAAATCGTACTGATAGCAGCACTGCCGAGACGCCCGAACAATTGGTTGAGCAGATCAGCCGGCTCATGAACGAGGCCGAGGCCATGCTCTCGGGCCCGGTGACGGAACAGGCCAGCAGCCAGATCGCCGATATCAAAGAGCGTCTGGAAACGGTGCGCGACCAACTCGGTGCCGCCTACGGACGCGCGAAGAAGTCCGTGGTCGCCGGCGCGAAGCGCACGGACGAGGTGATCCGCACGCATCCGTACGAGTCGCTGGCAGTCGCGCTCGGCGTCGGTGTGCTGCTCGGCGCCCTCATTTGCCGGAACAAGGATTGAGTCCTCCCCCGCCCATGCACCTGCCTGGAACCTCCGGCATTCTCGGCAGCCTGCGCAACCTCGCCGACGGTTTGATGGGATCGCTCCATGACCGGCTTGAATTGCTGGCCATCGAATTGAAGGAGGAGAAGGTTCGGCTGATCCAGATTTTCATCTGGATCAGCGCCGTGATGATTCTCGCGCTCCTCGCCGTCATCTTCACCAGCCTCGCGGTGGTGGTGCTGTGGTGGGAAACCGCGCGGGTGACGGTGGTTTTTTCGCTCGCGGGTTTCTACGTCCTGGCGTTTGTCGGAGTGGTCATGGCCTTTCGTCGCTACTTGAACGCCCAACCCAAGCCGTTCGCGACGACGCTGGGTGAGTTGCAGGAAGATCACGCATGTATCCGAACGAAGAACTGACCCGGCTGGCCGAGCGCAAAGTGCGGCTGCGCGTGGAGATCGATCTGCACCGGCGGCAGTGCGCCTTGGCCGCGGCCGAGCTGGCCGCCCCGCTCGCCGCCGTGGATCGTGGCATCGCGACCTGGCGCCGGATTTCACCGTGGGTGAAACTGCTGGCCCTGCCCGGTGGCCTGCTCGTCGGACGCCTTTTCAAGGGCCGCTCCGGCCTGGGTCGGTCGCGTGGCGGCTGGCTGGGCACGGCCATGGCGGCGATTCCGCTCGTAATGCGCGGAGCCAAGATGGCCATGAACCTGAAAGCCGCGTTTGCCGCGGCGGAAGCGCGACCGCGCGGTGCTCCACCGCCGGTGTCGCCGTCGCGACGGTAAGCGAAAGTCGCCGCCGGGCGGCGTCAGGTCTTGCGCGTGATGACCTGCGGCGCGGTGTCAATCTGGCCGCGGGTAACGCCCAGCTGGTTGATCAATTTCAGCTCCCGCCACAATTCCGCGCCGGAAATCTCGCCGCGCAGGAGTTGCTGGTAACGGTTCAGGGTCTGGCGGACTTCGTCCGCGCTCTCGTTCACGAATTCCACCCGGAAATTCTGCGCGCCCAACTGCAGCAGACGTGACACGTATTCCGCGCCGGTCTGGGCGCGGTTGTTGAAGACGGTGTTGCGGCAACCGGCGTCGGCCTTCAGTGGCAGCTCCGCCCCAACCCGGTCGCGCAGCGCAACGCGGTGCGTGTCGCACGGACGGCCGCAGTCCCGGTAATCCTTGCCGGTGGAGAGAAACGCGCAGAACACGCAGTGCTCCATATGGAACATCGGCATGTGCTGGTGAATCGTCAGGTCGAACCACGCCGGCGGGGCCGACTGGAGCAGCGCCTCGAGCTGCGTGATGTTGAGATCGTAGCTCGCCGTCACCCGCTCGAGCTGCTGATGGCTGACGAAATAGTCCGCCGTCCACGGGTTCGCGACATTGAGCGAGAAATCTCCGCGCATCCGCGCACCGGCGAAGAAAGCCAGGTGGTCGTAGTTGCGGACCAGATACCCGTCGGCGGCCGCCGATTTCACCTGCTCGAGGATCCACGTTTCGCCCGGCTTGAAGATGCGCGGCGGCGCGACCCAGATGGACGCCGCCGGCAGGGGCGCGGCGGCCTGCAACTCGCGGAAACGCGCGACGGCATTGCGGTAGTGTTTGGGATTCTCGAACTCGCAGTAGATCGTGCGCGCACCGGACGCCCACGCCGCGTCGAGCTGCTCCAGCAACCGGATGACGGCGATCACCTCCGGTTCGCGGCGCTCCGGGTGGTGCGCGGCCGGGATCGCGAGCTTCGCGGGCGCGTCGTTTCGTCCCCACCGTTTCGGCTGGGCGCGAAGCGCATCCAGGGCGGTGACGGCGTCACGGCGCACGCGATTGAGTTCGCTGACGGGAAGAATGACGTCGCCCTCGAGGAAAGAAGTGAACTCACCCAGCGCGAACGGCGTGCCGCCCAGCCGGCCGAGTTGTTCGCGCAGCCGATCGGCGGTGAGCGGCTGCTTTTCGGCGCGCGCGAGGGGCAGCGCGGATTCGACCTTCACCACGTGGCCGTCGCCGTCGTTGGCTGTCAGCGTGAGCGGTGTGCCGGCGCGGCCGTGCACCTCGAGCGTCACCGGGCGTTGGAAGCGGATCTTCTCGCCCTCAAACGTCGCGCGCAGCTCGCGGTCGAGCGCGGGATCGTTCGTCTTCCACACCCGTTGGCCGGCGCGCACGCGGCGCCAGTCAATGTCACCGTGGCCGAAGCGCAGCGTGCTTTCTCCGCCCGGCCCCTGGGCTTCGACCTGGTAAACGCGGCCGCCTTCCTCGCGTTCGTCCGGGCGACCGGCGTCGAACACCAGGCCGTCGCCGGGTTTCAGGGGCGCGAGCAGGCGAAGCGTGACTGATTCGCCGGTGACGCGTGAAATCTCCCCGAGCAGCACGCCTCGTTTGGTGCCGAAACGCCCGTGCGCGAGTTCCTGATTATGGATGCCGCGAAACCACCCGGTGTAGAGTCCGCGGGAGAACGCCATCTGGAGCTCGTAGCGGGCGGGCGTCGCGGACGAAGGGAGAGCTGAGGGTGGGGGGGGCAGCGATTCGGAACTCCGGACGTTCGATCGGCTCTCAACGCTCAACGCCAAACTCTCAACCCTGCCCAGCGCGTCCAGCGCCTGGCGATACACCCGGGTGATGCTGGCGACGTATTCAGGCGACTTGAGCCGGCCTTCGATCTTGAGTGACGAGACGCCGGCGCGTACCAGATCGGCCAATACGTCGATGCCGGAAAGATCCTGCGGGCTGAGCAGGTAGCGGCGGTCGCCGAGATCCACTTTCTCGCCATCGGAGATGAGATCGTACGGCATGCGGCAGGCCTGCGCGCACTCGCCACGATTGGCCGAACGACCGCCGAGCGATTCGCTGGTCAGGCACTGGCCGGAGTACGCGACGCACAGCGCGCCGTGCACGAACACCTCGAGCGGCATCGGAATACGCTTGGGATCTGAGATCTGAGATTTGAGATCTGAGATCTCCATGGCCGCCTGGATTTTTTCGATCTCGGCGATGGAGTTTTCGCGGGCGAGCACGACCAGCTGCGCGCCCAGGTTGCGGGCGAACTCGACGCCCGCGGCGCTCGTGATCGTCATCTGCGTCGAGCAGTGGATCGGAAAGTCAGGCGAGAGCGCCCGGATCATCCGGCAGATGCCGACGTCCTGCACGATCGCGGCATCGACGCCCGCGGCGATGATCGTGCGAAGGTAATCTTCCGCCGCGCCCAGCTCGTTGGCGAACACCAGCGTGTTGAACGTCACGTACCCGCGGACCCCGCGCTTGTGCAGGAACTCCATCAACGCCGGCAGGTCGGCCTGCGTGAAATTCTTTGCCCGCATCCGCGCGTTGAAGCGCTCCAGGCCGAAGTAGATCGCGTCGGCGCCATTTTCCACTGCGGCGCGCGCGCATTCCCAGTCGCCGGCGGGCGCGAGCAGTTCGGGCAGAGTCCGACGGACAGCGCTGGTGGGAGCGGGACGGGGGGAAAGGGCGGTGGACACGACGAGGAACGAAATCGAAAACGGTGCGCCGGGGCTCAGGCGGCGGCTTCGGTGGGCGCGGGCGTGGGTTGCGGTCGGACGCCCGGGGTGGCGACATGCGGGGCGGCGGCGCGGAGTTCCGCGGCGAGCAGCACCGTCAAAACGAAAAAGCCGATCGACGCATAGCCGAGCACCGGCATTCCGTGGAGCTGTCCGCCGGGCGTGCGCGTGATGAAGCTCCCCGCCAGCACGCTGGCGCCCGCGCTCGCGGCCTGCTGCAGCGCCGCGTTCACGCTCATGAAACCGCCGCGATAGCGCGCCTCGACCGCATTGGTGATCATCGTCATCGCCGGCGCAAACCGCCCGGACATCGTCACCATGAACAGCGCCATCATCACCGATGCCGTCGCGAGTGAGGCGTGTCCCATGTGGGTAATGACCAGGACCACGAATACCGCGCCGCCCGACATGATCGCGAGCAGCTTCAACCGGTCCATGCGATCGCTGAGCCGGCCGACCAGCGGCGTACTCAGCACCGTCGCGAGGCCGCCCGCAATGTAGGTGATCGGCAGCTGGATTTTTTCATCCAGTCCGACGTTCGACACGAAGGACGGCGCGATGAAAGGAATCAGGACGCCGCCCGCCATCACCAGCACGGCCCCGAGCGCGAAAGCCCGCAGGTGAACGCGGTGGGAAAGAATCGCGCCCATCTGGCGGAGCGGCTGGTGGCCGTGCACCGCAGTGCGAATTGGCGGCAGCGCCATGATCGCCAGCACCAGAATCGCGGCCGCGCAGCCGGCCAGGAGGAAAAACGGCGCGTGCCAGCCGAACTTGCCGGCGAGCACAAGGCCGAGCGGGACCCCGACGACCGACGCCACCGGAAACGCCACCATCACATAACTCATCGCGCGACCGCGTCGCTCCGGTGGAATGATGTCCCCGACCATTGCGTTCACCATCGAGCCGGCGAGACCGCCAAACGCCCCGGCCGCGATGCGTGCGAGCATCAACGTGTGGTGCGTGGGCGCCAGCGCACAGGCGAGCGTGGTCACGCCAAACCCGGCGTAGAGAAAAACCAGTGACCGTTTGCGGTCGAAGCGGTCGAGGACGAACCCGCCCGCGAAGCCGCTCACCGCCGCCGCGATGCCATAGGACGCGACCAGGTAGCTGAACTGGGCCGGCGTGATGTTGAACACCACCATCAACTGCGCCCCCAGCGGCATCATGATCATGAAATCCAGGATGTGCGTGAACTGCACCGCTCCCAGGGTGAGGAGAGTGGCGCGCTCGCGTCCCGGCGACAGACCGTGGTGATGTCCACTCAGTGGCATGAAGGAGTCCAGCGTTCGCCTTTTTGCTCAAAGCGCAACCGTCACGACGGCGCCGGTTCTTCCGTCGTGCCGCTCTGGACGCGCACGTGTTCCCGCAGGAGGGAGAGAAAGAGTTCGGCTCCCCGGCTTTGGTAGCGCTGGAGGTGGCGAATCACGACGAGTTCGCGCGTCGGTTGGCTGCCGGTCAGCCGCAGGTACGTCAGGTTGTCGCGATCGTCCGGCAGGCGGGCGAGTTGCGGCAGTAGCGAAATGCCCAGTCCGCTCGAAACGAATTGCTTGAGCGTCGCCACCTGGGCGCAACGGATGCCGATGCGGGGCTGGAATTTCTGGTCGCCAAAGAACGAACGGATCTGCGAGGCGAGGGCACTGGAGTCGCCCAGCGACACAAACGTTTCTTCCGCCAGGTCCTTGATGCTGATTTCCGACCGACTCGCGATCGGGTGACGCGACCCGACCACCAGCATCAGCGGCTCGACCAGCAGCGGTTCGATGGAGATGCGATGGTCGCGCACCGGCAGCGGCACCACGGCCAGATCCAGATCGCCCTCAATCACGCCCTGCAGCAGTTTGCCGCGAAAGTCTTCCTGGGCATCGATCAACAAGTTCGGGTGCGAGTCGCGCAACTGCGCGATGAACGGCGTAATCAAGTACGGCATCACGGTTTGGACTGCACCCACCGTGATCCGACGGCCGAGTGACGGGTGATCCGCGAGCTCCTTGGCGGCGTTTTCTACCTCCACGAGAATGCGCCGGGCCCGCTCGAGAAAGGCCGTGCCTGCTTCGGTCAGGACCGCCTTGCGGCCCAGCCGGTGAAACAACTTGTGTCCGACCTCGCCCTCCAGCTTCAGGATTTGCTGGCTCAGAGACGGTTGCGACACGTGGACCCGACTCGCCGCCCGGGTGAAATTTTCCGTCTCCGCCACCGCCACGAAGTACCGCAGTTGGTGTAATTCCATAGTTTGATCCTATGGAAACAATAGGAAGTCGCGATTTCAACTATTGTTCAGAATGCCGTAGTATAGGCACGTCGGACTGAGATCGGTTCGACGAAAACCAAGACAATACCATGAATAAGAACATCCTAGTTGCGGTCCCCGTCGGCCTTCTGGCCGTTGCCGCCATCGTGCTTTCTTTCCGTTCCTCAGTGAGCGCGGAGTCCGTGATTGGTTACGCCAGCGTGTTCGCACTGCTGAGCGTCGCCGCTCTGGAATACCGCATCAGCTGGAAACGGCTCCTCGGACGTAGCTAAAAACGGTCCGAACTGAGTAAGCCTGTAACAGGGGCCCGGAGAAATCCGGGCCCCTTTTTATTTTTGCGCATCGGGGAAAGCGGGAATCCGGCACTTTTGGAGCCTTCGTTAGACAAACGGGGCGGGTCATGACGCTTCTCAGGCAAACTCTGCCGAACTCCCGCCGCATGGAGGAATTCTCCGCACATGACTCTTGGAAGACCTGGTTTCAGCGCTTTGGCCCCAAGCTCCTGCTGTGCGCCCGCCATTACACGCGGTGCCAGGCTGATGCGGAGGACGTGGTGCAGGAGGCTTTCGTTCGGTTTTGGCGGCATCAACGCGGGCTGCCCGGCGACCCGATGGCGCTCATGGTCACGTCGGTACGACGAGCGGCGTTCGATCTGGCCCGCCGCAACGGTCGGCGGGTCGCCCGCGAGGAACGCACGTTCGACGACGGCGACGCTGGTTTCGCCGGGGCGTTTGAGCCGGAGGGACTCGACGGCGCGGAACGTCGCGCGGCGCTGGAGGAAGCCTTGCAGCGCATCCCGGCCGAGCAACGCGAGGTCCTCCTGCTCAAGATTTGGGGCGAGCTCACCTTTGAACAGATCGCGGCCGAGCTGCAGCTGCCGCCCAACACGGCCGCGTCGCGCTATCGCTACGGGCTCGCCGCCCTCCGCCAACACCTGACCGCCGCTGACTGCCATGGATGACGAACTGCAAAGCCTCGAGGCCGAGCTGAAACGGCTCCGCCCTCGCGAACCGTCGCCGTACCTGCTTGCGCGCCTCGAACGCGACCTCGCGGTAAAGAACGTGGTTGGGGACGCGCGCCCCGGGAGCGCAGGCCTCCGGCCTGCTTCCGATCGTCCAGCGGACGGGACATCTGCGGTCCCGTTACGTCCGATGGCGGCGTCGTTTCGCTGGCCGTGGTGGACCGCGTTTCCCGTCGCGGCTGCGCTGGCAGTCGTGATCTGGCAGACGGGTCGCGGGCCGGTCCTGCCCGGGCCGAACGCCCCGGAGGAAAATGCGCTCGCGCCTGCGGTCGCGGCCGGGCCTGAAGCGCGCGCCGGCAGTGATGGCGGCGCGGCGGGGCTCAAGCCGATCCGCGTTGAAAATCTGCTCGTGGAAGCGAGCGACGAAGGCGTCGTGACGCTGGCCGACGGCACGCGGGCGCGCCGCGAACGCCTGCAGTACGTCGACACCATCGTTTGGAAAAATGCGCGGACGAACGCGTCGCTCACCTGGAGTGTGCCGCGTGAGGAAGTCCGCGTGGTGCCGGTCAGCTTTCAGTAATACCAATCGCCCTTTGCCTTTGGACTTTAGCCACGACCGATCCAGAAGTCCAAAAGCAAGGAGTGATTGGTATAAGTCATTTCTTAACCATCCGTCTTTGTCATGAAAACACCGATACTCACCCTCGCGGCCTTGCTCGCGTTGACCGCCACCCGTTCCACCTCGACCGCAGCCGAGGAAAAACCGTCCGCCCCGGAGCAAAAGCGATCGCTCCGCGTGCTCGCCGCGCCTGATCGCGATCTGCGCCCGTCCGGGCCCCGCGAAATGGTCCGCCAGGAAAAAATCGAGCTGGAAACCGTGGCGTTCCTCGGCGTCGAGACCGGCGCGGTTTCGGCGACCACTGCGGCGCAGCTGGGGTTGACGCGCGGCACGGGCCTGGTCGTGAACCACGTTCTGCCCAAGAGCGCCGCGGACGGTGTGCTGCAGGAGCACGATATTCTGCTCAAACTCGACGATCAGATTCTGATCGAAACGCGGCAGCTCGCCGTGCTGATCCGCACGCACAAGGAAGGTGACGACGTGACGGTCACGTACCTGCGGGCGGGGCAGAAGGCCACCGCGAAGCTCAAGCTGGGCAAGACCGAGGTGCCCAAGGTCGCCGGTGGGATCGAGGCGGGAACGCGTTTCGAGTTTTTCGGCGCACCACAGGGGCCCGAGGCGGGGCGGGCCGAAGTCGATCGGGTGCTCTCGCTCATGCAGCGTTCGCCGTCGGGCGAACCGCTGCGCGTGCAGATTGATCGCAATGCCGGTCCCGGGATTCGTGCGATGGCCATCAACACCGCCAACAGCAACCTCGTGTTCACCGACGGCGAAGGCACGCTCGAGCTGTCGACCAAGGACGGCGTGAAGTCGCTCGTTGCCACCGGCCCCAAGGGTGAACCGGTTTTCTCGGGTCCGATCACCACGCCCGCCGAGCGTGACGCCCTGCCGGCCGGCGTGCGCGAGCGCCTGGAAAAACTCGAGGGCATGCGCGACGTCACGTTCCGCACCGACGGCGATTTCCGCGGCGCGGGCACGCGCGTCATCCGGCCGCGCGGCATCTCGCTGCCGATCGCGCCCGCCGCACCCGCCGCCACTCCGGCGCGCGGGCCGGTGCCGGCGTTTTTCTAAGTCGGACGTACGCAGGAGCGCTCCCGCGAAGCACGCGAACGGACGCGAATGAGAATGAGACCAAGGGTCCGGCGATCTGCATCGAGGTTCACCGTAGGTGCCGGATAATACCAATCGCTCCTTGCTTTTGGACTTCTGGATCAATCGTGGCTACGAGCGCCAGCGAGTGGTCGTTCGGCCACTCGCTGGCGCTCGTAGCCACGGCTAAAGTCCAAAGGCAAAGAGCGATTGGTATAACTCCTCTTTCCACTCATTTGCGGCCATTCGCGTGATTAGCGGGCAACCGAATTGTTCCGGCTCAGCCGCGGCGAAGTTTGCGCCCGGCGGCGGCAGCTTACGAGTTGTCGCCGTCGAGCATGCGTCCCAGCCCGCCCAATACGGAGCCTTCCTCGCGTCCGCCGCGTCCACTCTGCGGCGCCGCCGCGATGATGCGCCCGGCGAGCCGCGAGAACGGCAGCGACTGCAGCCAGACTTTGCCCGGCCCGCGCAGGGTGGCGAAGAAGAGGCCTTCGCCACCGAACAGCGCCGACTTGATGCCGCCGACGAGCTGGATGTCGTAGTCGACGGTCGGCTGAAACGCCACGATGCAGCCGGTATCCACGCGCAGCAGTTCGCCCGGCGCGAGGGTGCGCTCGTACAAAGTGCCGCCGGCGTGCACGAAGGCCCAGCCGTCGCCCGTCAGCCGCTGCATGATGAAGCCCTCGCCGCCGAAGAGACCCGCGCCGAGCCGTTTTTGAAACGCGATGCCGATGCTCACGCCCTTGGCCGCGCAGAGAAATGAATCCTTCTGCGCGATCAGTTCACCGCCCAGATCGCGCAGGTGCACCGGGATGATCTTGCCCGGGTACGGGGCGCCGAACGCGACGCGGCGTTTGCCTGTGTACTGATTTTTGAATACGGTCATGAACAGCGACTCGCCGGTCAGCAGCCGTTTGCCCGCGCCGAGCAACGCCCCCATCAGACCTGAACTCCGCTGCGAGCCGTCGCCAAACACGGTCTCCATCGCGATGCCGTCATCCATGAACATCATGCCGCCGGCCTCGGCCACGATGGCTTCCTGCGGATCGAGTTCGATTTCGACGAACTGCATGTCGTCGCCGTGGATCTTGTAGTCGATCTCGTGCATTTGGACTACGAGCGGGGGAGGAAGAGGATCGTTCATCAGAGGATCGGACGGGAGCGTTGCATCACCCGACCACAACACCGGCCGCGGGCAAAAGTTACAGGTTAGCGCGAAGCGTCGGGCGCAGCCGGCGCAGCGACGGCACGCACCAGCCGATCGTCGCCGTCGTTCGGTGCCGGGGTGAGTTTCAGCACCGCGCACATCAGATTATAGACGTGGATGTTTTCGACCGCCGGAATGGCTGCGCCGCGGCGAAACGCCGGTCCTTGCGCAATGAAGATGCCGTGCATCGACGTCAGCGCGGGATCGTAGCCGTGGTCGCCCTGCAGGTAACCTTTCGCCGCGTAACGCACCCGGTAGCGTTCGTACGTGGAACGCGGCACGACGTGCCAGCCTTCGTCGGGCAGCACCCACACGGGGGCGACGCGGTCGCTGCCACCGCGCAGGTGCAGCTGCGCCGGCAAATCGTCGGCGAGATAGGCCTTGGCGTGGGGCAGAGTGGACAGCCGGCGGACGAGCCCGGCCGCGTCGCCCTGCAGCGGCCGCAATGTGAGCACGCTGCCGTCCGAGTCGATCTGCACGCTCGCGCGATCAATGTGGTCGTCGAGAATGACGACCCGCTCGAGCTGAGTTGCCGTCATGCCGTGGTCCGAAACGATCAGGAGATTCGGCTCGATGCCTGCTTCCTGCAGGCGCGATCGCATCGCTGCGAGCCGCGTATCCAGAAGTTGAACCGCGCTTCGCACCTCGTCGGATTCCGGTCCGAAGGTGTGACCGGCACCGTTGGTTTCCTCGAGGTAGAAGGCGACGATCGCCGGCCGCTCCGCCGGTGGCAGCGTCAGCCAGCGCACCAGTTCATCGAGGCGCTGCTCGAACGGAACGCGATAGTCGAACTTCTGCCAGTAGGTCGGACGCACGCCGTGAATTTCCACTTCGGAACCGACCCAGAAGGCCGTGGCGGCCTTGCGGCCTTGTTTCACCGCGGTGACCCAAATCGGTTCTCCGCCCCACCACTTGGGATCCAGCGCGATGGTCGGCTGGTTGTAGTGGAAGTACGTCCCGCTCGCCGCGTCGAAGAAGTCGTTGTTGATGATGCCGTGCTTCGCCGGGCGGAGGCCGGTGACGATCGAGTAGTGGTTGGGAAACGTGTTGCTCGGGAAAACCGGAATCAGTCCGCGCGCGGTCACGCCGTCCCGCTGCAACGCCTGCAGCGTGGGCGTCTCGGCCGCATAGCGCTCCGTGTAGTCCCGGCGAAAGCCATCGAGCGAAACGAGAATGAGCGGCGAATCGGCGCGGGCGGTCGACGCCAGCACGATCAGCAGGAAAAGCGCGCGCAGCTTCATCGGCGAAGGGTGACGATCGTCGCGCCCCACGAGCCGCTGGTCTCGTCGCCGGTGCGAAAGGAAGCGACGAGCGGCGATCGCTGGAGCAGGGTGTGCACCGTGGTGCGCAGGGTGCCGGTGCCCTTGCCGTGAATCACGCGGACTTCGTGGAGGCCGCGGGCGGCGCACTCGCCGAAGTAGGCGGGAATCAACTCGCCGAGATCGGACGGCCGGAACGTGTGCAAATCCAACTCGCCGGTGATCGGCAGCGGGATCGGGGCGTCTGGGGATTCCGCCACCGTCGGAGACACGCTCACGGTTTCGGCGTCGGTCCCGGCTCTGCCGGCGGCGTCGGAGGCGGAGGCGAAGCGGGCGCAGGTGCCGGCACGGGCACGGCCGGAGCTGCGGCAGGCGGTATGGCGGCAGACGGGGTCGGGGGCGCGGGCGGGTCGGCCAACGGTTTCACGGCGTCAGGCAGTACGGGCGTCGTGGGCGTTGCCGCCGGCGTATCCGTCGCGATCGGAGCGGTCGCACTCGTCACGACCGGCGTTCCATCCGGATTGGTCGCAGCGGCCGGGGTCTCGGACGGCGGCGGAATCTCATTTCCGTACTCGTCGTAGTGATGCTCGTAATGATGGTTGTCGGGACCGCCGGGATCAGAGCCCGGCGTGAGCGCCGGAACGGTGGCCGGAGGGGCGATCGTGGGCGTGGTGTGCTTGCGTTCGTCCTCCTCGAGGGCGCGCTTGAATTCCTCCTCGACGCCGGCGGCCGCCTTTTTGAATTCGCGGATCGATTTGCCGAGGCCCCGGGCAAACTCCGGCAGCTTCTGGCCGCCGAAGAGGACGAGCACGATCACGAATATGAGCAGCATCTCCGGAGCGCCGAGCCCGTCGATGAATGCTAGCGATGTGCAAGCCATGTCCATGACCCCACTGTGATTCATTTAGGGGAAAAAGGTAGCGAGAAATTTCGCAGAACTCAGTGAATACGGACGCTCACGGCGAACCGCTGGGTCGCCCCGGGTGCCACGAAGTGCAGGCCCACGTTGTTTTCCGGGGCGTTGGGCGGGCCCATCCACGGTTCCACGCAGAAGTACGGAGAGGTCTCCGCCATCGTCCAGGTCACGAAGGTCGCGCCGGGCGGCGGCACTTTTTCGGTGCCGAGCTGCACGACGACATCGCCGGGCCGGCCTTTTTCGCCGAACACGGCTTCGCTGCCCTTCAAACCGGTGTGCAACGCATCGATCAGCGCCGGGTTGGCCAGGTTCTCCTCGGGCTGCAACACGGGGCCGGGCACGAGCTTTCCGGTCGGGTCGTGCCGGAAACGCTGGGTGGCCGGAATCCGGATGAGGTAATCCTTGCGGGTGGTGCCTTCGGTCCACGGGAGCGTGAAGTAGAAGTGATGTCCGGCGGACCACGGGATCGGTTCGCGACCGAAATTCGTCAGCGCGAACTCGCAGGACAGGCCGACGGGTTCAAAGCGATAGGTGACGGTGAACTCGTAGTTGTAGGGATAGGACGCACGCGCCGCCTCGCCCGGCAGGAACTCCGCAATGAAGCCGCGGGCGTCGAGCTTGGTCACCTTGAAGTCGCCCTGCCGCGCGATGCCGTGCATGGGAATCGGGCGACGCACACCGTCGGCCGCGCGCCAGAAGTGGATGTCGCCGCGATCGTAGCTGCGGCCGCTGAACGGAAACAGGATGGGATTGCCGCCGCGCGCGTGGGCGATGTCGGTGAAGTCCGCGTTTTCGGGCCAGTACAGGACGTCGCGCACGGTGCCGTCCCCGAGCGTGACGTTCCAGTTCATCAACCGCGCTCCTTTTTCCGGCAGCGCCAGAAAGGTGGAGTTGCCGACGCGCCAGCGAGTGAGCGTCTGACCTTGATAGGGGACCTTTTCCATCGCGCGCATGCTTCATCTGCCGCGGTCTCGCGCCAAGTGTTTTGTGGAAACACGACCGGGTTTTCGAAAGGGGCGATGCTTGCGCTCCCGGTTGCGAAGAATCATGGTCCGGGGGTCGATGCATCTGCGGTTTCTTCAGCTTCTCGGATTTTGCTGCGTTCACCTGCTCCTAGGTGCTTGGACGGCGTCTGCCGCCGCGACCACCCCGGCGATCAGCGCGCCGCCCGCCGCGGAACTCAATGCCACGAGCAAACGGGTCTACGTGATCCCGGTGCGCGATCAGATCGGATCGCCCATTCTCTATATCATCCGTCGCGGCCTCAAGGAGGCGATCGACCAGAAGGCCGACGCCGTGATCCTCAACATGAAGACGCCCGGCGGCGCGCTCGACACGACGTTCGAGATCATGGAGGCGATCGGGAAGTTTCCCGGCACGACGATCACCTATGTGAACAACGAGGCGATGTCGGCGGGAGCGTTCATTTCGGCGACCACGCAGGAAATCTGGTTTGCGCCCAACGGCATCATCGGCGCGGCGGCACCGGTGAATTCCGGCGGCCAGGAAGTCGAGGCGACCATGCGGCAGAAGATCGTCAGTTATCTGAAGGCCCGCATCCGTGCCACCAGTGAAGGCAAGGGTTACCGCGGGGAAGTGATCTCCGCGATGATCGATGCCGATTATCAACTCAAGGTCGGCGACAAGGTAATCAAGGACAAGGGCGAGCTGCTGTCGCTCACGGCGAGCGAAGCCGCCAAGCACTACGGCGAGCCTCCGCAGACGCTGCTCTCCGCCGGCACGGCGAAAGATCTCAACGATCTGATCGCGCAACGCTTCGGTCCCAACAAACCGGTCGTCACGACGCTCGCCGTCACGTGGTCCGAGTCGCTGGCGGTCTGGCTCAACGCGATCTCGAGCATCCTTCTCGGGGTCGGCCTGCTTGCGATCTACATCGAATTCAAGACGCCCGGTTTCGGCGTCTTCGGGATCATCGGCATCGTCTGTCTCTCCATCGTTTTCCTCGGCAGCTATGTCGCGGGCCTGTCCGGCCACGAGCCAATCCTCGTCTTTGGACTGGGAGTCGTGCTGGTGGCGCTGGAAGTGTTCCTGTTTCCCGGAACGGTGATCTTCGCGCTCACCGGTCTCATGTTGATGCTCGGTTCACTCGTGTGGTCGATGGCCGACCTGTGGCCCAACGAGCCGGTGACCGTGGCGTGGAACGGCGACGCGTTTGTCGGCCCGCTCGCGAATCTCGGTTTTGGCGTCGTGATTGCCGTGGCATTGGCGCTCGGTCTCGCGCGCTTTATTCCGCGCGGCTGGTTTTTCTCGGAGCTCGCGGTCGCGCACCCGATTGCCGGGTCCGCGCAGGTGGCGGGCGTGGCGCCTGAACTCGGCGCCGGTGCCGGCAGCCTGGTCGGGCGCATCGCGGTGGCTTCGACCGGACTGTATCCGAGCGGCCAGGTGGACATCGACGGCCGGCGCTACGAAGCAAGGCTCGAGGTCGGCTCGGCCGCACCGGGCACGCGCGTGGTCGTGCGCCGCAAGACGGATTTCGGCCTGATGGTCGATCGGGAGGACGGAACCACATGACACCAATCATCGCATTGTTCGTCGCGGGTGTGCTGCTGATTGCGATCGAGGTCGTGGTGCCGGGCGCGGTGCTCGGAATCATCGGCGGCATCTGCCTGTTGATCGGCGTCGTCGTGTCCTTCGATCATTTCGGTTTCACCGGCGGCGCGGTCGCTACTGGTGTGGCGCTCGCGGTCGCGTCGATCGCGTTGTACCTTGAGTTCGTGCTGCTGCCGAAGAGCCGGCTCGCGAAGGTGTTTTCGATGACGGCGACTGTGGCCGGCCAGAGCCAGCCGGCCGTGGCGGATCGCGCCATCATCGGCCGCACGGTCGTGGCGGTCACGCCGTTGTCGCCGAGCGGTGTAGTGGAATGGGAAGGACGCCGCTACGAGGCCTTCGCGCGGAGCGGGCATGCGGTTGCGGGCGCGCGGCTGGAGGTCATCGACCTCGACAATTTTCGTCTCATCGTCAGTCAAACTTCAACCCACCCAGCTTAATGAGCATTACCCTGATTGTCGGCATTGCCGTCGGAATATTTGTCCTCGTCATCTTCGCCATCGTTTTCAGCCTGGTCGGCGCGTGGGTGAAGGCATTGTTCAACGGCGCCCCGGTGCCGATGTCGAAGCTGGTCGCGTTGAAATTCGCCAGCATTCCCTACGGCCTCGTGGTCGATGCGCGCATCACCGCCGTGCGGGCCGGCATCGCGCTCGACGCGGATCAAATCGCCTCGCACTTCCAGGCGGGCGGCAACGTCGTCCCGACCGTGCAGGCGCTGATCGCCGCGCAAAAGGCCGGCATCGAGCTCCACTGGGATCGGGCGTGTGCGATCGATCTCGCGACGAAGGGTTCCGGCAAGAGCGTCGTGGAAGCGGTGCGCACCTCGGTCGATCCGAAGGTCATCGACTGCCCGAATCCCGAGGGCGGCCGCACCACGATTGATGGCGTCGCGAAGGACGGCATCCAGGTGAAGGTGAAGGCGCGCGTCACGGTGCGCACGAACCTCGATCGTTTCGTCGGCGGCGCGAAGGAAGAGACCATCATCGCCCGCGTGGGCGAGGGCATCGTGTCGACGATTGGCTCGGCCGAAAGCTACAAGGTCGTGCTCGAGTCGCCGGACAGCATTTCGAAGACGGTGCTCGCGCGCGGTCTCGATGTGGGCTCGGCGTTTGAAATTCTCTCCATCGACATCGCCGACGTGGACGTCGGCGAAAACGTCGGCGCGAAACTCCAGGAAGCGCAGGCCGAGGCGAACAAGAACATGGCGCAGGCCCAGGCTGAAATCCGGCGCGCGGCCGCCGTGGCGGTCGAGCAGGAAATGAAGGCGCGCGTGCAGGAGATGCAGGCGAAGGTCGTCGAGGCGCAGGCGCAGGTGCCGCTCGCGATGGCCGAGGCGTTCCGCTCGGGCCGTCTGGGCGTGATGGACTATTACAAGATGGAAAATGTGCAGGCCGACACCCAGATGCGGGCGTCGATTGCGCATCCCGACGGCAAGAAGTAAGCGCGCGTCTCCGGCCCGTCCGTACCTTCCACAATGCTGGACTGGATTCTCAAGAACCTCGGCGTGGTGATCTTTCTGGTGATTTTCATCAGTCAGATCCTGCGCGCATTCCTGAACGCGAAAAAGGCGAGCGCGCAGCACGAGGCGGAGCACGACGAGAGCGCCGAGGCCCGTCGTGTGCGCGAAGTGCAGGAACAGATTCGACGCCAGATCGCCCAGCGGCGTGGCGGCAGTGCACCGGTGGCCCCGACGGCGCCACCGCCGTTGGAGCGGGCGTCCGAACCGGCCCCGACGCCGCGTCCGCAGACCACGCAGCTGCCCGAGCTTTTTGGCGGCCCGCTCGGTCGCATGCTTGAGGAATTGCAGAAACGCGCGCAGCCGCCGGCCGAGCCGCCGCCGCGGCCGGCGTACGTCGAGACGCGCAACAACGCCGAGATCGAACGCCAGCAGCAGCTCGCCGACCGGCTCAAGGAACTCGAGGATCAGCGGGCCGTCGTGCAACGTCGCGCCGCGCACGTCGCGAGCGATCAGCGCATCCTCGCTGCATCCGAACCGGCACTACGCACCGCCGCGCGTGATCTGGTGACGGCCGATCTCGCGAATCCCAACGCCCTGCGTCGGGCCTTCGTGTTGCGTGAAGTGCTGGGGCCGCCCGTGGCGTTTCGCTGATTCCTCTCGCTTTCCGCCGTGGGTGTCTGCCCGTGGCTACGAGCGCCCGCGAGTGGCGTTGGCCGCTCTGTTTGCAGCGCCGTGCGGCCACTCGCTGGCGCTCGTAGCCACGAACAAAAGCCAGCGCGCCGGGGCAGACGCTCTTACGGCGCGGGGAGTTCGCCGCGGCGTTCGCCCGGCGGCAGACCCATCGGAACCCGCCGTCCGTTCACCTCGATCAGCAGGTTCTCGGTGGCGCCGGGAGCCATGACCTCGATGTACACGGCGCCGGGACGCGACACGATCTTGGTGTCGCCCGGCGTGACCTGGCCCGAGAAAAGGAATTCACCATCGCTGCCGTCGGAATTTTTCTTGCGGACGGTGACCTGCAGCGGGCTCAGCGCGACCAATCCGAACGTGGGGCCGCGCGTGGCAACGGCGGGAGCCGGAGTCGGACTCGGGGACGGCTTTCGGCCCGTGAACAGGGCTTTCACCACAAAGAACAGCATGATGACAATCACCACGGCGCCGCCGATCTTCACGTACTTGAAGACGACCGCCGGATCCGGTCCCGTCGGCAGCGAACTGCCGGTGCGCGGCCGCGCCGGGCCGCGGTTCGCGTGGGACGGTTCGGGTGCGGGCTCCGTGGGCGGAGGCGTGCGATCACCGGCCTCGGTGGTGGCGACGGAAATATCCATCCGGCCGTACACTTCGCGGCTTGGCTGACGCGGCCGGGCGTCGCCCCGACCCAGCGCCGCGTAGTCGTTGAGGATCCGATCCGCCGGCAGCTTCAGGTAGTTCGAATACGAGCGCAGAAAGCCGCGCGTGTAGATCTCCGTCAGGCCGATATCAAAGTGGTTGCCTTCGAATTTCTGCAGGTAATCGCCGCGAATCTTGGTCGCCTCGGCTGCTTCGCGAATGGAGATGCCCTTTTTCTTGCGCGCTTCCTCAAGGCGTTCGCCGATGGTCTGCATGGAGTTGACTTAGAAAGGGGACGAGCCGAAGTCACCACGAAACACGCGAAAAGCGCGAAAGGTTGTGCACCGTTTCGCGACCGCTCGCCTGATCCGCGCGAATCCGCGCGATCGCGGCCGCCTCACATCGCGTCGAGATCGACGAGGATCTCGCGCGGGCTCGAACCGTTTTCCGGTCCGACGATGCCCTTCTCCTCCATGATTTCCATGATGCGCGCGGCGCGATTGTAGCCGATGCGCAGCCGGCGCTGGAGCATCGAGGTGCTGGCGCGTTTCGTGGATTTCAGGACGTCGAGCGCCTGCTGATACAATTCGCCATCGTCACCGAGATCGCCGTCGTCGCCGCCGCCCTCCTCGCCTTCCTCTTCCTCGCGGGCGGCCCGATCAATCTGTTGCTGGACGGACTGCGCGTACTGGGGCGGGCCGTTGCGCTTGAGAAACTCCACCATGGCCTGCACTTCCTCGTCGGAGACGAACGCGCCCTGCGCGCGCACCAGGCGCGAGGTGCCGGGCGGGGAGAACAGCATGTCACCGCGGCCGATCAGCGTGTCGGCACCCTTGGTGTCGAGAATGGTGCGCGAGTCGACCTGCGAGGCCACCTGGAATGCGATGCGCGAGGGTAGGTTGGCCTTGATGACGCCCGTGATGACGTTCACCGACGGACGTTGCGTCGCGATAATGAGATGGATCCCGGCGGCGCGCGCCAGCTGCGCGAGGCGGGCGATGCTGGTTTCGATCTCGGCGGGCGCGACCATCATGAGGTCGGCCAGCTCATCGATGATCGCGACGATGTACGGAAGACGATCGGGGACTTCGATGCCGTCGTCGGCCAGCGGATCGACACCGGTCAATGCCGCCTGCGCCTCGGGCAACGGCTCGGGCTTCTCGCCTTTTTTCCGGCTGTTGAAGCCGACGATATTGCGGACGTTGGCCTTCGCGAAAATCTGGTAGCGCTGCTCCATTTCACCCAGCAGCCACTTCAGCGCGGCGGGCACCTTCTTCGGCTCGGTGACGACCGGAATGAGCATGTGCGGCAGCGAATTGAAGATCTTCAATTCGACGACCTTCGGGTCGACCATGATCAGGCGCAGATCCTTCGGGCTCTTCGAATAGAGAATCGAGGCGACGATGGAATTGATGCAGACCGATTTGCCCGAGCCGGTGGCGCCCGCGATGAGCAGATGCGGCATCTTCGACAGATCGGAGACGAGCGGCTTGCCGGAGACGTCCTTGCCCAGCGCGATCGGAATCTCCGATTTCATGCCGGACCAGTCCTCGCTTTCGAGCAGCTCCCGCATGCCGACGGGCGTCGGGTTCAGATTGGGGACTTCGACGCCCACCGCGGCCTTGCCGGGAATCGGGGCGAGGATGCGGACCGACTGCGCGCGCATGCCGAGCGCGATGTTCTTGTCGAGGCCCGCGATTTTTTCAACGCGCACGCCGGCGGCGGGGACGACTTCGTAACGGGTGATGACGGGTCCGACGTGGATTTCGCCAAGCGTCACCTCGACGCCAAACTCGCTCAGGATGCGGAGCAGATTCTCGGCGTTGAGCCGGTGTTCCTCCTCGCTGTTGCTGGAGGCGGGCTTGACCTGTTCCTTCAACAGATTGAGCGGCGGAAACTGGTAGTTGGCGTCATCGCTCTGCGGGAGCGTGATCTTGGTGGCCTTCTTGGGCTCCTCGGGCTTGACGATGTTGAGCTCGACCCGGCCCGTCGCCACGGCGAGCGGCTTGGTGTCGGTCGCGGTCGCTCCCACGGCGGCTTTGGTGGGCTCGGGCTTGAACGGCGCGACGGTCTTCGCCGATCCTTTGGCCGGGGCCTCGGGCTTGGGCTCATCGGTTTTGGCGGCGGCGGGCGTTGGCTCCGGCGTGGCCGGCTCGGCCGGGCGCGGCGGGAGTCCCTTGAGCACCGGGCCTTCGCCGGGCTTCGTTACAAAGGTCTTCTTGCCGGTGTTCGGTCCCACCGTCAGCGGCGGCGTAGTCAAGCCCCGGCCGGGTGGCGTGGCGGCCAGGCTGGCGGCGGCGGCCTTCTGCTTCGCCTTGGTTTCCTTGTCGCGCTTGCGCTGTTCGACGAGTTCGGCCTTCAGGGCCGCACGTTCGGCGCGCCAGGCGCTGAAGTTGGAGGCGAATTTTTCAAACTCGGCGCCGATATCGCGCAGGAAGATGAACAGGAGCGCGCCGGCGTATACGGTGCCAAAGATCAGACCCGAACCGAACGGCCCGAGCGCATCGGCCAGGAGTTTCTGATAGAGCAGGCGCCCGAGATAGCCGCCGTAACCGAAGGGAAAGTAATCGCTGCCCCATTTCACCGCATCGAACATTGCGGACAGGCCGGCAAACGACGCACAGGCGATGATCATCGCGATCGTGCGCGTGCCGGACAAGTGCTTCGAGTTGCGGACCGACACGTACAGCATCCAGATCAGGAATACAGGCACCAGCCACGTGCTGACGCCGATGGAGAAGAAGAGGATCCACGCCGCATCGGCGCCGAGCCAGCCCATCAGGTTTTTCGCAGCCACCGTCGTCGAGCGAAACGGCAGTCCGACCTGCAGCGGATCGTAGTCCACCAAGGCGACCGTCAGAAACGCACCGGCCACGAAACAGAGCAGCGCTCCCACCCAGTTGGGACGGTACCGCGGGCCTTGAAAGGACGGGCCGGTGTTTGAGTTTGAAGTCTCTGACTTGGGCATTTGTGTGGACCGACCGCGAATCGGTGCGGACTCCACGGTATGAAGGCAGACGGTCAATTGTAAATACCCCCGGCTCCTTTTCACAAAAAACTCGTTATCAGCATGCGCGAATTGCTTCGTTTCCAGCCCTTGTACCAGGAACGCGTGTGGGGTGGTCGCGCCTTGGAAACCACGTTGGGCCGGGTGCTGCCGCGCAACGCACCGATCGGTGAGAGTTGGGAGGTGGTCGATCGGACCGAAGCGCAGTCGGTGGTCGAGGGCGGCACGCTGAACGGACAGTCGCTGCGGAGCGTACTGAGCCGGCATGCAGCCGACATCATGGGCCCGGCCTGGCCGGTCGGAAAACCGTTTCCGATCCTGGTCAAGTGGCTCGACTGCAAGGAACGGCTGAGCCTGCAGGTGCACCCGCCGGCCGCAGTCGCGGACGAACTCAAGGGCGAGCCCAAGACGGAAAACTGGTACATCGCCCACACCGCGCCCGGCGCCGAGTTGATCGTCGGGCTGCGTCGGGGCGTCACGCGCGAGCAGTTTGAAAAGGCGATCCCGACCAACACCGTCGAGCAGTGCGTCCATCATTTTCGCGTCGCGGCCGGCGACTCCATCCTGGTGCACAGCGGCCAGGTGCATGCGATCGATGCGGGCAATCTGATCCTAGAGATCCAGCAGAACTCCGACACGACCTACCGCGTGTACGACTGGGGGCGCGTGGGACTCGACGGCCTGCCGCGCCAGATGCACGTCCAGCAATCGCTGCGTTCAATTGACTGGACCGACTTCGAGCCCGCGCCGGTGCGCGCCGCGCCAACGTCGGGCGTGATTGCGGACTGTGCGGAGTTTCGCATTCGTCGGATCGTCCTGGGCGCGGGCGAACGCGTGCACCTGCGGGCGGGCGAACAGCCGCGGCTCATCAGCGTGGTCAGTGGCACGGTCCGCGTCGCCGGCGAAAACAGCAGCGGCACGCGCTCGCCGTTCGGGCCGAAGCTCGGGCCAGGCGAAAACGTCCTCGCACCGTATGCGGGCAGTTTCACGCTTTCCGCCGATACCACGACGATCCTGCTCCTCACGGAGAATTTTGCGGGCATTGCCTAGCGGCCAAGGGCGGACGCCCGCCCTGCCGTCACACCACGCTTGAAGAAACGCGAAAGCCGTAGTTAGCTCTCCGTTCTTTTGCATTATGGCCGAGCCTGAAACCAATCCGTCTTCCACTCCTCAAAACGCATCCGATGGCTCCGCCGGAGCCGAGGCGGGGCAGACCGCGGGTGACTTCGCGCCGGAATTCGAGGCGCAACTGACGGCCGCCAAGGCGGAAGCGGCGACGAACTACGACAAGTTCATGCGGACTGCGGCCGACCTGGAGAATTTCCGGCGGCGGGCGATGCGGGAGAAAGACGATCTGCGCACCAACGTAACGGGACGGGTCCTGGAGGATATTTTTCCGGTGCTGGACACGCTGGCGCTCGCGATTCAGGCGGCGAAGCAGCCGAATGCCGACCTCAAGTCGCTCATCGGCGGGGTCGATATGGTACTGACCCAGCTCAAAACCGCACTGTCGAACCATGGCCTCAAGGAGATCAATCCAGCCGGCCAGCCGTTCGATCCCCACCAACACGAGGCGATTTCCCACCAGCCCAGTTCCGACGTGAAGGAAGAACATGTCCTGAATGTCGTCCGCACCGGTTACTCGCTGAATGGGCGGCTGCTGCGTCCGGCCTCGGTGGTGGTTTCCAGCGGCTCGGCCAAGGAGCACAAACGCTGAACCGGACTCGACGAAGCGGCGCCCTGAGGCGCGCGTCGTCGCCGCATCCCGTCGCTTCGACTTACCATGGCCAAGGAAGACTACTACGAATTGCTCGGAGTCCAGAAGGGCGTCACCGCCGAAGAGATGAAAAAGGCCTATCGCAAGAAGGCCGTGCAATTTCATCCGGACAAGAACCCGGGCAACAAGGAAGCCGAGGAGATGTTCAAGAAGGTGTCGCACGCCTACGAGGTGTTGAGCGATCCCGACAAGCGCGCCGCGTACGATCGCTACGGTGCGGGGGCCTTTGAAGGTGGCGGCGGCGCGGGTCCGCGCGGTCCGGCCGGTGGCGCCGGCGGTTTCCACGATCCGTTCGACATCTTCCGCGAAGTGTTCGGCCAGCAGGGCGGCGGCGGTGGTGGCGGCGGAATTTTCGACGAGATGTTCGGCGGCGGCGGTGGTGGCCGCGACGGCGGGCGCGATGGCGCGGACCTGCGCTACGACCTGGAGATCACGCTCGAGGAAGCGGCCAAGGGCGTGGAAAAGGAAATCTCCTTCCGCAAGGCCATGGCGTGCGAACGCTGCGACGGCTCAGGCGCGGAGCCCGGCTCGAAAAAGATCACGTGTTCCACCTGTCGCGGCGCCGGCCAGATCCGGCGTTCAGGCGGCATCATCACCTTCACGCAGACCTGCCCAACCTGTGGCGGTGCGGGCGTCAAAGTGGAAAAGCCCTGCACCGCGTGTCGCGGCGACGGCCGCGTGGCGAAGAACACGAAGCTCAACGTGCGCATCCCGCCAGGTGTCGACACTGGATCGCGTTTGCGCTCGTCCGGGAACGGCGAAGCCGGCCAGGCCGGCGGCAATCCGGGCGATCTCTACATCGTGCTTTCCGTGAAGGAACACGAAATCTTCGAGCGGCAGGGCGAGGATCTCTTCTGCGAGATTCCGATCAAGTTCACGCTGGCCACGCTCGGCGGCACGATCGATGTCCCGACGCTGAACGGGAAAGCGTCGCTCAAGATCCCCGCGGCCACGCCCAGCGGCACGACCTTCCGGCTTCGCAGCAAGGGCATGCCGAGTCTCCGTGGCGGACATCAGGGCGACCAGCTTGTCCGCGTGCAGGTCGAAGTGCCGCAATCGCTGACCAGCGAGCAGCGCAAGATTCTCGAGGAGTTTGCCCGCGTCAGCGGCGACGCCGCCGAACCGACGTCACGCTCGTTTTTCGAGAAGGCGAAGAAGTTCTTCTAAGCGCGAGGTCCGTTAGTCGCCCGCGAATCTCCCGAATTCTCGCGAATTTTGGCGGGTCAACTACGAGGTACGCGAGCCGACCGTAGGGGCCGGTCGGTGGCTGGCTCGAAAGCGTTTATCACGCTTGAATTCGCGCTGATTCGCGTGGTTAGCGGGAGGCTCTTCCGAGCTTCACGTCCATCCACACGGCGATCGTCAGCACGGCACCGCGGGCGATGAATTTAATTTCGGGCGAGACCGCGAGGAGCGTCATGCCGTTGAGCAGCGCTGTCATGATCAACGCGCCGAAAATCACGCCCCATACCGATCCGCGTCCGCCCCGCAGCGCCGTCCCGCCGATCACACACGCGGCGATCGCGTCGAGCTCCATGAGATCGCCCACGGTGGTCGTCGACGCGCCCGAATAGGCGGTCGTCATGAAACCGGTGAGCGCGACCGTCACGCCCATCAGCAGGTACGCGCCGACGAGCACGCGATTGACGGCGATGCCGGACAGCACCGCGGCCTCCTCGTTGCCGCCGATGGCGTAGAGATAGCGGCCGAACGGCGTGTGCTGGGTCAGGAAGGCGACGGCCCCCGCCGTGGCGGAAAGAATCAACAGCGTCAGCGGCACGCCCCGCGACTGGTTGCAGATCAGCACCACGCCCAGCACGCCGACCGTCGTGGCGAGCCAGAGCGCCGCTTCCTTCCCGGTCGATCGCACCGGCAGGCCGTGCGCCGCGCGCGTGACGCGCCCGCGCCACGCCATGACGCCCAGCGTCGCGAGCACGATCGCCGCGAGGCCGAGCCCGATCGACGCCGGCAGGTAATAGGTCGTCAGCAGCGAGTAGAGATTGTCCTGATCGCCGCGCGACACGGGGATGGTCGAATTCTGGATCACGAGCCAGAAGAGCCCCTTGAAGATCAGCAGCCCGCCGAGCGTGATGATGAACGACGGAATCCGCTGCCGGACAATCAGCGTGCCCATCAGCGTCCAGAGCAGGATCGCGACGGCAAACGCCGCGAGCATCGCGACCGGCGCCGGCCAGCCCTGTTGAAACACGAGCACGGCGGCGATGCCGCCCACGAGCCCGACGCCGCTGCCGACCGAGAGATCGATCTGCCCCGTGAGCAGAATCATGAACATGCCGAGCGCGAGCGTCCCCGTGATGGAGAACTCCACGATGAGCTGCGTGAGATTGCGCGGCCCGAGAAACGCGCTCTCGCGCAGCGCGAAGAACACGCAGATCCCGATCAGCGCGAGCGGCATCGCGAAGTGCTGCAACTGCGGGCGCGTCTTCATCGGCGGAAAAAACGTGGTGCGCACGCATCCCGCGTGCAATCCGCAGGCTGCCGGCGGGACGCCTGTGCTCCCGGAGGTGTCGCATCGTGCTGTATCCGGTTTTTCATGCTGCTGCCGGAGCGTGACCCATCGCCGCGGCGAGAAGCGATTCCTGATTGAACTCGCCCCGCGCGAATTCCCCGCCGATGCGACCCTCGGCCAGCATGATGATGCGATCGCTCATGCCCATCAGCTCGGGGAGCTCGCTCGACACCAGGATGACCGCCTTGCCGCCGGCGGTGAGGCGGTTGATCAGTTCGTAGACTTCCAGTTTCGCGCCGACATCGATGCCGCGCGTGGGCTCGTCGAGCATCACCACCGCGGGCCCGGTCATGAGCGCCTTGCCGAGCACGACCTTCTGCTGGTTGCCGCCGGAAAGTCCACCGGCGCGCGCGTGCTGGCCGGGTGCCTTGATCCGCAGCGAATCGAACAGCTCCTGATTGCGTACATGCTCTGCCGACGCATCGATGCGGCCCGGGGCCACGACAAACTGGCGCAGACTGGAGAGTGAAAGATTGAAGCCGATCGGTTGATCGAGAATGAGCCCGTAGCGCCGGCGGTCCTCGCTCGCGAGCACGAGCCCGCGCGCAATGGCTGCCCGCGGGTTGAGCCGGTCGCAGGGTTCGCCGCGGAGCGTCACAGTGCCGCTGATCCGATGGCCCCACGCCCCGAACAGATGCATCAGCAACTCCGTGCGCCCCGCGCCCATCAGGCCGCCGAACCCCAGCACCTCGCCGGGTCGCAGCGAGAAGGAAAGATCGCGGAGGAACGCCGGTTCGCCGGGTGCGCGTGCGACATGGAGGTCGCGAACGTCGAGGAGCGGAGCGGTCGGCGGCACCGTGGGGGCAGCGGGCGGCGCGCCCGAAGTGGACGCGAGCGCGGTGCGTTTGGGAAACAGATCGGCGATCTCGCGTCCGACCATGTGACGAATGACGAGCGGAATGGTGGCGGCGGCACGGTCGAGCGTGACGATGCTCGCGCCGTCGCGCAGCACCGTGATGCGATCGGCGATCGCGAAGACTTCGCCGAGCTTGTGCGAAATGTACACGCACGCCGTGCCCTGTGCGCGCAACCGCCGCAAATGATCGAGCAGCACCGTTACCTCCTGCTCCGTGAGCGCCGCAGTCGGTTCGTCGAGCACCAGAATCCGCGACTGCTTGTCGGTCGCGCGGACGATCTCGATCAATTGCTTCTGACCGATACCGAGCGTGTGCACGGGGGCTTCCGGTGCGATCGACAGCCCGAAGTCGGCGAGCAGGACTGCTGCGCGGCGGTGCATCTCCAGCCAGTCGACGCGCACGCCGCGCCGCGGGGCCCGGCCGAGGAAAATGTTTTCCGCCACGCTCAGCTCGTCGACGAGCGCGAGTTCCTGCGTGATCACCGCGATGCCCGCCGCGCCCGCGTCGCGCACCGAGTGAAATACCGCCTCACGGCCGTCGAGCGTCAACGTGCCCTCATAACTGCCGTGCGGATGAATCCCCGCCAGCAGCTTGATCAACGTGGATTTGCCCGCGCCGTTTTCCCCGCAGAGCGCGTGAATTTCGCCGGCGCGCAGGTCGAAATCGACGCCGTTGAGCGCAATCACGCCGGGGAAACGCTTCACCAAGCCGCGAGCGGAGAGGAGGGGCGTCATGCGAGGGAAGAGGGCGTGAAAACGGAAGGGATCACCACGAAACACACGAACTACACGAAAGGAGGAGCTGGCGGGACAATGCTCGCGCGCTGATGGCAGACGTGACGGTCGCTAGACGAAGTATCCCTTTCGTGTATTCCGTGTGTTTCGTGGTTCTCTCCCCCTGCACTCAAGATCCGCCTACTTCAGATCAGATGCCTTGTGAAAGCCGTCGGCGACGACGGTGGACGTGAGGTTCTCCTTATCGACGGAGATGACCTTTTCAAAAATCGACGGCACCTGCTTCGCGCCGTTGTCGAGGGTGGCGCTGGTGGCCGGCTTGTTGCCCTTGGCGACATCGACGGCCACACGGGCCGCGAGGCTGGCGAGATTCTTGAGCGGCTTGTACACCGTCATCGCCTGCGTGCCGCGCAGGATGCGCTGACACGCGGCGAGATCGGCGTCCTGTCCGGTGACGAGCACCTTGCCGGCGAGACCTTCCTCAAGCAGCGCCTGAATCGCGCCGCCCGCGGTGCCGTCATTCGAGACGACCACCGCGTCGATGCCGCGGCCGGCCTTCGTGATCGCGGCGTTCATGATCTTCTTGGCGTTCTCGGGCTTCCAATCGAGCGCCCAATCCTCGTGCAACACCTGGATTTTGCCGGCCTGGATCAACGGCTGAAGGATGTTGTCCTGGCCCTGCTTGAAGAGCTTCGCGTTGTTGTCGGTCGGCGCGCCGTAGATCCGGACGATCTTCGCCGGACGATCCTTCGGCAGCCGCGCGGCCGCGTAGCTGCCCTGGGCTTCGCCGACCTTCACGTTGTCGAAAGTCAGGTAGTAGTCGATCGACGCGTTGAGAATGAGACGATCATACGCGATGACGGGAATCTTCGCTTCGTTCGCCGATTTCACCGCGCGCGTCATGGCGGCGCCATTGTGCGGCACGATCACGAGCACGTCGACCTTGCGGCTGATCAACGACTCGACGTCGCGGACCTGGCGCGTGTCGTCGCTGTTCGCGGACTGCACGATCACCGTCGCACCCAGTTTCGCGGCCTCGGCGATGAAGGTGTCGCGATCCCGCTGCCACCGCTCCTCCTTCAACGTGTCGAGCGAGAGCCCGATAACGGGTTTTTCCTTGGAGGCGAAGGCGGCGGTCGCAAGGGCGAGAACGGCGAGGGCGAAGCGAAGTTTCATGGGGCGGTGAGGGGAGGATTTACATCCGCGAGGGAATCGTGAGGCTTGCGACCACGTGACGCTCGACAACCCAAAATTGCGAACCCTGAGTGAGACCGTGGCGTGGCGCGAACAGCTCCGGCGCGAGGGCCGGCGCGTGGTGCTGACCAATGGCGTGTTCGATCTGTTGCACACGGGCCACCTGTATTACCTGAAAAGGGCGCGGGAGCTCGGCGACGTCCTCGTGATTGCGCTGAATGCCGACACCAGCGTCCGCGCGTTGAAAGGCCCGTCGCGGCCCGTCCAGGATGAACTTCAGCGCGCCTACGCGCTCGGGGCGCTCGCCTGCATCGACGGCATTGTGATTTTCCGCGAGCCGCGGCTGACCGCAGAAATTCGCGCGCTGCGGCCCGACGTGTATTGCAAAGCCGGAGACTACACGCTCGAGAAACTGAATCCCGAGGAGCGTGGAGCGTTGCAGGAGGTCGGGGCCCGGATCGAGTTTCTGCCGTTCCTGCCCGGATTTTCCACGACGAACCTCATCGCGCGGATCAAGGCGGCGGGGGAGATCTGAAAACCAGTTGAGAGTTGAGGGATGAGCGTTGAGAGTTTCAAACGGAGCGAACGTTCTTAACCAGTGGACCGGCCCGGGAGCCGATCTTTGCCTCACCGCCCTCGTTTCATCCATCACTGATCGAAATCATGCGCATCGTCATCCTCGGTTCCGGTCGCGGCTCGAATGCCGAAGCCATTCTCAAAGCCCAGCAGGCGGGCCGGCTCTGCTCGGCGCGGGTCGTGCAGATTTACGCGGACAAACCGGACGCGGGCATTCTCGCGCTGGGCCCGCGGTTCGGCGTATCCGCCGACTTCCTCGACGCGGCGCCGTACAAGACCAAGCTCGATGGCACGGCCGAGCAGCATTACATCGCGGCGATCCTCGCGTGCCAGGCGGACCTCATCGTGCTCGCGGGTTTCATGCGCGTGTTGAAGCCGCCGTTTCTCACGCAGTTCGCGGGGCGCGTCATCAATCTGCATCCGAGTCTGCTCCCGAGTTTCCCCGGACTCGACGGGATCGGCCAGGCGTTCCGGCGCGGCGTGAAAATCACCGGCTGCACGGTGCACCATGTGACGCTCGAAGTGGATGGCGGCCCCATCATCGATCAGGCGGCGGTGCGGGTGGAGGACGACGATACGCTGGAAACGTTGAGCGCGCGCGTTCACGCCGCCGAGCACGCGCTGCTGCCGGCAGTGATCGCGCGACTCAGCAACAGCGACCTTCGCCCCACGCTGTGAGGACCGTCGCTGCGTTTTCCTCCAGGAGCGCGGCCACCCCGCCCCCGTTTCGCTGAGCAAAACGCCAATCCGACGCCAATGGAGCATTTGCCGCGCATCCTGATTGTCGAAGACGAGCCGGCGATTGCGGATACGTTGCTGTATGCGTTGCGCACCGAGGGTTTCGCCCCGGAGTGGTGCGCCACGGGGCGCGCGGGGCTGGCGGCGCTGACCGTGAAACCCTTTGCGCTGGTCGTGCTCGACGTCGGCCTGCCCGACGGCAGCGGCTTCGATGTCTGCAAACAGATTCGCGCGCGCTGGTCGCTGCCGGTGCTGTTTCTCACGGCGCGCAACACCGAGCTCGATCGCGTGCTGGGCCTGGAAATCGGCGGCGATGACTACTTGGTGAAACCGTTCAGCCCGCGCGAACTCACGGCCCGCGTGAAGGCAATCCTGCGGCGCACGCAGGTGGCCGTGGACGTCTCCGCACGCGACCCGGCCGTTCGTCATCGTAGGGATGACGAACCGGATCGGGGTGGCGCGGAGTTCGTGGTGGATGGGGAGCGGTGTTTGATCGCTTTCCGTGGGGTCGTGCTGGAGCTGACCCGTTATGAGTTTCGTTTGCTGAAGACGCTGGTGGCCCGGCCGGGCCGGGTGTTCTCCCGGGATCAGCTGATGACGGCGGCGTGGGAGGATCCCGGCGCCAGTCTCGATCGCACGGTCGATGCCCACATCAAATCCGTGCGCGCCAAGCTGAGGGCGGTCGCGCCGGACGTGGATCCGATTCAGACGCATCGCGGGCTCGGGTATTCGCTGCGTGACCGGAGCCCGGGCGTCCCGCCCCGGGCTCCGTGAATGCGGTCGGGGCGGCCCGCGTTCACCCATGAAAATCCGCACGGCGATCTTCGGTGTTTACGTGGGGGCCTCGGCAATCGGTTTTGCCGGGATGATGGGATTCGTCCTTCGCGATGTGCGGTTGCGCTACGTCGAGTCGATGCGGCGCACGCTGGGCGATACGGCGCTCTTTCTCGGAGCGTATGTCACGGAGGATCTGCCCGCGGGCGAAGCGTGGCCGGGCAAGCTGGCGACGCTGCCGCCAAAGGCCGATCTGCTGCGCGTGTTCGCCTGCGATCGCGCGGGGCGCGTGGTGTTCGACTCCGCGCACCAGCGGGATGTCGGTATCCACTATGCCTGGACCGTGACGGACGGAGCCGTTGCAGCCGCCGGGCAGAAGACAATTTCCAACGTGGCCGTGGCCGGGACGGAGCTGTGCGTGGCCACGCCGGTGCGACGCGCGGGTGAACTGCTCGGTTGGGTGGGCGTGGGGCGGCCGCTGGCCAGTGTGGTCGACGGCATTCGGGAGGCGCGGTGGCGCATCGTGGTCTGGCTCGGATCGATCGCCGCCATGATGGTGGCTGCGGGATGGTGGATTGCGTCGAAGCTCACGCATTCGCTGGAGCGCCTGACCGACTATGCGCTCGCCGTGCGCGATGGCCGGCCCGCGGAGCCGCCGCAATCGCGTGCGCGCGAAGTGGCGGCGCTGGCGCGGGCGTTCGAGGACATGCGCGTGACGCTCGAGGGCAAAGCCTACGTTGAGCGCTACACACAGGCGCTGGCGCACGAGTTCAAGGCCCCGCTGTCATCGATTCGCGGTGCGGCGGAGTTGCTGGCGGAAAATCCGCCGGAGGCCGACCGGCAGCGTTTTCTTGGCAACCTGCGCGCCGAATCGGCCCGCCTGCAGCAGATCGTGGAGCGTTTGCTGGAACTTGCGGCGCTGGAGTCGCGGCGCGCGGGGGTGGCGATGTCGGCGATCGATTTCGCCGGCGTCGTGCGCGATGTGCACACGGCGGCCCGGGCGGTGGCGGCGCAGCGCGGCGTGACCCTGTCCTGCGCGGCCGGGGAGCCGGCGACGGTGCACGGCGAACGTTTTCTGCTGGAGCAGGGCGTGGGCAATCTCGTGCAGAACGCGCTCGAATTCACGCCGGTGGGCGGGACGATCACGATCACGTTGCAGCGCGACGCGCACGGTGTGCGGGTGATCGTCGACGACACTGGGCCGGGCGTGCCCGACTACGCCATCGAAAAAATCTTCGAGCGGTTCTACTCGCTGCCGCGGCCCGACACCGGGCGGAAGAGCAGCGGCCTGGGCCTCAGCATCGTGCGCGAAATCGCGCGCCTGCATGGCGGCGACGTGCGTTTGGAGAACCGGCCGGAAGGCGGCGCGCGGGCGATGCTGACGTTGCCGCTGACGTAGGCGCTCCCGCGAATGCGCGGTAAGGCAACCGAGTGTCCCTGGATGGCCTGGGACCGCGACCGCCCCCGGTCGCTGCTGGGACGCCTGCGCTCCCGAGTCCGGCTAGCGCGCCGCCTGCGGCGGAGAAAATTCCATCCGCAGCACGAGCAACCGGGTCGCCTGGATGGAGCTCTCCTTCGCGAAGGTCTTTTCCATCCGCCCGGCGTGTTCGACCCGCACTTCGGCGCCGAGGGTTTCCAGCGCCAGTCCCTCGCGGTTCGCGAGAAAATCGGGCGCGATCGTCCAGTCGCCGCTGCGGCGACGAATCAGGCCGCCGCCGATCTCCCGGCGCAGCGCGGCGGGATCGTTCGCGCTGCCCGCCACGTGGACTTCGTTGCCGTCGGCTTCGCGCCTGAAATCGGAGCGAAACAGCGTCAACCGGGCCGGCTCCGCGAGATCCTTCCACGCAATGATGACCGGTCCGTGGGCGGGCCGTTGGCGGGGAAACGCGATCTGCTCCATCTGCAGGGCCGCCGGCGTGGTGACCTCGCCCAACGCGTGGCGCTTTCCATCCGGTGCAATCAGCACGAAGCGGTAAACGGTTCCCGGAGCGACCGTGAGCGGGCTGCTGTCCGGCAGATGGTAATAGGGATAACGATCGTAGTAGTTGCCGGTCCTGACGCGAAACTCGAGCGGCACGCCATTCACCTCGATTCGCGCATCACCGCGTTCGATGTCCCGGCCCTTCGCATGCCGGAGCACCGCGTGGATCGAGGCATAAACGGCGTCGCGGGTGTCGTACCCGCGCTCGGTCCGTTCCTCGATCTTCAACTCAACGCGCAGGTCGGACAGCGTGGCCGGCCAGTCGGTGGCGCGCGGCTTGGATTCGAAGATCGAGAGGAGTGACATGAGGACAAGGAAGCTGGAAGACAGGGGCATGAGGACGAGCCAGTATCCCAAACCCCAAGCCTGCAGTCACTGGGCCGTCCGGCCAATGGCCTCACCGAAACTTTTGTGGAATGATGCGACATGCGTGGCAGCCCCCTGCTTCTTCTCCTTTTTCCGGCCCTCCTGCTCGCGTCCATGAACGCCTCTCCCTCCGGTCTCCACCCGCTCTCGTCGCCACTGCCTGAGGCTCGCATCGAATTCACGCTGCGCCAGCTCGTGACTGCGGGAGAGTCAGTCATGGTCGAGAGCAGGTATTCCGCTCACCGCGAACGCGATGTCCGCAAGCAGCGGCACTTTCACCTGCTCGGCTCCGTCTTTCGCATCGGGTCGAATGATCTCGTGACGGTCCAGCGCGACGAGTTTTTCGTTGCCCGGCAAACGGTGACCGCGACCGCGGCCGGGATTGCGTTTGCGGTGCCGTTGCGAGCGCCCGACGAGGAGTATCGCGCCTACGGGCTGGAGTCGGTGCGCGTGGGCCGCGTGGAGTTCGGTCGTTGGACTTCGGATACGCCGATTCTTCCCCACGGTTTCGGACTCGTGGCCGAACGGGACGCGCTGACCGGCCGTTTTCGCCGGGAGGGCATCGGGGCGCTGCCACTCAGTGGGAAACTGCCCCTGTGGCCGTCGCTGCGCCGAGTCGACGTGGCCATCGAGAACGTGTGCCGCCCGGCGGTCGAGCTGTGGGATCCGATGAAGAAGCATCATTGGGACGGCTGGCGGCAAACCACCCCGCAGGATTGGCCGGGCGGTCGCACGATTCTGGCGCGTCATATCGCGCAGCCCACAGTGTGGCGGGTGCACGAGTATCACGCTTATCCGCCTGGCAGTGCGCCGCCCATCCTCCGGCCTGAACCGCCCGTGGGCGTGCTACCCGGGGTGGAGCGCGAGGCGTTCTGGCCGGAAGGGAGCGCGATTGAGTTCCCCGAGGTGCTTTTTGCGGAACCGGCGTCCGTGTTGAGCCTGCCCGTGGCTCGTCTCACCGCGCGGGCGCGTCAGATCCTGGCGGATGCGGCCACGCTTCGCCCCGGCCTCGAACATTTGAGCGTCAGTGCCGCGGAGTGGGGCGAACTTGATGCTCTCGCCACGGGCAACCCGCCGGCCGGGGTGGAATGGGAGATAAAAGCGGCTGAAGGCGATCGATCCATCCTCGTGGGCCACCGGCGGGAGTTTACCGAAGCGTGGATCCATCTCTTTGGGATCGAGTACGACGACGACCGCCGTTACGCGGTCGCGGCGCTCGTGCTGCATCCGCAGCGCTGGACCGGTGAGCTGCCGAAAGACTGACGCTGGTCATCATTGTCGCGCGTGTTTCTTCAGAGAAGTGCGGAAGTGATCTGAGCAGGCACCATGCAGTTGAAAGGTGAAAGTTGAAGGTTGAAAGCCCCCAATTGCCAGCGGCAGCCAATGGTCCTTGAGCGCGGGCAGGTTTCCACCGACGGATGCGAGACTGAATTCGAACCCAAGCGACAGTGGTGGTCTGCTTCCGGTTCTTTCAACTTTCACCTTTCAACCTTCAACTGCGTGAGTCCGTCTGAGGGAAGAGGCCGGCGTTCACGACGGGTCATCCCTTCGCCGCCAGCAGCGCCTGGAGCTCGCGCGCGAAGGTTGGATCCGCTTCGAGGAGCAGAGGCGTTTGGGAGCCCGAGACGCTGGCCGAGTCGGCTAGTTCGCGCAGCGTTTGCGGCGACAATCCGGTGCTGGCAGTGCTGATTGCATCGGCGTCATCGAGCCCGCGCATCTTGCAACTCTCCCACGTGATTCGTGCCGCGATGCACGCCAGGTTGGGCTTCGAATCGCCGTCGGCCAGCAGATCGCCGCCTAGTTCGAGCAACGCGGCCTGGGCCGCTTCGCGCGCCGGGTTCCACCGGCTGGCGAGACGTCCGAGCGCGCGCTGGCAGGCCAATCCCACTTCCTGGCGATAGCGTGCAGTATGACTGAGGGTGGTGGGCGCATTCGCGGGGAGCGGGCGGTGCGTGGCGCGGATTCGATCCGCCAGATCCTTCACGATAAACTCGACCGCCATAGTGCCCGGCAGGTCATCCACCGCTTTCAGCCAAGGGCCCGCGTCGTAGCGTCCGCCTTTCATGTTGGACCCGGGAATGTAGTCGTCCGTGGTGAGCAGCAGCAGCGCCCGGAGAGCGAGGAAGCTGGTTTCGGCGTCGTGGGGAGTGTCGTAGCCCAGAATATTCAAGTTGGGGGTGTGCGGATAGTTTTCCGCGCCGATGATCCGGAGGACCGCCTCACTGCTGGTCAGCTGCGGCTCAGTTTTCTTCGGATTCAGTGCGTCGTAGAGCCATTGTTGAAACCGTTCGGCGGCGATCTGATTGCTCGACGTCGATTCCCACGGCCGGCCGCGGAGGTTTCCCATGGCTTGATCGCGTTCGAGGACGGCGCGTTCGTAGAGCGGAACCAGCGGACTCGTTTTACCGGGCGGCTGGCGGCGGGGATCGTCGAGCCACGCGCCGAGTTTGGCCCAATCGCCGAGCTTTGGACCACGGATACGGGCGATGAGGAGGACCGTTTCGGGATCCGTGACGTCATTGCCCTGGGCAAGCGTGGCGTACACGGCGGCGCGAACCGCGGGATTCAGCCGGAGTTCATCGTCGCTGCCGGCCTGGTTGGCGAGTGACCGGTGGAACGGCGTGCCCGTGGCGTCCGGGCTCCGCTTCGACAACGCCCGCCGCGCCTCGCGAAAAAAATGCGCGTCAGCACTGATCACCAACGGGGCCAGGGATGAAGCGTTCGCCCCGAGTGCGACGATATACTCCAGATCTTCGCGGCGTAGCAGCGCATCAGCCAACGCGAAGGCGTCGGCGGTGTTCAGGCCGCGCATCTTGGCCCGTTCCCACGTCACATTCGCCAGAACGGCGTTCGGGTTGGGCTGCGCGTGGCCCTCGACGAGGACAGCGTCGTGCAATCTCAGAATGGCCGCCTGCGCCGGAACGCGGGCCGGGCTCCAGCGTTTTCCAAGTCGACCCAGCGCGCGCTGGGCGGCTTCGCCGGCGGCGAGAGTGAAGCGGGAGTCGATCGCCTTTCCGCCCGCCGAGCGCTCGCGGGCGGCCCGGCGAACGGTGGTCTCCAGCAGCGTGACCAGTTCCTCGGCGTCCACTGCCGTCGGCAGTTTGGCCACCGCGGCCAGCCACGGGTTCGGATCGTAGCTTCCGCCGCGTTGCACCGGCCGCCGCGGGTCGAACTCCGGCGTCGCCAGCAACAGCATGGCGCGCGAGGCGAAGCCACCGCGTGCGACGTCGTAGCCCAGCATCTTCAGATCCGGTTTGGTCAGGCAGTCGTCGGGACTGTCGGCGAGAAGCTTCGCGCGCGCCGCACCTTCGGCGGCCAGCATCGCTTTCAGCCACGCCTCGATTCGTCCGCAGAGGGCAAAGTCTGCGTTGGGGCCGCCTTTGTAGCCCTCCAGTTTTCCCGCGACCTGATTCCGTTCCTCGATTGCCGCTTCATAGAGGTCGTACCAGTCGGAGTCTGCTTTGGGGCGACGGCGGGGATCCTCGAGCCAGGGCGCGAGTTCGGCCCAGTCGCCGAAGCTGCGTCCGCGAATAAGGGCGATGTCTTTGACGAGTGAGGGCTCAGTGATGGCGGCGGTATGCGGGATCAGCGCGTGGGCCACGACCTCGCTCGACGGGCTCAGTTGGCCATCGGCGTCCGGGTGCAACGAGTCGATCGCCCGCCGCAGCAGCACGGGATCCTGCAGCTTTTCAGGGGTACGTTCGGCCAGGACAACGACACCGGCGAGGCCGGCGAGATCGAGCCAGGCCCGCCACGTGGCCAGCGACGCTTTCGCGCCCGGCTGCCAGATCGGATCGACCAGCCAACGTTGTACTCCGGTCGGATCGTCCCGACCCACCTCCAGGGCCTTTTTCAACAACGTGCTTGCGAGCAGCGCCTCCATTCGTCCCTCGACCGCCGCTGTCTGACTCACATAGGAACCGGCCGACAAGACGAACGCATCCCACGCCGCCGACTTCGCCAACGCCTCCACCGTTCCATCGCAGGCGAGCGTGCAATCCGCCTGGATGACCTCGCGCACCGCGGGTGGGGCGCCGTTGCGCGCGAACCAGTCATCGAGCGCGGCTTGCACGGCTTCTTTCGCACCCGCCGGCGCTGCGTCATGGCGCTTGGCTCGCCGCTCCGTGCGAATGGCCGCGAACCACGCGCCCGGGTAGCGCGACTTTTCGGCGAGCACCAGCATACCGGCGAGGTTCCACCAATCGCCTTGCGCCGTCACCGGGTACGCCGCCGCAGCGTCGGAGGGAGCGGGGCGTTTGAAATCAGTGTGCCAGACGCCCCATGTGGCTTGTGCGAGAAAATGCGCATTCAGGGACGCGGCCCGGGCGAGTTCAGGCGTTTTCTTCGCTGCGGCCAGCAGCATCCACGAGAGGGCCGGGCCGTCCAGGTCTTCCAGTTTTCCCGTGCTGGGAGGAATGTGCCACAGGCGGGCCGCGAGCAGGCCCGCGGCGAGGCGGCGTTGTCCGGGAGTGAAGTCGCTGTTTGGCATCGCCAGCGCGGCAGCGAGCCCGACGGTGATCTGCATCGGGATGCGCGGATCGCTGCCGGCGAGCGCGCGAAGCGCGCGGGTTTGTCGCAGCACAATGTCGCCGTGACCGCCCTTCACCAGCGCCGCGGCCATGGCCAAATCCATGATCGGCACCGCGCGCCGCACGGTGGGAAAGTCTGGATTCATGGCGCCGCGTTCGCGGCCGGACACTCCGCCGGCGAGGCCGTAGAGTTTGAGCCCGAGAGCCTCCCGCTCCGCCCAGCTGGATTCCACGCCGAGTGCACTGGCCGGGCGACCGTGGTAAAAGGCGTTGGTGATGATCGCTTCGGCCAGTGCACCCATCTCCATCGCCTCGTCGAGGGTCAGCGCTTTCGCGTCGCCCGCTTCCGCCCGTTGGATGAGCGCCGTGGCGCGAAGCCTGAGCGCGGCGGTGTTGAGTTCGTGTTGTTGCTTGTCCTTCGCGATCGCGTTCGCAAGGGCCGCTTCGCCCGCTCTGGCTTTGCGCGCCCGTTCCGCTTCCTCGTTGGCCCGCGCCTGGGCGCGTCCGGCGGGAGACAGCTCGAAGTCGAGCCGGCGGTTGTGCTCTGCGAGCCACGCTTCCTGCTTCTTGAAATGGGCGAGGTCCGCTTCGGTCATGAACGCGGCCGCGACGTCCGAAGATGTGATCGCATAGAGCGCATCGAACTTGCCGTTGTATCGGCCCGGTGGATTCGCCAGTTCCGCGCGATACCGGGCGGCCTCGGCCTCAGCCGCGTTGATCCGCGCCGTCTCGAGCGGGCCGCGTCGCTCTTCCGCCGCGTCCATGCCACCTGAAAGCAACAGGGCGCCGAGCAGCAACACTACCCGGGCAGTGCGATTCATCGGGTCACAGTTTCGGCCAGCCAATGGATTGAAAAGCCAAAACGAGTACTCGCCGAAGCGGCCTGGAATGGCGTGCAGCGGAACGGGAGCCCGCGCTCGCCGGCCTTCAGACTTCGGATGGAGGCGGGACGCCTGCACTCCCGCTCAAGCTCACGAGCTCAGCTGATCTCCGTCGGTCGGCCCACGGCGGTCTGATAGGCTTGATGCAGTTGAAACGTCTGCCACGCGCCGAGTTTCTGCCCGAGTTGCGCGCCGAGATAGAGCAGCACGGCGATTGCCGCCATCGCGCCCACGACCCACAGCGCCCACGGCTTGGTGGCGATCACCAGCTGCGCAAAGCCCAGGATGCCGGCGAAGGTCCCGAGCAAACCCGTGATCAAATAGCCGTAGAGAAACACGGACCAGATTTCGATCTCCGGCTCGTACCGGCCGTGGATGCACGTCGCTCCCTCTGCGGTGGAGTCGAGGACGAGGAGCAGACGGGGCGACCAGAAACGACGTTCGCCCGTGCCGATGTGCAGTCCGATGAAACCGGGAAAATCGCGGGCCTCGATCCCGGGTGAATGTTGCGCGAGATGGTCGAGGATGCGGGTCCGGGCTTCCGCGGGACTGAACTCCACGGTGTGATCGAAACGCGGGCGAACGCGAAAGCTGCTCATGACGGGGCCGGGGATGCTGGGGGCGGGTGGCGGAGAACCGCCGGGGTATGCCGCAGGGGATATGCCGGCGTCGGATTTCGTCAATCGCCAAGCCGCATCACTTCACTCGTGTCTTCAGCACGGCCTCGAATTCCGGTGCACCGCGGACTTTGTCCCACCACGGGTCGAGGGGAACCGCCTGGCGCGACATGAAGACCGTCGTATCCAGGGATCGGGCGAGCCACTCCGCCGAGCGGACCGGATCGCCCGCCGCGCCGTAGTAGCGCGCGAGCAGCGGCGCGCGACCACGGCGCGATTCCTCGCGCCAAATCGGCTCGATCGCCGCGATCAGGCGCGAGGCCTCGTCCCGCTGATCCAGCCACGCGAGCGTGGCGGCCAGCTCCACCTTGGAAATCTCGTTGGCGGCATCGTCTTTCAGGCGTTGCCGCAGCACGGCCTCCGCCGCCTGCCACTCGCGCCGGGCGAGGTTTTCCTTCCCCGCGAGCCGGTGCGCGAGCGCCAGCGACCATGCCTTCGGCCGCAGCGACATGGCGCTGTCCTCGAAGTAGTTTCGTGCCGTCAGCGCCGCCGCCGCCTCGACACGGTCGGGCCGGCGTTCCAGCAAGCCCGCCCACATCGTGAGGCACACCGCGCGATCCTCGGAGCGCTCGGCGAGCGGCAGTTTTTCGTGCTGATCGAGCACCGCCCGCATCCCGGCGAGATCGCCGCGCCAACCGCCGATGAGCGTCGCCTTCAGGAGCAGCGCCGAGGCAAACGGCTGGAGCGCGATCGCGGCGTCGAGTTGCTCAAGCCCGGCGGCCAGGTCGCCCGGGATGGCGCCACCGGCTCCGTAGTCCGTGTAGCTCATCGCCAGCTCGTAGCGCACCAATGGATCGCGCGGCACGCGCTGCGCGAGTTCACGCAGCACCGTTCGGGCCTCGTCTTCGCGCCGGGCGATCATGAGAGTGAAGCCCAGTGCCCGGGCCAGCCGGACATGCTGCGGATGCGCCGCGATCGCGCGCCGCAGATGCGCGACGGCCTGATCGAAAGCACCCTGCGCCCGCAGCACATGGCTGAGGGCGAGCAGCGCTTCAGGTTCGTTGGCATCGAGGGCGAGGGCCTTGTTCGCGAGCGACTGGGTGTCCTGCCGGCGTTTCTCGCTGGCGTCCCAGTTGCGGAGAATCCACGCCGACTGCACGCCCGCGCGCACGCCCCAGGCGGTGGCGCTGTCGGGTTCCTTCTCGGTTGCACGTCGCGCAAAATCCTCCGCCGGTCCGAGATCGTCGCGGGTGAAACTCGTCTTGGTGAACAATGCCAGCGCGCGGGCCGAGAGCTGAGTGGCCTCACTGGACGCCGCGGCGGGCGCGCCGATTTTCTTTTCCGCCGTCGCCGGCTCCGCCAGGAGCGCCGAGATTTCCCCATCCGTCCGGAAGGGCTCCATGCGGGGGTCCAGCTTCATGGCCATCCGCAGCGCGGCGCGGCTGCTGAGGCCGTAGTCCGCGGTGGGCACGCGCCGGCTGGGTGTTCCCGCCTCGGCTCCGACCGCTTCGCGCAGCAGCTTGAGCGCGGTCTCGCGATCGCCGAGCAGCAGGCAGCGCGGGATCGGACTGAACACCCAGATGTCAAATGGGTCGTAACGGTAAGGGCGGGACACGGACTCCATCACCACGCGGTTGGCCGCTCGGGCGTCGTCGATCCGGCCCAAGCCGAGCAACGCACAGGTCTCGATGTTGCGCAGCGCGATGTTGGCGGGAGCGCTGACCTGCCGCTCCCGGGTTTCCGTCAGCGCGGCCTCATAGTGCAGCCGGGCCGACTCGCGTTTCCCGGACGCCTCGAGCAATGCCGCCATCAGCAGGCTCTTGGGTCCGATGTAGTAAAAATCCTCGATCCAGGAATTGGTGAGACTCTGCAACGCGTCGATCCCGCTTTCGCGGTCGGTCCCGGCCATGGCGCAAATCCAACGGCTGATCACCACCCGCTCGAGCGATCGCATCCGGGGCGGAATGCGATCGAGCAGGGCCTTCATCTCGGCCGCATCACCGCGCACGTTGAGCGCGATCCGGGCTTTCCAGCCGATGGCGTTGGCGATGGGTTCGATCGCGAGCGTGCGATCGATGGCGCGTTCGCACTCCTCAATCCGGCCCAGATCGCGGTAGTGGCGGGCGAGTTCGTAGTGGGAGAGCGCGTCGCGCGGAAAGCGTTCAGCGGTTCTCTCCGCGGACGCGATCGCCTCTGCCGCCGGCACGTGCGGATCGAAGAACAGCGCGTTGTCGCGGTGACGATAATAGTAGGGCTCGTCGGGCCGCAGCGCGATCGCCTTGTTCAGCAGCTCGCGGGCGAGCTCGGTGTTGCTGCCGCGCTGAAAGTGAAACACGCCCAGTGCGGCGAGCGCCTCGGGCTCGTTCGGCGCGAGCTGCACCGCGCGCTCGGCGTAACGCCGCGCGGCGGCGCGGCGCTCGTCACTGCGATCGAATCCGCGGATCAGATACGAGACCTGCACGCGCGCCATCACGGTCACGGCCCCGGGATCCGTGGAGTTCTTCTCGAGCGCCTTCTTCACGAGCTCCTCCGCCAGCGCGAAATCCTCGGAATTGGCCTCGTTGCCGTTCACGAGCGTCATCGCGCGCGTGAGCTCGGGATCGTGCAGCCACACGGCGGCGCCCGGTGACGTCCCGACCGGTTTCGTTTTGACCGGCTGCTCCCGTCCGGACTGCGGTCGAAACGCGTAGACCGCGCCGGCGATCACCAACGCGATCGGTACGACGATCCGCAACCACGGGTAGCCGGCCTTGGAGTGGGATGCGCCACGCCCGCTGCCGCGCGGCTTGTCATGCGCGGCATCTGCGCCCGCCACCGTCGAGCCGCCTTCGAGCAAACGCTGCACCCGCGCGCAGAATTTCTCCGCCGCCTCGTCAGGCGCCTCCCCGCCGAAGCCCGCAGGGCGAAGGCGGGTCCACTGCACGGCGCGAAACTCCTCGGGCACGAGCGCATCGGCGTCCCGGGTCGCGTCGATCACGACGGGGAGAAGAAACGGCGTGCCGTCGGCCATGGCCTGCGTGCGCTGGGCCGCGAGCTTCCACTCGATGCGGAAATAGCCTTCGCGCCGCGCCTGGGTCGCCGCCGAGATCACGGGCACGAACAGCGCGCACGCCTTGATCTGGCCGCGGATTTTCTGATCCCACGCGTCGCCGCCGACGAGCTCATCCTTGTCGAACCACACCTCGACGCCGCTCACCCGCAGCGCTTCCGCGATGCACAGCACCGCCGCCGCGTCCTGCGACGCGTAGGAGAGGAAGACGGCCTGGCTGGAATCACTCATCGCTGCAGCTGGAAGGACGCAGAGAAATCACAGAGGTGCCGCGAGTGCACGCCGTATCGCGCTGCACACCGGGTGCAACCAGCCGCGAGCGGGGCCTCCCTGCAGGCCGCCGCCGCGGACCCGGCCGCAAACCTACTTTTTCGCCGCGAGGAAGTGCACGAGCGCGGCAAAATCATCGAGCGACAGCGCGTTGGCGAGACCCTCGGGCATCATCGACATCGGCAGGTGCTTTTCCTCCTTCACCGTCGACGTCGCAATCGTGGTGACGGCTCCCGCCATATCCCGCAGGACGATCTTGTCCGACGTCGTCTCGGTCGCGAAACCGGTGCGCGTGGTGCCGTCCTTCAGCGTGAGGCTCACCGTCTGGAAGCCCTGTGAAATCGTGTCACTCGGCCGCAGGATCGCCGTGGCGATCTGCGACGGGTTCATAATCGCGCCGATCTGCCCCATGTAGGGGCCGAGGGCGGCACCACCGGGTTGCAACGCGTGACACGCCACGCACCCCTGCTGGGTGAAGAGCGCGGCGCCGCGTTCGGGATTCGGTTTCAATTTCTCCACGGCAATCAGGACGTCCTCGAGCGGCGTCGTGGCCACCGCCCCGCTCTTGGCGGCGATGGTCGCGAGATCGATGGCAGGCTTCTTGTCTGCGACGGGAGCAGCGGCTTCGCGGGTGCCGAGCGACGCCAGGCCGAGCCGGTGGGAGTCGTTGAGCCGGGCGAGGAAGTCGCGTTGATCGGACGTCGTTGCGCGGACCGCTTCCGACTCGAGCGCGACGGCGATGCGCGGCGACGCGCTCCACGTGACGGGCTTGTAATAGGGCCCGCGCGTATCGGGGCGCGTGCTCCACCACCACGAGCCGTCATACGGCGCCTCCTGTTGATAGAGGCGCGCGAGCGTCGTCAGCAGCTTGGTCCGCAGCGCGGGCGCGGGCGAGGCGGAGAGTTTCGCGAGCAGGCCGGCGACCGTGCGTTCGTCGTGGAGTTGCGCGAGCGCCCAGAGCGCCAGGTCTTCGCTCGGCGTGCCGACGGCGGCGAGGCACGCGTCGATCGCGCGCAGGCGCACCAGGGCGTGCGCGGCGAGATGCGGGACAACGATGGCGGAGTTGGGCGTGGCATGACGCGGGGAAAACGTCTGCGGCCGATTCTCGCCCGTGCGGCCCGTCGAGGCGAAGAACTCGAGTGAGGCCTCCTGGCCGCGGGCGGCATTGCGCGCCCGGGCGGAAAACGAAACGGCTCCCGCGGGCACGGTGTACGTGACCAGCGGCGGGCCATCGATGACGACGGACGGGCCGCTCGGCGCGCTGGGTCCGCCTTTCTTGTTTTTCTTCGCGGCCGCTTCGGGGGCGGGTTCGCTGGCGGCCGTGAGCGCGGCCCGGCCGGTGGTGGGCGCGAGACCGGCGAGGTTCACCTTGGTGCCGTTCGCGAGCGTGAACACCGCGTCGGCGAGCGCGACCTGGACCGGCGCGCCGGCTTCGTCGGTCGAGGAAAGATGAAACCGCAACTCGTCTCCCTGGCGCACGGGCAGCGTGAGCGTGCTCGTGCGCGCACCCTTGAGCGTGTCCTTCTGCGTGAACGCGCTGTCGTTGCTGTCATCGGGCTTCTTGAACGCCACGCCCAGCAGCGCCGTCGCGGCCTGAGGCTGGCCGAGACGGCCCAGGGCAACGGCGGCCGCAGCCCGCTGGCGCGGCGTGCCGGACTGCAGGGCCTGCACGAACGGCGCGAGCGGCAGCGTGGTTTGCTTCACGCGCGGCAGCCGGTCGGCGGCGGCGCGCAACGCGAACTCGCGCAGGGCTTCGTCGCTGGCGAAGGCCAGCATCGCCTGCGGATCCGAATCAAGTTGCGCGAGCGTGAAGAGGGCGGCGACGCGGGCCGCGAGCAGCAGCGCCGGATCGCGCACGAGGGCCACGAGGGCGGGCCGGACGGCGGCGGCGTCAGCGGCGGGGCGGGCGACCAATTCACGTTGCGCGTAGAAACGCGTCGTCGCACTCGCCGACGCGATCAGCGCGACGAGCTCGGCCGGTTTCAACGTGGAGAGTTCCGGCAGCGCGCGGTGCGTCCAGCCCTTCGGCGTGATGCGGGCGACGTAGCCTTTGCCCGGATCGCCCTTGAAGCCGGCGCCGTCCCACGCGCCGACAAACATCTGGCCGGAGGGATCGACGTCGAGATCGGTCACCTGGGAAATCTGCGCGAACTCCTCGACCTCCTGCGTGAACGTCGGGCCATCGGGCGTGAGCCGGTGCAGGAAGATCGCCTTGCGGCCCCAGTCGGCCATGAGCGGCTGGTTGTTGTAGCGCGCAGGCCAGGTGGGCTCGGAAAGGAAGAGCGAACCGACGCCCGAACCGCCGCCGACGTCCTCGAGCGCGGGCAGGATCTCGGTGGCAAAATTCTTGAAGAGCCGCGGGTATCCAAATTCCGCGGACTGCACGTGGTGGAGGAAGCGCACGTTCCAGCCGCCGCCGTCATTCGTGTTCCCGCGGGTGAAGCCGTTGAGGAAGGGATCGAGCGCGACGTCGTAGATGTTGCGCGTGCCGGTGGTGTAGAGCTCGAGTTCGGTGCCGTCGGGCCGCACGCGCGCGATGCCGCCGCCGAGGAGCGTGAGCTTGGTGCCGTCCGTGCCCGTGGCGTCGTTGAAACCGAAATCGCCGACGGCGATGTAAATCCAGCCGTCGATGCCCATGCGAATGCCGTTGGTGGAGTGGTCGGTGCCGCGGTCGTTGATGGCTTTCGCGACGCAGATGCCGCGCACCAGCACGCGGGCCGGGCCGTCGGCGACGCCATCGCGGTCGGCGTCATCGAGCACCGAGAGATTCATGCCGGTGGCGAGACCGTCGGGCCCGAAGTGCGTGTGCAGCACGAATACCTGCGTGCCAACGGCGAGGACGCCGCGGGCGTTGTCGATCGCGGCGAAGACGGTGTGCTTGTCGGCGACGCCGTCGTGATCGACGTCGATGAGTTTCACGATGCGGCCCTTGCCCGGGCCCTTGCCGAGCGAGCCGTTGAGGTCGACGCCGGCGTACACTTCACCTTGGGCGGACACGCAGAGGCACGCGACGCAGGGCGTCACGTCGGGGCCGGAAAAACGGGTGAGGACGAGATCCGCCGGAACGCTGTCGGCGGCGCGAAGCGCGGCGAGCGATGCGGCCAGACCGAGGACCAGCGGGCGGAAAACAGCGATGAAGCGGGAACGTGACATGGGCGGTGGGTGGAAGGGTGGCGGACCGTACGACGAAGACGCAGGGCGCGCGGGCAGGGTACGAAAAATGATCCGACTCACGGTGCAACGTCGCATGACCGATGCGACAGTTATCTTGTGGCAGCCGCTGGCACGTGGGACCGCGACCGCCCCCGGTCGCATCGGGTCAGAAGCGACCGAGGGCGGTCGCGGTCCCAGGCGCGTCCCATTCCTCCCCGCTCTCTTTCAACCTTGTCGCGTGCGGCGCCCGATGACATTCCGCCCTGTAAGCGGGGCTCGCGCGAGGAATGAAACGAACCCGCTTCACCCCTCTCCCCATGACGTTCGTCCGCCTGTGTACGGCCGCTGCCGCGGCAATGGTTTTCTCCTGTGCACTACCTGCCGCCGAGTCCGCGAGCGGCGTCGGTGCCATCACGGGCCGCGTGTACAATCCCGCCACGGGCGAGTACGTGGCCAGTGCCGAGGTGCGCATTGCGGGCACGAGCCTCAGCACGGTCACCGAACAGGACGGTGTGTTCCGTTTCACCCAGGTCCCGGCCGGTCCGCACGTCGTCACGGTGACCTACACCGGCGCGAAGGCTGCGCCCGCCACGATCGAGGTGCGCGCGGGCGAGACGCTCACGCGCGACTTCGAACTGACCAGCGCCGGCGGCGAGGTGCAGCGGCTGGGGGCGTTCGTGATCCGCTCCGAACGCGAGGGCAACGCCAAGGCCATCATGGAGCAGCGGCGCTCGATGAATCTCACCAACACGATTTCGTCGGACTTCTTCGGCGATGTCGCGGAGGGCAGTGTCGGCGAGTTTCTCAAGAACGTACCGGGCGTCGACGTCGACTACGTCGGGCCGGACGCGCGCGGCCCGCGGTTGCGCGGCCTGGATCCGCAGTATGTGGGCGTGAGCGTTGACGGCATGAAGCTCGCGAGCGCCGACGGTTCGCAGGGCACGGGTGGCGGGGCGCGCTCCTTCAGTTTTGATCAGGTGTCGGTCAACAGCGTCGATCGCATCGAGGTCAACTACACCTCGAGCGCCGACATGGATGCCGATGCGCCGGCCGGCACGATCAACCTGAAGACGAAGCGCGCCTTCGAGCGCAAGGGCCGGCGGCTCTCCTGGCAGGCGCACTTCATGGCCAACGGCGACAACTTCACCGCGGACCGCGAGTACGGTCCGAGTGATTTCAAGACGCGCAAGTTTCGTCCCGGCGCCATTCTCGAGTACTCCGACGTGCTGATCGCCAACCGGCTCGGCGTGGTGCTCAACATCAGCGAGTCCAGCCAGTACGTCGTGCAGAGCCGCGTCGACCACACCTACAACGCCGTGCCGACCGCCACCGATCCCCGGCCGCGCGTGCTGACGGGCGTCACGTTCACGAGCAACCCGCGTCTGACCGAGCGCTTCACGCCGTCGCTGACGCTCGACTTCAAGGCCACGCCGCTGCTCGTGCTTTCGCTCAGCGCGATGTACAATCACTTCGATGCCTTCATCGACAGCCGCGTGCTCACGTTCACCACCTCGGGCCGCGCCGTCATCAGCGGCGATGGCCTGAACAACTTCGCCGTCGCCAATGGCGGCGGCACGCTGGGTCTCAGCACCAACCACGAACACAAATTTGCGCAGACCCGCACCGTCACGCCGAAGTTCGAATTTCGCCGCGGGCCGTGGCTGGTCGAGGGTGGATTGCACTACACGATTTCGACGAACCAATACGTGGCGTTGTCGCGCGTCGGTCCGCAAACCGCCCCCGTCGCCGCGCTCACGGGCCTGGGCCTGCAGCTGCGCCGGTCGTCGCTGCGGGACGTCGACTGGCAGGTCACGCAGACCGGCGGACGCGATTTCGCCGACCCGGCGAATTTCACGAATCCACGCATTGGAGACGACATGCGTTTCGCCGAGGACGAGATTTACCAGGCTCAGGTCGGCGCGCGGTACACGACGGGTTGGAGCGTGCCCACGTGGTTCAAGTTCGGCGGCAAGGTGACCGAGGACTATCACCGGTTCCGCAACCCGAACGCGTACCTGACCTGGCGATACGACGGCCTCGGCGGCGGCACCAACGGCAGTTTCGCGAATCTCGCGTTTCCCCAGAACCGCTGGGAGCTGGCCAACGGCGTCGACGTGCGTTCGTCGTCGGGCGGCGTGCCCGTGTTTCCCAACCGCACCGAAATCAGCCGGCTGTTCCGCGAGCGGCCGGAGTACTTCACGAACCTGGCGACCGCGGCGAACTACTTCACCGCCTTCATCGACAACCCCAGCTACATCAAGGAAACGCTGCGCGCGGGCTACGGCATGGCGAACACGCGGCTCAACCGGCTGCAGCTGCAGGCGGGGTTGCGTTGGGAGGAAACCGGCTTCGCGAGTCGTGAATTCGACGCCCGTTCCGCCGCCGACGTCCGCGCGGCCGGCTTCGCCGTCACGGCGGCGAATGGCCGCGCCACGACGATTCCCGGGCTCACATACCAGTACATGAGCCGGCCGAAGATCACGCGCGAGAGCAGCTACGATCACCTTTTTCCCACGGCCAGCGCGAAGTACGCGTTCGCCGAAAACCTGCAGGCGCACTTCGGCTACAGTTCCACGATCTCGCGTCCCGCCATCGGCAATCTCGGCGGTGTCTGGGTGTTCAACGAGACCGCGCAGACCGTAAACGTGCCCAATCCCACGCTGCGCCCCGAACGTTCGAAAAACTTCTCCGGCCGCATGGCGTATTACTTCGAACCGGTCGGTAGCGCGGCGATCACGGCGTTCCAAAACGATATCACCGACAGCGTGATCACCGATGAATTCGACGCGGCGTACTTCGGCTACGGCGACGATCCCACGTATGCGTCGTATCGTTTCGTTTCGGTCGGCAACCGGCCTGGCACGACGCGCGTGCGCGGGTTCACGCTCGAATACAACCAGGCGCTTTCGTTTCTGCCCGGCGCGCTCAAGGGCCTCAACGTGTCGGCGAGCTACACGCGGACGTACGCCTCGGCGCTCAAGGCCGCGATGGTGCCGCACATGGCCGGCGGCACGCTCAGTTACCGCTTCCGGCGTCTGGCGTTCGGCGCGAGCGGCAAGTGGACCGACGCCACGCCGATGACGTCCACCGGCGTGATCACGTACCGCAAGGCCCGGACGATGATCGACCTCAACGGCAGCTACCAGCTCTCGAACCGACTCGGCGCGTTCTTCCAGGTGCGAAACCTCTACAACATTCCCGAGTACCGCTATCAGGTCGATCCCTCGTACATCCTGTCCCACGTGCTCGTCGGCACGTTCTACACATTTGGGATCAAGGGGGTATTCTGAGGGGGGCGGGGAGTTGAAAGGTGAAGGTTGAAAGTTGAAAGATCCGAGAAACCAGGCTCCGGCTTTCAACTTTCAACCTTCACCTTTCAACTCCCTTGCTGACGTCAGCCGCCACGTTTTCCGTTTATGAAATTCCTCCCGCTCCTCCTGCTCGCCCTCACGTCGTTGCTGCGCGCGGCGACGCCGAATGTCGTGATCATCCTCGCCGACGATCTCGGCTACGGCGACATGCAGGCGTACAACCGGGAGCGCGGAAAAATCCCGACGCCGCACATGGATCGGCTCGCGTCAGAGGGCATGCGGTTCACCGACGGGCACTCGAGTTCCGGCTGCTGCTCGCCGTCGCGGTACACGCTGCTGACCGGCCGCTATCACTGGCGCACGCGCCTCCAGTCGGGCATCGTCGGTCTCTGGGAGAAGCCGTTGATCGCACCCGACCGCCTGACCATCGGGAAACTCGCGCAGCAGCACGGCTATCGCACTGCCTGCATCGGCAAGTGGCATCTCGGCAACGACTGGCCGATCACGGCCGCGCAGCAGGCGGATTTCAAGGGCTTCGGCGGCAAGGCGGGGGGCGGCGGCGAGGTCTCGACGGTCGTGACCGACGCCCAGCGCGCGACCTGGCGGGCGGTCTTTTCGCAACGGATCGCGGGCGGACCCACGGAGCGCGGCTTCGACGAGTACTTCGGCACCGACGTGCCCAACTGGCCGCCGTATTGCTTTATTGAACACGACCGCACCGTGGGCATTCCGAGCGAGCTGCTGCCGGCGGACAAACTCGTGAAGAACCAGGCGAGCCTGCAGGGCCCGGCACTGCCCGGCTGGAAGTTGGAGGCCATCCTGCCGGCGCTCGCGGATCGCGCCGTCCGCTTCATCGGTGAACAGGCTGCGGCGAAAAAACCGTTCCTGCTCTACCTGCCGCTCACCTCGCCGCACACGCCGCTGGCCGTGAACGAGGCCTGGCGCGGCCGGAGCGGATTGAAGAGCGACTATGCGGATCTCGTGATGGAGACGGATGCAGCCGTCGGCCGCGTGCTCGCCGCGTTGAAAACCGCCGGTGTGGCCGACGACACGCTCGTGCTGTTCACCAGCGACAATGGCTGTGCGTCGTATATCGGCGTGCCGCCGCTGGAGGCCCAGGGGCATTTTCCCAGCGGACCGCTGCGCGATTACAAGGCCTCGGTCTATGAAGGCGGCCACCGCGTGCCTTTCGTCGTGCGCTGGCCGGGAGTGGTGAAAGCGGGCTCGGTCAGCCGGCAACTGGTGTCGCAGGCGGACATCATGGCGACACTCGCGGAGCTTTTCGGCGCGCGGCTGCCGGACAACGCCGGCGAGGACAGCTTCAGTTTTCTGCCGCTGCTCAAGGGCGTCGACCGCCCCATCCGTGCCCACGCCGTGAATACCGCTTGCGCCGGCACGCCGAGCCTGCGCGAAGGTCCGTGGAAACTTGTGCTGGCGCCCGACCGCGACCGCGCGACGGCCGTGCAGTTGTACCAGCTCGATGACGATCTGGCTGAGACAAACAACGTCGCCGCCGCGCAACCTGAGCGGGTCAGGGCGATGCAGGCCCGTTTGGAGACGATCATCAACGAGGGACGCAGCACGCCGGGTCCGAAGCAGAAGAACGACGTGAGCGTGGTCCGTTATCCCCGCGCCGCGAACGCCAGGGCCAAGGCGGCCAAATAGTACGGCCGTATCGCCGAGTTGGATTCGGCGTGGTGAAGTGGATCGAGACTGCCCCGGGACCGCGACCGCCCCCGGTCGCTTCCGAAAGGCTGCGACCGAGGGCGGTCGCGGTCCCAGGCCATCCCAATACGTCGCCGGCGGCTGAACTTCGCGCCGATTTCATCTTCGCTTCATCGGGACTTCATTCCTGACGGGCATCGTCGGTGGCCATGGAACCTCCTCCCGTCATTCCCTCCCGGGCCCGCTACCAGCGGCGCAACGCGGTCACGCTCAAACTCCTCTTCATCGCCGGACTGATCCTGCTGCTGCAGGTGCCGCTGTTCCTCGTAAACGGACTGCGGGGCGAGCGCAGCCGGAATCGCACGGAGGCGCTGGTGCGGCTCAGTGCGCAGCCACGACCCGGGACGGAGGCGCCCACCCTCGCGCGCGTGGCCACCGTGATCGACAGCTACCGGATGGTGGAGCGGGCGCTGAAACACGGCGTGCTCGTGATGGCGATGGTGTTCGCCGCGTTCTTCCTCTTCGAGGTGGTCGGCGGCCTGCGGCTGCATGCGGTGCACTACGGTTTGGTGGGCGCGGCGCTGTGTTTGTTCTATCTGGCGCTGCTGGCCCTCGGCGAAGTCTTCGAGCCGGGCCCCGCCTACGTGTCGGCGGCCGCCGCCTCATCGAGCCTCGTGGTGTTGTACAGCGCGGCCATTCTGCGCTGCTGGCTCCGCGCCGCGGCGATCGCCGGGCTTCTCGCAGCGGTGCACAGCGTGCTGTTTGTGGTCCTGCGCATGGAGGACTTCGCGCTGCTCGCCGGCACGGGTGCGCTGTTTGCGGCGCTGGCCGCGGTGATGTACTTCACGCGCCACATCGACTGGCAGGCGCAGGACGCGGGCACGCCGCCGGCGTCGGAGGGCGCGCAATGAAACCGAAACATCTCCCCCGGCTGTGGTGTGCGTTGCAAGGCCTGTTGCCGTTCGAAGCGTGCGTGGTCGCGCAACGGGGCGAGCTTGCGTGGCCACCTGAGCCGGAGACGCTGCCGCCCGTGCGCCGCGCGGTGCACGACGGCGTGGGGCGTCCGTCGCGCCGACGTGATCGGCTCGTGCGGTGAGCAGCCGCAATTGGGATTGCCGTGGACGGACCGGCCCGGGACGTTGGGGGCGATGGCCCTGTTCGAAATCAAGCTGGAGATTCCCGCCGCGAGTGCGGTTGCCGCCGATGAAACGCTGCTGGAGCAGGGCGTGGAAAATTGGAGCGTGCTCGAGGACGTGATTGTCCGGCGCGCGTGGGTGCAGGGCATCTGCGCGGATGAGGCCGGCGCGCTCGCCGAATGGAAAACGCTGGCGCCGCAGCTTGCGCGCGCGGGCGTGATGCCGGTCGGCGATCCGGTGGTGCGTTCGCTCGGCGACGGCGACTGGCGTGACAGCTACAAGATTCATTTTCACGCGTGGCGCTTCGGCCGGCTCCACTGGGTGCCGGTGTGGGAGCGCGAGACCTTCGTGCTGCCGCCGGGCGATGCCGTGCTGTGGCTCGATCCCGGCCTCGCCTTCGGCACCGGCAATCACGAGACCACGCGCTTGTGCGTGGAGCGACTGGTGACGCTCGCCGAGGAACACGGCACGCAGGGACGCGTGATCGACGCCGGCTGCGGATCAGGCATCCTGGCCTTGTCCGCCGCGCTGCTCGGGTTTCGCGACATCAGCGGTTTCGACAACGATGCCGAGGCCGTGCGCATCAGCGAGGAGAACGCCGCGCTCAACGGCCTTGCGGGCCGGGTGCGTTTCCATACGGCCGATGTGGTGAGCGGGCTCGCGGGGCGCGACGCCAGTGCGGACATTCTCATGGCGAACATCCAAGCCGACGTGCTGATGCGTTTCGCCCGCGAACTGGTCGCCGCCGTGGCGCCGGGTGGCACGCTGGTGCTCAGTGGCATCCTCGCGCACGAAAATGGCCAGGTGCGGGAGGCGTTTGAGAAAGTGGCGCGCGCCTGGTCGGTCAACGCGCGCGTGATGGGCGAGTGGAGCGATGTCGTGCTGACGCGCCCGCGGTAGACGGCGGACGCCTGCGCTCCCGGGTCAGGGAAACAGCGTTCGCGCGGCGCTGCGCTCGACGGCGAGTCTGCGTAGAAACTCGAAGCGCGTGATCTCGTGGGCGCCGAGCAACGCGAAATGCGGTGTCAGTTGTTGAATGTCGATCCACGTTGAACCGCGCGCGCGCAGGTGCTCGATCAGATGCAGCACGCAGAGTTTCGAAGCGTCGTCGATGCGGTGAAACATGCTCTCACCGGTGAACACGCCCGCGGCGGTGACGCCGTAGAGTCCGCCGACGAGGGTATCGTCGGCCCAGGCTTCGACGCTGTGCGCGTGACCGCGGCGATGCAGCGCGGAGTAGGCTGCGACGAGCGCCGGCGTGATCCACGTGCCGCGCTGGCCGGGCCGATGGGCGGCGGCGCACGCGGCGATGACGGCGTCGAATGCCCCATCGAGCGTGAACCGCAGCGCGGGGAGCCGGCGTTGGGCTTTGCGGAGGTTGCGCGGCACGTGCAGCGCGTCGAAGTCAAGGATCGCCCGGCGAGGCGGACAAACCCAGGGAATCGGACTGCCGGGTTTGGAGTCGGGCCACGGAAAGATGCCGTGGCGGTACGCCGACACCAGCCGTTCGGGCGTCAGGACGTGGTCCAGGGCAACGAGCCCGAGCTCGTCGGCAGGATGGGGCGAAGGCCAGTCAAAGTCGGGCATGCGAACGCGCGGACGATTCGTAGTGTGCGTTCGCTACAGGGATCGGTGCGAGGGTCAATTTGGCGGCCCGCTCCCAACTGCCCGCCGGGCCACGGGGGTTCGCCGGCCACGGCACCACGGATGCATTTTTTCTCCATGACCGGATAATGCCTTGCGTGCGCGATGGCCGTCGGGATTGGCTCGCGGTTTACCGCCATGATTCCACCGGACGACGCGACTTTGCTGCAGGCGGTGGCACAGCGCGATGAAACTGCGTTTGCGGAGCTGTACGATCGCCTCTCGCGTCCGGTGTTCTCGATGATCGTGCGGATGTTGCGATCGCGGGCCGAGGCGGAGGAAGTGTTGCAGGAGGCGTTCTGGCAGATTTGGGAACGCGCGCCGGACTATCGCGAGGAACTCGGGACCGCGTTCTGCTGGATCGTGACGATTGCGCGCCGCAAGGCGATTGATCGGCTGCGGTCGAATCAACGCCACCTGGCGCGCATCGCCGAGGCGCTGGAGTGGCGCACCGACGATGACTTCGCGCCGGCGGTCGCGCTGGAGTCGGTCGCCGCGGACGAGGAAGGGGCGGCGGTCCGCGCGGCGTTGCTGAGGCTGCATGTCGAGGAACGCCGGGCCATCGCGCTCGCCTTTTTCGACGGGCTCACCCACCAGGAAATTGCGACGGCGATGCGGGCCCCGGTCGGCACGGTCAAGGCACGCATTCGTCGCGGCCTCTTGAAACTCAAACCCGCGCTGGCGCGCGCGCGCCGCGCCGAAAACGGATGAACCGTCCATCCCCAGTGAACGTCTTGCTTCCCTCGTCCGGGTTCGACGGCCTGGGCTTGCGCGGGCGGCGTCTACACAAACTCTCAAGGTTACTTCCATGAGCGCGAAACCAGCGAAACGACGCACCCCGCGCCCGGCATCGGAGCCGTTGACGGCGGGAGCTCCGCTCAACGAGACGACCGCCCGGCTGGCGGTGGCGGCGGCACCGGTCGAGCCGCCTTCACCCCGCGTGAAGGCGGAGCTGCTGGCGCGCATTCGCGCGAGTGCGCCTGCCCCGGTGCAGCCGGGCTGGCGGTACGAGTCGGCGCGTGAGGAGAGCGGCTGGCACGGCGGCGTGTTTCCCGGCGTTCGTTTCAAGACACTCTCGGTCGACGAGGCCCGTGACGTGGTGTCGGTGATGATCGAGATCGCTCCGGGCGCGCGTTTTCCCGATCACCTGCATGATGCGGGCCCGGACGAGGGCGTGGTGATTTCCGGCGATGTGGTGAATGGCGGGCGCCTGATGCACGCGGGCGATTACTACTACGCCGCCGAGGGTACCGCGCACGTGAATACAGTCAGTCCGCATGGCTGCACTGCGCTCGTGACGCTGACCGCGCGGGCCTGGAAGAAATGGCGGGAGGCCATGGCCTCCCGATGACGCTGCGCTTTTTCGTGCGAGTGTGGCTCGCAGTCAGTGGCGCGCTGATCGCGCGGGCGCACGATCCAGGAATCAGCACGGCCCAGGGCGATTTGCGGGCGGATGTACTTTCGCTCGTCACCGGTTTTGCGCCCGCGGATGTGGAGCAGTTGCTCCCGCCGAACGTGCCGCGCGCCGAACGCTGGGGCCAGGCGGAGTTCGACGCGGTGCAGGAACACCTGCGGAAAATTGCGCCGCAGCTCTGGGAAGTGCGGGCAGGCGATGCAGTGCTCACGCCGCGCGAGGCGAGTGTGGATTTGCTGCCCGGGGACAACGTCAGCTTCCGTCTCGTGTTTCCGCGACCGCCGGGGAGTGGTCTGATCCTGCGGGCTCCGCGGTTGCCGGATCTGCCGGCGGGCCACCGGCAGTTCGTCATTATCTCGGATGAGCAGGGCCTCGTGGTGGCCAAGAAACTATTGAGCGCGCGCGACGGTGTGATCGAGGTGCCGCCAGCCGTCGCGTTGTCCCTCGCGTCCAGCGCGGGCAGTCCGCCGCCGCCCGCGCCGGAAGCGGACGCGACGACCTTCTGGGCCTTCATCCGGCTGGGCGTGGAGCACATCTGGACCGGCTACGATCATCTGCTGTTTCTCTTCGCGCTGCTCGTCGTGTGCCGGAGTTTTCGTTCGATCGTCGGCATCGTGTCCTGCTTCACGCTGGCGCACTCGCTCACGCTCGCGCTGGCGACGCTCAACGTCGTCAACCTGCCGTCGCGCTGGGTGGAGGCGGCGATCGCCGCTTCGATCGTGTACGTCGGCGCGGAAAATCTCCTGCGCCGCGGCGCCGAGCCCCGCGGCCGCTGGGCGCTGACGTTCGTCTTCGGCCTCGTGCATGGATTTGGTTTCGCGAGCGTGTTGCGCGACCTCGGCGTGGGTGCCGGCGCGCAGGGGATCGCGATGCCGCTGTTCACGTTCAATCTCGGCGTCGAAATCGGCCAGATTGCCATCGCCGCGGTCGTGCTGCCGATCGTGTGGCAGCTGCGCAAGTCCGAGACCTTTCTCCGGCGCGGCGTGCCGGCCCTGTCCGCGCTCGTGACGCTCGCCGGGCTCTTCTGGCTGCTGCAGCGCACCGTATTCGCCTGACGGATATCAGGGCACGGCCCAAGGGGAGCGGGGAGTTGTTTCCCGATTGGCCCGTCGGGAAATTCCCGCACGTCCAGGGGTACGATGCGAATGGACGTCGGGATGCAGAAATTTTCCAAACGGCAACTTTAGCGAAAGTGACGCATCCCGGGCGTCCGCTGATGCGAAGCACGGGTGATGTTTACCCTTACCCTTCGCTGCCTGATCGTGCTGGGCGCGTGCAGCTACGCCACGGCTGCAACGGATCTGAACCGGGAAATTGTCCTCGCTCCCCATGTCGGCTCTGCGCCCGAGGACGCCGCGATCACGCGCTGGCAGGAGCGCGCGCAGCGGGCCGATGCGACAGCCGAGGTCTACGAACGGCTCGCGTGGGCGTATATCGCCAAGGCGCGGGCGACGCTCGACGCCGGCTTCTACAAGCTGGCGGAAAAAACCGCTGACGTCATCGACGCGCAGTTCGGCGCGCGCACCGAGTCGCAGTTGCTGCGCGGCCACGTGCTGCACCAGCTCCATCAGTTTCGCGCGGCTGAAAGTGCGGCCCGCGCGCTCGTGGCGGCGAGGGGATCGCCGGCGGATTTCGCGCTGTTGAGCGACGTGCTGATCGAACAGGGCCGGCTCGACGAAGGCGTATCCGCTCTGCAACGACTGGTCGACGCCAAGCCGGGCGTCGAGGCCTTCAGCCGCATCGCGCACGTGCGCTGGCTCAAAGGTGATGCCGCCGGCGCGATCGCGGCGATGTCCTCGGCGCTGCAGGCCAGCAGCGAGCGTGACGCCGACACCCGCGCGTGGCTGCTCACCCGCCTTTCGGGTTACGAGCTCCAGCGCGGCGATGCGTCGCTGGCGCTGCGCCTCGCCGACGCAGCCTTGGAGTGCGCTGCCGCGTATCCGCCGGCGCTGCTCGGGCGGGGCAGGGCGTTGGTCGCTCTTGATCGGACTGGGGACGCGATCGCGTCGCTCGAGGCGGCCGAGCAGCTTCAACCCTTGCCGGAATATCAGTGGTGGCTGGCAGACGGTCTCAGGTCCGTCGGTCGTGCGGACGAGGCGTCCCGCGTCGAAGCGCGGCTGCGGCGGCGTGGCGCCGAGACGGATCCGCGCACGCTCGCACTTTTTCTCGCGACGCGTGGCGAGGAACCCGAGCGGGCGTTGCGGTTGGCGCGGCAGGAACTGACGGAGCGTGCGGATGTTTTCTCGCACGATGCCCTGGCTTGGACCCTGGCGGCGGCGGGCGATCTCGCGGCGGCGTCCGTGGCGATGGACCGTGCGCTCGCGGTGGGCACGCAGGACGCGCGCCTCTTCCTGCACGCCGGCGAGCTGGCCCGACGGCGTGGCGACGTCGCCGCGGCGGGCGTGGCGTATGCGAAGGCCCGCGGGGCCGCAGGCACCTTGACGCCCTCTGAAGCCGCCCTGCTCGCACGGCGACTGGCGCCGGATAGCGAGCTCGCGGCGCGTTGAATTTCCCCCTGACAGAGAATCCATACCAACATGATGAATACATCCCTCCGATTCCGAACGGCGACCCTTGCGGGCGCTGTCGCCTTTGCCGCCCTCCTGACCTCGCGGCCGGGCCGCGCCTCGAGCCACATGGACGCGCCGCTCGTGACGCTCGATCCCGCTGCGAACACGACTGACGTCTACGCGTTTCTCAACACGCGCAACAACCAGAAGTACCTCACGGTCGCGCTTGGCGTGTATCCGCATGAGGAGCCGGGCGTCGGCCCGAACAAGTACAACTTCGACGACAACGTCCTCTACCAGATCTTCCTCTCGCGCGGTGCCGATCTCGCGACCGGCGCGGACTCGGTGGCGTATCAGTTTGAATTTTCGACCGCCTACAAGACGCGCGACTCACTGCTGCAGTCGTATGTCGGCGTGGTGGCGGCGAACGGCGACGCGAACCAGAATCTCACGCAGACCTACACGGTGCGCAAAGTGATCGGCGGAACGACCACCACGCTCGGCACCGGCATCGTGCCGCCGAACAACCAGGGCGTGGCGACGCCGAAGTACAACCGCGGCGACAGCGGCGACAACCTCGCCAAGGACGGAGTCGCGACCGAGGCGCAGCTCGACGACTACACGCGCACCGCGATCGCGACGCTGAGCAACGGCTACCGCTCGTGGGCGGGCCAGCGCGAAGACGGTTTCTATGGCGACATCAACGCCATCTTCGACCTGCTTGCGTTGAAGTCGGGCAACAACCGCTTCGACAGCCAGGGCGGGTTCAACATGCACCTCATCACGCTCGAGATCCCGGTCGGTGACATCGGCGGCGACCAGCAGGTCGTGGGCGTCTACGCGACCACGAGCCGGCGCGCCACCACGGTGCTGACCGACGGCGCGAACTCCAACGGCACCGCTGCATCCGGTCCGTGGGTACAGGTCGGGCGCCAGGGCAATCCGCTGTTCTGCGAGGCGTTCATCGCGATCAAGGACAAGGATCTCTACAACCGCACGAAGCCGACGAGTGACAGTGCGCTTTTCCGCAAATACGCGGAATCGCCCGAGCTCGGCGCGTTGATCAATGCGCTGGTCCTGAAGGGCAATGTCGCCCCGACCACGAATCGCGCGGATCTGGCGGCGATTTTTATCCCCGATGTGATCAAGGTGGATCTGTCCACGGTGGCGGCGCGGCGGGCGGGTGGCGGTGCCAGCAGCGGCGTGCTCGCGGATGATGCCGGGTTTTCGCGGCTCAGCATTTTCGGCGGTGACGTGATTGAAAGTCCGCTGGCCGGTCATCCGTTCCGACTGCCGGGCAGCGCGCTCGGCGCGGACGCGACGAAGTTCTACGTGCCCGGCGGCTGGCCGAATGGCCGGCGATTCGGCGACGACGTCATCGACATTGGCGTCACGGCGGTGATCAGCGATCTGCGCCAGATTCCGCTCACGATCCGTTCGGCGGACGGCATCGACAATGTCAGTGGCAACGACGGGGTGTACAACAAGGTGTTCCCGTATGCGGCGACGCCGCACAACGGCCGCAACTATGACCACAACCCGCGGCAACTGGCGTCGCCGCTGGTGAACTTCGCCACGCGCGGCAACATCGGCACCGGCGAGAACATCCTGATCGGCGGATTCGTGATTCGTGGCACGACGCCGATTCGCGTCCTCGTGCGCGGCACCGGGCCGTCGCTCTCGAGCTTCGGCGTGGCCAACGCCGTGAGCGACACGATCGTCCAGATCTGGCAGGGCGGATCGATGCTCGCGGAAAACGACGACTGGAAGACCACGCAGCAGGCCGCGATTACGGCGACGGGCAACGCGCCGCTCAACGATCGTGAAGGCGCGATTCTCATGACGCTCCCTCCGGGTGCGTACACCACGACGATTCGCGGCAAGAATGGCGCGACGGGCGTTGGCCTGGTGGAAGCGTATCTCGTCGACTGACGAAGAAGCGATTCGGCAGTTGGCCCGGATCCACCGCGATGGCGCCGCGGATCTGTAGAACAAAAGAGCCCGCGTGATGCGGGCTCTTTTGTTTTCACTACGGTACGTTGTAGCCGCGAGCGCCAGCGAGTGGAGATCGGTCCACTCGCTGGCGCTCGCGGCTACACGACCGGCGTTACGAGAACAGATCCGTCGCGGTCCGGCTCAGGAAGTCTTCCATGTAGGCCGTGGTCGCCTTGCCCTCAATGAACACCGGGTCGGCCATGATGGCGCGGTGCAACGGGATCGTGGTCTTGATGCCGCGGATGAGATATTCGCTCAGCGCGCGGTAAGCCCGTTCGAGTGCGACCTTCCGGGTCGAGCCGAAGCAGATGAGCTTGCCGATCATGGAATCGTAATACGGCGGAATGGTGTAGCCGCTGTAGGCGTGGGAATCGACGCGCACGCCGTGACCGCCCGGAGCGTAGTACAGACCGATCGTGCCGGGCGACGGCGCGAAATTGCGGGCCGGGTCCTCGGCGTTGATGCGGCACTCGATCGCGTGCTTCTCGAACTTGATGTCGCCCTGGTCGAACTCGAGTTTCTCGCCGTTGGCCACGCGGATCTGCTGCTTGATCAGGTCGATGCCGGTCACTTCTTCGGTGACGGGATGTTCGACCTGAATGCGGGTGTTCATCTCGATGAAGAAGTAGTTTCCCTTCGCATCGACGAGGAACTCGATCGTGCCGGCGTTTTCATACTCGGCGGCCTCGGCGGCCTTGATGGCGGCCTTGCCCATCTTTTTCCGCAGGTCGGATGTCAGGAACGGCGAGGGTGATTCCTCGATCAATTTCTGGTGCCGGCGCTGGACGGAGCAGTCGCGTTCGCCGAGATGCAGGGTCTTGCCGTGCGAATCGGCCAGGATCTGGAATTCGATGTGCCGCGGCTTCTCGATATACTTCTCGATATAGACCGCACCGTTGCCGAAGGCCTTTTCCGCTTCGCCGCGGGCGACGTGGTATTCCTTGGCGAACGAGACGTCGTTGTGCGCGATGCGCATGCCGCGGCCACCGCCGCCGGCGACGGCCTTGATGATGACAGGATAACCGATCTTGCGCGCGATCTTGACGGCATCGCCCTCGGATTCGACCGGACCGTCGGAGCCCGGGACGATCGGGACGCCAGCTTTGCGCACCGTGTCCTTGGCGATGGACTTGTCGCCCATCATTTTGATGGATTTCGACTTTGGCCCGATGAACTTGATGTTACACGACTCGCACTGCTCGGCGAATTTCGCGTTTTCGGAAAGGAAACCGTAGCCCGGGTGGATGGCGTCGACGTCGGCGATTTCCGCCGCGCTGATGATCCGGTCGGCCCTCAGGTAGCTGTCGGCGCTCTTGGGGCCGCCGATGCAGATGGCTTCGTCGGCGAGTTGCACGTGCAACGACTGCACGTCGGCCTCGGAATAGACGGCCAGGGTCTTGATGCCCAGCTCGCGGCAGGCGCGCACGATGCGGAGGGCGATTTCACCGCGGTTGGCGATGAGGACTTTTTGAATCATGGGCGGTACGGTCGGAAAAGGTGAAAGGTGAAAGTTGAAAGTTGAAGGTTAGGAGAAGCATCCGCCGGCCGGCTGCCGTTCGGTTTCCCAACTTTCAACTTTCAACTTTCACCTTTCAACCATGGGCATCAGCCCTGCTTGAGCTTGAAGAGGCGCTGGCCGTATTCGACGGGCTGGCCGTTTTCGACCAGGGCTTCCACCACCGTGCCCTTGGCCTCGGCCTGAATCTCGTTCATGATCTTCATGGCCTCGATAATGCACACGACGGAATTCTCGACGACCTTCAGCCCGACGTCCGCGAACGGTTTGCTCTCGGGCGAAGCGGCCCGGTAAAACGTACCGACCATGGGCGACTTGATGTACGTAATCCCCGCTTCCTCGGCCGCGGGAGGCGGTGCAATGCTGCTGCCGGGAGATGCCTGAGCGCCTGTGGGCGGCATGGGTGGATTGGTGTCACCGGTCGCAAACGGAGCGGCCGAACCCCGGCCGGTCGACACGATCGGCACGCCATTCATGCCCCGCCGAATCTTCAGTTTGAAACCCTCTTCCTCAACCGCGAACTCCGTGAGCTCGGAACGCTTCATGAGCTCGATGATTTGCTTGATCTGTTTGAGGTCCAAAGGATGCCTTGGTTGTAAGTTGAGCCGCTGGATGGGTTAGTTGAAATTCGAGGTCGGTCGTTCAAAAGTAATGCGCAGGCTCAAGCAACCTCTGATTTCGGCGCACGAAACGATTTCGAGGGAAATGACGTGAAACGGCCAAAAAACCCCTGAAAAGCCGAGGAAATCCACCTGAAAGCCGTTGAATGTTGGGGAATCTTAACGACTCCCTTCCGCTCATTCCGCAAAAAATAGTTTTCCGAGACACCCCGGATCGGGGTGTTTTGAGCCCATTTCAGGGTGGTTTGGCCCCAAATGGCCTTCGGGTATTGCCTGGCATCGCCGTCATGTAAATTCGCGCATCTCGCCTTCAGCTGCCACACTCCCCGGGCATCGAATACGCTCGTTCGCCTTAATACCAATCGCTCTTTGCCTTTGGACTTTAGCCGTGGCTACGAGCGCCAGCGAGTGGCCGTTCGGCCACTCGCTGGCGCTCGTAGCCACGTTCGATCCAGAAGTCCAAAAGCAAGGAGCGATTGGCATCAGAGAGAATGTATCCGGTGGTTGATGCTGGCGGGGCGCCCTCACCCCGCGGCTTGGGCGGGTCGAATCGATCTGCGGGGTGAGGGCGCCCCGCTTCCATCGGTTACCGTTCGACTGAACCGACTCTAATGTCCCGTCAGCGCCGTTACACTCGGCCTAATGGTAAGGGCGGCCCCGGCGGCTCCGTTACTTGAACATCGGATCCGCCGGATTTCCGGAACTGAGCAGATAGGCCAGCAGGTCCTTCAATTCGTCCTCGCTGAGCGAATTGATTAGCCCCGGCGGCATCATTGACGTGCCAAAGGCCTTGCGGGACTTCACAGCCGACACCTTCACTTTGACCTTTTCGTCGGGGGCAAAGGGGTTGGCCATGACCAGAAGTTCGCCGTTTTCCTCGCCGACGACCCGTCCGACGATGGTGTCGCCGTCACTGCGCTCGATTTCCTCGCTGCCGAACTGGTCGCTGATGACTTTCGAAGGTTCGATGATGTTTTCCAGGAGATCTCGAATGCTGTAACGGCCACCGGAGCCGGTCAGATCGGGGCCGACACCGCTGGTGCCTTCGTTGCCGAATTTGTGACAGACGATGCACGCCGCAGCCGAGAACATCGCCTGGCCGCGGGCGAAATTGCGCCCGGTGAGCTTGGCCGGCATGGCAGCCATGGCGTCCGGCACGGTATACGCGCGACCCGGACCCTTGGGCGTGAACGCCGGAGCCGCGAACGAGGCAGGGGCCGGTTTTGAGAGGGCGTCGAGGGCCGCGCGGTCGGTGCGGTCGATCACGTTGGCCAACGATTCCGTACGGATGTTCTGGATGAAGCCCCCGAAACTGTTGCCGCCTTTCCAGGTTCGGGTGCGCGAGAACCAAGAGAAATACTCCGTGCGCAGTTTTGGCGTCCAGCCGACGGTCGCGTTGCGCAGATTGTAAGCGTAGGCGATCTGCTGGCGGTCGGGGCGGCTGTCCGCGACGCTGTTCACGACCTTGCCATAGCTGTCGTTTCGGGCGTTCACGGCGGCGCCTCCGAGGTCCTCGCCGTACACAGTCGGAGGTTCAGACACACTGAGGAGCGGCACGATTTTGCCGACGACCTGGGTCGAACCGAGGTAGATGAGGAGGGCCGAAAGCTCGCGATTGACGAGTGGATCGGCGTGGGGGAAATGACGATCCAGTTTTGCGGCGATCGCGGCGCACGTTTCGGGCGTCGGCTTGCCCATGCGGGTGAAGGCGAGTTGCCATGCGCGCAGCAGTGGCTGGCGCAACTCGTCCGGCTGCGCGCCGAAATCAAGTCGGCCGAGCGCGGCGATGATTTTCGGTTGAAGCGATTTGTCCCCAACGCGGGCGAGCGCAATGAGTGCCTCGATGGAGGCCTGCGGCTGCAACTCCGCAAGGGCGCGGTCGGCCCATTTTTCGGCGGGCTGGCGCTCAATCGCCACGCGCGCGGCGAAGCGGACGGACCGATCCTTGCTGGCAAGATGGGGCCAGGCGGTGTCGATGGCTGAGGGCCCCGTGCCTTCGGCGTGAAGCGTTTCGAGGGATCGGCGGAGCTTGGCCGCCTCGGTGGGGCCGGGAAGTTTGGCGGGCGCGGTGCTCTCGCCGCCGGTATACGTGACGCGGTAGAGCGCCGACTGCGTGCGGCGACCACCGACGGTGAAGTACATCGCTCCATCATTCGGGTTAACGATCACGTCAGTGAAGGGGAGCGGTTTGCCGGAAACGAACTCAGTCTTCTCGCCGCGGAAGGTCGCACCGTCGGGGGTGAGATTGATCGCGTAGAGCGTGCCGAAGGTCCAGTCGGCGGCGAAAAGCGCGTGCTGGAACTTCGCTGGAAACCTGGCGCCAGTGCCGAACGTGACACCCACCGGGCAGCCCGGGCCGATGTTGACGACTTCACCGAGACTGTCCGCGTAGTAGGACGGCCAGCGTCCGGCACCGCTGCGCCAGCCGAAGTCACCGCCATCGACCGCGTGGTTGATCCGCGTCGGCATATACCACGGCGATCCTTGATCCCATTCCATGTCGGAATCGTAGGTGAACAGTTCGCCGTTCTGATCGAAGGCCATGTCGTACTGATTACGGAACCCGATCGAGAAGAGCTCGATCGACTTGCCCTCGGGATCCGTCCGGGCGATGTAGCCGCCGGGAGCGAACTTGTTGCGCGCGTGCCCGCGGGCGTCCCACATGCGGGGCAGGAGATGATCCTCGCCCCACGCGACCATGCGGGCCTGCTCCATGGCCTTCGGCAGATCGGTGTGGTTGCCGTTGGCAAAGTAGATCGACTTGCCGTCGGGCGAGAGCACCAGCGCGTGCGTGCCGTGTTCGCCGGAGCCGTTCATCGGCCGCAGAAATTCGACCTGGTCAAATTGGTCGTCGCCCTTGGTCGAACGCACGCGCCACAAGCCAGTCTTGCCGCGCTGCTCGTTGACCATGACGTAGAGGCTGTCGAATGCGTAGAGCAGGCCGTGAGCGCCGACTTCGAGGCGGGGACCGGTGTCGGCTTTCGCCTTCTCCTTCTTCGGCGCGGCGTCCGGCTCGACCGCAGGAGCGTTGGGTAACGTGAACTTCGTGAAATCGATCGCCAGGTGTTCCACCTTGGTCCCGGCCGTGGTGCCGAGCGGCGGCAGCGTGATGCGGTAGATGCCGCCGTACTGATCGCTGGTGAGGATGCGGCCCTTGGGATCAAGGGCCATCGCGACCCACGAGCCCTGGTCGCCCTTGGGCACGGTGTAGACAAGTTCAACCTTGAAACCAGCTGCGACCTGAATCGCGGAGGGATCCGTGGCCGTGACGAGCGCGGCCATCTTGGCGCGCGAGCTCACGCCGGGTGGCTCATCGCCTGCCGCGGCGCTTTTTTTCTTGGGCGATTGGCCGAACAGCACAGCGGGGAGGACGAGAAACGAGAGTAGGGTGCGGAACATGGTAGGGAATCGGTGATCGGTGAAAGGCAGGCAAGGAGCGGATGCGAAGCGGCGTGGGCTGAACTGAATCGAGTGAGTCTGGGTCACCGCGTTTCCGGCAACGAGGCAAATGGTAATCGTTGGGTCCAGAGCGCCGTGCGCTTAGAACAGAGTCCGCGAGCAGACGTCCAGTGTCGTTAGAATTTGTAGGTCGTGCTCACGAAATAAGCCCGCGGCTGTACGGGGACGTATTGCAGCATCGTGTCCGAGCCGGTGGCGGGCAGTGACGTGAAGCTCTGGCGATCACCGGGGTTCACGCCCCAACCACGCCAGGTCATCACGCCTTCACTGTCGGTGAGGTTGTTGATGTTGAAATTGACCGAGAACCGGCGGGTGAACGTCCAACCCATGCCGAGATCAAACTGGTTGAACCGCGGCAGCATGATCACGTTGGCCGCGTTGCCGGCGCGCTCGCCCATGTGTTTCCAGCCGAGGTTGGCGAAGTACTTCGGCGTCCGGTAACTGAGCGTCGTGTTCAGGATGAAATCCGGGTTGTTGTCGGCGGGCCGGCCCGAGAGATCGAGGTAGGTGTCGTCGGCGCTGCCGTTGACCCCGGCCTGGAAGATTTTCCACACGTCATTCTTGGCCTTCTGCGCCGTGAACACACTGCGCACGCTCCAGCGTTCGGTCAGTCGAAGCGTGCCGTCGAGCTCGAGACCGTAGGAGGTCGTCGAATTGTAGACCGGATCGGGGAAATACAGCGTGATGCCGTCGGCCTCGGTGGCCTGGTTGATGCCGAGAATGTTGTCGAGGTGACTGTAGAACGGCGTGGCCGTGAGCGTCACGCGGCCGAGCTTCAGACGGTACCCGAGTTCGGCCTGCTGGATGGTTTGCGGCCGCGGCTTGAGGTTGTTGATGCGAAACAGGGAATTGTAGTTCCGGAAGAAACCGTAGTCCGGCGCCTTCTCGCCGTCGGCGTAGCGGACGTAGAAGGAGTTTTCGTTGTTGATGACGAAGTTGCTCGCGGCCGACCACGAGAAGCTGCGGACGTTTTTGTCGAAGGCCCATTTGCCGGCCGGGTTCGGGACCTGAAAGCGATTGTCGTACATCGTGAACGGATTGCCGTCCGCGCCGCCGTACGTCGGGTCCCAGTTGCCGCGTGCATTCTGGCTGCCCGATTGATTGTAGCCTTTGACGAGATAGTTCTCGCTGCGGAAACCCCAGTCGATGCCCCAGCGCGGCGTGATCTCCCACTTGTGGCCGAAGAAATACGCGAACTGACGCGCGATGGCTTCGTCGCGCACGTAGCCGACGCCCAGCGCCGTGAAGCCCTCGGGATTGGTCAACTGCACGGGTTGTCCGGCAAAGCCGGCGACCGCGGTGAGCGCCGCGGCGGGCGTGCCGGCCGGAGCGGTGGCGGCGGTGGCGGGAATCCAGGTGATCGACAGCGGCTCGGGTTGTTCGGTGAGCGGTGACGCCGTGCGCCCACCACTCGACTGGCGGTCGGAAATGTCGGAGTAGCCGAAATAGCCGCCGCCGACGAAAGTGTGGCCGCGCCATTTCTTCGTGACGGTGAGATTGTCCATGATCTCATCCATGTGCTCGTTCGCCACGCGACCGTTGTTGGTCCAGAGCGCCGCGGGCACGATCTGGCCGTTGGGGAGATTGGCGAACCGCACGACCTGGCCGACGTTGTTCAGCGCGTTGGCGTTGACGGTGTAGTTGCCGTTGGACGTGACCTCGGCGTAGACGGCGCCGTTCTTCCGATCCGTGAACCGGTACAGGCCGGCGGGCACGCGACCGTTCTGGCCGCCGCCGCTGAACTGGATGCCCATCGTGCTGAAAAAATTCGGCCACTCGAGCGAACGCGGCGTGACGCCAGAGCTGGAGTTCCAGTCGGCCCAGTTGCGGCTGGCGCGGACGTTGTTGCTGATCGACCAGCCGTCGCCGAACTCGTGCTTCCACTCGGCGCCGACATAACGCGAACGCGAGCGCACGGCGTCGGTGGTGTCGAAGGTGGCGAATTTGTCGTCCGCCTCCCGCGGATACTGGAACGACGCCTTGGGAAACAGGTTCGTGCTGAAACGGCTCAGCCCGGGGTACTGCTTGGGATTCTGCGGGTCGCGCGCGAGCAGGTACTCGTACCAGTGATTCCGATCGTCGAGATACTTGCCGTAGAGTTTCAGCGAGCCCTGTCCGTAATCCTTGAATACGTTGCCGTGGAGCCCGAAGCCGTTGTTCATCGGGTAGCCGTTGGCCGGGCGATGACCCTCGGCGTAACGGTAGAAACCGCCGCCGTTGTACACCCAACCCTTGGTGCCGAGCGGTCCGCCCATCGTCAGATCGGCGCGGTACTGCGGCGAGCCCTCGCCCTCGAGACCAAGGCGCGTGCGGAGTTCTCCGCCGAAGCGCGACGTGCCCGTGCGCGTGATGTAGTTGAAGACGCCGCCGGGCGAATTGGACGACGTGATCGAGGCGCTGCCGCCGCGCACGGCCTCGACGCGCTGCAGCGTGGCATCGGGCCGGTTGAAGTAGCCGGCGCCGAAGTTGCCGAAATTGACGTTGGTGAACGGCAGGCCGTCCTCCTGCATCGACACGTAGTAGGTGCCGTTCGCGCCGTCGCTGCTGTCCGCGGAAATGCCGCGCGAATACACCATGCCGCGGATTTCACCGAGGGATGAGTTCACGAATACACCCGCGACGTTGAGCAGCATGTCGTCCGCGCTGAGTGCGACCTGCTCGGCCAGCATGTCGGCCGAGAGCGCGGTGATGGCCGTCGTGGCCTTCTTCGTTTCCGTGGCGTTGAAAACCCCGGTGACGACAAACTCGTCGAGTTTGAGGGCGGAGCCGGCGGCGGGCGCGGTGGCGGCGGGTGGTGGAGTAGGCGCGACCTGAGCGAACGCGCCAGGAGTCAAGGCGAGCAGCAGCGGGACCAGACGGATTGCGGGGGTGGCAGGGGAGGAGTTCACGGGGTAGTGGTTAAGGAGGCACCGACTCACTTGGGTGGGACAGAATCAACAGAATGGACAGAAGGGTTCGGCCCGGAGCTGGGCGGCATTCTGGAAATTTTGTCCATTCTGTCCAAAGTTTGCAGACTAGAATCTCCCGTTCACGCCGACCGTGATCGTCGTGCCCGGATAGTTGTAATACTCCACCTGGTCCGCGAAACCGCGGTAGCGCTTCTGCGGGACGTTGGTGAGGTTATCGATGTCGAGGGTGAGATTGACGCTCGGCCGCACTTGGTAGGAGAAGCCAAGGTTGATGAGGTTGCGCTTCACGCGGTAGAGATTCCGCCACGGGCTCGCGCCACCGTAGCTGGTGAGGAACGTGGTCGCATAGTTGGAGAGGATGCGCGTGCTGAAACTGCGATAGCGCCACGAGAGGCTGGCGTTGGCGGTGCGCGGGACGAAGCCCGCGACCTGGCCGCTCGTGACATTGGAGGTGCCAGTGAATTTCCCGTGGGTGTCGAGCACCGTGTAATTGAACATGCCGCTCAGGCCTTTCAGCACGCCGGGCAGAAACGTGTACTGCTGCTGATAGCTGAACTCCCAGCCCTGCACGATCGCGGTGCCGGCGTTGGCCGTGGTGAGAATCGTCCAGCCGGGATACTCGCCGTTGAAACCGTTGTCGTTGCCGGTGGCGATGGTGCCGGACTCGATCCCGCTCACGATGTAGTCCCTGATCGTCTTGTGGAACCAGCCGATCGAGAGATTGCCGACGGGCTCGAAGTAGTACTCGAGCGTGGCGTCCCAGTTGCGCGACGTCTGCGGAAGCAGCGAAGGATTGTTGATCGTGAGCGTGGGCCGTCCGCCGAGGTTGGCGTTGGCCTCGTTGGGCGTTTCGCCCGGGGTGAGATTGCCGAAGCCGGGGCGGCCGAAGCTCGTGGACCAGCTCGCGCGCGCTTTCAGGTTCGGCGTGATGTCGTGCGAGAGATGCAGACTGGGAAACGGCTTGGTGTAGTCGCCCTCGGTGGTGCGGCGGTTGTTGGCGTAGTCGACCTGGGCTGCGGCGACGGCCGTCGCCTCGTTGGCCGTCGCTGCGGTGCCGCTGAGCCGGCGCGCGCGCACCCAGCCGAAGGCCTCGTTTTCCGTGCGCTCGACGCGCACGCCGCCGAGGAAACCCGTGCGGCCGAGCAGGCCCGTGCTGCCGAGCTTGCCCTGCGCCATCGCGTAGGCGGCGGAGACGGTCTCGGTCGCGTCGGTGAAGCCGGTGTATTTCGTCGTCTCGCGGAAATAGAAATCCTCGCGCCAGATCGTCGGATCGGTGACCTCGCGCGCGCGGATGAAGTGCGAGGCCTCCCATTGCGGCAAGGCGCGGCCCGTCTTCACTTGATCCATCAGGAGAATCGACGGTTCGGCGCGCAGCGGACCGGTGCCGATGTAGTTCCAGCGGCGTGACGCGCTGGTGGCGCCGACGACCTGCTCGCGCCAGACGAAGCCGCTCTTGAGTGCGACGGGAAACGCCAGCGGCAGATTGTAGCGGGCGTCCGCACGCAGCTCGGTGACCTCGTGAAGCTGCGTGTTGTTGCCGTTGGTGAGCGCGTTCGTCGGGGAAGGACGGTAGTTGGCGGGATTGGTGAAATCGGGGCCGCCGTTCTGGATGAACTTGGGAAACAGATCCGACTCGCGCCGATCAATGATCCAGCCGGCGCCGGTGAGGCGGTTGACGAGCACGCCGCCCTCGCCGTTGCCAATGTTGATGTGCGTCTGGGTGTAGCGGGCATTGTACTCTAGCTGCCACGGGCCCCAGTTGTGCTCGGCGCCGAGATCGGCGCGGCGCAGCCGGTTGAAGAAGTTGTTCGGTCCCGTCATCGTGATGTCGATCGTTGACGCGGCAACGGGACGTACGGTGGTGACGCGATCGGTGAAGCCCGGCTCGATGCCGTTGGCCGCGGTCGTGGCGACAGCGGGATTGAAGATGGCCTGATTAGTGAACGCGCGCGTGTCGTACTGGCGGCGGTAGACTTCAGAGTGATCGATGTAGCTCGCAAGGAACGAGAGCTTTGTCGCCGGCGAGAGCCGGTAGTCCACCTTGGCCGTCACGTTCTTCTGGCGGCGGTGGTTGTAGACATCGCCGGTGCGGTAGTCCCAGAGATAGCCGGGCTGCGTGGCCGTGTTCTGGAAATCGCGCTGCGAGGTGAACCAGCCGAGCGCGGTCTCGCTGTTGAAGAGGCTGACGTTGACGCCGAGATTCCGGCTGCCGCCAAACGCGTCGAACACCTCCGAGTAGCCGAGGTTGGCGAGACCGTGCGTGCGCCGCTCCTCGCGGATGGGAATCTGCTGGGTGAACGACGGCGCGATGCGCGCGCTGAGCGTGTAGGTGACGCGACGCTTTTCGCGCATCGAGAGCGGCGAACGGCTCTTGAAGTTGATCGTGCCGCCGAGGGAGTCGGCGCCCTTGTCGGGCGTGTGGCCCTTGATGAGTTCCACCTGCTCGAACATCGCGCCCGTGATGTTGTTGACGAAAATCGACCGGCCCGCGCCGCCCTGGCCGGTGAGCATCGCGCCGTCCATCGTGACGGTGTTGAGGCCGGACGTCATGCCGCGGACGGTGAAGCCCGAGAGATTGCCGCCGGCATCAAGCTCGCCGTAGATGCCGGGGAGACGAATGGCGACCTCGCCGGCGTTCATGTTGGGCAGATTGCCGAACGAGTCGGTGGCGGCGACGTTCTTGAGGTTCTCGGCGTTGCGCGCCGCGGTGATGGCCGCCGCGCCGCCCTCGCGTTCACCGGTGACCTTGAAGGCATCCAGTTTGTAGATACCCGTCGTGAGATCGAAATTCCGCACGACCGCCTGGCCCGCGGCGACGGCGACCGTGGCTCGCATGGAATCAAGGCCGGTGTAGGAGGCGACAATCTCGTGCGTCCCGGCCGGCAGCGCGGACAGCACGAACCGGCCGGTGTTGTCGGAGAGGACAACCAGCTTGAGCGCCGGCACCTCGACGCGGGCGCCTTCGAGGAGATTGCCGGTGGCGAGATTCGAGACGTTGCCGGAGAGCGTGGCGGTGCCGTCGGCAGCGCGGGCGCCGCAGACCAGCGAAACGACGAAAGCGAGATGAACAAGGAGTCGCCGGGCGCGGGTGGTCAGCGGGTAATTCAGAGTTTGCATGGGATGGTTGGTGGGTGGGTCGCTACAGGGGCGTGGCTCGTCCACGCCCGCGAAAGCGAAGGCGGACGCAAAAGGGCAATGGTTACGGCGGAGTCTGCGCGGGCGCCGACGAGTCGCGCGCCACGAAATCGGTTTTGTGCGCATCACCCTTTGCCTTCAGGCCCGCAGCGTGGTTACGAGCGCCAGCGAGCGGTCGTTCGAGCACTCGCTGGCGCTCGTGGCCACGGTCAATCATGCGGTCCGAAAGCACGGGTGATGGGGTGTTATTTCGCTGTGAGGTTAGAAGCGGCCGTTTACGCCGAGCGTGATCGTGGAGCCCGTGATGCTCGTGCTCTGCATCTGATCGGGGATGCCGCGATAGCGCGTCTGCGGTTCGTTAAAGAGATTGTCGATGTCGAGGGTCAGCGTGAGCGCGGGCCTCACCTGGTAACCGACGCCCAGCGTGGTGATCGTGCGATCGAAGCGGTACAGGTTGCGCCCGAGGCTCGCGGGCGAATACGTCTGCAGGTAACTGCTCGTGTGATTGACGAGGAAGCGCGCGCTGTACGCGCGATGCCGCCACGTGAGCGCGAGATTCGACGTGCGGGGAATGAACCCGGCCACTTGTCCGCTGGTCAGCTGCGTGCTGCCACCGAAGTCGCCGTGGGTCGTGAGCACCGTGTAGTTCGCCGCCACCGCGAGACCGCGGAGCAGTCCGGGGAGAAACGTGAGCTGCTGCGTGTAGCTGAACTCCCAACCCTGCACGAACGCGGTGCCGGCGTTGGCGGACGAGAGCCGCGTGAAGCCGGCGTACTCGCCATTGTAGCCGTTGTCGGTGCCGTTCGCGATCGTGCCGCCGTTGATGCCGCTGACGATGTAGTCCTTGATCGTCTTGTGGAACCAGCCGATCGAGAGATTGCCGACGGGTTCGAAGTAGTAATCGAGCGTCGCATCCCAGTTCGTCGCGGTCTGCGGCAGCAGGCTCGGGTTGTTCGTCGTGAGCGTCTGGTTGGTCTCGTTGATCGTTTCGTTGGGCAGCAGGTTCGTCAGCGCCGGCCGGCCGAAGCTCGTGGACCAGCTGAGCCGCGCCTTGAGGTTCGGCGTGACGTCGTGGGTCAGATGCGCGCTGGGAAATGACTTGGTGTAGCCGCCCTCGAGCTGGCGGCGCGTGCCGGCGTAATCGCGTTGGGCCGAGCCCACGGGATCCGCCGCCTGCTGCGCCGCGGTGCTGCCCTGGCGGGCACGCACCCAGCCCCAGCTCTCTGTCTCCGTTTTCTCCGTACGGACACCGGTCAGGAAGGTCGTCGCCTTGTAATGCGCCTGACCCATCACGTAGCCGGCGGTGATGAGTTCCTTCACGCCGCGCGTGCCGGTGTACTGGACCTGCTCGCGGTAATAGAGGTCTTCACTCCAGAGCGACGGCGTGATCGGGTTGCGCTCGCGGATGAACTGGGCCGATTCCCAGCGGGGCAGGTTGAGTCCGGTCTTGTGCGCATCCCAGGTCTTGATGCTCGAGTCGGCGGGCAGGCCCGCGGCCGCGACATAGTTCCAGCGTCGCGCGCTGCTCGAGTCGTCGGCCTTCGTCTCACGGACCTTGAAGCCCGTCTTGAAGAACGCGGGGAACGCCGTGCCCAGCGTGTAACGGGCGTCGCCGCTCGCCTCGCCGATGCCGATGTTGTTTCCCGTGTTGGCGTTCGTGAAACCCTGGGGTGCGACGCGGTAGTTCGCCGGGTTGGTGATGTCGGGTCCGGCGGTCTGAATCAGCTGCGGATAGAGATCGGAGCCGGTGCGATCGAGGATCCAGCCGACGTTGGTGAGCCGGTGCACGAGCGTGCCGGATTCGCCGCCGTTGCCGGAGTTGATGTGCGTCTGACTGTAGCGTGCGCCGTATTCGAGGAAGAGCGGACCGAACGTGTGCTCGGCGCCGGCGTCAAAGTGCCGCAGCCGGTTCCACGTCGTGACCATGCCCGCGGTGATCTCAAGGGTCGAGGCGGGCACCTGCCGCACCTGCGTGATGCGGTCGGTATAGCCGGGCTGGATACCCGCGGTGGCGGTGGTGCCGACGACCTGGTTGGTGAAGGCCCGCAGCTCCAGCGTGCGGCGGTCGGTGACATTCGTGTCGTTGTAAACCGAGTTGAACTTCAGCTTCGTCGCGGCGGACAACCGGTAATCCACCTTCAGGTTGAAACTCCACTGCTTGCGGTTCGCATAGAAGTCCGTGGTCCGGTAGTCCCAGAGAAACGCGGGCGCGCGCGTCGTGTTTTCAAAATCGCGCGTCGTGATGAAGTAGCTGACGACGTTCTCGCTGTAGAAGAGATTGAACGACACGCCGAGGTTCCGCTCGCCGCCGAAGACGTCGAACACCTCCTGGTGCGCGACGTTGATGACCGGGTGCAACCGGTGTTCCTCGCGCATCGGCACCTGCTGGCTGAACGACGGTGCCAGCCGCGCGCCGAGACTGTACGTCGTGCGCCGCTTCTCGCGCAGATTGAGCGGCGAGCGGCTCTTGAGGTTGATCGTGCCGCCGAGCGAATCGGCGCCCTTGTCCGGCGTGTGGCCTTTGATCAACTCGAGCTGCTCGAGCATCGTGCCGCTGAAATTGTTCAGCATGGTGTTGCGGGCCATGCCGCCCTGGCCGGTGAGCTGGCCGCCATCCAGCGTGATGGTGTTGAGGCCCGGGCCCATGCCGCGAATCGTGAAACCCGTGTAGGTGCCGCCGTCATCGGGATTGCCGGCGATGCCGGGCAGGCGGATCGCCACCTCGGCGGCGTTGAGATTCGGGAGATTGCCGAAGGAGTCGGTGGCGACGACGTTCTTGACGTTGTCGGCGTTGCGCTGGGCGGTGATCGCCGCCGCGCCGCCTTCGCGTTCACCAGTGACCTTGAAGGCATCCAGTTTGTAGATACCCGCGGTCAGATCGAAATTGCGCGTCGCCGTCGCGCCATCGTTCACGGTGATGGTGGCCCGCACGCTATCCAGGCCGGTGTAGGACACGACGACCTCGTGCGTGCCGGCCGGCAGCGCGGCGAGGACGAAGCGGCCGGTGTTGTCGGTCAGGGCGCTCACACCGAGCGCGGGTACTTCAACGCGCGCGCCTTCGAGCAGGTTGCCGGTCGCGAGGTTGCTGACGTTGCCGCTGAAGGTGGCCGCGAGCGCGTCGGCGGCAAGCGCACCGAGCGCGAGGACGAGTGACGCGACCGCGCGCCCGCGCGTACGCGGGAAAAGGGGAGGGGTAGGCATGGGGTGGGGTCAGGGGGCCCGCTGCTCCCGCAGCGGGCAATCGAAACGCTGACAAAACGCGGCGCGGGAGCGCGCGGGGTACGGAGTCTGGTCAGTCATGGGAGGCGCGTGGATCGACCACGCCCCACCCGGATGATTCAGGGCAGCGTCTTCAGCTGCACGTTCTTGAACTGGACGGTCATCGGCGGGCCTTGGTGGAGTTGCAGCGCGATGACGCCGGACTTGGAGGCGAGGTCGGGGCTGGCGTCGGTGACATCCGCGGTGAGCGTGCCGTTGACGAAGTGCTGCAGGTGATTGCCGTTCGCGACGATTCGGAGCTCGTTCCATTCGCCGAGCTTGTAGGCAGCGGCGATGTCCGCCGTGGGTGTGGCACCCGGAAGTTTGTCGACCTGCGTTTGCGTGCGCTTGCCACCCTTCTTCTTGGCGTCGTCGACCGTCGTCGTGGCACCGATGCGGATTTTCTCACCGGCCGTCATCAGGATGCCGCGGCCCTTTTCCTCGTAAAGCATGCCGGTGTACTTGAACGGGGAATCGATGTCGGCCTGGTAGCCGCCGACGACAAACGTCGCCGCATCCATCACCTTGCTGCGGTATTGCACGCCGGAGTTCGCGCGATTCTCCGGGTTCTGCGCGGTGAGCTTGAACTGCAGGCGCAGCTCGAAATTGGCCGGCTTGGCGTCCTTGTAGACGAGAAACGTATTCGCCTTGAGCACCTTTTCCGCGGTGGTCTGGCCGGTCAGCGCACCGTCGCGCACGGACCAGAAATCGGCCGTGCCTTCCCAGCCGGAAAGGTCCTTGCCGTTGAAGAGCGATTTGAAGCCGCTGTCGGCGGCGAAGGAAAGCGCGGCGAAGCCGAGCGAGAGGAAGGCGAGGCGGAGTTTCATGGGGAAAGAGGTTGGGGTGGCTACGAGCGCCCGCGAGTGGACGTCCACTCGCGGGCGCTCGTGGCCACGCTGGAGTCTAGTGTTTGTGTTCAGTGGCCGCTGCGGCCGGTGCCGCCGGAGCGGGGTTGGCTTTCAAATAAGCGTCGACGTCCTTCGTGACGACCAGCTGGCCGTACATCACGGTCCAGTGACCGGGGAATGTGCAGACGAATTCATATACGCCTTCCTCGCGAATCGGCCGAATTTTCAACGACTCGCTCTGACCCGGTTCGAGGAGCTTGGTCGCGGCGATGATCTCGCGCGACTCCGGCACCCAGGCGCGGCCGCTCCGGTCCACGAACTCCGGGGGCAACGCCAGCGCGGCGGTGGCCACACGCTCGCGCGCGCCCGGTTCCACCACGACAAGATTGTGCGGCATGACATCCGGGTTCTCGAAGATCAGTTCAAAGGCCTTGTTCTGCTGCACTACAATGCGGGGCGTGTCGTAGCGCATTTGCTCGACGACGGAGCGCACGACGTAGACGCCCACGCGCAGCCGCGTGATGGTCTTGCGCATGGTTTCCGCCTCGGTGGCCGGTAGCGCGCCCGCGAGTTCGTCGGCGATTTGAATCGTCTCCACGTAGTCGCGGCTCGTGCGCTCGCTGACATGCGTCTTGCCGGCCCACGCGACCAGCGCCTGCGTGACCGGCGCGATCGAAGCCGCGGGCCACGTGTTGCGCGGCAGCGACCGAATGCCCTGCGCGGCGGCTGGCACCTGGTAGCCGCGTTCGATCAGCGAGGTCAGCGTGGCGAACACCGCTGCCGGTTCACGGCGCGTGCTCACGAGCGAACGAATCGCGTCCCGCTGCGTCGCGGCGATGATGTGGTCGGGACCCTGGTAGTCCGTGATCGGTCGCGCGAGCAGCTCCATCATGCGCTCATACGCGGTCGCGCGGATCGTCGGATTGGGCAGCAGGTGAATGCCGCCGATGAGACTCTGCAACGACAAGGGAGAGCCGGCTGCTTCCTTCCAGGCCGGATCGAGCGAATCATCGGCCAGGGCGACGCCGGCCCAGCCAAACGAACGAGCCTCCGAGGTATCCGTCAGGCCGAGTTTCAACAGCGCCGCGCGGTGCGGCTTCAAGTCCGCGGGCGGCTGTGCGAGCAGCAGCCGGCCCACGCCGCGCACGTCGATCTCCGCGGGAGAATCAATCGTCGCGAGCAGCAGGCTGACGGCCGGGGCGTTGCGCTGCTTGACCAGCGCCGCGAGGGCCTCGGCGCGGACCGCGTCGTTGACGCCCCGACGGCCCAGAATGTTTTCCGAGACTTCCGCGGTGCGTGGCATCTTGAGCAATTCCGCCGCGCTCAACGTGCGCAGCAGATAACGCACGCTCGCCGGATCGCCACCGGCGATCGTGGCACCTTCGCCGATGCTCTTGCGCCACTGCGGGCGCAGCTGGCGGAGGGTTTCGCCGATGGTGTAGTCGAGATAGTAATCCACGTTGAGCTTGGTCGCGGCGAGGGCGACTTCGGTGGCCTGTGCGACGGGAAAGAAACTCGCCGCGCGCACGGCTTGCAGGCGCACGCGGGGATTTTCATCCGACGCCAGCCGCTGCAATTCGCTCAACGCATTCGGCACGCGATCGCGCCAGTAGCAGAGCACACGGACGGCGGCGGCGCGGGCGTTGGCGTTGGGCGAACGCAGGAGGCGCGAGAGCAGGTCGACGTCGACGACGTTGTGCCACTGGTGCACCCAAAGCGCTTCGAGCAGGTGATGCGCGTAGTCGGGCGCTTTTTGATCGAGCGCGGCAGCCCAGGATTTCGTGGCGGCAATCACTTTGGCGCTGTCGTGCTTCCCGAGTTCCACCTTGGCGAGATTGCGGATCTGGTTTTCCCGACGCTTGAGCAGTTCGAGCAGCGCGGGAATCGGTTCGCCGTCGATCTTCGGCTGCCACGAGAGCGGCCGGCCCTCGGCGGTTATGCGATAGATGCGGCCGTGCTCGTGATCGCGGTTGGAGTCGCGCAGGTGGCTCTGCAGATGGCCGATGAGCGGATTGTGCCAGTCAATGACGTAGAGCGCGCCGTCGGGACCGGTCGCGGTGTCGATCGGACGGAAGTTTTTGTCCGTCGACGAAACGATGTCCTTCTCGCGCGTGCCCTTGATACCCGCGCCGTCGTCGGAAAGATCCACGCGGAAGATGCCCTGGAAGCCGATGACATTCGGATTGAGATAATCGCCCCAGTACTCGTCGGGGAAATGCGCGCTCGTGAGAATCGTGCTGCCGGCCGAGGGCCGCGACGGGCGGTCCCAGATGGTTTTCATCTTCGGGTGCTTCGCCGGATAGTCGATCTGGCCGCTGAACGCCGGGCCGAAGTAGGTGTTGTTGCCGGTGGCGTCGGTGATGAGATCGTTGCCCCAGTAATCGAACGCGCGACCGTGCGGATTGGCGAAGCCGTACGCGATGTAGGTCTCGAACTTGGACGTCAGCGGCTCGTAGCGATAGATCGCGCCGTCGATGTTGCGGACGGCGCCGGCAACGGTCTCGACCTGCGAGCGGTGAAACACGCCGTCGCTGAACAGAATCGCGCCGCCCGGCTCGTAGATGAGCGAGTTGGCGGTGTGGTGCGAGTCGGCGGAGTCGAGGCCCATGAGGACGCGTTCCTTCCAGTCGCCCTTGCCGTCGCCATCGGTGTCGCGGACGAACCAGACGTCGGGCGCCTGCATGAGAAGAATGCCGTCCTTGAAAAACTGGAAACCGGTCGGGCAGTTCAGGCCGTCGAGGAAGACGGTGCATTTGTCGGCGCGGCCATCCTTGTCGGTGTCCTCGAGGATGATGATCTTGTCCGCGATCTTCGACGTCGGCGTGCGTTCCGGATAGCTCGGCCACACCGCGACCCAGAGGCGGCCCTTCGTGTCGAAATTCATCTGCAGCGCCTTGGCCAGTTCGGGAAACTGCTTCTCGCTCGCGAAGAGATTCGCCTTCAGGCCGGGCGCGAGGGTCATGAGCTTGATCGCCTCGTCGCCGTCGATGAATTCGTACGTGCCGTCGACCTTCGGGCCGGGCTTGTTGGTGCCGAAGGCCGTGACGACGGGCAGCGGCAGCATCTCGACCGGACCGGTCTTGCCACTCGCGAGGGCCCAGGCCTTGCGTTCGAGATTCGTGGTCATCACGTCGCGCTGCGCCATCTCCTCCATCATGATTTGCGTGTTCGTGATCTTCGGCTGATCCGGGTGCGAGACGTACGCGATTTTCGAGCGGTCGCCGTAGACGTTGTAGCCGTCGACCGTCCGGTAGCGCGAATGCCACATCAGGTTCTTCTCGTTCACGGCGGCGCGCAGCTTGGCGGCCTCGGGCGTGTTCGTGGGCGGTGCGGCCTCACCGAAGAGCGTCGGGTAAATCTTCTCCGCCAGCTTGCCCTCGCCGGCCTCGTTGAGGTGCACGCCGTTGATCGTGAGCGGCTGGCCGTTCTTCGCGGCCTCGGCGAAGAGCGCCTGCGACGGCGCGAAGAGATCGACGAACGTCACGCCCGCCTGATCGCGTGCGACCTCGGCCATGGCCTGCGTGTAGGCGGCGAGGTTCGCGTTGACCTCGGGTTTGAACGTGTAGTTGGGATCCGGATGCTTCTCGGTCGCGATGGGCGAGAAGAGCACGATGCGCGGGGCGGCGAGGCTGTTGTAGTTCTTCGCGCGCGTCTCCTTGAGATAGGTGCCGAGGTCTTCCTTGAACTTCGCGATGCCCTCGGGGCCGGCGAAGGACTCGTTGTAACCGAAGAACGCAAACACGACGCCGGCCTGAACCTTGGTGAGCCACTCGTCGGGCGTGCCGAAATCCTTCGAGCGGGCGCGCGCGACGACTTCATCGCCGGAGACCGACAGATTGCGCACGACGATCTGATGCGCGGGATGCTTCGCGTGGATCATCGTCTCGAGCCAGCCGTGGTGCTGCATGCGATCCGCGAGGGCGTTGCCGACGATGGCGACGCGTTCGCCGGGATTTAGTTGGAAAGCGGTGGAGGCGTTGAGCGTGGAGGGTTGAGCGTTGAGCGTCGGAGCCGAAGCCATGGCGGCAGCTGCGGACTTCGTTGCGGCGGCGGCGGTTTTCTTCGCCGGCGCGGGCGTGGCGGCAGGGCGCGGCGCGCCCTCGGGCACGGTCTTGCCCAGCGCGTAGTCGGACGGCTTCAGGCCGATGCGGTAGCCCTTGAAACCGTACATGAGCGGCTTGTACGGATCGACGACGGTGACGTCGGCCTTGGCCGGAACGTTCAGTCCGGCGGCCCAGTATACGCCGTTCACGACGAGGCGGCGCAGACCTTCGTTCTCGAGATCGGTGGCGGCGCCGAGCGTGGTGGTGAAGATTTTGTTTTCCTTGCCGGCGTCGTTGCGATGCACGCGGGTCCACGCGACGGGCATCGCGGGGTCGTTGACGCCCTGCTCCTGTTTGTCGGTGGAGCGCTTCTTCTTGTAATCAGCGGGGGCGTCACTCGCATTCATGCCCTTGAGCACGAGGCCGCGGAGCAGGATCTTCGCGTCGGCCGGCGGATAGGCTTCGTAGACGTCGCTGTTGCCGAACACCTCGGTGACGCCGCGCAGCAAGGGATCGGTTGCGGCGGAGGCTTCGACGACGGCGCGCGTGGCCTCGATCTTGTGTTTGCCCCAGTGGCTGACCCAGGTCTCGCCGAGCACCTGTTTGCCGAAGCCGCCCGCGCCGGGATCCTTGCGGTTCCAGGTGTACTTTGACCACGGGCTCTCGGCGGGAAAATTGAAAGGGTGCGTCGAGGTGCGGAGCGCGATGATGGGCACGCCGCGTTTGTAGGCGGCTTCGAAGCGCTTCATGTCGGCGTCGGGCCAGTTGCGGAATCGTAGCGCCAGGATGATGACGTCGGCGGAATCGAGCGCCTCGGAACCGGGCAGAGATTTCTGGTTGTCGGGATTGATCGTGCCGTCGGGATCGAGCGCGAACAGCACCGTCGCCTTGAAGCCGTGGCGCTGGCTGAGGATCTTCGCGAGCATGGGCAGCGCTTCTTCGCTGCGGTACTCTTCGTCACCGGACAGCAGCACCACGTGCTTGCCTTTGGCGGTGACGCCGGCGGGCGGAGAAAAGACGAGCGAGGATTGCGCGACGGCGACGGCGAGCGTCGACACGAACAGGGCGAGACGGAGCACGGAGCGGAGGATCACGGGGAAAGGGGGGACGGACAGGAGACGGGGGACGGGAGACAGGGGGCTCAGCAGGGGGAAACCACGAACTACACGAAGAGCTGAGGCGACGGCAGCGAGCTTAACGCTTGAAGCCCGCCGCGGCAATGTGCTGACGGAGAAAAGCGTGGCCCTTCTCGGCGATCTCCCACGCGGGCGAGAATTCGCGCCAGACGTTAATGGCATTGGCGAAGGCCGGGTCGGAGCGGCTGAAGGCTTCGATGGTCAGCCAGCCGTCGTAGCCGACGCCGGCGAGTGTGGTGAGGGCTTCCTTGAAATTGACGTGGCCGCTGCCGGGCGTGCCGCGGTCGTTCTCGCTAAGGTGAACGTGCACGAGCACGGGTGCGATCGTGGTGATGGCGTCGACCTGCGTCTTCTCCTCGATGTTGGCGTGGTGCGTGTCGAACATCGCGCGCACGTTCGGATGATTCGTCAGCTCCACCAGCATGCGGAGCTGAGCCATCGTGTTGCAGAGATAGCACTCGAAACGATTGAGCGCCTCGGGCACGAGCATCACGCCGGCCTGCTTCGCGTAGTCGCCCGCGGCGCGCAGGACCTCGGCGCTGCGCTCGTATTCATCGCGCTGGATGTCCGCGCGCGTGAACGTCGCGAACGCCGAGTGAAACGGACCGCAGAGCAGCTTCGAGCCGCAGTCGACGGTCCGGTCGATGTTCCACTTCAACAGATCGACGGCCTTCGCGCGCACTGCCGTGTCCGGGCTGGCCGGATTCGCGTCGGCGCCGACGATCGTGACGCACGTGATCCCCAGGTTCAGATTCCCCAGGAGGGTCTTGAGCCGCTTGTACGCGGCCGGGTCCTGCTGCCCCATGCAAATCTCGATCCCATCGTAGCCGATTTTCTTCAGCCGCTCGATGTGCGGAAAGAAGTCATCCGAGATCGACGCTGTCCAGGCGAGCAGGTTGAAACCGAGTTGGGGCATTTGGGGGAGTGAGTTGAAAGTTGAAGGTTGAAAGGTGAAAGAGCTTAAAACGAAACCACACCGAGGGTCGGGCGAAAGGCCGGCTTGGCGGCTGGCTGTTCTTTCAACTTTCACCCTTCAACTTTCAACCAGCCTGAGGCGGCTGCCGCCTCAGGCCTTCGTCTGCTTCACCTTTTCCCAGCGGCGGGTCTTGGCGGATTTCAGCACGGCGTCGGTGACGTAATCGGTGGCGAGGCCGTCCTTGAAATTGGGCGTGCAGCCCTTGCCGCTCTCGAGGCCCTGGACGAACTCGACCATCGCGTGGACGAAGCTGTGCTCGTAACCGAGCTGGAGGCCCGGCACCCACCACTTGCCGCAGTAGGGATGATCGCCGTCAGAAACATGGATGCTCTTCCAGCCGCGCTCCGGACCGGCGTCGCTGTAGTCAAAGACCTGCAGCCGGTGCAGATCGTGCAGATCCCACTTCAGCGACATGTTCTCGCCGTTCACCTCGAACGTGTAGAGCGCCTTGTGGCCGCGGGCGTAACGCGTCGACTCGAAGAGACCGAGTGAGCCGTTGTTGAAGTGACAGTGGAAAATGCAGGCATCGTCGATGCCGACCTTCTGCACCTTGCCGGTGAGGTTGTGTTTGCGCTCCTTGACGAACGTCTCGGTCATCGCGCTCACGTCCTTGATGCCGCCGTTGAGCCAGAGCGCGGTGTCGATGCAGTGCGCGAGCAGATCGCCCGTGACGCCGGAACCGGCGACGTTGACGTCGAGACGCCAGAGTCCCGTGCCGCCCTGCGGCAGCTCCGGATTGATGGTCCAATCCTGGAGGAAATTGGCGCGGTAATGGAACACGCGGCCGAGCTTGCCGGCGTCGATGAACTGCTTGGCGAGGACGACGGCGGGGCAACGGCGGTAATTATACCAGACCATGTTGGCGACGCCGGCCTTCTCGACGGCCTTGAGCATTTTTTCCGCCTCTGCGCCGCTGCGGCCGAGGGGTTTTTCGCAGAGGATCATCTTGCCGGCCTTGGCGGCGGCGATGACCTGCTCGGCGTGGAGGTTGTTCGGCGTCGCGATGTCGACGACATCGATGTCGTCGCGCGCGATGAGTTTCTTCCAGTCGGTCTCGATCGACTTGTAGCCCCACTTCTCGGCGAATTCCTTCACCTTGGCTTCGTCGCGACCGCAGACCGCCTGCGGGACGAGCTCGTAGCTGGAGGGGAAGAAGTGGTTGACCTGATGAAAGGCGTTGCTGTGGGCGCGGCCCATGAAGCTGTAGCCGATGAGTCCGATGCGAAGTTGTTTCTTGGCCATGGGGAAAGTTGGAAAGGAATTTTCGAGACGGTGGTGTTGGAGAAGGGAGAAAGGAGAAGGGAGAAGGAACAGGCCGGAGGAAAACCTGATCTGGAGATCGATTCCTCCTCCTTTCTCCCTGCTCCCTTCTCCGACGCGGCGAAGCCGCGTTAAGCGACCCAGCCGTGGTTTTTGCGGACTTCGATCATCGCGGAGAGGATGTCGTTCCACGTCTGCTGCTTCATCAGCACTTCATTCGGGAACATGCAGCCGTCCCAGCAAATGTGCTTCATCTTCTTCGTGACCTTGCCGGCCTTGTCGCGGAGCCAGTAGCCGGAGTCGCGGGCGATGTTCAACTTGCCCTTCGGATCGGTCGCGACGCAGTGGCGGCCGGTCTTCTCGTGATCGCCGGTGCCGTGCACGGTGCCGTCGTTCTGCGCGACGTGGAAATCGATCGTCCACGGGCGCAGGGCGTCGGTCAGCTTCGTCATCGCTTTGTGGAATTCGGCCGGCTCGTAGTGATAATTCTTCGGCACGATCCGGTGCGCCTCGGCGTTGGCCCCGAGCGTGTAGAGGTGCGTGTGCGACATGTCGGCTTGGAAGCCGACGACCTTGGGCATGCCGGTTTCCTCGAGGAGGTTCACCATGTGCTTCCAGCTGTGCATGCCGCCCCAGCAAATCTCACCCTCGGCGGCGAGACGCTCGCCTTCGCCCTTCGCGATCTTGCCGGCTTCGCGGAAGGACTGCGCGATCAGTTTCGTCGTGCCCTTGGGATCCTTGTCCCACGCGGTCACGCTCGTCGCACTGTCGATGCGGACGATACCGTAGGGGCGGACGCCGAGCTCGCGGAGTTTCTTGGCGATGCGGATCGCCTTGCGCACGTGCGTGACCCAGTTGGCGCGGGCCTTCTCGTCGCCACCGGCGGCGGCGTCGAACCACACGGGAGCGACGACGGAGCCGACGACGAAACCCTTGGCCTTGATCTTCGCGGCGAGGGCCTTGATGCCGTCGTCGGAGATATCGATGTCGGTGTGCGGATTGTAGAGAAACAGATCGACGCCGTCGAATTTCACGCCGCCCACATCGGCTTTGGCCGTGAGGTCGAGCATCGTGTCGAGATCGATGAACGGTTCCGCGCCGGGACTGCCCTTGCCGACGAGGCCGGGCCACATGGCGTTGTGTAGTTTGGGGAAGTTATTTTCGGACATGGGTAACGAAGGATGAGGGTTGGAAGAGCGGGGGAATGAACCACAAAGGCACAGAGTTCACAGAGGAAGGCAGAGGCTTCTCTGTGTCTTTGTGCCTTCGTGGTTTTCTCAGAATTTGTTTTGGCGATACGCGCCCATGGCCGGCGCGTCGGGGTTCACTTCGGGGCCGAAGTAACGGAGGCATACGAGCGGCTCGGTGCTGCTGGTGTTCTCGAACGTCACGCCCGCCTTGGCGCCGTCCTCGGTGCAGAAGTATTCGTCCTCGGTCAGCTCGTGGAAACGAATGAGCTTCGGACTCACGAGCGGCTGGCCGTTGATCTTGCCGCTGCCTTGCACGCAGATGAGGCCGTAAGCGCCGGTGTCGGTGATCGTGGCCTTGGTGCCCGGATCGACCGTGAGTTCCTTGGCGGTGAAGAGCTGCTCGCCGTCGACCTTGCCGTAAACGATCCAGCGGTCGACATAGCCTTCCTTGCGCGTGTCGGCGACCGGGACGGGCTCGAGGTAGTGGTTGTCCTTGAAGTTCGGATCCACGTTCTTGTCCCAGTCGAGCTGGTCGACGATGAAGTCGATGTCCTGGTGCTTGCTCTTGGGCATGTCCTTCACGAGGAGGCTCCACGGCACTTCGCGGCCTTCGACGAGATTCTGGTACATGCCGAAGACATCGCTGCCCCACTGCGGCTCGTAGGTGCAGAGGCTACCCGGGGCATGAAGGATGCAGGGATCGATCAGCCAGCCGGAGCCGGGCTTCAGGCGGTAGGCTTTCGAGAGATCAAGGATACCGTTGTCGCCCTTGTTCCAATTCTCGATGCACTTCCGGACCTGCGCCTTCGTCGTGCCGGGCTCGAAGCCCATGAACGTGTACGGGAAATTGTTGCCGACGTTGTTGTGCTGGGGCGGGAAGTAGTACGACTCCGGCTTTCCTTCCTGGCCGACCAGTTTCGCCTGCTTGGCGTTCTGATGCATGTGGTGCGGGATCGGTCCCATGTTATCGAAGAACTTGGAGTACACCGGCCACTTGCCGTACTTCTTCCAAATCGATTTGCCGACGAGCGTCGCGCCGCATTCCTCGACCGCCTGGTGCAGGGTGAAACGCTCCTTGCCCACGACGCAGTAGCTGAGGCCTTCGTCGGCCGCGCGGCCTTCGTTGGCGGTAACCGTGGTCGACGCAAACCAGCGTTCGTCGATGCCGCCGCGGTTGAGACCGTAGGCGTAGGTGTCATCCGGGTGCAGCTTGATGCGCAGGCCCGGCTGGAGAAAGGAACGCGGCACCCAGGCGGGCGCGAGACGCAGAAGGCCGCCGGAATCGGCGAGGGCCGCTTCCACGCGGCTTTTTACCTTGGATTTGATCGTCTTGAGGTCGTTGACGGAGGGAATCGACATGGAGCGAAACGGGTAAACCGGACGACAGGTGCGACCGGCGGGATGGGGGTTCGAGTGACCGGGGAAAAGAGCGTCCATCCTAACCGACCCGGGACGCCACCGACTAGTAGGCGGGCGGCGAGTTTTGGTGAAATTCCGTCGGGGAAACGCGGAGTGCCGGCGGGTAAAGGTGGAGCAGGAAGCCAGGAAACCCGGAGAACGGAGGAAGACGGGAAGGGGACGATGACTGAGAATTCAGCAGCCCGGAGGGGATTGAGGCGGACGCCAACAACTCCGAAAGCCAGGGTGCGTGGGAATCTAACCAGGCAAATTCAAAAGCCAGGGAGCCAAGAGTCTGATTCCTGGCTTTCTGGCTTTTGAATTCCCTGGCCTCTTTCCTTCGCCTTTCTGGCTTCCTGGTTTCCTGCTCCACCTGGCTTGATATCTTCCTACTGCCTCACCGCTGCTGGTAGCGGGCCCGATACGCGCGCGGGGTTTCCGCCATGAACTTTCGGAATTCCTTCGTGAAATGGCTCTGGTCGGCGAAGCCGAACTCCGTGGCCACCTCGGCGAGCGATTTCCGCGAGAACACCAGCGCGCTGCAGCTCATGCGCACGCGAAGCTGGCGAATGTAATCGTGCGGCGACGAATTGTACGCGGCGTGGAACTGACGCTCGAACGCGCGCACCGAAAGCCCGCAGGCCTTCGCGAGGTCGTCGTTGGTGATGCGGTCCGCGTAGTTCTGGCTGATGAAACGAATCGCCACGCTCAACGGTGAGCCGGCCGGCGTGGCGGGCGCGGTGGCTTCGCGCTCAGCGACCGGACGCGTCACTCCCGCCGTGCCGACAATCCGGCTGTGGGCGTCGCGCAACGGCACTTTCGACGTCACGCACCAGCGCGCGGTGTGGTTGAAGCGGCCGACGAGCTCGACGCGCGACAGGATGCGTTCGCCGCGCAGCACGCGTTCGTCGTCGATCCGATATTGGTTCGCGAGCACTTCACCGCAGAAGTCGTAGTCGGTCCGACCGATGAGCTCCGCGCGCGTTTTCACGCCGAAATTCAGCAGCAGCGCGACGTTGGCCCACTCGTAATGGCCCGCCTCGTCCTTCATCCACATCGGCGTGTCCTCGAGGTAGTCGAAAAGCTCGATGACCTCGGGCGGGGCCGCGCCCATCCGGCTCAGAGTCGCGAGCATGTTGTCGTCGGGCGAGGTCATCTCGCGGTACAAAACCATGCCGGCGGTGCCGACGCTATCCGAAAACCCCGCGTCATTGGGCCGCAGCCTGCAATGGAATCAGCCCGGACGTTCGGACGTTTACTGGCTGCCCGGGTCCGTCGCCTCGCCAGCCAGCACGCGTTTGAGTTCCTTGAAGTCGATCGGCTTCGCGAGGAGTCCATCCATGCCGGCCTCGCGACAGCGAACCCGATCCTCGGGAAACACATTCGCCGTCAACGCCACGATGCGCGGACCGCGCGCCGGGCTGAAGTGCTGGCGGATGGCCTGCGCGGCCTGGCAGCCATCCACCTCGGGCATGAGCAGATCGAGCAGGATCAGATCGTAGCTGCGCGCCTTGGCGGCTTCGATGACGAGCCGGCCGTTCTCGACGACATCCGGCGCGAAGCCGCGATCACGCAGGTAGTCTTCAATCAGCATCCGGTTCTCCGGTTGATCCTCGGCGACGAGAATCCGCAGCGTGGGGCGGTTGAACGGCACGGGCGTCTCGGCCGAGACCGGCGGCGCGGCCGGCCGCAGTTCGGCGATGGGTGCGCGCACCGTGAAGAAGAACGTCGAGCCACGTCCGGGCTCGCTCTCGAAACCGATGTCGCCCCCGAGCAGTTTCGCGAGCCGCTCGCAGATCGCGAGGCCGAGGCCCGTGCCGCCGAAATTACGCGTCGTCGAGGAGTCCACCTGGCTGAACGGTTTGAACAGCCGCGCGCGTCGGTTGGCGGGGATGCCAATGCCCGAGTCGGCGACGGTGAACCGCAGCAGGCACGGCGCGCCGGCTTCAGTCGCGGGCGCGACCAGCTCGGCATTGACGCGGACAAAACCCTGCTTGGTGAACTTAAGCGCGTTACCGACGAGATTCATCAGGATCTGCCGCAGCCGGTGCGGATCAATTTTGACGTATTCCGGCATGTCCGGACGGCGCGAGGTCTCGAGCGTGATCCCCTTCGCCCGCGCCCGCTGCTGAAAAATCGACGCGATTGCATCGAGCAATCCCGGGATCGAGACGGTCTCCGGCAGCAGCGAAAGCTGGCCCGCCTCGATTTTCGAGAAGTCGAGGATGTCGTCGATCAGGCTGAGCAACGACTCGCCCGCGGTGCAGATGGTGCCGGCCCAGACCTTCTGGTCCGGCGTGAGCGGGGCCTCGCGGAGCAGATTGGAAAAGCCCAGCACCGCGTTGAGCGGCGTGCGGATTTCGTGGCTCATCACGGCGAGAAACTCGCTCTTCGCGCGGTCCGCCGCCTCGGCGCGTTCCTTGGCCACGCGCAGTTCCACCTCGGCCGCCTTGAGCGCGGTGATTTCGACGCAGGATGAAATCACCTCGCGCACGACGCCGTGCTCGTAGCGCGGACGCATCAACGCGAACACCTCCACGCCCGTGCGGGCGTTGCGATAGGAGAACGCGGTGTTCTGGCCCGACCAGGCGCGCTCGTACGCGGCGTTGATCTCGGCGACGTTTTCCTCCGCGGCGACGTGCTCGACCGTGAAACCCTCGACCCGCTCCGGCGTGAGATCGAGCCGGCGCGCGAGTTCACCGCGACAGAGCGTGTGCAGAAACCCCTGCGGCGTCCGGCGCACGCACAGGATCATGCCCTGCTGCGACGACAGCACCTGCTGGTAATACTCGTTGATGGACGCGAGCTGGCTCTCGCTGTCACGCCGCAGGCGCTCGTTCGCTTCGGTCAGCTCGGTCGATACAACCTCGAGCGTGTGTTCCAGCTGCCTGCGATCCTGCTGCAACTCGTCGTAGGCGCTGGCGATGGCCGCGATGAGTTCCTGCCACGCCGGATCGGTGGGATCGACCCGGGGCCGGAACTTTCGCAGCTGGCGTGCGAGCAGCGCATTCAACCGAATCAGGCCTCCTCGGAAAACGAAGTGAGGGTCATCGTCTGATTGTGCAGGTCGCAGCTGTGCGTGATGCCGCTCGGACAGATCTCACCGTAGGAATAGAAGCCGACCGCGGGCGTGTCGCCGCCCAGCTGGGCGAGCACCGCCTCGACCTCCTCCTCGATGCGCTGCCCCATGACGAGCTTGCGACCGACGCAGCTCACCATCACGACGAATCCCGTCTTGCCGGCGATGGCGGCGCCGATGGCGTTGCCGGCGGCGACGCCCGCACCGTCGACGAGTGCGTTGTGCCCGGCCTTCATCAACCGGACGTAGTGTCCCTTGGGGATGTCGCCGGCGAAGGTCAGCGATTGCTGGGCATCGTCGATGGCGAGAATGGAGCGCACCAAACCCTCCTTGGCATCGCGGTCCGGAAGGAGGTAGAGCGGAAACAGCAGGCCCGAGGCGGGCAGCTCGGACGCGCGGTCGCCGAGATAGCGTTTGTACAGCGCCAGCGCGGGTTGGTCGTCGAGTTCGTACAGGACGTTGCCCGCGGACTTGGTCACGAGCCGGCGCGGACCGAACGCCTCCCAACCGCCGGCGGAGCCGTAACCCACGTGCAGGTGATCGCCGTAGAAGCCGATGGCGACGATCCGATGGGTGCCGACGTCGGCGCCCAGGCCGACGACCGTGCGCTGAAACCGGGCGTCATCGCCGGCCAGTCCGCCCGTGACGGATACACCGGCGGTGAGAGTGGAACGGAAGCCGCGTGTCATCGGCGTGCCGTTGACGTTCAGCCCGTCGCTCAACACGAAGATGTGCTGCAAGTCCGGCGCGTCCAACCGCCGGCCGAGCGCAGCGGCGGCGTCAAAGCTTTCCGCGGCGGAACCGAGGTGAATCATTTCCGCGCGGACGCGGCTATGGTCAAAGGTCACGCAGAGGGCCGCGATGGAGTCGTCGCGCACGGAGCAGCCAAAAATTTCCCCCGCAGTGCTGCAGCCGGCCACCACGGCCTGGGGAAACCGCGCGGCGAGTTCGCGCAACGGAGTCGTCTCGCCTTCCAGGCGGGCGATGTTGCCAAAATAAAGTACGAGGTGGGCGTGGCCCGGATCGGCATTGCCGGGGCTTCGCCACCCTTCCTTCGCCGTCCAGCCCAACAGGGTACTTCTCACCTCAAACCTATCGGCGCAGGGCGCGACACCTTGAGCCGCGGGTCAGTTTTCCGAGCGAGTAATGTTACTCATCCCCTTCGGGGTGAACGGGCCGGGAGGGATCGCCGGAGCGGAGCCTACTCGAACGCCATGCGGGAGTTCGTCTCGAGGTAGCGGGCGATTTCGGCCGCAAACACCTCGCCGAACTCGGCGCGCTTCTTCTCACCCATGCCGGGGATGCCTTCCATCTGATCCGTGCTGGCCGGGTAGTGCCGGGCCATGGCGCGGAGCGTCGTGTCGCCGAACACGATGTACGCGGGCACGCGGCGCTCGTCGGCCAGCGTCTTGCGCAGCGTGCGCAGGCGCTCGAAGAGGATTTCGTCACAGGCGATGTCGCCTTCGCGGCGGGTCGTGACGCGCCTGGCTTTGGGCAGGTCCATCGGCTTCGTCAGCGTAATGGGTTGCCGGGTACGCAGCACGTTCATGCCGGCCTCCGTGAGTTCGATCGTGGCGAACTCGCCCTCGGCGACGGCGATGTAGCCGAGCCGCATGAGTTCGCGGCCGACGGCCGCCCACGCCGGACGCGGGAGATCGCGGCCGATGCCGTAGGTGGTCAGGCGGTCGTGCCCCCACCGGCGGATCTTCTCCGTGTCGGCGCCGGTAAGCACCTCGGTCAGGTGATTGATGCCGACGCTGAAGCGGCTGTTCTGCAGGATGCGATACACGCACGAGAGGAATTTCTGTGCGGGAATCGTGCCGTCGTACGTCTCGCGCGGCTCCGCGCAGTTGTCGCAGGCGGCGCAGTTCTCGAGGGGAAACGTCTCACCGAAGTAGCCGAGCAGTTCCGTCCGGCGGCAGGAGGCGCTCTCGGCGTAGTGGACGATCTGCCGCAGCTGCGCGCGCGCGATCTGTTGTTCCTTCTCGTCGGTGATCTCGTCTAGGAAGTGCGTCTGCTTGGCGATGTCGCCCGCGCTGAACAGCAGCAGGCAGTCGCCCGGCAGGCCGTCGCGGCCCGCGCGCCCGGTCTCCTGATAGTAGCCCTCGATGTTCTTGGGCAGATCGTGGTGGATGATCCACCGGACGTTCGGCTTGTTGATGCCCATGCCGAACGCGATCGTGGCGCACATGATCCGCGTGTCGTCGCGCAGGAACTGCTCCTGGTTGCGGGCGCGTTCGGCGGCGTCCAACCCGGCGTGATACGGCCTCGCGGCGAAGCCGCGGCCCGCGAGCGCCTCGGCGGTGCGTTCGGCGGTGGCGCGGCTGGCGCAGTAGATGATGCCGCTCTCGTGTTCGCGCTTGCGCACGAACTCGATGATTTGCTTCAGCGGCTGATCCTTCGGCACCACGCGGTACGTGAGGTTGGGGCGGTTGAAGCTGGCGACGTACACCTCGGGCTGCCGCAGCTTGAGGTGGTTGATGATGTCGGTCCTGACTCGAGCCGTGGCGGTGGCCGTCAGGGCCATCACGGGAATGTCGGGCAGCGCCTCGCGCAGCTTGGCGAGCTGGCGGTACTCGGGCCGGAAGTCGTGGCCCCATTCCGAGACGCAGTGGGCTTCGTCGATCGCGAGCGCGGTCACGTTCCACTTCTTCAGGTTCTCGGCCCAGCCATCGAGCAGCAGCCGCTCGGGTGCCGCGTACAGCAGCCGGTATTCGTTCCGGTGCAGGCCGCGCAACCGCGATCGCGCCTCGTCGGCATCGAGGCTGGAGTTGAGAAATGTCGCCGCCACGCCGCTGGCCTGCAGGGCGTCCACCTGGTCCTTCATCAACGCGATCAGCGGCGACACCACCAGCGTGAGGCCGCCGCGCATGAGCGCGGGAATCTGGAAACACAGCGACTTGCCGCCGCCGGTCGGGAGCAGTGCAAACACATCCCGCCCGGCCAGCGCCGACTCGCAAATCTCGCGTTGCAGCGGCCGGAAGGTCGCGTAGCCGAAGGTGCGCTTCAGCAGCAAGTCGAGTTCGGACGTGGCGGTGGACATGGAGCACGGGAGTTAGCCGCGCGCCCCGGTGCAGGGCACGGAAAATCTTCGCCGGATTCCGGGGCGCCACATCGGGCGTGAAATCACGCCCCACCGCGTCTGCCGGCGCGCTCGTTTGCGAATGTTTTACCCGCCATAGGGTGTTTCGCCTGACGTCCCGGCCGATTGAAACAGATGTGCGTTATTGGCTGATCTGTCGCGCCTGGCTGCTGGCCGTCGCCCTGCCACTGCTGTCGTCGGCAGCGGAAGGGACCGTGCTGGGCCCCGGGGCGTCGCGGGAGCATGTGCTCAACACGTTCGGACCGCCGAGCGGACAGTCGAAGCTGGGGTCGAAGGAAATCCTCACCTATCCGCAGGGTCGCGTGACCCTCAATGGCGGCCGGGTAGAGCGCATCGAATTCAAACCCAACGTGCCGTGGCCGTCGGCACCCCGGCGCGCGGCGGAGCCGGCCGAGGCAACGGCTGCGGGACCGCGCCGGGCCGCGACGCCGGCGGACGCCTGGCGCGCAAATTTCGACGAGGCCGGCCGGGAGGCCACGCGCCGTGGCGGAAACATCATCGCGCTGTTCACCGGCGCGGACTGGCAGGGGCGCGGATCGCCGTTGCACGACGACGTGATCCTTCATCCGGAATTCGCGCGCGTCTTCGGCGCGGCGTACGCGTTCTTCATCGCCGATCTGTCCGATCAGATTCCGGCGTCCCCCGCCGAACGCGAACAGCATCAGGCACTGCGTCTCCGTCTTGGCATTACGGTGTATCCCACGCTGCTCATCCTCTCGCCCGCGGGCGAGAAGCTGGCGAAGATTGATGTCGCGCGGCCGGAGCCGGGCGGCGCCTTTCGCGCGCAGGTGATCGCGGCCTTGCGCGACGCTCACGATCTGCTCGGCCTCGCCCCGCTGCCGGCGGGCACCGAGCGACCGGCGGCGGGCGGCGCGCCGGGCCGGGGGGCGCCGAGTGCGGCGGCGGGTCTTTTTTCCTCCGCCGGACTCGCGCTCAAGGCCCTGGCCGTGGGCGTGGTGGCGGCGGCCCTGCTGTTTTGGTTGGTGTGGCGTGATTGGATCACGCCCCCGCCGCTGCCGAAGGCGGTGGTGGTGTCGGCGCGCATCGATGCCGCGGCGAGCGGCCTGCCGCCCTACGAGGAAATCATCGAATGGTCGCGCGAGCGCGTGCGGGCCGTGGCCGTGCGTCTGGCCGAGAGCGACGGATTCCAGGTGCAAACGATGCCGCCCGATGGCGAAAAGGATCTCGTGCTGCGGCGCGAAGGCGACGACCACCCGCGCGCCTACGTGTGTTGCGCGTCGGGCAACGCCGGCATCATCACCGTGCGGCGGCTGCGGGAATTGTTCGGCATGATGACCGCGGACGGCGTGCCCACCGGCTGGTATTTCGCGCCGTCAGGCTTTGCGGCCGAGGCGAGGGAATACGCGATGAAGCACCGCGTGTTGCTCTTCGACGGTCACCTGCTGCTGTCCCGGCTCGGCGACATGGGGCCGATTGCGCTGGAGAAAGTCCTCGAGAAGAGCGCCTGACCGCGTGAGTCGCGCGAGATTCTCCGCCCGCCTTTGGGCCTAGCTGCCGTTCGCGCCGGTTTCCATCGGCTGCGGCCGCGTCGGGAAGCCCGCGTAGTGCCGGCCGGGCAGCAGCCGCTCGTGTTTCATCACGACACTGTGGGCCGCGACCCGGGTGCGCGCGCCGACTTCCGCGCCGTAGAGCAGGACGGCGTTGCGCCCCACCGAGGCCTCGCGCCGGATGATCACCTGGTCGATCTTCAACACCCGATCCTCGAACGTATGCGCCTGGAACATACAGTCGACCGTCGCGCCGTCCTCGATCGTCAGCATGTCCGGATCGGGCAGATCCTGGGCGAAGCCGCCGCCGAGAATGACGCGCCGGCCGACGCGCACGCCCATGGCGCGCAGCAACGGACTCAGCAGGAGCGTCCCGCCCAGCGCCGCGGTCACTCCGGGCGCATAATAACTCCACGCCATGCAGACAAAGTCCCACCGGCTCGCCCAGCATGACCACAGCGCGTGCGTGCCTTTTTGCACGCGGCCGAGGAGCGACCACTTGATCGCCACGGCCAGCGCCACGAGCGACGCGATCGCACCGACGCTGATCGCCGGAACCACGCCGAGAATAAAAAGTGGCAGCGGCACCACGCCCGCGGTGGCGTTGAGCGCGACAAACCACAACGGCAGCACCAGCGCCGGTGCCACGGGCAGCGCGAAACGCAGCAGCTCCCAGAAAACCCGGTTCAGGTAACGCAATGACGACGGTGCGTGCGTGAGCCGGTGATCGCACGCGATCACCTGGCGTTGCGGCAATTCGAACGGCGGGTGCCCGAACCACGCCGTGCCGGAACGGATGCTGGTTTCGTCCGCGATCGTGCAGACACCGATGAGAATGTTGTCGGAGAGTTGCTGGCCGCCGGCGATCACGACGCCGTTGCCGAGAAAGGTGTTCTCTCCCAACTTCACCGCCGCGATCGCCACGGTGCCGCGATGCACCCGTGGACCGGCCAGATAGATGCCATCGGCGCAAAACGTGCCGGCGCCGATCTCGACCATCTCGGGCACCGTATCGATCAATCCGCTGATTTCGCAGCCGCGGCCCACTTTCATCCCGGCCACCCGCAGCCACGTCGGCCAGAACAACGTGCCGTAGAGCCAGCGGCCGCCCGCATCCACCAGGCCGGTCTTAAGCCAGACGCGCACGTAGTCGGGGCTCCAGCGACTCATGACGCCCGCGGACACGCGGCCCATCAAGCGGCAGGCGACGGCTTGCATCACGACGGTGAGCGGAGTGACGAGCGCCGCGAACGCGATCGCGGCGAGCGCGATCGGCAGAGTGAACGTGGGACTTAACAGCCACCGGGTGACCTGTTCGCTGCCGATGCCAGCGCCCGCGGCCAGCGCGACCGCCAGCAATTCCGCCGGTGCGGCGAGCACGAGCAGCAGCGCGAAGCGTCCCGTCAGCATGCGCACACCCGCGGCGCGCGGCGAAAGGATGCGTTCCCCTTTTCTGATTTCAGGGGCGTCGGGCGCTGCACCCGCCGCATGCGCGGGAATCCCGTCCCAGCGTTCGCCGGCGGGAATCCTGCCGCCGCGCGAAAGCGACGACCACGCGGTCAGGTAGGCGCGGGGACCGACGTGCGTGTTGGCACCCACGCCCGCGTGAATGTCGAGTGTGCTGCCCGCACCGAGCGTGATGCGACCGACGATGATCGCACCGTCCTCGAGTTCGACGAGCCGGATGGTGGCGTCCTGACTGATCGTGACGTCGTCACCGATCTCCAACAGGTCCCAGCCGCCCTGCAACAGATCGACGCCGCGGTGCAGGTGCACGCGTTGACCGATCGTCGCGCCGAGCGCGCGCAGGGCCGTGCATTGGAACTCCGTGCCCTCGATCACCCACCACGGCACGCTCTTGACCGCCTGCTGGACGATCCAGTTGCGCACGTAGAAGCTGCCCCAGACCGGCGCACGCAGCGGCACATAGCGACCGATGAGGAGGCGCTTGAGCCGCACGGCGGCCAGCAGCGAGAGCGGTACGTAGAGAGCGAGCCCGAGAGCTGCGACCACGGGTGCAAAGAACACGAGCGGCAGCACGCCGACGATTGGCGTCACCTGCGGCAGAATCAAAAACGCCCCCACGTAGGCGGTCACCGATCCGACCACGACGCCCTTGGCGAGCCAGAGTGTCTGGAGCAACGTCGCGAGCGCCGGCTTGCCCGCCTGCGTCCGGGCTGCTTCCGGCGGCGCCGGTGCGGCCACCGCGCCGTCGCTGGCGCGCTGCGCCAGTTCGGCGATCGTGCGCGCCTCGTAGAGATCGCGGACTGTCAGCGAGGCCGTGGCTGGATCTTCGCGGAGCAGCGACGTGACGACCGCCGCACTCAATGAATCGCCGCCGAGGTCGCGGAAAAAATCGTCGTGAATCGAAATCGCGGTGGAAGCTTCGAAGACCTTGGCAAACACGCTCGCCAGCGTGCGTTCGAGGGCGTTGCGCGGTGCGACCACGGGCCGCGCGGCGGCGGGGGTGTCGTCCGCCAGCACCGGCAGCGCGCGGCGGTTGATTTTTCCACCGACGGTGCGCGGCAGCTGATCGAGCAGACCGAAGCGCGCGGGCACCATGTACACCGGCAGCACTTTCCGCAGCACCAGGGCGAGTTGATCCAACGCTGGTGGCGAATGCGGATGCTCAGGCACGACAAACGCGGTCAGCAACTGGCGCGCGCCTTCGCCCTGCACGTGACACGCCGCTTCGCGCACGCCGGGAATCTCGGTGAGCCGGGCTTCAATGGCCTCGAGTTCCACGCGATAGCCGCGCAGTTTCACCTGCGCATCGATCCGGCCGCGGTAGAGAAAGTGACCCGATGGCGTTTGCTCGACCAGATCGCCGGTGCGATAGATGCGACCGAGCCGGGCGTGCTGGGGAAATTTTTCCGCGGTGAGATCCGGGCGGCCGTGGTAGCCGCGAGCGAGGCCGACGCCGCCGAGACAAAGTTCACCGGCCTCGCCGATCGGTACCGGCTCGAGCGCGTCGTTCAACACCCACGCGTCCAACCCCGGCACCGGCCGGCCGATGGAAATCTCGCCGTCGGCGGTGATCGGCGTGCGCAGCGACGTTACGGTGCACTCCGTGGGACCATAACCGTTTTCAAGGCGCCGACCCGGCGCCCAGCGTTTCGCGACGTCCGGCGGCAGCGCTTCGCCGCCCACGTAGAGCAGCCGCAAATCGGGCAGGGCTGTGGCGGGATCATTGCACCCCGTCGTGCGCAGCAACGTGGGCGGTGGGCACAACACCGTGATGCGTTCGCGCCGAAGCCAGGCGACGAGATCCGGCCCGAGCCGCGCGGCGTCATCGTCCATCACGACGAGTGTCGCACCAGCCGCGAGGGCCAGCCAGGTTTCCTCAATCGATGAGTCGTAGGCGGCGGACGAACCCTGGGCCACGCGATCGCGCGGGGTGAGTTTGAACTCGGCGAGATCGGAGCCGACGAGGTTCGCGATGCTGCGGTGTTCGATCATCACGCCCTTGGGGCGGCCGGTCGTGCCCGACGTGTAGATCACATAGGCGAGCGAATGCGGCGCAAGCCACGCCGGCGCGGCCAGGGCGGGCGTCGCCCGCGGGTGCGAGTCGAGGATCGTTTCCGCGATGAGAATGCTGGTGCCGCTGGGACGGAGGGCGTCGAGTCGTCGTGCGCCCGCGGCACTGGTGATCACCGCGACCGGGCGCGAATCCGCGAGGATCTCCCGGACCTGCTCGTCGGGGAAAGAAGGATCGATGCAGGCAAACGCAGCGCCTGCCTGCAGGATTGCCAGCTGGGCGCCGAACAGCAGTTCGGACGTGCGCGGCAGGAGCACGGCCACCATGCCTTCGCCGGTGACCAGCGGATGCAGCGCGTGCGCGAGGACGTTGGCCTGCTGGCGCAGCGCGTCATAGGTAATGACGCGACGGACGGGGCGATCCGGCCCGGGCGGCACGTCGATGGCCGGATGTTCGGGCGTGCGATCCGCCGCGCGCTCGAAAAACGAATGCAGCAGGTGAAGTTCCACGCTGCGTTGCGCCGACCGAACGGAATCCGGTGCCACCGGACCGCTCATGCCGTGACCGGCATCGCGACCCCGGGTGAGATGGGATCGAGATGGCGGAGCAGATGAGCCGCGAGGCTGGGTCGCAGCCGTTCCTGGTCCTGCCGGGACAGATACTTGAATCCGCGCACCGTGCCGTGGCAGCGGGGGCTGCCACACCGGCAGGCGAACGGCTCGGCCATGTCATGCTCGGTGGAGTTGTAGTTGAACGTGACGTCCTCCCACCGCTGGATCGTGCGCACCGCGACCACGTCGCGACCGCGGATGGCCGTGTTGGGCTCGCAGCCGTGGTTCATGAACCGCCAGAAATAACGATCGAGCACCTCCTCGGTGCTGTGGCTGTGGTTCAGATCGATGTGCAGGTTCTCGCCGATCTGCACCGAATAGCGCGAGGGCCGGTGCGTCTTCTCCCCTTCGATCTGAAACATCCTTTCGCCGGGGGCGACCGTGCGCAGCGCGATCAGGCGGAACTCGCCGCCGGAGCGTACGACGCCGACGATGCCGGAAAATTTCGACTCAGCCGTGGGTGTTGTGCCGGGGGTAAGCGGCCGGGGTTCAACTGCGGAAAACGTGACCATGCCCCACCTTGTAGCAGGGCAATACGCGTATAGGAATCCGCTTTTTCAACGGATTGAATTTTCTTTCGGTGACCGCAATCGACCGCCGCGATCGCTTGCGGGGTGTCTCCTGCGTATCAGAAATCAGGATGCAACGGCATTTTCTCCTATGCGGCGGCCGTGCTCACGCGTCCGGTGGCGCGATTCGTTTCGAACCAGTCCGACGGCGCGGCGTCATCGTCGAACTCGGGGCAGGTCTTCGCGATCAACGAACGAAGGTTCGCCCGCGCGCGCGCGATGCGGCTCTTGACCGTGCCAACGTTGATGCCGAGGGCGCTCGCGATCTCCTCGTACGAGCGGTTCAGCAGATTGCGATGACGCAGGATCTCGCGATGACGCGCATCGAGCTTCTCCATGCACGCGGTGACGAGCGCGGAGAACTCGCCGTTGGCCGCGGCTCGCGCCGGCGTGGGCGCATCGGTGGCGACAACGTCGGCGAACGTCACGGAGCTGTCGTCCGTGAGCGCGCAATCCAGCGACACGGTGGCGTGCCGGCGGCGGCGGAAGAAATACCAGTACCGGTTGCGCGCGAGATTCACCACGATGCGATGCAGCCAGGTGGCCAGCGAGGAATCGCCGCGGAACCGCGGGAGCGCGCGGTGCGCACGGATGAAGGTGTCCTGCGCGATTTCCTCGGCGTCCGCCCGGTTGCGCAGCAACGAAAGCGCGATCGCGAAGATGCGCTCACGATGGCGCGTCATGATCTCCACGAAGACGGATTCCTCCCCGGCGTTGAAGCGCCGCACCAGTTCCGCATCGTGCAGCGCCTCCCGGCGCGACGCGGCCGATTTTTCCGCACGTTCACTGACTGCCGGCTGATCCGAACCCTGGGTCGGAAGTAGGAACGAAGGGAGCGAGAGGGACGGTGCGATCATAAGGTGAACGGGTTGTAATCCAGGCGCCAGGACGTGGCGCTGGCGCGTTCTGCTTACCTTGACGCGTGCCAACGCCGTCCCCGCAGTCTTAAGCGCATTGCAGCATGCGGCTTAGGATTTCGTCCGTAAAATCTCCCATGGCTCAGGCGGGGGCTTCGGTCGTGCAAGGTGCGGGATCGGGCGGCGGGCTCCGTGCATCCTGCATCGCCGCCGCGCCGTGCGAACGCCGACCGGAGCGGGGGCGGGTGAATGTTACGTGTGCGTAAAGTCCGGTTGCGGGCGGGCCGCAAGGACTTGACCTCCATTTTGGCCCGGCTCTAGCTCGACCGTTGCAGTTGTGCCGGCAGCAAGGCCGACACCGGGACAAACCAGCTACACACACCATGATGAAACTATCGAAACTGTTGAATCGAATGCTTTGCGGGGCGATGGCCCTGCTTTTTGCGGCGGCCCTTCATGCGCAGGTTGTGACGTCGGGCATGACCGGAGTGGTCCGCGATCCGTCGGGCAAAGCATTGGCCGGTGCCACGGTGACCGCAGTGCATGTGCCGACCGGCACGACCTATCGCGGCACCACGAACGAATCCGGCCGCTATAACTTTCGCGGCATGGTCGTCGGTGGTCCGTACACGGTGGCCAGCTCGGCCGGCGGGTATCGCGCGGCTGAAAGGAAGGATGTCGAGACGCAGCTGGGCTCCGACATCGATGTGTCCTTCGGCCTGCAGGCGACGGACGTGGTGACCCTCGAGAAGTTCGTCGTGGCGGCCGCTCCCAACGAACTCGACAGTTCCGCCGTGGGTGCGGGCAACGTGTTCGACAGCGCTCGGCTGGCTTCGAAGCCCACCACGCAGCGCTCCCTCGCTGATTTGATCAGCGCGTCGACTTTTGTGACGCTGCGTTCGCTTTCGGGTGATCGCGAAGAGGCTCAGATTACGGCTCTTGGTCAGAACAACCGCTATAACTCGATTCAGATCGATGGCAGCCGCATCAACGATCAATTCGGACTCAACGGCACCGGCCTCGCTTCATTCTACAATCCGCTCTCGCTGGACACGCTGGAGCAGTTGTCCGTCCAGGTTTCCCCGTACGATGTCCGCCAGGCGGGTTTCACCGGTGCCTCGATCAATGCCGTCACCAAGCGCGGAACCAATCAGTTCCGCGGCTCCGCGTATTACTATTTCAGTGGCGATCATTTCGGCGCCCTGCAGCTGCAGGGCGAGGACGTGGCGACCCGCGCGACGTCCGGGGTCAAGTTTGTGCCGAAGCTGGAGCGTATCACCAAGGGTGGTACCTTGGGCGGCCCGATCCTCAAGGACCGGCTTTTCTTCTTCGTCAACTACGAGAAGTTCGTTCGCACCGCGCCGCCGAGCACAACGGGAATGACCGGCGTCGACGCCACCCAGCTTGCATCGATCAAGAGCGCGTTTGCCGCCTACAACACGGCGTCGGGCAAGAGCATTCAATGGGGCGATTTGGGCGGCGCGGCGTCGAATGTTTCAAACAACGAAATCTTCCTCGCCAAGCTCGACTGGAACATCACCTCCGGGCACCGCGCCTCGGTCCGTTATTCCAAGACCAAGGGCCTGGTGCCCCAGTTCGGCAGTTTTGTCAGCACGACCCGCACGATCACCAGCACGGTGCCGTCGTTAAACGCCAACGCCGTGACCGCGTTTGACAGCAATTTCTATTCGCAGGAACGACAGGAGAAGAATCTTACCGCGCAGGTCTTCAGTCAGTGGTCCCCGAACCTGAAGACCGAGATCAAGTTCGGCACCGTGGAGCAGCCGCAGATCACGCCCGTGAACACCATTGCGCCCGAGGTTTCGATTTACGGTGTGACCGGACTGACCCGGAATAACGTCGCGACCAATGGCGGTCTCTTGGTGGCCGGCACCGATCTGAATCGCCAGGGTAACGAAATCGGCGTCGAGACGAAACAGTACAGCGCGGTGGCTGATTATCTTTTCCGCAATTTCGTGTTCACCGGCGGCTACGAGCGCGAATACACCGACTACTACAATCTGTTCCGTTCCGGCTCCTACGGCCAGATCACCTTTGCGAACGTGGCCGACTTTGTGGCTGACCGGCCGGCCCGCATTGATCGGACGGCGTATGACCCGAAACTGCGGCCGGTGGGCGACCTCTCGGATTTTGCGACCAACGGCGTCTTTGCCCAGGCCAAGTGGAATGTGAACTCTCGCCTCAATGTGAACTTTGGCCTGCGCTACGAGTTCTCGGAGACAGAAAAGAAGCCGGCGTTGAATCAGCAACTGCTGAACGATTCCGGGTTCCGCAACAATGGCACGCTCGACGGCCAGAGCTACCTCTCGCCGCGCCTCAGCTTCAACCTGGCCCTCGAGGAGGAACGCCGCACCCAGCTGCGTGGTGGCGTCGGACATTTCGTGGGACGCGCTCCCTGGGTGTTGTTCTCGAATTCCTACAACAACATCGGTGCGGGCAGTTTCGCGCTGATTGGCCAGAATAATCCCGGACAGGGCTCCTTCGCGAGCTACCTGCGCACGTTTGATCCGGCCAACCCGATTGGCACCGGCACGGACAATCCGTCGCTGCGTCGTCAAATCGACTTCGCGGACCCCGGCATCAAGCTGCCGTCCGTCTGGCGTGGGAACATCGCCATTGATCGCCAGCTGCCGTTTCTTTCGAGCACGCTCACGATCGAGTTCATCCATACCCGGATCGATCAGGCGCTGTTCATCACCAACGAAAACATCCGGGCCACGACCTTGGGCGCGGACGGACGCCAGCGCTACGCCGGCAACCCGAGCACGCTGGCCAATGCTCGTTTCGGTGCCTTCACCGATATCTACCGGCTCAAGAACGTGAGTGCGGGTTATTCCAGCTACGGATCGATCTCCTGGTCGCGCCCGATGAAGAACAGCTGGGCGTTCGATGTGAGCTACACCCGCGGTCGCTCGACCGAGGCGCAGGCCGTCGGCCAGACCACCGCCTCCGGCCAGTGGCAGCGCAACGTGATCTTCAACCAGAGTGTCGTGGAAAACGGTACGTCCGACTTCGAGATTCGCGACCGCGTGCTGGTCGGCGCCCGCCGCGAGTTCCGCTTCTGGAAGAAGGCGAAGACGCTGATCTCGCTCAGCTATGAAGGTCGCAGTGGCAATCCCTTCAGCTGGATCTACGCGAACGACCTCAACGGCGACGGCCAGTCCAACGACGCCATTGCCGTGCCCAGCGGTCCCAACGACCCGCGTTTCGACTTCAGCGGCCTGACGGCAGCGCAATCCGCGGCGATGTTTTCCTTCATCCAATCCAGCGGCCTCTCGCGCTACGCAGGTGGCGTCGCGCCGAAAAATTCCTACCGGCAGCCGTGGGTCAACAAGCTGGATCTGCACGTCTCGCAGACGATCCCGCTGCAGGTTCGCACGTTTGAACTCGAGGTCTTCGCCGACTGGATCAACTTCGGTTCGTTCCTCAATAACCACCTCTTCAATTACTATGAAGAGGCCTTCCGGCAGACGAATGATGTGTTCCGGCGGCAATTCATCGGGCAGGCCAGCTACAGCGCGACCGGTCTGATCCGCCCGACGTCCTTTAGTCCGGATTCGTTCGTCTACGACAACACGATGTCCCGCTGGCGCATTCAGTTCGGCGCCCGGTTGAGGTTCTAAGGCGTCGGACGTTTGCTTCGCTCGTTTAGGAAACCAGCGGCCGCCTCAGGCGGCCGCTTTTTTCTGCCCTGAAGGCAGGGGCGCATGCGGCGGTGTGGACGGAAAGAGCTCGCTGATCGCCCGCGCCCGGAAATCGAAGATCGCGGCGAGTCGTCGCCGCAGCCACACGCGATTGACGATGCCGCCGAGCGGACCCCAGCCGGGATCGTAGGTGATGCGATCCGTCATGTGCACGCCGCGGCCGTCCGCCGCGGCGGCGAAATGATGCTCGTGATGCCAGAGCTGGTACGGGCCGATGCGTTGTTCATCGACGAAGAAGTGGGGCTCCCGCACGTGGGTGATCTCCGTGAGCCAGCGGGTCGTGACACCCGGCGTGACGCCGATCCGGTACTCAATCATCTGGCCCGCGTACATTCGCGGGGCGACATCGCCGACGATCGCGAAGCGCAGGTCCGGCGGCGTGAGCCGATCGAGATTGTGGGGCGAGGCGAAAAACGCCCAGGTCTGTGCCGGGTCACCGGGGACGTACTGCTCACGGCTGAAGGAGTGGATCACGGTGTTGCAACGATTGAGGAGTGCGGGCGGATGCAGCGACGGACCGGCGTGGGGCGCGAGCCGGCGATTGCCATTTGCCGGCCACGCCGGCTACTTCTACCGCATGCCGCGCCTTCCCCGCTCGCTTCCCCTGGTAGTGGCCGTGCTGGGTGCGGCACCGGCGTTTTCCGCCGACCAACCGCAGTGGGGCACGGCGTGGTCGCGCAATCTTGTATCCGCCGAACGGGGACTGCCCGCCACCTTCGATGTCGCGACGGGAAGGAACGTGAAATGGGTGGCCGCGCTCGGCACGGAGTCGCACTCCACGCCGGTGATCGCCGACGGGCGCGTTTTCATCGGCACGAACAATGGCGAGCCGCGCGATCCCCGGCACCCGGGCGATCGGGGCGTGGTCATGTGTTTCTCCGAGCGCGACGGTTCGCTGCTCTGGCAGCTCGTGGTGCCGAAGCGCGAGGAGGATCCGTACTTCGACTGGCCCAAGTGCGGCATCTCGTCGACGGTCACGGTCGAGGGCGATCGCGCCTACGTCCTAGATAACCGCGGGGTGGTGCTGTGCCTCGACGTGCGCGGACTCGCCGACGGCAACGCCGGGCCGTTTCGCGACGAGGCGGCCTACTTCACGCCACGCCGAAATTCCGGCGCCGCGCCGAGGGCCGTCGCGGGTGCCGCGATCCAGCCCGAGCCGGGTCTGCGGCCGCTCGATCGCGAGCCGGTGCAACTCGGACCGCTGGATGCGGACATCGTGTGGGCCTTCGATCTCGTCGCCCAGGCCGGCACGTGGCCGCACGATGCCGCCTGCAGTTCGATTCTCATCCTTGGGGATTATCTCTACGTCAACACCTCGACCGGCGTGGACAACACTCACCGGAAAATTCACACGCCGGATGCGCCGAGCCTCGTGGTGATCGACAAGCGTACCGGCCGCTACGTGGCCCGCGATCGCGAGGGTATCGCGCCGGCGATTTTCCACGCAACTTGGTCCTCACCCGCGGCCGCGGTCGTGAACGGCGAGCCCCGCATCGTCTTCGCCGGCGGCAACGGCATCGTGTACGGCTTCAAGCCGATTACCGGTGCGCCTGAGACCGCCGCGCCGCGCACGCTCGAGAAGACGTTCCAGTACGATCTCGATCCCTCGTCGCCCAAGGACGGCGTTCATCGTTTCACGCAGAACCGCCGCGAAGGGCCGAGCAACATCTACGGCATGCCGGTGGTGCTCGACGGCCGGATGTACGTCGCGGGCGGCGGCGATGTGTTCTGGGGGAAGAACGCCGCCTGGCTCAAGTGCGTGGACCTGACCCGTGCGAACGTGGGCGCGGGGCCGACCGAGGTTTGGTCGTATCCGCTGGTGCAGCACACGCTCACCACGGCCGCGGTGGTCGACGGGCTGGTGTTTGCCACCGATACCGCGAAGAATGTGCACTGCGTCGACGCCGTCACCGGCAAGCCCTATTGGACGCATCCCTGCGGCGGACTGTTCTGGGCGTCGCCGTACGTCGCGGACGGCAAGGTGTACGTCGGCACGCGCACCGGCGAATTCTGGGTGTTCGCCGCGGAACGCGAGAAGCGCGTGCTCTTCCAGCACACGTTTCCCGAGAAGATCAGTGCCACGGTGACGGCGGCGAATGGCGTGATCTACATCGGCACCATGACGCACCTGTACGCGATCGCGGCGCGCTGAGTTGGCGGCGATGAGGAAGTCCGCCACGCGCGCGAAACCTTGGGCGTTGCCTCGCCGCGCGCGCTCGCCTATCCCGGAATGCGTCCGCTCCCCAACTGGCTTGTTATCGCCCCTATGAACTCCTCTCGCTTTTTCGCTTCGATTGCCGCTGTGGCGATCGCTTTGTCGCTGACGGGTGCGTCGTCCACCCGGGCCGCCGATGTCCCGGCGGGCGTCTGGGTCCGCGACGGTTACACGCTCTCGGTGGCGGTCGACGGCATCAAGACGCCGCGCTTCCTCGCGTTTGGTCCGGACAACACGCTGTTCGTCAGCGTGCCGAAGGAAGGAAAAATCATCGCGTGCCGCGACACGAATGGTGACGGCACGTATGAGACGCAGACGCCGTTCGTCGCGGGCAAGGAGCCGAGCAGCATCATGCAGGGCGTGCAGTGGCACGACGGCTGGCTGTGGTTCGCGCAGTTGAACGGGATCAGCAAGGCGCGCGACACGAATGGCGACGGCAAGGCCGATGAGGAAGTCCAGGTGATCGGCCCCGACCTGCTGCCGACGGGAGCCCGCGGCGGTCACATGTGGCGCGCCCTGTTGATTCACAAGGGACGCATCTACACGCATGTCGGCGACCAGACCAATGCCACCGACGAACCCATCGAGGCGTCCGAGCGGAAAAAGATCTGGAGCTTCGCGCTCGACGGGTCGGACAAGAAGCTGTTCGCGTCCGGCATTCGCAACACGGAGAAATTCTCGGTCCGTCCCGGCACCGACGAACTCTGGGGCGTCGATCACGACATCGACAACATGGCCGCGAAGCTCGAGGGGGAGAAGAAGTTCGGCCAGCCGATCACGGACCACAATCCGCCGGCGGAGTTGAATCATTATGTCGAGGGCGGCTTCTACGGGCACCCATGGATTCTCGGCAAGAATCAGCCCAACCTGAATTTCCTGAATGAGCCGCGCCTGATGGAATACGCGAAGATGACCACCGTGCCCGAGTGGCTCCTGCCGGCGCACAGCTCGGCGAATTCGCTCACCTTCTACAACGGCGACAAGTTCCCGAACGCCCGCGGCGATCTCTTCGTCGCGTTCAAGGGTGGTTGGAACGCGAGTGCCAAGGTGGGCTATTGCGTTTCGCGCCTCCTCTTCGAAAACGGCCATCCTTACGGTGAATTGAAGATGGTGAGCTTCCTCAAGAACGGGACCGAGATTCTCGGCCGGCCCGCGGATTGCACCCAGGCGCCGGATGGCTCGCTCCTCTTCAGCGACGACTTCGGCAACAAGGTTTACCGGCTGAGTTACGTCGGCAAGTAACCCTGCGTCGGAATGCCATCACGCCACCTGGGGTGGTGTCATTCCGGGTATCGGTTCCGCTTGGACGTCGCGACTGCGCACACGCTCACTTGCGCAATCGCCGATGCCGCTTGGCGCTGCCTGAGCGGGCTTAGCGGAGTCGGGCGCAGTGTAGAAAGTTCAGACATGGAATGACGGCACATTGGGGTGTTGCTCCCGGTCGCAAGGAGGGTGAGCCCCCTGTTCCGACCGTCTCTTTCCCTCGCGATCGTCGCCGCTCTCAGCACCGGCGTCGCTTACGCGCAATCCGCCGGGAGCACGGCCATCGTGCAGCCCGCTTCGCCCGCTCCGGGCGTGCCAGCGACGAGCGTGGCGACGCCGTCGACGGCAGCGTCGGTCGAGTCGGCACTTTCGTCCGACACGTCTCCGCCGACGCGCGTGAGCCAGACGGTCTATACGCCGCAGTTGCCCAGTCCGGCTGACCTGACCTCCGCCGCTGCCGCTCAAGGACTGACCGTCGAGCGTATCGTCCAAACGTCGACGCAGCTGATTGCCTTCTATCGCAACGCGAGCGGCCAGGCAGTGACGGTGGCCTATCAATCGCTGCCGCCGGCGGGCGTCGCGGCACCCACATCGACATCGACGGCACCTGCGCCGCGCGTCGTGGTGGTTTCGCCGCCTCCGGCGGTCGTCTATGAGACGGCACCGCGCGTGATCTACTACGAACCGTCGCCCTATTATTATCCGGGCATCTGGTATCCACCGGTCTCGTTCAGCTTCGGGCTCGGTTATCGCTCGTTTCACGGCGGCGGTTATTCCCGGGGCGGTTTCCGGCACCGGTGATCGTCTGACGTCGCTCATCCGCTTTTCCCATGAATAAATCCATCGTCGTGATTCCGCTTCTGGCCGCATGCACCGTGCTCGCGGGGTGCGTCGGGACCGGTCCTAACACGGAACAAGGTGCGGTCACCGGCGGCGCGCTGGGTGCGCTCGCGGGCGGCATCATTGGCCACAACAGTCGGGGCGGTGACGCCTTCGGCGGCGCCATCCTCGGAGCGGCGGCGGGCGCGGTGGCGGGTGGCGTGATCGGCAACAACGTCGATCAGGAGCGCGGTACGATTTACGGCGCGCCGGGTCGCCCGCCCGGGCGCTATGAAACGCCCGACGATCGCGGCTATCGCGTTTCCCGGGCGCAGCCGCCGGCGCCGCCGCCCACGCCGGTCGATGCCATTCCGCAGCAGCCTGCGTCGAATGCGATCTGGGTGGCCGGCTACTGGATCTACGACGGACGAAACTACACGTGGATGAGCGGACGCTGGGAAGTGCCGCCGCCGCTCGCCAATACCTACGTGCCCGCGCACTCCGAGACGCAAAACGGCCGGCTGGTGTTCGTGCCGGGGCACTGGCGCTGACGGCTCCCGCGAATCACGCGAACGGACGCGAATTTGGCCTTCGTGCGTGGCTTCGGGCGATCGCGGGGTGGCGCCGATGCTGTCGTGCGGAGTGGGCGGAGTGTGTCAGCGATAGTCGGCGCCCGTGAGGCTCTGGAGCACCGATTGCTGCCAGTCGCGCAATGCCCGCTCGAGTTGCTTCGCCTCGTCCGGATGGGTGGCGATGATGTTGTGCTTCTCCGCTGGATCGTTGCGCACGTCGAAGAGTTCCCGCGAGGCCGCGCGCTCACCGTCGATGACGAGCTTGTAGCGGTTGCCGAGCATGGCGCGCGGGCCGGCGAAGTCGCCCTCCTGGATGTCAGGGTGCCGGTAGTTCAGAAAGTTCCGCGTCGCACCTTCGGCACTGAGCTTCGCAAGCGGAGTGGTGCCCTTCTGTAGCTCGGGATCGATGTAGGGCGTGGCGCTGGCGGGGGCGCGGGGGCGTCCGTTCCAGAAGCCGATGGGACGGGGACGTTCCGCCAGGGTGCCTTTCAGCACCCCGACGAGGCTGATGCCGTCGAGCGGTCGGGCCGGCACGGGTTGTCCGGCAAGTTCGCAGAGCGTGGGCAGGATGTCGCTCGTGACGGTATTGACGTCGCTCGCACGCGGCCGGGCGATCGCCGCGGGCCACTCGATCACGGCGGGAACGCGAATGCCGCCCTCGTAGATTGCGCCCTTGTAACCGCGGAAGGGAACGGTCGCCACGGCTTCCTGCGGGGTGCCATTGTCGCCGCAGTACCAGAGCAGCGTGTTGGCGCGCAGGCCGGCGCCGCCCAGATGGGTCCGGAGCTGTCCGATTGAGCGATCCATCGCGGTGATTTCCGCGAAACGCTCCCGCAGCACCTCGCGTTGGAGGCGTTGGACGGGGCGGCCGGTCTCGTTCGACGTCAACCGCACCTGACGATTGCCAAACGAGGTGGGGAGCTGGTCGTAGAGCGCCAGATCCGCGGGCAGGGCGCTGTAGGGTTCGTGCGGAGAGCCAAACCAAATCACCACGAAGAACGGGCGCTGGTTCTGCTTGGCGCGATCAATGAAGCGCAGCGCCTCAGCCACGATCAGCTCGGAGCTCTCGCCCTTTAACTGTTCAGGTGGCCCGCCGTTGCGGGAAAAAAACGGGTTCAGTTCGAAAAAATTATCGTGCGAGAGCCACTCGTCGAAACCCATGGCACCGGGATTGGTCGGTGACGCCGCCTTGACGGGTCCGAGATGCCATTTGCCGAAGTGACCCGTGGCATAGCCGGCCTTGCGGAGCAGGTGGGCAACGCTGGTTTCCTCGGGTCGCAGCGAGTAGCCCGGCGCGAACGTGCCGTAACGATTGTGGTGACGACCGGTGATCACCGTGCCGCGGGTGGGAGAACAGCTGGAGCCCGCGGAGTAGAAGCGATCGAGCCGCAGCCCCGACGCCGCCATCTGATCGAGGACGGGGGTTTTCAGGTAGGGGTGGCCGTTGTAGCCCGTTTCATCCCAACCGTGATCGTCGCCCATCAGGAGGACGATGTTGGGCCGGTCGGCCGTCGGGGCCGCCGGAGATGACACGGCCGCCGCGCAGGCGGCACCGGACAAGACGAGCACAAGAGCAAGAAGCCTGGTACGCATGGGATGAAGGGGTCGGGGTCCGACTGACGGAGGGATCGCAAAAGGATCCGCAGCTCCGGCAACCGTGTGAATCCCTCCGATCGATACAAGGGTCGAATGGGCCGCGCTGGGGCGCGTCGCGACGAGATTCGATTCAACGACCGATCTGATCGTCGCCGCATTTCGGAGGAGGCGCGGACTGCCGGCGTGATGGCACGCAGCGGATTCTGATCGATTTCGCATCAAAGGCATTGACGTCGCAGCCGGTTCGGGACTCGGCTGTGGGCACCCTTGGTGTTTCCCGCGCGGGCGGGCGCATCACCCCGATGACTTTCGCTTTTGGCGGTCAGAACTCCTTCCGCTTTTTCTTCCGCACTTCCGCGGAGGAAATCCCTTGCGCCGCGTTTTTTTCGCGGTTGCGCAAACCCTGCGGGCCTTCCGCCCGTCCCATCATCAGTACGCTTTCGCGACTGTGGCGATAATCATCATGGTAATCCTCGGACTCGCGGCCCTGCTCGGAGGCGGTGTCATAGCCTTGCTGGCGTCACGCAGTGCGCCGGAAGGATTCGAAGACAAGGAAGGCTTTCACGTCGGCCACGCGCCGAAAGCCCCGCGTCCCCGCCGGAGTTCGCGGGCGTGAGCGTTGCGGTCCGGGCCGCGTTACATGCTGCCCTCGTTGCGGGCCCACTGAATCGCGTGGCGGACGAGATCCGCGCCGGATTCGAGGTTGAGTTTCAACTTCAAATGCTCGCGGTACGAATCGATGGTTTTTGAACTCAGGCTGAGCTTCTGGGCGATCTGGCGCGTGCTGTAACCGTTGCCGATCAGCTGGAAGACCTCCATCTCGCGATCGCTCAGCGTGTCGATGGAGAACACCATGTTGTCGCCCTTCTTGTTCACGAAGCGGTGCAGCATCTTCTCCTTGATCTTGTCGCTCAGGTAAATCTCGCCCTGCAGCAGCCGCTGGATGGCGGCGATGATCTTTTCGCCGGCTTCCTGCTTCATCAAATAACCCATGGCCCCGGCCCGCAGCGCGCGTTCGGCGTAGAGGCCCTCGTCGTGCATCGACACGATCAGCACGGGCAGATTCGGCGCCTGCACCTTGATGTTCTTCGTGAGCTCGATGCCGTTGGTGGTCTTCAACGCGATGTCCACGATGGCCAGGTCGGGCTGGAGTTTGCCGACCAGTTCGATCGCGTACGGTGCGTTGTCAGCCTCGCCGCAGACCTCGAGATTGGGCTGCTGGTTGACGAGCGCCTTCATGCCCTGGCGCGTGATGGGATGATCGTCCACGAGCAGCACCTTGAGCTTGTGCGACACGGCGGCCGGAGCGGAATCAGGAAGGGCGGGCGCCGTGGCCGTTGCAGCGGCAACGGACTTGGGGGCGGTCTTGGTTTTCATGCTAAAGGGGATAAACGAACCGACATTCGACCCGGGTGCCGGCATTGGCGCCGGACGTAATGGTGAGGGTGCCGCCGATCATGGCCGCCCGATATGGCATCAGGCTCATGCCGGAACTCGGGCCGTGCTCGACATTCGGATCGAAGCCGCAGCCGTCATCGGCGATGATCAGCACCTTGGTCTCGCGCGAGAAATCGGCCGTGACCGTGATGTGCTTGGCGGCCGCGTGCTTGACCGCGTTGTTGATCGCCTCCTGCGCGATGCGATAAAGGTGCAACGCCACGCTCGTTTCAACCTCGACGCTCCCGCGCGTCTCCAGCTGGCACTCGATGCCGTGCAACCGGTGCACCTGAAACGTCAGGTCCTCGAGCACGGTTTCCAGACCGCTGGTCTGCAGCTGGACCGGACAAAGGCCACGGGCCAGCGCCCGCGTCTGCGCGATCGCCTCCTGTACGAGGGAGGAAATGGTCGCGGCGTCCGACGCCTCGTCCCGCCGCTGGCTCTGCAACTTATCCCGCAGCGCCGCACTGAGGCAGGAGATGCCGGTGAGATACTGGCCCAGACCATCGTGCAGGTCGCTGCCGATCCGGTTCTTCTCCGCATCGCTCACGCGCAGCAGCTCGCGTTCGACCAACCGGCGCTGCGTGATGTCGATGCCGGCAAGGCCCTGCAGGTTGCGCCCGCTGCGCTCGACCATCGGAAACGTGGTGATCAGCCAGTGGCGGTTGCCGTGGGAATACTGCGTGGGGCCGTTCGAGGCCGAGGTGAGTTTGCGCGCGGCGATGACGCCCTGCACCGAGAAGTACTGCTTGAAGATCTCGTTCTGAAAGAGGATCGCGCCGCGGTCGTCGAAGATGCAGACCGCGCACGGCACGCTGCGCATGAACAGCTGCAGCTGCGCCTGGCTTTCGCGCAGGGCCGACAGCATCTGCGCGTGATTGATCGAGTAACGGATCGCGCGTTCGAGGCGGGTCGTGTCGAGCGAGCGTTTGCAGAGATAGTCCGCCGCGCCACCGTCCAGGGCCGCCTGATCGATCTCGGGATTTTCCGAACCGGTCAGAAGAATGATCGGAATGTCGCACTGCTGGTTCTGCAGCGCGCGAAGGGTTTCCAGTCCGGTTGTGCCGCCGAGCTTGTAGTCGAACAGCCCCACATCGAAACGGCCCTGCTGCACGGCGGTGAGCGCGGCCGACTCCGTCGGCGCCCACTCCAGCTGATACGTGCACATCTGGCTTTTCCCGAGGAGGATTTTGACGAAGGAAAAGTCGTCCTCGTTGTCATCCAGGACCAGCACGCGCACAATGCTGGCCGTGGTCGGCCGGCGCGACATCTCCGCCATCTTGGGCCGGAGGCTGCTGACTGGCGGGATCTCGTCCGTGATATTCATGAGCGATCCGCAGAAGACGTCGGCGGAAGAACAGCGTGGTGGTGCATCGCCGCGCGGTCAATGCGGCTTCGCGGATTCATCCGCACTTCCCGCGTCGATGAACGGAAATGGGCTTCGCCCGACGGCCGGCTTGCGTCCGCCGCCCGGCACCGGAGGATGCCGCGATGGACTGCCGTTCCGGTTGTGGTGCGTGTTGCATCGCGCCGTCGATTTCCTCCCCGATTCCCGGCATGCCCCATGGCAAGCCGGCGGGAGTGCGTTGCGTGCAACTGCTGCCGGATTTCCGCTGCGCCTTGTTCGGCCGGCCAGAGCGGCCACGCGTGTGCGCCAGTCTGCGCGCGAGCGAGAGCATGTGCGGGTCGCACCGCGAAGAGGCGCTGGCCGTGCTCGCGGCGATGGAGCTGGCGACGCTGCCCGATCCGGCGCCCACGGGCTTCAGCCGCGACTGAGACGACGGCTCGCATCACGCTGACGCGGCCGCAAGTCCCTGCCGCACGAGCGGCGCGACCCGGGTGCCGAGGAGTTCGATGGCGCGCATCATCTTGCGATGGTCGAGCGGGCCGACGCCGAGCAGCAGGGTCAGCCGAGAAATGCCCCCGAGCGCGTGGTTCACGTGGAGGATTTTTTCCGCGATGGCCTCGGGATCGCCCACCATGAGCGCGCCCGTCGGGCTGCGCGCCGCGTCGTATTGCGCCCGCGTCACCGGCGGCCAGCCACGCTCCCGGCCAATCTGGGTGAACGCCTTCGCGTAGCAGGGATAGAGATCCTCGACCGCGCGCTCGGTCGTATCCGCGAGGAAACCGATCGCGTGAATCCCGACGCTGAGATTTTCCGGCGCATGTCCGGCGCGGGCACCGGCCGCGCGGTACTGATCGACCAGCGGTCGAAACCGATGCGGCTCGCCGCCAATGACCGCGAGGACCAGCGGCAGGCCCAGCGTGCCGGCGCGCGTGAAGGACGCCGGCGTGCCTCCGACGCCGAGGCGGACGGGCAGGGGATTTTGCAGCGGACGCGGGTAAACGCCCTGACCGGTGAGTGGCGGGCGGTGTTTCCCCGACCAGTGAACTTCGGTCTGCGTCCGCAGCTTCAACAACAGATCGAGTTTCTCCGCGAAGAGCGCGTCGTAGTCGTCGAGATCGAAACCGAAAAGCGGATACGACTCGATGAACGAGCCGCGCCCCACGATGATCTCGGCGCGCCCTTGGGAAATCAAATCGAGCGTGGCGAAATCCTGAAACACCCGCACGGGATCGTCGGAGCTCAGCACCGTCACGGCACTGGCCAGCCGAATCCGCTTCGTGCGTGCGGCGGCTGCGGCCAGAATCACGGCCGGCGCCGAGGCCAGGAAATCCGGCCGGTGGTGTTCGCCAATGCCGAATACATCGAGGCCCGCCTGATCGGCGAGTGCGATCTGTTCCAGGAGCTCGCTGATGCGCGTGGCCGCGCTGGAATCCGCCGTGGAGCCGGTGGCGGGAGTGGTCGGGACGAAGCTGTCGATGCCGATCTGCATGGGAGCGTAAACAGGAAGGAAGTGGAAATCGCGTGACGGTGGACGGTGACGTGCCGGCCACCCTCAACCAAGGGCGCGAGCGCGACAAGTGCGCGCTGGCCGTCCGGCCGCGGCAGGCGAGGCGTCGCCAGCGCCGCTCTCCCGTCAGGGAGCGGCTTCGACGGTCGCCGGCAGGCCCGACAACACCAACGCCTCAATCTCGTCCACCGACAGCACGGCGTTGGCGAGTTGGAAGATTGTGCGGATGCCGGGCGCGGCGCGGAACGACGCGGAGGGGACGGAGGCGGCTGCGGCTGACGGCGCGGAGCCGTCGCGACGCGGCAACGACGACCGCAGCACCACGCGCAGCATCCGGCGCAGACGCGGCTGCCGTCGGATCCACTGCAGCACTTCGAGACCCGAACCGGGCATCTCCAAATCCAGAAACGTGAGCAGCGGCAAGGTCTGCTCGCCGCGCGCGAGCCGGCCCTTGAGGTAGGCGATCGCACGGCGGCTGTCCTGCACGACATCGAGGCGCGCCTTCACGCCCGCACAAGCCAGCGCGTGCTGCGTCAGCGCGAGCGCCTCGGGATTGTCATCGACGATCAGAATCGGGCGCATCGGCGGGGTTGGCGGCCGGTCGGCTCAAGGCCGGGACTCGGGCGCCGCGGCGTGGCAATGGATCAACTCCTTCACGACTTCGCCGAGATCGCGCCAGCGAAACCAGGGCAGCACGTAATCGACGCCCGCGGACTGCGCGGCCTTTTCCATCCCTTCCATCGCGGTGCGCATCACGATGGGCACGTCGAGATGCATTTCCCGAATTTTGCGCACCAGGGTCAGACCGTCCATCCACGGCATCCGGTAGTCGGTCACAATCGCGGTGAAGGCCTGCACGCGCAGCAACTCGAGGGCGGCGGGGCCGGATTGAACGTGCTCCACGGTCGCTTGCGGAAAGATTTTCTGCAGATTTCTGCAGGCGAGAAAGGTGCTGTCGTCGTCGTCGTCTACAATGAGAAATCGCTCGGGCATGAAATGGGTCTCCACGTGTTTTAGCGTTAAGAACGCCTGTGAGTGCACGGGAGCAAAGCGAAAGAAATGGGACTTTCCCGAAATGCGGATGGGAAAATCTCGCATGGTTCAGGTTGCGTTTTTTTTGGCGAAAGATCCGTAAAAACCGGCGCGTTTCCAGCACACGGTTTGCATCCAGACGGCCGCATTTCGGAGGTGCCGGCGGCAGTCGCGGATCTTGTGTCCCGCCCAAGGGAGACGAGCCACATCGGGTGGGCTAGGCGCGCGTTCTCGTGCTCAAAGCATGCGGCGCGGACGCGAGGCTTGCGGCGCGGACGGCCGGCGCTTGAGTCACGCCCGTGGCTAAAACCGACGAAGCTCCCACCATCATTTTCTCGATGCTCGGCGTCTCGAAAAAAATCGAGCGCAAGGAAATCCTCCGCGACATCTCGCTCTCGTTTTACTACGGGGCGAAAATTGGCGTGTTGGGCCTCAACGGCTCCGGCAAATCGTCGCTGCTGCGGATTCTGGCAGGCCGTGACACCGAGATCGACGGCCGGCTGCATTTCGAGCCGGGGTATTCCGTCGGCCTGCTCGAGCAGGAGCCCCACCTCACGCCGGGTTCGACCGTGCGCGCGAGCGTCGAAGAGGGCGTGAAACACCTCACCGATCTCACCGCGGCTTACGATGCGACGTGGGACGAGTTGAACGAGGCGCCCGATGATGCCGCCAAGGACGCCATCATGACGAAGCAGGGTGAGCTGCAGGAGAAAATTGATGCACTCGGCGCGTGGGATGTGACGCCCCAGGTCGAGATGGCGATGGACGCCCTGCGCTGTCCGCCCGGCGATGCGCTGGTCGACAAGCTCTCCGGTGGAGAACGGCGTCGCGTGGCGCTGGCCCGCCTGCTTCTCAAGAAGCCCTCGATTCTTCTGCTCGACGAGCCGACCAACCACCTCGACGCCGAGAGCGTGCACTGGCTCGAGCAGCATCTGGCGCGTTACGAGGGTACCGTGATCGCGGTGACGCACGACCGCTACTTCCTCGACAACGTCGCGCAGTGGATTCTCGAACTCTCCTTCGGTCACGGCATCCCGTGGAAGGGCAACTATTCGTCGTGGCTCGAGCAGAAGCAGGCGCGATCCGCCGTGCAGCAGCGCACGGAGGACAAGCGCTCCAAGGCGATGGCGCGGGAGCTCGAGTGGATTCGTTCCGGCGCGAAGGCGCGGCAGGCCAAGGGTCAGGCGCGCATCAACGCCTACGAAAAGATGCTCAAGGAAAACGTCACCGAGAAGGAGCGCGAGTTCGAGATCCTCATCCCGCCGGGTCCGCGGCTCGGCACGCTTGTCGTCGAGGCGCAGAAGCTGGCGAAGAGTTACGGCGACAACGTGCTGTTCGAGAACGTGAATTTCTCGCTGCCGCCGGGCGGCATCGTCGGCGTGATCGGGCCGAACGGCGCGGGCAAGACGACGATGTTCCGCTTGATCACGCAGGCGGAGCAGCCGGACGGCGGCACGCTGCGGGTCGGAGATACGGTCAAGATCGCACACGTCGATCAATCGCGCGACACGCTGCCCGACACCGAGACGATCTGGCAGGCGATCAGTGGCGGCGAGGAGATCATGCGGCTGTCGAACCGCGAGGTGAACAGCCGCGCGTACTGCGCGCAGTTCGGCTTCACCGGCGCCGATCAGTCGAAGAAGGTCGGCGTGCTCTCGGGCGGCGAACGCAATCGCGTCCACCTCGCGCGCCTGCTCAAGAGCGGCGCCAATCTGATCCTGCTCGACGAGCCCACCAACGACCTCGACGTGAACTCAATCCGCGCGCTCGAGGAGGGCCTGGAGAACTTCGCCGGCTGCGCCGTGGTGGTGTCGCATGATCGCTGGTTCCTCGATCGCGTCGCCACGCACATTCTCGCCTTCGAGGGCGACAGCACCGTGACCTGGTTCAACGGCAACTACTCGAGCTACCTCGAGGACTTCCGCCGCCGGAAGGGCCGCGAGGCCGATCAGCCGCACCGCATCAAGTATCGCAAGCTTGGACACGGCTGAGCCGCCGGGCTCAGAAGCGCACGCCGGTAGTCACGCGCCAGACGACAGGCGTGTCGATCCCGTAGATGGCGAGGTTGGTGAACGAGGTCTCGTTGAGATAGCGTTTCGCCTTGAGCAGATTGTCGGCGTTGAACTGCACCCAGGCGTCGCGCTGGCGGACCTTGAAGACGTACTTGGAGAAAACCAGCAGCGACTGCGCCGACGGCTGCCAGTAGTCGACGAACGGCGAGCCCACGACCGTGTTGGACTGTCGGATACGCCCGAGATACCGGTCCGAGGTGAAGCGATAGCCGCCGCCCACGGACAGGCCGCGGAGCGCGCCGCTCATGAACCGATAGCTCACGACGGTACCGTAATTGCGCTTGGCGAAACCACCGAGCCGCTGGCCAACGACGCTGGGGTTCTGGTCCTTGGTGGTTTGCGCGTCCGTCAGCGTGGTGGACAGCGTGGCCTGCAGGCCGCGCAGCGGCTGCACCGTGAGGTCGAAGTCCCAGCCGTGGGAGTTGTATTCGCCGAGCGCGACGGTGTCTCCGCGGGACGTGTTCGGCGCCAAGGCGTTCGCGTCGAAGCCGGGATCGCGCGGGCCGCGGCCGCTGGTGTCGCGGGTGTTCACGTTGAACGCGCCGGCGTCGGTCGTGGCGCGATTCTTGTCGGTGGTGTCGAAGTAGCTGAACGTACCCGAGATCATGCGATCGAAGAGTTCGATCTTCACGCCGGTCTCGTGGCTCACGCCCTCGCGATTGGGCAGCAGCTCGTTGAACGAGTTCATGTTCGTCGGCACCTGGAACGACTCGAGATAGCTGCTGTAGAGGCCGATGGCCGGTGTCACCTGATACACGATGCCCGCGCTTGGCGCGCTGCCCCAGCGGTGCGGCCGTGACGGCAGCGTCGGATTGTTGAGGGCACCGTTCGCGAGCGTGTAGGTCGTGCGAAAACTCTCGATCTGGCTGTGGTAGGAAATGCCGGCGAGTGGGAAGAAGGTGCCGATGCGCGTCGGGTATTCTCCCGTGTAGATGATGTTGCCCTGGTGGCGGTGCGGGTTGTCATGCGCGTCCTGCGTGTAGCGCCAGAGGTAGTTCAGATTGGCCGGGTAGCCGCGATCGTAGCCGTTGAGCTGGTTCGGGCTCGCGCCCTCGATCTGCAGCCACGGCCCCTTGGTCTCGTTGGCGGCGACGAGTCCGGTGAGTGGATTCGTGCCGGGAGCGTAGGCGCGATAGCTCTGCGAGTCGGTGTAGAATGTGTAGTAATTGTACTTCAACACCAGCTGGTGCTTGGTCTCGCGGAAGGTGGCGTCGAAGAGCCCGCGAAAGGCGATCTGCGTCGTGCGCTGCGCCATTTGGGTCCGGTCGAAGCTCGAGACGCGCAGCGAGCGAAACGGCGGCAGGCCTGCGGGAGCGGCGGATTCCTCGAAGTTCTGGTGACCGGCCAGGAGTTTTTCGTTGTACCACTGGTTGTACAGATTCGCCTCGGTCTTGAAGTGCGCCGCCCACTTCTGGCTCCACATCGCGGTGAGGTAGCGATGGTCCTTGGCGGTCTCGACATCAGGACCGGAGATGGACCAGTTGAGCGGGAGATTGTAGGCGAGATACCAAGGCAGGCGCACGGACTGGCCGTTGCGCGTGACCGTGGCGAAACGCAGCGCCGTCCGGTTGCCCTGGTTGGAGCGATCCCGCACCTGTTCGATGTCGAAGCCGAGGACAGTGTTGGGAAACGGCTTGTAGACCGTCGAATTGAACACCAGCAGGCGGCGATCGGAGTCGAACTCCGGGATGTTCGTCTGGCCTTGCAGCGAGTTGCCGTTGAACGCGGCGCGCGCGTACTGGACGCCGAGCCGCGTGCTGAGCTTCCGGGTGAGCACCCGGTTGAGTTCGATGCGGTAGCGTTGCTGGAAGTTGCCGTACTGGACTTCGGCCTCGGAAAAGTTTTTCGACTGCGGACGCTTCGGCACGATGTTGATTGAACCGCCCGCCGACGAGGAGCTCATCAACACCGAGGGCGGGCCCTTGACGAGTTCGATGCGCTCGACCGAGCCGGAGTCGGGCACGCCGTTGGTGCTGTTGCCAACGCGGTTCGTGAACTGGCCGCTGGGATCGATCGCGCCCTGGCCGCGGATCATGCCGGACTCGGGACTGAACGACGCCGAGAACTGCAGCGCCTCGCCGATGGTGTTGGTCTGCAGATCATCGAGCAGGTCGCGATTGACGACCGAAATGGCGAGCGCGAGCTCCTTGATCGGCTTGTCCGCGAGCACCGAGCCGGCCGCGGCATTGCTCGAGTAGTAGCCGCGATCGCGATCGGTCGAGACGGTGAACTCCGACAGCTTTACGGTCTCCGCCGCGTCGAGCCCGGGCGTGGAAGCGGTGGGGGACGGCGCCGCCACCGTCTGGCCGTGGGCGAGCGGTGCCAGCGTGAGGTGGGTGCCGGCGAGGCAAAGCAGCAGACAACGCGGAACGGGTGATTTCATGGGGAAGCGGGTTTGGGGATGCGAGGGGCGCGGTTAAGGCGCGCGGCGGTCGAAGTATTCGGCAAGCGAGTACACCTGGCGGTTGAGCTCGCGCATCGCCGCGAGCAGCGGCGCGTAGGGTTCGAGCCGGAGGTTCACGATGCCTTTGTTCGAATCCAGATTGGACGGGTCCGCGGTTTTGCTGGCCGGGTCGTTGTCGCGATACTTGAACCAGTGCCAGCCCACGCAGCCGCCCGTCTCGATCAGGCCGAGGGTGAAGTTCTGGTAGAACCGTCCGCGGTCCGCCTGCGTTTTCACCACCCAACCGGCCCCGGTGGTGTTGGCGAAGCCGGAGTCCATGCCCTTCGCGTACCACTCGGTGACGAGAAACGGCTTGCCCGACCACTTCACCCAGTTGGCGGTTCGCACCGGGTCGGGCGTCCAGGCGTGGTAGTAGTTGACCGCGATGACATCGAGATGGCGGCCGGCGGCGGCGAAGAGGGGCGCCGATTGCAGCGCCTGAAAATCGAAGCGCGGCCCGAGGCAGAGATGATTCGGGTCGACCTTGCGGATCGCGGCCGTGGTGATGGCCAGATAGCGCTCGGCCACGAAACCGAGGAAGTCGTGACGCATCGCGTCGGTGAGGCCCTGCTCGGACGGCTGGTTGATTCGGCGTTGGGCAAGCCACGCCTCGGCGGCGACGCGCCCTGGATCGCCCGCCGCGAGTTTGAGAAAGTTGTCGAGCGACTTGAGGTAGAATGGCAGCTCGTTGTCCGAGAAGTGTCCGAGCAGCCACGGGTCGTCACGGGTGGTCGCGAGCTGGCGCGCATAGTCGTCGCAGAACGTCTCGAACGCCGGGTCGAACACGAAGATGCAATCACCCGGATAGCCGAGATGGCCCGATTGCTGGTAAACGCCGCCACGCTTTCGGCCGTACGCGCCCATGAAATTCCACATCCGCGTGTACACGACCGGGTGTTTGCTGGCGCGCAGCAGCGCCGTGTCCGACCAGGCACTGGTGCCGTTGAAACCATGCGCGTGGAGCAGGTCCGTGGTGGCGTCGGCCCACTCCGTGGCCGGGCCCGACGCCGGCGGATGCTTCACATCCACGACGCCGACATGGATGAAACGATGACCCTCCGGATCGATCAGCCACCAGCGACGGTTGATCGTCTCAGCGCGGAAGAAGCCGGACGCGCGACGCGTTTCGCCGGCCATGCCGCCATAGCGCGAGAGCGCCGTATCCGTGGTGGTTTGATAGCCGGGAAGGTGGCTCACGATACGCGTCGGATACTCCTGCCAGGGATTGCCCGGTTTCGTCTTTGCGGCGCTGACGGTGAACGGCTCCGCAGCCACGCCCGTGCTGGTGAGTACGAGGACGGCGGATACAAGCAGGCGGAAGCGGGAACGGGCTTTCATCGAAGTGACAGCGTGGCGGAGTCGGGGAAATGGGTACGGCAGGCCCGGCAACGTGCGGGACGGCGACGCAGGAGAGGAGAACGGCGTGAGGCCGGCTTTTACCGGGGGCGCGGAACCGGGGCGATTGACTCGGTGGCCGCGAGCGCGGCGCGCAGGTCCGCCAGCATCTTCGGCACCTCGACGGTGGAGTCGTAGCCCTTGCGTCGCATCGAGAGCGTTTCGATCGGCAGGTAGCCGCGATAGCCGGACTGCCGGATGATCGTGATGAGTTTCTTCATGTCGGTCGCCGGCGAATCGACCGAGCTCTGCATCGTCTCCTTGATCTGCCAGTTCACTGCGTAGGGTGCCGTCAGCGCGATGTCGGCGTACGGATCGGGCGTCAAGTATTTGCCTGTATCAACGAGGGCGCCGCACCACTCATGGTCCACGCGACGGAGCAGGCTGAGATGCTCCGCACCGGTGTTGATGAAGTCGCCGTGATTCTGCACGCCGACGATGACGCCGAACTTCTTGCCGTGATCCGCGCATTCGCGCAGGGCGTCGGCCAGGTAACCCTCGACGGTCGCGCGGGGAGCGTTGTCGGCCGCCTGCTGCCAGTTCTTGAACGGCGGCTGCGAATCCGCGAAGGCCCGCACCACGGGCGCGCCGAGTTTGGCCGCGACCTCGATCCAGGTCTTGAGCCGCTGCACGCCCTCGGCGCGCACGGCCGGGTTCGCGGCGGTGAAATCGTTGCGCACGCCCGTCCCGCTGATCGCGAGTCCCAGATCGAACGCGTGGCGCTTCAATGCGAACAGGTAGCTGTCGGCCGGCGCCTGCGGGTAACCCGGGAAGAAGTAGCCGGTGAGATCGATCGCGTCGAAATTGTGCTGCGCGCAAAAGTCGCAGAGCTGAAATAGATCCAGTCCCTTCGTCTTGTCCTTCGCGTTTGCGTTCAGGAGCTCGAGAAAGGAATACGCGTTTAACGCGGGCCGCAGGTGCGAGCCGCCGATGCGCTTGGGCTGCGCGTACGCGGCCAGCGCGGTCGACGCGGGAATGCTGACGGTGGCGGCGAGCGGCAGGAGGGCGGCCTGCTTGAGGAACGTGCGACGGGAAAAAAGCGAAGTCATCGGGACAACGGGGTGGTTGCCTTCACCTTGGGATTTGGCCGTTGACCGCGCAAGGGGCGGGGTTCTTTACAGTAAAGTCCGTGGCAACCGCTGATCCGCTCTCGAACGACCGCGCCCGGGTGACCATGCGCATGCTGGCCGAGCGGGCGGGCGTCAGCGCGCAGGCGGTTTCGCTCGCGTTGCGCAATCATCCGGGCGTCGCGGTATCGACGCGGCATCGCATTCACCAGATCGCGCGCGAGGCGGGCTACCGGCCCGATCCGCACGTGGCCAGGCTCATGCATCACCTGCGCACGGGACGCGTGCGCCGGGACCGGGCCAACGTGTGTGCGCTGACCACGCGCCCGCCGGGCGAGCCGGAGGTCTTTTGTGATCTCCTGCGCGACGGCGCGAGAGCGGCGGCGGAACTGGCGGGCTTCGCGCTGCAGGTCGTCCATGTGGATCGCGCGGCGGGCGCCGGGGCGCGCTTGCAGCGGGTGCTGCGCTCCCGCGGGATCGAGGGCGTGATTCTACTGCCGATGGCCCGGCCGTGCGCGCTGGACGACTTGCTCGACTGGCGCGAATTCGCCGTCGTCTCCGCGACGCTCTCCGTCACGAGCCCGCGCTTCGACTGCGTCGCGGCGAATCACTTTGAGAATATCTCGGCGCTCTGCGAACGCGTGCGGCAGGCCGGCTACCGACGTCCCGGCCTCGTGATTCGGCCGAAGCACGACGAGCGGTGCGGCCACAACATCACCGCGGCGCACGCGTGGCACGGCATCTACGGCGGCCTCGGTCTGGTGCGCGCGCATTTTTGCGAACGCGTCGATCGCGTCGCGCTCAAGCGCTGGCTGGCGGAGGAAAAACCCGATGTGCTCTTCGCCGAAAAGGACGAACTCGCGCGCGAACTCCTGCAGGAACGCGCACTCATCGGCCGTCGACCGATCGTGACCTGCTCGGCCCGGCCGCTCGCCAACGGCCGGTTTCCCTTTCCCGGCAATTGCGACCGGCCGGATCGGATCGGCGCCGTGGCGGTCGAACGGCTGACGCACATGATCACGATCGGCCGGCGCGGTATTCCGGCCGAGCCGTACACCACGGTGATCAGCGGCTCGTGGGTCGGCGGCGCGATTCCCAACCGGATAAAGCGGTGACCCCCGGTCGCTGCGACCGACGCGCCCGGGACGTCACGGCAGCACGTGCCGGTAGCTGACGAATGCGATCCGCGTGCTGTCGGGCGACCACGACGGAACGTTGAGGGTTCCCTGTCCGCCGAAAAGCGTCGCGATCACCTTCGGCTTGCCGCCCGCGAGCGGCATCAGGCGGAGCGTGACGTTTTGGTCCGCGGGATGGCCTTTGACCGATTTGTCGAACGAAAGCAGGACGAGCCATTTTCCGTCCGGCGACGGATGCGGAAACCAGTCGCCGAAATTCGGATCGGTCGTGACTTGCTCCTGCTGCGTTCCGTCCGGATTCATCCGCCAGATCTGCATCACGCCGGTACGCTCGGAATTGAAATAAATCTTCGTTCCGTCCGCCGTGTACTCGCTGCCGTCGTCGAGACCCTCGGCGGTGGTGAGGCGCTGCTCGACGCCTCCGGCGGCAGGGATCGTGTAGATGTCGAAGTTGCCGTCCCGCCGCGCGCAGTACGCGAGCGTTTTGCCGTCGGGTGACCAGCCGTGCCAATACGACGGTCCCGTGGGCGTCACGAGGCGCGGTTCCCCACCGGTCGCGGGCACGACGTAGATCCGCGATCCCTCCTTGCCGCCGCCCGAACTGAGCGCGAGCCAGCGGCCGTCGAACGAGAGGCCGTGGTCGTTGTTGTTGCGATCGACCGCGCCGGTGTTGAGCCGCTGCAGTTCACCGCCGTTCACCGGTAGCGTGTAGATGCCGCCGGCGCGGTTCACGAGAAGTTGCTGGCCGTCGCGTGACCAGTTCGGCGCTTCGAACAGTGAACGCTCGCGATGGACGAGCGTGCGTTCGCCGGTCGCGATGTTGAGCACTTCCAGGCTGGTTTCGCGGACGCGCTTTTCGCTCGGTTGTGCGATGCGAGACGTGAGCGTGACGTTCGAGACCAGCGCGGTTTCGAGCACGGTGTTGTTGTGGGCGCTTACCGCGAGGCCGACGTGGACGGGATTGGGCAACGCGAGCGACACGGCGCCGACGGGCTGGAAACTCCGGCCATCCTTCGCCACGGAAACGGTAAACACGTCGCCGTCGCGTTCGAGCCGCACCGTCGCGGGCGCCTTGATGGGCGTGCGGACGCCGAAGGTGTCGCCGCCTTTCACCTTGCGATACTGCAGCTCAATCAAGCCGTCGCCGTGCACGGCGACGTCGACGTAGGGCGCGTCGGCGTCGAGCCCCTGACGCACCATCGCGCACACCTTGCGGTGCGCATCCCTGCCGGCGCCTTCCCAGGTGGCGTCCATCGTGAACGCGAGGTCGCCCGCGAGCTCCTTCCAGAGAAAGTGAAACGCGTCCTCCTTCGCCCAGATGTTGGCGCCGCTGCCGGAAATGCGATACTGCCCCGTGGCGGAGTTGAACTCCGCGGAGCCGGGGAGCGCAATTTTGCCGACGTCGGTGGCGTGGGTGAAGGCGCCGAGCGCGGCCGCGTGGAGCGGAGCCAGCGTGGTCAGTGCGAACGTGGCGAGCAGCGCGAGGAAAGCGCGGGGAGCGAGGCAGGGGGGCATGGTGGCGGGGCGTTGGGGGACGGGGCGCGGTGGAACGGTGACGGCGTGCCGCGGAGGTTCAGCTTTGCCGGAACGCGCCAGTGCAACCCGCGCGAACGTTCCCGGCCTCGCGGTTGATTGCAACCGTGCAAGCGGCCGCTTGCGCGCGGAATAATTTGCGCCACGGTGTCTCCCACCCGCCATGAAACGCCTTCTTCTCAGTGCGGCCCTTGGGCTCGCGACACTCTCACTCATGAAATCGACCGCTTCGGCCAAAACAGAATCGCTCGTCCTCGGTGGTGGCTGCTTCTGGTGCACGGAGGCCGCCTATGAAATCCTGCCGGGGGTGAAGGACGTCGTCAGTGGCTACGCCGGCGGCAAGGAGCAGAATCCCACGTACGAGCAGATCTGCTCGAAGCTCACCGGCCACGCGGAGGTGATCAAAATTGATTACGATCCGGCGGTGGTCTCGCTTGAGAAGCTGCTCGATTACTTCTGGCACGTGCACAACCCGACGCAGGTCGGCGGCCAGGGCAACGACCACGGCCCGCAGTACCGCTCGATCATCCTGTTCACGAATCCGGAACAGAAAGCGGCGGCCGAGAAGTCCCGCGCCACGGCGGCCAAGACGTTTCGGGATCCGATCACGACGGAGATCGTGCCGCTGGAGAAATTCTGGGTCGCGGAGAAATATCACCAGGACTATTTCCGGCTGAATCCCAATGCCGGATACTGCGCCTACGTGATCGCGCCGAAGGTCAAGAAGCTGAAGGCCGAAGTCGCGGCGGAGAAGAAGTAGCGTCCGCGCGGCTCCTCTGCCCGACCACGCGGTGCCGCGGTGGCCACGAGCGCCCGCGAGTGGACGGCATGCTCCCGGCGCACCTGCTCACGCCAGCGTAAACCAGGGGCGACGTGGCGGTGCGTGTCGCGATTCGTGTTTTGTCGCCCACGGGAGAAAATTCCGCCACGAAGTCCGTCCGTCATGCCGCCCCGGGTTTCCGTCCTTCTGCCCGTCCGCAACGCCGCCGCCACGCTCGCCCGCGCGGTGGACGCGATCCGCGGCCAGACTTTTTCGGCGTGGGAACTAATGGCGGTGGATGACGGATCCACGGACGATTCGGCCGCCCTCCTGGGCGGACTGGCGCGGATCGATCCGCGCGTGCGCGTGATCCAGCAACCGGCGCGCGGCATCGTGGCGGCCCTTGCGGCGGCGCTCGACGGCGCCCGGGGCGAGTACATCGCGCGGATGGATGCCGACGACGACGCGCATCCGGAGCGTCTCGAGCAGCAGGTGGCGTTCCTTGACCGGCACCCTGAAATTGGTGTCGCCGGCAGTCTCGTCGACTTCGGAGGTGATCGGGCGGCAAGCGGTGGGTTCGCGTTGTACGTCGACTGGCTCAACTCGCTCGTGACGCCCGAGGCGATTGCGCTCAACCGCTTCATCGAGTCGCCGTTCGCGCATCCGAGCGTGATGTTCAGGCGGAAACTGGTCGCGCAGCACGGTGGTTATCGTGCGGGCGATTTTCCCGAGGATTACGAATTGTGGCTGCGGTGGGCGGCAGCCGGCGTGCGGATGGCGAAGGTACCGCGCGTGTTGTTGCGCTGGAATGATCCGCCGGGCCGGCTGTCGCGCACCGACCCGCGCTACGGGCCGGATGCGTTCTTCCGGATGAAAGCCGAGTGGATCGCGCGGGCGCTGGCGGCTCATGATGCCGGTCGCGGCCGCCCGGTGTGGGTGTGGGGCGCCGGCCGGCACACCCGCAAACGGGCGTCGTGGCTGACGGCGCACGGCGTCAGGATTGAAGGCTACATCGACGTCGATGCGAAGAAGGCAACGCCGGCGCTCGGGGGCTTCGGCGTGCCCGTGATTCTGCCGGACGCGCTGCCGCCGCCGGGCGCGCGGTTCGTGCTTGGCTACGTTTCGACGCGTGGCGCGCGGGACTACATTCGCGATGTACTTCGCGCTCGCGGCCACGAGGAAGGGCGCGATTTCCTGATGTGCGCCTGACGATGCCCTCCGCCGAGACCGCCCTGCACAGCCGGCTCAAGACGCTTGCCCTCGCGTGGGCGCAGGCGAACGGCTTTGCCATCTGCGGGCTCGAGGTGCGCGTGCCGCGGAGTGGTTACCGGGCGGATGTCGCGGGCAGCGGGCGCGGACCGATGGCGCGGACCGCGGTGTTCGAGTGCAAGCAGGCGCGTTCCGATCTGTTGAAGGATGCGCATGCCGAGGCGGCGACGCGGGCCCGGCTGGCCGAGCTGGCCGAGCGCCGTCAGACGCTCGAGCAACTGCTCGCGGTGCACCGGCCGGATTTGCGGCGGGGTGAGGCGCTGTGGCCCGAGTACGACGCGTGGGACTTTTCGTCGCTCGAGCACCGCGCGTATCGGGGCGTCCTGGACGAATTGGAAACGGTCCAGCGCCGCGTGCTGCGCGGGACGAAGTTCTCGAAGATGTTTCGCTACCGGTGCGCGGACTTCCTGTATCTGGTCGTCGAGGGCGGGATTTTTGCCGAAGCGGAGATTCCGGCGGGCTGGGGGCTGCTGGTGCGGACCGGCGAGGAACTGAAACTCGCACGGCCCCCGGCGAGTCTCGATTCGACCGCGGTGCAACGGACCGCGCTGCTCGAGATGATCGCGCTCGCCGGCACGCGCGCCACCAACCGGGCGGCGGGCGTCGTGCTGCCGCCGCGTTTCAATCCGGGTTTGCCCACGGAACACACGGAATACACGGAAAACGGAGAACTCTGATTTTCTTCCGTGTATTCCGTGTGTTCCGTGGGCCCTTGGATTGAGAGCCTTTCGGCCGACCCCGCCGGAGAAAGTCAGGCCTCCGGATTGGACATCCCGTAAAAGCGAGCAACCGTGCGACCATGCCAGAAACGACTCCGCCCAACACCGCCGATGCCGGCCTCGAGGTCCGCACCTATTTCGTGCGCGGTCGCAACGCGATGGTCGCGCGCACGGACTTCGGCGAGCTCTTCGTCGACTACTATCTCCACCTGAGCGCCAATCACATCAAGGTGGCGCCCGAGCACGACGCGATGTTCAAGCGGGCGCTGGCCGCGTTCACGCTCCACTGCGCGTCCCGGCCGTGGAACGAGTTCATCGCCTGGACAGTCAACTTCCAACAGCCACTCGTGAATTTGTTCCTGGCGGGCGACAACCAGGCCGGTACCGTGACGGGCCGGATTTTCGACGAGAACGTGAAGGAGGGGCCGCACAATCTGTTTTACGCCGACGTCGTGCGCGGCACGCAACCGGCGCGCCGCAGCGCCGTGACCTTCGACGGCCCGGATCCGATTCCGGCGGTCGAGGCGTTCTACCGGCAGAGCGAGCAGCGCGGCGCGCGTTACTTTCAGGTCGGCGAGGAGGAGTTTGCGCTGGCGACCGAGCATCCCGACTGCGATCTCACCTGGTTCCAGGCGTTGACGCCCGAGGCCGTGCGCGATCTGGAAAAGACCGAGACCCTGTCGTTTCTCGAGCGCCGGATTTATCGGTGGCACTGCGGCTGCAACCAGGAGCGGATGATGGAGGTGCTCGCGCCCGTGATGCGGCAGGATCCGGCGGCGTTGTTTGGCGACGACCCGAAACTCGAGATGCGCTGCCCGCGTTGCGGGGCCCGACACACCGTCACGCGGGAGGCGCTCGAGGCGTTTCTGGTGCGGCCGAAGTAGCCGCACGCTGCGTCGAATTGATTTTATCCCGGCGCGAAACCCCGCCGTGATGGCGGCGAATGAGTCTTGGGGAAATCATCGGCACGGTGCTGGGGATCGTCGGCGTCGTGCTGATGATTCGTCAGCACGTCTGGACGTGGCCCGTCGGGCTCGTCCAGGTGGCCGTGTATGCGTGGGTGTTTTACGACGCCAAACTCTACTCTGATGCGATTCTGCAGATCTGCTTCTTCGCGATTCAGGCGTACGGCTGGTGGCATTGGTGGCGGGGAACGGGCACGGATGGTGCGCCTCTGCGGGTGTCGCGCACGCCGGCGCGCGTTCTCTTCGGCTGGGGACTGGGCGGAGCGATTGTCACGGCGCTGTGGGGCGAGACGATTCGACGCACGACGGATGCCGCGCTTCCGCATTGGGACGCGTTCATCCTCGTCTTCAGCCTGATCGCGCAATGGCTTCAGGCCCGCAAGCAGCTGGAAAACTGGGCCGGCTGGATGATCGTCAACGTCGTCGCGATCGGCGTGTACTGGGCGAAGGATCTGCGGCTCACCGCGGGATTGTATGTCGTGTTCCTGATCCTGGCCGTCGTCGGACATCGTCAGTGGTGCCGCACGCTGCAGCCGGAGGCGAGTCATGGCTGACATGAAACGCATCGCGGTGTTCGGCACCGAGTCGACCGGCAAGACGTCGCTCACCGAGCGGCTGGCCGAACATTTCGGCGAGCCGTGGTCGCGTGAATTTGCGCGCGAATTCTGGGATGCGCATGCGGGCAGGATCTCGGCCGCGGATCTCGACGCAATCGGGCGCGGCCAGATGGCCAACGAGGAGACCGCGGCGGCGCAGGCTACGCGCGTGGTGTTTTGCGACACCGATCTCCTGACGTGCACGCTGTGGAACGACGCGCTCTTTCCCGGGGCGTGTCCGCCGTGGGTGCGGGAAGCGGCGGAACGGCGGTCGCGGGGCTTCGCGCTCTACCTGCTGTGCGATGCCGACGTGCCTTTCGTGCCCGATCCGCAGCGCTGTTTTCCGGAGGACATCGCGCGTGAGGCGGCGCGCGTCCGCTGGCGGGACGCGCTGGTGAGCCGCGGTCTGCCGTTCGTCGAGATTCGCGGCGAGTGGGCCGAACGCGAACGCACGGCGATCGCGGCGGTTGAGCGGTTATTGGGGTAATGATTTTCCCTGGGACTGATGATTTCCCGGGATGGATGATCGTCTGGAATGGATGATCGTTTGGAGTGGATAATCGTTTGGGACCGCGACCGCCCCCGGTCGCTCTTGGCCCGATGCGACCGGGGGCGGTCGCGGTCCCAGTCAAATCCAGGCCTGCCGCCGGCTCAAATCGCCTCGGCGAGAATCGCGGTGAGTTCGCCGGTGGTGAGCGTGATCGGATTCGCTTTCATGCTGCTGGCGCGCGCAGCGGCCTCGACGATGGCCGCTGTATCCGCTTCGGCGATGCCGCAGGCGCCGAGCGCCGGTATCTGCAGATTGGAGACGAGGGCGCGGACCCACTGCGCGCCATCGCGGGCCGTGGCCTCCGCGTTGCCCGTGAGGATGCGGGCAATCTCCGCGTAACGCGCCAGCGCCGGGCTGGCCGGAGCGCGGAGATTCAGCGCGGAGATGTTGGCGGTCATGACCGGGGCGAGCAGGGCCGCGCAGACCGCGCCGTGCGGCGCGGGAAACATGCCGCCGATCGGACCGGCAAACCCGTGCACCGCCCCGAGCCCGGCGTTGGCGAGCGCGATTCCGCCATAGAGGCTGGCGAGCGCCATGTCCTCGCGCGCAGCGGCCTCGTCACCGTGGTCGCAGGCCCGGCGCAGCGAGCGGACGACGCGGCGAATACCCTCGAGGCAGAGGGCGTCCGTCAGCGGATGGGCGCGACTCGAAACGTACGGCTCGATCAGCTGGGTGAGGGCGTCGAGTCCGGTGTAAGCCGTGACGTTGCGCGGAAGCGAATACGTGAGCGTCGGATCGATCAACGCCACGCGCGGCAGCAGGTGCACGCTGCGCAGGCTGACCTTCACGCGATGCTCCGGTGACGCCAGGACGGCGTTGCGCGTCACTTCCGCGCCGGTTCCGGCTGTCGTGGGAATGGCGATACACGGTGCGGCGGGGCGGGCGAGCGGCCGGGCGCGGCCGATGACCTCGAGATAATCGAGCAGTTCGCCGGGGTTCGTGAGCAGCGCGGAGATGGCCTTGGCGGCGTCAATCGCGGCGCCACCGCCGAAACCGACAACGACGTCGCAACCGGCCGCGCGCGCGAGGGCGACGGCCTGGGTGATGTCCGTGGTCGTGGGTTCGTGCGCGATTCCGACCGTGGTGACGTCGAGGGTGGCGGCGCGCAGCCCCGCGAGCAGCGGCTGTGCCCGGGCGGGATCGCGGCCGGTGACGACGAGCGCGTGACGGCCCAGCTCACGGGTGAGCGGGCCGACTTCGCGCAGCGTGTCAGCGCCGAAAATGATCCGGGTGGCGGTGGCGAATTCGAAGCGCATGGGATGGAACTTGGGAGTGCAAGCGTCCCGCTTGCTTCGAATGGCAGGCGGGACGCCTGCGCTCCCGGGGAAGATTACCAGCCGGCGTCCTCGGGAAACACGTTGGCGAATTTCACGCTGGTGCGGGGCGACGCCATCATCGGGGCGACAGTATCGCGCCAGGTGGCGTAGTGCGCCGTTTCCTTGTGGGCCGCGGGTGCGGCGGCGGTGCGATAAACTTCGACGAGGACGAAGCGGGTCGGGTCGTCGGCCTGCTGGACGACATCGAAACGCGCGATGCCGGGCTCGCGGACACTGGCGCGGGCGTTGGCCAGCGTGGCGGCCTTGAACGCTTCGACGGAGTCGGCGGTGACGTGAACGTGGACGTGGACGACGAGCATGGATGGACGCGGAGGGAAGGGTTGCGGTTTTGCCCGGGGCGTGGGTGACGAAGCCTCGGGCGCAATCGAGTCTAAAGTTGTTTCAGTCGGATGTGGCGGAATTCGACTTTCATGGGCGGGCCGACGTGCACCTGGACGCCAAGGAGGCCGTCGGTGGTGCGGTTCGCCGCGTCATCGTCGACGACGATGCTCAGCACGCGGCCGTTGAAAAGATGGGTCAGGACGTGGCCGCGCGCGATGAGGTGCACCTCGTTCCAGTCGTCTCTTTTCAGTGTGGCGGCGAGGGCCTCGGACGTGCCGACCGATCCGATGACGACGGGTTTGGCGGAGGCGTCAACGCGGACGATTTCGCCGCGCCGCGCGAGAAACGTCCGGCCCTTTTCCTCGTAGTTCTGGCCGGTGTGGCGCAGCGGCGGCTTGTTGCGGTCCTGGCCGTCGAGATCCGCCTGGTAGCCGCGCAGGGCGAACGGCTGGCCGGCGATTTCCGCGCTGCGGTAATTGATGCCGCTGTTGCCGCGAGCGGTGATGCGGTACTGGAGTTTCAACTCGAAGTCGCGCGTGGTGCCACCGCGCCAGATGATGAAGGAATTCTGCTTGAGCAGGGTGGCGGGCGTGACTTCGCCGACGAGGTTGCCGTTTTCCACGCGCCAGTAGGTGGGATCGCCCTCCCAGCCGGAGAGCGTGCGGCCGTCGAAGATCGGCGTGAAACCGGCTTCGTCGGTCGGCGTGGACGCTGGCGCGGCGGTGGACGCGGCCTGGCTGACGGCCGGCGGGACGGTGAGCAGCAGGCAGCAGCACAGCGAGAGACGGAGCGTTGTCATAGGGACGGTAGTGGTTCGACGGTGGGTGGCCGTGAGGTGGGACGAAGCAAATGGGTTTTCGGCGGTCGGGCAGGCCAGTTTGCCTTGCGGGGTGCCGGCGTGACACGTAGTCGATGCGTGGATCTGCGAATCCCTTCAACCCTGATATCCCATGAAACACCGTCTTCTCACTCTGGCGCTTATTGGTTCCCTTGGCCTCTCCCATCTTGTCCTCGCTCAGGCTCCGGCAAAATCCGGCGACAAGGGCGGCGACAAAAAGGCGCCGGCGCCGAAGACTCCGGCGGACCTGGCGTTCGATGAGTTCAACAAAATGCGATCCGGGGCGGGGAAGATGGATCAGGCGCGCTTTCAGGCGGTGATCAACGCGGGCACGTCGTTTCTGACGCAGTATTCCACGCACGGCCGGGTGAACGACGTGGTGCGCGATCTCGCTTTCTGGGGCAGCAACATCGATCAAAAGCAGGCCGCGCTGCGCACCTCGTTTGCCTCGTTGCTGTCACTCGAGGTGACCAATCTTCGTTTCAAGGAAGGTCTCTCCGATCCCGCGAAAGCCGCGATTGCCGCGCTGGATGCCACGGTCGCCGATTTCAACATGCGCGAGACGCCGAACGCGGAGAACCTCGCGGCGTTGCGCGAGAAACTCGATGCACTCGGACAGACGCCTGGCGCGGGCCGTTTCCTGACCGAGCGCGAGCGTTCGTATGCGCACCTGGTGATGGCGAGTCAGGCGGGACGCGCCGAGGCGCATCTCAAGACGATGCTGACGAATCCCGACAAGAGCGTGGCCGCGATGGCGCGCGAGGAACTGAACATCGTCGAAGTCAGGAAGGAGCCCTACGCGCTCACATTCACCGGGCTGGACGGCAAGCCGGTCGATTTCGCGCAGCTGCGTGGAAAAGTGGTGGCGCTTTATTTCTGGAGCAGCACCAACGGCAATTCGACCCGCAACTTCGAACGCCTCAAGATGGTCGGTGCCGACTATCGCAAACGAGGCCTTGAGATGGTGACCGTCTCGTTCGACAAGGCCGAGGACAAGGAGAAGCTCGAGAAGTACATCAAGGAGAACCGCATCACCTGGCCCGTGCATTTCGACGGCAAGGGCGCGGCCAATGACTTCGCGCGGAAGTTGAACGCGAACAGCGTACCGCGCCTCTACGTGTTCGACCAGAAGGGCATCCTGCAAATGAGCTTTCAGGGTTCGCCGGTGAAGTCCTACACCTCGAATCTGCCCGTGGATCAACTCGAGCCGACAGTGAAGCGGCTTTTGAATATCAAGTAACGCCCCCGTCGGGGCGTCGCTGGATTCTCCGGCAGCCGCCGTTGCGGTTGCCGCGGAACATCTGCGTTGCACGTTTCGAGGGCTTGCGCGGGCGGCGTCCCTCCTTATCGTGGCGAGTGCCATGAGCGCCGCCGAAATTGTTGAAATGATTGAAAGGCTTCCGCCGATCGAGCGAGCGGAGGTTTTTGCTTTGCTGGAGAAGAAAAAGGCGGAGAACGCTCGCCGTGAGATTCGCCATCTACCGGCGGCCGAAGCGCAGCGAATCGCGGAGCAGGTATTTAAGGACCACAGCGACCTCTTCCGCAAATTGGCCCAATGACCGGAGGGGATGAACCGCGGTTTCTCGAACCCGCGACGGTTTTTTGGCTGCACCGACGGTCGCTGGAATTGTTCGGTGGATTGAATGGAGTGCGCGATCCGGGCGCTTTGGACTCCGCGCTTTCTTCGGCCAAGAACGCCTGGCACTACGGCAACGGCGACGCCTATGATGTTGCTGCGGCCTATGCCTTTCACATCGCGGAATCTCAGGCGTTTCTCGATGGCAACAAGCGGACCGCAGTGGCGTGCGCGCTTACGTTTCTCGGTGGATGCGCCATCCCGGTACCGCGCGACGATGGCCAACTCTATTCGGCTATGATCGCGATCGCTCACCGCAGACTCGACAAGGCCGGACTCGCGGAGTTGCTGCGAAAGCAATTTCCAGGACCGGCAGTGGAGTGAATATACCTCTGGCACCATGAGCGACTACGCGAATCGTTTCGGCGGCGTTGGCCGACTCCTGGGGCACGCCGGGCTCGCTCGCCTGAAGGCCGCGCATGTCTGCGTGGTCGGCGTCGGCGGCGTCGGCTCGTGGGTGGTGGAGGGACTGGCCCGGAGCGGCATCGGTGCGCTGACCCTCATCGATTTGGACGACGTGTGCGTGACCAACGTGAACCGGCAGTTGCCCGCGCTCGACGGCCAGATTGGTCGGCCCAAGGTGACCGTCCTCGCGGAACGGGTCCGGCTGATCAACCCCGAGTGCCAGGTGCGGGCGGAACCGGAGTTTTTCACCCCGGCCACGGCGGCGCGCCTACTGGCCATTCCCTACGACATGGTCGTCGATGCGATCGACCGCATGTCGCAGAAGGCGTACTTGATCGCGGCGAGCCGCGAGCGGGGCCTGCCGGTGGTGACGATTGGCGCGGCGGGCGGACGACGCGACGCGACGCGCATTCGCGCCGGCGACATCGGCGAAGCAGGCGACGAATTGCTGCGACAGGTCCGCAAAAAACTGCGGCGCGATCACGGGTTCTCCAGCGGTGCGCATCGCGGCATCACGCGCATGGGCGTGCGCTGCGTCTGGTCGGAGGAGCCGCCGATCTTTCCGTGGGCCGACGGAACGTGCGCCGCCACGCCGGAGCCCGGCAGCAATCTCGCGCTCGACTGCGAGAGCGGCTTCGGCACCGCGGTGTTCGTGACGGGTGTCTTTGGCCTGGTGGCCGCCGGCGAAGTGGTGAACGCCCTCGCGGCGGAGCGCGTCAGTCCGCCCCAAGCCGCGGCGGTGCTCAATCCGTCGCCCTAGTTTCCGCGCTGAGCGCGCGTACGAGGTACTTCACGCGCTCAGCGTAGCGCGCGCCCGCACGCCGGTGGCGCCGCTCGCTCAGCCGAACAGCCGGCGGAAATTCTCCGCGACCTGCGTTGTCAGCGTGTCGAGCGGCACGCCGCGCACGGCGGCGAGCCCGGCGTAGCCGGCGATGACGTTCGCCGGGTGATTGAGCACGGTGCCGTCGGCGCGTCCAGGAAGCGGATACGCGCGCTCCTTCACGGGCGGCGGCATCGCCGGGGCGTCGGTTTCGACCAACAGGCGATCCGCGGGCAGTGCCGCGAAAACGGTGCGGCGCGCGGCGTGGCGCTCGGCGAGGAAGTCGGTGTTGAAGGAAAAATACGCGCCCAGCGCAGCGAGGTCGCGGGCGACTTCGATTGAACCGCCAAAGGCGTGGACCAGAAAACCGCGCGCGGGGCGGGGCGTCGTGTGCAGCGCCGACTGCAGTGCGCCCCAGGCGTCGAGGCAGTGAATCGTGGCCGGCCGGTTGAGCCGGGCGGCGAGCGTGAGCTGCCAGGTGAACGCCTCCAATTGCTCCTCCAGGGGCGCGCGGCGCAGGCCGGCGAGCCGGGGATCGTCGGCTCGGGCGCGTTCGAGAATCCAGCGATCGAGTCCGATTTCGCCGACGCCGGCGGACGGATGCGCCGTGAGCGCCGACTCCAGCGCGGCCTGCCACGGCGCCGTGACGTTGCCGACATCCCACGGATGCAGGCCGAAGCTGGGCATCACCACGGCGTGGGCCTGCGCGAGGGCGGCGACGTCCGGCCAGTCACTCAGGCACGTGCCGTTGACCACGACGCGGGCGACGCCGGCGGCGGCCAAGTCCGCCAGAATTTTCGCGTGAAACGGTGCCAGCCAGGCGTCCTGCAGGTGATTGTGCGCGTCGTAAAGCATGCGGGCGAAATCGGCGCGTCGGCCTTCAACGCCGGGCTTGGGCGAAGGCGCGGAGCGTGGCGCGCGCGGAGCTCAGACCGTTGCGGCGGGTGGGAGACAAGTTGCGCGTGAGATCCAGCGCTTCCAACGGATCGAGTTCGCTGTCCGCGACCTCGACGGTCGATGCGCCGCTGTAAAAGTCGCAGAGGAAGGCGACCAGTGCGCCGACCAGCGGCGACTCGGCTTCGCTGCGGAAAAAGCAGCCGCCGTCGCGCTCTTCGCCGACGATCCACACGACCGACACGCAGCCGCGGACGCGATGGGCGTCGGTCTTCTCGGCCGGGTCGAGCGGCGGTCGCTTTTTGGCGCGACTGACGAGCGTGGCGAGCCGTTCCTGGGGATCGTCCAGCACGGCAAAATCCTCCACAATGCGCTGCAGCTTATCGGCGAGGAACACGTTCCGAGGGTGGCGGTCGGTTCGACTGCGGCAAGCCTCCGGACGTTCGCAGTTGGGCTTCAGCGAAGAGCCGAACGCGCCGTTAAAGACCCCACCGCAGTCACACCATGGCCGAAAACGTCCTGATTCCCCTCCCTGGATTCGAACTGCCGGTGGACTTTCCCTGGAGGATCGGATTCGTCGGATTGGTCGACGATCAGCTGCGGCGCTTGCGGACCAACGGACACTTTTTACCGCCGCGTTTCTTTGGCTATTACTTCCAAGCCAGCATGCCGGTGGGCATTGGCGGGAGCTGGACGGTGTCACTCGACGGCCGGCGACCCATCTCGCTCGTGCCGGGCATGCTCGATCGCCTGACCCACGGTCAGTACAGCATCACAAGCACGGGGCCGGAAGAGACGCCGGAATATCTTTTGGTTCACGACCGTCGTGACGGCGCGTGCTGGCTCTGGAGCTTCGATGACGGTATCCGCTTTGTGGAGTCCGTCGAACCGATGTCCGGTGGGGATTGGGACGGAGCCGAGGCGCCGAAATTGTTCGGGCCTTGAACTGGGAGCGCGACCGCCCCCGGTCGCCGTCCGACGTAAGCGACCGAGGGCGGTCGCGCTCCAAACGGAATCGTCCCACAAGAATCGATCTGGACCGCGGCGAGCCCCCTTAGTTGTAGAACATCGCCTCGTTCGACTGGAAGAGCGCGTGCGCGAGTTTCGTCCACGCATCGAGCGGGGTCTTGTTGTCGTACACGCCGCCGACCTGAACGTTGAAACGGCCCTGCTGCTTCTTGGAGTTCTCCGCCTTCTTGGCAGCGATGCGGGCGTCGCGGGCGGTGATTTGCGCCGCGGGCATTTCGGACGTGAGCGCGACATCGGTGCCGGCCGGATTTGACTTCACGTACTTCAGCCCGAGGTCGACTTCCTGCCGCGTCGGCCAGCGCTGGAAGATGGCGAGATAAAGCAGCGTGACGCGTTCCTCGTCGCTTTTCACCTCGGCAAAGGCCGGGCGGTCTACGAGTTTGCGGGCGGTCTCGATGACCATCGGGCTGTTCATGAGAAACAGCGCCTGCTGCGGCACGAGCGTCTCGTAGCGTCGGCCGGAGGCTACATCGGGACTCGGGAAGTCAAACTGCGTCAGCAGCTCCGGCGGGTTCGTGCGATCGATGAGCGTGTAGACGGAACGGCGCTTGGCGAAGTTCTCGCTGCTGATCGCGACCGGGCGACCACCGTAGGTGCGGTCGAGTTCGCCCGTGATCACGAGCAGCGAGTCGTGCAACTCCTCGAAATCCATCCGGCGAAGATTGTAGCGCCACAGCAGCTTGTTGTTCGGATCCTTCTCGGCGTAAACCGGATTGGTCTGGCCGCTCTGTTGATACGCGGCGCTGAGGACGATGGTGCGGTGCAGCGCCTTGATCGACCACTTGTTCTCCATGAACGTGGACGCGAGCCAGTCGAGGAGCTCGGGATGCGTGGGCGGCGACGACATGTTGCCGAGATCGTCGGGCGTCTCGACGAAGCCGACGCCCCAGTGCTGCTGCCACATCCGGTTCACGAATACACGCGCGGTGAGCGGGTTCTTGGGATCGGCGATGGCCTGCGCGAGCTGGACGCGGCCGGAGCCGTCCTTCCACTCGGGCCGCTTCTTCGGATCGGCGGAGAGAATTTCCAGGAAACGGCGCGGCACGATCGGGCCCTTGTTGGCGTTCTCGCCGCGCAGCAGGACTGGGTAGTCCTTGGGTTTCTGGGCGGGACTGATGGCTTGGATGTCGTACAGGGCGTTGGCGCGGGCGGGGGCGCCCGGGTGCTGGGCCTCGAGGCTGGCGAAGTCGCGGCGGAGTTCACGTTCCTCGCGCTGCAGTTGCTGCCGCGCGCGCGGGTCGATCTTGGCGGCGGCGCCCTTTTCCTTGCTCTTGCCCTTGGCGGCGCGGACCGTGCGCTGGAATTCCGCCTGCTTCGCCTTGTGCTCGGCCTCGCGCTTTTCAAGCGCGGCCACTTTCTCGAGGTACTCGAGGTAGCCTTCGGTCTGTGGCACCTTGGCCTGCATCGTCGGGAGCTCCGGCGGCTGTAGGCTGTTCGCGAATACGCCGTACAACGAATAGTAGTCCTTCGTCGGAATCGGATCGAACTTGTGATCGTGACACCGGGCGCACGCCACGGTCAGGCCGAGAAACGCCTTGGTGGTGACGTCGATTTGGTCGCCGATGATGTCTTCGCGACGGCCGTTGAACTGGTTGCCCAGCGTGAGAAAACCCATCGCCGCCAGCGGCCAGCGGTTGCCGGCGGTCGGGTCGGCCTTGTCCTTCGGCTGTTTCTCGCGGGCCCGCTGCATGGCGTCACCGGCGAGCTGCGCGATGATGAACTGATTGTAGGGCAAGTCGGCGTTGAAGGCGTCGATCACCCAGTCGCGATACGTCCACGCGTGGGGAAAGCGATTGTCCTCCTGGCCCTTCGCGTCGCCCTTCGTGTCGGAGTAGCGCGCGACATCGAGCCAGTAGCGGGCCCAGTGCTCGCCGTATTGCGGGGAGGCGAGGAGGCGATCGACGACCTTCGTGTAGGCGTCGGGCGAGGTGTCGTTGACGAAATTCTGCACGTCGACCGGATGCGGCGGCAGGCCGATCAGATCGAAATAGATCCGGCGGATGAGCGTCGCCTTGTCCGCCGGCTTGTTGGGCGTCATCCCGTTCGCCTCGAGTTTCGCGAGGAGGAAATTGTCCACCGGGTTCTGGACCCACGCCGCGTTCTGCACCGTGGGCACGGCCGGCTTTTTCACCGGTTGGAACGACCAGTGTTGCTTGCCCACGCCGCCGTAGGTGGCACCGGAAAGGCCCTTCACCGTGGCGGTGCGGGGATCGGGCGCGCCGCGGCGAACCCATTCGGTCAGATCGGCAATCTGCTGCTCGGAGAGCTTCTCGCCCTTCGGCGGCATCTGCAGATCCTCATCCTTGTAACGGACGGCCTGGATGATCAGCGACTCGTCGGGCTTTCCGGGCACCAGCGCAGCGCCGGAATTGCCGCCGGCCATCAGGGCTTCGCGCGTATCCAAAAGGAAACCACCGCGCACCTTGTCCGCTTCCTTGCTGTGACATTTGTAACAGGTGTCGACGAGGATGGGACGGATCTTTGACTCGAAGAATGCGAGGTCGGCGGACGACAGCGCCTTGGTCGCCGGCGGATGGCCGGCGGGCATGTCGGCCGCGAAGGCGGACGCGCCCAGACCGAGGACCAGCGTGGCCGTCAACCAGCGGGAAGCATGGCGACGAAGGGAGCGGGAAGCCGGAGAGGTTTCCATGGTCAGGCGATCAAGGGCTTCACGACGTTGCCGGCGACGTCCGTCAGGCGGAAATCGCGGCCGTTGAACCGATACGTGAGTTTCGTGTGATCCATGCCCATGCAGTGCAGGATCGTGGCGTGGAGATCGTGGGGATGGACCTTGTCCTGGATTGAAGCGGAGCCGAATTCGTCGGTGGCACCGTGCACCGTGCCGCCTTTGATGCCGCCGCCGGCCATGACGACGGAAAACGCCTTCGCGTTATGGTCGCGGCCCGGGTCTTCGGACCCGTTCCGGTCACGGGTCGACTTGCGGCCGAACTCGCCGCCCCAGATGACAAGCGTGGAGTCGAACAGCCCGCGCTGCTTCAAATCGTGGATGAGCGCGGCGAGCGGTTGATCGATTTCGCGGGCCTTGGTGGAGAGGCGGCTCTCGAGCTGCTGGTGATGATCCCAGCCGTTATGCCAGACTTGGACCACGCGCACGCCGCGCTCGACGAGCCGGCGGGCGATGAGGAGTTGTTTGCCCTGCTCGCTCGTGCCGTACGCGGCGCGGGTGTCGGCGGACTCCTTGTTGATGTCGAAGGCGTCGAGCGACTCAGCCTGCATGCGGAAGGCGATCTCGTAGCTCTCCAAGCGGGTCTCTAGGGCGGCGTCGCGCTGGAGGTTCTTCGCATGAATGTCGTTCAGCTGGTGCACGAAATCCAGCTGGCGGCGCTGCTCGTTCTTCGGGACGTAGGTGTTGCGGATGTTCTGAATCATCTGCGGGACCGACGGCGCCTGCGTGTTGATGCTGGTGCCCTGGTACACGCCGGGGAGGAAGGCCGATTGATAATTGGCCGCGCCGCCGGGAGGAAGGCCGCCGCCGCGCAGGGCGATGAAGCCGGGAAGATTCTGGTTCTCGGTGCCGAGACCGTAAACAAGCCACGAACCCATGCTCGGTTTGGCAATGCGGAGCGAACCGGTGTTCATGAACACCGTGGCGACTTCGTGCGCCGGGATGTCGGTCCACATCGAGCGAACGACCGCCAAATCGTCGGCGTGGGCGGCGGTTTTGGCGAAGACTTCGCTGACCTCGAGGCCGCTCTGTCCATACTTGGCGAACTTGAACGGCGAGCCCAGTGCGATCTCGTCGCCGAGGATAGATTTGCCGTTCATCCGGGTCAGCGTCGGCTTCGGATCCCACGTGTCGATGTGCGACGGCGCACCCTGGGCGAAAATGTGGATGACGGCCTTGGCCTTGCCGGGAAAGTGCGACGGCCGGGGCGTCAGCGGACCGACCGCGGGTTTCGCCTGGGCTGCCATCAGGTCCATCGGGTCGAGAATGTTCGCGAGCGACAGCGCGCCGAGGCCCATGCCCATGCGGCTCAGAAACTGCCGGCGGGTGAGGAAATAGTCCTCAATGTTCGTCGAGATGCCGCAGCACGGATGGGAGGCGTCGGGCAGTTCGCTGGCGTGGTGGCGGTGGGAGAGCATGGGTGGGAAAAGGGTGGGGGTGCGGGTGGCCGAGGTACCGGCCTCCGAGACGTTCCGCGCGGGGGCTGGTTTCAGCTAAGTTTCTTCGACACAAAGCGTGGGGTGGGTAAGACAAAAACGCCGCGCGGGCGGTTGGGCAACAGGTTTAACGGAAGAGGCTTTGACGCGCGCTTGGGCGCTGCTCACCGTCCCCCGCCATGCACCCCGAACCCGGTTCCGCCGCGCCGGCGGCCCCGTCTGCGCCCCGCAAACGCAATCACCTCTACGTACAGGTACTCATCGGCATCGTGCTCGGCGGCCTGCTCGGCTACCTGAAGCCCAAGTGGGGCGTGGAGCTGAAGCCACTCGGCGACGCCTTTGTGAGCCTGGTGAAGATGCTCATCGGCCCGATTATCTTCACGACGGTCGTGGTCGGATTGGCGGGCATGGGCGATCTGAAGAAGATCGGCCGAGTGGGCGCGAAGGCGCTGATTTACTTTGAAGTGGTGACGACGCTGGCGCTGCTGATCGGTCTGGTGGTGGCCAACGTGTTCACGCCGGGTGCCGGGTTTCATGCCGATCCCACGTCGCTCGATGCCAGCAAGGTCGCGAAGTACGGCACGGCTTCGCAGCAGATGAGCACGCTGGATTTCGTCCTGCACATCATTCCGAAGACCTTCGTGAGTGCGTTTGCGGAGGGCGAGATTCTCCAGGTGCTGCTGCTCGCGATTCTCTTCGGTCTCGCGCTCGGGCAAATCGGCGAGCACGGCCGGCCGATCCTCAATCTGCTGCACGAGGTCGCGCGGGTCTTCTTCGGCATCGTGACCATCGTGACCCGCGCCGCGCCGCTGGCGGCGGGCGGAGCGATGGCCTTCACCATCGGCGAATACGGCGTCGGTAAGCTCGCGCAGCTCGGGCTGCTGATGGTGTGTGTTTACCTGACCTGCGTGATTTTCGTGATCGTGGTGCTCGGCAGTATCGCGCGGCTGGCGGGCTTCGGACTCTGGAAGATCATTCGTTACGTGAAGGAAGAACTCCTGCTTGTGCTGGGCACGTCGTCGTCGGAATCGGCGTTGCCGGGGCTGATGGAGAAGATGGAAAAGATCGGCTGTTCACGTCCCGTCGTGGGCGTCGTGGTGCCGTCGGGTTATTCGTTCAACCTCGATGGCACGTGCATCTACCTGACGATGGCGGCGCTGTTCCTCGCGCAGGCAACCGACACCGCGCTCAATCTCACGCAGCAGTTCGGCCTGCTCGGCGTGCTGCTGTTGACCTCAAAGGGCGCGGCCGGCGTGACCGGCAGTGGTTTCATCGTGCTGGCCGCGACGCTGCAGACCACCGGCACGATTCCGTGGCAGAGCATGGCGCTGATCATTGGCGTGGACCGCTTCATGTCGGAGGCGCGGGCGATCACGAATTTCATCGGTAACACGGTCGCGACGCTCGTCGTGGCGAAGTGGGACGGAGCGTTCGACGAGTCGAAGGCGGGGGAGATCCTCGCCGGCCGGAAGTAGGGCGGCGGATTCCGGACGTGACCCCTTGGCCCGATGGCGGTGACTAACTATCCCGCTGCGTTCGAACACCTGAATGCGAAGAAAATAAAACCGGCCCTCGGTCCAACCGAGAGCCCGCTGTGTTTCCTAGTGGGTGCAGGTGATCCGGACGGAAACAGGATCGTGCTTCACAAACGGAAGAAGGGTTAGCGGAGTCGGCGCACGTGGGCGTCGCAGAACATCACCGAAATCAGAGACGCAACGCTCGTATGTGCCAGAGATTGTCCTCAAGTGGACTTCAGTTCCGACGATTTTGGTTCTGCGCATGGCATCCTCGTGGACAGTTCATTGGATTTGCGCGATGGCGTGGCCGTTGGTCGCGGACCTAGTGTGGGTCGGGGTGTTCTTTGTCCCTGCCATCGTGGTGATGCTGATCGTGGCTCGGGCAAGACACGTCTACCGTTCAGAGGCGGACGTGCCTTTTACCGACCTCCTGCTGCGACCACCAGGGGAGTCCACTCGGATTGCGGCAGAGGCACTTTTCGAGAAGGCCATGGACCGGCTCTTAATCTTGGTGGGCGCGTCGGCAGTGTTCGGCATGGCCGTTGCAAATGCTTCGCCGTCTCAGCGGTATAATGTGGCAGCGTTCTTTGCCATCTTGTTGCTGGTGGTCACGGCGTTCACTGCGCCGCGGATGCTAAACATCCTTCGGGCCTATTGGAATTATCAGCTTGGCTTCAAGGGTGAGCGACTGGTGGGAGAGCAATTGAATCAACTCTTGGCGCACGGGTTTCATGTCTTCCACGACCTTCCATTCGCCGGCTACAACATCGATCATGTCGTTGTCGGGCCTTCTGGTGTCTATGTGATCGAGACGAAGACACGGCGGAAGTGGAAAACAAAGGCGACCGTACATCCTTCACACAAAGTTCGCTACGACGGATCGTCGCTGACGTGGCCTTCAGGGCGATCGGATCGGTTCGGCCTCGATCAGACATTGCGCAATGCACGCTCGCTGGCCGATTGGCTGACCCGGGCGACCGGCGAAACCGTCACTTGCAGACCGATCCTGACTCTACCGGGATGGTGGATCGATCGAACCGCCCAGAACCCTCCCGAAGTCGCGGTGATATCAGCAAAAGCACTGGCTCCCTATCTGGCCGCAGCCACCTCCACCGCGCTCTCGCTGGGGCAGATGAAGCGCATCGCCTTCCAATTGTCGGAGCGTTGTCGGAAAGTGCCTGGGCTGGGCGAAACGGGGTGAGCCCGCTGAGCGCTGTCCGAACCAGCGAAGCGGGCAACGCTGAGGGGATGTCGCAACTCGCAGCCTGATCTCGCGGGCTGACCTTCGCTCCCGGGTGGCGTTTTTCCGAGCCGATGTCGGTTTGGACCTGCGCCGTTCGTTATAGAGCAGGTGGCCTCGGGCTCGCACGAGGACCGCCATACGACCACGTTTGAATCAACCCCTGCTCCCTCGCGCATGATCATGAAAATCCTCCTCGGCCTCGTCGTCGTTATTGCCTTGTTCCTGGCCTTTGTCGCCTCTCGACCAGCTGACTTCCGCGTCGAACGCAGCGCAACCCTGGCCGCCTCGCCGGCTGCGCTCTTCGCCCACGTCAATGACCACCGTAAATTCAATACCTGGAATCCGTTCCTCAAGGTGGATCCCAACGTGAAGAACACCTACAGCGGTCCGACCTCTGGCGTGGGTGCGTCTTGCAGCTGGGACGGAAACAGCGAGATCGGAGCCGGCTCGGCCACGATCATCGAAAGCAAACCCGCGGAACTCGTACACATGCGCATGGACTGGAAGCGTCCGATGGAGGGCACCAGCACGGTGGAATTCACCTTCAAGCCGGCCGGCGACAAGACGGTCGTCACGTGGGCCATGTACGGCAAAAACAACTTCGTGGGCAAAGCCGTCAGCGTGTTCATGGACTGCGACAAGCTGTGCGGCCCGCCCTTCGAGCAGGGCCTCGCGGATCTCGGCAAGGTTGCCAGCGCCGCCACTTCGCCGGGGATTTGAGGCCACCGCCGGAGCGCGCCCAAACTTTCGCATGACTGTCCACGTTCATCGTCGGGCGAGCGCCGGCTGGGTTGCTCCAGTTTTCTTCGTCGGCTTGCGTCCGGGTTTCAATGTGCGCCCACGGCCGCTGCAGGTGGACGTTGTGCTGGGCACACATCGACGCGCGCAGCCGCTGCAGGCCGTCGGTGAGTGCATGGGGGCGTAGGCCGCGAGCCAGACGGGACCCGGGCCCTGGCCGCGCACGGCGGTGTCGTGACGGTGGCGGACGCCGGTGACCCGCTCGATCATCCGCTCGAGGCGTGGCCAGAAACGAAGGTATTCAAGGACCGGATTCACGACGTTCGTGATGGGGCAGTAGAAGGTGTTCTTCGGATCGGCGTGGTGCCGCGCGTGTTGGTGCGGCGTCTGGAGGATGCGCAGATCCTGGAGCAGCGAGATCAGCGGACCGTTCTCCGTGCGCGTGCGATGCGCCCATTTGTGAACCTGGTTGGCGTTGATGCTGACGGCGACAAAGAGCCAGAGCTGCCAGGAAAGCAGGCCCCACCACCCGGCGGCAGCGAGCAGCACGGCGCTGAGCAGCACGAGATCCCAGGAGCTTTGCCACCAGCTGAGTCGCGTGAAAAAGCGCGGGTGGTGGTGATGCACGATGTTGGGCCGGATGAGCAGCGGTCCCACGATCGGCGTGTCCTCCGTGCCGTAGGCGTCTTCGAGCCAGTGGACAACGCCAGCAACAAAATCGGCCAGCAGGATGAGGCCGGAGCTTTGCGCGAGAGTGAAGAAGAAGGAGCGCATGGACGAGGGAGATGAAAGGCGTCGGGCTTCGTGCTCGATTGGCCGGCCTTATCCTACCGCATTCAAGGAGGCAGCGGTTAATCGATAAACCTGATGCCCCGCATTGGAATTTGTGATGTGTCGTCCGCGGGAAGATCGTTGCCTCGCCATCGTGCTGCGTTGTGCTCGGTGCCGCGCGATGAACGTCCATCATCTCGAGCTGTTTTATTATGTCGCGAAGCACGGCGGCATCAGTGCGGCGGTGCGCCACATCCCCTATGGGATTCAGCAGCCGGCGGTCAGCGGGCAGATGCGCGTGCTGGAGGAGACGACGGGCGCGCGGCTGTTCGAACGCAGTCCGTTCCGACTCACGTCTGCAGGAGAAAAACTCTTCGCGCATGTGCAGCCGTTCTTCGAGACCCTCGGCGAGGTGGCTGCCAGCGTGCGTGGGGAGGCGTCCGAGCCGGAACTGCGCATCGGTGCGTCTGAGATCGTGCTGCGGGACCACATCCCGGTGGTGATGCAGCGCCTGCGCAAGCGCCACCCGCGGGTCCGGCTCAGTCTGCGCTCCGGCTATTCCTCGGAATTGGAGACGTGGCTCCGCGACCGACAGATCGATCTCGCAATCGGTCCCATCGAGGCGCGGGCCCCGGCCCGCCTGCAGGTCCGGCCGCTCGCCCGCGTGCCGCTCGTGTTGCTCGTCCACCGCCGCTCCCCGCTGAAATCAGCCGGCGAGTTGTGGGCGGTGAAAAAACCGCGCGAGCCGCTGCTCGGCCTGCCCGCCGGCACCACGGTGATGCGGAATTTTCAACGCGGTTTGAAACGCCGCGGCGTCGTCTGGCCGCAGGCCGTCGAAGCGACGTCCGTCGAACTGGTGACGCGTTACGTGGCCAACGGCGAAGGCCTCGGCGTCAACATTGCCGTGCCGGCCGTGATCAAGCACCGCGACGTCCGGGCGCTGCCGCTGGATGGCTTCGAACCGATGATCATGGGCCTTCTCTGGCGACCCGAACCCTCTGCCGTGGTCCAGCGCATGCTCGACGAAGTGAGCCAGTATTCCCGGGAAACCTGGCCGGAGTGGGCTAGCGACGCCGCCGGGAGCTGAGCGCGGCCGGCTGCGTCGGGACGTTGCCCGCGGGAACGTGTTCACCGCTCATGAATGAGAGCGGAAACGTTCGAAAAGCCCGACCGGCGAAATGCGCCGTGAATCGTTCGCGTGGACGCTGCCGTTACGCGGCGGCCAGCGTCAGCGGCGGCATGGGGCAGTCGAGCGCGGCGGCGATGGCGCGGAGCAGTTCGGCTTCCGTGATGAGCAGCTGACCGTCGGCGGTCACCACCTGGGCCGCGGCCGCCAGCGTGCGCTGCTTGATCACCGGACTCGCGGCGGCGAGCTTGTCGAGTGCGGCATCGAGCCGGGCGAGCTGGGTGCCGGATTCCGGGGTGAAACGCAGCCGTGACTCGATGAGTTTCAACTCGGCGGCACCGGTGGCAAAGGCGTTTTCAGCCGACGCCGCGTTCGCGGTCGCGGACTGGGCGAGCGACGAGAGTACGACGCCAATCTCATCCGCCACCGCCTGAAACGAGTGGTACTGGATAATGGCTTTCGTCGGCGTCTGCCCGAGCGCGAGCGTGTGCGTGAGCAGTTTCTGCAGCGCGAACTCGAAGGTCGATACCTGGGCGTCGGCGTGAACAAGTTCGTCGAGCGTACCGAGAAACGACTCCAGCGTCGCGGCCGGAATCTGCCGCAGGGCGGGCAGCGCGATCTGCAGGAGCGGGAGTTTCTGCTCGGGGCGGGCGCGTTGCAGGTCGGGCTCCAACCCTTCCAACTGCCGCAGGGCTTCGGCACCCGACTGCGTCGCGACCAGATTGCGCTGGCGTGAACGAATTGCTGGGTCGTCCGACAACAGCAGACCGAACACCAGCACGCGGGCCTCGCCGGGCGTCTGGGCGGCGACGCGCAGTCGGTCCGGCGTGGCCTCAAGGAGGTCGTGGGCATTGGCCAGCTGCTCGGACGTCAGTGAACCAATGGCCTGCACGGCGGCGCGCGCGGCGGCGGGGTCGAGTCTCGCGACCGGCCGATCGGCGATCGGGGGTGGCACCGCGTTCGCGCGGCGGGCGGGAGCAGGGGCGAGGCCGGCGCTCACAAACGATTCGTGGGCGACGTCGACCACCTCGGGTGGCTCGAAGTGTTTGCCGTCGAAGTTCGGATCGATCGCGCGGATGCGCTCGTCGAGCGGCGGGTGCGTCGCCCACAGGCCGGTGAAGCCGGAGCGAAACGCCTGCGCGAAGAAGAAGTGGCCGATGGCCGCGCTCTTGTTGGACTCGAGATTCGAGCCGAGCGCGTAGCCTCCGATCTTGCGGAGCGCGCCGGTCAGGCCCTGCGGATTGCGGGTGAACTGGACGGCTGACGCGTCGGCGAGAAACTCCCGTTGGCGCGAAACCGCCGCCTGGATCAGGCGACCGAAGAAATAGCCCACGTATCCAATAATCAACAGCGCGACGCCGGCCGCGACGATGGCGATCAGGAGGCCGTTGCCGTCCTTGTCGCGCGAGCGCGTGCGAGAATAGCGGAGGCTCCACAGAATGCCCCGGCCCGCGAGGCCGAGGACGAGGATGCCAAAGATCGCGGACGCAATGCGGAGATTCATCCGCATGTCGCCATTCAGGATGTGGCTGAACTCGTGGCCGACGACGCCCTGCAGTTCGTCGCGATTGAGTTTTTCCAACGTGCCGCGCGTCACCGCCACCACGGCGTCACTCGTCGTGAGGCCGGCGGCGAAGGCGTTGATCGCGGGTTCCTGATCCATGACGTACACGGCCGGGACCGGCGTGCCCGAGGCGATGGCCATTTCCTCGACGACGTTGAGGAGGCGGCGTTCGTGGAGCTCGATCGTATTCGATTCGATGCGACGGCCGCCGACGCTTTCCGCCACGGCGCTGCCGCCGGCGGAGTACTCCCTCCATTTGAAGAGCGACGCCAGGCCGACGACCACGAGCGTGCCGACGCTGACGAGACCGAAGAGTCCCGGCTGCCAGAGGAGAACGGCGGACCCGCGCGGATCGTAGTCGCCGTAGATCGCGCGCTGGTCTTCGTTCGCGCCCGCGTAGTGCAGGAGCAGAACGGCGGCGACGTACGCCGCCACGATGGTGCCGGCCACCGCCACGCCGAAAAGCACGAGCAGCCTCGACGTGCGCTTTTTGGCGCGGGCCTGGGCCTCGAAGAAATCCATGGACGGGTGGGAGTGCGGGCGTTCCGCCCGCAACGGCTGGAGCGGGCTGACGCCCGTCGGCTTACTTCATCTGCCGGGCGTAGAGCGGGCTGCTGCCCTCGTGCCGGCCGTCCAGCTCCAGATCGATCGAGTACTCACCGAAGGACTCGATCTTCATGCCGCCGATGTTGGCGACGACCTGAATCGTGTTCGTGGGGGCGTCGGGCGGCATTGCGACCTGGATGGGAATCTCCATCGCCGGGAGCACGAGTTTGCCGTCGTCGTCGCAGATGGCGAGCCGCAGCCGCTTGGGGCCTTCCTCGTCCTTGTCGAAACGCAGCTTCACGGCGAGGCAGCAGTGCGGGTGCACGGCGGGCATCTGACGCGCGAAGATCGTGTCGAAGATTCCAATGACGCTGAGCTTGCCACCGTAGTCGGCGGCGAAGTCAGCAAGGGCGAGCAGCTCAATTTTCATGCAAAAGCGAAGGGCGCGGCCGGGCTCAGTTGAAGCTGACCTTCGGGGCGTTGCGCTCCGTGGGATCTTCAATCTTGAACAATTCCGCCGGCAGGAAGCCGAACATCCCGGCGAAAACCACATTGGGGAAGGTTTCGCGCGTGGTGTTGTAGGTCATGACGCTGTCGTTGTAGGCCTGACGGGCAAAGGCGATCTTGTTTTCCGTCGAAGTCAGCTCCTCGGTGAGCTGCATCATGTTCTGGTTGGCCTTGAGATCCGGATACTGCTCCGACACGACCATGAGGCGGGACAGCGCGCCGGTGAGGCCGGATTCCGCGCTGAGCAGGCCCTTGATCGCGTTGGCGTCGGCGGGATTGGCGGCCGCGGACTGTGACGCGGCGAGCGCGATGTTGCGGGCCTTGATGACGGCCTCGAGCGTCTCGCGCTCGTGCTTCATGTAGCCCTTGGCGGTTTCGACCAGATTCGGAATCAGATCATAACGGCGCTTCAGCTGGACGTCGATCTGAGCGAACGCGTTCTTGAAGCGGTTGCGGAGCGCAACGAGGGTGTTGTAGATGCCGACGACCCAGAGGGCGAGGACGACTACAATGAGGAGCAGGACTCCCAGCACGATCAGCGTTATGGACATGGCGGTATGGAATGGATGACTGAAGCGAAAACGAAACGGAGTGTGCCGGCTGCGGCGGAGCGGGCGAGTCGGAACTCGTTACAACGCGGTTGATTGTTTCCAGCTCCGGCAACAATGTAATTACTACGTGAGGCTTTTCCGAAAACGATTGCAGGGACTGACTGCGGCCGCGTTGTGCTCGGTCGCGGCGCTGGCGCAGGAACCGTTGTCCGCGCCTGCGCCGCTCAGCCGGAAAGTGGAGGTCATGTCGGCGGGCCGGGCCGCGGTGACCCTCGCTTCGGCGCAGCAGGCGCAGGATCTCGGCCTGCCCTCGATCGCGGTGGACCTGTATCGACAACTCCATGACGCTCCGGGCGCGGACCGTCCGGCGCTCGGCCTCGCGCTTGCGACCGCGCTGCTGGATGCCGGCGATGCGGCCGAGGCGGAGAAGGTGCTCAGCGCCATGCCGGAACCGCATAGTGCCGCCTGGCGCCTGCGGCGGGGCCTTACGGCCATGCAACTGGGACAGCGCACGGCGGCGCAGGCGCAGTGGGATGCCATCAGGGAGTCTGAACTTCCGCCGACGGACCTGGCGTGGTTTCGTTTTTTCACCGGCGCGCTCTGGGATACGACCACGCCGCCGGACGTCACGCGCGCCAACACCTTTTACATGCAGGCGGAGGAGCTGGCCCCGACGCCGCTCGCGCGGGCGCGCTTCCAACTCGCCGCCGAGCGCGTGCGACTGCATCTGCGCAACAAGCCGCGCGAGGTGGATTTGAATCAGGCGCGGGAGAATGCGCGGCAATTTGCCGGGAGGAATTACGGGTATGAGTTCGCGAAGAACTACGCCGTGATGCTGACCGAGAACGGGCAGAAGCGCGAGGCGGTGGAATGGCTGGAAGGCGTGCTCGTCGGGTTGCCGGCGCAGGAGCGGGCCGCGCGCGACGAGTTGCGGTTTCTCCTCGGCTTGATCGGTGACCGTGGGCGCAATGGCGCCGGACGCAACGCGCTCATGCAGGTGCTGGAGGAAGGCCGGAATCCCCTGCGTCAGCGGCAGGCGCTGCAGCTGCTCGCGGAAGGCGTGCGCGACGATCAGGTGCGACGCGTCTTTGGCAACGAGCTGGACAAGCTGATTGCCGTGAAGCCGGCGCATCCCGTGCTCGAGAACCTGCTCTTCTACCGGGCGCAGCTGTCGCTGGCGAAAAAGGAATTCGTTTCCGCCGAGGCCGACGCGACCGCGCTGGTCACGCAGTTTCCGCTGTCGCCCCTGCGCGTGCATGCGCTCGTGTTGCTCACGCAGTCAGCGTGGGAGCAGGCCCGGTATCGTTTTGCCGCCGATCATGCGCGCAATGCCCGCGCGGCCATGGCGGGAGCGCCGGCGTCCACCCCGGGCGCGCCGGTGGCGGTCGTGATTCCGCCCCGGGTGCGGGCCGACTTTGGTGTGCTCGAGGCGGAGGCGTGGTTTCGCGCGGGGGATTTTCGCAACGCCGCGGACGCGTACGCGGCGGTGTTGATCGAGCGTCCGGCCGAGTGGGATGCCAGTCGCGTGGGCGAACTGATGTTTCAACGCGTCCTGGCCGAGATCAAAGCGGGACCGGACGCCGCGGGCAAAGTGATCGATGAACTGCAACGCGACCCGGCGTTCGACGTGGAGAATCGCTGGCAGGCCGAGTGGAGTCTGGCGCGCGCGCTCAAGGTGCGGGGCGAGTCCGGAGCGAAGGAGGCCTACGCACGCATCGCGCGGCTGCTGGCCGATCCGGCGGTGGACACCACGACGCTGCCGCCGGAGCTACGAGCGCGCATGGCGTGGCTGCAGGCCCGGCTGGCGTACGAATCGGGCGATGCCGCCGAAACGATTCGACTGGTGGAGACGCAGCTGAGGACGCCGCTCAAGATCGAGGAGGCTTTATGGAAGGAGATCGCCAGCATTCTCCTGCTGCTGAAAGCGAGGGCGGAGTTTCTGCAGGCCCGCGAACCCGCGGCCGTGGAGACGCTGAAGACGCTGCGCGACGGTTACCCGAAGACCGATGCCGCCATTTCGTCGTACCTGATTGAGGCTGAGTTTTACGCCGATCAGGACAAGATCGACGAGGCGCGCAATCGGTTGATCATCCTCACCGACAACGCCGACCCGGATTACAAGAACAGCCCTTACGTGCCTTATGCGCTCTACCGGCTGGCGATGCTTTCGGAGCGACTCGGCCGGAAGGAAAATCTCGAGGAGGCCAACCAGCGCATCGAGGATCTCGTGAAGAAGCCGGCGGCCGCCTCGGATTCCACGCTGCTGTTCGCCGCCCGGATGCGTCAGGGTGACATTTTCAGAAAGCGGAATGACTTTCCGTCCGCCCAGCGGGCGTACGAGAATCTCATCAACCTGTTTCCCCGCCGACCCGATGTGGTGCTGGCGCAGCTCGCATTGGCGGACTGCCACACCGTGCAATTGTCGGACTTGAAGTCGGCCGAGGATTCCGCGCATGCCGACAAGGCGGAGCTGATTTACGAGTTGCTCCTCGACCGCGTCGACGCCCCGCGGGACGTGCGCGTTGAAGCCGGTTACAAACTGGGACTGCTGCTCGCGCGGCGCGACAAGGCGGATGCGGCTGCGCAGGTGTGGTGGACCGATGTGATCACGAAGTTTTTGATTAACGAGAAGGCACCGATGGAAGCCGACGCGAAGCGGCCGTACTGGCTGGCTCGCACCCTCTACGACTTGGGCGAACTCCAGGAAAAGCGCGGGCGCCTCGAAGAGGCGAAGGCGGCCTACCTCGTTTTGCTCGAGCAACGCCTGCCCTTTGGCGATGCGCTTGCCCGCGTGCGCCTCCAGCAGTTGGGCGTGCCGGTGGCCACCGCTGCACCATGAGTCCCGTGCTTTCGAGTTTGCGGCGGCGGGCCCAACGTTAACGCTCACGCGCAATGTCCGGATTCGATTTTTCGCTATTTGCCCAGGGCGGCCCGGTGATGTGGGTGCTCGCCGGCCTGGCATTGCTGGGCGTGATGCTGTTCATCGAACGCGCGCTGTTCCTGCACCGCGGGCAGATTCCAGCGAAGGCATTCCTGAGCGGAATAAAGAACGCGCTCGCCAAACGGCGGCTCGTCGAAGCGCTCACCCTGTGCGAGGAAGCTCCCGGCCCCGTGGCTGCCGTGGTGAAGGCGGCCCTGCTCAAGGCGAATGCCAGCTCAGACGACATGCGGTTTCATGTCCAGGAGGCGGCCGTCGTCGAATTGCCGGCGCTTGAACGCCGGCTGGGGGCGATCGCCGCGGTCGCGCAAGTGGCACCGCTCGTGGGTCTGCTCGGCACCATCGTCGGTATGATCACGACGTTCCGGGCGTTCGAGCAGGGCGGAAACTATGCCCTCGCGAGCGCCTTGTCCGCCGGGATGTGGCAGGCGCTGCTGACTGCCGCTGGCAGTCTCATGCTCGCGATTCCCGCGCACCTCGCGCATCACTTTCTCGCCGGCCGTGTGCGCGCCATTGTGCGGGACATGGAGTGGGCGGGGAACGAGATCATGCGGTATTTGTTGACTGAATACCGGGGGATCACGCCTTCCGACGGAGTGACGATGCCGGAGATCGAGGCGGCCAAGAAATGATCACGCGCCCACTTGATCTGGCCTCACGCCTGCGCCCCGAGCCGCGCAACCTCGACTGGCTTTTCTTCGCCAACGCGGGGCTCCTCGGATTGTTCTTTTCCGTTTTCGGATCGCACTTCGTCCTGGCGCCCGGACTCGGGGTCGACTTCCAGCTGCCCGTGGTTGAAGGTGCGAATGCCAGCGCGAAGACGCCCACGCACGTGATCAGCGTGCTGGGTTCAGGTCAGATTCTGACGAGCGACGGCTGGCGCACCCTGCCGCAGCTGGAGGACTGGCTTAAAGCCCGCGGCAAGACGACCAAGACTCCGCGATTGCTCGTCCGCGGCGATGCCGACGTTTCCACGGACGTCTTTGCAGCCATCTCCGGAGCGGCGAAAAAAGCCGGCTTTGAAGTGCTCTGGGCGGCGGATGATCCCGCGGGTCGCAAGGGGCAAAAAGGGCGCTGAAATGGTTGCTGAATCGAGGACTGGCGGACGTCGTTGGGCGATTTCCGTGCTGGGTGCGCTGGTTGTCACGGCGGCGTTCGGAGCGCTGTTTCGCGTGCCAGGTCCGCCGGTACGTTCGCCTGGGCCGGCCAGCATCGAGTCGACGCGGGCCTCAGTCCGGGTGGCGCGTCCGAATGAGAGCGATCGACTGTTAAAACAGGAAACGGAATTGCGCGATCTCCGGCCGCTTTTTTTGCCGACCGAGCGTAACGCCTCGTTGCCTGATCCGCGGCTTGAACCGGGCCGAACCTTTCTCGATAATGAAAAAAGCCTGACGTTTAACGATGCGGATGTGGAGGTCGGCAATGATTTGCCTCCCGTCGTGACGCTGAACGGAAAGCGCGTCGAAAAAGCCTCCCCGGTCGACGTTTTTGGTGCTGACGCTGAAACCCTTTCATTGCTGGGATTTGGTCGGCGGCCCGTCGCCGGAACTGCACGACCGCCCGTCCCCGCACGTGCTGGATTCATCGAGGTAACTTCGATGCGGGACGGGGTACGTGTGCTGGCGGAAGAGTTGCCGGCAGAGGCGCGTCCGTCGACGGACAAGGCCTGGACGCCCTTTGAGCTGCTGGCGGTGGTGGATGCTGCTGGCCTGGCGAGCCCCTTGGTGGTGACCGAGGGCTCGCGGCTGGAGGAGGTCGATCTCCATTTCCGTAAATTCCTCACGGGAACGTACCGAATTGGCGCGCGGTTGGACCCTGGAATCTATCAAATCACGGTCGCTCCGTAGAATTTTGTTTGATTCGGCCAATTTGCTGTTGACGGTGGGAAAAGCGGGTTGCACGTTCACCGGCTCTTTTCGTTTTTTGGCACTCCCTTAGTCTGCCCAGATAGCTCAGTTGGCAGAGCACCCCCTTGGTAAGGGGGAGGTCGCCGGTTCAAATCCGGTTCTGGGCTCCAGGGTCAGAAAACACGTCGGACCAGGCTTCTACGACGTTAAACCAGAGGTCATTTTTCATCATCACCCAAACATCCGTCTCCCATGGCTAAAGCCTCATTCGAACGCAAGAAACCGCACGTGAACGTCGGCACCATCGGCCACGTTGACCACGGTAAAACCACGCTCACGACCTCCATCCTCGCGGTCCAGGCCCGCAAAGGCCTCGCTGAGGTGAAGACGTATGCCGATATCGCCAAGGGCGGAACCGTCCGTGATGCTTCGAAAATCGTGACGATCTCGGTGGCTCACGTTGAGTACGAGTCCGACAAGCGCCACTATGCGCACGTCGATTGCCCCGGCCACGCTGACTTCGTGAAGAACATGATCACGGGTGCGGCGCAGATGGACGGCGCCATCCTTGTTGTTTCCGCGGCTGACGGCCCGATGCCCCAGACCCGTGAGCACATCCTCCTCGCCCGCCAGGTTGGCGTGCCGAAGATCGTGGTGTTCCTCAACAAGGTCGACCTCATCGATGACCCGGAACTGCTCGACCTCGTCGAGATGGAAATCCGCGAGCTCCTCACGAAGTACCAGTTTCCGGGCGACACCGCCACGATCATCCGTGGTTCCGCCACCGCTGCCCTCGAGGGCACCCCGGCCGGCGAAAAGGCGATCGCTGATTTGATGACCGCGATCGACACCGACATTCCGGAGCCGGTCCGCGAGATGGACAAGCCCTTCCTGATGTCCGTCGAAGACGTCTTCTCGATTACCGGCCGCGGCACCGTTGCCACGGGTCGTATCGAGCGTGGCGTCATCAAGGTGAACGACTCCGTCGAAATCGTCGGCCTCAAGGACACCGTGACGTCGGTCGTGACCGGCATCGAAATGTTCCGCAAGCTGCTCGATAGCGGCCAAGCCGGTGACAACGTCGGCATTCTCCTCCGCGGTATCGAAAAAGAAGGCATCGAGCGCGGTCAGGTGCTCGCGGCTCCGAAGTCGATCACTCCGCACAAGAAGGCCAAGGCCGAGATCTATGTCCTCTCGAAGGACGAGGGTGGCCGTCACACGCCGTTCTTCAATGGCTATCGTCCCCAGTTCTACTTCCGGACGACTGACGTGACCGGAATCGTGAACCTGCCGAAGGGCGTCGAGATGATCATGCCGGGCGACAACATCGCCGTCGAAATCGACCTGATCGTTCCGATCGCCATGGAAAAGACGCAGAAGTTCGCTATTCGCGAAGGTGGTCGTACGATCGGGGCCGGTCGTATCACGGAGATCATCGAATAAGCGCTTCGTTAACTCTTTAACGGCGACTCGCCGAGGCCTCGAAAGGGTGCCTCGGCTGTGTCGTCTAAGGGACCAAAAACAGGCGCGTAGCTCAATTGGTAGAGTAGCGGTCTCCAAAACCGTTGGTTGGGGGTTCGATTCCCTCCGCGCCTGCCAGTTATTTCCAGCATGAAAAATCCTTTCCGCAGCACTCGTATTTTCCTCGGTGAAATGGTTGGTGAGCTTCAGAAGGCCACCTGGCCGACCAAGGCCGAGTTGCGCGACTCCACGATCGTCGTGGTCGTAGCCGCGATCATCCTCGGCGTGTTCACCAGCATCAGCGATTTCTCGCTCTATCAGGTCGTGGATTTGTTCACGTCTTGGGTTAGCTAACGCCAGACGTCCGTATTCGTATCATGTCCGCTCAAACGACCGCTCCCGCCGGCGCCCAGTGGTTCGCGCTTCACACGCTCTCCGGTCAGGAGAACAAGGTGAAGACGTACATCGACAAGTTTAAGAAGGCGGAGGAGCTCGATGACTACATTTTCGAGATTCTACTCCCGACGGAAGTCGTGTCGGAGGTGAAAGGCGGGAAGAAGTCGACCAAAGTCCGCAAGCTCTATCCGGGCTATGTCTTCATCCAGGCCAAACTTTTCGGCGAAGACGGTAAACTGATCAATAAACCGTGGTACTTCGTTAAAGAAACGACCGGAGTGATCGGCTTCGTCGGCGGTGATCGTCCGGCGGCCTTGCGCCAGTCTGAGATCGACGAAATTTATTCGCGCATCGAAGCGGCCAGCGGCAAGGAAGTGCCGAAGGTGCAGTACTCGGTCGGCGAAGAGGTCAAGATCACTGACGGAGCATTCGCTTCGCTCACCGGCCGGATCGATGAGATCGATCCCGATCGGGGCAAGCTCAAGGTCTCCGTCTCCATTTTCGGCCGTTTTACGCCGGTCGAGCTCGAATACTGGCAGGTGCAACGCCTCACGGAGTGAGTCGACGCCTCTTTGTCACCGCCGACATCCGCTAATATAGCATCCACCCGCCACCCTTACACACATGGCTAAGAAGATCCAAGGTTACATCCGCCTCCAGTTGCCCGCCGGTGCCGCGAATCCCGCGCCCCCGGTCGGTCCCGCGCTCGGCGCGCAAGGCGTCAACATCATGGCGTTCTGCAAGGAGTTCAACGCCCGCACCAAGGACCAGAACGGCATGATTCTGCCGGTGGTCATCACGGTGTTCTCCGACAAGAGCTTCACCTTCATCCTCAAGTCTCCGCCCGCGTCGGTGCTCCTCAAGAAGGCGGCCAATATCGCGAGCGGTTCCGCCAAGCCGAATCAGGACAAGGTCGGCAAGGTGACGAAGAAGCAGCTCCTCGAGATTTATAATATCAAGAAGGCAGACTTGAACGCCACGACGCCGGAAGCCGGCATCAAGGTCATCGCCGGCACCGCCCGTAACATGGGCATTGAGGTCGTCGATTGACGCCAATTTGTAGGTTGCAAACCGGTTCGCGCTTAGCACGCCAAGCGTGCGCCAGCGCGTGGCGGCGAGCGGCTTACCCTGCAACGAAACCAAACTCAGCGGGAGTCCGATAGGACGTCTGCACCGCAAGGAGTAACAATGGCCAAAAAACACAGCAAGCGTTACAACAGCGCCATCAAGGTCGCTGATCTCACCAAGGACTATCCGCTGAAAGACGCGGTCGAAATCCTTGCTAAATTCCCGAAGGCGAAGTTCGACGAGACCGTCGAGCTCTCGTTCCGTCTCGGTGTTGACGCCACGTCCGGCGAGCAGAATGTTCGCGGAACCACTCCGTTGCCGAATGGCTCCGGCAAGAAGGTACGCGTCATCGTCTTCACCGACGATCCGCAGAAAGCCTTGGCTGCCGGCGCTGATGAAGCTGGTTTGGCCGAGCTGATGAAGAAGGTCAGCGATGGCTGGCTCGAATTCGACGTCGCGATTGCGACGACCGAGGCCATGAAGCAGGTTCGTACTCTCGCTCGCGTTCTCGGTCCCAAGGGACTGATGCCGAACCCCAAGGCGGGTACGGTCACTGACGATGTCGCTGCCGGCATCAAGGCCGTCAAAGCGGGTCGCGTTGAGTTCAAGATGGACAAGACGGCGAACATCGGGGTCGGCGTGGGCAAACGCTCCTTCACCCCGGCGCAGATCCTGGAAAATGCCGCCGCCGTCCTCGACGCGGTGGGCAAGTCCAAGCCGGCGACCTACAAGGGCAGCCAGTTCATCAAAGGCATTACGATCTCCTCGAGCATGAGCCCGAGCGTGAAAGTCGCTTCCACCGAATTCAGCAAATACTGAGGAGCCCGACCATGAGAGCAGAAAAACAATACCTGATTACCGAGGTCGAGACTCACCTCAAGAAGTCCGATTACGTCATCCTCGCCAACTTTTCCAAAGTGACCGTGGCTGATACGGCCGAGCTGCGCAAGCGGCTGGTCGCCGAGAAGGCCGAGTTTCACGTGGTCAAGAACAGCTCCCTGCGCGTGGCCGCGAAGGCGCTGGGCCTGCCCGAGTTTGAATCTGCCCTGACCGGCCCCACGGCCGTGATCGTTGGCGGAAAGAATTCTGCCGGCGTCGCTAAGGTCCTGAAGAAGTTCTTCGAAGATAAGCAGAAGCTCGAGATCAAGGTCGGCGTCATCGAGAAGAAGCTGATCACCGCGGCGGACCTCGCCAAGATCGCGGACCTGCCGCCGTTCGATGCGCTGCGCTCGCAGTTCCTCGGTCTCCTCAAGAGCAATGCGGCCGCGTTCGTTCGCGTCCTCGATGCCAAGGTCAAGAAGGAGCAGTCTGCTGCTCCGGCCGCCTAAACCCACCTTCAACCACAACCCTTTTCGCGAGCCGACGGGTTCCCCGGCGGTTCGTGAATCAGAAAATCCATTGAGGCAGGCTAGGGGATACGTCTCTTAAACGCGTTTCATTTTTCGAAACCGCTAACCTGCCCCAGGAGTCATCACCATGAGCACCGTTACCAAAGATCAAGTCATCGAGTGGCTGTCCGGCCAATCCGTCATCGAACTCGCCGCGCTGGTTAAAGACCTCGAAGGCAAGTGGGGCGTTTCCGCCGCCGCTGCTGCCTCCGCCGCCCCGGCCGCTGCTGCTGCCGCTGCCGCTCCGGCCGAAGCGCAGACCGAGTTCACCGTCATCCTCAAGGAAGCCGGCGCGAACAAGATCGGCGTCATCAAGGAAGTCCGCGCCATCACCGGCCTGGGCCTCAAGGAAGCCAAGGATCTCGTCGAAGGCGCACCGAAGCCCGTCAAGGAGAACGCTCCCAAGGCCGAAGCCGAAGAGATCAAGAAGAAGCTCGAGGCGGCCGGCGCCAAGGTCGAGCTCAAGTAATTCGCCGAAGCTTGGCGATTTCTCTCGCACAACTTCCGATTTCATCGGGACAGGCCGTGCCACTGCGCGGCCTGTCCTTTGCCTTTTCTGTTTTTGTTCGTTCTTTTCTTAGTTCCAGCCAGCGACGCGCGCATTGAGGGCACTGCCGCGTCTTTTTTTGTCTCCTAATCTTTACCGGGAAAATCTCATGGCCGACCGTAACCACACCGAACGCGTAAACTTCGGCAAACTCCGCGAAGTGATCCAGCCGCCGAATCTCATTGAGATTCAAATCACATCGTACCTCGACTTTCTGCAGAAGGGTATTCCCGAAAAGCAGCGTAAGCCGCAGGGGCTCGAGGCCGTGTTTCGTGAGGTCTTCCCCATTCTTTCGTACGACGAACGCCTCACCCTCGAGTACGTCTCGTACAATCTCGGCGATCCGAAGAACACCGAACTCGAGTGCCTGCGCGAAGGCATCACTTACTCGGTGCCGCTCTACGTGAAGCTTCGTTTGCGTGAAGAAGACTTCATCAAGGACGAGGATATCTACATGGGCGAAATCCCGATGGTGACCGAGCGCGGCTCGTTCATCATCAACGGCGCCGAGCGCGTCGTCGTTTCCCAGCTGCATCGTTCACCCGGCATCGCCTTCGAAGTGACGCCGCACCCGAACGGCAAACCGCTCCACTCCTTCCGCATTATCCCGGACCGCGGCACCTGGCTGGAAGTGCAGTTCGACAATAACGATCTGCTCTACGTCTATCTCGATCGCCGCCGTCGTCGTCGGAAATTCCTGATCACGACTCTGCTGCGCGCGATCGGCTATTCGAGCGACATCGACCTGCTGAATCTCTTCTACGAGATCAAGGACCTCAAGGTGTCCAAGGCGCTCGATATGGAGAACGTATCCACGCTCGTCCTCGTCGAGGATGCGATCGACGCCCAGAAGGGTGTCGTTCTCGCGCGCGCGTTCGAACCGCTGACCAAAGCGATCGTGCGCACCTTCGAGAAACACGAAATCTCCACGCTCCGTGTCATCGACACGTCGATCGACGAAGGCGCCATCATCCGCGCGCTGAAGAAGGATCCGACGCGCAACGAAGAAGAAGCGCTCAAGGAAATCTACAAACGCCTCCGCCCGGGCGAGCCGCCGACCACGGCGAATGCGAAGGCGCTGCTCAAGCGGCTGTTCTTCGATCCCAAGCGCTACGACTTGGGCCGTGTCGGTCGCTACAAGGTCAACCAGAAGCTCGGTCTCAAGGCCGAGCTCGAACAGCGTATCCTCGAGAGCGCTGACATCGTCGCCGCGACCAAGTACCTCGTCCGCCTCAAGCGCGGCGTGGGTGTCGTCGACGACATCGATCATTTGGGTTCCCGCCGCGTCCGCACCGTCGGCGAGTTGCTCGCCAATCAGTGCCGCGTCGGTCTGAGCCGCACGGAGCGTCTCGTCCGCGAGCGCATGACGATGTACGACCAGAGCGTCGACTCGATCACGCCGCAGAAGCTGATCAATCCGAAGGCCCTCACGACCGTCATCCGCGACTTCTTCGCGCGTTCGCAGCTGTCGCAGTTCATGGATCAGATCAACCCGCTCGCCGAGGTCACGCACAAGCGTCGTCTCTCCGCGCTCGGGCCGGGCGGTCTCAATCGCGAGCGCGCTGGCTTCGAGGTCCGCGACGTTCATCCGTCGCACTACGGTCGCATCTGTCCTATCGAAACGCCTGAAGGTCCGAACATCGGCCTCATCAACTCCCTCTCGACGTATGCGCGAGTGAACGAGTTTGGCTTCATCGAGACGCCGTATCGCGTCGCCAAGGACGGTCGCGTCACCGACAAGATCGAGTATCTCACCGCCGACCAGGAAGAGGGTAAGGTCATCGCCCAAGCCAACGCCGAAATCGACGACAAGAACCATTTCGTCGGCAAGGTCACGGTGCGTCAGGACGGCAACTTCCTCGAAGTCGCCGCCAACGACGTGCACCTGATGGACGTTTCGCCCAAGCAGGTCATTTCGATCGCTGCGGGCATGATTCCCTTCCTCGAGCACGACGATGCGAATCGCGCGCTCATGGGAGCTAACATGCAACGCCAGGGCGTGCCGCTGCTCCAGGCCGAGTCGCCCTTCGTCGGCACCGGCATCGAGGAGCGCGTCGCTCGCGACTCCAAGATCGTTGTCGTCGCCGAAGAGGCGGGTGTCGTCGCCTCGGTCGACGCCAAGCGCATCGTCGTCACCAAGGACGGCGAGGTGCCGCGTAACCTGAAGACGGATACCAAGAATCACACCTACGTCTACGAGCTGCGGAAGTTCATGCGCTCGAACGCGGGCACGTGCTTCAACCAGAAGCCGATCGTCAAGCAGGGCCAGAAGATCAAAGCCGGCCAGATCATCGCGGACGGTCCGTCGACCGACCAGGGTGAGATGGCCCTCGGCCGCAACGTGCTCGTCGCGTTCATGCCGTGGAACGGTTACAACTTCGAAGACGCCATTCTCATTTCCGAGAAGGTGCTTCGCGAAGACATCTTCACCTCGATCCACATCCAGGAGTTCGAGGTCACCGCGCGCGATACGAAGCTCGGGCCTGAAGAAATCACGCGCGACATTCCGAATGTCGGCGAGGAAGCGCTCAAGAACCTCGATCACAACGGCGTCATTCGCGTCGGTGCGGAAGTGAAGCCCGGCGACATCCTCGTTGGCAAAATCACCCCGAAGTCGGAGACCGAACTTGCTCCTGAAGAGAAGCTCCTTCGCGCCATCTTCGGCGAGAAGGCCGCCGATGTTAAGGACACGTCGCTCATCGTCCCGTCCGGCGTCACCGGCATCATCATGGACGTGAAGGTCTCTTCACGTATCGACAACCAGGAGGAGAAGCTCTCCCCGTCCGATCGCCGCCGTCAGGCCAAGCAGATCCAGGAAGAGTACAAGACGCAGATGGACAAGCTGCGCGAAGGTCTCACCGAGGCCCTCTCGAACATCCTCCTGGGTGAGAAGATTCCGCTCGACGTCATCAACGGCGAAACCGGCGAGATCATCATCCCGGCCAATCGCAAGATCACCAAGACCCTCCTGCGCAAGCTCGCGGCGGTTTCCAAGCACGTCCAGATCGACCCGTCGCCGGTTCGCATCAAGATCATGGAAATCATCGGCTCGTATCAAACGAAGTTTGACGAGCTCGAGACGGATCGTGAGCGCAAGATCGGTTCCATCGAGGCGGGCGAAGGCTCGGCCGATGGCGCCATCAAGCAGGTCAAGGTCTACATCGCCACGAAGCAGAAGCTCGAGGTCGGTGACAAGATGGCGGGTCGTCACGGTAACAAGGGCGTCGTCGCCAAGATTGTGCCCGAGGAAGACATGCCGTTCCTGCCGGACGGCACTCCGGTTGAAATCTGCCTGAATCCCCTCGGCGTGCCTTCGCGCATGAACGTCGGTCAGGTGCTCGAGACGCACTTGGGCTGGGCTTGCAAAAAGCTCGGCATCAAGGTCGCCACGCCCGTGTTCGACGGCATTCCGGAAAAGAAAGTCCGCGAATACCTCAAGGACGCGAAGCTTCCGGCTTCGGGCAAGAGCCCGTTGATGGACGGCCGCACCGGTGAGAAGATCGATCAGGAGGTCGTCGTCGGCTACATCTACATGATGAAGCTGAACCATCTTGTGTCCCACAAGATCCACGCCCGCGCGGTCGGTCCGTACTCGCTCGTCACGCAGCAACCCTTGGGCGGCAAAGCCCAATACGGCGGCCAGCGTTTCGGCGAAATGGAAGTGTGGGCGCTCGAGGCGTACGGCGCCGCGCACACGCTCCAGGAACTCCTCACCGTCAAGTCCGACGATGTGCAGGGCCGCACCAAGATCTACGAGTCGCTCGTCAAGGGCGACAATACGCTGCAAGCCGGCACACCCGAATCGTTCAACGTGCTCATCAAGGAAATCCAGTCCCTCGGATTGGATATCAAGCTCCAGAAACGCGACGCCCTGAGCTACGGCTCCTGAGCCGCGGCCCGTCCCGTTCACCTTTAGAAAACATCAGGGAGACACCATAATGATTCAACCCAACGACACCGCCGGCGCCCGTGAGTCACGCGAGGCCATCGGCTTGGAAGAGAGCGCGTTCGACTGCGTGTCCATCACCGTCGCCTCGCCCGAGACCATTCGCAAATGGTCCAAGGGCGAAGTGAAGAATCCCGAGACGATCAACTATCGTACCTTCAAGCCCGAGCCGGGCGGCCTCTTCTGTCAGAAGATCTTCGGCCCGGTGCGCGACTACGAGTGCGCGTGCGGAAAGTACAAGCGGATCAAATACAAGGACGTCGTGTGCGATCGCTGCGGCGTCGAGGTCACGATCGCCCGCGTCCGTCGCGAGCGCATGGGCCATATCGAGCTGGCTGTTCCGGTCGCTCACATCTGGTTCCTGAAGTCGATGCCGAGCCGTCTCGGCCTCCTGCTCGACATGACCGCCCGCTCCCTCGAGCGCGTGATCTACTACGAGAACTACATGGTCATCGACCCGGGCAAGACCCCGCTGGAGATGAAGCAGCTGCTGACCGACACCGAGTACCGTCAGGCGCTCGATGAATACGGTGATGACTCGTTTGTCGCCAAGATGGGCGCCGAGGCGGTCCGTGACGCCCTCGTCAAGACCGACATGGAAGCCACTGTCGCCGAGCTGCAGGAGCAGATGCGCGCGACGAAATCGAAGCAGATCAAGAAGAAGCTCTCGAAGCGTCTCAAGGTCATCCAGGGCTTCATCCATTCGAAGAGTCGTCCGGAGTGGATGGTACTTGAAGTGCTTCCCGTGATCCCGCCGGACCTGCGCCCGCTCGTCCCGCTCGAAGGCGGCCGCTTCGCGACCTCCGATCTCAACGATCTCTACCGCCGCGTCATCAACCGCAATAATCGCCTGCGGAACCTGATGCAGCTGAAGACGCCCGATGTGATCATTCACAACGAGAAGCGCATGCTGCAGGAAGCGGTCGACGCGCTCTTCGACAACGGCCGTCATGGTCGTCCCGTCACGGGCGCTGGCAACCGTCCCTTGAAGTCCCTTTCGGACATGCTCAAGGGTAAGCAGGGTCGTTTCCGCCAGAACTTGCTCGGCAAGCGCGTCGATTACTCCGGTCGTTCGGTCATCGTCATCGGTCCCGAGCTGAAGCTCAACCAGTGCGGTCTGCCGAAGAAGATGGCGCTCGTTCTCTTCGAGCCGTTCATCATCCGCCGCCTCAAGGAACTCGGCTTCGTGCATACCGTCCGCGGTGCGCGCAAGATGATCGAGAAGAAGTCCCCGGAAGTCTGGGACATCCTTGAGGAAGTCACGAAGGGCCACCCGGTGCTGCTCAACCGCGCGCCGACGCTGCACCGTCTGTCGATCCAGGCTTTCGAGCCGATCCTGATCGAGGGCGAGGCCATCCGCATTCACCCGCTCGTTTGTACCGCGTACAACGCGGACTTCGACGGCGACCAGATGGCGGTCCACGTGCCGCTTTCGCTCGAGGCAATCATGGAGTGCAAACTCCTCATGATGGCCACGTCGAACATCTTCTCGCCCTCCTCCGGCAAGCCGATTCTGACGCCGTCCCAGGACATCGTTCTCGGCGCCTACTACCTCACCATCGAGCCCCGCACCAAGCCGGCCAAGGGTGTCCGCGTTCCGCTGCTCAGCGGTCTGCAGGAAGTCCTCTACGCGAAGGCTGACGGTGCGCTCAAGATGCACGATTGGGTCGACGTTCCGAATCCCGATTTCGGCCGCGAGACCGTGTTTGGCGATACGAAGCGCAAGATCGTCCGCACGACGGTCGGCCGGGTCATCTTCAATCAGATCTGGCCGGTCGGTCTCGGTTTCGTGAACTTCCCGGTGCCGAAGAGCAAGTTGGGCGACCTGATTCTCAACACCTACAAGATCACCGGTAACCAAATCACCGTTGAAACGCTCGACAAGCTGAAGGAGCTCGGTTTCCAAACCGCGTTTCAGGCCGGCATCTCGATCGGTATCGACGACATGATCATTCCGGACTCGAAGAAGGAAATCGTCGCCGATTCGCGCAAGAAGATCGCCGAGGTCGAAGGCCAGTTCAACAAGGGCATCATCACCGACGGCGAGCGCTACAACAAGGTCGTCGACATCTGGACCGGCGCCACCGACAAGATCGCCAAGGAAGTCTTCGCGAAGCTCGAGAACAACGATGGTCGGACCGAGGTAAACCCGGTCTACATCATGATGGACTCCGGTGCGCGTGGTAACAAGCAGCAGGTCCGCCAGCTGTGCGGCACCCGCGGCCTGATGGCCAAGCCCTCCGGCGAAATCATCGAACGACCGATTCTGTCCTCGTTCCGCGAGGGCCTCACGGTTCTCGAGTACTTCATCTCGACGCACGGCGCCCGTAAGGGTCTTGCTGATACGGCGCTCAAGACGGCGGATGCCGGCTATCTCACCCGCAAACTCTGCGACGTGGCGATGGACGTGATCATTGCCGAGGACGATTGCGGTTCCCGCGATGGCGTTTGGAAGAAGGCCATCTTCGAAGGTGACGACGAAATCGTCGGCCTGAAGGAACGTATCATCGGTCGCTTCTCGAGCGACGACGTCATCAATCCCATCAACCCGTCCGAGATTCTCGTCGGTTCCGGTGAGATCATCACTGAGGACATGGCGGCGAAGATCGACGAGCTCGGCATCGAGCGCGTGAAGGTCATGTCGCCGCTCACCTCGGTGAGCAAGGGGGGCATCGATGCGAAGTCCTACGGCATCAATCCCGCGACCAACAAGGTCGCGAAGATTGGTGACTCGGTCGGCATCATCGCCGCCCAGTCCATCGGCGAACCCGGCACGCAGCTCACGATGCGTACGTTCCACATCGGTGGCGTCGCGTCCGGCGGATTCAAAACGCCCGAAATTCGCGTCAAGGCCGCCGGTACGATCAAGTACCGTGGTCTTCGCCTCGTGGAAACGGCCGACGGCGGCTCCATTGTCCTCAACAAGACCGGCACCATCCAGGTGCTCGACGCCGATGAAAAGGAGTTGGAAGTCTACAACATCGTTGTCGGCTCCTTCCTCCACGTCGGCGACGGCGAGAAGATCGAAAAGGGCGCTGTGCTGGCCCAATGGGATCCGTACAACGTTCCGGTTCTCTCCGAGAAGGGCGGCTCGTTGCACTTCAAGGACATGATCCCCGGTGTCACCGTCAAACGTGAGCTCGACGAATCGTCCGGCCGCATCGCGACCGTCGTCATCGAGCATAAGGAGGACCTCAATCCTCAGATCGAGGTGCGTGACGCGAAGAACAAGCCGCTCGCGGCTTATTCGATTCCGGTCGGCGCGCAGATCGCAGTGGGCGAGGGCGACACCATCGCCCCCGGCGCACTGCTCGCCAAGACGCCGCGTCAGGCTTCGAAGACGAAGGACATCACCGGTGGTCTCCCCCGCGTTGCCGAGCTGTTCGAAGCTCGCCGGCCGAAGGACGCCGCCGAGATGTCACGCATCGATGGCATCGTGTCCTTTGAGGGCACCGTCCGCGGCAAGCGCAAGCTGGTCGTGAAGAACGACGAGACGCAGCAGGAAGAGGAGCATCTGATCTCCACCGGCAAGCACATCATCGTGCAGCCCGGTGACGTCGTCCACAAGGGCCAGCACCTCACCGAAGGTTCCGCGGATCCGCATGAGATCCTCGAGATCCTCGGGCCGTCGGCGCTGTATGATTTCCTCATCTCGCAGGTGCAGGAAGTCTATCGCCTCCAGGGCGTGACGATTAACGACAAGCACATCGAGATCATCATCCGCCAGATGCTGCGTAAGGTTCGGATCACCGATCCGGGCGATACGGAGAACTTCTGGGGCGAGCAGGTGGATCGCGCCACGTTCCTGGCTGAGAACAAGCGAATCGAGGAGGCCGGCGGTAAACCCGCTGAAGCCGAGCCGATTCTCTTGGGCATCACCAAGGCGTCGCTCGAGACCGAGAGCTTCATCTCGGCCGCCTCCTTCCAAGAGACGACCCGCGTCCTCACCGACGCCTCGACCCTCGGCAAGGTGGATCTCCTGAAGGGCTTCAAGGAAAACGTCATCATGGGTCACTTGATTCCGGCGGGCACGGGCCTGCCGACCTACAAGCAGCTCAAGATCACGCTGCCGTTTGGCGCCGAGCTTCCGCTCGAGGAGCCGAAGGCAGCCGAAGCTCAGGCTACGGCCAGCTGAGGTCGCGCCGATTGGTAGTTCACTTTCAAGGCCGCGGGCATCTGCCCGCGGCCTTTTTCTTTGCGGATGGAGAAGCGCAAGGCGCATCGCCGATGTTTCCGGACCAGCCGCCCCGCGTTCGACGGATTCTTCCGAACTCACCACGCCCGCCGTGAACGCTCGAATGTGTCCCTGTCAAACCAGGGAGCGTCCGTGCGGAACGCCGATCGGTCCGAGCGAAACGCTGCACCCGGTGCGCGGAATGCTGCATCCGCCCTGCGGAGCGCTGTGATTGCTCCGCGGATTACTGCGGCCGCGCTGCCAAATGCTATGGTGTATTCGCGAAACGCTGGACCCCGCGCGCAAAATGCTGTGGTCGCTCCGCGGAATGCTGTGGTGACTCTGCGGAACGCTGTGATGACTTTGCCGAATGCTGTGATGACTCCGCGGATTGCTGTGGTTCGCGTGCGGAATGCTGTGACGGTCGCGCGGAATGCTGTGGCGCTGGCGTCGAACTTTGTGGCTGCTCTGCGAAACGCTGTGGCCGCCGCGCAATCTGCTGTGGTGTTTCGGCTGAACGATTTAAGCCTCTGTTCATGAACAGCTAAATTCGCGCCGGCTGGATTTTGCGGTCTCGATTCACCGCGGGGCGCGCGTCAGCATTCCCTCCTGCCTGGGGGGAATGCACCACCGCTGCGACGCCATGGGGCTTTTCAGTGCCCTCCAAGGCAATTGAACGGAAACTGAATCCGGTGTCTGATGCAGGCGGGGTGCCCTCACCCCGCAGATTGGCAGGATCGAATCGATCCGCGGGGTAAGGGCACCCCGCCCACAGCGGCTACAGTTCAACTGAAACTACGTTAAACCAGAGTAATACCAACAGCCTCTAACATTTAGACTATACAAGCAGGTCGCTTTGGAGTAGTCCGGGGGCATGGCGAGAACTCTACCGAAACTGGGCGAGGAAGTGGTGGCACAGATTGAGGCGGCGTGGACGCAGTCCCAGCCGGACTGGGCGCGGCGGCGCCTGCTGGTGGTGCGGCTGATCGCGCAGCACGAACTGACGGTGGCGGAGATCATGAAGATTGCGGATGTGTCGCGGCAGACGGTGTTCACGTATCGGGACAAGGTCGTCGCCGGCGGCGTGGCCGCTCTGCTGCAGCGGGGCAAGGCGCCGGGAAACCGGCCGGCCGTGCGTGGGGCCGTGCAAACCGAGTTCCTGGAACGGTTGGCCGCCGGGCAGTTCCGGCGAGCGAAGGACGCCCAAGCTTGGATTAAGAAGCGCACCCGCAAAACCCTCAGTGAGAGCGGTGCCCTCAAGGTGCTGCGCCGGTTGGGCGGTAAGCTCAAAGTGCCCCGCAAGAGCCATGCGAAAAAGGATCCCGCGAAAGCCGCGGCCTTCAAAGTCGAACTGCCCCTGAAACTGGAAGCGCTCGCCGGTCCGGCCGCGCGCACCGGACAACCGGTGCGGTTGTGGGTGCTCGATGAGCACCGCTATGGCTTGTTGCCCGTGATCCGTCGGGTCTGGGGCCAACGCGGGGTCCGCGTGCACGCCCCGTATGCGACGCGTTATCAGTGGGGCTACCTCCACGAGGCGCTGGAAGTCGATGGCGCCAACCGCCTGGAACTACTGTTCACCCCGTGCATCGACCAAGACGTGCATGCGCTGTTTCTTCAACAGCTCGGCGCCACGGACCCGGCGGCGTTGCATGTCGTGATCCAAGACCAGGCCGGCTTCCACCTGCCAGTCGCGGATCCGCGGTTGCCCAAGAACGTCCGACTGCTGCCCCTGCCGCCCTACAGCCCAGAACTCAACCCGGTCGCGAAACTCGGTGACTTGGTGAAGGACCAGATCTGCAATCGGCTCTATCCGAGCCTGCGCCGCCTCGAAGATCATCTGCTCGCCGCGCTGCGACCGTGGCGCACCGAGAGCGCCCGCGTCGCGGAGTTGATTGGCCGCGGCTGGCTACTCGACGGCGTAAACGCTGGCGCGCCAACCTAAAGTCTAATTAATAACGGCGATTGGTATAATTCAGTTGCCCGCCACTGGGTGAGAAGGAGACCGAGTCCCCCAGTCGCTGCACGTTTTCATCCTGCTATGGAACCTTCCCTCTATCGCTATACACATTTTGTTCTTGCATTCTTAAGAACATTGCTCCAACCGTTTCGTGATTCAATTCCGTCGCGGCGCTCTCGCATACATTGCAAAGCGCCGCCGCCGCCGGGAAACCGGGACGGAGGGCTTCATGTAAGCCCGGTCTGTAGCAAGGTCGGGCAATCCCAAAAGTCCGCCGTCTTGACTCCGGCAGCCGTCTTTTCCTCCTCGTAGCAACGTCGATGTAAGGGCGGCTCACCGCCCGGTCGCAGGATGGAAGTGAACCCCATTTGCGGCCCCTGCGGGTGCCGGTGAGTTGTTATAGGCTGATATGTTATTGGTCCGGCTCATCGTTCTTCATGAGCCGCGAATACCTCCCGCAAGGGATTATATAAAATAAATAGGTTAGTTATGTCAGTTGTATCAGTTCAGCGAGGGTTCGTTCCCTCGACCGGCACGCTTGTGAGCGTTGCCCAGCGTCTCCTCGGAGCGCTCGAAGACAGGACCATCGGTGCGCCGGTGGTGTTAAGTTTGTCCCCGACATTCGTCGCGGACTTCACGGCCCAGATCGCGCTCGTCGCGAAGTTGGGCGCCGACCAGAGCGGAGCCATCGGTTCGATCGGCACGCTCGTCCAGTCGCAGGCGGAAACCTTGGCGGAGTTCTTCCACCAGGCGTCCGTCGCGCGGCGGGTGGCCCGGCTGGCCTTTCCCGGCCAGCACACGCTGCTGCACGGTGAATTCCAGGTGGGCGCGACGGGCTCGCGCGATTTCGCGCGGGTGCTGGAGCGGGGGCGCAAGCTTCTGGCGGCCTGCCACCGTTACGCCCTGGAGCTGGCGCCCTATGGTTGGTTGCCGACCAGCACGGAAGCGTTCGAGAAAACGGTGGAAGCTTTGGCCGACATCAATCGCGAGCGTGAACAGGTGGCCGACGGCAAGCTCGGTGTCACCGCCGGACGACTCGTCGCCGCGAACATGCTGTACCGTCAGTGCCTGACGGCGCAGAACGTCGCCCGCCTCGTTTACGCCGGAGGGCGCGCCGCCGCGGATCCTGCATCCGTGGAGGCCAGGGCCCGCTTTCTCCTCGGAGAATTCCCGCGGCGCGTGGCAGCTGCCCCGGCCCCGCTCCCGGCCGGCGCCGTGGCAGCGGTGACGGCCCCCGCCGCAGCCATCGCGTAGTCGACTTCCGCTTGCAGAGGGGCGGGGGGACATCCAATGAGCGATCGCACGGGGGCAGTCTACTGAACGCTGATTTTGGCTCCGGCGATGGAAACGTACGCGCAGGGCGCCGGCCCGCGGTGCGGTGCTAACGGGAACTCCAAGTATTTCGTTGAGCACCCGTCAGCGATCAGCGGACTGACCCGGTCCGAATCGCCCCTATTTCTCGCGCACGTAGTGGTGCTCGGAGGCGAAGAGCGCAGGGTTGGCCCGGTGCTCGCGGATGAGTTTCTGCAGCGCGGAGCGATCTTGGATACTGGCGGGGATCACCTTGCTGCTCAGCACGTGCAGCGTCAGCTTACGGGGATCGGTTTGGTGCGTCCACGTGAGGTAGGAATATTTTCGATTGGTGGGATCGAGATGCAGGACGCTGACGAACGGCATCGCGTCGAGATCGCTGTGCTGCGCCGAGTACAAGTCGCCGTTGTAGGTGAGGACGTAGGTAGCCGCGTCGAGCTGTCGTACGAACATGACATCCTTGCCCCCGACCTCGTGCCAGGTCCCGACCAGGCTCTCCTGGGTCGGGCGGGTCGCTGCAGCGGTGAGGGGAACCTCGTATTCACAGCCCGCACACATGAGCAGGCAGAACGCGCTGAGAAGACCGATGACAGCGGGGACGGTGGCGGCAAGGCGTGGGCGCATGGTGAGGTAGGCAGGGGTGGAACGCGTCGCAAGTATTTCAGGCCCGGTCCGATTCGTCACTGCTTTCGTTTCTCGCCGAGGACAGGCGGGGGGAGGCCGCGCCGTGTGGTGGCGGTTCGACCAGCGATCAGCGGCGAGACCGTCTTGTCGTCTCCTTCGCGAGCGAACTTACGGGTCAGTCCGCTGAACGCTGATTTTGGCGCCGGCGATGGAAATGTACACGCAGCGCGCCGGCCCGCGTCAGCCAATACTGCCGTCGCTTTCGGCTCAGCGGCGACGCCGGAAAGCGGGCTTTCAAGGTGCCTTTAGCGGAATTGACCCGGTGAGGTAGGAGCGAGTCGTTCTCTTCAAGAAGCACGGTCTCACGTTGTTGGGGCGGGGTCGCAGGGGGCGGAGCGTTGGTAGGCCGGGATCGGGGAGCGCAAGAGCGCAGGAAGGAATCTCACTCTGAAGCTGGCATGATTTACGGCTCCCCTTGCTAGCGGCGCGACGGAGCAACGGGTCCGATTCGATTATTCACGGCACCGCCAAGCCCGATGAAATAAACTCTCCCGATGAGATCGGGCTTGAGATCTGCCGCGGATCGTCAACCGTCTTCATTCCATTTTCGTCTGTCACACGCGTTGCCGCTCATCACGGTGACGCTTTTTCCACTCGCGAGGCCGCTCAGCGATCTGGTTCTCGCGACACTCGCTACATTTCGCCAAAAAGTTCTTGCCGAGCTTTAGGCGCGATGTAGCGTCGTCCCCTTTTCGTCACTTTTCACTCGTAAGTTTCCTTCTTCGTATGCCGACAATCAACCAACTCGTGCGCAAAGGCCGCCGCAAGGTGACCGCCAAATCCAAATCCCCGGCTTTGGCAGGTAATCCCTTCCGCCGTGGTGTGTGCGTGCAGGTCATGACCCGCACGCCCAAGAAGCCCAACTCCGCCATCCGAAAGGTCGCGAAGGTTCGTCTTACGAATGGTAACGAAGTGATCTCCTACATTCCTGACGAAGGTCACAATCTCCAGGAGCACTCGATTGTGCTCGTGCGTGGTGGCCGCGTGAAGGATTTGCCCGGCGTTCGCTACCACATTGTCCGTGGTACCCTTGACGCCACCGGCGTCGAGAAACGTCGTCGTTCGCGCTCCAAGTATGGTGTGAAGCGCCCGAAGGCCGCCAAGTAAGCAACCGTCCGTCAACAAACCGATTTCGCCATGTCACGTCGTCACAGAGCTGAAAAACGCCACATCGTCCCGGACAGCCGCTACAAAAGCCCGCTGGTTGCGCACCTCGTCAATGTCATCATGAAGAGCGGCAAGAAGAATCTTGCCCAGCGCATCGTCTACGGTGCGTTCGAAAAGGTGTCCGAGAAGCTTGAGAAGGGTGATCCGGTTGATCTGATGCTGGGTGCGTTGGAGAATGCGCGTCCTCGCCTCGAAGTGAAGAGCCGCCGCGTCGGTGGCGCCACCTACCAGGTGCCGATCGAGATTTCGTTTGAACGGCAGGAGTCGCTCGCGCTGCGTTGGATCGTCGACGCCGCTGGCGGACGCAAGGGCGTGCCGATGAAGGACGCCCTCGCGGCGGAGATCATCGATGCCTACAACAACACGGGCTCGGTTGTTAAGAAGAAGGAAGACACGCACAAGATGGCGCAGGCCAATCGTGCCTTCGCTCACCTCCGCTGGTAACTCTTTCAGGACCTACCGCTCATGTCCGCTGCTGCCGCACCCGCCATTATTGTCGTCACCGACAAGGCCAAGATTTCCCCGGTCAACTCCAAGGACCGGCCGTTTCCTCTCGAGTGGACGCGTAACATCGGTATCGCCGCGCACATCGATGCGGGCAAGACCACGACGACCGAGCGCATTCTCTTCTACTCTGGCGCCGTCCACAAGATGGGCGACGTGCACGAGGGCAACACGGTCACCGACTGGATGGAGCAGGAGCGCGAGCGCGGCATCACCATCACGGCCGCCGCCATTTCCTGCGCCTGGAATGCTTCCTGGGGCCCCTGGAAGGGAATCAAGCAGCGTATCAATATCATTGATACCCCCGGCCACGTGGATTTCACGGCCGAGGTCGAACGTTCCCTCCGCGTCCTTGACGGCGCCGTCGCCGTGTTCTGTGCGGTCGCGGGCGTGCAGCCCCAGTCCGAAACGGTCTGGCGCCAAGCCAACAAGTACAAGGTTCCGCGCGTGGCGTTCATCAACAAGATGGATCGCACCGGTGCCGACTTCTTCCGCGCGGTCTCCGAGATGCGCGAGAAGCTCAAGGCGAATGCGCATCCGATCTTTTTGCCGATTGGCAAGGAAGAGAATTTCTCTGGTCTGATCGACTTGGTCCAGAATGTCGCTTATTCGTTCGACGAAAATCCGAATGATGCGCTCGGGTTGAATCCCGTGACGATGCCGATTCCCGCGGATTTGGTCGCTCAGGCCAAGGAGTATCGCGACAAGCTCATCGAAGCCGTGTGTGATTTCGATGATGTAATCGCTGAGAAGTACCTCAACGGCGAAGAGATCACGGTACCGGAGCTGCTGCTCGGTGTCCGCAAGGCGACCATTTCGCTTCAGTTCACCGGCGTCATTCCCGGTTCCGCATACAAGAAGAAGGGCGTGCAGCGCCTCTTGGATTGCGTCGTCAATTTCCTGCCCAGCCCGATCGACGTTCCGCCGATGCAGGGTCAGGACAGCGACGGCAAGCCCGTCGAAGCGGTCGTGAGCGACAAGGCCAAGATGGCCGGTCTCGCGTTCAAGCTCTGGAACGATCCGTTTGTCGGTCGTCTGGTGTTCTTCCGGGTTTATACCGGCACCCTGCCTCGCGGCATGGCGGTGTACAATCCGCGTACCCGTCGTTCGGAGCGCGTTTCGCGTCTCGTGCTGATGCGCGCGATCGAGCGTGAAGAAATCGATTTGGCCTACTCGGGCGACATCTGCGCCGTCGTCGGAGTCAAGGACGTCATCACCGGCGATACGCTGTGTGACGAAGACTTCGACATCCGCCTCGAGCCGCCGTCCTTCCCGGAGCCCGTCATCTCGATGTCGATCGAGCCGAACTCCAAGGCGGACCAGGAAAAGATGGGCACCGCGCTCCAGCGTCTGGTCGCTGAAGATCCGACGCTGCGCGTCAAGACGGACCAGGACACCGGCCAGACGATTCTTGCCGGCATGGGCGAACTGCATTTGGACATCATCCGTGACCGGATGAAGCGTGAGTTCAAGGTCGAGGCGACCGCGGGCAAGCCGCAGATTGCCTACCGTGAAACGATCGCCAAGGGCGCCGACGGTGAAGGCAAGTTCATCCGCCAATCGGGTGGTAAGGGCCAGTACGGCCACGTCGTCATCAAGCTCGAGCCGAACGAAAAGGGCAAGGGCGTCGAGGTCGTCAACGAGGTCGTGGGCGGAACGATTCCGAAGGAATTCATCAAGCCGGCCACGGACGGATTGCTCGAAGGTGCCAACAATGGCGTGGTGGCCGGGTTCCCGGTCGTCGACGTCATCATCCGCATCATCGAGGGTTCGTACCACGAAGTCGATTCGTCGGAACTCGCGTTCAAGATGGCTGGAATCTTCGCGTTCAAGGACGCGATGAAGAAGGCCAACCCGATCCTGCTCGAGCCGATCATGGCCGTCGAGGTGACCACCCCTGAAGACTATCAGGGCGATCTGATGGGCGACATCAATCGTCGTCGCGGTCAGATTCAGGGCATGGAAAACAAAGCGGGCGCCTGCATCATCAACGCCTTCGTGCCGCTCGAACTTCTCTTCGGTTACGTCACTGACATTCGCTCGCTCTCCAAGGGCCGCGCCAGTGCCGGTATCACGCCTTCGCACTTCGAACAGGTGCCGAACTCTCTCCTCGCCAAGATCGTCGAAACCAACGCCAAGGGCCCGGCCCGCACGTAAACCTCCGTTCTTTTTCCGCCATGAAAGGCCAACGCATTCGCATCAAACTTCAGGGCTTCGACTATCGCGTAATCGATCAGTCGGCGCAGGATATCGTCGAGACGGCGAAGCGCTCCGGCGCTCGTGTTTCGGGCCCGATTCCCCTGCCCACCCGGATCGAGAAGCTCTCGGTCAATCGCTCTCCGCACGTCGACAAGAAGTCGATGGAGCAGTTCGAAACCCGCACACACAAGCGACTCATCGATATCATCGAGCCGACCGCTCAAACGGTCGACGAGTTGAAGAAGCTGAATCTCCCGTCGGGCGTTGATATCACCATCAACGTTTAAGACCCACCCTCAACCCGTAATCGAAGTCTAATCCGCACCCGGATTCCTTCACTCTACAGTTAGCAGTTGCTTGTGTGCCTCCGGGCACCGCCAAGCCCCTCGCTAAAGTAGGTCCGTTAAACGGAAACCTTTCCACCTACCGCTTAGCCTATGATCTCTGAAATTTTAGGTAAGAAACTCGGCATGACCCAAGTCTACGATGCACAGAACGTGCTCGTGCCGGTCACCGTAGTCGAAGCCGGACCCTGCGCAGTGGTCCAGGTCAAGACTGTTGCTACCGACGGCTACAACGCCGTTCAACTTGGCTTCTCGCAGAAGAAGGCCAAAAACACCGCCGGTGGCGAGATGGGTCACGCGAAGAAAGCGGGCCTTGAAAACGCCCCGCGCGTCCTTGCTGAGGTTCGCCTCAAGGATGCTCCGACCCTCAAGGTGGGTGATGTGGTCAACGCGACCTCGTTCTCCGAAGGCCAGCTCGTCGATGTCATCGGCATCACCAAGGGCAAGGGCTTCCAGGGCGTGGTAAAGCGCTTCCGTGTTGCTGGCGGTCCCGCCACCCACGGTTCGATGTTCCATCGCCGCATTGGTTCGGTCGGCATGCGCCAGACCCCGGGCCGCGTTTGGAAGAACCAGGCCATGCCTGGTCACATGGGCAGCGAGGCCCGCACGGTTCAGAATCTCCGCGTCGTCAAGGTCATCGCCGAGCGGAATCTCATTTTGGTGAAGGGTGCAATTCCCGGTGCCAATGGTGACGACGTCATCGTCCGTCTGGCCATCAAGGGTCAGTGGGCGCTCCCGACACCTCCCGCCGCAGCTCCGGTTGAGGCCAAGAAGGGCGCCGCCGCGGCCAAGCCCGCAGCGAAGCCGGCAGCCGCCAAGAAGTAAGGAGTACCCGCAGCCATGAAACTCACAGTTTTCTCCACCGACGGTAAGACGAGCAGCGAAAAAGATTTCGCGAACATTCCCACCTTTGAAGGTGACCGCGGCCTTCAGGCCGTGAAGGAAGTGATCGTCGCCATCAACGCCAACAACCGCCAGGGAACGCACTCCACGAAAACTCGTGGCGAAGTTCGCGGCGGTGGCAAAAAACCGTGGCGCCAGAAGGGCACCGGTCGTGCCCGTGCCGGCTCCATTCGTTCACCCCTGTGGGTGGGCGGCGGTGTCGTGTTTGGCCCGAAGCCCCGCGACTACTCCAAGAAGATCAATGACAAGGTGAAGCAGCTCGCGTTCAGCCGCGCGCTCTTCGACCGTGCTTCCGCCGGCGAAATCGCCGTCATTGAGGCCTTCGACACCAAGTTGGTGAAGACGAAGTCGATCAACGCGGTTGTCACGCTCATCGCGCCCAAGGGCAAAGTGCTCCTCGTGGACGCTCCGTTCGCGGTCGCGGCCAGCCGCGCTTCGCGCAACATCGAGCGCGTCACGCTGCAGGATGCCTCTAAACTCAACACGCTGGATTTGGCTCAATACGCCAAGATCATCGTGAGCACCAAGGCGCTCGACACCATCATCGCCCGCGCCAACGGAGGGAAAAACTAATGCAAGCCGACAAGATCCTCAAACTCGTCCGCCTGACCGAGAAGTCGAACAAGCTCTCGTCCGAGCTGGGCCAGTACACCTTCGAGGTATACGGTCACGCCAACAAGCACCAGATCGCCGAGGCCGTTGAGCAGACCTTCAAGGTCACGGTTCGTCGCGTGAATACGCAGACCTATCGCGGCAAGAACAAGAAGAGCCGCCAGGGTCGCCCGAGCGTCGGTTCCGACTACAAGAAGGCCATCGTTACGCTGAAGGCCGGCGACAAGATCGAGCTCGTCTAAGACGAACTCGCCAAACCCGGAGAACAACAAAATGGCTATCCATTCATTCCGTCCGCTCACGCCTGCTGGCCGATTCACTTCGCTCAACAAGACCACCTCCGAGCTTTCCAAGAAGCGCCCGGAGCGTGCTCTCACCGAGAGCAAGCACAAGACCGGTGGTCGCAACGTTTATGGCCGCATCACCTCGCGTCACCGCGGCGGTGGTCACAAGCAGCTGTATCGTATCATCGACTTCCATCGCGACATCGTCGACATGCCGGCCAAGGTGCAGGCGATCGAGTACGATCCCAATCGCACGGCGAATCTCGCTCTCGTGGCCTACACGAACGGTGAGAAGCGTTACATCATCGCGCCGAAGGGCCTCAAGGTCGGCGATTCCATCTTCGCCTCGTCCAAGGCCACGACGAACGACTTCAACGTCGGCAACAACTTCCCGCTCGCGATCATCCCGCCGTCGACCCTCGTCCATTGCGTCGAGCTCGTCCCGGGCCGCGGTGCGAAGATTGCCCGTTCCGCCGGCACGAGCCTCGAGCTCGTCGCCGTTGAGAATGGCCAGGCCACGCTGAAGATGCCGTCCGGCGAACTCCGCATGCTGCACCCGAACTGCCGCGCCACGATTGGCGAGGTCGGTAACGGCGACCACAATCAGCAGTCGCTCGGCAAGGCCGGTCGTCGTCGCTGGCTGGGTGTTCGTCCCACCGTCCGCGGTGTGGCGATGAACCCGGTCGATCACCCCAACGGTGGTGGTCAGGGTAAGTCCAAGGGTGGTGGCGGTCGCCAGCACCTCGTGTCGCCGTGGGGCCAGTTGGCCAAGGGTTATGTGACCCGCAAGCGGTCCAAGCTCTCCACGAGCCAGATCATCACTCACCACAACGGCCGCAAGCCGCGCAACAAGAAGTAATCCCGCCCTTTTCGCACCATGGCACGTTCCATCAAAAAAGGCTTCTTCGTCGACTACCACCTGCTCGAGAAAATCGAGAAGGCCACGAAGGCCGGCGCCAAGAAGCCCATCCAGACCTGGTCCCGTCGTTCGACGATCACGCCTGATTTCATCGGCCACACGTTCAGCGTCCACAATGGCAAGGCGTTCATCGCCGTCTACGTCACGGAGAACATGGTCGGTCACAAGCTCGGCGAGTTTTCTCCCACGCGTATCTTCAAGGGTCACGGTGGCATGACGCGCAAGGAAATCTAAGACCGCTGCTTCGTCGTCCCATGCTTCTCCGTTTCGTCAACGTTCTCCTGCTCGCACTCGTCGCCGCCGCTCCGCTTTCGGTGCGTGCTGCGGCGTCGACGGGCACGGCGGGCGTGGTGGCGGTGGAGCAAACGCGGGTCGCCGATCTCGTCATGCTGGGCCGCGGCTTCGACGCCGGACTTCGCCAGGGCATGGTGTGCCGCGTTCTGCGCGGCACGACCGAGGTCGCCGAGATTCTCGTGGTCGACCTACGTCCGTCCTGCAGCGCTGCGTTGATTCTCAACGTCGCGCGGGGCCAGTCGATCCGGGCGGGCGATGTCGCCAGCATCAAAGTTCTCAAATCTTAACTCAGACAAAACTCAAAGGGTAGGGCGCCGCTCTGCGTCACGCCACTATCGCCGTCCCTTCGGGACGGAATCCTCACTAACACCATGGAAGTTCAAGCCCTCACTCGCTACGCGCGCATGTCCCCTAAAAAGGTGCGCGAGGTTGCCCGCACGATTCAAGGTCGCAAGGCCTCGGAAGCCGTCGATTATCTGATGCTCGTTCCGCGCAAGTCGGCGAAGCTCATTGCCAAGACGCTGAAGAGCGCGATCGCGAACGCTGAGAATAACAACAATCTCTCCGCCGACACCCTCCGCGTGAAGAGCGCCATCATTGAGAACGGTCCCGTCCTCAAGCGCTTCAAGGCCGGAGCTCGCGGCACCGCGATGCCCCGCCGGAAGAAGATGTCCCACATCCGCATCATCCTGTCGGACGGCAACACCAACTCGTAATTTACTTCCATGGGCCAAAAAACAAACCCGATCGGCTTCCGTCTCGCCGTCCGCCGCAACTGGCAGTCCCGCTGGTACGCCAGCAAGAAGGATTTCGGCAAGCTGCTGCACGAGGACCAAATCATTCGCTCGAAGCTGATGGAGAAGCTCAAGCAGGCTTCCGTTCCGCGCATCTTCATTGAGCGCGCTTCGAACCGCGTCCGCGTCAAGATTTACACCGCCCGCCCCGGCATCGTCATCGGCCGCAAGGGACAGGAGATCGAGAAGATCAAGGAAGAGTTGGCGAAGCTCACCGGCAAGGAGATCCTCCTCGACATCCAGGAGGTGAAGAAGCCCGAGATCGAAGCCGCCTTGGTGGCCGAGAACGTGGCTCTCCAGCTCGAACGCCGCATCGCTTTCCGTCGCGCCATGAAGAAGGCCGTGGAAATGGCCATGGCGCTTGGCGCCGAGGGCATTCGTATCCAGTGTTCCGGCCGTCTCGGCGGCGCGGACATCGCCCGTCGTGAGTGGCAGCGCAAGGGCCGCGTGCCGTTGCACACGCTCCGTGAGAACATCGACTACGGCTTCGCGGAAGCGCTGACCGTGTACGGCAAGATCGGCGTCAAGTGCTGGATCTGCAAAAAAGAGTCCGACAACAATTGATCATCAGGCACGAGGCCAGAGGCTAGGGGCGAGAGAAACGTCCCCGGCTCTGCCTCTCGCCTCACACCTTTAGCCTCTAGCCTATTTTCCCATGGCAGCAATTTCACCCGCCCGCACCAAGTACCGCAAGTCGATGAAGGGCTCCCGCGCTGGCAATGCCAAGCGCGGCAACACCCTTGCTTTCGGCGAATTCGGCCTGCAGTCCCTCACCCGCGGACCGATGACCGGCCAGCAGATCGAGGCGGCTCGCGTCACGATCTCCCGTCACCTGAAGCGCAAGGGCAAGCTCTGGATCCGCGTTTTCCCGCACAAGCCGGTCACCAAGAAGCCCGCCGAAGTGCGCATGGGTCAGGGCAAGGGCCCGGTCGAGTACTACGTCGCGGTCATCAAGCCCGGCGCTGTGCTCTTCGAACTGGCCGGCGTGCCTCTGACCACTGCGAAGGAAGCCTTCCGGCTGGCCGACGCCAAGCTCCCGTTTCACTGCCGGTTCATCCAGCGCGACGGTTCCGCGGCTTAAAGAGAAACCTCAACACGCACCGTCATGACTTCGAAAGAAATCCGCGACCTCTCTCCCGCTGAGATCACCACCAAGCTTCGCGAAATCCGCGAGCAGCTCCTCCAGCTGAAACTGCGCAAGCAGACCGGCCAAGTCGAGAAAACGCATGAGCTGCGCACGCTCCGCAAGGACATCGCGCGCCTCGAGACCATTCAAAATCAGAAGAAGCAGGCTCCGAAGGCCGCATAACTAATTGCGGATTGGTGATTGCGGATGGCGGGTTCACCCGAATCGACCGCAAGCCCAATCCGAAATCCGCAATCCGAAATCCGAAATCAAAATGTCCACCGCCACCGAAGGTCAGCGCACCACGCGCAAAACCCAGATCGGCTTCGTCGCGAGCCGTTCCGGCGACAAGTCGATCAAGGTCACGATCGCCTACAAGACGCCGCATCCGCTTTACCACAAGGTCGTCAACCGCCAGACCGCGCTTCACGTCCATGACGAGAAGAACGAGACCAAGGTCGGCGACAAGGTCGAGGTCATGGAGACCCGTCCGATCAGCCGCCTCAAGCGCTGGCGCGTCGTGAAGGTGTTGCAGAAGGCCGTGACGGCCGATGGTGCTGCCATCACCGAGACGGATGTCGCGGCGGCAGTTCCCACCAAGACCACGAAGAGCTCCGACGCTGCCGCTTCCGCGGCATCGAAGGCCTGACCCTTAACCATCCAACCATTCAAGGAGTCACGCCATGATCCAACTGCGCTCCATTCTCGAGGTCGCCGATAATACCGGTGCCCGCAAAGCCGCCCTCATTCAACGCATGGGCCAGCAGACGTTTTACGCCCATGTGGGCGACGTCGTTACGGTCCACATCAAGGAGAGCACCGCCGACGCCACCGTTAAAAAGGGTGAAGTCGCCAAAGCGGTCGTCGTTCGCACCAAGGCGCCCGTGCGCCGCGCTGACGGCAGCTACCTGCGTTTCGACAGCAACGCGATCGTCATCATCGACGCGACCAACAACCCGCGTGGCACCCGTATCTTCGGACCGGTCGCCCGCGAACTGCGCGCGAAGAACTTCATGAAGATCATCTCGCTCGCCCCGGAGGTTCTTTAACATGCAGAAATTCCACGTTAAACGCGGCGACCAGGTCGTCGTCATCGCCGGTTCCCAGAAGGGCAAATCCGGCAAGGTGCTCGAGATTCTCGCGGCCAAAAACCGCGCCCGGATCGAAGGCGTCGCGATGATCAAGAAGCATCTCAAGAAGTCGGAGAAGCACCCGCAAGGCACCATCTCCGAGCTCGAGGGCTCCGTTCACATCAGCAATCTCATGCTCCAGTCGGTGTTCGACTCGAGCAAGCGCAAGAAGGCTGCTCCGGCCGCCTGATCTTTTGACGCCACTGCGCGCTTGCCTTCCCGGCAATGCGCCTGCGTTACTGAGCGCTTTTCCACTTAACTCACACTCTTCCTCGCCACGCGGTCGGTAATCGCGGGCCACTCAAATGAGCTACGTTCCCACTCTCAAAAAACTCTACATCGAGCAGGTTTCCCCTGAGCTCGTGAAGAGCCGCGGCTACAAAAACAAGCATCAGGTTCCGAAGCTGCTCAAGATCAGCCTGAACAGCGGCATCGATGCTGACGCCGACAAGAATCAGATTGCCGATGTCGCCCGCGACCTCGGTGCCATCGCCGGCCAGAAACCCGTCCTCCACCGGACGAAGCGAGCGATCGCCAACTTCAAGCTGAAGCCGAACCAGATCACCGGCTGCAGCGTGACGCTTCGCGGCAACAACATGTGGGAATTCCTTTATCGCCTGCTGGCGGTGGCGCTCCCGACGATTCGCGACTTCCGCGGCGTGCCGTCGAAGCTTGATGGCCAGGGCAACTACAGCCTCGGCATCACCGATTTCACGATCTTCCCGGAAATCACCGTTGAGAACGTGAAGAAGACGATGGGTCTCGACGTCACGATCGTCACCTCCGCTGAGACGGACGACGAGGCGCGTGAACTGCTCAAGGCGCTGGGCATGCCGTTCCGTCGCATCGAGCAGCAATCCAACGCGCCGAAAGCCACCGCCGCCTAATCCCATTTCGGATTGATGATTGCGGACTGCGGATCACACCGCGCTGCCGCGAACCAACCGATTCGCAATCCGAAATCCGAAATCGAAATTTAAGCCATGCCCAAGACCTCTGCCATCGAGCGCAACAAGAAGCGCACCAAACTCTCCGCCAAGTTCGCCGCCAAGCGCGCCGAGCTCAAGGCGCTCCTGATCAATCCCGCCACCACGGACGAGGAGTTTCACGCCACGCAGAAGAAGCTGCAGAAGCTTCCCCGCAATTCGTCGCCGACGCGCATCCGGAATCGCTGCTCCCTGAGCGGTCGTCCTCGCGCGTACATCCGCAAGTTTGGTGTTTCGCGTATCACCTTCCGCGAACTTGCCCTCGCTGGAAAGATTCCCGGCGTCATCAAGTCCTCCTGGTAAATTCAATTTGGCTCACGGGGGTTTATGCGCCTTTGGCGCATCGGATATGACCCGCGCGGCCGCTTAAAACCCATCCAACAATGACCGATCCGATTAGTGATTTCCTTACGCGTCTGCGTAACGCCTCCAAGGCGAAGCTCGATGTGTGCGTCAACCCGCACTCCAACCTGAAGGAAAGCGTCGCCGCCATCCTCAAGGCCGAGGGCTACGTTTCAGACTTCAGCAACAGCGTCGACGCCCAAGGCCACAAGACCCTCGTCGTTAAAATGAAGTACGTCGATGGCGCGCCCGCCATCACCGGCCTGACCCGCGTCTCGACGCCTGGTCGCCGTTTGTATTTCAGCTACACCGATATTCCGCGCGTCTTGAACGGTCTTGGCATCGGAATCATCTCCACGTCGAAGGGCCTCATGAAGGACGCCGACTGCCGCCGCAACAAGGCGGGTGGCGAACTAATCTGCAACGTTTGGTAATTGGCGCCGCGCCACTACCACCAGCCACTTTTATAAAATGAGCCGCATCGGCAAACAACCCGTTCCCATCCCGGACAAAGTCAAGGTCACCGTCACCGGCGACACCGTCTTCGTCGAGGGACCCAAGGGCAAAGTTCAGAAGACTTTCGCTCCTGTCGTCAAAGTCACCGTCGCTGCCAAGCAAGTCACGTTTGCTCCCAGCGAGGACACCCGTTTTTCCAAGGCCATGTATGGTACCGCGCGTTCCATCGTCGCCGGCATGGTCAAGGGTGTCACCGAAGGTTACGTGAAGGATCTCGAGATTCAGGGCGTCGGCTTCAAGGCCAACCTCAAGGGCAAGCAGCTCGATCTCGCGCTCGGCTACTCGCACCCGATCGTGATGGACATTCCCGAGGGGATCAAAATCACGGTCACCGATCAGACCAAGGTGAAGGTCGAAGGAGCTGACAAGCAGCTCGTCGGCGCCATCACGGCGGAGATTCGCAGCTACTACCCGCCGGAGCCCTACAAGGGCAAGGGCGTCCGCATCGTCGGCGAGCGCGTTCGTCGCAAGGAAGGCAAGACCGTCGCTTAAGGAGACCACCCATGAATACCGTCACGAAAGCCCGCCTCCTCCAAAATCGTCGCTGGCGCATCCGCAAGAAGGTCACCGGCACCGCGCTGCGTCCGCGCCTCGCCGTTCGCTTCACGACCAAGCACGTTTACGCCCAGGCGATCAACGACGACGCCGGCACGACCTTGGTGTTTCTCTCCAGCCTCGATGCCGAACTGCGCAAGCAGAAGCTCAAGGCCAACATCGCCAGCGCCAAGACCCTTGGCGTGGCCTTTGCCGCCAAGGCGAAGGCCGCGGGCATCACCTCGGTCGTATTCGACCGCAGTGGCGCTCCGTACCACGGCAAAGTTAAAACATTCGCCGACGCTGCCCGCGAAGGTGGCCTCCAATTCTAAGAACCGCATGAGCACCGAAAACAACGCGCCCGAGACCGTCACGCCTGCGACCGAGTCCGTCGCGCCTGCTGCTGCCGCACCGGCCGCCGCTCCTTCTTCTGATCGTCCGCAACGTGAACATCGGGGTGGCCAAGGTGGCTTCCGCGGTCATGGCGGCGGCAATCGTGGTCCTGGTGGCAATCGCGGCCCTCGCCGCGACAACCGGGACAAGCCCCAGGAGGGCGATGGTCCCACGATGATTGAGAAGGTCGTCTTCATCAATCGCTGCGCCAAGGTCGTCAAGGGCGGTCGCCGTTTCTCCTTCGCTGCTCTCGCCGTCGTTGGCGATGGCAAGGGCAAGGTCGGCATCGGCTACGGCAAGGCCAACGAAGTGCCGGACGCGATCAAGAAAGGTACCGCGAATGCCCACAAGCACCTCGTGAACGTGAAGCTGAAGGGCGACACGATTCCTCACGACGTCATGGGACAGTATGATGGCGGTCGCGTCATGTTGAAGCCCGCCTCCCCCGGTACCGGCCTGATCGCCGGCGGTGGTGTGCGTGCAGTCCTCGAGGCTGCCGGCGTCAAGAACATCCTCACCAAGTCGATGGGTTCCTCGAACCACATCGCCGTCGTGCACGCCACGCTCAATGGACTGCTGCAGCTCCGCCTCGCGGAGAACATCGCCAGCGTTCGCAAGAGCAGCTAAGCCGACCGGTCCAGCTCATCCAGAATCCGAGTTCCATCGCGCCGTAGTGCGCGATGGGGCGCCCTAGGAAATATCATGAAACTCCACGAATTGAAGAATGTAGCCGGTGCGGTGCACCGGAAGAAGCGCGTTGGTTGCGGCGAAGGCGGCGGTCACGGCAAAACCAGCGGTCGCGGCGGCAAGGGCCAGTCGGCTCGTTCCGGCAGCAGCATCCGTCCTGGTTTCGAAGGCGGTCAGATGCCGCTTTACCGCAAACTCCCGCATCGCGGGTTCAACAACTACAACCATCGCGTTGAAATCGCGGTGCTCAACGTCGGTGACCTCGCGTCGCTCGATGCCGGCATCACCGAGATCAACGCCGTGGTGCTCGCCGCCAACGGACTCATCCGTGGTGGTGAGAAGACGGTCAAGATTCTCGGGGATGGCGAAATCAGCCGGGCCTTGAAGGTCACGGCCGCCAAGTTCTCCGAGTCGGCCAAGGCCAAGATCGAAAAGGCTGGCGGCCAGGCGATCGTCGGCTGACGCCATTGCGGATCGCGGATTGCGGAGGCTGGATTGAAAGATCCACCTCCCGATTCGCGGTGATTCCGTCCGCAATTCGCATTCCGAAATCCGCAATCCCCTCCATGTTTTCCGCCTTCACGAACTCCCTGAAGATTCCGGAGCTTCGCTCCCGGATCTTCTACACGCTGTCACTGCTGTTCGTTTCGCGTGTCGCTTCGCATATTCCGCTGCCGGGTATCGATCCGCGCCCGCTGCAGAACTTCTTCGCCGAGCAGTCGGCCGGTGGCGCAGGCGCCCTGATTGGTCTGTACAACATGTTCACGGGTGGCGCGCTCATCAAGGGCGCCGTTGCCGCACTGGGCATCATGCCGTACATCAGCGCGTCGATCATCTTTCAGCTGATGACCGCAGTGGTGCCGGCGTTGAGCCGGTTGCAGCAAGAAGGTGATGTCGGTCGGCAGAAGCTGACGCAGTACACGCGTTATGCGACGGTTCTCATCTGTTTGATTCAGGGTACGCTGCTCCTCCTCGCGTTGCAGAATCCTGGACAACTCTTCACCGGTTATGATGTCGCGACCTACGGTCCGATTGTGATCGTTGACCGCTGGACGTTCATCACCACCTCGGTGATTTTCATGACGGCCGGCACGATGTTGCTGATGTGGCTCGGTGAGCAAATCACCCAGCGCGGGATCGGTAACGGTGTCTCGCTCCTCATCACAGTGGGCATCCTCGCCGACCTTCCTGGTGCGGCGCAGCAGACTTACCAGATGTTCTTCAAGCCGGTCGGCACCGGTCCCAGCCTCGGCCTTCCGCAGGCGGTCATCATGGTCGCGCTTTTTGTCATCGTCACGATGGGCATCATCGCGGTGGTGCAGGGGCAGCGCAAAATTCCGGTGCAGTACGCGAAGCGCGTGGTGGGTAACAAGGTCATGGGCGGCCAGAGTTCGTTCCTGCCCCTCAAGGTGAACTACTCGGGCGTCATGCCGGTCATCTTCGCCAGCGCGATTCTGCTCTTCCCTCAGCAAATCTTCTCGTGGGTCGGCGCGCACTTCCAGCTGAAATTCCTGACCGAGTTTTCCAATGAGCTGCTGCGCGGTAATTTTTGGTACTACTTCCTCAACACGATCCTGATCCTGTTCTTCAGCTATTTCTGGGTATCGGTCATGTTCAAGCCGATCCAGATCGCCGACGACCTGAAGAAGTATGGTGGCTACATTCCCGGCGTTCGTCCCGGTGAGCCGACGGCGCAGTTCTTGGATTTCATCATGACGCGTCTCACCCTCGCGGGTGCGGTGTTCCTGACGGTGATTGCGATTATGCCCGACGTCCTGCTCTTCGAGCTGAATGTCCCGACGCGTATCGCCTATTTCTTCGGCGGCACCGGCATGCTGATTACCGTGGGCGTCATCCTTGATACGATGCGCCAGATTGAGACCTTCCTCCTGCAGCGGCACTATGACGGCTTCCTCAAGAAGGGCCGGATTCGTGCTCGCAGTGCCAACCCGCAGCAGGGTTCCGCCGGTGAGGCGCTCAGTCACGAGGCCGTGATGAAAATTGCGCTCCCGATGCTTGGACTGTTGGTTTTGGGCGCAGGTATTTGGGCTTATAAGGTCTTCCTGAAATAAGTTCTTTACTCTGACGGCTGTGGCTGGCATCTCCGACCCCTTGTCGGCTTACGGCCCTGCCGCCAAAGCCAAGTTCCTTCTCCTCGGTTCGCCGGATTTTCGCTCTGAAAACCTGATGAACTGGGCCCGTTCTTTGAACATTGAGCACGTCTCTCCGCTTCGCCTCCCAAGGCCGGAGATTTCGCGCCGCGCGGTTTCGGCCGCTGCGGATGAAGATCGCCTGCTGGCGCAGATGCGCCGGTGGTTCTTCGCGCGCAAACCTGATGCGGGCTTTGTCCTGAGTGACTTCCCGGCTACGCTGCTCCAAGCAAAAGTGTTCGACGAATGGCTCGATGCTCGCGATGAGGCGCTTTACGGCGTCTTCGCCGGCCCCGGCTCCGGCGAGTCAGTCGTCCAACACTATCGCACGCTCGGCCTCTTGGATGAGGCGGGCACTCTCTCCGCGGCTGTGAAATCGGCGGCGGGACTCTCTGATGCTTCGGCGAAAGAGGGACATTCATGACGATCCCGATCAAAAACAAAGACGGTATCGCCCGGATGCGTGAGGCGTGTGCCATCGCCGCGACGGTCCTTGATCAAATCAAGCCCCTCGTCCGGCCTGGCATTACCACCCAAGACTTGGAAGAAGCAGGCCGCGATTGGATCGCGCGCCTCGGAGCCCGAAGCGCCTGCATCGGTTACCAGCACGGTTCCCGCCGCTACCCGGCGCACACCTGCATCTCGGTCAACGACGAGGTCGTACATGGCATCCCGTCCCTCCGCCGCGTTTTGCGCGAAGGCGACATTGTTTCGCTCGATATCGTGGTCTGGCATGACGGCTATGTGGGCGACAACGCCTACACCGTTCCCGTCGGTCCGATTTCACCCGCCAACGAAAAGTTGCTGCGCGTGACCCGCGAGTCCCTCGACTTCGGCATCAAGCAGGCATTGGTGGGAAATCGCATCGGCGATATCTCGGCGGCGATCCAGCAGTACGTTGAAGCCAACGGTTTCAGCGTCGTCCGCGATATGGTCGGCCACGGGGTCGGGGTCTCGATGCACGAGCCGCCCGAAATCCCGAACTTCGGCCGTCGCGGTAGCGGAGACAAAATCAAGCCCGGTATGACGCTCGCGATCGAGCCCATGGTCAACGCGGGTGGATACAAGACGAAGACGCTCTCCGACGGTTGGACGATAGTGACGGCGGATGGATCTCCCTCCGCTCACTTCGAGCATACCGTTCTCACTACCGAACGCGGACCGGAAATCCTGACGATTCCGCGCTCACCCAGTGCAGTTCCCGTTACCTTCTGAAGGGTCTCCGGACACTCCTCCCATTTTTCGATTCGGATTCCGAATCTCACCGTTCTCCTTCGTAAATCTCTCAACTAAGCCAAAGCCCAAACCACCATGCCTCGTCTCCTCGGCGTCGATATTCCCGCGAAAAAGAAAGTCGCGTTTTCCCTCCGTTACATCAACGGCATTGGTCCCACGCGGGCCGATCAGCTCGTCAAGGAAGCTGGACTGAACCCCGACATGCGGGCCCAGGACCTCACCGAAGAGCAGCTGAACAAGATTCTGCACATCATCACGGAGCACAAGTGGGTGCTCGAGGGCGATCTTCGCCGTGAGATTGCCGGCAATCTGAAGCGTTTGCAGGCAATCAATTGCTACCGTGGCGTTCGCCACCGTCGCAGCCTTCCGGTGCGCGGTCAGCGCACCAGCACCAACGCCCGTACCCGCAAGGGCCCGCGCAAGACCGTTGGCGTCACCAAGGCTAAAGAAGTCTAATCCCTTACTAACATGGCCGAAGAAAAGTCCGCTCCGAAGAAAGAAAAGCCCGCGAAGCCCGCTGCCGCCGAAGGCGCTCCTGCTGCCGCTGCCCCTGCCGCTGAGAAGAAGGCCAAGGCTCCCAAGGCCGCTGGCGAAAAGGGTGGCAAGCCCGCCGAAGGTGCCGCAGCGCCCGCTGAAGGCGCGGCGAAAGCTGCTCCCGCCGCAGCGCCCGCTGGTGAACAGAAGCCGGTTGAAATGGTTCACGGCGTCGCCAAGCAGCCCACGGCCGAAGACCTCCTTAAGGAGGAATTGGGTTCCATCAAGGTCCGCAAGGCCAAGGGTTCCAAGAACGTCACGTCCGGCTACGCCAACGTGCTCGCTTCCTTCAACAACACGATCGTCTCCATCACCGACCAGAAGGGTGCCGTCATCGCCTGGTCGTCGGCCGGCAAGTGCAACTTCCGCGGTTCGCGCAAGTCCACTGCCTACGCCGCGCAGGTTGTCGCCCAGGACGCCGCCCGCAATGCGATGGCGCACGGGTTGAAGGACATTCAGATCCGCGTTTCGGGTCCCGGCCTCGGCCGCGATTCCGCCATCCGCGCGCTCCAGGCCATCGGCTTGGAAATCACGTCGATTGTCGACGTCACGCCGATCCCGCACAACGGCTGCCGCCCGCGCAAGCGTCGTCGCGTCTGAGGTGCTTCGCGCACACTCAGATTTCAAATCTCAAATTTAAAATCAGGAATCCATCATGGCTCGTTATACCGGCCCCACCACACGCATCAGCCGCCGCTTTGGTCAGCATATCCTTGGCTCCGGCAAAGCCTTCGAACGTCGCCCGTCGCCTCCCGGCGTGCACGGCGCCAAGATGCGCCGCAAAGTTTCCGAATACGCTGTTGGCCTCAACGAAAAGCAGAAGCTCCGTTACATTTACGGCCTGCTCGAGCGCCAGTTCCGTCGCGTGTTCGAAATCGCCAAGAAGGAACGCGGCGTCACCGGCGAGCGTTTCCTCCAGCTCCTCGAGTCGCGTCTCGACAGCGCGGTCTATCTCCTCGGGCTCGCCAAGAGCCGCGCGGCGGCCCGCCAGTTCGTGAATCACGGCCACATCCGGGTGAACGGTCACAAGGTCGACATCGCCAGCTACAATGTGCAGCCCGGCGACGAGATTGAAGTGAAGAACACGCCCGCCTCGCGCCAGCTCGCCACGCGCTGCCTCGAGGAGAATCGCATTCGCAACGTCCCCGGCTGGCTCACGATGAATCCCGAGACCTTCAAGGCAACGGTGGTTCGGCTCCCGACGCGCGAAGAGATGACTCAGGATATCAACGAGCAGCTCATCGTTGAGTTCTACTCGCGCTTCTAAGCGCGATTCTGCCTTCACCCAAATCTCTCAACGCTTAACGTCAGAACTCCCAGCCATGCCAAAACGTCTCGGAAAGTTCGAACTGCCCAGCAAGCTCACCAAGGTTGAGGAAGGCGCAACGCCAACCTACGCCAAGTTCATCGCTGAGCCTTTCGAGGCCGGTTACGGCCACACGGTCGGCAACTCGCTCCGCCGCGTCCTCCTTAGCTCGATCGAAGGTGCTGCGATTTCGTCCATCAAGATCGACGGTGTTAATCACGAGTTTCAGTCGATCGATGGAGTGGTTGAGGATGTCACCGACATCGTTCTCAACCTGAAGAAGATCCTGATCGTCTCGACCAAGCGCGAGCCGATCACGCTCCTCATCAAGGCCACGAAGGCCGGCGCCGTCACGGCCGCCGACATCCAGGCCGATGCCAACATCCAGATCGTCAATCCCGACCAGGTCATCTGCACCCTCGATCACAAGCGCTCCTTCGAGGCTGAGATCGAGATCAAGACCGGTCGCGGCTACTATCCGGGTGAAGCGAACAAGAAGGAAGAGCAGGCCATCGGCGTCATTCCGATCGACTCGCTCTTCTCGCCGGTTCGCCTCGTGAAGTACGCCGTCGAGGCGACTCGCGTGGGCCAGATCACCGACTACGACAAGCTGATCCTTGAAATCTGGACCGACGGTCGCATCACGCCCGACGATTCCCTCAAGCAGGCCGCTTCGATTCTCAAGCATCACCTCGATGTCTTCGATCGCGTCAGCGAGGAAGCCTACGAGTTCGAGAACCAGCAGTCCGAGGTCAGCGAAGAGCAGAACAAGCTCCGCAAGCTCCTCAATATGTCGGTCAACGAAATCGAGCTCTCGGTTCGTGCCGCCAACTGTCTCAACAACGCGAACATCACCACCGTCGGCGAACTCGCGATGAAGACGGAGCAGGAAATGCTCAAGTACCGCAACTTCGGCAAGAAGTCGCTCAACGAAATCAAGGAGAAGCTCGAAGCCCTCGGCCTGTCACTGGGCATGAAGTTCGACGAGCGCCTTCTGGATACCAAGAAGGAAGCCTAAGCTAAACAGGAAACCAGATTCCGGAAACCGGAAACGAACTTCAGTCGAGAGGCTGAAATTTGTCTCCGGTCTCCGGTTTCCGCACTCCGGTTTTCAAATAATCACCTGGCTCTCGCGCCGTCCGCTGCCGCCCTACGCTGCGACCGGATTGCCGATCGGGAGCCGCCAAAAACATAAAACGCAATGCGTCACAATAAACACCACGCTTCCCTGGGCGTAACCCGCGAACACCGCGCGGCGATGATGTCCAATCTCGCTGCTTCGTTGATCGAACACGGTCGCATCCAGACCACCATGACGAAGGCCAAGGCCCTTCGTCCCTTCATCGAGAAGGTCATCACCAAGGCCAAGAAAGCCGCGGCGAAGACCGAGAAGAAGGACGCCATCCATCTCCGCCGCCTGGCGCTCGCCGATGTCCGCAATGAGGACATGATCACCAAGCTGTTCAACGAAACCTACAAGGAATTCGTGAACCGCAGCGGTGGTTATACGCGCATCTACAAGCTCGGCGCCCAGCGTCAGAGCGATGCCGCCGAGCTCGCGCTCATCGAGTTCGTCAAGGCCGATGACCCGGGCTACAAGAAGTCGAAGGGCAAGAAGCCGGCGAAGGCCAAGAAGACGAAGGCAGCCAAGGCCGCCGCGTCGACCGAAGCCGCTCCCGCTGCTGAAGCGCCCAAGGCCGAAGGCGAAGCCAAGAGCTAAGCCGCCGTCACGCCCGGCACCGCAACGTGCCGCGTCGTTTCTCTCCCACCGCGCCGACCTTCAGGTTGGCGCGGTTTTTTTGTGTCCAGCCCGCCTACGTGAACGGGCCTCACGTCGCGAAGCTGCGAACCGCGCTTGGCGTGCATCACTTCATGACTCACGCTGGTCGCGATGTTCGAACTCTCCACCGCCGCCGTCGTCTACTGCGCCTTCGTGGCCGCGGTGTTCCTGGGTCTGTGGGGCTATTACGACCGCCGCGATCATCGTCGCTTCGAAGGGGAGCGGAGGAAAACCGTTTTCCACTGCATCCGGTGTGAGGCACTCTACACCGCGCCCTCCGGCACGGAGCTCTGCCCGTGTCCCAAGTGCGGACACGAAAACGCGCGGCTGCGTTTCTAGACGCGGGCCGCGCGGCGATCCCCGATTGAGACGGTCAGCTGCCGTCAGATCTTGCCCAGCTGGGCCTGAATCGCGGCGATGGTCGATTGGTAGTCGGACGCCGACAAGTGGACCTTGGTGGCTGGCATCATTTCAAACGGAGCGCCCCACGCGGCGCCGCCCTCGTATTTCGGCACGAGGTGCACGTGGAGGTGGGGCAGTTTGTCCGAGTAAGCGCCGTAGTTGATCTTGTTCGGATTGAAGGCCGCCTTGATCGCCTTGGCCGCGCGCGCGACGTCGCGCATGTAGAGCGTCAGTTCGGCATCGCTGAGCTCAAAGAGTTCGTTGACGTGCGCGCGGTATGCCACGACGCATCGACCACGATGCGTTTGCTCCTTGAAGAGGTAGAGGGTCGAGGCCGGAAGAACGGCGATCTCGATCATCAAATCCTGCAGACGCTGATCTTTGCGGCAATATTGGCAGTCGGGAAGGGCGCTCATGGCGGGTTGAACGTGCTTTTCGAAGCAGGCCGCGTCGATGGCGAATTCGCGGTGGGCCTGTTCGGTCGGAGACGCGGGTGGGGCGCGTCGGAGGCGTTCGCCCGCCTGCCTGCTTGCAGGCCACGTGATCCTCGGCCTACTTCAACCCTTCCTCCGCGTGTCCACCGCCTCCGCTCCCACCGCCTTCGATCCTTACGAGCCACGCCCGACCTTCGTGCAACGGCACGCGGACGCGTTGGCCGCGTCGGTCGTGTTCGTGCTCACGATTGTGCTGACGGTCGGCTCGTTTCCGCCGTTTCACGCGCCCGAATTCGCCTACGCGATGCTGGTCCCGGGAATCTACTGGGCCTATACGCGGCCGCGGTTGAAGCTGTTTGCCGGCACGCTGTTCGCGGCGCAGGCCGTCGCGTGGACGATTCTCCTCGGCTGGTTGCACCACGTCACGTGGGTGGGGCTGTTTCTGCTCGGTCCCTTCATTGGCGCGTGGGTGGGCACGTGGTTTCTGGCCGCCTGGTGGGCGCTGCCGCGGATTCTCGGCCGGCCCACCCTGACGCGGCTGATCGTCGTGCTCGGGCTCGCGGGTTTGTGGGTGCTCATTGAGTGGACGCGCACGTGGCTCTTCGGCGGATTTCCGTGGCTGCCGCTTTCCGCGAGCCAGTGGGAGCGCACCAGCATCCTGCAGATCGCCGCGTTCACCGGCGCCTACGGCGTTTCGTTCGTGCTCGTGATGATGAATCTCGGCTTCGGCGCCTATGCACACCGCCTTTTCCGGGAGAGCGCCACGGGCATCAACAAACGCAGCCAGGAATTCTTCCTCGCCCTCTTCCTCCTGCTGGCCTGCGTATGCGTGCACTTCCAGGAATCCTTCAACCGCCGCGGCTACACGATTCCGTTTGCCCGCATCGCGTTCGTGCAGCCCTACATTCCGCAGGAAGTGAAATGGGATCCGGCGCGGGCGCCCGCTATTCTCGATATCCTGCAACGCACCACGCTCGAAGCGGCGGCCACACGGCCGGATCTCATCATCTGGCCCGAAGCCGTGACGCCCATGGCCGTGCGTGGGGAGGCCGTGGCGCAGAGTTTTGTGGAGACGCTGGTGAAGAAGGCGAATGTCCCGTTGCTGCTCGGTTCGATTGCGATCGAAAACGGCGGCACGCCCAAGGAGGCGTGGTTCAACGGATCGTTCCTCGTCACGCCCGAGGGTGGCGTCGCGGCGCGCTACTATGCGAAGCGGCATCTCGTGCCCTTCGGTGAATATGTTCCGCTCCGCTCGCTGCTCGGCTGGCTCAGCAAGGTGGTGCCGATCGGCGGCGACTTTCTGCCCGGCGAGGATTCGTCGCCGCTCCTGGTGCCGATCAAGGGGCAACCGGTCGTCTGGGCTCCCTTGATCTGCTACGAGGACATCTATCCGCAGCTGGCCCGTTTCAGCGCGCTCGGTGGCGCCAACGTCCTCGCCGTGCTCACCAACAACGGTTGGTTCGGCGAGGGCGGCGCAGCCTATCAGCACGCGGCGCATTCGGTGCTGCGGGCGGTCGAAACCAGGCGTCCCGTGATTCGCTGCGGCAACGGTGGCTGGAGCGGCTGGATCGACGAGTTCGGCAACATCCGGAAGGTCGTCACGAACGATGCCGGCACGATCTACTTCCGCGGCACGCGCACGCTGGACGTCTCGCGCGACGCGCGCTGGGTGGACCAGACGAGCGTTTACACCGAGTACGGTGACTGGTTTTTGCTCGTGGCAGCGGGGTGCGCGATGTTCGGCGTGGCCTTGTTGAAGATGAACGAGGCGACCGGGCCCGTCGTGCGGCCGACGGCCTGATCGCGTTCGCAGCCGGCGGGAGCACTGCGAGCAACGTGATCCCAACGCGGGGACGGCCCTGCCGTCGGCGGCATTAGCCAGACTGTCAGATGCGCGGCGCCATTGCTCCGCTTTCGTTCCGGCCTACCGGTGATGCGAGCCCTGCTGCGCAGGCTCGTCCGGTTACCCTGTCCGTCGTGTTGCCCCTTTGCCCCCGCGTCCCCGTCTGACCCCTTTCTTCGCCCTGCCCCGCGACGGCATCTGCCGATGCGTCCTTCCGCTTTCACAGTAAAAACCCAACCGAACACCACCATGAAACCGACCGCACGATTGCCCCGCCCGCTGGCGTGGCTGGCCTTCCCGGCCTGCGCCCTTTGCGCCGTCCTCACCACCTCGGCGCAGACCGCGCCCGTCAGCCCCACTCCCGCCGAACTCGCCAAGTACGACACCAATCGCAACGGCCGCCTCGACCCCGCGGAGCTCGCGGCCCTCCGCGCCGATGCGGGCGCGACCTCGGCGGCGAAGCCGGTCACGCCGACGGACGATGTCCTCCAGTTGTCCCCGTTCACCGTCGCAACCACGAAGGACGCGGGTTACTTCGCCGAGAACACCCTCGCGGGCAGCCGGCTGAACACCAACCTCGCCGATCTCGCCGCGTCGATCACTGTGGTGACGAAGCAGCAGATGGACGACACCGCGTCGCTCGATATCAACGACGTGTTCAAGTACGAGGCCAGCACTGAAGGCTCGAACACCTACACGCCGTCCATCGTCGATCGTGGCACGGCCAAGGACGCCGTCGCCGGCTACAGCTTCGGCAACAACGGTGACAGCACGACGAACGCGCAGGCCAATCGCGTCCGCGGCCTCGCCGCGCCGGACGCCGCGATCAATAATTTCCCCACCAACAACCGCGTCCCGTTCGACTCGTACAACACGCAGTCGGTCGAAATCACGCGCGGCCCAAACTCCCTGCTCTTCGGCCTCGGCAGTCCATCGGGCATCGTGAATCAGACCGCCGCGCAGGCGCAGCTCAATCGCACGAACAACCAGGTCGTGCTCCGCACCGATCAGTACGGCACGTTCCGCACCTCGCTCTCGTTCAATCGTCCGCTCATCAAGGACAAGTTGGCCGTCTACGGCGCGTTCCTCTACAACAACCAGCAGTTCGAGCGTAAGCCCTCGCGCGATCTGACCCGCCGCCAGTATGGAGCGATCACCTACAAGCCGTTTAGCAAAACGGTGTTTCGCGGCTTCGCGGAGAATTACCGGAACGACTCCAACCGGCCGAATTCCCTCACTCCACGCGATTTCGTGACGCCGTGGTTGCAGGCCGGTCGTCCGGCCTACGATCCGACCACGCGCATGATCACGGTGCTCGACACCAATCGCGTCTACGGCCCGTACGTCTCGAACGTGAACTCCCCGGGCTACAATGCCGCGGTCAATACGGTCCTCGGCGCCGGCGCGCCCAGCACCGTGGCCAACAATCCGCTCTTTGTCGGCGGCATCCAGTTTGAAGATACGGCCCGTCCGCTGCGCTTGATCGACGGCGGCTCCTCGATCGCCTTCTTCCAGCGCAACCCGGTGCTGTACGCCCCGGCGCAGACCAATCCCGCCACGGCGACCCCGACGCCGGCCACGCTCGGCTGGGTGCCGAACGATCCGCGTTATCTGATGCTCGATCGCCAGTGGTCCTCGTCCGTGAACTTCCCCGTCGCAGGGACCGTCATCAATGGACGCAACTACACCTACGGCAGCTACCAGCTGCCCGGTGTCACCAACAAGTCGATCTACGACTGGACGAAGTACAATCACCTGCAGACGAACTTCGCGCAGTCGCGGTCGGCGAACTACAATCTCGAGGTGGAGCAACAACTCCTGCCCAACCTGTTCTTCAGCGCGGGCTGGATGCGCCAGGACATCGATGGCTTCGAGAACTACACGATGAACCAGCTGACGGGTGCGACGATCCAGATCGACACCAACCAGAAGCGCATCGATGGCACGCCGAATCCTTACTTCGGCCTGCCCTTCGTCTCGGAAGGCGTCGGCGGCGGCCTCGACACGTTCTTCACGCCGCAGACCGACGACAACTACCGCGCGATGCTCGCGTACGATCTCGACCTTACGAAACAGAACAAATGGATCAGCTGGCTGGGCCGCCACCGCCTCCTCGGCCTCTGGTCGAAGCAGCACGTGAATCGCGCCGTCGAGCGCTGGCGCAACGGCTTTGTCGACGGCGACGCCGACGCCCGCCTGCGCTACGTTTCGAATCTCACCATCCCGGGCACCCAGCAGGCACTGAGCACCGCGCTCATGCGCAAGTACTACATGTCGAGCCCCGGCGCGCCGCAGGCGGTGTCCACGCACTCGTCGGGCTTCTATGGCAACCAGGGTTGGAACCAGCCGATCACGTCCCAAATCCAAGTCTACAACTACAACACCGGTCAGTTCCAGAATGACAGCGTGACCGAGCAGGCCTTGTTCTCGAGCGCCGGCAGTTTTCGCACTCGCCGTGAGGTGAAGAGCTGGTCGCTCGCCGCCCAGAGTTACCTCTGGGACGAGCGCCTGATTACCACCCTTGGCTGGCGTCACGACGACTACCGCGCGCGCATCACCACGCCGGGTGCCATCACCGATGTGCTGGGCAAGGTCACCGAGCCTGCGTTGCCCAACGATCAACTCTTCCTCAACAACTCGACCGGCATCATCAACCATGACCGCGTGATGAGCCGCTGGGGTCGCTGGGATGCGCTCAAGGGCGACACCAAGACGATCGGCGGCGCGTTCCGTCCGCTGAAGGGTCTCGAGTTCGTGAAGCGCGTCGGCGGCGGCAGCGAGTCCCTCGCCTCGGAACTGCTGCAGAGCCTCACGCTCTACTACAACAAGTCCGACAACTTCAACCCGCCGTCGACCTACCAGACCGACTACTTCTTCAAGCCCCTGGCCAAGCCCACGGGCAACGGCCGGGACGGAGGCTTCGGCTTCACCGCCTTCAAGAACAAGCTCGTCGTCCGGGTGAACTGGTACGAGACCGAGAGCCAGAACGAGCGCACCGGTGCGGCCAACACGCTGCTGACGCGTCTCGCGTATTCGGATACGACCACGGGCATTCCGTGGGCCAGCGCCGTGCAGCGCATCCGCAACGGCATCGCCGCCGGCCGCACGCTGGATCAGATCATCGCCGTCAACAACTGGAACAGCGACGCCGTCAACCCGGTGAACGATCCCGCCAACCAGCAGAAGATCTACGACCTGATCAAACTCCCGCTGAACTACTACAGCGGCCTGAGCTCCGGCGCCACGCAGGACAGCAAGTCAAAGGGCATGGAAATCCAGCTGACCTACAATCCCACCAACAACTGGACGATGAAGTTCACGGGCAGCAAGGGTGAGAGCACCTACACCAACATCGCGCCGCAATATGAAGCCTGGCTCGCCGAGCGTCTGCCGAAGTGGCAGACGAATGCCGCGCCCGAAATCCCCGACTTCATCGATCCGACCACGCAGCGCCGGTGGTCGCTCAAGAACTTCTGGACCGGCTACGGCTACACGGGTGTGGCCCAGGTTGAGAACACCGACGGCAACACGAGCGCGCAGGCTTACTTCAACAACGTCGTGCAATCGCAGGTGGCCCTCGCCAAGGCCCTCGAAGGCGCGCGGTCGCCGCTCGAGCGCCAGTATCACGCCACGTTCCTCACGAACTACACGTTCCGCGAAGGCCGCTTCAAGGGCTTCGCCGTCGGCGGCGCCCAGCGCTGGGAGTCACGCGCCGCGATCGGTTTCTTCGGCAAGGTCGGCGATCCCATCAACTCGCCCACCGTCATCAACCTCAACGACGTGACACGCCCCGTGTATGACTCGGGCAATTACTACACCGACCTCTGGGTGTCGTACTCGCGCCGGATCTTCCGGGACAAGATCGGCTGGAAGCTGCAGCTGAACGTCAACAACGCGACCGAGGACGGCCGCCTGATGCCGACGCAGGTCAACTTCGACGGCACGCCCTGGGCGTACCGCATCATCGACTCGCGGCAGTTCATCCTGACGTCGACGTTCACGTTCTGAGCCCGCGTTCGACGGCAGGCCGCGCTTTTCGCGCGGCCTGCCTCCGAGCCCGTGGCTACGAGCGCCAGCGAGTGGTGGTTCGGCCACTCGCTGGCGCTCGTAGCCACGGCCAGGTTCGGTGGCCAGGAGGCTTGAGATGACGGGTTGCGGATGCTTGGCGTCCTGCATTGATCCGGACGTGCGGCGCGATCGTTCCCTCCACTACTTCCGCAGTCCCTCGGCATGACCCAGACCGGCCGGATTCCTCCGACAACGTGGCTGGACCGTCGCGTGCTGACGGCCACATTGCTTATCCTCGCGGTGGTCCTCGCCTACGCGAACAGCCTGCGCACGCCGTTTCTTTTCGACGATGCCGGGGCGGTGGTCGACAACCCCACGATCCGGCGGTTGGGTTCGCTCGACGTGCTGCGACCGCCCACCGACGGCAGCACGACCACCGGCCGGCCGATCGTGAATCTGTCGTACGCGATCAACTACGCGATCCACGGCGACCGGGTCCTCGGCTATCACCTCGTCAACCTCGGGATCCACGCGGCGAACGCACTGCTGCTCCTCGGCGTGGTGCGACGCCTGCTTGCCGGTCCCGTGCTCGGCTCCCGTCTTGGTGCGCGCGCTGCCGAGGTGGCGTTCCTGGTCGCGCTGCTCTGGGCGCTGCATCCCTTGCAGACGGAGTCGGTCGTCTGCATCGCCCAGCGCACGGAAACGTTTTGTGCCTTCTTCTATCTGCTCGTGCTGTATGCCGTGGTGCGCGCGGCCGAAGCCGCCACCGGCGCAGACTCGGGCGCGCGCGTGCGCTGGTCAGTCCTCGCCGTGGTGGCCTCACTCACCGGCATGGCAACCAAGGAAGTGATGGTCACCGTGCCCGTCGTCGCCTGGCTCGTCGATCGCACGTTTCTGGCCGGCTCTTTTGGCGCCGCGTGGCGCGCGCGGCGGTGGCTTCATGGCGCGCTCGCGGGCACGTGGCTCCTGCTGGCGTGGCTCGTGACCCAAGGCGGCGGCGGCCGTGGCGTGGCGGCGGGCTTCGAACTCGGCGTGTCGTCGTGGTCCTACCTGTTGAAACAATGCGAAGCGCTGGTGCACTATCTGCAACTCACCGTGTGGCCGCATCCGCTAGTCGTCGATTACGGCACCGCCGTGGTGCGGTCGGCGGCCGACGTGTTCTGGCAGGGTGTGCTTGTCCTTGCCGGCCTCGGCGTGACGGTCTGGGCGCTGATGCGCCGGCCGGTCGCCGGATTTCTGGGGGCGTGGTTTTTTCTGCTGCTGGCACCGAGTTCGAGCGTTGTCCCGCTCGTGACGCAGACCATGGCCGAACATCGGATGTATCTGGCCCTGGCTGCACCGATCGCGGGCGCGGTGGTTTTCCTTTTGGGTCGCTGGCCTGGTGGGGCGGCGCGGATCGTGCTCGGCGTGGTTGCGGTCGGGTGGGGCGCGGTGACGGTGGCGCGCAATCGCGACTATCGTGACGCCCTCACGCTTTGGAGCGCGTCGGTCGCGGATTATCCGCGCAGCGCGCGCGCGCACAACAATCTCGCGCTGGTGTTGCAACAGCAGGGCCGTCACGACGCGGCGCGCGATCATTTCGCGCGCGCGCTGGCGATCGATCCCGCGTATGCCACCGGGCACTACAACGCCGGCGTGGCCATGCTGGCTGAGCGCCGCTTCGAGGAGGCGGCGGCACGTTTCGAGACTGCGCTGCGCCTGGCACCACGTCATGTGGACGCGCTCGTGAATCTCGGCAACGCCCTCGTCCAGCTGCGCCGGCCCACCGAGGCCATCCCGTACTTTGAACGTGCCCTCGGCCTGCGGCCCGCGGCTGATGTTTACTACAATCTCGGCGTGGCGTGCGCCGACGCAGGGCGGGGCGAGGCGGCGGCCGGACATTTCACGGCCGCGTTGAAACGTGATCCCCGGCTGCCCGAGGCGCACGTCCAGCTGGCGCGACTTCAGGAGCGAGAGCGCCGTGCCACCGAGGCCGAGGCCCACTACCGGAGCGCCCTTGAACTCGCACCGAACCACGCGGCCGCGCACGCCCGGCTCGGGCTGTTGTGCGCCCGCTCCGATCGGCTGGTCGACGCGGCGCTCCACCTGCGCGAGGCCGCCCGTCTGACTCCCGGCGATGCCGACGTGCACGCCAATCTCGGCAACGTCCTGCTCCTCCAGGGCCAGCCGCGTGAGGCCCTGGTGTCCTATGAAACCGCACTTCGGCTGCGGCCGGGCGATGCGCGGCTGCGTGACAGCATCGCAGAGGCGCGCGAGCAGTTGCGGTAGACTGCGGTGCACACGGAGCGACTGTGACTGTCCGATTTTTCCGGACGTTGCTTCGCCGGAGACGAGCGTAACCATTCCGCCAGTACTTACCCCCGGGTTTCCTGTCCGGCGTGCCCATTCCGCTGGTTTTCCCACCGATGCTCCACCGTCGCGGGAACCAGCCAACGCCGACAAGCGCCCGGCTTCCTGTCACCCCTCGTTTGCCATGAATGTGATTTTACGTCGCCGTCTCCGCCCGCGGTTGAATCGACTCCTCGCTGCGCCGCTGGGCGCGTTGCTCGGTCTCGCGCCCCTACGGGCGCAGCAGGCACCTCCGGCCGTCAGTCCGACCCAGGAGGCGCGGGCGCTCGCCCGTTACGATCTGAACAAGAACGGCCGCCTCGACCCCGAGGAGCGCGCCGCCATGCAGGCCGACGAAGCGCGGGCTGCGCAGGGCGTGGCAGGCACCAAGACGGGTGCCGAAGGCGAACGGGTCGTCGAGCTCACGCCCTTTGAAGTCAACGCCGCGGCGGACAAGGGGTACTACGCCTCGAGCACGATGTCGGGCACGCGGCTCAACTCTCGAATCGAGGATCTCGCCGCTTCCATCACCGTCGTGACCAAGCAGCAGCTGCTCGATACGGCCGCGATCGATATCAACGACATCTTCCTCTACGAGGCGAACACCGAGGGCACGGGACAGTTCACCGACTTCGTGATCGATCGCGGCAACGTGGTCGACAACGTCGCGGGCAGCCCCTCCACGGCGAACCGCGTGCGCGGTCTCAGCGCCGCCAACATCGCCGTCGGCAACTTCGCCTCGACGAGTTCGATTCCGGTCGACACCTACAATGTCGACGCCGTCGAGATCAGCCGGGGGCCGAACTCCAGCATCTTCGGCCTCGGTGACGCCTCGGGCACGATCAACCTGATCCAGGCCCGCGCGAATCTCACCCGGGAGATCTCCTCCTTTTCGGGCCGGGTCGACAGCTACGAGGGCTTCCGTTTCACGACCGACCTGAACCGCCCGCTGCTGCGCGGCAACGCCAACGGCGGCATGCGGCTCGCGGCGCGCGTCTCGGCGGTGTATGAGGAAAAAGGTTACATGCGGAAGCCGTCGATGGACCGCACCAACCGCGTGACGTTCGGCCTCAATTTCCAGCCTTTCAAGAACACGCGCTTCTCGGGTTCGTACGAGACGTACCACAATTTCAACCAGCGGCCCAACGCCACGCCGCCGCGCGACACCATCTCCTTCTGGCGCGCGGCGGGCAGCCCGACCTGGCTGCCACTCACGCAGCAGGTGCGCCTGCGCGGCGTGCTGAGCGGACCCACCGCGGATGCCGCGCTGCCGTTCGGGCTGTTCTCCCACGGCACCTCAATGGTGCGCATCCAGGAGTTCGTGGATCAGGGCAAGGTGGCGCTGCTCACCCGTGGCAATCGTCCGGACAATGCCAATCTGCGGTTCATGGTCAGCGGCACCGACATCCAACGCGGTGTCTACAATGGCGTGGCCTCGCCGCTTTATAACATGCCGGTCGTGAAGGATCGTTCGATTTATGACTACGAGGATTTGAACCTCGTTGCGGCCAACTACGGCTACCTGCGATCCGACATCTACAACGCCGAGCTCGAGCAGACCTTCGTCAAAACGTCGCGGCATCTGCTCGCGCTCCAGGCTGGCTGGCGGCGCGAGGATACGGAGAACATGAGCCGCAACTTCGTCGGTCAGTCGGATGGCGCCCCGTCGACCCTGCAGATCGACGTCAACGAAACCCTGCTCGACGGCTCGCCGAATCCGTTCTTCCTGCGCCCGTTCATCGGCGGCAACGAGCCCCAGGTCTTCCGCCGGCCCGTGCTCAACGACAACTATCGCGCGACGGTCGCGTATCAGCTCGATCTGAGGAACGAGTCGAACCTGCTCAAATGGGCGGGCAAGCACGCGGTCGCCGCCTACGGCGAATACCGTGAAATCATCCAGGCACCGAGCGGTCATCGCTATCGCGACCAGGTCGTGAACGTCGGCGATCCGTTCATCCCGCCTGGCACGACGAACATTCCCACGCGCAATGACGCGCACCTGTTCCCCCGCTACTACATCGGCGACGCCACGAACCAGAACGTCGATTACGCCTCGACCCGCCCCGAGCCGGGCAACGGCTCGTTCACCAGCCGCGTCTACGACCCGGCGACCACGTCATGGCGCAATCAGAACGTCGACATCCGCGAGATCTACTTCGCGCTCGGCACCCAGAAGCGCCAGATTCACACGCAGGGCGTCGTGTTGCAGAGCTTCCTCTGGAAGGACCGCATCATTCCGACGCTCGGCTGGCGCAAGGATCACAACTACAGTATCGACAATCTGGGCACGCCCATCGATCCGGCCACCGCGCTCTTCAACACGAGCAATCTGTTCACCTTCGGCCAGAACAAGCGCTGGACGCAGGGCGCCACCAAGCAGAAGGGCGTGGTCGTCAAGCCGTTCACCGGCTGGGGGCGCATCGATGAGGCGGCGGGCCGGGGCAATGTCCTCGCCGAACTCGCGCGCGGCCTGGCGGTGCACTACAACCAGTCGGACAGCTTCCAGCCGGCGGACACGCAGTACAACGTGTTCGGCGACGCCCTCCCGAATCCGACGGGCACGGGCAAGGACTACGGCGTGAGCTTCAACAACGTCCTCGGCAGCCGCCTCTCGGTGCGTATCAGCAAGTACGAGACGCTGCAGACCGCCGCCCGCGGCAGCATCGGCGTCATCTCCACCCGCGCCAACCGTCTGGATTTCGGCACGGACGGATTCAACCTGCAGCGGCAGTCGACGATCTGGTTCCAGACGTTGAACCCGACGTGGAGCGTCGATCAGGTGAACACCGAGGTCGCGCGCGTGATGGGCATGACACAGCAAACGATCAACTACATCACCGGGAAACCGATCAACGACACCAACTCGGCGGCGTCGAAAGGGTGGGAGGTGGAGATGAGTTACAACCCGAGCCGGTTCTGGACGATGAAGCTGGCCGGTGCCCGGCAGCAGGCCATCGACTCGAATCTCTCGCCCAATCTGCAGCGTTATCTCGAGGAACGCCTCCCGATCTGGACCACGGTGCGGATTCCCACCGGGCTCGATCCCAACGGACAGCAGCTGCCCAACGCCGGACAGCGCTGGTGGGACGTGCGCACCAATGACACGCCGTCGTTGTTCTACACCGGCAACGTGCTCGCGCCGCTGAAGCTCGCGATCACCACGCAGGGGAAGCCGAAGCCGCAAACCCGCCAGTACAGCGCCAACTTCATCACGAACTACCGGCTCGCCGGCCTGTTTCCCGATCATCGCTGGCTGAAGAATTTCGGCGTGGGCGGATCGGCTCGCTATGCGAGCAAGGGCGCGATCGGATTCCTCGCGGGCCGCGCCGACGCCGATGGCATCGTGCGCGAGCTCGATGGGTCGAAGCCGATCTACGACAAGGCCACCATCAAGGTCGACCTGCTTGCCACCTACGACTTCCGGTTCAACCAGAACAAGGTTCGCGGACGCGTGCAGCTCAACGTGCGCGACGCCCTCGAGAACGGCCACCTGCAGCGCATCTCGGTCAATCCTGATGGCACGCCGTGGAACTACCGCATCATCGATCCGCGGCAGTTCATTCTCACCACGACGTTCGATCTCTGAGCGGGCGTCCGTATGGCCGGTTCGAGGGTAGGGCGGCTTGTCCCCAAGCCGTCGCACCCGTCGTGCCGAATGGCGTGTTGCGGCGCGCTGAGGACAGCGCGCCCTGCCAACTCGACCGTGTCGGGCTGATTTCCCGCCAATAGTGCGTGCGGTGCGGCCGGCTACGCGGCTACGGTGCGCGCCTGCCGCGCATGCCGTCTACCGTCCCAGCTCAACCCGCCACCTCCGGTCGCACCGGACTGCTTTTTCCGGAGTCGTGGCCGGCGCGGTGGCGAGCGGCAGCGCTGATCGTCGTCGCGACGCTGCTCGCGTTTCATGCGTCGTGGTCCGCACCGTTCCTGCTCGACGATCTGCCCGCCGTCGTCCGCAACGAAAGCCTTCGTTCCTGGTGGTCCTCGCCCGATGCGCGGTGGGCGGCACCCGCCGGCCAGGTGGGCGTGGCAGCTGGGCCGCTGGTCCGGCTGACGTTTGTGTTGAACCACGCCATCGGCGGGCTCGACCCGCGCGGCTACCATGCGGTGAATCTCCTGCTTCATCTGGGCACGGCGTTGCTGGTGTTTGCCGTGATCGACCGTGCGCTGCGTCGCTCCGGATCAACGATCGCGCTGGGCGCAGCGCTCCTCTGGACCGTCCACCCGCTGCAGACGGCGGCGGTGACGGTGGTCTCGCACCGCACTGAATTGCTCGGCGGATTTCTCCTGCTGCTGACGCTTCACGCGTTTCAACGGTCCACCGCGGACGGCGCCCGCCGGAGATCGGCCTGGCTGACCTGGGCCGCTGTCGTGCTCGGTGTCGGAGCGAGTGGGGTGATGGCCGCGGCTCCAGCGCTGGTGCTGCTGTATGATCGCGCGTTTGTCGCGGGTTCATTCGGTTCCGCGTGGCGCGCGCGCCGCGGTCTGCACCTGGCTATGTTCGCAAGCGGGCTCCTGTGGCTGGCGCTTGCGCGGGGTGCGCGAACGGCGGGCGGTGATGGCGAGAGCCCGCTCGTTGTCCTCCTCGCCGACGTGTGGGCGGGCGCACTCACCGCGCAGCGGGCGCTCTGGCCTCATCCGCTGGTGTTCGATTACGGTCGCGCCGTAGAGGTCACGGCCGCGGGGATGTTAGGCTCGGTGGTGCTGGTGGGTATCGGCTTACTGGTGACACTCTGGGCGCTCGTGTGCCGGCCGCGGCTGGGTTTTCTCGGCGCGTGGTTCTTTCTCACGTTGATCGCGGGCTCTCACCTTCCGCGCGCGGCGCTGCAGCCCGTCGCCGAGGGCAGGATGTACGTGCCGCTGGTGGCGGTGGTGGTGTTGCTGGCGGTGGGCATCAACGCCGGCGCGGGCCGTCACGTTCGCCTGGCGTGGGGGCTGGTGATCGTCGGTGCGGTGCTGCTGGCGCAGGCGCGGATGCACGACTTTCGCAGCGCACTCGCGCTGTGGCACGACACCGTGGCCAAGGTGCCGGGCAACGCACGCGCTCATTTCCATCTCGGCAACAGTCTGGCGGCGACCGGCCGGCTGAGCGAGGCCGTGGCGCACTACCTCACCGCATTGCAACTCGAGCCAAACGCCACCGCCACGCACCACAATCTGGCGGGAGCGTTGCTGCAGCTGGACCGCGCCGCGGAAGCGGTGGGACATTACGAAACGATCCTGCGGCTCGAGCCGGTTAACGCCGACACGCGCCTGAATCTTGCCGCGGCGCTGGTGCGACTGGGGCGGATGCCGGAAGCGGTGGCTCACTACGAACGGGTGGGGCGCGCAGGTGTGATGAAAGCGGACGAGCAGGCACGTTTCGGGCGGGCGCTTGCGGAGGTCGGCCGGCTCGATGAGGCGCTGATTCAACTGGAAGCCGCGCGCCGGCTCGCGCCGCGCGATGTCGCAATTCAGGTCGTACTCGGCATGGTGCTTTCCGCCGCCGGTCGATCCGCGGATGCAATTCGCGTGCTCACGGAAGCCGTGCTGCTTTCCCCCGACGATCCGGGCGCGCGCTCCATGCTGGGCGAATCCCTGCTCGAGGCGGGGCGTCCGGCGGAGGCGCTCACGCACTTCGAACACGCGCTCCGCGTCCAGCCGGATCAAGCCGCGGCGTTGCACACCAGCATCGGGCATTGCCAGCTGCGGCTCGGCCGCGCGGCGCTCGCGATTCAGCACTATGAAGCGGCGCTGCGGCTCAATCCCGACGACGCCGAGGCCGGCAAATATCTCGCGCTGGTCCGCGCCACGGTGGAACGGCGCGGCCTTTTGAAGAAGTAGACCGCCCGGACGGCGCCGCGACGGACTGTCAGCGTGATTTCACGGGTGACATTGCGGGAGGCAGGACGCACAAGACTCCATCACCATGTCCCCGGCCCAACTCCGCCGCGCCCGCGAGGCGCTTGAAACGTTCGTCATTGAAACGCCCTCGTGGGGCTTTGCCGACACTGGCACGCGCTTCGGGAAATTTTTCCAGCCCGCCGCGGCGATCGATCTCGGCGACAAGCTCGCCGATGCGGGACATGTTCATGCATTGACCGGGTGCTGTCCCACGGTGGCCGTGCACGTGCTCTGGGATTTCAATCCCGGCGAGGATCCGAAGGCGGTGGCGCGGCTTGCTCGCAAGCACGGCGTGCAGATCGGCGCGATCAATCCGAACCTTTTCCAGGACCAGTGCTACAAGTGGGGCTCCTTCGGCAACAACGACGCCGCTGTGCGCGCGCATGCCCTGCAGCATTGCGTTGACTCGATCGCGATCGGCAAGGCCGTGGGCAGCGAGTACGTGTCGCTCTGGTTTGCCGACGGCACGAACTATCCGGGACAGGCCAGCATTCGCGGACGGAAGCGTCACTTCGAAGCGGCCCTGCACGCCTGTCACCAGAAGCTCGGCCCGAAGCAGACGCTGCTGGTCGAGTACAAGCCGTTTGAGCCGGCCTTCTACGCGACCGACATCGCGGACTGGGGCATGGCGCTGCTGCTGGCGAAGAAAGCCGGTCCGCGCGCAAAGGTGCTTGTGGACACGGGGCATCATTACAACGCGCAGAACATCGAGCAGATCGTCGCTTGGCTGCTCGACGAGGACATGCTCGGCGGATTCCACTTCAACGATCGCCGCTACGCTGACGACGATCTCACGCTCGGTTCCATCGATCCGTACCAGGTGTTCCGGATCTTCCACGAGATTCACTTCTTTGCCGCCGATCGCGGACGGATGCCGAAAATCGCGTACATGATCGATCAGTGCCATAACGAGAAGCCGAAGATCGAGGCGACGATCCAGACTGTCGTCATGGCGCAGGAACTTTACGCCAAGGCCGCGCTGGTCGATCACGACGAACTCCATCGCGCGCAGGCGAAGAACAATGTCGTCGATGCCGAGTTGATTCTGAAACGGGCCTTCTTCACCGACGTCGCTCCCGCGCTCAAGGCGTGGCGCAAGGCGGCGAAACTTCCGTCCGACCCGATGGCTGAGCATCGGCGTAGTGGATACGAGCGCGCCGCCGCGGCTGATCGTCAGCGCCGGCGCAAGGAACTCGGGCTGGTGCAGGGCGGAAGTTTCGCCTGAAGCGGAACCACTTAGTTGAAAGGTGAAAGTTGAAGGTTGAAAGCCCCCGGCTTCCGGTTCTTTCAACTTTCACCTTTCAACCTTCAACTGCATGAGTCCGCCTGAGATCGACCTACGCTTTTCAGGGTGGGACCGGAGCGAGTGGACCGGACCGGGTGGACCGGACCGGGTGGGACCGCGACCGCCCTCGGTCGCTTCCGGTCAATTGCGACCGGGGGCGGTCGCGGTCCCAGTCCCAGCTGTAAACGTCACCACGTATCCGTCCGGAACGGCGTCGCGGGCAGGCCGGCGCCGTTGTACAAATTGCACGTCGGAAAATTCTCCCAGGCATAGCGCGCGGCAACCGGGGCCGACACCTCGGGGCTTGAGACTACAACCCGTTCGCCATCGATGCGCGCCACCGCGGGTTTCCACTGGCGATCGTTGCCGGCGACGACGAAACCCTGCAGCGCGCCGCCCTTTGCGGCGAGTCCACCGTTCGTGTGGGTGAAGCGCAGGACGATCTCACGGCCGCGGACCTCGTGGCCGGCGGGCAAGGGTCCCGACGTCGCCGCAACTTTCTGTCCGTACACGGTGCCGAGTGCCCACAGCGAGAGCCGGCGGCCGACCTCCTGCTTGTTCTTCGGGTGAATGTCCTTCTCGTCTCCGATGTCGATGTTGATGCCCATGCCGGTCTGCGGCAGTGCGAGGGTCTTGAGCATCGCTTCGCGCACCGTCGGCCAATCGCGGCCGGGGCCGCCGAAGTTCGGCAGCTGCGCCCAGGCGAACGGGAATTCATAGCCCCAGCGCGCGCGCCAGTCAGTGACGAGCAGCCGCAGCTGCGCCTCGTAGAACGGCGCCTTCGCCGGCATCGAGTTGGCTTCGCCCTGATACCACAGCGCACCGCGGATCGCGTACGGGATCAGGGGAGAGATCTTGCCGTTGAACAGGCCGCCGACGTTGCCCTTGCGGGCCTGCACCTCGGCGGGGTTCTGCGGACGCTTCGCCGCCTTCTGTTTTGGCGTGCGCGTTTTCTTCTGCGCGGCTTCCCACGCGGCGAGATCGCTCTCGTATTTCTTCATCGCCGCCGCGGAGGCGATCTCCGCGTTTTCCTTTTCCGCTGCGGTGAACGCCGGCGTCAGCTCCGCGCTCGCGCGCTGGGCTTCCGGTGCAATCCAGGATTCGATCGGCGTGCCGCCCACCGACGAATTGATCAGTCCGACCGGGACGCCGAGCGTCTGATGCACTTCGCGCCCAAAAAAATACAGCGCCGCGGAATACGCTCCGACCGTCGTGGGTGAACAGACGTGCCACTGGCCCTTGCCGACGTATTGGGCCGTGTTGGCCGCCGGAGACTCTTCCTTGAACATGCGAATTCGCGGAAAGTTCGCGGCGGCCTGTTCGCGCTCTGCGTCGTTCGATCGCAGCACCGTCATCGCCATGTTGGACTGGCCGGAACCGAGCCAGACTTCGCCGATCAGGACGTCGTTGATCGTGATCGTGTTCTTGCCTTTGACGACGAGCGTGCCCGGTTCGCCGCTGGCGAGTTTGGTGAGGGTCACACGCCATTTTCCGTCGGCTCCGGTGGTGGCCGTTTGCGTCTGGCCGGCGACGCTCACGGTGACCGTCTCGCCGGCGTCGGCCCAGCCCCAGACGGGCACGGGTACGTCGCGCTGCAGCACGAGGTGATCGGAGAAGATGGCCGGAAGTGTGACGTCAGCGCGCGCGAGCGGGAAAAGGGCTCCACTGGCGAGAGCGAGGACGAGGCGGCGGGAGCAACGGTGTTTCATGGACGGGGAGTCGGGGCGGAAATCAGCGGGACGGAGCGTGCGGGTTCATACAGTTGAAGGTTGAAAGGTGAAAGTTGAAAGAACCAGAAGCACGGTGACTGGCCTTCAACCTTCAACCTTCAACCTTCAACTTTCACCTTTCAACCGAATGGTTCCGGCTCAGGTGGTAACTCTTCTCCCACCACGCGAGGCGTTCCTCGTCGGTGGGCTCCGCGGGCAGGCCGCGGTTTTTCCAAGCTTTCTGGTAGTCGAGCCGCTTGGATTTTTGAATCTCGTCGCGCGAGGGCTCGGTGGCGGGATCGGGCAGTGCGCCGCGATCGCCGGTGGTGCGTATCCACGTTTCAAGCTCACGGTTCAGGGCGGCGAGCGTGGCGGCGTGCCGCGGGTCGCCGGCAACATTGGTCAGGCCCTGCGGATCCGCGCGCAGATCGTAGAGTTCAAATTCATCGCGCCCCGGCGCGAGATAGCGGGCCTGCGCCGGCGGGAGTTTGGTCGTTTTGTCCAGCACGCGCAGGAGTGGCAGGCCGGGGTAGCTGGTTTCCTTGTAGCCCGACCAGTTCAGGAACGGCAGCTGCGGATCGAAGTTCCGCACGAAAAGATGCGTGTCGGTGATGACGGCGCGGATGCGATCGTAGGCGTCGCCGCAGCGATCGCGCGCGGCGAACACCTGGCTGCGCGCGGGAAACGATCCGCCGAGAATCGCGCGACCTTCCATCCACGCGGGCGGCGCGAGACCAGCGAGCGTGAGCATCGTCGGTGCGAGATCGATCAGGCTCACCGGGCGGGCTTCGGTGTCGCCCTTGACGCTGATGCCCGGGCCGCGGATGAGCAGCGGCACGCGCAGGCCCTCGACGCTGAGCCATTGCTTGCCCCAGGGCATCGGTCGGCCGTGGTCGCCGAAGAACATCACGACCGTGTTCTCCAGCACGCCCGCCGCGGCGAGCTCGTCCAAGATGCGACCGACCTTGCGATCCACTTCCTCGACGCTGCGCAGGTAAGCGTACCAGTCACGGCGCGTCACGGGATGATCCGGGTAATTCGGCGGCAGCACGAGTGCGCGCAGCGCGGCTTCGTCGAACGTGGCCGGAATGGGAAACGGCCGGTGCGGTTCGGCCACCTGGTACTGCGCGAAGAACGGCTGGCCCGGCGCCCGCTGGCGCCAGTCGGTGCCGTCGAACATCTGCGCCGGCGTGTGCGCGAAGTTGTAATGCGTCTTCGCGCGCGTCAGCGGCCGGCCGTTGCGCACGGTGCCCGGCGCCGGCGCGTTCGTGACATACCAGCCGGCGTCACGCAGCAGCGCGGGCAGGTGACGGTAAGGAGCTGCGAGCGGCTGGGGATTCTCGACGTCGTGGGCGTGCAGGCCCGTGGTGGTTTGATACGCTCCGAGAATGAACGCCGAACGCGACGAACTGCAGACGGGTGCGCTGGCGTAGGCGTTCAGATAACGACGGCCCTCGGCGGCGAGGCGATCGAGATGAGGCGTCTTCACCCCCGGATAGCCATAGGCGCCGAGGTCGGGCGACAGGTCATCGGCGATGATCCAGACGAAGTTGGGTCGCGCCGCCGGCGCGGCCAGCGCGAGCGTGGCCAGCCAGGGAAGGAGAAGAACAAGGAAGCGTAGGCTCATCACTGATACGGTGGGTGTCGTTCTATTTCGCGCGCATGAGCGCAAGGTACGCGTCCGCGTAGCGCTGGCCCAGCGTGCGGTAGGCGTCGGCGTCGAAGTGCACCTTGTCACCCTTGTGGTTCAACCCCTCCGCGCTCACGTAGGCCGTCTTAGCGACTTTCTTTGGCAAATCATGCTGCGCCTGATCGACGCGCACCCGGTGTTCGTTCCACGGTGCATCGGCAAACCGGCCCATTTGGCCGGCAATGAACGGGACGTTCGGCGTCCCCAGCGTCGCGCGCAGGCGAGCGATCAATTCGTGCAGCTTGGCCTCGTAGCTCGGTGAAAGCTCAGGGGTCGAATCCGATTCGCCCTGGTGCCACAGGATCCCCTTGAGCGTGCCAGCCTGGAGTGCGCGTTCGGCGCGGATGAGCGCGTCGTCCCATGGATGCGTTTTGGTGGCGTCGTAGCGCACGCCCGGCTTCCACGTGTCGATCGGCGATCCGCCCACCGCACAGGGGATCAGTCCGACGGTGATGCCGGGCGTCGCCTTCGCGACGGCGAGTCCAAAGGTGCGGCCGAGGCCAACGCCCGCAATCGGCTTGTCGAAGTGCATCGGATCCACGGCGGGCACCCATTCACCCGCCTTGTTCAACATCACCACGCGCGGGTGCGGAACCTTGTCGTCCGGTGTGACGGTACCGCGGCCCGCCATGTTCGACTGGCCGATGAGCAGGAAGAGGTGGAAGTTCTCCTTCGCCGGGTGCGGCGCCGGCTGGGCGAACATCGGGGCGGCAAGCAACAGCAGGGCGATGAAGAGACGGCGTGAAAGCACGGGAAACAGGAGCATGGAGGTGGCGTGACCGCGGAGCGCGAGGCCTAGTCAATGTGGATGAGTTCGTTCGTATTCAAGAGTGCGCGACAGAATGCCGGCAGGCCGTGCGTCGCGACGAGCGTCGCGGCAGCGGCGATCTCGCCGGGTGATGGCTCGCGTTGGAATGCCAGCGCATACGCGCGCTTGATTTGCTGATTCACGTCGCCGTCCAGCCGGGCGGCCAGGGCGTTCGCCAGGTCGAGGGTGAACGCGTGATTGAGCAGCGTGAGCACCTGCAACGGTGTGGTCGTGTTCACGCGGCGGGGCGCGGCAAATGCGATGTCGGGTAGATCGAAATCGCTCAGCACGTCGACGACACTCGCGCGGGCGTTCTGGTGGTACACCGCGCGGCGGTACGTTTCGGGTCCGGGGCGATCGAGCGGGAAATAGGTGCAGACATTGTTCTGCGTGAATTTGTACAGCCGGAAGCCCGGTCCGCCGGCGCGGAGATCGAGGGCTCCCGCCACGTGCAGCAGGGTGTCGCGAATTTCCTCGGCCTGCAGCCGGCGCGGCGGAAAACGCCAGAGCAGCCGGGCGTCCTGATCCACGCGCGCCGCGTCCGCGCGAAACGCGCCGGACTGACGGTACGTGTGCGACAGGAGAATTTCGCGGTGCAGCAACTTCAGTTTCCAGCCGTTGGCGACCAGCCGCCCGGCCAGGTAGTCGAGCAGTTCCGGGTGGGTGGGTCTGCTGCCCAGAAAACCGAAATCGCTCGGCGTATCCACGATTCCGGTGCCGAAGTGGTATTGCCAGACGCGGTTCGCGAGCACGCGCGGCGTGAGCGGGTGGTCGTCACGCGTGATCCAGCGCGCCAGCGCGAGGCGCCGCTCGGCCTCGGGTGCGTCGGACGGAAGTGAATACGCGGGCAGGACGTGCGCGAGCACCGCGGGACTCGACGGCGCCACGGGCTCCCCGGGTTTGGTGGGATCGCCGCCCTTGTGCACAAAGGTCTGCTCCTTGGGCTGGCTGAATTTTCCGGCGAAGACCTCGCGCAACGCCGGGACCGCCTTGAGCTCGGTTTCCACGGCGGCGAGCTGCCGGTTGAGCGCCGCCAGTTGATGCGTTTCCTCCGGGGTGATGATCTCGCGGCGTACGCGCTGGATGCCGTGCGCTTCCGTCCATGGTTCACGGCCGGCGCTACCCGCCACCGTCTGCCAGGTCGTGCCGTCGCGCGAGACCTCAACGTCGTACTCGCAGGGCGTGGGACCCTGGGCGTTGCTCTCCTGGATGGCCACGCCCTTGGCGTTGCGAAAAGTAATCCGGTCGATGGTTTCCGCTTCCGCCAGGGTGATGGTGAGTCTGGCGGGCGTGCCAATGAACCACTGCTCGCCGAACTCACCGTCGATGGTGAACTGCGCGCCGTAAGCTTCGGGGAAATCTTCCGCCGTGGTTGATTTGGCGCCCTCGGCTTTGCCGCCGTTGCGGGACAGCGCGACATTCCGTGCGCTCCCGCCGGCGCTCCACACCTCGAACTCCACCAGCCGCGCGCCGGTCGCCGCCCGCGGGTTGGTCGTGCTCGCGTGCATCACCAGCCGCACGTGGCGCGCCTCGACTGGCGCGAAACGTTCCTCGGTGAGCGGCGGATCGATCTTCGGCCGGGGATGCACGCGTTGCGCGAGCGCAGCCTTGGCCCGCTGGTCGATCCCGCGATCGAGCGCGGCTTTCTCGGCCGTGAGGCCAGCCTTGCGCTGGTGGAGGGGCCGCGTGGCCGCGGCATGACGCTCCCGTTCCTCGGCGGTGGCGAGCACACGACGGCCGTGCGTGACGCCCTCGAACGCGGCACGCAGGCGATAGTAATCCTCGGTCGGGACGGGATCGAATTTGTGGTGATGACAACGCGCGCAACTGATCGTCAGCCCGAGAAACGCGCCGCTCGTGGCCGTGATGATGTCATCGAGTGTCGCGGCGCGAATGGTCTTTTGGGCGACGACATCCTGGTTGCCAACGTCGTCGTACGGACCCGCAACCAGGAACGCGCTGCCGACTTCGACCGCCGGGTCGCCCGCGCCGACGACGTCGCCGGCCAGATGTTCGACGATGAAACGATTGAACGGCTTGTCGGCGTTGAACGATGCGATCACGTAGTCGCGGAACGGCCACAGGTCGTCGATGATCACGTTGCGCTCGAAACCGATGCTCTCGCCGAAGCGCGTGACGTCTAGCCAGTGCCGGCCCCAGTGTTCGCCATAGTGAGGCGACGCCAGCAACCGATCCACGAGCGCCGCGGTGGCCTGGTCCGGATTGCGTTGGAAAGCGGCGACGAAGGCCGCGACCTCATTCGGCGTCGGCGGCAGTCCGATCACGTCATAGCTCATCCGGCGAATGAGGGTGCGTGGATCGGCCGGTGGATTGAGGGCGAGGCCCTTGGCGGCGAGCGGAGCTGTGATGAAGCGATCGATGGCGGTGCCGCCGGGGCCCACGGGCGGCGTGACGGCAGGCAGCGGCTGGAGCGACCACCAGGATTTGTCGGCGCGCTTCGCCTCCACGATGGCACCCGTTCGCGGATCCGGTGCGCCCGCTTTCACCCAGGTCACGAAGTCCGCGATGATGGCATCGGACAACTTCGGCTGCTTGGGCGGCATCGCGAGATCGTCCTCGAGATGCTGCAGGGCGCGCAGCAGCAGGCTCGCGCCGGGATCGCCGGGTACGATGATCGCCGCGCCGCTGTCGCCGCCCTTTTCCCAGCCCGCTTTCGAATCAAGCAGCAGGTTGCCTTTCAGTTTCTTCGCCGTGGCGCTGTGACACTCGTAACAGTGCTCGATCAATACCGGCCGGATTTTCTGCTCGAAGAACGCGAGGTTGGCTGCGCCGGCGGCCACCGCGTGCGCCGCGACTCCGAGGAGCAACGCCGCCGCGGCTGCGCGGACGAACGCGCACAACCCTGAATGTAGGCGGGTCGGTCCCGCAGTCGCGGGACCGCCTACAACCCGGTTGCGCGCGGAGCGACGCCCTGAGCTCCGGTGGAGGCGTGCCGGTGAGATCACGAGAGAAGCTTCGAACACGATGGTTTTCACGCCAGGATTCGGTTGAGCACGTGCCCGTGCACGTCGGTCAGCCGGCGGTTGGAGCCGTTGTGATAGTACGTCAGCTTTTCGTGGTTCAGGCCCAGCAGGTGCAGCACGGTCGCGTGGAAGTCGTGCACGGTGGCGACGTCCTGCACGCTGCGCCGGCCAAAGTCGTCGGTTGCGCCGTGACTCACGCCGCCCTTCACGCCTGCGCCCATCATCCAGGTGGTGAACGCATCCGGGTTGTGGTCACGACCGGCCGTTCCCTCCTGGTGCGTGGGCATCCGGCCGAACTCGGTGCACCAGATGACGAGTGTATCCGCCAACAAACCACGCTGGCCGAGATCAGTGAGCAGCGCGGCGGTGGGCTGATCGAAGATGGGGCCGTGACGATCGTAGTCGGCCTTGAGGGTCTTGTGGGCGTCCCAGTTGAGCAGGCCGTCGACCGCGCTGGCGCGGGACGCGCAATACAAGCTCACGTAGCGGACGCCCTGCTCCAGCAGGCGGCGGGCGAGGAGGCAGTTGCGGGCGTACGCGGCTTTCAGCGTATTGGCGTCGCTTGTACCGTAGAGGGCGTGGACGTGCGCGGGCTCGCGCGACAGGTCGCTCACCCCGGGTGCGGTCAGCTGCATTTTCGCGGCGAGCTCGTAGGCCGCCATCCGGGCGCGGAGCTCGTCGTTGCCGGGTTGGAGGGCGGCGTGGCCGGCGTTGGCCTGGTGGATAAAGTCGCGGGTGGCGGCGTCCTCCGCGGCCGAGATCGCTGCGGGCCGCGCGAGATTGCGGAGCGGTTGGTGGGCGGCGAGCGCAACGGCCTGGTGCTGCGCCGGCAGAAAGCCGTTGCCCCAGTTCGCCTTTCCGTTCGGCGGCTCGCCGCGCAGGTCCTGAATTGCGACAAACGTCGGGAGGTTTTCGTTGAGGCTGCCGAGGCCGTAGCTGATCCATGAGCCGGCGCTGGGAAATCCTTCGCGCGTGAAACACGTGTTCATCGCGATGCAGCCCGGGCCGTGGGTGTTCGTGCGCGACGTCATCGAGTGCACGAACGCCATCGCGTCGACGTGCTGCGCGAGATGCGGCAGCAGGGTGGAAATCATCTTGCCGCTGCGGCCCGCCGGCGCGAAGGCCCACGGCGATCTCATCAGGTTGCCATTCTTCCCCTGGAAGGTGACTTCCGTTTCGCCACCGGGCATCGGCGTGCCGTCGAATTTTTCGAGCAGCGGCTTGTGGTCCCACAGATCGAGATGCGATGCGCCGCCGGGGCAGAAGATCTGCAGTACCTTTTTCGCTTTCGGCGCAAAGTGCGGCGCGCGGGCCGGGGCGGCGGCGAGATCTCCGCCGAGCAGCCGGGCGAGTGCGACGCCGGTGAGCCCGGTCGTCATGCGACTGAGAAACTGACGGCGGGCCAGCTCGAGCGGGGCGGTTCTCATCCGGGGCAGGGGTGACATTTTGAAACGTTTCCCCGCCGCGATGGCGAGCAACGAGTCGGTCCGCGCGTTTGAAACTTGCCTCGCGGGCGGCATCCATGGCGTGCTCGCGCCATGAGACTGTACCCCGTCCTGTGTTGCCTGCTCGCCTGCGTTTTCGCCTCCGGGCCGGCTGTGGCCGCGCCGGCCGCCGCCCGGCCCAACGTGCTCGTGATCGTCGCCGACGATCTCGGTTACGGCGACATCGCGGCGTTCCGGCCGCAGGGTGATGTGCGCACGCCGGCGGTGGATCGCCTCGCGGCGGAAGGCATGCTGTTCACCACCATGCGGGCGAACTGCACGGTGTGCTCACCGACGCGCGCCGCGCTGCTCACCGGCCGGCACCAGGATCGCGTGGGCGTGCCCGGGGTGATCCGCACGATGGGCGCGAACTCCTGGGGCTTTCTCGCGCCCGGCGTGCCGACGCTCGCGGATCACCTGCGTCGCGCCGGTTATCACACCGGCATCGTGGGCAAGTGGCATCTCGGTCTCACGAGTCCGAATACACCGAACGATCGCGGCTTCGATTTCTTCCACGGCTTCCTCGGCGACATGATGGACAGCTACACGACGCATCTCCGGCACGGGAACAATTACATGCGGCGCAATCGCGAGGTAATCGATCCTTCCGGACACGCGACGGAGATCTTCACCGGTTGGGCCGTCGATTACCTGCGCGAGCGCGCGGCGGCGCAGCAGCCGTTCTTTCTTTATCTCGCGTACAACGCACCGCACTCCCCGGTCGAACCGCCTGCGGCCTGGCTGGAACGCACGCAGCAACGGTTGCCGGGTGTGGATCCGAAACGCGCGGCCGCCATCGCCCTCGTCGAGCACCTCGATGACGCTGTCGGCCGCGTGCTCGCGACGCTGCGGGAGACGGGCCTCGATCGGACGACGCTGGTGGTCTTCACCTCGGACAATGGCGGCTCGCTGCCGCACGCGGCGAACAACGACCCGTGGCGCGATGGCAAACAGAGTCACTACGACGGCGGGCTCAAGGTGCCGTTCGTCGTTCGCTGGCCCGGCACGGTGGCGGCGGGCGCGCGCAGCGAATACGCGGGGCTGGTGTTTGATGTGTTTGCCACGTGCCTCGAGGCTGCGGGCGTGACGCGCCCGGCGGGCACCGACGCCGTCAGCCTGCTGCCGGTGTTGCGCAGCGAGCTGCCGGCGAACGCCGTCCGCGATCTCTACTTTGTGCGTCGCGAAGGCGGACCACAGTACGGGGGCAAGGCCTACCACGCGTTGATTCGCGGTGACTGGAAACTTCTGCAGAACAGTCCGTATCAGCCGCTCGAGCTCTACAACCTGAAGACGGACCCGCAGGAGAAGACGAACGTGTTCGCCCAGAATCAGAAGATCGCCCGCGAACTGCAGGCGGCGCTCAGCGCGCAGATCCAGCGCGGCGGTGCGGTGCCGTGGCAGGCACCCGAAACGCCGTAGCGCGTGATACCAATCGCTCTTTGCCTTTGGACTTTAGCCGTGGCTACGAGCGCCAGCGAGTGGCCGTTCGGCCACTCGCTGGCGCTCGTAGCCACGATCGATCCAGAAGTCCAAAAGCAAGGAGCGGTTGGTATGAGGCATCGCGGCGAGAACGACGGCACGCGAGGAACAGAGAGCGGACAGATTGAAAAGCCAGGAGTCTGATTCCTGGCTTCCTGGCTTTTGAATTCAGTCCTGACCGTTGCGCCGGATGTCGGCCGCTTACGGCGAGAATGCCAGCAGCGCGGTCGTGCAGGCGGTCTCTGCGGTCTCGGCGGCCTTCTCGAGATCGGCCTCGCTGAGGCCGAGGGCGTCGAGTTTTTGCGGGGTGATCTCCCACCAGGTTTTTTCACCGGGAAGGCCGCGGCCTTTGCGCTCGGCCAGTCCGTTCGACAGATTGAGCACAACGGCGAGTTTGAGTTCCAGGTCGGCGGCCGTCGTGAGATAGTGGCCTTTGATCGCCTCGTGCATTTCCGCTGGGAAACGCCATTCGTTGAGGATCAGGGCCGCGATGGCCGCGTGATGCAGGCCGAAATGATTTTCCTCCCAAGCCGAATACGTCGCCCAGCGCGCCGGGTCGAAGGACGGCACTTTCTCGATCTGATCCCAGGCCTTGTTCAGCACCATGATACCGAGCGTGCGTACGAGTCCCGCCGTGTAGGCCATTTTGGGATCGAGTCCGGCGGCGCGCGCGACGGCCTCGCCGGCGAACGCCCCGAACAGCATGTTGCTGCGCAAGTCCTCGGCGCTGATGCCGTACGCATCCAAGGCCTGCTCGGCCAGACGCGACACCGCACCGGTGCCGACCAGCTTCATCACCTCGCCAAAGCCGACGCGGTTGACGGCCGCTTCAATCGACGCGATCTCGCCGTTGCCGCCGTAGGCTGCGCTGTTGCTGATGCGGATGATGCGCGAGCCGAGGGCGACGTCACGCCGGAGCAGAGTCGCGATCTCACCCAGCTCGGTGTTAAAGTCCTGCAGCATCTCGCCCAACTGAGCCAGGACCGACAGATCGGCGGGGAGCGAACGGGCGATCTGCAGCAGCTTCTCGCGCGGAATGCGGCTAGTGGCGTCGGTAGCAATTTGCATTGAGGACTTTATTCGACACGTTCCGCCGCCAACTCAAACGCGGCCGGCAGGGTTTCTTCGGCTCTTTTGCGAGCCGAATTAAGGTCGATCGACGCTCGGGGCCCAAAGGCCCCAGTGCCTTGCGTAAGACAGCCTGAGCCCGAGGCATGCAACGATCGGGGCACTCATTCAGGCCCAAAGCAGTCGCCCGCGGACTACGCGAAAGGACGCGAATGAGACGAATGGTGGCTGATCGCTCTCCCGGCGGTGAGGTTTTCCGCCCAATTGGCTCCAGCCCACCGATCGGTAGCGTGACCGCTTAAGACCCGGTTTCCGCGATGCAGTACAGGTGCTTCTGACCGCGCAGCAGCAGCTCCTTGCCAACCGGGACCGGCGTCGCGTCGAAGCTGTCGTCCAGCTTGTTTTTCGCCAGGATCTCGACGGTGGTGCCTGGCTTGAGCACGGCGAACGCGCCGTCACGGCCGGTAAGGTAAATCTTCCCGTTGGCGGCCACTGGTGAGGCATAGACGTCGGTCATGCCTTCGATCCGCGCGGCCTCCACGTGACGCGTGCCGGTGCGGGCGTCGAAGATCGAGAGCCGCGCGGTATTGGCGCTGAAGAAATAGAGTTCGTTGCCGAGGAGCAGCGGCGAAGGCACGTACGGCGTGCCTTTGTTGTGCGTCCAAACGACGGCGTCGGTGCCGGCGACATTGCCCTTCGCGCCGATCTTGATCGCGTTGACGGCGTTGCCGCGAAATCCGCTCATGGCGAAGACGAGACCGTGGCCGCTGACGACGCTCGGAATCACGTTCTCCGTCTGCCCGCCGCACTCCCAGATCACCGCGCCGGTTTTCACGTCGTAGGAACGGGTGACGCCGGCGTTGATGACGGCCTGCGTCACACCCTCGTGTTCGAGAATAACCGGTGTGGCCCAGCTGGTTTTTTCCTCGCGGGCCTTGCGCCAGAGTTCCTTGCCGGTGGCCTTGTCGAGGGCGACGACGAAGTCCTCACCCTCGTGATCCCAGTTGATGATAAGGCGATCGCCGGCCAAGGCGGGTGACGTGCCTTCGCCGAAACCCATGCGGGTCTGCTGATCGCCGAGGTCCACTTCCCATTTCACGTTGCCGTCGAAATCCATCGCGTAGAGCCCGCGCGAGCCGAAGTAGGCGTAGAGCATTTTGCCGTCGGTGACCGGCGAGCCAGACGCGAAGCCGTGCGTCTGATGATGGCCCTCGTGCGGCACCTGCTCGCGCACGACTTTCTGCCAGAGCGTGCGGCCGGTGCCGCGATCGAGGCAGAGCACGACGAACTGCACGACATTCGCGGGCTTCTCGCCGCCGCCAAAGCCGCCGCGCGGGCCGCCCTTGCGTTTGCCGGCCGGGCCTTCGGCGGGAGCGGCGGGCGGCGCTTCGGTGCGGGCGGCGGCCGGAGCCTCGACCTTCTTGTCCGTGACGACGGCGGTCTGGATGAAAATCCGGTTGCCCCACACGATGGGCGTCGCGGTGCCCGAGCCGGGAATCGCGACTTTCCACTTCACGTTCTTCGTCTCGCTCCACTCGGTCGGCGGGGTGGCCGTGGTCGAGACGCCCAGGGCCAGCGGTCCGCGCCACTGAGGCCACTGGTCGTTGCGATTCAAATCGGCTGCAGCCGCGGCCAGGGTGAACGAAAAGGCGGTGAGCAGGTAACCAGTTTTCATAGGCGTGGCACTGAAGGTGGAGAAGACGCGCCGATTTTCGAGGAGATGCGCATTTTTCAGGCAAAACGTCAGAACCGCAGCGTCGTCGACAGGGTGATCTCGCGCGGATCGGTCAGCGTGAAACGATCCAACGTGATGCCGTCGGTCTTGTGCCGGCGGACCTCGATATCGTGATCGTCGAGGAGATTGCGGACATTGAGCTGAAAGCTGGCGCGCACGTTGCGGCCAAACACCGCGCTTCGCAGTTGGTAGCGCAGCATGCCGTCGAAACGCAGGCTGTCGTCGCCGTACTTGATCCCGCCGTTGAACCCGACGCCGGTGTTGGAGCCCGATCCCTGTGGCGGCAACCCGGGCTGCGTCGAGACGCGACCCGCGACAATCGGGCTGAGATAGCGACCGCCAAAACCCGCGGACCAGCCCTTGAAGAGCGCGTCCTTGAACGTGTAGTTCACGAAGAAATTGGCCTTGTGCTTGCGATTCCCATACGCGCCCTCGAAGTCGAGCCGGCGGCCGTCGAGATCGGAACGCTGCGTGGCGAGGAGCTCGGCCAGCGTGACGCCCTGGGTTCCGCGGGCGTTGAGGACATCGACGCTGGGATTGGCTTTCACGAGATCGGCGACGAAGAGGTCGAGCTGGTCGGTCTGCAACGTCGTGCGTTTGTAGACGTTGGCACGCTCCTGTAGATTGTAGGAGTAATTGACGATGAAGCGGAGGCTCTCGCCGACGTTGGCGGTGACGCGGAACTCGACGCCCTGGTTCGCGTTGTCGAGCGAGTCGCCGTTGGCCAGGGACGTGGGCCGGAGCGATGAGTACTTCGCCATCTGGGCGGCGGTGTAGAGGCGATCGGCGGTGGAGCTGTCGCCGTTGGGATCGTCGAGGATCGAGAGAATCTGATCGTAGCGCGGCGAGAAAGCGTTGTTGACGCCCATTGCGCCGCTCTGGTCGGTGACGTCGGTGGTGAAGTAACTCACGCGCGCGACAATCCGATCCTGGCGGAGGCTGACCATGACGCCGGTGTCGAAGCCATTGCCCTGCGGCGCCGGCGGCACGCCGCCATCCGCGCCGAGGCGCTGGGTGAAATCGGGGAGCCCGAGATTCTTGGAGCGGTTGGCGAAGAGCGAGACCCAGGAAAGCGGGTGCACGACAATGCCGGCGGTGGTGGTGCTGCCAGAGAAGGTGTAGTTCGTCGTGGGGGACGAGCCGTTGATGACCTGGATGCCGGCGGTGCCGGCCCAGATGCCGGAGGTGTCGCGCACGGCCGTGGTGCGCGACTGGCTGAGTTCGTCACGGCGGTAGCCGAGCGTCGTGACAATGCGGCGCTGCCAGAACGTGCTTTGCACCGCGATCATCTGGCTGTCGATGGTGCGCTTGCTCTTGGTGCCGCCGTTCTGCACCCAGCCATTGGTGACGGGCGCGGCGCGGCCGGGAATCGTGGCGGTGAGCGTGCCGGGATTGAGCGGATCGGGGAGCCGCTGCGACGCGGAGTCGCCGAGGGTGATATAGGAACGGCGCCAGACGCCGTTGTTGTCGTTGGTAGGTTCGTTGTTGAACGGCGCTCCCAGCCACGACTCGCGTTCCGTGTAACCGAGCGTGTCCTCGACCTGATGCTGGCCCATGGCCGCCATGCGGTGGTGACCCCAGCGGCCGCCGTTGATTTCGTAGGCGAGCGTGGCGCGGACGTTGTTGCTTTTGGTGCTGCCGTAGCGGCGCAGCCAGAGGGTTTCGAGATAGGTGCCGCCCGCGTTGGGATTGATTAGATTGCCCGCAGCATCCCGGCCCGGAGTGAAACCCGAGTAGGATTGAAAGAACGTCGGGTTGCGGAGCAGACCGTTCGGGTCGCCGCGAATCGTGATGTTGTCGCCGCCGACATCGTAGTTCAGCCAGGTGCCTTTCTCGTGGTAAAAACCGACTTCGCCGACGAGCGCGGACGTGAAGCGATGCTCGGCAATCGCGGTGATGTTTTCGAAATCGTGGAGCGTGCGGCCGCCGGGGCCGGCGGCGTTCGCCTCGTAGGGCACGCGGGCGGGATCATTGAGGATCGAGGGCGCGTACGGCAGATCCTGCGCGCTGGACCAGGCCTGGTTGGCGTTGAGGAGGAAGTTCTGATTCTCGACGTAGACGAGGCGGTTCGCCGTCAACGGCCGCGAATAACCGACCGCGGTCTGGGCGGCGGTGAGCGCGACGGTGCTGGTGCTGGCGACGGTCGGGCTGCCGTTGGCCCACCAGCGCGTGATGCCGTCGACCACCGGATAATTGCGTCCGACGGTGCCGCGGACGTTGCCCTTCTCGGCGTCGAGCCGGACCTCCGTTTTATCGAACGGGCGATACGTCAGCGCGAGCGTGGCGGCGCGGCGGGTGTTCGCGAGGTACTCGCGCCAGCTGCCTTTGTGATCGTAGAGTGCATTGAGGCGCGCGGCGAATATGCGCGGTGCGATCGGGACGTTCACATCGAGCGTGGCGCGGCCGGCGTCGGCGGTGCCGGGCAGGAGCTGGGTTTCGAAAAACCGCTGGGCGAACTGCGCGCGCTTGGGCGAGTTGTTGATGATGCCGCCAGCGGAGCCGATGCCGAAGAGGACGGAGTTCGGCCCGCGCGAATCGTCGAGCCGCTCGGTGCTGTAGAAATCCGTGCCGAGACGGGTCTCGAAATAGTTGCGCGTACTGTTGCCGAGGATACCACGCGACCGAAAGTTGAACGCGTTGCCCGCGGCGGTCTGCGAGATGCCGTTGTTCACGCGCAACGTGTCGCCGTCGTCGGTCTGGCTGTTGTTCGCGTAGGCCATCGCCTGCTCGAGATTGGTCGCACCGATGTCGGCGAGAAATTCCTTCGTGAACACGTCGATGATCGCCGGCGTGTCCTTGAGCGAGGCATTCAGGCGGCTGCCGGCGAGCGAGTTCGTCGCGATGTAGCCGACGTCGCTGCTGGTGGAGACTTCGAACGGCGAGAGGACCACGGCGGCTTCCGCAGGTCGCGGCGGGGGCACGGCCTGGCCGAAGAGGGAGGCGGCGGACACGAGCGAGAGCATTCCATGCGCGAGCGCACGCGCAGCGGTGGGCGAGGGGGTCATGGCCGGTCAGTGAAACTCCGCGTTCAACGCACGCGAGCCATTCGTTGCCGATTCCGTCGCGGTAGTCCCGGCTTTACTCGCTTCCGGCACCGGCTAGGACGGCGCGATGAAAACCCCTCGGTGGCGGATGCTGGCGACGATCGCGTGGTGCAGCGTGGCATGGCTGGGATCGGCGGTCGCGAGCGAGGTGCCCTTTCTGCGCGGTGAGTTCATCCGGCCGCCGGAGAACCTGCACAACCACGGCTCATGCCTCGTCGAAGCGCCGAACGGCGACCTCATCGTGTGCTGGTTCAACGGATCCGGTGAACGCACCGCCGACGATTGCCGCATCCTCGGCGCGCGGTTGGTCCGCGGGGCCACGACGTGGAGTCCGCGTTTTGTCATGGCGGATACGCCGGGATTTCCGGACACGAACTGCTGTCTCTTCATCGATCCGCAGCAGCGCCTCTGGCTGATCTGGCCCACCATTCTCGACAACCACTGGGAGAGCGCGCTGCTGAAGGTGAAGATTGCGGAAAGCTATCAACGTCCCGGTGCGCCGGAATGGAAAACGCAGGACGTCATTCACGTGAAACCCGGCCCCGAGTTCGCCGCGACGGTGCAACGCGCGGTGGAAAAGTTCCGGGCGCGGGCCGGCGAACCGAAGATCAAGGAGTTCGTCGACTACGCGCTCGCCGCCTCGCAGGACAAGTTGAAGTCGCGGCTTGGCTGGATGACGCGCGCGCATCCGTTTGTCCTGGACGGACGCCGGCTGATCGTCCCGCTGTATTCGGACGGCTTCAATTTTTCGCTGATGGCGATCACTGACGACTGGGGCGCCACGTGGCATACGAGCACGCCGCTCGTCGGCGAAGGCAACGTCCAGCCGAGCATCGTGCGACGACGCGATGGTTCGCTCTATACCATGATGCGCGACAACGGCCTCCCGCCGCAGCGGATCCAACAGGCATCCTCGAAGGATCGGGGCGAGACTTGGACCGACGTCACGGACAGCGACCTCCCCGATCCCGGTGCCGGACTCGAAATCATCGCGCTGGCCAACGGACACTGGGTCGTGATCAACAACGACACCGAGCAGGGCCGGCACAGCCTGTGCGTCCGCCTCTCCGACGACGAGGGCCGCACCTGGAAGTGGAGCCGTCACCTTGAGCGGGACGAACCCGGCGCCGATGCCGGACGTTATGGCTATCCCAGCATCCTGCAGGCGAAGGATGGCACCCTGCACGCGACGTACAGCGTGCAGCTGCGCCCGAGCCTCGCGGCGAAGGACGCCGAGGGAAAGCCTGCGCACAAGACGATCCGGCACGTGCACTTCAACGAAGCCTGGATTCGCGCCGGCAATCGCTGAAGGTCGCGCGCGGCCCGGCGCTTCACCGGCGACCATGACGCACTCAATCGTGGCCTGCGCATCGCGCCGTCGCCATCGACCTGTGCGATCGGGCCCTTCTGGTAAAGGCTCGCCTGCACGGTGCGACCTTGGTCTGGTTTGAGGAACAATGATCTCCAGCGATCCCTGTTTTCGCTCCGGCCGCCTGCCCTCATTCCCGCGCCGCTTGCTTCTCGCCGCGGCACTCGCGTCCGGTGTTTTCGGATACGCCGCGGAACCGGGATCGGCACCGGCTGTAGTCCGGCCGGCGGGCGCGGCCGCCCTGGTGGCCGGGCGGGTGATGAGCGCGATGGACGGCGTGTACCTGCGCAACGCGCGCGTCGCCGTCGAAGGTTCATCCCTCGAGACGCTCACCAACGAGTCCGGCGAGTTTCTCCTCTCCGGCGTGCCTGCCGGCCCGCAGCGCCTGCGTGTCAGCTACACGGGCAAGGCCACGGCCAGCGTGACGGTGACCGCCGGCGACGCGTCCGCGCGGGTCGAGATCGTGCTGCAGGAATTCGGCGAGACGGCCCGCGCGGCGGGCGACGTGGTGAAGCTCGACGCCTTTCGCGTCAACACGGGCCGCGAGATGAGCGCCGCCGACATGGCGATCAACGAGAAGCGGATCGCGCCCAACATCCGCGACGTGATCGCGACCGATGCATTCGGTACGATGGCACGCGACAATCTGGGCGACTTCCTGCAGTACCTGCCGGGTGTGGAGGTCGAGGGCGACGGCACCGCGCCCCTCACCGTCGGGCTGCGCGGCATGCCGGCTGAATACACTAACATCGAGATGGACGGCGCCGGGCTCAGCGTGCCGCAGACCGGCGGCTCGACACGCGTCACCGCGCTGCGCGGCCTGACGATGTCGAATGTCGATCGCATCGAGATCACGAAGGGACCGACGCCCGACACCGGTGCCGACAGCATCGGCGGCCGCATCAACATGATTCCGCGTTCCGCGTTCGATCGCAGCCGGCCCGAATTTCGTTACCGGACCTTTGTGTTGATGAACTCCGAGTTTCTGTCGCTGCGGAAAACGCCCGGCGGCAAGGAGGGCGGCGACGGCAAGGCCTACAAGTGGTTTCCCGACTTCGAGGTGACCTACCTCAACCCGGTGAGCCGTTCCTTCGGGTACTCGCTGAATGCGTCGCGTAATGACTATTTCTATACGGCGCGGCTCGCGCAGCGCACCTACAGCATCGCCAACTCCACGGCGGCGGCACCGTACCTGAATTCCGTCAACGCCCAGGTCGGGCACTCGTTCTCGCGGCGGAGTTCGCTCGGCGCGAAATTCGATTTCCGGCTGTCGGCGCGCGACACCGTGTCAGTCGCGTACAACTTCAACCGCTACTGGGTCGACTTCGGCAATCACCAGATGACGTACGCCACGGGCACGATGCTGGCTGCGACTCCAACCGGGCGCAATGCGACCACCGGTGACTTCGGGGCCGGCTTCACGCAAGGCCGCGCGGGGCAGGGCAGCGTGACACAACTCGTGACTCAGAATGCCTACCAGACCACGCAGACGCATCAGGGGCAGGTCACGTACCGGCATCGCGGGCCGCAGTGGGACGTCGAGTCCACCGTGGCCAAGAGCAAGACGCGGCTGACCTACCGGCTCGATTCGTACGGACAGCTCGGGCAGGCACGCCTTGGTGTGACGGGATTGACCGTGCGCTTCGATGACATCCCGGACGATGGCGTGCCGGAACGCATCACCGTCACCAACGCGGCGGGTGCCGTGGTCGACACAAATCAGCTGGCGAATCTCGGCACCTACACGACGCCCGTGGTGGCGGGCCGCGACATCAAAAACAATTTCAGCAATGCGAAATTCGATGTGACGCGGAAGTTTCAGCCGGAGGCGTTCACGTGGTCGCTCAAGAGCGGCGGACTCTTCAAGCAGGCGGCCAAGGATCGCGCCCAGCCGCAGACCACGCGCACCTACGCCGGTCCCGCGTTCACCGCGCTCCCGGCGGGCACCCTGACCGATCCCGATTTCAACCTCGAGGGTCCGCAGGGCACGTTCAAGACCCAGCAATGGCTGAGCACGAAGAAGGCCTACGAGCTTTATCAGTCCAATCCCAGCTACTACACGACATCCGCGGCCGCCGACTACATCGCGTGGGTGTCGAGTCTCGAGGAGTCGTCCGAGTCGATTTACGCCGGCTACCTTATGGCCGATGCCACCTTCCTCAAGAATCGCCTGCGGATCAGCGGCGGGGCGCGTTACGAAAAGACTGAAGTCGTGGCCCGCGGCACGTTGACCAATCTGCAGCTCCAGTTCCGCCGCGATGCGAACGGCCGCTTGATCGATGGCAACCCGACGCTCGCTGGCGTGCAGACGGTACCGATCACGACCGACCCGCTCGAAGTCGCCAAACTCACCCGACTGCCGCTCGCGAATGTCGTCGAACCGAAGTACGACGATGTTTACCCGAGCGTGAACGCCACCGTTACGCTCCGGGAAAATCTGCTGCTGCGGCTCGGCTACGCCCACACCATCGGCCGGCCGACGCTCGCCCAACTCATTCCGACCACCAACGTGACGGAAGTCACATCGCCGGCCGAGAACGCCACCGGCTCCGGCCTGGGCACGATCACGACGAGCAATCCGGCGCTCGAACCCTGGACCGGACGCAACCGCGATCTCGCGCTCGAATACTACACCGCGTCCGGCGGCCTGTTCTCGGTCAGCGTCTACCGCCGCGACGTTAAAAATTTCATCTCCAGCACCAGCACGATCGCGACACGCGAGATGCTCGACGAGCTCGGCCTCGCCGACGATTACGAAGGCTATCTGATTTCGCATCCCGAGAATGTGGAGGGCAGCGTGCGCCAGACCGGGCTCGAACTCTCCGGCCGCCAGCGGCTGCGGCCGTGGCTGTCCGTCTTTGCCAACTACACGCGCAACCGCACGACGGGCATCAGGGCCGGTGATTTCTCCAATGCCCAGACCCGCCGCTTCAACGCCGGCGTGCAGTTCGCCTACAAGGCGCTGTCGATGACGGCCAATTACAACTGGACCGGTCTGCGCCGCGGCGCGAATTCCGGCATCGCGCCCAACGCGTTCGTCTACACGCGGCCGCGGGAGCTCGTGAATCTCAGTGCGGAATATCTCGTGCGGCGCAGCACGTCGGTGTTCCTGACGCTGACGAATGTGCTCAAGGAGCCGCTCGTGAACGAGACCTACGGCACCGATACGCCAGCCTACGCGCGCGTGACGTCGAACCGGCGTGACGGCGCCCAGGTGCAGATGGGCGTGAAGGGCGGATTCTAACCCCGCTCACGCTGCTTCGCTCATGTCCGTCCTTTCCTCCTCTTCCTCCGCGGCCAGCCCGGCCATCTTCGGCCTCGATATCGGCGGGACGAAATGCGCCGTGAGCGCGCTGCGTGGCGACGCCGTCGTGGAGGTCGCGCGCTTCGCAACCGGTGATTTCGAGCCGACCTTTCGCCAACTGGTCGACGCACTCGCGCCGGTCGTGCAGGGCACCTCACCCGTGTTCGGCATCTCCTGCGGCGGTCCGCTCGACGCAAAAGCGGGCGTGATCGTCTCGCCGCCCAATCTGCACGCGAGCTGGTACGGCGCGCCGATCGTGGAGCGGCTCACCGCGCGTTTCGGCGGACGGGCGTTTCTGATGAACGACGCCAACGCCTGCGCCCTGGCCGAGTGGCGGTTCGGGGCGGGCCGCGGGACGCGTCACATGATCTTCATTACATCCGGCACCGGTCTCGGCAGCGGCCTGATTCTCAACGGCGAACTCTTTGAAGGCACCACGGGCGACGCCGGCGAGATCGGCCACGTGCGGCTGCGGGCCGATGGCCCGGTCGGCTACGGCAAGGCAGGTTCCGCAGAAGGTTTCTACAGCGGCGGCGGCATCGCGCGCCGGGCCACGACGCTGATCGAGCGCGGCGAAATTCCGGTGCCGGCCTGGTATTCACCCACGGTTCCGATCACGACGCAGCAGATCGCGACGGCGGCGGTGGCCGGCGATGCCGTCGCGACGCGTCTCATGCACGACGCGGGTGGAAGTCTGGGCGAGGCGCTCGCGATCCTCATCGATCTCTTCAATCCGGAACGCGTGGTGATCGGCGGATTTTTCCCGCGGTGCCGGGCGCTGCTCGAGCCAGGCATGCAGGCGGCGCTGGAGCGCGAGGCCTTGCCCGGACCGCGGGCCGCCTGCGCGATCGTGCCGTCGGCGCTCGGCGACACGATCGGCAGTCACGGCGCGATCGCCGCGGCGCTCCACGCGCTGCGTTGACCGGGCGCGGACCCGCCCTGCCGCCTGCGGTGGTTCTTCGGGGCAATTGACGAAGGCGATGGTTTTTCGTCACGTTCCCGCGGCCCCACCGGCTCCCCATGAAACCCCTCTCGCTGCTGTGTCTTGCCCTGTTCCCCGGCGTTGTGCTGGCCGCGACGCCGTCACCGCGCGTGGTGGCCGATTTGCCGCCGGTGCAGATGCTGGTGCCGGGCTTCACCGTGCGCGAGTTGCCGGTGAAGCTGCGCAATCTCAACAATCTCGTTTACGCTTCCGACGGCCGCCTCTTCGCCCTCGGCTACGACGGCAACGTGCACCAGTTGCACGACAGCGATGGTGACGGCGTGGAGGATCGCTCGACGCTGTTCTTCGACAACGCCCGCAACGAGATTCCGCCGAGCATCGGCATGGCGTGGGGACCGGGCGGGCTTTATGTCGCGAGCCGCGGCCGCATCCTGCACCTGCGGGACAAGGGCGACGGCACGTCCGAGCTGCAGACCGTTACCGGCGGCTGGCTGCCCCCCACCGCGGCCGCGGGCTCGAACCTCGATGCCATCGGGATCGCCGTCGATCCGGCGGGCAATATCTACTTCGGCCTCGGCGTGGATGCGTGGAACGGCGCGTATCGGGTGAATAAGGACACGGGTGTATCCAGCTACAACCAATTCAGCGAGCGCGGCACCATCATCCGGCTTTCGCCCGACTGGAAGCGCCGCGACATCCTTTCAACCGGTCTGCGGTTTCCCGTGTCGCTCGCGTTCAATGCCGCCGGCGATCTGTTCTGCTCCGATCAGGAGGGCGCAACCTGGCTGCCCAACGGCAATCCGTTCGACGAGCTGCTGCACATCGTGCCCGGACGCCATTACGGATTCCCGCCGCGACACCCGAAACACCTGCCCGGTGTGATCGACGAGCCGAGCGTGTTCGACTACGGCCCGCAGCATCAGTCGACGTGCGGCGTGCACTTCAACGAGCCGGTGGCGGGCGGTCGCGCGATTTTCGGACCGGAGTGGTGGCGCGGCGATGCCTTCATGGCTGGCGAGTCGCGCGGCAAAATCTGGCGCACCAAGCTGGTGAAGACGCCGGCGGGCTACGTCGCGAAGAACGATTTGATCGCGTGCGTGGCGATGCTGGTGATTGACGCGGTGCCGACACCGCAGGGCGACTTGCTCGTGGCCTGCCACAGCGGCGCGCCGGATTGGGGCACGGGCCCGCAGGGGATGGGCAGGGTGTTCAAGATTTCCCACACCGACACCGCCGCGCCGCAGCCCGTGCTCGCGTATGCCTCCAGCCCAACGGAGACGCGGGTGATCTTCGACCGCCCGATTGAACCCGCGCGCTGGCGGACGCTGGCGCGGGCCAGTCAGGTGACGAAGGGCCGGCACGTTGCCGCGGGCGATCGCTTTGAGTCCTTCGTTCCTGGATACCAGGTGGTGAAGGATCAGGCGACGGTCGCGCGGCACGACGTGCCCGTGCTGTCCGCCGGTCTGGCCGCTGATCTTCGTTCCCTGGTGCTGCGCACCGCGCCGCGCACCGAGGCGACCAACTACGCCGTGTGGATGCCCGACGGCGCGCAGCCGCGCCGGGAGCAGAATGCCGCCCGCGCGGAACTGCCGCAGCACGCGGCGATTGATGTGTTGACCGATCTCACCGGTGTGGAAGTGGAATGGCGCGATGCCGCCGGAAAGACCGGCTGGAGCGGCTGGCTGCCGCATCTCGACTTGCAGGTCGCGCGGGCGCTGACCGCGGCGAGTGCCGAGCACCAGGCGTTGTTCGCGTTGCTGCAGACGCCGGGAGAACTGGTCCTGCGGACCCAGCTCGATCTTCATCTCATGCTGCGCACCGCGATCCAGCCCGGCGCGAAGTTGGATTTTGAATACCCGGCTGAGCTCGTGACCGTGGGGCTCAAGGCGGCGGGGCGACTGGAAGCGCGCGCCGCCGGGGCGAAGCTGGACCGCCGTGCCGCGGGCGAGCTGCTGCTCAGCGTGGAGAGCCGGGAAAGTGCGTGGCTGCCGGTCGAGCTGACGCTTGCGACCGGGGCCGGAGAGCCGGCTCTGGCCGTGGCGTGGCACACAGCGGAGGATCTCCGGGAGCGGGCGCTGCCGTTGCGACGCCAGTTGCTGCCGTGGGCGGTGGCATCAGCGCAGGCGCCGACGACGACGGAGCGACGCATTCCGGAAATTGCTGGCGGCGACTGGGAACGCGGCCGGCAGGTCTTTCAAAGTCCGTCCGCGGCCTGTTCCGTCTGTCATCAAGTGCGGGGCGCGGGCGGAATCATCGGGCCCGATTTGTCGAATCTCGTTTACCGGGACTATGCGTCGGTCGTGAAGGACATCGTGCAGCCGAGCGCCGCGATCAATCCGGACCGTATCGCCTATCTCGTGACGCTGAACTCAGGCACAACGCTGAGCGGCATGGTGATCGACGACACCGCTGATCAACTCGTGCTCGCCGACGTCACGGGCGCCCGCCAGACGATCGCGAAGCGGGACGTTGCCACCATGAAAGCGTCCGCCGTCTCCTTGATGCCCGAAGGCCTCTGGCAGGCGCTCAGTGCGCCGCAGCAGCGGGACTTGATGACGTTTCTCCTGACCGAGCCGTCGGCGGGAAAGTAGGAATCGGGATACGCAGCGCGGTCGGGAGTGCAGGCCTCCAGCCTGTATTCGGAATTGCAGGCGGGACGCCTGCAATTCCGTTCGCGCCGGAAGCTTCGGCAGCGAGTGGCCAAACGATGCAGCGGCTTTTTCAAAAAGCGCGCAGCCAGCGCGGGCGGCCATCGCTAGAGTGGCGGACATCGCGTTGCCGGCATGGAGCCAGTGCGGCGCGAACACCACCACACACCAGTAAAGACATGAACAAATCCCTCCTTCTCAAAGGCACTGCGGTCGCCGCGATGCTTTTTGCCAGCCTTGCGTCCCCTGCCAGCGCGGCCACCAGCACCACGGGTCCCTGGACGGCGCGCGTGCGGGCCACGTATCTCCAAATGGCGGACAAGTCGGATGCGTTCAGCGCTCTTGGCATCAATTTCGCCAAGGATTCCGTGACGGTGAACAGCAAGTGGATTCCCGAGTTTGATTTCTCCTATGCGCTGACGCCGAACATTTCGGCGGAGCTCGTGCTCACGATTCCGCAGTCGCAGGAGGTGACGCTCGCCGGAGTCGGCAAGCTCGGAAAATTCAAGCACCTGCCGCCGACGCTGATGGGCCAGTACCGCTTCTCGCCCGGCGAAAAGATCCAGCCGTATGTCGGCGTCGGTCTGAACTTCACGCTGATCTATGATACGGATCTGAAGGTGACGACGGTGCCGTTGGGCCTGGAAAACCTGAGCATCGGCCTGGCCGCGCAGGCGGGCTGCGATATCGATCTCGGCAGCGGCATGTATCTGAACTTCGATGTGAAACGCGCCGCCCTGCGCAGCGATGTGTCCGTCAAAGGCGGCCCCAAGCTGACCACGGCCAAGCTCGATCCGTGGCTGTACTCGATCGGCCTCGGCTGGCGATTCTAAGCCAGTCGTTTCTTTCCCGGCCCGGGTTCCGTGCAGCGGAGCCCGGGCTTTTTGCTGCCTACGGCTTGGTCTCGACCTTCACGTCGGTGAGCGGTTTGCCGGCCTTGTCTAGAAAACGGACGCTGCCCTGCCAGTTGTTCTCTTCGTTGACCACTTTCAGCACGAGAACGTTGACGCCCTTCTTCAACGTCACGTTGGTCGCCGTGTCCTCGGTGTCCTTTTCGAGCGTGCGCGTGTCGGTGAACTTCACGAGCTCCTTGCCGTTGAGGTAGACCTTGCCCTGGTCGTTGCTGTTCATCTTCAGCGTGAGGCCGGTCTTCTCGTCCGCAGAAACCAGATACGCCACGGCCCAGCCGACGACCTGTTCGCTCTGGTTCGGATTGAGCTCCTTGAAGTCGATGTAGAAGGCCTTGGTCGCGATCTTTTCCCACATCAGTTCCTTCCCGCCGACTTCTTGCGTGGTCGCATCTTTCGCGGCGGGCATCGCCTCGTCGGCGAATTGTTTCTTGTCGATCGCCTCGCCGCCGCCGCCCTCGCCGATCGGCAGCGGGGCGAGGACGAGCCAGTCGCGGATGAAGCCCTCGGCGTCAGGTTTGCCGTTTTGGGCGGACGCGGAAAGGACGGCGAGAGACAGCAGGGCGAGGAAGGCGGGTAGCGACGGAGTTTTCATGGGGTGAGTGGGGAACCGTCGCAAACGTGCGTGACGGAAACGGGAATGGCCAGCCTTCGCCGCGCCCCAACGATGAACCGGCGACGATCACCTTACCTTCAGGGTAATCGACGTGGAGCCCACCGTTTTTCCAGCTGAGTTCTTCACCAGGACGCCGAGACCGTACTCGCCCGGATCGCTCGCGAGGAAGAGAACCTTTTCGCCGTCGCCGGCGCGGTTTCCATTCCATTCGTAGCGGTACGGAGCGTCGCCGGCTTTGGGGAAATCGATCACGCTCGCCACCTCAATCAATTCGCCGGGTGCGCATTCCATTTTGGCGGCTTCGAGTCGCACGTCGCTGTCGGGACCGCGAGCCGCGCCCGCGCGCGAGGGCGGTTCGTCCGCGGTCGTTTTTGCGCTCACGCCCATCGACCGAAACAACCCGTCGATTTGCCCGCCGAGGGCGTCGGCTTTCTCCCTCGCCGCGGCGCGGGTGTCATAGACCACGATCTCTCGGCCCTGCGGGTCTCGTTCGACGCGGCGGAAACCCTCGACCTCCCACGTGTATTGAACCAGTTGCAACACGTCGCCGCGCCGGAGGACGGCGCCGCCGGAGCGGTTGCGGCGCCAGTGCATCGGGTCGTCGAGGTCCGGTGGAGCCGTGTGGATGAGTTCGCCCTTGTAGCCGGTAGTGCTCTGGAAGGGTACCACCCGCGCTCCGGCCTGCGTCCGGTAGTGGTTCACCGTGCCGGCGGCCATGTCGCCGTTGCCGCGATCGGCCACGCCGTCCTCGAGCGAGGCCTGGAAGTTCGCCTTGATGGCGACGTGATTGCCGGGCATCGGCCTGCCTTCTTCGCGGGTGAGCGAGCGGCGCGCGCCCTTGAATCCCGTTTCCTCGCGCCAACCCTCCGGTACCGTGAGATCGATCTGCGGCGGGCGTATCACGATTGGAAACACGATCATCGGCGGAGCCGGCAGCAGGTCCGCGGTGTCCGGTGGAGGCACTCCGCCCTTTTCGGCCTTCGCCATGGCTTCCTCCATTTTCCTTTCCATGGCGGCAAGCTGCTCCGGCGTCATCTTTGCCATCGCCGCCTCCATTTCCTTCTGGGCCTTCTCGAGATCGGCCGTGGCCTTCTCCAGTTCGCCAAACACGCTCCCTTTTTCGTCGAACTTCACGAACGCGAGGTCGAGCGCTTCCGCCTTGCCGAAGCCGCCAACCTGTCTGACTTGCGCATCGATTTCGACGTAGTCCGAACCCGGTCGCTCGGCGACGACCGACACCTGGTCGCGCACGCCGTCGGGCTTGATCGTACCGCCGGTGGGATCGAACTGCAGCAACGCCGCATCTTCGAAGGTCAGCTTTTTTCCCGGCTGCACGAGCATCAGCTTGTAGGCGCCCAGCTTGAAATCGGGGAACTGGCGCTTGTCGATCCGGACGGTAAACACGTCGCCCGCTCCGACCCGATCAGGCGCCGCAATCGTGGTGGCCTTCGGCGGTTTCGGCTTGGCCCGACTCACGCGAGCGACGTCGATCGCGACGGGAATCGTCCGTTGGTAGGTGCGTATGAGCAACGGCCTCGCGTCCATCACGTCACGCGCGATGTCGGCTCCACCGCCGACGAAGAGTTTGAGTTCGAGGGTAAACTCAGCTGTGACGGTTTGCTGGCCGACCGTGGAAAAGGTGAACGACTGGGGCGTAAAGACGCTGCCGATTCCGCGACTGCTGGACTGCTCCTGCTTCCGACTGCCCTGTGTCCAGACCAACCTCACGGTATGGTCGCATTGCACCGGTTTGCTGAGACCGCTTGCCATCGCGTTTCGACCGCCGAGCGATTCGATCTCGGCCTCGATTTTTGCCAGAGTCGCTTCGATCGCACCCCAGTCGGTGTCGGTCAGCACGGTGAGTTCCGCGCTGCCGCCGGCTTGTCCTTCCTCAAGCACCACGGGCGAAGTGGCGACGCGAAAGATGATTTGATTGAAGGCGTCGTCCAGCGCGAGTTCGAGGTCGATGGCGCGCGTCATCCGCTCTTTGCGCACCCGCAGCCACTCGCGATAGACGAGGGGCGTCATTTTCTTGATCAACGCGAGCCGGATGGCTTCACGCGAACGTGCGGTGGCGTCTGATTCCTGCGGTGCGCCGGTTTCCTTCAGCTGGGAGATGCCCATCGCCTGACGTTCGACGAAGCGCTCGATCTCGCCGCGGCTGCAGAATTCCGTCGCGAGTTGTTCGATGGTCTTGTTGGTGCCGGTCTCGCCCTGGTACCCGCGCACCGAGGAAATCCCGGCGAGAAAATCGTCGTAGTGCTGCGGGCTGACCGCGAGCTCGTAGCCCGCGTCCTTGGCTGAATCGAGCACCATGTTCGTCATGGTCGCCATGAGGCCCGGAACGGCGGCGACCAGAAACGCCACGTCCGCGCCTGCCTGCCGCAGCGCCTGCTCCATGCCTCGCTCGCCCCACGTGTCGGCGACGCCCATCACCGACCACGCGATGAACGCGCCCTGCAGGCTGCGCTCGAAGATCGTCCAGTTGTCCGCCTTGGCCCACACCTCGCGCATGGCGTCGCCGAAGCGGGCCAGGCGTCCGGAGGAACGGCCGAGGATGGCTTCGATGATCTGTCGATCCATGGGCCCGGGATTGCGGGCGAGTTCGCCGAGCAGCTTGGAGTTTAGCTTCGCTTCCTTCAGGAAGGCGGCGAGTCGTGGATTTTCGAATACGCCCGCGCCGCCCTTCGCCTGCGCGATCAGGGTCTCGAGTTCGCGCAAAGCATCATCGAGCACGCCGGAGCCGAGATTCCCCTTGGCCCGCGCGCGCTCGAGGTTGTTTTTCAGTCGCGCCAGATATTTGGCCGCCGCCTCGGCGTCGCGCTCGTGCACCGCCTCGGCGGCTTTTTCCGCCCACTGCACGGCCATGTTGGCGTAGCCGCCCATGGTGTGTTTGCCATAGCCTTCGGCCATGTGCACGAGATCGGTGAAGCCGGCGCGCACCTTGCCGCCCGCCACGTGGAAGAGCCGGCCCTGGGCCTCGAACGTCTGGATCATCGCGGGCGCACCTTCGCCCCACACGCCCTCGACGATTTTTCCGGCGAGGCTCGGCACGGCCCCCGCCCGGGTGAAGAGGGCGCGCGCGGTCTTGTCGTTGACGACGTTGCGCATGACCTGGGGCGGTGGATACAGGTTCACGCTCTTCAGGACGATCTGAGCGACGTTGTCGGCGCCCTGCCCTGCGATCGCCGCGGCCTGCTGGGCGGAGTAGCCGTAGTTCTTCATGAGCATCTGCTCGACCTCGGCGACGGATCGTCCCTTGAAGAGATTCTGCAGGCCCTCGGCGAGTTGGTCGCGAACGGACTTCCACTTGGAGAGCAGCTGGCCGTCCTCGCCCTTCATCACGAGTCGCAGGTCGTGATCGGACGTGCCACCGAGCAACGGGTCGGCGTAGTTGCGCGAAAGCTGCGCCGCCCTGGCCACGGGTCCGCGCAGCCATGAGCCCTGGCCGATGACCTGCAACCCCGGGTCGGCGGCGAGCAACCGCTCGAGCTGTTCGAGCACCATCCGTCGGGTGCCCTGCGCGTACGGCATGGCCGTGGTGAGATCGCCCGCGACGGCCGCGAAGGCGGAGAGGAGAAACGCGACGACGAACACGACGCACCGGCGAGCGCGGGAGTTCATGGCTGGAGGAAGTCAGGCCGACGTTGCTGAACGAGAATTGCGACGCGAATTCCCGGCGGCGATCCGCCACGCTGTTTGTCATCTTATGGATGACATCGCGTTCGGGAAATCAGGGGAGTCTTTGGGCGGATTTGACGGGTTCTAATGGAAACGGGTCGGATCGGGCACCGGGCATGTGCATCGGTTGCACGTGGAGGCGTCGGTGGGCAGAAACTCACCGCAGCTCGCGCACAGACCGGGGTGAGCGGATGTGAGCTTCAATGGCATCGGCAGGCCGCCGATTTTCACCACGCGTTCCCCCGTGGTGTAATAGCGCTCGAGGGCGGACTGGCCCACGCTCACCTCGCGGCGGGCACCGGTGTCGGTCCGGACGTGGATCAGATAGAGATGTTCAATCCGCCGGCCAATGTCGTCGTCGCTTTTGCGGTGGCGAATCTCCCGGACTTCCTTGCGCACCACCTCTCCGATCCAGGTGGCGTCGAGCCGACGTTTCGCCGCGAGCGTCAGAAGAGCCATCGCTACGACGACAACTCCTGCGGTCGCGAGGGCGGCGGGTTCCCCTTTGCCGGCAACCAAGGCGATCACCGTGGCGGTGATCGCGACGATGACGAAAAACCATCGCGCCCAGCGCGCGCGGCGACGCAGGAAGTTCTGAATCTCGGCGGGACCCGCCAGAGATGCGGCCGGAGCAGTGGCAATGGAGCGGGCGCTCATGGACGGAAAATCCTTAGCGGCGCGAGCAGTTCGACCCACGTGCCACCGGAGTCGCGATGTACCCGGCGGCGCCTCGCTTCTAAAATCCGCGCGCGGAACATCCCATTCCCCTTGGACAGGATCGCTCTCATGCGCGCACCTTAGCTCCGATGGCGTGCCGATGCCCCGCGGCAATTGGCCGGCAATGCGCGGAAATTGACGTACGATATAGGCGTTACGCCACGCGCAAAGAAAACGCCCGTCCGGAATTCGGACGGGCGTTCGCGGCGGACGAGATCGCTTCGACCCCAGGTGTCGATTCCCGCTCAGAGATCGATGGTCGCGCTCAGCAGGAATTTCCGTGGTTCGAGGTAATAGAAGCCGTCGCGGAAATTGCGCCCGTTGAGCGTGCGGATGCCGGTGTAGTACGGCTTGTCGTAGTCGAGCAGGTTGTTGACGTTGAGCTGCAGGCGCGTGTTGCGCTCGAAGACCTTGAACGAATAGCCGACTGTGGCGGTGAGCGTGTAGTACGCGGGCGCCTTGATGTAATCGAAGGCGTTCGTCACCTGGTTGCCGATGATGCGGCGACCGATCACCGAGGCGCCGCCGCCGAGGCTCAGGCTCTTCAGCGACCCGGCGGAGAACGTGTAGTTGCCGAAGATGCTGCCGTTGAAATCAGCCTGGTTGTTGAGCGCGCGGCCCTCGTTGCCCGCCTGGATGCGGGAGCGGAGCGCGGCAATGTCGGAGTTGATCTGATTGATGTTCGTGGTGAGCGGATTGGTCAGCGCGGCCGTCCAGACGGGCAGGTTCTCATTGAAGTAGCTGATCGTGTCCGGGAGCGCGTTCGACTGTTTCGTCTTCGGCGTGCCGATGTTGCCGCGCAGGCGGAAATTCTTCGTTACGTTGGCCACCGCCTCGAGTTCGTAGCCCTTGCTGTTGATGTCGGAGGTGTCGCGGTAGGCGGTGGGGAACGTCTTGTCGACGCGCTGGATGTTGGTCCAGATGCGGTTGATTTCAGTGACGCCGTAACCCGTCACCCGGCCTTCCTCGGTCGTGTCGTAGTAGCCGAGCGAACCGACCACGGTGCCGTTGAAGAGCTTGAACCGGATGCCGCCGGAATAGCCGAGACCATCAGTCTGTCCGAATTGCTTCAGGTAGAGACTGGGATCGCCGGCGCCGATCGGATTGAAGGTCTGCGAGACGTTGGCGTAGACGCCAAGCTGCGGAATCGGGAAGACGGTGACGCCGCTCGAGAAGACGGTCGACTTGAGCTCCTTCTCCAGGATCGCCTGGGTGGCCGGGCGGCCGGTGACGGTGCTGAAACTGCCGATGGCGTATTCGCGGCTGTCGTACGCATCGTGGCGGATGCCGCCGACGAACGTGATCTTTTCCTTCCACAGGGTGGCGACGGTGGCGAGCTGCAGCGTGTCGAGTTGCTGGCGCTGGCTGCGATAGCGCGTGGGGTTGTTTTCCCAGATGTACGTTGCGTCGTCGGCGGGACGTTGTGGGATCATGCCGTCAGACTCGCCGAGGTACTGGCGGACGTTGAACTGGTTGGCGCCGTTGGTGAGCAGCGGGACGGCGGCGTTGTTGTTGCGCATCCAGCGGCGGTCGAGCGCATAGAAGGTCTCGACGCGGCGGCTGGCCATGGCGTTGAGCGTCTGCTTCCACCACGTGATGGGCAGCTCATAGGCGGTGACGAAACGATAGTCGTAGTGGCGGTTGTCCTGATCGGTGGTGGCAGGCGCGGCGTCGGCGTAGATTTTGCCGAAGCGCGGATTGGCGAGGCCGCCCGGCAGCGTCGTGTTGATGTCGCGCTGCAGATTGCCGAAGCTCGGGGCGTAGGTGAAACGCTTGTACGTCGCGAACTGGGCGGCGACTTCCGAGAAGAGCCGCGGCGTCCACTGGTGCTGGTAGAAGCCGGCGAACAGATGGCGGCGGGTGTTGCCGTAGGCGTTGGACGGCTGAAGGCTGAGATTGCGCGCGACCTCGGGCAGGTTGGCGATGTAGGCGCTCTTGCTCGGATCGATGGCGAAGTTGCTGCCGGCGGTGTTGCCGAAGTTCAGCAGGTTCACGATGCCGTTGCCCGGAAGATAGGTGAGCCGATCGGTGGTGAAACGGTTGACGCCGGTGGCACCGGGCGGGTTCGCGGTGGCGGGACCGACGAACGGCACGCCGTTCCACGTCGAAAGGCTGTCGGCGAAATTCTGCCGCGCGTAGTTCTGCTTCAGATCGCCCGTTTCCGCTTCGAGGCGAAATTCGCCGGCCTGCCAGGGACGGTACGTGGCCGCGATGGTGCCGCCGACGAGATTCTTGAAGTACGTGTCGACCCAGTTGCGGTCGCCGTCCTTGACGAGATTGACGCGGACGGCGGCGTTGCGGCCGAGCGTCTGGTTGGCGTCGACCGTGCCGCGCAGCGATCCCTCGGAGTCAACGCGCACGCCCACCTGCCGGGACGTGCGGCCGAGGCGGGCCTGCTTGGTGACGGTGTTGATGATGCCGCCGACGATGCCGTCGCCGAAGAGCAGGGCGTTGGGTCCGCGGGCGCTCTCGACGCGCTCCACGTTGTAGAAATCCAGCACGTTGTTGTGCTTGAAGTAATTTCTCGTGGGGAAACCACCGCCGAGGCCGCGGAAGTTGTTTTGCGCGCCGAAGTCCTGGCCCGAGGGCTGCGTGACGTAGGTGTTCGTCAGATACGACGAGGCCTGGATGTAGTCGGTCGCCCCGATGTCGTCGATGAAGTCACGCGTGAGCACGCTGATGTCGCTCGGCGTCTTGAGCAGTTCGGTGGAGAGCCGGCCGGCGAGCAGCGAGTCGGCGGCGAGGTAGCCAACATCCTTGGCCGTGTTCACGGTGAAGGGCGACAGCACGATCGTGTCGTCCTTCGGGGCGGTGCCCGGGGCTGGATTGGATGTGCTCTGCGCGAGCGCTGAGCCCGCGGCGGCGAGCGTCGCGGCGAGCAGGGCGGAGAGGCGCACGAGGGCGCGGGCGGTGGGTTGGGTCATGGTGGGCAATCGGTCAGCCTCGCGGCAACGGGCGGCAAGCACAAGCAGGGTGTCCGCGACGTCGCCGAAAGCGTGGGGGTGGTGAGTTCCGGAAAGGGATAGCGCACGACCATTGACGGCGGAAGCGCTCTGGATTTCACATCGTTCGATGAAAATGCCGGCAGCGACGATGCGGGAGGTGGCCCAGTGCGCCCGCGTGTCGACCTCGACGGTGTCGCTGGCGCTGCGGAACAGTCCGCTCGTGGCGGCGGCGACCCGGGAGCTCATCCGGACGCTCGCGGCCGAGATCGGCTACCGGGTGAATCCGCTGGTCGCCGCGCACATGCGGACGCGGCGCAAGCCAGCGGGCCGCGAGGCGGGCCCGGTGCTGGCGATCGTGGATACGCAGCGGCGGCGGCACGGTTGGCGCGACAACCGGACGTCCATGGTGCGCCAGATGCTCGCCGGGGCGCGGGCGCAGGCCGCCGTGCGCGGCTACGCGACACGGGAGTTCTGGCTCCACGAGCCGGGCCTGTCGCACGCGCGCTTCAGCGCGATGCTGCGCGCGCGCGGAATCTCCGGAATGTTGCTCGGGCCCAGCAGCGACCTCGACCTGCGGCTGGATTTGACGTGGGACTGGTTCTCGGTGGTCCGCCTCGGGTCGGCCCGCGTTGAGCCGCCGCTCCACCGCGTCGTCATCGATCACTTTGAGGTCGGGATGCGCGCCGCGCAGAACGCCTACGCCCTCGGTTTCCGCCGGCCGCTCTTTCCCATCCGCGAACTGTTCTCGAAGGCGCACGACCGGCGGATGGAGGGCGGTTTCCATACCACCTGGTCGCACCTGCCCCGCGTCCGGCGCGCGGCGCTGCCGGCGACGGACGGCCTGGCCACTGCGGCGGACCTGGAGCGATGGCTGCGACAGTATCAGCCCGATGTGATCATCGACACCGAGGAACGTCACCTCCTCGGCCTGCTCACGGCGGGCGGCTGGCGCGTGCCCGATGACGCCAGGGTGTTTTCGTTGTGTGCAGCCGAACCGGGCGGAACGTTGAGTGGCTGTGTGCAGGACGGCGAAGCGATGGGCCGGGCGGGTATCGACTTGCTGGTGACGCTGGTTGAGCGCAACGAGACCGGCGTTCCCGCCCTGCCGGTTACGCTCTCGACCGGATCGGTGTGGAATCCGGGTCGGACGCTTGGAGCCGGAGCCGTGCAGGTGAAAAGTGAACGATGAATGATCGCGGCGGCGCGGTTTCACCGCAGCGTGCGATTCCACCGACCGCCGAAGTCCGAGTCAGCGCAACCGGGAAGGCGCGTTCAACGTTCGCCCCCTCCATTCAACGACACGCGATTCCGGAGGGGCGTGGCACTGGCGGAAGAACGTGCAGGATGGCGTGGAGCCTCAGAACCGCCCGCGCACGCCGACCGTCCACGCGGCGCCGTAGCGGTTGACGACGCGCATGAGGCCGGGGGTGTTCGAGTAGGTCTCGATGGGTGAGTTCAGGATGTTGCGGCCGGACACCGTGAGTTCGTAGGTCTGGTTGAACCGGTAGCCGCCGCTGAAGTCGAACATGAGACGTTCGTACTGCCAGATTTCCTCGCCCTGTGCGTTCTCCGAGTTGAAGCGCGGCGCCGACCAGGTGGCGCGGAGCTGGGCATTGAAACCGAGGCGGCCATAGCGGATGCCGCCGTTGGCCGACTTCGGGACATGGGTCTCGATGCGTTCGCTTGCGGCGGTGCGGGTCACCGAGCCAAAGAGGCTGAAACCGCGCAAGGCCCCCGGCAGAAACACGAGTTGCTGGCTGTACTCCAGCTCGACGCCGTCGAGATCGATGGTGCCGGGGGCGTTGCTCGGACGGAGAAAGGTGAAGGCGGAATACTCGGGGTCGTCCGCATACCCGGCCTCGGCGGCGCTGATTCGCGCGGTGCCCACTCCCATGTTCTTCACCGATAACCGGAAAGCGGATACGCTCAAGGTGCCGGCGGGTTCGAGGTAGTATTGCACGCTGGCGAAAATCTTGTCCGAGGTTTCCGGCTTCAGGTCCGGGTTGGGCACGCGGATGGTCTGATTCGCCTCGTCGATGGTGATGATACCGGCGACGTTGCCGTAGCTGGGCCGGCTGATGGACTGGCTGGCGGCGACCTGGAGGTGGAGGTTGCGACTGAGCGCGTATTTTGCGCCGCCGCTGAGGAACGTGTTGGCATAGCCGCCTTCGAGTTCGTCGCGCCGGCCGTACCGGTATTGATAGTCGGTGTATGGAATCGTGTTGGCGGTGTAGCCCGCGGCGCGGACTTGGGCGGGGGGCACGAGGTTGGCGGTCTTGCCGATGGTGGTCGTGCGTTCGTGACGGACGCCGAGATTGAGCCGCAGCGCTCCCCAGCGGGTGTTGCCCTCGACGTAGGCGGCGTCGATCTGCTCCTTCACGGAACGCGAGCTGTAGTTTTCGTTGATGTAATTGGGAATCAGGTTGGGCGTGAAATGCGTGGGATTGGCCTTGAACAGGTCGAAGGTCGCATACGGATCCGTCATCGGAATGCCGAGACGCACGATGTTGCCGCCGGTCTTCGCATCGTAGGGCAGCAGGTTGGTCGTGGGGAGGATGGTGGTGGGCGCCACCATCGAGCCGGCTGCGCCGACGTACGTGTATTGCAGCGCGCCGTTCTTCTCGAGGTCATAGACGGACAGCTTCGTCTTGCCGCCGACGAGAAACTGCACGGGCAGTCCGGCGACGTTCACGGTCTGCTTCGCGTCGAGGTAGCCGACCCAAACCTGATGGCGTGAGGATTGCGGGGTGGCCGAGACGTTGTTGGTGAACGCGTCGGTGCGGTTGTAGTTGGCGGCGTCATTCCAGGGCAGACCGGACGTCTGCGTGAGCTGCCAGTCGCTGTCGGTCGGGCTGCTGCGCGTCGCGGTGAAACCGATCCGCGTGAGGCGATGGGTGACGGCCTGGAAGTAGCCCTCGGTCATCTGCTCGTAGGCGGTGCGGCTGCGGGAGTAGCCGCCGCCGAGCGTGAGATTCAGGCTGCCGCGCTTGTATTCCAGCTTCGGGACGTAGGTGACGGTCGTATTCACCTTGTTGCGACGGCTGGTCGTATACTGCACGCGGGTGTTGGCGCTGGCGGTCGGGAGAGCGTTCAGGAAGGTCGGGGTTGAGTCGGCGGTGACCTGGGCGGGGCTCACGAAGAACGCGATCTGCCGGAGGTTCGTGCCGTCGTCGAAGTTGGAGGCCGACGTGCGCAGGGAGGCAGAGAGACTCGGCGAGAACTTGTAGTCGGTGGTGAGCGCGAAGGAACTGCGATTGGACAGCTTCGGGGCATCGCGGAAAGAGATCTGCGTGATGACCGGGCCGCGGCCGGCGAGGTTGTGCGTGTAGGCGTGCGTGACGCCGGCCTGCTCGGTGCCCACGGTGTTGCCGGCGAGGCTCAGCTGGACGCCGAAGCGGCCTTTGAAGGCGTCGGCATAGGAAAATACAAAGCCGGGGCGGATCTTGTAGTAACTGTCGTTGTAGGGTCCGGGCGTTTTCTTCACGTCCCACGAGTAGGCGTTGCCGGTGAGGGTCAGCTGCGCGGTGATCTCCCGGTTCTTGCGGTCAAACGCACTGCGGCTGCGGAGGTTGATGCGGCCGGCGGGCGCGTCGGCGTCCATGCTCGCCGTGGTGGTCTTGTTGATCTCGATGGAATCGACGCCGTTGATGGAGGCCTGCTCGAATTCGAATTGCCGCGACGAGTCGCCGAAACTCGCGGAAGGCGCGCTGGCCATCGTCATGCCGTCGACGCTGACGCCCGTATAGGTCGGGTTCAGGCCGCCGATGCGCGCCGTGCGGGCGTCGGAATCGACGTAGTCCATGACGACGCCGGGCAGGTATTTGATGAACTCGCCGATGTTGCCGCCGGTGACGTCACCGAAATTATCGGAGGAAACGACGCTCTTCATGTTGAGCGCGGCCCGCTGCTCCATGATGGCCTTGGCGTTGCCCTCGCGTTCGGCCGAGACGCTGAACTCGGCGAGCTTGACGACCGCGGGGCCGGTTTGGTTCTGGCCCGCAGCAGGCCTGGCCCCGGCCTCGAAAATCGCACCTTTCAATTCGAAATCGCGGACGGCGGTCTGGCCGGCACCCACGGTCACGCGCGCCGTCTCGCGCTGATAACCGGTGTAGGTGACGGTGATCGTCACGGCGCCCGCGGGCACGCTGGTAAAATCATAGGAGCCGTCGTCGCGCGAGTAAGTCGTGAGCTGGGTGCCTTCCACCTGGATCTCGGCGTTGCGCACGTACTGCTGGGTGGCGGGGTTGAAGATGCGACCCTGGATCACGCCCGTCGCAATGGCATTCTGGGCGCGACTGGAAAGGGCGGCACCAAAGGCCAGGCCTACGATTGCAATGATCAGGCGAACGCGAGCGACGAACGGGGAAGGAAGGTGCATGGGGTCGGGCGGGGTTGACGGACAGGGACCCGACGCGCGCGTGGGAGGGCGCGCGCCGTTATCGGGCGAGGCGGGCCGGCAGGTAGTCGACCATGCGATTTGCGTAGTCGGCGGAGTCTTTCTGTGCAAGCGAAGTGATGCGCGCCGCCGCGATGGCAGGGAGGAGCGGACGGGCGAGCGGACCCAGGCGGAGCGCGACATTGAGCGCGGCCAGACGGACGAAAACGTCATCGAGGCGGAGCGCGGCCTCCACGGTCCTGAGCGCCCGATCGACCTCGCCGAGGCGCGCGAGGGCTTCGGCGGCGGCGAGGCGCACGTCGGGCGAGGTATCGTCGAGGGCGGCGACAAGCGCGGGCGTGGCGGGAGCGGCGGCGGTGCCGAGCGCGAACAGACCGGTGGCGCCCCACCAGCGGACGGCGGCATCGGTATCGTGCAGGAGAGCGGAAAGCGCCGGAATGTTGCTCGCGTCCATCGCGTTGGCCAGGTCTGCGGCGCGCAGCAGGGTATCGAGGGGGTTCAAGCGCGGATCGGTCGCAATGGCGTAGGGCGTGGAGCCGGCGGCGCGGCGATGCAACTCATGCTCGGGCAGGAGACCGAGATCGTGGGACGCGCGCATTTGGTTAACGAGCAGTGATCGGAGCCGAACCAGATCGCCGGCCAAGGCGGGATTGGCGGCGAGGTTGCGCACCTGCCATGGATCTCCGTGCACGTCGTAGAGTTCCTCGCGCGGTTTGTGCGGGGCGAAGAAGCGCGCGGGCGGACCGGAGAGCTGGCCGGCCAGGTGGAGGCGTTCCCACGACTGCAGGGAGGCGTGCTGCCAGTTGTAGCTCATGAACTGGCCGTAGGGCAGATGCGGGCGGAAATTGCGAATGTAGTGGAAGCGGCCGTCGCGCACGGCGCGGATGGTCTCGCTCATCTCGCTCTGCCGGTCCTTGGCGGCGAAGATGAACGTGCGGGCCGGACCCGTGGCGGCACCGAGGAAGGCAGTGCCTTGAAAATGCGCGGGTGCGCGGACGCCGGCGAGGCTCAGCACCGTCGGAGCAAAGTCGACGAAGCTCACCAGGCGATCGGTCGTGCTGCCGGGCCGGCCGGGGGCGAGATGGGCCCATTTTTTCGGGAAGCGCACCAGAAGCGGCACGCGCAGGCTCGGACCGCCGGCCCACATTTTGATCGCGGGCATCCCGGTGCCGTGATCCGAGAAGAAGAAGACGATGGTGTCATCGGCGAGACCGTCGCGCGCGAGATCGGCCAGGAGGTCGCCGACCTGATAGTCCATCGCGGTGACGTTCTCGTAATGACGCGCCCACTCGCGGCGAAACTCGGGCGTGTCGGGATGGATCGGTGGCACGGGGACTTTGGCGGGATCGCGCCGCTGGTCGGGCGTGAGCCGCGCGGTGTTTTTCCGGTACACGGCATCGGATGCGAAAATCTGGCTCTGGTGCGTGACCATGAAATTGAAGACCGAGAAAAACGGCTGGCCGGGCGCGCGCTTGCGCCAGTGCGCGACCTTGCTCGACTCGTTCCAGACCTCCGGTGACGCCTCGAAATTATAGTCGGTCTTCTCGTTGTTAGAGGTGTAGTAGCCGGCGGCCCGCAGGTAGGCGGGAAAGCCTGTGATCGACGGCGGCAGCATGATCGTGGAACGCATCTGGTGCGTGCCGAGGCGCAGCGGGTAAACGCCGGTGATGAGGCACGAGCGGCTCGGCGAGCACGCGCCGGTGTAGGCGTACGCGTCCGTGTAACGCACGCTCTCGCGCGCGAAGGCGTCGAGCTGCGGCGTCACGGCAAACGCGTCGCCGTAGCAGCCCAGGAGCGGGCTGGTGTCCTCGCAGGTGATCCAGAGGATGTTGGGGCGTCGCGGAGCAGTGGGTTCGGCGGCGAAGGCGAAGGGGTGCAGCGCGAGGACGAGCAGCAGCGCGAGCGGGGCGAGGCGGGGCATGATGGGGCGGGGACGCTCAGGGTTTGGGCGGGACCGTAGCGGTCGCCGCGGTCTCCGGCAGAGCCCACTGCGCACGGCGCGCAAAGTCGCGCTGAAACTCAGGCCGCCAGCGACTCACCGTCTCCCGCGGATCGAAACCGGGTCGCGCGGGCAGGTCACCGTACCAACCGTCGGGCCGGAGCTGATACTGCCCGCCCCAGCCGGGTTTGGCCGGATCACGCGGGTCGTTGCCGCCCAGCGGAAGGAAGAAGAGCCACGAGGGCGCGTCGCCCTCCTTCATGCACGCGTGGGGATTGGGCGCGGTGAACGTCTTGGCTGGATACAGCGCGCCGAGTGGGCCGCGGCTGCGCACGTGCTCCTCGATCCAGGCGGGGCTGGTGAGCGACTCGTCGCCGGTGAGGTACATGCCGCGAAACGTGGCCGACTCCTTGGCCTGGCCAGGGATGGCGCGGGCCAGAATATAAAACATCCCCGGAAACTCGGCGTGCATCCAATCGGCGATGCCGTCCTGATCGCTGACGTCGTAGACGCGGAGCTTGCGCACAAAGCCCGCGAGCCCGGCGCTGCCGCGATCCTGCTTCACCCGCCACAGGGCTTGAGCGAGGTCCGTCTGCCCGCCCCAGCACGAGACGTTGAGCGGGCGATCCGACGTGCCGGCGTCGATGCGTGCGATCAGCGCGCGCGATGCCTCCGTGTCGTGTCCGTCGCCAATGTGCGCGCGACCGTAGCGCGGGTTGCCCGCCGCGATGCGGGCGCGCAACTGTTCGGCTGCGGGCCAACCCTGGGCGTGTCGGCGCAAGTGGGGCAGGACCTCGCCGTAGGCGTCGACGATCTGCCGGATGAGCTGCGGCCGCGTTTCCGGACCGTTGGGCACGTGGCGCGTGCGAATGGCGGTCGCGACGAGCAGTTCCAGCTCGAACTCGTTCGCGTAGTGCATGAGCCGGACCATCGCCTGCTGATCGTCGGGGTCGCCGCCGATGTCCGTGAGAATGGCGAGCCGCGGACGTTCGGCGGCGAGTGCCGCGGCCATCGCGGTGCAGAACAAAAAAACAAAACGTCGGTGAAACATCGCAGGGTGGGCGCGCGGAGGAGTGGGGCGACTAGGGTTTCTTTGTGGAACGCTTGGGCGCAAGGGGCTGGCGCGTCACCGGAGTGGATTCCACCATGACCGCCGGGATTTGCGGGCGGTGGTCGCTCGACCAATGATTGCGTTCCATCACGGTTCCCTCGACGAACATCGCAGGCGCGTTCCAGCCGATGTTGTCCTGAAAGACATGCGGTTCGCCCGATGCGGTTTTCAAGGTGAACGAGTAACCCATCCCGCAACGCACGGCCGTGCAGTGTTTGACGGTGAGTGCGGCGGTGTTGTTGTTCTGGTCGAAGCCGTTCTTGGGCTGGTCCATGACGATACAGCCGATCACCACGTGGGCGGCGGGCACGAAATCGCCGCCGAGCTTGAAGCCATTGCCGTTGCCGGTGAAACGATCGATGCCCCAGAGATTGAGTCCGTTGCGGGAGGCCACGCAGTGTTCGATTCGCACGGCGTGGGGCGCTTTCCAGAGATCGTATCCATCGTCGGCGTTTTCCCACGCCCGACAGCCGCGGAAGATGTTGCCGGGGCCGATGGCGAATTTGGCGCCGAAGCCATCGGCGTTTTCGCCGCGCGCAGGACGGTCGACGTTCCGATAGGAATCGCAGTCGAGAATCAAGTTGTGGCTGGCGGGGGCGCTGAGCTGGAAACCGCTGCCTTGGTTCTCGTGCGCCACACACCGCTCCATGACATTGTGGTGGCCGGTGACTTCGATGCCGAAGCGGGCCGCGCCGACCACTTCGAGTCCGACGATGTGCCAGTAGTCGCCGGCCACGACGATGCCACAGAGCTTTTGCTCGAATTTCTGGGCGGAGAAATCGAAGACGGGGCGTTTGGCGTCGGCCGGTTCGATGCGAATCGAGGCGTCGGCGGTGCCTTTTGCGGAAAGGAGGATCGGCTGGTCCTGCCGATAGGTGCCGCCCGCGAGCTGGATGACATCGCCCGGTTGGGCGCGCCTGGCGGCTTCGGCGAGGCTGGCCAGGGGCGAGCTGGCCGTGCCGGCACTTCCGGCCTCGCCGGTGGGTGAAACGTAGAGGGTCGCGGCTTCGACTGGCGCGACGAAGCTCCAGGCGGCGAGTGCGGCGGAGAGGAGGCGCATCGGATGGGGAGTCAGAAGTTTAAGGTCGCGCAGAGGGCGGGCTTGCGCGCCACCGGATAGGTGAATGTATGCGGTTGATTGATACCGCTGAAGGTCGTGAAGGTCTGGACCATCACGTCACTTTCAACGAGGAGGTGGGTGACGAGGTGAGGGCGCATGGCAGGATCGAGCTCCAAGTTTGCCACGAATCCGCCGGGCGGATCAAAGATCGAACGTCACCGACAACACAAACTGCCGCGGATCGACGATGCGATACGCGCTGGCCTTGCCGTTCGGAAACGCGCTGATCGCCTGCAGCCGGCCGTCCTCCTGGGCGTTGCGCACGTTGAGCTGAAAGGTCGCGTTCACCTTGTCGTTGAAGAACCGCGTGCGATACGAGCCGAACAGATCCACGTAAAGGCGGGCGGCGTCGTAGATTGGCCGGGCGGGATCGAGGCTCTGGTAAACGCCGGCGGCGTCGGCGATGCCATGGTAACCGATCGCGCCCTTGTCTTCCCAACGGAGCGCGCCGCCGACGGTCACGCGCTTCAGCCACTTGTGATTGGTGAGACCGGCGAGCTGGTAACTCGAGAGAAAGTTCGCGCGATACTTGCGGATCTGCGGCCGGCTTTTTCCCTCGGTGGCCTGGGCGATCGCCAGCGGTGCAAGGACGCTCGATTGGAGAAACTCCTGCGCCGACTGCGCCGCCCCGTAGCGTTCCGTGAAGAACGGCTTGTTGAGCTCCGGATCAATGATGCTGGTCCAGACCGGCATGCGCTCGGCGATCCAGCGGGTGATGTCACCGGAGAGATTCTTGTCGACCGCCTCGGTCTGCGTGGCGTTGAACTTGATGGCCCAGTGACGCGTGGGGTTGTAGTTGAGCTCGAACTCGTAGCCCTTCGATTCGAGATCGCTCGGCGCATAGACGAGGCTGTTCGACTGCGGGCTGGTCCAATAAGCCTCGTCGAGCTTCGTGAGGTCCGAGATGCGCTGATTGACTTGATCGGTCGTGAGCGTGACCCCCTGCGCGGTCGCGGCGCGGGTGATCCAGCCGCGGGCGAGGTTAACCAGCCCGGGCGGAGTGTAGGTCGTGGTCAAGTCGACGCCCTGCACGCGTTGCGCGAGCGTGCCGCCGTTGTTGTTGCGCGCCTGCACCTGCACGGTGGAATACCGGTTGAGGCGCGCGACAAGCTTGCCGCCGAGCAGCGTGACGGACGCGCCGTAATCGCGGCCCTCGCCCGTGGGATTGGGCAGGAGATTGCGGAAGAGGCCGACTTGGGCGAGTGACGCCGGGAGAAAGCTGTCGGAGGCGTTGGCATGCAGCCGCAGCCAGGACGTGGCCTTCACGACGACGCCCGCGGTCTTGGTCGAGCCCTCGCGCGTGGTTGCCGGCGCGGTCGACAGGATGTCGAGCGAGGCTTGATCCTGGCCGTAACCGTCAGGACCGAACGTGAAGATGCGGGGCGCCGGATTGCGATCCCAGGTGCGATCCTTGCGCAAGCCAAACGTCGTCACGACGCGGTCCTTGAGCATGAAACTCTGGAGTGCGGCACCGTGAGTCTTCAGCAGGTTGTAGGTCCAGCCATTGTTGTTGGAGAAAAAATAGTTGCCGCCGATTCGGGCCGGCGTGCGGTTGAAGACACCCGTCACGCCGTTGCCCCATGTATAGTCGTAGACGCCGGGGTTCAGTTTATGGGGTGCGTAGTCGGCGTTCTGCCCCTGATTGTCGCCGACGTAGAAACGATAGAAGGGCTGGGCCGCCATCACCGGGCTGGTGAACGCGGTGGCCGTCCGCGTCGTCGTCGGGAACGGATACCAGGACTGGCTGTTGTCGATGATTTCATCCTGCCAGCGGGCGATGCGGGTGCGGGTGGTGCGGCGCTCGTGATAGGCGGAGAGGGTGTGCATGCCGAGCCAGCGCAGCACGTTTTTCTCGTTCCGGAGGTCGAGTCGGTAGGCGAGTTGTTCGCGCGTGGTCGCGCGCTGCGAGTAGTTGTCGACGCGGGCCCGGAGGTTGTAGAGACCCAGGAACGGGCGCCCCAGGTTCGGGTTCGTGGTGCCATCGACCATGCGTTCGTTGACGTCGACGTAGAGGTAGCCGGTGCGGCCGCCGCTGCCGCCGGTACCCCACATGTCGTCGGTCGCCCGCACGCCCGCCTCCTTGTAAAGGCCGCCCTGAAACGCGAGCAGCTGGCGCGGCGTGGCGAGGACGATCTGCTCCAGCTGCAACATCGAGGTGTTCTGGCGGACCTGCGTGTAGTTCAACGCGGCGAGGTTCAGCGAGGTGTAGTCGTAAAGACTGCGGTCGCCGGTGGCAGGGTCAGTGGGAAAGAGCGGTTGCGCCGGCGAAGGCGTGCCGGGCACCGTGTTGACGAGGAAAACGTTTTGGTTGGGCGTGGCCGGCGAGGTCGCAATCGACGTCGTGCGACTCGGGCCCCACCAGCTGGCGTTGCCGTCGGGCTGGACGAAGATCGTGGGCAGCGCGAGAAACTGGGACGCGGAAAAATATGCTGGCAGGTTGGTCGTGGTCCAGTTCCCCGGCACCGCGCTTCCGTTGAGCCTGGCGGTCGCGGTCACGGGGTCCCACGTCGGCGAGCCCGCGGCTTTCCACGCGGTGATCGTCTCGCGCGGCATCGTCTGATTCACGAGCGTGCCCCACGAGCGGTACGAGGAAAGCGTGCCGGTGATCGATGTTTTGGAAAACGGTTGGAAGCGAATCATGCCGTTGAGCCGGACGCTGTCGACGCCCGAGGGCTTGCGCTCAAAACCATCGTGCTGGAACACGACGCTGCCGCGAAGGGCGAGCTTCCGCGGCACGATGACGCGATTGAGATCCAGGCTCGTGCGATAGCCGTCGTAGCTGTCGACGCGGAACGCCGCGGACGAACGGTTGCGGGTGACGTTGGCCGACGCGGGCATCAGGTTGACGGTGCCCGAGACGTTCCCGAGGCCGAAGATGCTGGAGTTGGGCCCGCGGCTGATCTCGACGCCGTCGATGTTGCTGGGATCGATCGGCACGAGTCCGTTGCTCGCAAAATTGCCGAAGGAAATATTCGCCGCACCCACGCCGCGCACGCGGTTCGCCTGCGAGGGATTGTTCGAAGTCGTGTCCACCGCGCTGCCGTTGCGGTCAGGCTCGGCATCGGTGTACGTGGCGCTGCCCTCGGTGCCGGCCTCATAGGCGAAGAGATCGTTGATATCGAGCAGCGCGAAGTCCGCCATCTGCTTCTTCGTGACGATCGTCGTCGACGACGCGAGGTCGTCCAGGCTCGAGTTCAACCGCGTGCCGGAGGTCGTGTTCGCGGCGTAGTAGCCGTCGTTCTGTTCCTTGACCTCGAACGGGGAGAGCAACACGAGGGCTTTGTCGTCCGCCGCGGCGGTCGGTGGCGTGGCGGGCGTCTGCGCGGAGAGCGCGGAACCGGCCAGAAGGGCGAGGGCGGCGGAGAGCCGGGAGGCTTGGCGAGGAGTCATCGGGGTGGAAATGGTGGTCGAGTCGGCGGAGTCCGAAGGACCGGCGGGCGTCGCGCGGGTCACCACGATCGCCCCGGTGGCGGCATCCTGCGTCGCGATCAGGCGCGAGCCGGCAAGCAGCCGGGTGATGGCTTCGAACGGCGGGAAGTCGCCCAGGAGCGCCGGAGTGCGCACGCCGTTCGTCGAGGTGCGGGAAAAAAGCACCTCCAGGCCGGACTGGGACGCAAAGAGGCGGAGCGTGCGATCGGCGTCGTCAGCGGGGAGATTGAACGCGCGTCGACTCGCTTCAGCCGCATGGCCGCGGAGGGCTGGCGCGCAGAAGAGAACCAGCAGCCAGAAAATGCAAAGGGGAGTCGGCGGTCGGGGCATGGGGCGGGGGCGGACGCAGGACGTCGTCGTCACATGCCACGGATGGCACGAAGGAATCCCTTACGGAAATCGTGGTCGTGGGTCAGCCCGCCGCGCGGTCATCGGTTCGGTGCCCACGCTTCCGGGCATCAACGCGTCCGGCTAGCGCGGGCGGCTAAGCACGAAGCCGCCGTCGCCGCGGCGGGCTTCGATCCCGTAATCGGCGCGGAGCAGTTGCAGGAGCGCGGCGGAGTTGTCGGCGCGCACAAAGCCGCTCACGCGGAGTTCACCGAGAGCGGGAGTGGCGAGGCTGAGACGCACGGTGCCGTGCAGGTTGAACAAGGCCACGGCCTCGCGCAGCGGCGTGTCGTTGAACTCAAGGCGGGGCACGCGCCACGCCAGTCGCTCGGCGAGCTCGGGAGCGGACACTTCCACGACGGTCGGCGGCGGGGCGTGTAGCGTGAGATCGGCGGCGGCGACCGCGACCTGCGCACCCTTGGCAACGAACGCGATCGGTTTCACGGGCAGGGCCACGGGATCGACGCTGGCGCGATCGACGGCGACGCGTCCGTCCGTCACGAGGACATTGACGCCGGCCGGCGCCAGGCTCACCGCGAAGGCGGTGCCGACGGCGCGAACCGAGACCTCGCCGGCCACGACCACAAAAGGTCGGGCGCTGTCGTGAGCGACTTCGAAGTGCGCCTCGCCGCGGAGAATCACGACGCGACGGATCCCGGCGGAGAAGTCGACCTGGACCTGCGAGTCGCCATTGAGCTCGATCTGCGAGCCGTCGGCGAGGAGCTGCCGGGTGGGTTGGGTGAGCGTGGCCGTGGACGCGGACGCGCCGGCGGAAGCATGCGAGGCACGGAACGGGCGGACCCATGCCATGCCTGCCGCCACGAGGAGGGCGAGAGCGGCAACGCCCGCAGTCACGCGCTGGCGCCGGCGGCGTCGTTCGTGCACGCGGCGTTGGACGGCGGCGAGCACGGCATCGGCGGTCGCGGTGCGGCCCGGCCAGTCGAGCGCCTGGTCGGGAGAGAGCCGCGGGGTGGGTGGGCCGTCGTGCATGGTCAGAGGGCCGCGTCGGTGGCGGTCAGGCCGCGACGCCGGAGAAAGTCCGCGCAGCGCCGCGTGCCCCGGGCGACCTGCACCTCGACGGTGCGCTCGGAGAGGCCGAGACGCAGGGCGACGTCGCGTTGCGAGAGACCCTGAAGTTTGCGGAGCACCACGATTTCGCGGCAGCGGTCGGGCAGGTCCGCAATGGCTTCGGCCACGAGTTCGATTTTTTCCGCAGTGGAGAGGACATCGGCGCAGGAAGGTGCATCCTCAGCCACGGGCAACGCGGCCAAATCCCTTACAACGACGAACGGTGAGGCGCGATCGTGGCGCAGCAGGTCGAGGGCGCGATTGCGCGCGATCTTGAAAAGGAAGGCGCGCGCGCAGCCGAGTTGTCGCCCCGCGCGCGCGGTCCAGATGCGGAGCAGCGAATCCTGTACGACGTCGTCGACATCACGCACGCCGGGGAACGCGCGTTGCACGTAGGCGCGCAGCGCACGACGGTGGGGATCGACCTCTTCGGTGAACCAGCGGGCTTGGTCGGGGTGGGGCGGCATCGCGACGAGGCCCGCAGGCAGCGCGAAAGCGGCGGACGGATCAAGCGCGGAGTTTTCTCTCCGGACCGCGAAGCGCCGCCGGCCAGGGGCGGCGGGAAAGACGTGTCGCTCCACGTGAGCCGGTCTTCATGGAACGACGGTGAGGTGCGAGGGTTTGACGCGGGTCTCCTTCAACGCCCGCGCGGGATCGTGGTGGGGATTGGCCCCGGGGATTTCTGCGCCGACCGTGCCGAGCCAGCGTCGCAGCTGGCTTTGCAGCTGGCGGGCGCGAGCGGGTTCGCGCGCGGCGAGATCAGTCGTTTCTCCCAAGTCGGAACGCAGGTTGAACAATTCGACCCGGGCGCCGGCGCGATAACGCCCCGCGGCGTCGAACGAGTCGCCGAAGTAGTCGATGAGTTTCCAGTCGCCGTCGCGAATGACGGCGCAGGGCGTCGCCCCCCAGCGCAGGTCGTAAAGCGGCAAGTGCCAGTAAAGCGGATGCGCGGGGACGGCGCCGCCGCGGAGCAGCGGGAGGAGGTCGGTGCCGTCGAGCGTCTGCGCGGACGGCGGCGCGGCGCCCGCCAGCGCGAGGATCGTCGGAGCCCAGTCGACGACGTGAATCGGAAAAGCCGATACGGTGCCGGGGGCGATCACGCCGGGCCAGCGCGCGAGACAGGGCACCCGGATGCCGCCCTCGTAGGGCGAGCCCTTGCCGGCGCGGAGCGGGGCGTTGCGGAATTCCTCCGTGGCGACGGCGAGCTGCGTGGCGGTGCCCGGCCCTTCCGTGAACGGTTTGACGTCGTACGCCTGGTAGATGCCGCCGTTGTCGGAAAGGAAGACGATGAGCGTGCGCTCGGCGAGATGGAGTTCATCGATCGCGGCGAGCAACCGGCCGATGGAATGGTCGAGGTGTTCGATGGCGGCGAGGTAGGTGGCGTTGTGCAGGCCGGTCGCGGGCGCGCCGCGGGCGCGATATTTTTCCACGAGTGCGACCGGCGCGGAGACTTTTCCGTGGAGGGTGTGGTGCGCGAGGTAGAAGAACCACGGGTGGGCGCGGTGCTGCCGCATGAAGGCGATCGCATGATCGGTGAGGTAGTCGACGTGTTTGTCGCCTTCGTTTTGCGAGCCGGGGCCCGGTGGCGCGGAAAAATCGAAACCGTAGTGGCGCGCGGCTTCAGGCTTCAGGGCGACGTAGTTGCCGTCGGCACCGTTCGTGAGGTGCCACTTGCCGGCCATCCCCGTGACGTAGCCGGCGGCCCGAAGCGCTTTGGGAAACGTGAAGGTGTCGCGCGGGAGCAGCTCGGCGTAGGCCGGTTCACGCACGGGCGCCCACGGTGTGCCGTACCAGGGGATCACGTGCCAGAGGCGGGTTCGCGCGGTGTGCTGGCCGGTCAGGAAAGCGGCGCGCGTGGGCGTGCACTGCGGCATGACATAGGCGTCGGTGAAGCGCGCGCCCGCGGCGGCGAGGCGGTCGAGGTGCGGCGTGGGGACGAGGGTGTTCCCGTAGCTCGAGAGCGTCGTGTAGCCCTGATCATCGGTGAGGATGAAGAGGACATTCGGTCGCTGCTCGGCGCCTGTGGCGGTCGCCAAGCCAGCGAGGGCGAGAATAAGGCGGAGAAACGTCATGGGGGTGAAGACAGCGTGGGCATACGAAGCCAGGTTGCCAACGTCACGGCGGAACATCGCCGCAACCGGTCTGATTCAGTTGCCCGCGAATCACGCGAACGGACGCGAATGAAAACAAAGAGAAGGCAGACCGCATCCAAGAGTGTACGTGACCGAAGGCGGGTGGACTTTGCTTTTACCTCTGAAATTCGCGCCCCTTCGCGTGCTTCGCGGTCGGCCTTCAGCATGACGTCGCTGTCAGCAGGTATCGGCCAACGCCGGCGCGGGCTCGAAGGCGCGCGCAGCGTCCCGTGCTGCCAGCGAATCGTCCTGCCAGCCCGCCGGACGGAAACTCATTTTTTTGCCGGCGCGGCCGCCGGCGCGACCCACGTCAGCCGCTGGCCATCCTTGAGCAGTCGCGCGCGCAGCGCGGCGTAGTCGACCTTCTGCACGGACGACTTCGCGTCGATGGCGAGCGACGCCGCGGTGGCGGCACTCTGGCCGAGCAGCATGAAGACGGGCTCCATGCGGATGCTGCCAAAGGCGATGTGCGACGATGACACCGCGACGGGCACGAGGAGGTTGGCGCATTCGCGCTCGCGCGGCACGAGGGCGCGGTAGGCGACGGGATAAGGCTGTGGCGTGGTCTTCTCGACATTGCCTTCGGCCTTCACGACGCCGTTCACCACGACGCGGGAGGTGTGGTGCGAGTCCATGGTGTAGCTCGCGAGTCCGACGCTGTCCTCGGCCACGACCTTCCCTTTGCAATTGTGCTCGGTCATCACGTAGTCGGATACCATCCGCCGGCCTTCGCGGACATAGAGCTCGTGCGGCCAGCCGTCGGTCTCGGCAAACTGATCGCGCGGCAAGCCAAAGGTCTTCACGTGCGCGCGCAGTTTCTCCGGCACCGCGGGATCGTGCGCAAGAAACCACATGTAACCCTGTTGGTACGTGACGTGGGCCTGGAAGATTTTCTCGCGCGTCGCGTAGTCGCCTTCGGGCCACTGGTTGCTCCCGCCGATGAAATCGGTCGAGACCGGGCCCGCGTTGTTGCAGTCGCCGAGGTTCAGTTTGAGCGGACCGTTCCGGTAGGTCCAATCCCACACGAAGTCAGCCGGCGCCGAGGTCAGGAAGCGTTCGAGCAGCGCGTAGTCGTCGCGCTTGTATCCGGCGGGCTGGGGAAATGCCCGGCCGGCCGCTGCGGTCGTGAGCCACATCCGGAAATTGTAGGCCTGCACCCACGAGTCGCCCGAACCTTCCGCGCGCGGCGGTTCAGCCGAGATGCCGGGCAGCAGCCCGCTGCTCGCGTCTCCGGGTTTGCGATACGGATCGACGGGAAAGCGAAACTGGTGCTTGTCGGCGATGAAGTAGCCGTTGAAGGCCTCGCCGTAGGCGGCGTTGCCCTCGCGGCCGACGTGATACGACACGCCGGCGCGCGCGAGCAGATCGCCCTCGTACGTCGCGTCGATGAACATCGCGGCCTCGATGCGATTGCCGTTCTCGAAGACGAGCGCGCGGATCCGGTTGCCGTCCTTCTCCACTTTGGCCAGCCGGTGTTCGAACCAGACCGGCACGCCGGCCTCCGCGAGCATCCCGCGAAACGTCCGCTCCGCATCGGCGGCGCGAAAGCCGCTCCACTGCCCCATGCGGTCGAGAAACTCCGCGGCCATGCCACCAATTGATTCCTTCTTGCCGAGGTCGACGGCGGTGAGGCCCGCGGCGGTGACGCCCCCGACGTGACGGCGAAACACCGCCAGTGCCGACGTCTTCCCCATGCGACGCGCCTGCACTGCCGCGCCGACGCCCCCGGGCGTGCCACCATACACGCACACGTCGACGCGCAAGGTCTGTGGCGTCGCCGCCGCCGGCACCGGATAATAGTAACGCAGCCCGGGATTCGGCGTGGAGGGTGCAATCGCCGCGGGGATGCTGGCCGCGTGGGCGGTGGCGCCGCCGAGCGCGAGGAGCAGAGCTGAGGCCAGCCAGTGGAGGCGTTTCATCGAGGGAGGGAAGAGGGGTTCAGTGAAGTGATCAGAAGGAGTGATTGAAACCTGGGACCGCGACCGCCCCCGGTCGCTTCCGGCAGAATGCGACCGGGGGCGGTCGCGGTCCCGCATAAAACGGAACGTCGCACGGACCTCACTTCGCCTTCTTCTTCTTGGCGTTCTTCTCCCGATCCGCATCACGCGCGGCAGCCCGCCCGGTGAGCGGCCAGTTCGGATCGTCGGTGTGCGCGGCTTTCATCAACGCGGCGGCCCGCGCCACGAGATCCGGCTTGGCCGCGGCGAGATCCTTCGCCTCCGCGGGATCGGCGTTGAGATCGTAGAGCTCGATCGGACGCTCGATGCCGTTGCGCACGGCTTTCCAGTTGCCGAAACGCACGGCTTGAATCGGACGATTTTCGTGCAGCTCCCAGTAGAAGTAGTCGCGGGTCGGCGCGGGGCCACCGCGTAGAAAGGACACCAGCGAAAGTCCGTCGGACGTGTAGCCAGCCGGAAGTTTTGCTCCGGCGAGCTCCGCGGCGGTCGGCAGAAAATCCCAGAACGCCCACGGTTCGTCGCTCACGCGGCCGGCCGGCACCACTCCCGGCCAGCGGGCAATCGCGGCCTGACGCAGCGCGCCTTCGTAGAGCCCGCGTTTGTAGCCGCGCAGACCGTTGCCGGCTTGATCGAAAAGTTTGCCCATCGCGGAGGAAGGTTCGAACGACGAACCGTTGTCACCGGCGACCATGACGAGCGTGTTGTCGTCGAGCTTGAGTTCCGCGAGCAGGTCGAGGACCTGGCCCACATCGCGATCGAGCCGCGTGACCTGAGCGGCGTAGGCCTTCTGTTGTTCACTCCAGGGCTTGTCGGCGTAAATGCCGACGTCGTCGATCTCGTGATTCCCGTGCGGCAGCGTGATCGCGTAGAAAAGGAAGAACGGCTTGTCCTTCTGCGCGCGGATCCACTGGAGCGTGTCAGTCTGAATCACGTTCTGCGCGTAAATCGGACCTACGCCTGTGCCCGTGTTACCCGGCAGGTCGAACTTCACGCCATCGCGGTAAAGGAACGTGGGAAAGTACGAGTGCGCGTGGCGCTGGCAGTTGTAGCCGATCTGGTGGTCGAAGCCTTTTTTCAGCGGGCTGCCCGTCGTATCGAACATCCCCATGCCCCACTTGCCGGCGACCGCGGTGGCGTAGCCGGCGCTCTTGAGCACCTGCGCGACGGTCACAGTGCTGGCGGGCAGCGGCAGCTGGCCCTCGACCGGCACCTCCCAGTTGCCGCGCACGGGCGCGTGGCCGCTGTGCAGACCGGTCATGAGCGAGGTGCGCGACGGCGCGCACACGCTCGTGCCGCAATAGGCTTGGTTGTAGCGCGTGCCCTCCCGCGCCATGCGATCGAGCCGGGGCGTCTGGATCACTTTCTGCCCGTAAACGCCCACGTCGCCCTGCGCGAGATCGTCGCTGAGGACGAAGATGATGTTGGGCGGACGGGTTGCGGAAGCCGCCAAAGCGACGGCGGCCAGAGCGGCAAAGACGAGGGTGGCGAGGAGGCGTCGGGCGTTCATCAGGGAAGGGTTCCGGAGGTGGGAGAGGCGGCTGTGGGCGGGGAAGTGGCAGCATGAAAGGCGGTGCCGACCGCAGTCGAGCCTGCGTCGCTCTCCCGCCAGCCGCGGATCAGGAAAATACCCGGGGCAGGAAGCGTCCGGTGCGGCGCTGATAGGCGCGATAGGCGTCGCCAAATTTTTCCACGAGCCGTTGTTCCTCCACGCGACTGCGCGCCGCCAGCAGTCCGAACATCATAACGCCACCGATTGCGACGATCGCGTTGGCGGTAAGGAGCGTCGCCGCCGCGGCCAGAATCAGCGCCGCCGTGTACATCGGATGCCGCATCCAGCGATAAGGGCCGGTCGTGACGAGCACCGCGCGGGCGCGCGGGGTGGCAGTCGAGGTGATGTTCAGTCCCAGGTGGCGAAACATCCAGGTGAACAACGCGACACCGGCGATCGCCCACGGCACGCCCGTCAGCCGCCACCCGGGCGGCAGGTGGATGCGCGCGAAATCCACCCAGCGCGGCTGCACGAGAAATGCCAGGCACACGCTCGCCACGGGCGGTACCACCATCCCCATCAACATCCAGAACCAACGGGGATCGTCGCGGCGTGAGACGGGGCCGCCGGCGCGATCCGCGCGGAGGCGATAGGGAATGCCGATGGCCGCCGCGCTCGCCACGATCACTCCGAGCGTAATCCGACAGGCGGGCTCGGGATCGAAGGCCATGTCGGAACGTCGGTGCGTCGGGAACGGGAGTCAAAGCCTCGCTGAGGCCACAATCATGCAGGAGAGCGCCCGCAAATGACGCCAACGGCCGCGAACTTCGCCGCCACAATTCGGTCCCGCTACGCTCCATGGAAATTCACCGCAGAGTCAGAGCTCATTTTACTTTCCTATCGTTCGCGTCATTCGCGGGCAGCTGAATCGTTGGCTTGGGCTGCTACGCGGTGGCGGGTGCAGCCGCACGCTCTGACTTGCGCTCGTGCCGGCGAACGACAATGACACGGCCATCGCGGCATCGCTTTCTCCGCGGCCCGACCGCTTTTGTCCCTTCGTACCCCACCGTGTATTTCCCTTTTCGCTCCCTGCGCGCACCTCGCCGTGCGTGGTTCGGACTGGCGGTCGCTCCGTTCGCAACCACGGCCGCGCCGGTGGACTTCGTGCGCGAGGTGCGGCCGATTTTCGAGCAGCACTGCTATGAGTGCCACGGGGAGAAGAAGCAAAAGTCGGGTCTGCGGCTCGATGTGAAGGAAGTCGCGTTCAAAGGCGGCGACGCCAGCGCGCCCAACATCGTGCCAGGCAATGCCGCCGGCAGCCCCCTGCTGACGTTGGTCACGGCCGGTGACGACGAGGACCGGATGCCGCCGAAAGGCGACCGGCTTTCGCCGCAGGAGATCGCCACGCTGACCCGTTGGATTGAAGGCGGCGCGGTCTGGCCCGACGGCGTCGACACAGCGAAGGTCGAGGACAAACGCGATCACTGGTCGTTCAAGCCGCTGCAAACGTCGACTCCGCCCGCGACCCGAGATCAGGCGTGGCCGCGCGCCGCGATCGATCGGTTTGTTCTCGCGCGGCTGGAGGAGGCGGGCTTGCGGCCGACGCCGCCGGCGGATCGCGCGACCTGGCTGCGGCGCGTGACCTTCGATCTCATCGGCCTGCCGCCCACACCGGAGCAGGTGGCCGCGTTTCTTGCCGATCAGACCGGCGGGGCCGAGCAGCGCGTCGTGGAGGCGTTGCTGGCGTCGCCGCGCCATGGCGAACGCTGGGCGCAGCACTGGCTGGATGTCGTCCGCTTTGCGGATACGCACGGCTTCGAGGTGAACACCGAGCGGCCCAACGCCTGGCCGTATCGCGACTACGTCATCCGTGCGTTCAATCAGGATACGCCGTACGATGCCTTCATCCGTGAACAGATCGCGGGCGACGGTTTGAACCAGGATGCGGCCACGGGCTTTCTGGTCACGGCGTCGGTCCTCCTGCGCGGGCAAATCGGCAAGGACGCGCCTTCGCTGCGGCTGGCGCGACAGGACTCGCTCGACGAAATCGTCGTCAACGTCGGGCAGACGTTTCTCGGGCTGAGCGTGGGCTGCGCCCGCTGTCACGATCACAAGTTCGATCCCATCTCGCAGCGCGACTACTATGCGCTGCAGGCGTTCGTCGCCGGCGTGGAGTACGAGGAGCGCGACTGGCGCACCCCCGAGGCCGATGCGCGGCGCGCGGAGGCGAAACGGCTCAAGCTGAAGGCTGCCGCCGTCGATCAACAGCTCGCGCGTTTCGTGCCGCTGGCGAATTCCGGCGCGGTGCGCACGCCCGTGACGGCCCGGGCCAACACGGACCGCTTCGCGCCTGTCTCCACGAAGCGGATTCGTTTCACCATTCAGGCCACCCGCAAACTGGAACCGTGCCTCGATGAACTCGAGGTGTTCGATCATGCCGGGGCGAATGTCGCGCTGGCCACCGCGGGCGCGACGGCGACGTCGTCGGGGGAAACGATCGTCGCCGACCGCCACGATCTGCGCTACGTCAACGACGGCACGTTCGGCGACACGCGCAGCTGGCTGTCGAACGAGGACGGACGCGGCTGGGTGGAGCTGGAATTTCCCCGCGAACACGTGATTGATCGCGTGGTCTGGAGCCGCGACCGCGAAGGCAAGTACAACGATCGCGTGGCGACGCAGTACGTCATCGAGGTCGCGGGTGCGGACGGTATCTGGCGGCAGGTGGCCGGCTCGTCGGATCGGGCGGAGCAGGCGGCGAAAAACAAACCCGCGGAATTCTCGACGGCGGGCCTGGCGGCGGAGGAGGCGGCCCAGGCGACGGTGTTGCAACAGGAGAAGAAGACGCTGGACGCGGCGATCAAGGCGGCGGAACTCGGCGGCCGGGTGTTCGCCGGGTCGTTCCGACAGCCGGATGAGATCCGGCTGCTGCAACGCGGCGATCCCGAGCAGCCGAAGGAGCCCGTGGAGCCGGCGGTGCCGGTGGCGCTCGGTGATCGGGCGCTGCCGCGCGACACGCCCGAACTCGCGCGGCGGCAGGCGCTGGCCGACTGGATCGCCAGTCCCGCCAATCCGCTGACGGCCCGCGTCATGGTCAACCGGATCTGGCAGGGACATTTCGGTCCCGGCCTGGTCGATACGCCGAGCGATTTCGGCCGCAACGGCACCCGGCCCTCGCATCCGGCGTTGCTGGACTGGCTCGCCGCGGAGTTCATCCGCTCGGGCTGGTCGGTGAAACACCTGCACCGGCTGATCGTGCTTTCAGCGACGTATCGGCAGGCCCATGACATCCCGCGGTAGCCCAGGCCCGCGATGCCGACGTCCGGCTGCTCTGGCGTTTTCCCTCGCGCCGGCTGGAGGCGGAGACACTGCGCGACGCGATGCTCGCGGTCAGCGGCCGCCTGGATTTCACCATGTACGGCCGGGGTTTCGACTTGTTCGACAAGCGCGGTGGCCTGACGGGTTTCAAGCCGGTCGAGACGTTCAAGGGCGAAGGCCTGCGCCGCATGGTGTACGCGCACAAGGTCCGTCGCGAACGCGAGGCGGTGTTTGGCGCGTTCGATTGTCCCGATGCGGGTCAGAGCACCGCGCGGCGGCGCGAGTCAACCACGCCGATCCAGGCGCTCAATCTCTTCAACAGCCGCTTTACCCTCGACGAATCCGCCGCGTTCGCCGCGCGCGTGCAGACCGAGGCCGGTGCCGATCCGGTTGCGCAGATTCGTCGCGCGTATCAGCTCGCGCTCGGTCGCGAGCCCGTGGCGGCGGAGATCGCCGCGGCCGAACCGGCCGTGCGCGTCCACGGAGTCGCTCCGCTGGGCCGGGCGCTTTTCAACAGCAACGAATTTGTCTTCCTGCCATGAACGCGCGCGCCGAACACCTCTCCCTGCACGGCCGGCACCTGTTGAACCGGCGCGGCTTTCTGGCCAGCACGGCCACGGCGCTGGGCTCGATTGCGCTGACGGATCTGCTGGGCTTCGACGGCCTGCTCGGGGCATCGCGGCCTCTGATTGATCCGGCCCGTCCGTACGCGCCGCGGTCGGCGCACTTTCCCGCGAAGGCGAAAAACGTGATCGTGATCTTCTGCGCCGGCGCGGTGAGCCAGCTCGAGACGTGGGACTACAAGCCCGAGCTGATCAAGCACGACGGCCTGCCGCTCAAGGGCGGACCGACGGTGACGTTTCAGGGCCCGGCCGGCAATCTCGCGCGGCCGCAGTACGCGTTTCGTCCGCGGGGTCAGACCGGCAAGATGGTCTCGGATTTGATTCCCCACCTCGCGGAGCTGACCGATGACCTCGCGTTCGTCCACTCGCTCACGAGTCGCAGCAACACGCACGGCCCGGCCGAGAATTTCCTTTCCACCGGATTCGTGCTCGATGGGTTCCCGAGCCTGGGCTCCTGGGTGAGCTACGCGCTCGGCAGCGAAAACCAAGACCTGCCGGCGTTCGTTTCCATTCTCGATCCTCGCGGGGTGCCGCAGAACGGCTCCAACAATTGGGGCCCGGGATTTCTGCCCGCGGCGTTTCAAGGCACGACGTTGAGTGCCAAGGATCCGGTGCGGCATCTCACCGCGCCCGGGACGTCGCCGGAGGCCGACCGCGCGGCGCGTTCGCTGCTGCAGGGCATGAACGCGCGCCATCTCGAACAACATCCCGGCGACGGCAAACTCGCCGCGCGCATCGCCAGCTACGAACTGGCCGCGCGCATGCAATTGAGTGTGCCTGGCATCAGCGATCTTTCGACTGAGCCGGCGCACGTGTTGAAAAGCTACGGCGCCGATGATCCGAACAACCGCGTCAAGGCGGGTTTTGCCCGCAACTGCATTCTCGCGCGCCGGCTGATTGAGAAGGGCGTGCGCTTCGTGCAGTTGTTCAACGGCGCGTACGCCAGCAGTGGCGAACTGAACTGGGACGGCCACGACAAATTGAAGGAGCAGTATGACAAGCACGCCGCGATCCTCGATCAGCCCGCGGCGGCGTTGATTCGCGATCTGCGCGAACGCGGATTGCTCGACGAGACGCTGGTGGTGTGGTGCACGGAATTCGGGCGCATGCCGTTTTTTCAAAAAGGTTCGTTTGGCCGTGACCATAACCCTGATGGATTCACCTGCTGGCTCACGGGCGCGGGAGTGAAGCGCGGCGTCAGTCACGGCGTCACCGACGAACTCGGCCAAAAGGCCGTGCAGGACATCCATCCGCTCTACGATTTCAACGCGACGATCCTGCATCTGCTCGGACTCGATCACGAGCGCCTGACCTTCGAGCACAACGGCGTGCAGCGCCGCCTGACGAACGTCGAGGGCCACGTGATCCGCGAAGTGCTGGCGTAGCTGGCTCCCGAAGCCGGAAGGGGGCATTTTCCCGGCATGAACCGGAGACATCGGTGACACGAGGGCTGCGTCCGCCGGAGCTTTGAACAACCCATGTTTTTCCGGGCCCCACTTGGGGCGCAGCAGGAACTGGCGGGTTGCGGCTTCAGGTACGAGCGGCTGGGAACGCGTTTCAGTACGGTCCTGCGACAGCCTTTCATAGGAACTGCCGAGAGCACTCCGCTGGCTTGTCAGAATGGGGCCGAGGCCAGGGCCGCGAATCGGTTCCTATCCCCCGAGCGGGACTCATGCAGTAGTCGCCAAAGAGGGCACCATTTGGCGACGCTGATGGTGCGAAACACAAGACGACGTTAACGCCAGAGACGGAGGCGAACCAAAGGGTGCGGCTGGATTTGGGCACGAAAAAGCGGAGTGCAGTGGATGCGGATCGGCTTCACCGACCAGCGCCTGATGGCGCACGGGGGTCTGGCGGTGTGGACGAGCGTTGTGCGGGAAAGCGGGCTGCGCGAGAAGCTCGCCACGGTGTTGCCGCATGCGCCGACGAGTCCCAACGCCTTGGAGCAGGTGGACACGGCGTTGGGTTTTATCGGTGGGAATCTCTGCGGGGCGGACAAGCTGGCGCGGGTGGCGCATCTGGCGCACGACCCGGCCGTGGCGGAGGTGCTGGGCATCGAAGCGGTGCCGAGTCAGTCGACCCTCTTGCGATTCTTCGCCGCCTGCGGTCGGGCCGCGTGCAAAGAGCTCGGCGGACCCCACGCCTGGGTGTTGGGCGCTCTGCCCGCCCGCGCCGAAGGCTACACGTTGGATTTGGACTCCTTTGCGCTGGTGCACGAAGACGGGCGACAGCAGGGGGTGCGTGTCGGCTACACCCGCAAGGGGCTCAAGCCGTGTCACCGCCCCATCGTGGCCGCCATCGCGGAGGTGCCCCTCATCGCCAACTTCTGGTTACGCCCGGGCAACACCGCTTGCGTCAGTGCCGCGGACGTGTTTCTGGGCGACACCCTCGCGCGCTTGCCCGCGGGCGTGCGGATCGGCCTGGTGCGCGCGGACAGCGGTTTTTGCACCGAGAAGATGATCACTAAGCTGGAAGCGGAAAAACTCTCTTATGTGCTGGCGGCCGCCCTGCGTTCCCCAGTCCAGGCGCTGTGCCGCCACGACGAAGCGGCCTGGACGGCGACCGACGTGCGGGGTCTGGCCGTGCAGGAAGTGGCCGACGCGCGCGGCGGGCGTCTGATCGTCGTGCGCCAACGCAGTGCCGAGCGGCCACACGCCGGCGGCAAGCAACTCATCGAGGTACCCGGTGACAAGTTCCAGGCGCTGCGTACCAACCTGCCCGCCACCGTGTCGCCGCTGCAACGGCCGCGCGGACACCGAAAACTGCATCAAGGAACTCGGCGCCCAGTTTGGCTTGAAAGGGCTGTGCTGCCGCTCGTTTTGGGCGACGGAAGCGGCCTGCCTCCTCGCCATCACCGCCTGTAATCTTTGTGTCCGGCCGCAACAGCGACTCGGCCAGCCCGGCCGGCAGCTCTTCACCTGCGCCGCCGGCAAACCCAGCCTCAAACTCGCCGTCGTCGGCGACTACGCACGCGATTGGTGGCTCGCTCTCCTGCGCCGCATCGCCGACCCAACCTCCTGCGATGCAGTTGCCGCTCTCGGTGCCCACGCCCGAAAATGCTCTGTCCTTCGGACCTCATCTGCATGAGTCCGGCTAAGGAAAGGGATGACTTTCACCGACCGCGGTACGGGGAAGAAGCGAATGGAATCCGAGTGGACGCTGGACGGTCTAGAGAGAAGGTTTATGGACGCTCGTGAGCGGATACCCTTGTTGAATGTCTTCCAATTCCTGCCGCAGTTAGAGCGGGATCGAGTCATGGCCATCGCAGGGGCACCGTTCGAGTGAGCTTTGCGGACTGGACCGCGCTGTTTCAACTGTGGGCTTGTGATCGCGTCACGCCTAGCGTGCCGGCGCTACCCGAGATGGAAAGAGCCTCAAACGGATTCAGTCGTTTCCGAGCAATAGCGGAGACGGTTGTATCACTGACAGTGTGAAATTCCAGACACCACGCGCGAAAGGCTGCGACCGATCGTGGCAGACGAGAGACGTTTCAATGAAACGTAGCAACTGGCAGATTCTTCCCCGGCCGTTTCCGGCAAAAACCTGCTGCCATCGCAAATAACCATGCGAAGTCACAGTTGGACGAAGCAGTGCATCCGCCGAAGTAGTAAGAGTTCCGAACAAAAGCGGAAAAGTAGTAGCTGGATCTTGTGATATCCGGTCCAAATGTTGCGAAGATTCGATGTAACGCTGACGTGTTTGAGCAGCGGAACGTGGACATCCGTCCAGACGCTGCAGTCTTCGGGCGGTTTGTCTTCCGGCGTCGGATAGGATTGTAAGTCAAAGGTTATAATTAATATAAAAAAGAACAGAGGCATGTGTAGAGATTCTCCATGTTCTCGCATCGTAGGTGGAATCTGGAACTCCAAATTCTTGCTCCGCGGGCTATCCTGCACCCAAAGGATCCGCAGTAATCGCAGCTAAACTGGCGAATTGATTGTGGTATATCTGCGCAAAACAGCGCAAGCGGCAGAGTTGGAGCGGACGATTAGTGTCTCTCTGGCCCAGACTGTTGATCCATCGACGATTTTTGCCTTGCATTGTTCAGACTATACTGCATTTGAACTGTTATTCATTTCTGAGCGGTGATGTTGACGATAAACGTTAATCACCGCTGGCACCGGTAATTCCGGGCAATGGGCTAGGAAGTCCGATCTGTAGCAAGGCCGGACTTGAATCTCGGTCTGTAGCCTTGTCTTTAAATCGGCCTATTTTTCCTTGTTACCTCTTGGATACTCGGGCCGGTGTCCCGGCGTACAATCAGAAGTGAGATTCCATTCATGGCACCTGCGATTGCCGATGAAGTGCAATAGATCGATATCTTTCGGTCCACTTCGTTAAGTCGAACGGGCTCCTTGAATGACTTAGTCTAGTAATACCAATCGCCGTTATTAATTAGACTTTAGGTTGGCGCGCCAGCGTTTACGCCGTCGAGTAGCCAGCCGCGGCCAATCAACTCCGCGACGCGGGCGCTCTCGGTGCGCCACGGTCGCAGCGCGGCGAGCAGATGATCTTCGAGGCGGCGCAGGCTCGGATAGAGTCGATTGCAGATCTGGTCCTTCACCAAGTCACCGAGTTTCTCGACCGGATTGAGTTCTGGGCTATAGGGCGGCAAGGGCAGCAGTCGGACGTTCTTGGGCAAGCGCGGATCAGCGAGTGGCAGGTGGAAGCCGGCCTGGTCTTGGATCACGACATGCAACGCCGCCGGGTCCGTGGCGCCGAGCTGTTGAAGAAACAGCGCATGCACGTCTTGGTCGATGCACGGGGTGAACAGTAGTTCCAGGCGGTTGGCGCCATCGACTTCCAGCGCCTCGTGGAGGTAGCCCCACTGATAACGCGTCGCATACGGGGCGTGCACGCGGACCCCGCGTTGGCCCCAGACCCGACGGATCACGGGCAACAAGCCATAGCGGTGCTCATCGAGCACCCACAACCGCACCGGTTGTCCGGTGCGCGCGGCCGGACCGGCGAGCGCTTCCAGTTTCAGGGGCAGTTCGACTTTGAAGGCCGCGGCTTTCGCGGGATCCTTTTCGCATGGCTCTTGCGGGGCACTTTGAGCTTACCGCCCAACCGGCGCAGCACCTTGAGGGCACCGCTCTCACTGAGGGTTTTGCGGGTGCGCTTCTTAATCCAAGCTTGGGCGTCCTTCGCTCGCCGGAACTGCCCGGCGGCCAACCGTTCCAGGAACTCGGTTTGCACGGCCCCACGCACGGCCGGCCGGTTTCCCGGCGCCTTGCCCCGCTGCAGCAGAGCGGCCACGCCGCCGGCGACGACCTTGTCCCGATACGTGAACACCGTCTGCCGCGACACATCCGCAATCTTCATGATCTCCGCCACCGTCAGTTCGTGCTGCGCGATCAGCCGCACCACCAGCAGCCGCCGCCGCGCCCAGTCCGGCTGGGACTGCGTCCACGCCGCCTCAATCTGTGCCACCACTTCCTCGCCCAGTTTCGGTAGAGTTCTCGCCATGCCCCCGGACTGCTCCAAAGCGACCTGCTTGTATAGTCTAAATGTTAGAGGCTTTTGGTATAATAAAACAGTTAGGAAAGTCATGTCAGTTGTATTAGTTCATCGGGAGTATGCCTCCTCGACCGGCACGCTTGTAAGCGTGGCCCAGCGCCTCTTAGGGGCGCTCAATGAGAAAACCATCGGCGAACAGGTGGTAGTTAATTTGTCCCCAGCATTTGTCGCTGATTTCACTGCTCAAGTCGCGCTCGTTGCGAAGTTGGGTGCTGAACAGAGTGGCGCGATCGGCTCGCTGGGTACACTCGTGAAAACGCAGGCTGAACTTCTTGCGGAGTTTCGCCATCAATCGTCGGTGCTCCGGCGTGCCGCGCGCTTGGCATTTCCGCGTAACGGAACGTTACTTCGTGGAGAGTTTCAAGTCGGTGTTGCCGTTGCACGAGACATGCCGTGCACAATTGAGCGAGGTCGTAACCTCTTAGCAGCTTGCTAACACTACGCTGTAGATCTCGCCTCCTGTGGTTGGTCTACAAGTTCGACGGAGGCGTTTAGTGATGCAGTAGCTTCGCTGGCTGAACTCAACCGCCAGCGCGAGCTGGTGGCTGACGAAAAGCTCGGATTGACGGCCGAAAGAGTCGTTGCAACGAACCGCCTGTATCGTCAGTGCCTGATGGTTCAGAACGTTGCACGCCTCCTTTACGATGGATCGCGAACCTCGGAGGATCCCGCTTTTGTAGAACCCTGTGCGCGATTTCTGTTAGGAGAGTTTCCGCGGCGGCGTTCGGCCACAGCTTCGCCTCAACCTCAAGGGGTAGGAGGCGGCGCGGTGCAAGCGTACGCGCCGCGTTAGCTGAAGAAACAGCCTTGGCGAAAGCGAACTCTGCCGTCCAAACGTCGTAGAATCTCTGGTTTGTATCGATAACACATATGGATTTACCCATTGATCAGAAGTTAATAAAAGTTATGAACATAGGATAATAGCCAATGCCATGATGCATGGTGAGATTGTGTTCGTCATCGTGACGCCCATACTTCTACCTAAACTCCTCTATTCAAGAGCATCAGGGGCAGTGAGAGGAGCTCTATATGTTTCTAAAATGCCCTGAACGCCGGAAGGAACTGTCCAGGTGGGTGAAATTTCCTGCATTAGTGATTTTAAGCCATCGAGTGCGTTCCATGCGGCGTCGCTAAGGTCCCGTGTGTTTAGTTTCGCGCTCGCGGAAACATGCCCTATCTGTGGCGCTGTAGCTAAAATCTCTACTCTGCGAGCTTGCTGAAATGATACGGTTTGGCGCCTTGTTCTTACTTCGTGTAAAAGAATAATGTTATTTTCAACTAAAGAGTTATGCAAGATGCGTTGAGCGGCAATTAACTCTCCTCGTCTGAGTTTCTTGAAAAATCCTAACAAATCACAAAGCGATGTAGTAGCCAATATTATCGCCTCGGTCTCAGAAAGTCTGAAGCCTGGAAGCTTCGAAACCGTACTGTAAAAATTACCCCACGAATGCTCCCCTTTTAGGAAAATATAGCCACCATGAAGTATCGTGGAAAATAGATCCAGAGCTCGTTTTAGTGAAAGAATTCGTGGGTAGAGCCCAATGCCAAGAGCTAGACGCGCAAGGTACGCTTTTACAAAAGGTACTATGATAAGATCTACTTCTCCTTCGTCGAAAATCAGTGTTAATTTTCGAACTCCACCGGTTGCTGGACGCGAAACACGGAGGCAGAGGTTAAATTCGGGGAAGATTTCGTTCCAGTCCCGCTCTTCCAGGGACTGCGGCAATCGTACAATTAAGTGAATGTCGATGTCGGACCATTGATCTGCCCTTGCTGGGGCCTCCGTCGACCGCGATTGGGAGCCAAAGAGCACGGCGGAGATAATACACGGCTCCGTGCGTAGCCACGAAGTCACCGCATCTTTGAGTCGGCTATTACTTCCTCCTACCATCTACGGATTGAGATAAGTATCTCAGTTCCTTCTATCCCTGGCCCCGCGTGAATTTCGCCTCGATGTAGTCGGATGACTTCCTTAGCAAGGAATACGCTAAATCGACCTTGGTTGGGCACCGCATTCTCCACAGGTTCGGGGAGAACGCCCTCAAGCTCCAATCTCTTTCCTTTGAGAGAGAACAATGTCGTTAACTCCGTCCCGGAGCCCGTCGAGCGGACGACTAATGCTAGATCTTTAAGTCCGTGCTCTGGCCTGTTCTCTCCTACTGTTTGGATTATTGCACTCAACGAAAAGTCCAGCAATTTCCTCGAAACAGACAGCATTACGGGGTCGGGACCTGTCTCAACCTTTATGCCTAGTGAGTCGCCAATGGATCTCGCAATTTCTCTCATATCCACGATCGACGCACCCTGTTCGTGGAAGCTTTGCATCAAAGCCAGATCGTTGTTTAATGATTCTAAACTAGTAACATCACCCTTAACTGTCTCGATAAGCGGAGCCGGTATGGGTGTACCAATTTGTGCATGCCGGAATGTCGTTAATGACACCAACGCGTTTCCGAGCTCATGGTTTAGTGTTAACGCAAGCTCCCGCAATATCTCTCTTCGCCCAGCTTGTTCCCGAGCGTTGGCATCGTGTAGCTCGCTGCTAGCTTCTTGCCAGGTCGCCCAAATGCCCCCGGTTTCCTCGATTACTCCGGCGCTTGCACGAAAAGGTTGATCTGTAGACGGAGCAACTCGGCAAACTTCGCCAAATCTGCGCACTTGTCCTATCAAGTCTCGTACAATCAGCGGCAGGTTTCGTGGCTCAAGCTCCTCTCTCCCGAGTACAATCGTTCCTGGAAGGTATTTGGCGCCTAAGCTAAGTTTCTCTGCCTGATGGGATAGGCGGCCCAGTTGCCCGGACCTTGCGAGAAAGTGTCTGAGTAGCCGGGCAAAGTGAATTGCCCTGGTTCTGCATGAATCATCATAAGGCTGGCCGTCGTCGCGAACGCCAAACGCAACGAGTCCAAGGAGTCGTCCGTTGTCGTGAATAGGAGCTAGTAGGCGTGCTCCCCAAAGAGCAAGCCGGCTCCTAATGGCGAGTTCAGCGACGGGCTCGGCTGGGCCGTCCCAATTTGTCCCATCTACCAATGTGGGGTGTTTTTCAAAGTAAGTTACCAGCGGATCGTCTGCCGGAAAAAATGACGTACCTCTGTCTGCTCGAAATCCGTCGGCCTCACGAAGGAAAAATACCGCATGCGATGCTCGAAGGAGTTGGCGCGACGCCCGTCGGAATTCAGCAATCAAACGATCGCGGGAATCGAGATTTTCAATCGCGCCTTCAAGGAAATCCCACAAGTCGCTCGCCTCCGTAAGTTGCATTCGAGGTTCCCCTCGGGCAACGGGATTTCGTAAATTCCTTTCTGTCAGGAGCTCTATTACGGATTGTTTTTCAGCGACTTCCTGGAGGAGAGTAAGCAGTTCGGGCAATCGATTCTTGCTATCTTGATATGATAGAAACGCCTTCGCACGTTGTTGGAGGCGAGCTTGTTCGAAAGGCAGGCTACGCGGCTCGCCAACGAGAATTGTCGGGTGACATACTAAAGCGGACGGAAGCAAGACTTCTGACGCTATATCCAACATTACTACTGACCTGAAACCTTTCGTGGCCATTAGCTGGACCAAACTCGGGTCACTTACTGGCAGCGCATCCAATCCAGGCGGCAGTTGCTGTCGCCACGATTCCGCGAGAGTGGGATCGGAGGTAACTAGGACGACGAAGGTTGGCATGGGAATTTCACTCGAAAAGTCGCTCCGCGGCCGCTTTCGAACGGATCGACTGAAATGGTAGCCTGAAGACTCCCAAGGATATCGCTGCAAATCGCAAGACCTAGACCGAAACCGGTGGATTTTGTGGTTTGAAATGGCTGAAAGAGTCGAGGGCGGATTTCCGGCGATATTCCAGGTCCGCTGTCTTCGACCAATAACTCAATGCCCCCTTCGGTATTTCTGGTTGATATCGCTATCCATCGTTCTTTGGCGTTGTGGTTCTCAATCGCCTGAATGGCGTTGAAGCATAGATTGAGTATGACTTGTTTTGCTGCTGAAGCGTCTGTCGACGCAACGTCGGGCGACGCGCGGAAGTCTGTATTTAGGTCGATTTGTTTGTGTAGCGATTTGGCTGAAACGAGTTCAAGCGTGTCTTTTATAAGAATGTGTAGCTCGACTGGTTGTGCGAGATAGGAGCGGGGGGCAGACAAGTCCAACAGCTGCTCCGTAAGCTGATCGATGCGATTAACTTCGTTGCTGATCAGCTTGAAGAATTTATCGCGAAATGCCGCATCACCGTAGTGAGTGGGCAGCAGTTGCACGAATGTCTTGATAGAAACGAGCGGGTTTCTGATTTCGTGCGCGAGGCTTGCGCCAAGTAGCCCAACGGTGGCCAACTGTTCGGTATGTTGAGCCTTTGCGGAGAAGTGGGCGCGCTCTAAGGCGCTTTCTATAATCGATGCGAGTTCGACTAGCTGAGTAACCTGGGGGTACGTGAATGGTTGCCGTGATGCACCGGTGCCAACTCCGACGATACTTGAAAATGCGGGTCCTTCCTCCAGTACCAGCACCCCGAGGTTGTGTAGTTTTAGGAAATCGGCTACTGCACCTCGCTCAGGAGTTCTTCGCTCTCTGATTAATCTCTCTGGTGTTGCCCAGCGCAACGTGCGCATGGCACCGACTACTGGTGAATCTCTGGTGAGACTGATGTCGCTGCCGCTAAGTGTGTCATTTCCACCGGAGACGACGATCGAGTTTTCGGTTTGGCCCCAGCCGTTTAGAATATTGCGAAATGCGCGGACTAAATGTTCGCTGCGAGTTTCTCTCTGCGCTACACTAAAGGCTGCTTTTCTGACCTCTGTGGATTCGGGGAAGTAGTTAAAAATCTTTGCAAGGCGCTTACTCGTTGGAATTGCTATAATAGAGGCCAGACCGGCACAGGTAAGGAGAGACATGAGTACTGGCAGCCGGAATAGTAGCGTCTCGTTTAAGACGAAGGCTGCAGTTGTGACGAAGGCGACTAATGCAATCTTCTGAACTCCGATGTAAAATATCTGTCGCGCGTCAAGTATTCTGGTTGTCGTTATAGCGATGGCCGTCCAAGCGTAGAAAATAAGAACTATAATGGTCTGAAACGGTGTAATCCAGGCAGCAGCGTAGATTTCTCTAAGACCCATTAATGCTATGACCGTAATTGCAGCGATGCTTCCGCCGAGGAGCACAATCTGAAGCTCGAGTCGACTTGCTCCAACTAATGTCCGCATCTGTCGAACCGACTCCCTGCATAACTGGCCATACATTATAACGAGGCCCGCTATGTAAACGTAGTAACCTGTTTCAAACTTAGGCATTTGTGCGCCGGTTTGCGTAGGTACCATCCACTCTGTGAATGCTATGGCCGCTAGAGCTAAGCATACTAGCAACCAAGGAATTCCTCTGATAAAAATTCCGCGAAGCCGCTCTTGACCGCTAACTACGATCGTTTCCTTCAATAGCCAAAGATGGAATGGAATTATCGCGCCGATGGCGACGGCCACTCGCATCAGCTTTTGGCCTTGTGGACCGCCGATGCCGGCCAATTCGCGGCACACAAGCCAAAGCACTGCGTGAAGCGAGGCGCTGAGAAATACACGATTAAGTGATCGTCGTGGATTTGCCCAAAACGCCGCAAAGCCAACGCACACTGCGGCGGTCGCAGCGAGGGCGGCAGGATTAGATATCAACGAGCCAAGACTAGGCATGCATTTGTTCCGGACAATCCGTGACTATTGACCACTGTAAGTTCGTGGCGGACTGTACGCGTCTTTGAACTCAGGTTTAGCGGGCACTCGGGATCTGGGTATTGCCAGTTCACTGTCGGCGGAATGATCCCTTTTGAAAGAGAAAGCGCTGCGCATCCCACTTGTATCGCGCCTGCTGCGCCGAGTGGATTTCCAATGGCGCCCTTTATAGAGACTGTCGGGATGCGCCTTAGGTCACTGCCAAACGTTTCGATTAGCGCCAAAGATTCGGCTGCATCAATGATTCGGTGTCCTGGGCCCCATGCGTTAATGCAGTCGACGTCCGCAGGCTTGCGGCGCGCATTGGCAAGCGCTAGTTGAAGAGCCTGTGAAAGTCCGGAGCCCGGCATTTCTGTGGCATCGGACGAAAACGAATAACCCTCAATAAATGCGTATCCTTGGCGTGGGCTGGATTCGGGCTCCAATATCAGCATACACGCTCCTTCACCTATCGCGCCAGTCGTTCGCCAAAGATCAAACGGTCGACATTGGCGTTCGGGATTGTCTGGATTAGATGGGGCAAGCCCTGCCATCCTAAGTTCGAGCAAGGGGTGCAAATACAATGGAGCTTCGGTGCCGCCACAAAGTGCTACCTCCGCCTCGCCGTTTGCAACCATGTCTGCCGCCTGACCAATGGCATCACTACCGGCGCAGCAAGCACTTTGCAATGTTAGTGTACGGGTAGTTCCGCCTATTGCCTCTCCAATCGCTCCTCCTATAGAACTTACGGAAGCAGTAAAAACGGTCGATGGAAGTGCGCTCGTGGGGCCTTTTCGCAATATCAAATCGATTCCTTTATTGATCGACCCAAAGTCCATCAGCGAAGCGCCCACTACCACGAGCGGTGAGCAATTGCGCAGGCTCGAAAAGCTCAGTTTCGCGTCGGAGAGTGCGAGTTTTGCCGCAGTAAGTGCGAATTGGGTATGCCGGGGCAGGCGCTTGATGGCAGCAGTTGTGAGAGTCGGCTCGGGTTGAAAATTTGGAACTTCCATCCCGACAAACACGCCTGCCTCCTCGGGGAGCGATTTTAGTACCCTAGCATAGCTAGCGGATGATTGTATCGCATACCAGAATTGGGTCCTGCCGATTCCGGCCGGTGTCACAAATCCGATACCAGTAATCTTTACTCGGCGCCGCTTCATCCCAGCGGGGCCGCTGGAAATACCAACCGCACGGTAGTGCCTTTGCCGATGGCGGATTCCAAAGTAAAAGCAGCGCCATGTGTTCCCGCTAAATGTCGACAAATGCTAAGACCTAGGCCAGTTCCGCTAGCCTTACTGCTGTATCCACCGTGAAGTGCCCTTTTTACGCGCTCTGGATCCATTCCTGAGCCGTTGTCTGCTACGCTAAGTTCAAGTTGTTCTCGCTTCCGGGCAAAAGTCACGGCTACTTGGGATGATCCCGCTTCCAACGAGTTTTTGAAAAGGTTTTGGAGTACCCTCATTAGCTCAAACTTGGAACCGCGCACACATGCTTCATTAAGACCGGCAAATTGGATCGCCGAGTTGTTGAAAAATATTACCTGCTTAACTTCTTCCGCAACCTGCACAAGATTAATTCGCTGAAATTCAGTAGCTTGCTTGGAAGCCAGTCGCCAGTTTTCGGATAAATGATGGCAGTATTCCGCTGCCTTTTCCACCATCGCGGCGTATTCAAGTAGCTTGTTGCCGATCGCTGAATCTCGCTGGCCCAGTAGTCGTGCTTCGTCTGCTACTAGAGCGGCGTAACCTATCACAACTGTAAGTGGATTGTTTAAATCGTGAACAAGTTCGACAGATGCCCTTGCTTGCCATATTTGAGGTTCACTGTGTTCGATCTCTCTCTTTAAAGCTATATTTAATGATTGAGCCTCGATCGCTGCCAGCGCTTGAGCACGTCTAAGACGAGTTGCTTGGGTTTGCTTTCGAACTGCATCGATCAACTCGGGAATATCGGGCGGTTTTCGGAGGTATTGATTTGCGCCTGCAACCATTGCCTGTTGAGCAGTGAGTAGGGTGCCGTACCCCGTAAGCATGATGACCGAAACATTGGGGTCAATCTTACGAAGCTCTTCGAGGGCTCGAATGCCATCCATTTCTGGCATTCGAATGTCTAGTACGATTGCGGAGTACGAGCGATTTTGCAACTTAACTAATGCTTCACGCGCCCGTTCCGCAGTATCAACTGAGAACTCACTCGAAAGACTAAATGCGATGGACTCTCTTGGGCCATACTCGTCGTCCACGACTAGGACAGGAGGTTTTTCCAAATAAGCAGAGCCGGATAAGTCCGAAGATTTTTCGGTCAACATGCGAACGGTGTAATCCAGTTGTGACAAGCGCAGCGCATGGTTTAGTCCATGCCGCTGCCAATTTTGCATTGAGTGATCAGTGCTGTCAAGGCACACGTGTTCGGTCGTCAACTGTTTGGTGGGTTCTTGAAAGACTAATAGAAGAGCTTAAGAGGCGGTATTCGAAAAAGTTTGAGACAGAGACCAATCCAGTGGGATTACAGATGTCTATGCTTCGGAGAGAATAGGTTCCGTAGGTGCAGTTCTCGCGCATCTGGCGTTGTGCCGCTATCTCGGGCAGGAGCCCTGCACGATCAATCTGTCGTGCCCGCACGAAACGGCGATATCGAGTCGGCCAACGGCCACTTGAAGTAGCGGCTGGCGACGCGCCTGACCTTGCGCGGGTCGCGAGAGTTTGCCGACCAAGCGGCGTTGACCCAGTTTGTGGCCGAGGTCTGCATGGCGATCAGTGGTTTGCGTTCCGTGAAGCTTTCCGAAGAGCGCATCCATTTGCGGGCACTGCCCGCGACGCGTTATCCGGAATCAGACGAGATTTGTGTGCGCTTTTCGAGCTATCTGGTGGAAAGCGAGGTCAACGAAAGCCTCCGCTGCCGCGCCGAGCCTCCGTTGGAGGAGTCGGTGCCAATGCTGTCCCACTAAGCGATGGCTGAGGTTTCGTAAGGGCAGAGCGGAAAGTCTGTTCTGGGGATTTCGGTCTGCTCACGATTTGAGTGGAGCGGGTTTTTTTGCGGGCTCTAGCCTGCATGGACCAAGGCAAGACGGTGTTCGCGCAGGTGATGTCCTGCGTGTCGCATTGGGAGTTTCGGCGCGCGACGCCCGATCGCGACAAGACACCGCGCACGCGATTGTTTTCCGCATGGGATCACTTCCTGGCGATGAGCTTCGCGCAAATCACCTTTCGTGAAAGTTTGCGTGATATCGAGGCGCGCTTGGATTCCCAACCTCGATTGCGGTATCACCTCGGCTTCCGCTCGCGTGTGACCCGCAGCACGCTCGCGCGCGTGAACGAACAAAGGCCGTGGCAACTCTTCGCCGCGATTGCGCAGCGACTGATGCACCGGGCCCGCGAGGCGTATCGTGAGGAGCCCTACATCCTCGATCTGAAAGCGCCGGCGTATGCACTCGACTCCACTTTCATCGATCTGAGTCTTGCACTGTGTCCCTGGGCCAACTGGACCGGCTCCGATGCGACGGTCAAGCTCCACACGATGCTCGATCTGCGCGCCGCCTTCCCTGTTTTCGCGACCGTTACCAAGGGAAGTTATGCGGATGTGTTGTGGCTGGATGATGTGCCCATCGAACCGGCCAGTTATCTGGTGATCGATCGCGGCTACATCGACTTTCGCCGACTGCGGAGCATCGCGCAGGCTGGTGCCTTCTTTGTCCGTCAAATCGGGGCAACGTCACCCTCCCTCCTCCGCGGTTACTCCAACGGGGGGAGGGGGGGCAGTTTTAAACGGGCGTTAGTGGGACAACTTTACGCGGGCGTTGATACTTCGGTGCGGGCGGGCAGAGTACCCGTCTCCTAGGCGTGGAGTCCGCCGAGCTCTTCGCACACGGCGAAGAATCGCAAGAGGGTCGACTGACTTGGCACCGCTTCTATGCCCAGCACCTCCGCCACGGCCGGGTCGTGCGCCAGATGCGCCACCCGCGCCAGCTTGTCCGCCCCGCAGAGATTCCCACCGATAAAACCCAGCGCCGTGTCCACCTGCTCCAAGGCGTTGGGACTCGTCGGCGCATGCGGCAACACCGTGCCGAGCTTCTCGCGCAGCCCGCTTTCCCGCACAACGCCCGTCCACACCGCCAGACCCCCGTGCGCCGTCAGGCGCTGGTCGGTGAAGCCGATCCGTATCCACTGCACTCCGCTTTTTCGTGCCCAAATCCAGCCGCACCCCTTGGGTCGCCTCCGTATCTGGCGTTAACGTCGTCTTACGTTTCACACCATCAACGTCGCCAAACGGTGCCCTCTTTGGCGACTACTGCATGAGTCCCGCTCGGCGGCCGTCATCCTCGACGACATCGGCTACGTCCAGTAACCAACGGAACAGCAACTCAATCTGCAGCCATCCGCAGAGCTGCGGATCAGAGCGCGCCGTGATCAGCGACTACAGCACCTTGACCTTCAGCAGTGTATCCGGCGAGATCGATGGCGACACATACCGCGCGTAGATCCCATTGACGTGGCGGTCTATCCCCGCGGGCACCTCATCTCGCTTGCGTTTGATCGATCGAATCGGGTGATTCGCTTCATTTAACGTCTCGACGTTAATCAAACAAACGAAACTCGGTTGGAGGAGGGGCGTCCGCGCGCACCTTTTTAACGCTGCTCGTCTGATGATCTCTAATCGCATTTCATCAGCCCGCTGGTGAGGGAACTCGCCGAATTTGCCGATTTATGGAAAAGTTCTCTCGGTATACCTCAACTTGGGGTATGGGTATGATTGCGCAGCAAGTTTTGAAGTGACGACCTATTTCTCTGCTATTAACTCGGATTACTGAAAGCAAGCGAAAGTGATTAACGATAAAACAATGATGGCATTAACGCTCGCATCTGCGATCTTCTCCTTGATTTTGGGATTGGCCGTCATGTGGTCTAGTCCATTTCGTTCGTCCAATCGCGCAGTCGCTCTGGTCTTGCTTTTGGAAACAGCGTGGCTCGGGTGTGTTTACAGAGCTATGGGTACAGCTTTTCTGCCGCTGGGCGAGAAACTAGTAGAATTGGAGTGGTGGTTTAGGGCCAACGCAATTGTCGTTTCATTTCTTCCTGTCAGTATTTGGCTGTTGATGGACGTAAACTCCAGGAATGCCGATTCCGGTAGTGGAGTTTTTGGTGCCGCATTTCCGGCCCTGTCACTTGGAGTGTTCTGTGCGCTTATATCTACATCTGATAGGTTTGTGTATCACGACGTCCGGGGATATTTGAAGCGCGGCGAAGCCTATTACATATACATAGTCGTTTGTCTTTCGGCCTATGTCATAACTATATTTAAAACATGGACAAGTATTGCAAGGTGCCGTGGTATTCGGCGCTTAGAACTTCAGTTTATTGCCCTGAATTCCGGAGGCGCCGCGGTTATAATCGGAGTCTTGAATGCTATTGGTAATTATTCTAATGTGCGCGCATTTAATAAATCAAGTGTTGTATTAGTATTGGCTGCTACAGTAATTGCCGCATGGGCTCTGCTGTTTTATCGTGTATTTAGCGCGCGTGAGATGCTTTTGCAAGTAGTCAGAAGACTTTCGTTTGTGGCTGTTTTGTCGTTTGGTGCCTATTCCATTTGGATAGTTTCAAGCGTAGTAATTGCTGAGCCATTTAGCTTGCTGCTTGGTATTGGAGTTTGCGGACCGCTCGCCGTTTGGAGCGATCGCAAACTCCGATTGTGGCTCGACGCAGATGGAGAGCGGAAACTTTCCAATGTGCGACGTCTGCTTTTGGAAATTGCACGTGCGGAATGGCGACCTGCTCATTTGATCGAGCAATTGGAGGTCTTCTTGTGCATGGAATTTGGAGCGCACAGTTGCCGCTTGTGTCTCGATCATAGTGACGCAGAAAACCCAGTTGTTTCATTGATAAGAAAAAGGGGGCGCGCGTATTTAAGTTTGTGCGAACTGGGCTGGGCTACTCCAGAAAGCCTCTCGAGGCGGAAACACAGGCCTGGTTTTTCAGATCTTCAGCATGTACTTGATAGTGAAAAGATTGGACTGATCATATCGGTTCCACGCAACAGTCCGACCCCCTCGCTTATAGTTGCCTTAGGGATGAAGAGGGATGAGTGGCCGTACACGTTTCCTGAAGTCCGACACCTCCAGGGCCTCGCTCTCGTCGTCGACAATCTGCTTACCCGCTCGCGTTTGGTGAACCACGCTTCGTCACGTTCTAGATTGGATAATATGGCCATTATGTCCAAGGGATTGGCGCACGATCTCCGTAACCTCATTACTCCTGTCTCGTCGTTTGTGGCCCAAAGTCAGGGGAAGTTTTCTCCCGGCAGCACTGCTGCAGACGTACAGGCTGCCGCCTGGCGCTCGATAGGAATGGTCGATCGATACATCCGCGATGCATTGTCGTATACCGATGACATCGAGCCGCGATTTGAGGCGACGGATCTTGCTTCAGTTTGCTCTGATTCCCGTGAAGTCCTAGCTGGCAGAGCTCACGGGCGAGGGGTTATAGTTATGTTGAACTGCGCACCGATGGAAAAGCTCGCGATGGATGGCGGTTTAATCCAGCGTCTCATGACGAACTTGATCGCAAATGGAGTTGATGCGTGTGCGCCCGGACAATCAGTAGAGGTTAAGTGCGCGTCGCCTAATGATGGATGGATTCGCATCCAGGTGCGTGATAACGGTTGCGGAATTCCGCCAGAGAACCTGGCTCGCATTTTCGAGCCCCATTTCACCACGAAGCAAACGGGAAACGGTGAGCGAGGATTTGGAATAGGCCTTACCGTGTGCCGAAAGATTGTAGTGCTTCATGGCGGTTCAATTTCAGTGGAGAGCGAGCTGGGGCGTGGTACTGTGTTTACGGTTGATTTGCCAGCTGCTCAAACCGCTCCTTTCCCTCGCGGGATGCCTGAGGAGGTAAGACTCTTTGATTCGAATGTGACTCCCGTCGTACGTTCATGAATCAGAATTTGGTAGAGATGTTGCCGGCGCGAATCCTCGCGGTGGATGACGAACGCCAGATTCACGCAGCGCTTCGGTTGCGACTCAGTCGTGAGCACCAGCTTGTTTGCTGCGTGTCCGCCGAGGAAGCGCTGGAGGTGCTTTCACAGGATCGTTTCGATTTGTGCCTGGTGGATATACATATGCCGGAGATGGATGGTCTGGTATTTGTTGAATGCGCCCGTCGGCTAGATCCTGACCTCGGCTTTGTAGTCGTGAGTGCGTTTGATTCAGATGAGAATCTTCGGCGTGCCATTCCACTGCAGGTGCTTGAATTCATTTCGAAACCGTTGCCTGAACGAGATGTTTTCGACACTCGTATTCTCTTGTGGATCGGCGAGACACGACGGCGTCGGCAAGAGCGAAGTCTGGCGCAGAGGGCCACGTCAGCAGTCAGTGACTTAGATACGGCACTTATCGAACGCGAAGTGGAGGTGGTGGCATCCGAAAGTGCCCGCGATGCCCTGCTCCAGATCTCCGGGTTGCTAACCACCATTCACGCCCACGTTGCCGCCGCCTGTTCGCTGGCAACGAGTCGAGCCCGAATTGATTCTTCCGTCGCTCAGCTGCTTCGGAATTTGGAGGAGGCCCGGAAGACAGCTGCGGCAGCTATGACAACGGCTGCAGGTTTCTTTGATTCCGCATATGGCAGTCGGGATTCATCGCCAGCGGTTTTTAGTGAAGGCGTCCGTCGTGCAATCGAAATAGCGGCGCGGACTAACGTGGCTAACAATGCTAATAAGGAAGCGGAGTTTCAGGATTTGGCCATCCCAGTCTCAATCAAAGGAATTTCGGGAATTGATTTTCTCTTGATGATAGTCCCCGTCTTTACCGTTGCTTTCTCAATCGCTGAGGCAAATTCCACTTTCGGAATTCAAGGTGAGCATTGTTCCAGGTTGGATAGTGTAAGTCGAGATCCACGGTTTGCAGACTACTATTGGATAAATCGACGTAATGTGCTGGGAAGCCATTCATGTGTCTTGATTTTCGTGTCGGTGAACGCACCGGCGCTCAGTCGCACGCAGATAGAAGATTGGTTTAAGGGTGAGTATGAACCGCTCGCCTTCATAACTGCAAGGGGAGTACTTGGCGGCATCAGGAAGTGTCGCGGATTGTTGGGTTTTTCCGTCGCGCCGCGTGCCGAAAAATTCAGGATGCTTTTGGCTCTGCCGATTTAGTAGAGCTATACTGAATGATTTCCGGTCCTGCCTCCTAGTGATCATTATTGCCTCAAGTGTGCCGACGGACGCCGCGGCCCTCATTGCATTGTGTGAAAGCGGCGGATGGTCGGCAAACCTTTGCACGTCGGTCAGAGCGGTTGTCAGGCAGGTGCACCGGGAAGTGCCAAGGGTCATCGTCGTCAGGCAAAGGTTAGAAGACGGCTATTCCGATGACGTGATAGGCGCTTTGACGGAATTGAAGGTGCTCTCTCGCCTCCGTTTGGTCGTACTGGTCAACGCTGGCACTGCAGTATCGAGCCAGGCTCGGCAGGTGGCGCTGGGAGCCGATTGTGTACTGCGGGACCCGGTGAGTGCCGACTTGTTGCTGGCCTATTTGTCGAAGTATTTTAACGAGACGAAGGGAAATCATACTGCCCCTTTGGCGAGGAAGGTTTCTTTTGCGGGTGCGACATGGCAGGCGTCCGAATGTAAACTGACGTACGAGGGTAGACACGTGGTCCTCACCCCCCGTGAGAAGTTACTCTTGGAGCTGCTTGCACATTCAGGCGGTGAAGTGGTCTCGTATGAAAAAATGTTCGGTGAAGTTCTTGGAAGACGTTATCAAGGTGACACGAGTAATATGCGCGTTCTCCTTGGACGATTGAGTGTGACGATGGGGAATCTTGGAATTGCCCTAAGGGATTGGATTCAAGTGTTACCAAAGACAGGGTATCGATATCGCCAGTGATTGTCCGAGACGGGCTTCCGGTCGGGGAGATAGTTGGCGGTCTCGAATCGACGTCGGTGTTACGGAAAAATTACGACGACGTCGTTGGAAGTTACCGGCTGCTGCTACATCGAAGGGTTCATGGATACTCCCTTAACTCCCCGATTGAATCGTGTCATCATCCTGAAATCTGACCGGCTTTATGCCGAGTCACTTCGGCAGTATGTTTTGCATCTGAATCCAAGAGCAAGTGTCACCATCGCAATTTCTGTCGAATCCGCCCTTGAGTTAATGGTGGCGCAGAAAGTTGACTTATTAGTCAGCGGAGTCGGCTACAACATGGACGGTGACGTGCTGGATATGTTAGCCAAGTGGAACAAGATGGCGCCCGTCCGATCAACCAAGGTTCTTATCGTGACAGCGCGGCGGGAGTATCGAGTTCTTGTGGCACTGCGGACGCTTGCGGTCGACGGTGTTTACGACTCAGCGGCTGAGGTGCCGGAAACCTTTTCGAAGGTACTGCAACTTGTAGCTGGAGGGCGCCGCTACTGGAGTCCGTCCATAGTTGAACATATGTACCAGGTCGGTTCGGCTTCGACTGCGGTCTTTCGTCTCCTTACGTCGTTTGAGCAAGTGGTCTTGTCTGTGATTGGAGATGGTTGCGACAACACAGCCGCCGCTCGTGAGCTTAACCTAAGTCCGGCTACGGTATCGACGGTGAGGCGAGAGTTGCATCGCAAGTTGGGCGTCCAGCACCGCGGCGAACTAGTCCGAGTTGCTGCACAGCATGGCTTCGTTCGGTTTACTCCCGCAGGCGTGGTGAGACCGGGTTTTGCCATGATGAGGGCCTCATACATGGCACGCCGGTCCAAACGAAACCGGGAAGGATCCCGCGGGATGTCGGAGTAGACGTGGCCGTAAATTGAGACGGTGTGTCCTCCTGCACTTTTCTCGTAGCCTGACGCACTGGTCGTCAAAGGTGCTGTTCTCGCGCAAAAAAGCCCCGACGTAGTGTCGGGGCTGAACGGGTCAAGCGACGCGTTGGGCAGCAGACGCCGCTGGTTAATGGTTACTGACAGGCTTCACAAGTGCCACCATTCCGCATCGCCTCAATGCTGCACGCGTTCTTTTCCTCGTCGGAATAGATTTTCTTTGGAATGGGGGAGTGCGAGCCGCCTGTGTCGCCTGAGTTCTGGCCGCCATCGGCACCCTCTTTGATTGCCCCGCGCGTTTCCTTCTTCACGGCGACCGTGGCTTTCTCGATGTTGGAGGCTCCGAGGCTGCGCAGGTAATACGTCGTCTTCAACCCGACGTGCCACGCTTGCCGGTACATATGGCTGAGTGTCTTCAGATCAGGCGTCTTGATCCAGAGATTTACGCTCTGCGCCTGATCGATCCATTTCTGACGGCGGGCGGCGGCATCAAGAATCCACTTCGGATCAATGTCGAATGCCGTCAGGTACTTGGCCTTGAGGTCGCCGGGGATTCGCTCGATGTCCTTTAGCTCACCGTCGAAGTACTTGAGATTGTCGATCATGTCCTGGTCCCACAGGCCGCGGGACTTGAGATCCTTCACGAGGAACGGATTCAACACGATGAACTCACCTGAAAGGTTCGATTTTACGAACAGGTTCTTGTAGGTCGGCTCGATGCAGGGTGAGGTGGCCGTGATGTTCGAGATCGTCGCCGTGGGCGCGATGGCGAGACAATTTGAATTGCGCATCCCTTGCGCGGCAATCTTCGCGCGCAGCGGCGTCCAGTCGAGTTTGCCGCCGCGCGGAACCTCGACTTCAACGCCCCGTTCCTTCTCGAGGAGATCCAGCGTGTCCTGCGGGAGCAGCCCCCGGTCCCACTTCGATCCCTTGTAGCTTGAGTACGTGCCGCGTTCGGCCGCCAGATCTGAACTCGCCTCGTAAGCGTAGAACGCAATCGCCTCCATCGCCTCGTCGTTGAACTCGACTGCCTCGGGGGAGGCGAAGGCGTGGCCGCGGAGATAGAGCGCATGAGCCAGGCCCATCATGCCCAAGCCGATGGGACGGTGACGCGAGTTCGACAATTTCGCGGAGGGCGTTGGGTAGAAATTGATGTCGATCACGTTGTCGAGCGCGCGCACGGCCATGCGGATCGTGTCGCGGAGCTTCTCGTGATCGATGGAGCCGTCAGGCTTCAGGTGCGTTTCAAGAATCACCGAGCCGAGATTGCAGACGGCGGTTTCGTCGTTGGAGGTATTGAGTGTGATCTCGGTGCAGAGATTGGAAGAGTGGATAACGCCCACGTGGTCCTGCGGCGACCGGATGTTGCAGGCGTCCTTGAACGTGATCCACGGGTGTCCGGTTTCGAACAGCATCGATAGCATCTTCTTCCAGAGTTCGAGCGCCTCGATCTTCTGGCCCTGGATCTTGCCCTGTTCGGCGAGTGCCTCGTATTCGAGGTAGCGTTTCTCGAAGGCCTGGCCGTAGAGATCGTGCAGGTCCTTGACCTGGTTGGAGCGGAAGAGCGTCCAGGTCTGTCGGGCCTCCATGCGCTTCATGAACAGATCGGGAATCCAGTTCGCCGTGTTCATGTCGTGCGTCCGGCGGCGATCGTCGCCGGTGTTCTTGCGCAGTTCGAGAAATTCGAAGATGTCGTTGTGCCAAGTTTCCAGATACGCGCAGCCGGAACCCTTGCGTTTACCGCCCTGATTGACGGCCACAAGCTGATCGTTGTGGAGCTTCAGGAACGGAATGACGCCCTGCGATTCACCGTTCGTGCCGGCGATGTAGGCACCGGTGCCGCGCACCGCAGTCCAGGAGCCGCCGAGGCCGCCCGCCCATTTGGCGAGGAAGGCGTTGTCGGCGATGCCGCGAAGCATGATGCTCTCGAGCGAGTCATCGACGTAGTAGAGGTAGCAGGACGAAAGCTGCGAGTGAAGCGTGCCCGAGTTGAAGAGGGTGGGCGTGCTGCTGCAGAAGCGGCGGCTCTTGTAGAGTTCGTAGAGCCCGGTGACGCGCGACTCGCGGTCGCCCTTTTCGTCGAGCATCAGCCCCATCGACACGCGCAGCCAGAAGAACTGCGGGGTCTCGATCCGGCGCGACGGTTTCCGGGTCTTGTCGATGATCAGATAGCGATCGTACATCGTCTGGATCCCGAGGAAGTCGAACTCCAGGTCGGACGACGGATCGAGTGCGGCGGCGAGTTTGGCGAGATCGTAGTCGAGCAGGCGCGGGTTGAGGCGCTTGATCGCGACGCCATGCTCGAGGTACTTCTTGAAGGCGCGCTGGTGGGCGGCCTTCAAGGCGCCGATGCCTTCCTTCATGATATCCCAACCCAGGACCTCCTCGTAGATGTAGGTGAGCTGAATACGCCCGGCGAACTTCGCGAAATCAGCATCTTTTTCGATCAGGGTCTTCGAATTGAGAATGATGGTGGCATCGAGATCTTTTTGGGAAATCTGGTCATAGACCGAGCGACGGAGTTCGGCTTCGATCTCGTCGTTGGAGAGATGCAGGTCCAGGCCGATTCGGGCGAACTCGATCCGCTTGCGGAGATCAGCACCGTCCCAAAATACATTCAGTCCATCGGCCTTTTTCACCACGATCATCGCGGCCTGACCGGCGGCGACGGGAGCGACGACGGCATCGGTGCCGAGGTCCCCGGCTTCCGGGTCGAGGCCGGCGTCACGCGCCACCGCGCGCTGAGCGCGGAACAGAATGTAGGCTTCGGCGACCTTGTAGTGACCGGCCTTCATGATCTCTTCCTGCACCATATCCTGGATTTCCTCGATGTGGACGAACGACTGCTTGGACGAGTGGACCCGGCCGGAAACGGTGCGGGTGATGGCCACGGCGGGGGCGGAATCGCGCTGGAGCGAGAGGAACGTCTTGCGGATCGCGATCTCAACCTTCTGCTCGTTCCACGGGACGACTTGATTGTTCCGGCGGATGACCCGGAGCGTCGACTGGGCTGCAGCCTCGCGGTTGATGGCGATCTTTCGGGCGCGGTTCAGCAGGAGACTCTTCGCGACAAAGTACGCGTTGTTGTCGACGAGGGTTTTTTCGAGGAGTTCGTACAGGGCGTCGAGCGAGAGGCGGACGGGCGACTGCTTGCGGGAGAGCTCGCTGAGATTGCCGGCGACTTCCCGACAAATCTTCGCGACCCACGCGCGATTGGCTTCGGTAAAAATATCCGTTTCGCCCTTGGCGAGGTGTACGTTGGTCAGTGCCTTGCCGACGGTGTCGGCAACCTCGGCGAGGACGAAACGCTCCTCACCATGCGGGCAGAGCAGGATGACGTGGGGCAGCTCGATGGTTTCGCCCGCGACGACCTCACGCCAGGCATAGTGCGGTTTCTGTTCGACGGGAGCGTGGACAGTGCGTTTGAGGGCGAGATCGGTGGCGACGGAGGGAGTGCTCATGGCAGAAACGGAGGCGAAGATTCGAAACTACCGGACGCGGCAGGGCGGCGCGGAATATCAGTGGAAAACAGTGGACGCCGGGGCGGACCTGAAGCGGAGCGCAACGGCGGAAAAGAAAGCGGCGCGATGGGGACAGGCGCGCCGCGGGAGAGGGGAATGGGGGGACGACCGAAGGAAGCGGAAGGACGAAACGAAAGGTGGAAGATGATTCTTGGCGCGAGGCAGCTCCGTCGATGCGGCGTGGCGTTCGAGCCATGGCGTTCGACCCGGCGTACCCCGTCACCGTCAATGCGGCGAGTGCGGGCGCTTCGGCGAACGCGCCGGGAAATCAGAGTTCGTCGTCGTGAGCGACGTTGAGCGAAGATGCTTTTTGATATTCGGTCACTCGGCCCTCGAAGAAATTTTGTTCTTTCTTGATGTCCATCATCTCGGCGAGCCAAGGCAGCGGGTTCTTGACGCCGGCTGCGAGCGGGGCGAGGCCGACCCCTTCGAGGCGTCGGTCCGCGATGTAGTCGATGTACTGGGTGAAATCCTCGGCACTCAGGCCGACCGAGTTCACGGGCAGGCAGTCGCGAATGAACTCTTTCTCGAGGGTTACGGCTTCAGCCATCAGCGCGCGGAGCTCTTCCTTGAATTCAGCGGTCCAGATTTCGCGGTTTTCCTCGACCAGATCCATGAAGAGATTCCGGAAAACCTCGATGTGGTTCGATTCGTCGCGGAGCGTGTATCGGAACATCTGGCCAATTCCGGGGAACTTGTTCTGCCGGTAGAGGGAGAGCACCATGCCGAAGAGACCGTAGAATTGCGTGCCCTCCATGCACTGACCGAAGACGAAGATGTTCTTCGCCAGCAGCTTTTTGTTCTCAGGTTTGGTGAGGTCGAGATCACGGCGAAGCTCCTTGGAAACCTTCGTGACGAATTCGTTCTTCCGAACGATGGTCGGCACATCCTCGAACATCGCTTCGCACTCGTGCGGGTTGATCTGCAGCGACGCGATCATGTAAAGCAGCGAGTCCGCGTGGATGTTCTCTTCGTGGGCATGCCGGCCCAGGACGAGCTTCAGCTCCGGAGCAGTCACGAGTTCGCGTACCACGTGCTGGATGTTGTCGCCCACGATTCCCTCGGCGGCGGAAAAGTAGCCGATGCCCATGCGAATGATCCAACGCTCGGCGTCACTCACCACCTTTTCGTCGCGCCACTGTTCGATGTCCTTGCCCATCGGGATGTCCTCCGGCTCCCAGTGATTCGCCTTCATCTTGCGATACAGGTCGTACGCCCACTGGTACTTGAGCGGTAGGAGGTTGAACGTCATCGTCACGCGACCGTTGATGACTTTCTTGGCCGCGAATGCGGCTTCGGCCTTGGTTTGGTCGAGCACGAAGGTCTTGGCTCCGACCTGAAAGGTTTTTTGCATGGCTGAGAGGGCGACGGAAAAGGATGGGAAAAAATGAAAAGGGACAGCGAACAGGGCCTTTGTTACGGCAAAAAGGCGGACGGCGAATCAAAGTTGTTACCAGGTTATCCACGGCTTGCCGACCACTACAGGATGTGGTCTTCGGCCGCGGCGACCACAACCCATGGGAGTCGCCGATTTCTCCGTCAATGCGTTTGTCGTTAGAAAATTGTTAAAACAGGGGGTGTTTTTTACTTGCACCCCGGTTGCGCCGATGAGGTCGGGTTCAGCGGTTTAGGCGCACTTTTTCTCCTCGGAAAATGGCCTCGAGCCGGCTTCCAGAGCGGTCCTGCCGGCTGCATCCGGAGTGCACTGGAACAAGGGCCGAAATTCTGTATCGAAAACTCCCGCACAATCGATCGCCGGGCCCCGTTTCGGCTCTATTAATCGGCCGCAATTGCGTCTCCGGAAAGGCATGACAGGTCGGTTTAGCCGCTCGACTTGGAATGGCCCATGGTTTCAGCCCGGGGCGGCGGGCGATTCAGCCGTTCGGCCCGGACGGTGTGGCCACCTCGCGGGGCGCCGCGCGGGCGTATTCAATAGTCGGTTGCGCGCCACGCTCATCAGAAGTCTCCCTTGATGCCCAGGGTGAACGCGGCTGCAGGATACTGCAGGATGTCGATCCGCGCGTACGCCGGAGTATCCGGGGACCAGGTACCGCGGCGCTGCGGCGTGCCGGAAATGTTCCTGGCGTCGAGGTAGACCGAGTAATGGCGGTTGAACATGTACGACACCGTCGCGTCGACTTTCACCTGCGGGGCGAAGTAGTTGTAACTGTTGGCGCGGACGGTGGCACTTGCGGCGGTCGGGGTGTTGCGACGCCACTTGTTCTGATTCACGTTCACCCTGGCGGAGAATTTCGAGCGCGCGTAGCTTACGCCCCATTGGATCGTGCGCGGGGAGAATCCCGTCAGATCGGCGGCGTTGGGTCCGCTGAGATCCATCAGGGTCACATTGCCGAAGACCTGCAGGCCCTTTGCCCACGGCTGCAATGCGCCGAGTGACTGCCGGTAGCTGAGTTCCACGCCGGAGATCGTGGCGGACCCGATGTTCCGCTTCGTCACGATGTCGTAGTCGAGATAGTCGTCCGAAAACCCGAAGTCCGCGAGTTTCTCGACCGTGGCATCCTCGCGCGTCGACCCGAAAAAGTCCTTCAGATCCTTTTGAAACAGGCTCGCCGACGCGACTGCGCCCTTCACCTCGTACACCTCGAAGCTCAGGTCGTAGTTGTTTGCAGTCCAGGGCTTCAGCGCGCTGTTGATCACCGTGATGACCTTGTTGGTCGTTGAGGAATCCGGATCGGTCACGGTCATGCCGGGGATGATTTCGGGAAAATTCGGCCGGCCGATCGTCCGCGCGTACGCGGCACGCACCACGATGGTGGGCGTGATCGAAAAGCTCGCGTTCATGCTCGGGTAGAAGTCGCCGTAGTTGCGCTTTGTATACGCGCCCTTCAGCGTGTACTGCAGCTGCGCCCGCTGCAGCGCGTTCGTCGTGATCGGGATCAGGCGCCCCGCGGAATCGCGCACAAGGTCGCCGTTCGCAGTTCGCACGTAGGTCGCGCGAATGTCGTTCAACGGACCCCAGCCCTCGTCGTCGGTCCGCTCGTAGCGGACGCCGCTCACGATCCACATCCGGTTGTCGAAGAGCTTGGCGTCGGCGCGGAAATAGCCGGCGGTAATCGTCTCCTCGATTGTCTTGGTGAGATTAACCTCGCTCATGTACGCCGCCGGCTCGTTGAGCACGAACCACTCGGGGTGGGCGGCGTAGAGTTCGTAGACCTTGGCCATGCTCGGCCAGCTGACGGCCACGTCGCGGTTCCTGGCGTCGACGAAGTAGCTGTGCCGCGAAAAATTCTGCGCCACGACGTCGTAGTTGCGCGCGAGCGTCGCCGCCGCGCCGCCCGGGGGCGCGAACGTCCAGCTCTTGGAACCGGCGACCGTGTCGTTCGTGCGCTGGTTCACAATTGCGCCCACCTTCAGCGTCAGAGGAAACTTGACGTCGAAATCGCGGCTCACATTCACGCCGGCCCGCCGGACTTCATCGGTGATGTCCTGCGGCGCGCTGCCGGTGCTGACGATGCTGTGGGCCGAGATGTCGTAGATGTTGACCGGTGCGCCCGTGCGATCGGTCGCAGTCACCGCGGCGATCCTGCGATCAACCACCTGATCGATGCCGTCGTGGCGCAACGTGATGTTGGCGATGCGCGCGCTCACGTTGTTGAAGATTCGATCCTCGGTATCGGTGAACTTCGTGCCCGCCGCAGAGCGGCTGAGGTTGGCATCGATCTTCCAGACGGCGCCGGTGTGGCGGTACGAGAGCGAAACGAGGCTCAGATCCTTGTACTGGTTGTTGCCGGTCGGCGACATCGTGGCGGTGCCAACACCCGTCGGCGCGCCCGCCGCGAACGTCGGGCCACCGGTGGCACCGGCACCGAACGTGGAAATGACGCGGTTCTGGCGGACGAAAATTTCCTGGTTCGAGTGCGATGCGCTGAGCGACAACGTGTCGTTGGCGCTGATTTTCCAGTCGAGCGTGGCGGCACCCAGTTCCTTCTCCTCGCCGATGTTCAGGTGATTGATCGTGTCCGTGACGAGCCGCAGGTTCACCTTGTCCCACGCCGGCGCGGGGAACTGCCAGTCGTTATAACGCATCGATTTGCTTGCGGACAGTGCGAGCGCGAACGAGCGGTTGATCGGGTGCAGGTAGGAAAGGTTGAAAGACGGGTTGAGCCGCTGGACGTTAGAGCGATTGTCAGGCCCGTCACTCTTGCCGGTGATGGGGCCCGGACCGCTGAGCCCGTCGAGGGTGCTGACCGTGCCGTAGATATTGTACGTCAGCAGCGGCTTCTTCCGGCTGAAGCCGCTTTTCGTGACCATGTTGATGCCGCCGCCCACGGCATTCGCCGGCATGTCCGGTGTCGGGACTTTCGTGACCTCGATGCGATCGATGTTGCCGGTGGCGGAGAGGCCGAGATCGGTGGCGCGACCGACGATACCATTGGCGGCAATCTCCATGCCGTTCGTCGTGACGAGCGTGCCGCTGGCCGGCATGCCGCGGATGTTCGCGAACTGCGGCGTTTGCGGGCTCTGCTCCATGACGATTCCGGGAATGTACTTCAGGAATTCGCCGACGTTGCCCTCGCCCGTATCCACGTCGATCGCGACGACATTCTTGATGTTCGGCGCAGTCCGCTGTTCATGGAGCGCAACCGCCTGGCCCGTAAGTTCGCGTTCCTGCACGGTAAACGCCGAGAGCGTGACCACGCCCTTGTCGGTCTCGGAATCCATGCGCGGCAGCGCGAGATCGAAGTCCTTCTGCACGACCCCACCGGCGGAGATGGTCACCAAGGCGGATTGCGCGGCGAGTCCGGTGAACGCAGCGCTGAGGCGCACCTCGCCGGCGGGAACGCCGCCCAGTCGGTAGTTGCCGTTCTCGTCCGTGAAGGTCTGCAACGACGTGCCTTCAACCGCCACGCGCGCGCGGTTGAGATAATTACCGCTGTTGGCGTTGAGGACCCGGCCGGTGATGACGCCCGGTGCGGCTCCGCTGCGCTGCGAAGCGGGCGGAACGGAAGCGGGTTGAGCGAATGCCGCGAAGCCGCTCCAGAGGGACGCGACGGCGACGACGACACGGGGGTGAAGGCAGGAGCGAGCAAGTAAACGCATACGTCAGAGAGGAAGAATTTCTGAGCGGGGTCCCCGATGAATCATTTCAACTCAAGCCTCTCGCGCGAGGTTGACGATGCCAATTCTTCGCCGGCCCGCGCGAGCTAGCCGACGCGTTTGTAGGTCGCGAGGTAGCGCCGGGTGCCAGCTGCCGTGGTGAATGCGTCCGGCAGCACACCGTCGAGTCCGTAGCAAATGCGCAGCCACACGCCACGCATCTGGTACAGCGAGCGAATCGTCCGGCCCGCATTGGGGCCATTGAGGCCGGCGAGCACGAGCGTGGAGAGTTCGTTCGCGACCGTAGCCTCGGCCGTGCCCGCATCGGCGACCTCGCCGCCGAAACGGACTTCGTAGACGCCGTCGCCCAGCGTGAGCCTGGTATTGGATGTGACCAGTTCATGCACGTGCTCGCCGTCGAACTCAGCGCGCACCATCTGCCATTCGCCGGCCAGGGCAGCGAGCGGTTCGGGTTCACGTGGCGTCATGCCTTTCCCATCGCAACCTGACCGTGGAATTCAAGGAGAATTCCGTGCGTGCGCTGCGCTGGCGAACGGCCCGTCCGCAAGCCGTCACGCTGAAATCGCGTTGCCCCGCCGTTCGGCACCGGGCAAGGCTGGAATGCACCCCTCGCCGCCATGCCGATTCATCTGCCGCCCTTGTCCCGCCGTGAATTCGTCCGTCGTACGCTCTTGGCCGGCGCGGGCCTGGCGTTCGCGCCCGCGGTCATCGCGGCCACGCGGGAAGTGGACGAACATCACTGGGCCTTGCTGTCGGATCCGCACATCGCGGCTGACCGCGCGAAAGTTGCCCGCGGGATCAACATGACTGACCAGTTCCAGACAGCGGTGGCCGACGTGCTGCAACTGCCGCGCCGGCCGGCAGGCGCTTTGGTCAATGGCGACCTGGCCTTCAACACCGGTGAAACGGCCGACTACGCCACGCTGACCCAACTGCTCCTGCCCTTGCGGGCCGCAGCGATTCCCCTCCACCTCGGGCTTGGGAATCACGATCATCGCGAGCGGTTTTGGGCAGCGCTGCGCAATGACCGTTCTGCGCCGCGACCCGGAGTCGACCGACAGATGGCGATGATTCCGTCCGCCCGCGCCAACTGGTTTCTGCTCGATTCACTCGACAAGACCAATTCGACGCCCGGAGTTCTCGGCGAGGCGCAACTTGCCTGGCTTGCTGACACGCTGGATGCCAACGCCGGCAAGCCGGCGCTCGTGATGGTGCATCACAATCCGCGCACGACTCCGGACAAACTCACGCTGATCGATGAGGACGCGCTCTACGCCATCCTGCGGCCACGCCGCCAGGTGAAGGCGTATGTGTTCGGACACTCGCACCGCTGGAGCGTCCAGCAGGATCCCAGCGGGCTGCACCTGATCAATCTGCCGACGACCGGCTACGTGTTCGAGCCCGCGCAGCCAGCCGGGTGGGTGAGTGCACAGCTCGAAGCAGGCGGCGCGCGCCTGCAGCTGCGCTGCGTCGATCGGACGCGCGCCGAACACGGTCACTCGGTCGAGTTGGCGTGGCGCACCTAACGGCCGTCAGCTCCGGCGGACCCTTTGAGTTGCACGTAGCCAAGCGCACGGTACGGTCACGCTTTCCCCGCTCGTCATGAAGCCCCTGAATCGTCCGGACGCGAACCAGCCCGCATCTCCCCTCGAGCAACTCACGGCGACGATTCGCGAGGTGCTCAAAACCATCGACGAACTCACGGACGCCAGATTCGGGCTCTACAGCGAGGCTGCGGTCGAATTGCTGATCGGCACGGCACTGAAGGAGAGCGGCGGATTGCGCTGGCGCACGCAGTTGAACGGCGGGCCCGCCCGCGGATTGTTTCAGATGGAGCGCGCCACGTATGACGACATCTGGCGCAACTATCTCGCGCACCGGCCGCGTCTCGGTGATGCCATTGCCTCGGCCTTCACGCCGGCGGGCGGCGCGCTGACCTTCGCGCAGATCACCGACGATGATGGTTACGCGGCGATCATGGCGCGGTTGAAATATTACCGCGTGCCGGCGCCGCTGCCCGCGGCGGGCGACCGCGAGGCGCAGGCGCAGTACTGGAAAAAGTACTACAACACCCACCTTGGCAAGGGGACGGTGGCGGGGTACCTCGAGTCCTGGACGACCCACAGCGCTTGAAACAGGAACGGGCAAACGCCGGTCTCCGCCGCCGGGCTCCCGCAGCGTCGCGGCCGGCAATGAAACCCTGCGGTGCAGCCGCAAACGGCGGCACCGGCAATCACGCCCCTGGTTTTGCTTCGCGTCGACCCTCGGTTCGACTAGAACCCGGTCCCGGCCGTCTTCTCCATTCCCCATGAGAAAAACCCTGCTGCTCCTGCTGTCATGTGTGTTCGGATACACGGTTCCCGCGTTCGCCGCCGAGCCGCCGCCGACTGAGGTGGTCGTGCTCGACCAGGCCCGGGTGGCGGCCGCGTTTGAAAAGGGGATGCCGCTGCTGATCAACAGCAGCTACAAGATTCAGGCGGGCCGCCGGGTCACGGCACCGGGCCAGGTGGAGGTGCACGAACATGACACCGACATCTTCTATGTGCTGGAAGGCACCGCGACGATCGTGACCGGCGGTCGCACCGAGGGGGCGAAGACCACGGGCGCGGGCGAGATTCGCGGTGACACCGTCACCGGCGGGACCAGGCGAAAGCTGGCCAAGGGCGACGTGATCGTGATCCCGAACGGCGTGCCGCACTGGTTCACCGAGGTCAGCAATCCGTTTTTGTACTTTGTGATCAAGGTGACCAAGTGAACGCCGTGAAGCGCGTGCCGGGAACGACTCCATGAAACCACGTCTGCTGCGAATCCTCCTGGGCCTTGCTGCCATGGCTGGTCTCGGTGCCACCGCGATGGCTGCGGGGGCGTCGCAGCCGCTGTGGGCCTACGGTGTCAGCACGCCGCCCCTGCCAACTGACCGAGCCGTCCCCCAGGCCTTGCCCACGCGAAAGCTTCGGCCCAACGAGGATTCCGCGGAGCAGACGCGGCCGCGTCACGTCGAGGAAAGTACGGCGAGCTACTCGCTGATCGACGTGCGCGATCTCAACAACGTGATCGACTGGTTCCCCGGTGATCATCCGCCGATGTCGGACATCATGCGACATGGCCCCGCGCAGATGGGCACCGCCGCGCGCGGGTGCGCGTCGTGTCACCTGCCCAACGGGAAGGGACGGCCGGAGAACGCGCCGATTGCCGGACTGCCGCCGGCGTATTTCATCCGGCAGATCGAGGATTTTCGCCGCGGGCTGCGGTCGACGTTTGATCCCAGGAAACCGAATACGCCGACGATGATTCTCCTCGCGCAGGCGATGACCGATGAGGAAATCAAGGCGGCAGCGGATTATTTTGGCGCCATGAAATGGACGCCGTGGACCCGCGTGATCGAAACCGATCGGGTGCCGAAGACCCGGATCGTCGGCAATCTCTTCATCCCGCTCCCGGGGACCGAGACCGAACCGATCGACGGCCGCATCGTCGAAGTGCCGGAGAACGAGGAGCAGTCCGAACTCCTGCGCAACCCGCGCTCGGGCTTCATTGCGTATGTGCCGGTCGGCAGCATCCAGCGCGGCGAGCACCTCGTGACGACCGGCGGCATGAGCGTCGTGGATGGCAGGATCGTGCCTGGTCGCACCGTGGCGTGCGGCACGTGTCACGGTCCGGATCTCCTCGGGCTCGTGGACGTTCCCGGCATCGCGGGGCGTTCGCCAAGTTACCTTGTGCGCCAGCTCTATGATCTGCAGCAGGGCACCCGCAAGGGCGCGTCGGCGCCGTTGATGCAACCCGTCGTGGCGAACCTCACGGGCGACGACATGGTGGCGATCGCGGCGTACGTGACGTCGCTCGTGCCGCCCCCCGCGCGTTAACCCGCCCGGGCCGGCACGGTGATGTCGCTCGACCGGTGCCGGCGCGTTGCTGCAGGATTTTGTTTTTCCACCCCATGAAATGCTTCGCCTTGCTTCCATTCGCCGCGCTCCTGGCGCTGTCTGCACCGACTGTCCGCGCGCAAGCCGCCGCGACGCCCGCCGCCGCGCCGGGCAGCGCGCGTTTTGCGATTCCGGCGACGGATGCCGGCCTGCCGGGAGCGGGGCCGATTCGCCGCATGGACTGGTTTCAGAAAATTTGGACGGAGCGGCGCAGCGGCTGGGCGCGCCGCGTGCAGCAGGATCAGGGCGCGGTGGTGTTTTTGGGTGACTCGATCACGCAAGGGTGGGGCGGCAGCCTCGGGGCGCTGTTTCCCGGCGTGAAGGTGGCGAATCGCGGTATCAGCGGCGACACGACACGCGGCGTGCTCATCCGTCTGGAGGAGGACGTGCTCGTGCTGAAGCCGCGCGGCGTGGTGCTGCTCATCGGCACGAACGATCTCGAGGAGGCGGCGACGCCGGAGACTGCGGCGGGAAATCTACGGCTGATCCTGGCGGCGCTGAAGCAGCACAATCCCGCGATGCCCGTGATTCTCTGCAACGTCTTCCCGAGTTCGGCGACCAAGCAGCGACCGGCCGATCAGATCCGGAAGCTCAACCAGCTTTATTTCGCTGCCATCAAGGACGAGCCGCAGGTGACGGTGCTCGACACCTGGGCGTTGTTTGCGAACGACCAGGGCGACGCGAAGCCGGAGGAGTTTCCCGATCTGCTGCATCCGAATCCGGCCGGCTATCTCAAATGGACCGCCGCGCTGCGGCCCGTGCTGGAAACCGTCGGGCTCGTGCCCGCGTGGCCCGATGACTTCACGCCCGAGCCCGGCTTCGAGAGTCTCTTCAACGGCCGCGATCTCACGGGCTGGCGTTATGCTGACGGCCCCGTGTTCGACGGCCTGACGGCGGCGTCCGATGGCCGCTACGTCGCGCGCAACGGCCGGCTCGTGGTGACCGTCGCTCGACTCGAGCGCGCTTATGCGAAGCTCTGGACGACGCGCCCGTTCCCGAAGGACTTCGTGCTGAAGCTGGAATTCCGCGCCAGTCCCAATGCCGACAGCGGCGTGTTTGTGCGCGAACCGCAGCTGCAGGTGCGCGACTACCACATCGCCGGACCCTACCTGACGTTGAAACAGTACCGGCCGTTGGAATGGAACGAGATCGTGGTGACCGTGCGCGGCGGTCTGGCACACGCGACGTGCAACGGCGAAGTGATCGTCGATGCGTTTCCGGTGCCGGCCACCGGTCCGATCGGACTCGAGAGCGATCACGGCCAGATCGAGTACCGGCGGATTCGCGTGCAGGAAGCGCGCTGAACACGGGCGACGGGCCCGGGCTGGAGTTAACCAATCGCCGTGCGGTGCGCGGGTGCGGCGACGATCTCGATGTAGACTTCGTTCGCGCCCGCGGCGGCCACCGCGTCAATCGCGGCGCCGACATCCTTGAGCGAGCGCACTTCGGCGGCCGCGGCGGTCGGACCGACCCGGCAGTCAAAGGCCCACTGCGCGAAGCCTTCGGGCAGATCCTTTTGCCGTTCGCGGCGCACGTACTTGTTCACTTCGTGGCGAATCTTGTCGCGCACCCGCGCATCATCCTTGCCGGTTGCCTGGAGCGGGAACGTTTTCTTCATTGCAGCGCCAGCGTTGGCCGTGCGCGCGGCGGTTCAATCCGAATAGTCGGATCGCGCGCTTAACCGGATCGCAGCGAGTTGAACGCGATCACGGCCTGCACCTCACGGCCGGGCAGCGCTCAGATCGACGCGAATGAGCTCACGATCGTTGCGCACGTAGACGCTGCGATTCGCGAAGGCGGGATGAGACCAGTGGACGTTGCGATTGCCGGCCTTGTTCGTCGGATCGAGCAGGTGGGCGCGACTGATCTCGGCGTAGCCCTGAGGCGTGAGCCGGGCGATGATCAGGTCGCCGTTTTCATTGTAGATGAAAAAGCGATCCGCGTGCTTCACGAGGAAGGCCGTGGTCCAGCGCGCGGGTTTGCTGCCGATCGTGGTGGGCTCGAGGGTTTCCCACACGCGATCACCCGTGGAAATCTGCAGACAGCGCAACTGGCCGAATCCGCATACGCCGTAAATGTGGCCGTCTTCGAGAAACGGCGTGCTCATCAAGCTGTGCAGGCCTTCGGGCCGGATTTCGCTCGGGCCCTTTATCTTCCAGGCCACGCTGACGCGCGGCTGCGCCGGATCGAGTTGCAGGAGCATCGAGCCGTCGAAGAAGGAGGAAATGAACAGATAGTCGCCGTGCCGACGCGGTGTGCCGATGGCGTGCGCCATCTTGGTTTTGAACGGCTCGGTCCAGAAGACCCGGCCTGTTTCAGGATCAAGACCGTTGATCGCCTCGCTTTCCCAGACGATCAGCTGACGTCGTCCGCCCGCCTCAATGATGATGGGTGGAGCGTAGCCCGGTTCGCACACCTCGAGCGAACGCCACAATTCGCGGCCTGTTTCGCGATCGAAGGCCACGACGGTGTGGCCCTCGCCGCCGACCATACAGATCACGCGGTCGCCATCGACGAGCGGCGGCGCGGCGAAACCCCACGTCTGGGTCGTCACGCCGTAGTCGCGCTTGAACGCGCGCGCCCACACGACGCGGCCCGTGGCGACATCGAGGCAGTGCAGATCGCCTTCGGCGCCGAGGGTGTAAACGCGATTGCCCGCCACCGTTGGACTCGCGCGGGGGCCGGCGGGATAGCTGATGAAGTACGGACACTCGTACGCGTACTCCCACAGCACGCGTCCGTCGCGCTCGTCGAGGCAGAGTACTCGCTCGCGCCCGGTCTCCGTGGCGCGTTGCAGCGCGCCTCCCGGATTCCCCCGCGTCTCCGAGTTGGGCCGGTCCATGACGAACACGCGTCCGGCCGCCACCGCCGGGCTGCTGTAGCCCGCGCCGATCGCGGCACGCCAGCGCACGGGTGGACCGCCCGCGGGAAATGTTTCCACGATGCCCGTCTCGCGCCAGATGCCGTCGGCCTGCGGTCCCTGCCAGTGCGGCCAGTCGTCGGCTCGCACCAAGGCTGAAACCATCACGAGCAACCACCCGGCGAAGCGACGCAGCGTAAGGAAGGAGTGCATGGGAAAGGCGGGAAGCGCCACGAGGGCTCGTGTTCGATACGAGCGTCCGTGGATCGAAGTCGCGAGTCTCGAAACGCCTTGGGAACTGCGCGAGTGCCGTGCATCGGCGTGGCTTCTGCAGGGATTTTGCCGACGACGACTCCGCTGATCCCGCACGGTGAGACCCTCAGCGAGATAAAAGACCCTAGATGGCAGGTCCGCGAAACTCGATGGAAGAGGTCCCGTTTGGGCCGGTTGCTAAAAGATGCTAGGCCATTGTTGTACAGGTATAAAAGCCACCTGCGTACGCTTCATTCTAAAGGGTGGAATGCCAAATGGGTGTAGTCGAAATAAGCCTGATTAACACACCGAACGGCTCTCACGTTAGGGTTAATACCGTGATATGATAGGTGTATAACCCTACAATCTTCCCTTCCTCGCCCGACGCCATGACTGCCGAAATCCAATCGAAACGGAAACGTCGCTCCCTCCCTGGGACGGCGGTGCGGGCGTTCACTCTCGTTGAGGTCATGCTGGCTGCGACCGTCATGGTGCTGACCCTCACGTCCTCGCTGATCGTGGTGCAGCACGGTATGCGAGCGCTCGATACCGCGCGTTACACGACACTGGCCGGTCAGATTTTGCAGAGTCAGATGGAGAAACTGCGTTTGCTGACGTGGACGCAGTTGACGAATGCCACGAGCGGACCGGTGGCCTACACCACGTTCACCCCCGATCTGACCGCGACGGCCACGGCGCAGATCAATCGTTTTGTCGTCGGTGGGACACCGGGCAGATGCGCCCAGAGCATCGTCTCCGCGCCGTCGCCGTTCGATGCGACCATGAAGATCATCACGCTGACCGCCACCTGGAACGGCATCGACGGCCGTCCGCATTCGCTCTCGTACATCACCCACTATGGAAAAACCGGCATCTCAGATTTCTTCTACACGTCGCACTGAGATTGCTTCCCGGCGTGGATTCACGCTGGTGGAGGTGCTGATCGGCGCTTCGCTTTCAACGGTGCTGCTGGCCGGTGTCCTTTCAACCGTGCTCCTGCTCGGTCGAACCAGCGCGAACATCGTCAATTACTCGGACATCGAGGCCCGGGCACGCAAATCGCTCGAGCAGTTCAGCCGTGAAGTCCGGCTGGCGTACGACGTCCCGACCTTCAGCGGCACGAGTGTCACCCTGAGCATCCCGGATACGACGTCGGCGCCCAAGGGTACGGGGACGGGTGCGTACACTGTGACCTACACGTTTGATTCGGTGAACCGCGTGCTGACCCGCAACGGTCCGCCGATCGACAACCCGACGGGGACCGTCGAAACCACTACGCTGATTGCGGATGTGCAGCCGATCCCGGGCAGCGCCTCGTTCCTGAAATACTATCGCTACGTGAAGCCGACGTCCTACCCGCTCGGTCAGGGTTATGTCGACGGCTTCGCGGTGAATACCGCGACGACGAACCGGGAGATCAAGCAGATCGAGGTGAGTTTCCTGCTTCGCCGCGAGAGCGTCACGGTGGCCGCCGCCACCAACAAGGTGCTCTCGGCCCGTTTCATCCTGCGCAACAAATAACCGGATACACCCATGCGCTCACCTGCCTCCAATCGCGGTTCCGTCCTGGTGGTCGCGGCGGTTTTTGCCGCGATCATCGCGATCGCGCTCACCAGCTATCTCAAGCTCGCGCTCGGCGCGTCGAAACTCGCGAATCGTTCCTTCTACATGAACGCGGCCCAGAACCTGGCCGACACCGGTCTCGAGCGGGCGTTGTGGAGCCTGAACAACGAGCACGCGTATCCATCGCCCACGCACTGGACGACCGGCGGGTTTACGGCGCGCACCGGCTTCTCGGGCGAATACCAGGGGACGTTTCCGACGAGCTCCACGTTTTATTCCCTGTCGGGCGGGGCGCAGGGCCAGGTGAAGGTCTGGGTGGGCGGATTCAACGCCACGTCGCAGACGTGGCATGCGGTCGCGCAGGCGACCGTCACGCTCGGTGACGGCACGACCCTTCTCAAGGTCGCCGAGTCCTATTTCCAGCAGCGTTCGTGGGGCGATCGCGGCATGATTTCGCGCAACGGAATGTCCTTCAACGGCAACACCCGGGTCGATGCCTGGCACTCGAATGCGCATACGCCAAACACGGCGGACGATGTGCTCTATTCCACCGGCGTGGCGGTGCCCGAGGCTCAGATTGCGAGTCCGGAGCTGGTCTCGCTGCAGAACGCGGACATCTTTGGCTACGCGGCGATCGGCACGGACGATTTGACTGGCATCACCGTCGGCGCCACGGGCCGGCTCGCGGGAAATTTCGCCGCGGGCACCGGCATCGACACGTCGCGCGTGACGTACGACTTCACCGCCAGTTTTCCGGATGTGCCCGCGCCCACCAATGCGGGTTCCAGCGCGGGCAACACCCTCACGCCGATCAACAATAACCTCGGACTCCCGCAGGTCGGCGACGTTCAGACCGGCGGCGTGTATTATTATTACCTGGCTTCGATTTCGCTGAATGCCTCGAAGACGCTCACCATCGGGCCTTCGTCGGACGCCAAGGTGGTCCTCGTGGTGAGTGGCAACATCGGCCTCGCGGGCAGTGCGCAAATCGTCATCCAGCCGGGCTCCAGCCTGACGATTTACGCGGCGGGCGACTTCGACATGGGCGGCAGCTCGGGCATTCAGAACGGCACCAGCTCGCAGCCGAGCAACCCTTCGAACTTCACGCTGCTGGGCACGCGGACTGAGGCGCAGATCGTCGGTGGCCTCAGCATGCAAATCATGAACGTGCGCGGCGTCAGTTACCTGAGCTCCGTGATCTTCGCGCCCAATGCCAACGTCCGCGTGCTCGGCACGGGCGACACGTACGGATCGGTCGTGGGCAATCGCGTCGACATGGTGGGCAGCGGAAATTTTCACCAGGATCTGTCGTTGGCGAATATCCGCACGAGCGGGATCTGGAAACTCCTCAAGTGGCGCGAACTCTCCGTGGCCGCGGATCGCGCGGCGTACGGCAGCCAGCTGGCCTTTTGAGCTGCCTCGCGGCGAACGGCGCACCGGTCGTGGGCGGCGCGGTCGTGAACGACGTGCGATGAGCGGCGCTCATTCGCCCTCGGTCGCCGTGAAAAAACATCATCCCGGTGTTCGCGCGGGCCAGGCGGTCTGACTCTTGCTAAAACGGTCGTGTTGCCGCGGGCGCTCCTGCCCGGGGCGCCAACCCAGTAACACGACCATGGCTAAACTCGATTACACGAAAGATCTCGGCGTTCCCTCGCATGTGAAAACCGTGCCGCGGCCCATTGCCTACGCCATCCTCGCGGTGGTCGGCGTCGCCGCGTCCTTTGGCGTGGCCGGCGTGATGGCCAGCTCGGAGGCCTATCACCGCAAGGAACGCGCCGCTTCGGCGAAACCGGCACCCGCTCCCGCAGCCAGCGCCGTGCCGGCCCCGGCAAAGTAAAAGCGCGTTGCGGCGCGGCGGCGGCCTTGCACCGGCCCTCGCCGCCGCGCCTCGTCCCGTCGCTTCACCCCGGCGGGAGGACGCGCGCAGCTCGCGCCCCGGTCCCAGGTTCAGCGGCGGCAATTTCGCCCGCCGCTTTTTCTCGCCGAGCGTTCGTACGTAGGCATACTAATTTTTCCCATGCCTACCTCGACCCTCTTTTCACGCTTCGTTCCAGGTGTGTTTTCGCTGCTCGCGCTGGCGGCCGGTCCCCTGGCGGCGCAGGTTTCGGTGCCGGCGGCGCCGGCGTCCGGTGTCCGCTCCTCGCAACCGCTGCTGTTGAGCCCGTTTGAAGTGCGCAGTCCGCAGGACCACGGCTATCGCGTGGGCGCGGCGGTCACCGGCACGGGCACCGCCGGTTTGATCAAGGACACGCCGCTGAACATCAGCATTGTATCCCAGGAACTGATTCAGGATCAGGCGGGCAATCAGTTGGTCGACGTCTTGCGCTCGGCGAGCTCAGTCGCGCTGCAGGTGAAGGACGAGAGCATGATTCTCATCCGCGGCTACACCGGCCCGCAGTTCGTCAACGGCCTGCCCGCCGGTTCCGGCCTCACGTTGTACGATGTTGATCGCATCGAGGTGGTGAAGGGGCCGAACGCGGTGTTCGCGGGCATCTCGAATCCCGGCGGCACGGTGAATCTGATCAAGCTCAAGCCCAGCTTCACGCCGCGGCATTCGCTCGACACCAGTTTCGGTTCCTTTGCGCACAAGCGCGTCGTCTTCCGCTCCTCCGCGCCCATCCTGAAGGACCAGGTGGCTTACAGCCTCGTGTTCGGTCACACCGACGAGGAGAGCAACATCGACTACATGTTCACGAAGGAGACCTTCTATAGTGGAGGCCTGACGTGGAAGCCCACGCAGCGGCTGACGTTCACCGGCCGCTACAGCAATCTCGACCGCGAAGCCGGCCGCCGGCCGCACACGGTGGTGAGCCACCCGCTCTTTCAGCAACGGGATCGCGAGGCCATCCAGCTCTATGATCGCCTCGGCCTCGCGCGCCCCGCGAGTTATCCGCAGCTGGAAAATGGCGCCGTCCGCAATGCCGCCGGCCAGCCGATCGTCACGGGGCGCGCCGCACCGGAAGGCGTCGACGCCTTCATCGCCCGCACGCTGGGCGCCAACGTGCCGCCGTATCCGGGCATCTTTTCCCGCGATTTCTTTCCGAACGACTCCTTCAACTACAACGGTCCGGACGGTCGTGACAACTACGTCAACCAGACGACCACGCTCGAAGGCGAGTGGGTTGCGTCCCCGGCCTTCGCGATCCGCGGAATTTTTCAGCAGGTCGACAGCAACCGCATGCGGCGCGAGTTCAACGGTCTGCGCCCGGTGGCCGGTCAGCGGCTCCGCAGTTCCATCTCTGACTTCAAGCCGGGTGGCGTGACGTTCTCCGCGAAACTCGAAGGCGCCTACAAGCTCGACCTCCGTCGCGCGGGCAAACACGACCTGCTCGCCGGGTTTCAGCACGACGGCGCCAAGGACGTGATCAGCCCGGTCACGGTCGCCACGTCGCGCGTGATTACCTGGGAGCCAGGCTCCGGTCCGATTCCGAGTCTCCTGCAATTGCTGCGCGATCAGTACGGTCCGTCGTACGTCGAGCCCGGCGTCGTCCGCAAGGGCGGCGGCCACTCGAACGCGTTCTACGGCGTGCTCCAGTCTTCGTTCTTCCACGATCGGCTGCGCACGCTCATCGGCGGTCGCGAGATTGCGAATCATCGTCCGACGGACGACAACCGCGATGGCCGTGACGAGGATTTCAAGACGCGGAAATTGCTGCCTCAGTTCGGCGCGCTCTTCCGCGTCACGCCCGAACTGAGCGTCTATGGCAGCACGAGCAAGACGTTCGTGCCGCAGCGCCAGCAGACGGCCGATCTCGCCGCGATTCGCGCGTCGCAGGGCGATCCGACGTCACCCACCTACCGTCCGCCGGCGGTGGTCCCGGTGCGGTTCCTCTCCGCGGATCTCCTCGGCCGCGGCTGGGAGTTGGGCACCAAGCTCGATCTGGGCAAGGGCCTCCTGCTCGGCACACTGACGTATTTTACGAACGAAGAATCGTCGCGCCTCGACATCGATACGGCCAACCAGGTCCTTTATCAGCTGCCCGGCGCCACGGTGCGCACCGCGGCCGGGCAGACGCGCACGAAGGGCGTCGAGACGGAATGGGTGTGGACGCCGCAGCTCAATTACCAGGTGCTGCTGAGCGCCAGCTACTTTTTCAAGAAGAACGAAGTGTCGAATCCGTCGGATGTGCGCGAGGTCGGTTCGCACCTGGAATCGGTGCCGCGCTACACCGTCAACCTGTGGAACAAATACACGTTTACCACGGGCCGGCTCCGCGGCGGCTACATCGGTGGCGGCGCGACCGTGCTCGGCGAAACGTACGAGCACCCGAGCTGGACGGTTCCGATCAAGAGCGACGCGGTCGTGCTGATTGACGCCATCGTCGGCTATGCGACGAAGGTCGGCGATCTGCCGGTCGACGTGCGCGTCAATGTCCGCAACCTGGCCGACAAACACTACCTCAACGGCACGTTCCAATACGGCGAGCCGCGGACGTTCATCGCGTCGGTCGGCGTGCGGTTCTAATCGTCCCGGCGATCCCCGGGAGCGCAGGCGTCCCGCCTGCAACGATCAGGCTTCAGCAGTACGCCGCGGCCTGTGCGCTGTGTGTGCGACTGTGGCGTGGCCGTCGCTGGCGTGGCGGTTGGCGATTGTCGAAAGGACGGAATCGCCCAATCGTCACGCCACCATGTGCTCCGCCCCGGCTCTGAGTTTCACGTCACGCGCTACCAGGCGTCATGTCCTGGCGGCTGCGGCCGCTTCTCTCGCGCTGCTGTCCACCCTCGCCGGCGCACCGGCGCAGCCGCCGCGCGGTCCGCTGATGGCGTACGTGGCCACCTACAGTTCTCCGCCGGTGGACACGCCGCCGGGCAAGGTCGACCTTCCTCCCGGCAACGGTCGCGGGATTCACCTCTTTCAGGTTGATCGGACGACAGGCGCATTGTCGCCGGCGGGCGTGTTCGAACTGGCGACGAGCCCGAGCTGCGTCGTGGCGAACGCGGCCGGCACCCGGCTCTATTCGACGAACGCGACCGACAAGGTCGACGGCGGCACCTCCGGCACGATCAGCGCGTTCGCGATCGATCCCGCCAGCGGCGGGCTGACGCTCCTGAATACGGTCAGCTCCGGCGGGCTCGGGCCAACCTACATCAGCGTGCATCCGTCCGGCCACTACGTGCTCGTCGCGAACTACGCCGGCGGATCGGTGGCGGTGTTTCCATTGCGGCCGGATGGCAGCCTCGAAACCGCGAGCCAGGTGCTCAAGCACTCCGGTGTGGTCGGACCTAAGAAAGCCACGAACGCCCCGATCGGCAGCTTTGCGTTCAGCGGCCACGATTTTCCCCACGCGCACATGATCCAGCCCGATGCGTCCGGCCGGTTCGTCCTCGCCGCCGATCTGGGCCTTGATCAGCTGCTCGTGTGGAAATTCGACGCGACGGCGGGCCGGCTCCAGCCCGCAGCGCAGCCGGTGATCGCGCTGCCGCCCGGCGACGGACCGCGCCACTTCGCGTTTCATCCCGACGGCCGGCGGTTGTATTCATTGCAGGAGGAGGCGTCGACGATCGTCGTGTTCGACTACGATGCGACCAACGGCCGGCTGACGCAGCGGCAGACGCTTTCCAGTCTGCCGCCGGAATTTCGGGGCAGCAATTTCACCTCCGGGATCCTGGTGTCCGCTGACGGACGATTCGTCTATGCGGCCAACCGGCTTCACGACAGCATCGCGTGGTTTGCCGTGGGCGCTGACGGGACGCTGACTTTTGTCGGCGAGGAATGGACGCGCGGGGATTATCCGCGCAGCTTCGCGTTCGATCCGACCGGGCGCTTTCTGTATTCGTGCAATCAGCGCAGCGACGCCGTCACGGTGTTTCGCGTGAACGCGCAAACGGGCGCTCTCAGCTTCACCGGCCAGTACACGCCGGTGGGAAATCCCTCGGTGATCGCGTTTCTCGATCTAGGGGCCGGCCGCTGAGGGCGCGCACGCCGCCACGTCGACACCCGTCTCGTCGGGCGCACCTCGCTCAACTCTCAACAACAGACTCTGGTCGACCCGATTGCTCCCTCTCAGTCGTGGAAGAATCGCCAGGCGTGATTGGGCTCTTGCGGTCGCGTCGTCAGAAGCTGGGCGACGAGGGCAATCGCGCCGGCGCCGATGATCCAGCCGGCCGCGGCCAGGAGCCAGCGCTCGACGGACGGTTCCGAGGCCGCGTGCCGGCAAAACAATGCGACCGCCAATACCCAGCAAACGCCCGCGGTGAGGGCGATCCCGACCTTGGACCAGCGCAAGTGGTGTTCGTGGGAAATCATGGTGAGAAGGGCCTGCTGCAGCGATGAGACGCACGTCGTCACCCGGAGTTCTCGGGAATAAATTCGTGGCATCGCGGAACTTTTTCGCCGCGTTGGAAATGTCTGAAACAGTCGACGGGGCAGCGTCGGATCGTTTTCTGCGCTGACTTCCATGACCGCCTCAGCCGGAACCGTTCAGTTGAAAGGTGAAAGTTGAAGGTTGAAAGCGCCCAATCACCTGCAGCAGCCAACGGTCCTGGAGTGCGTGCAGGTTTCCACCGAATGGTGCGTCACTGAATTCGAACCCAATCGACGATGTCCTGAATGCACCCCCTCGGTCCGGGTTCTTTCAACTTTCACCTTTCAACCTTCAACTGCATGAGTCCGCCTCAGGGCGAACCGGCAACCACGACCTGCCGCGGTTGCAGGGTCTGCGACCAGGCTCTGCGATCAGCTCGGAACGTCGGAAAGGCTGGGCCGGTTTCGGGCGCGGTTTCGCTCGTGGCGGCGGTGGTGCCGCGGACAAACACGCTCACGGTGGCCTCGTCGAGCCAGAGATTCAGATCGATCTGGAATGCCGTTTCCCCGGGCGCGATCGGCACGATGAACCAGCTCCAATTTTCCGGTGACGCGTCCTTCGCCGCGCCAAACTGCCCGTCACTGGCGGCCGCGCGCACTCGGGCGACGCGGCCGTTGATCATGATCTCACACGTGGAGCGCCGGACGTCCGGCGGTCCTTCCACGAGGACACAGAGTTCACCGTCAGCGACGTCCGGCAGAAGGAGCGAGCCGTCCCAGAAATAGTGGATGCGGCTCAGTTCCTCCTCGTTGGCCGCCACGCGCTGGCCCGAAAGCAAACGGGGCGCGGCGGCCGTGACGGAGGCCTCGGGGCGTAGTGGCGGTTCGGTTACGACGGTGGTTTCGCCGGCCGGGACGGATTCGAGAAACAGCGTTTCATACGGCGCGAGCGTCACGGTGAGTCCGCGCTGGCCGGGTTCGATTCGACCGAACACGGCGCGACGGGGATAGATCATTTGCACCTCGCGCGCCTCAGTGGCGGTGGCCGACGCGGGGAGTTCGATGGTGCGTTCCTCGATCCAGGGATTTCGCACGCAATAGAGGTCGCGGCCGGGATTCCTGAACATGTAACCGTACGCCTCGCGGTCCTCGGGCCGGCCTCCGATTTGCCACGCGTTGACGAGCGAGGTTTGATTCTGACGCGCCCATCGCACCAGGGCGGCGAGGAAGTCCCAATCCTCGGGCTTCATCAGGTTCGAGTTGAAATACGTGGAGAGGAACCAGCGGCCGCGGCCGATCGCCATGACCGCCATGTTCCGAAATTCGCCCGGACTCAGCACCGTGATGTCGAACGTCTCCAGCGCCTGCGTCGGCATCAGCCACGCCTCCTGTCCGGCGCGGTAGGCGATGTCGCGGGCGGTGATGAGCGATTCCTGCCAGTCGGGACACGGTCCGCGGCCGTACGGCAGATCGTCGCCGACGGGCCCGAGCACAAAGGGCGTTTTCGTCAGCCACCACGGGCTCGGCGGGTAACCGCACACCATCGGCTCGAGCACCATCGCGGGATTCACGGCGCGGATCGCGTCAATCACGTCGGCGAGCCCGGCGTCGATGGCGTAGCGCGACTCGATGCCGATCGGATGGCCGTGCGTGGCGACGTCGCAGTACTGGGCCATGAAATCGAGGATCACGTGGCCGAGGTTGTAGTTGCGCGCGTACTCGACGATGCGCTGCTTGAACTCGCGCTGGTAACGGCCGCCGAGCGCGAAGCACGCCACCTGCCCGAGACCCGCGCCGAACGGCGTCATTTCGTAGCCCTGCGACTGCAGCCACCCGTTGTTGAGGGCCTCGGGGTATCCGCTTCCCGGAGACATCCACAACCCCATGCGCGAGCCCAGTTCGGCGAGGCGTTCACCGACTGGGCGGAGTTCGTTGGCGAGCTGCCGGGTGTCCGTGGCCCAGAGCGATCGCGGATCGGACCAGCCGAGATCGACGCAATAGGTGTCGAAGAACATCCCGGTGCGCTCGTGAAACGCCTTGCGCAGGGTCTCGATGTTGCCGAGCAGGTTTTTCTCCGTCAGCGGCAGCGGCACCGTCCACCACGTGTCCGTGTGCAGCACGATGCGGTCCGGCTTGAGCCGCACGGAATCCAGGTAGTGCAGGAAGGCGTCGCGCAGGCCGGCCTCGCCGGTCAGGCCGTGGCCGACGCCCGGCTGCGTCCAGCCGACCACCGCGTTGGCGACACGCTGCCAGGCCGGACCCACGGCCAGCCGCGGGCGCTGCACCAGTCGAACGCGATCGGAGAGTTCCCCCGTGACCCCGCATTCGGCCGAGATGTGTTCGAGCCCGACGAACAGCGTCTGGCCGAACAGCGGAAAGGACGCCGGCGCCGGACCGGTCTCGCGGAACGTCTCCCCGGCAAACGCCGCATCCAGGAGCGTGATACGCGTGAGCGTGCGGGCGGCATCGACGCTTTGAATCCAGGTTTCGATGCGCACGGTGTTCGACGCGGGCCCGGGGCCAAACACCCGGCGAAGACGCAGGCCCGTTTCCACGGCGTCCTGCTCCAGCACGACCCTGTCCGGCAGGCGCTCCACCAGCGTCCAGCCGCGATTCAGGGTGTCGGTGCGCTCCGGCGTGGCCAGTTCGATGCCCTCCTCAGCGACGGCCCAGCCGCCGGCAGGCGACTGCGGTGAGACCAGGTGCGTCCACCGCCAGCCGGACGAGCCCTCGGAGAACGTCAGCGCCGCGCCGGACGGATGCGAAAGGGTGAACGGGTCGCTCTGCCCGAGGCCGGACGTCGCGCCAATGGCCACGAGGACGAGAAAAACGAAAACGCGAGAGATCGTGGCTGTCATGGTCGGCGGAAGGATGGACGCGGCCGGGCCCCGGATGTTGCGGTGCCGTCGAATCCGCATGCCGGTGTTTGCCGAACGCACCGCGGGCTTTGCCGTTACGCCACTCTCTCCGCCACACGCGTACGCCCCACGGTCGGGAATACAAATCCGGCCGAAGGCTGCGGCTGAGGGGTACTCCTCAAACGCATCGGTCCGGCTGACTGCGACCACGCAGCCGTGAGGCAAAATATGCGCAGCTTTCGATCGATCGTGCGGCCATTCGCGGCTGAAGGGACGCCGCCGTTGGCCGATCACTACCTCTAACCTGTTTTTTCGCATGGCCCGTCCTGACATCCTGCTGACCGGAGTTGAGCGCACGTTCGGTGACGATGAAATCATCGTTTCCAAGACCGATGTGCGGGGCGTGATCACCTATGCGAACGATGTGTTCTGCCGCGTCGCGGGCTTTCGCGAAGCGGAACTGCTCGGCCAGCCGCACAACATCATCCGCCACCCGGCCATGCCCGGAGGCGTGTTCAAGCTGCTGTGGGACACGCTCGCCGGCGGCAGCGAGATATTCGCGTACGTCCTCAATCGCGCGCGCAACGGGGATCACTACTGGGTCTTCGCGCACGTGACGCCGAGCTTCGATCGAAGCGGCCAGGTGGTCGGTTATCATTCGAACCGGCGCGTGCCCTATGCCGACGCGCTGCCGAAGGTTCAGGCCCTCTACGCGGCGCTCCTCGACGAGGAGAAAAAGCACCGCGAGCGCGCCACCGCCGTGGCCGCCTCCGTTGCGATGGTCGTGGATACGCTCAAGGGCGCGGGCCTGAGCTACAGCGAGTTTGTGTTCAGCCTTTCGGAACAAACCCGGTTTGGAGCCGCCGCCTGAAATCGTGAACTCCCACTCTGACGTCGTCCGGCAGATCGCCGAAACCTGCGAACGCGCCGCCCTGGGCGATCTCGAGGCGCGCATCATTCCCACCCCCGACGACCCGCTGCTCGCCCAGATGGCGGGCGCAATCAATCACCTGCTCGACATCGCCGACGCCTATGTGCGCGAGTCCGCGGCCGCGATGGATCATTGCGCACGGGGACAATATCACCGGCCGATTCTCCTGCGCGGCCTCCAGGGCGCCTACAAAGACAGCGCGCGTCGCATCAACGACGCCGCGCTCAAGATGAAAACCGACGCCGAGACGATCGCGCGTTTCGAAGCTGAACGTGCGGCCGTGGCCCGGCGCGTGAACGTCACCACGCAATCGGTCAGCGAGTCCGCGTCCCAGATGCGGTCCACGTCGGAAGGCATCAGCTCTCACGTCGGTGCCACCCGCCGTCTGGCCGGCGACGTCTCCACGGCGGCGGACGAGGCGGCGCAGAACGTCGGGGCCGTTGCCGCGGCGTGCCACGAACTCACCGCCTGCACCAGCGAGATCACGCGCCGCACGACCGAGTCGAGCGAGTTGACGCACTCCGCCGTGGCCGAGGCCTCGCAGGCGCGCAAGGCGGTGCAGGAACTCGGCGAAGCCGCGCGCAAGATCGGCACCGTGGTCGACGTCATTGGAAAAATCGCCCGGCAGACCAATCTGCTCGCGCTCAACGCCACCATCGAGGCGGCCCGGGCCGGCGAACAGGGCCGCAGCTTTGCCGTCGTCGCGGGCGAGGTGAAAAAATTTATCGCGCGAAACCGCGCAGGCCACCGAACAGATCGCCGGTCACGTCGATATCATGCGCGCGGCCACGACGAATGTGGCCACCGTCATCGGCGGCGTGGGGGAGTCGATTCAAGCCATCGACGCGGCGGCGAACGCCATCGCGCAGTCGGTGAAGGAGCAGGCCGCGGCGACCGACGAGATTGCCAAGCGCATCACCGATGTCTCGCACGCGACGTCCGGCATCTCGATCAAGATGACCGCGGTCAACGACGCCTCCGCCGGTCTCGAAAAAATCACCGTCGATCTGAAATCGGCCGCCGTGAAACTCGCCGCCGATGCCGTCTCGCTCCAGCAGGAGACCGCGGCTTTGGACAACTCCAGCGGCAGCACGCAGGCCGAGCGCCGCAAGGCGGCCTAGGAGTGGCTGAACGGTATCGCGGCGGGCGGCCGTTGTGTCTCCGCACGGCCGGGCGCGATCCGTCGTCGGGTCGTCGGCGCGCGTGTTTCCAACTTCCGACGCCCGTGTTGGTCAGATCGTGGCTATCTTCGGCAGCGCGGTGCGCCTCGCCGCCCCGGCCGATCTTGAGGAGGTGGAGCTCGGCGCGGGGTGCGCGGGTTGGAAATTCTCGGCCTCGTTCAGCCTCACCGGCGCGGCCCGCGTGCGCGGCAGTATCAGAATGTCACCTACGGCGTCCAGCTGACGATGGGGCTCAGGGGCACGTTCTAGCCGCGACGAGTAGTTTCCACCCCCGGTCCGGCCCGACCAGTCCCTGCCGGGATTCCGGGAACGGTTTGTCATCTTGTGAAGGGCGAACGGGCCCGGCGGTTTTCGCGGGGAGCCTTTCGTCAGAGGGCGGGGCGAGGTACGGGAGCGGGACGGATGCATTTTGAGGTGTCGCGGGGGCTCGCGCAGGCCGAATCGGCCGCGCGGTGGCACTTAACATCGGCCTAAGCGCGTGGCCGGGGAAGTCGTTGCCCGGGTGGGGCGGCGGGGAACGCGATAGTGGTCGTCCCGGATGCAGGTCATTTATAGAATGACGAACTGTCCCGGAAACACTTTATGAATAACACCCGCCTCCCCACTGCCGTCACGCTCATCGCGCCTCGCGGCGCCGCGCTATGAGAGACGATTACCTCCAGGAGGCCCTCAAGGTCATCGATGATCCCAACATCCTCATTAACGTCGTGTCGCGCCGCGTGAAGCAGCTCAAGCGCGGCAATCGCGCGCTGATCGAGTCGCTGGAGAAGCTCCTGCCCGAGGACATCGCCCTGCGCGAAGTCATCGAGCGCAAGATCAGCTACGAACTGCCGGCGCCCGAGACCCCCGCGGAGACGGAGTTCCGCGAGCAGGCGGAGCGGGAACATTATCGGTTCCGGCGCCGGCCGCTTCCCCAGGTGACGGTCTGAGCCGCCACGGATTCCCTCGTCGCCAGCGGATGTCGATCCGTCTGGCGCATTCGCCGCGTTGCGTCCTTACTGAACCCTCCTCGCCATGATCGCCAAAAAATCTGCTCCTCAACGTTCCCATGCCCTGCCGTCCGCCGCGACCCGCGCGCGCGGTCGCGACGGCCGCCTGGTTGATATTCCGGCCGGCTATGTGGCGGCCCAGGGAAAAGACGGCCGGATGATCGCGATTCCCGCCGGCTCGGGGAGCCTCGAGGGGCCGGACGGCCGCCTCGTGGCCATTCCGCCCGGTCATATCGGCATCGAAAACGCCAAGGGCCGCATCATTCCGAAACCGCGCTGGTGAGGCGCGGCTGAGCGCGGGTGACGAGGTTTGGGTCAACGCAATCGGCGATCAGGAGTCGGGTCGGTTGACCTTTCCCGGAGATCGACGCCGATTCTCGAGCGCACCGCGTTTCATTTCAGCGGCGTGAGCCAGACGGCCTGACCGCCCGCGGCCGGGAGCTTGGCTTTGAGGACGGACGTGGATGTCACGGTTTCGCGACGCAGGGCGACAGCGTTCTTGGTCGCACCGTTTTCGTAGACGTGAGCCGAGAATGTTTTTTCCGCGGGCAGAAAGCCGAGCGGGATGTCGCGTTCGCGCGCGGTGTCGTTGGTCAGGGTGCCGACGTACCAGTCGTCGCCGCTGCGCCGCGCGATGGTGACGAACTCGCCGATCCGGCCGTCGATCACGCGGGTGTCGTCCCAGATTGTCGGGACGCGATCGAAGAACTCGAGTTCCTTCCCGCCCTGATGGGAGGACGGCTTGTCGTACCAATAGAGCAGTTGCAGCGGGCTGTACACGACCACGGCCAGGGCGAGCTGGTGCGCGCGGGTCGTTTTGACGCGCGGATCGAACACGCAGATCGTGTAGTCCGCCGGGCCCGCGGGAAAGCGGGTGAAGGGCAGCGTGGTGTTGTGGGTCGCGGTCGGCATGTGCTCGTTCCCGCGGACACCTTCCTGCGTCAGCAAATTGGGATACGTGCGCGCGAACCCGGTCGGCCGGTAATTGTCGTGGATGTCGACCATCAGCCGGTGCGCGGCGGCCTGGCGCACGGCGTCGTGGACCCACGTCGTCCATTCCTGCGGCCCGACTTTCACGAAGCCGAACTTCACTCCGGCGACGCCCCACTTTTGGTACAGCGGAAACAGTTCCGCGCTCTGCCGCTCGAGCGCGCGCCGGTTCACATAGAGAAACACGCCGATGCCGCGCGCGCGGCCGTACGCGATGACCTCAGCGAGATCGAGTCCGTCGTGATTCGGGATTCCGCCCACGCGTTTGGGATCGAGGTTCACGCTGCGGGCGTCGGCGTTGTCATCGTATTCGTGACCGTACCAGCCGGCGTCGTAGAGGATGTAACTGAGCCCGTGCGCGACCGCGAAATCGATGCAGGCCTTCCCTCCCTTGGTCGACAGCGTGACCTCGCGGATGGCCTTGCCGGGTTTGATCCACGTCGTATCGGGGAGGGCGGACGGAGGATTGAGGTTGGCGACGAGGGTGTTGCGCTCGAGCAGGTCGCCGGCGCGATCCCCTATGATCAGCGCGCGCCACGGCGAAACGCCCGAAGCGGGGATCGTGGCCGGTCCCGACAGGGCGCTGACCAATGCTCCTGGCGTCGCCGCTGACGGCGAGAGCAGCATGCGTGGATAACGCTCGAGCGCGGCTTCCACGAGGCACGCGAAGCGTCCGTCGGCGAACTCCACTGTCAGCGGACGCTCGCACTCCCGCTTGATGGCGGCGATGGGCACGCGCGCGTACTCGCCCTCGGTGCCGTGCTCCTCGTAGCCGAATGCGTCGGCGGGAAAACGAAACTCCGTCCGCTCGGCGGTGAACTCCTGCGGCGGCGCGTCGGCGGCGGCGGGAAATTCGTAGCGCAGGGCGACGCCCTCGTCGTAGGCACGGACGACCAGCGTAAGGCGGTTTCCAGACGCTGCCTGGCGGAGCTCGACGGTGCGTTCGCGAAAGTGATCGCGGATCGTGGCGCGCTCCCCATACGGGGGCGTCCACGTCGTGTCGGAGGTGCGCTCGCGGGTGGTCACGATCGAGAAGCCGTCGAGCAGGTGTTTGGCGGGATCGCGTGCTTCGAAGCCGAGGCCGGACTCCAGCACCACGGGCTTGCCGTGGTGGGAAACCTGATACCGGGGTGCGCCCGCCGCGGTGAGCGAGAGGGTGAGGGTCACGTTGCCGCCGGGGGCTGTGACCGTCCACGCCGCGGGCAGCGAGGCAATCGAGCCGAGGCACGCAAGAACCAGCGAAATAATTTTCATGGCCGGTGCCGAGCGTGCCAGCGCGGCGTACAGGGGTCGAGGCGGCAGTCCGCATGGTCTGAATGGGACCGCGACCGCCCCCGGTCGCCCTTGGATCGATGCAACCGAGGGCGGTCGCGGTCCGGCACAGTCAGCCACCGTTGCGGTTTTCTGACCAAGATGTCATGCCGGATCCGTTGCGTGGGCGGCGTGGCGGCCGTCTCGTGATGGCGTTTCCCGCGGCCATGCCCTTCGTTGATCCTGACGTGCCGAACCGTTTCAGCCATCTCGCGCTTTACGCGTCGCTGGTGGCCACCGGGGTGATTGTGTTGAATGTGGCGATGGTGCGGCTGGCGCGAAAGTTGGGATGGTTTCAGTCGCGGTCCCGCGCGCAGCCGGAGCGCCGGGGTCGCGGGCCGCGGGACTGATCCAGGAGGGGTGACGGCGGACAGGATCTGCGGTGGCTTGGTCAACTCTTGCGTAGGGCTCCGGCGGACGTGGGCCGATGATCCCGGCATGAAGCGCCTGTGGTGTCTGCTCCTGATCGCTCCGGCCGCAGGGTGGGCCGGGTGGAACGACGTACGCGTAGGACTCGAGCCCGATGCCGTGGTGCAAGCCGTCGGCCAGCCGCTGATTCGGTGCCGGGCGCGGGGCGGCCTGTTTGAGACGTGGACGTTTGATCGGGGTGCCGCCGTCGTATTCGTGCGCAATCGCGTCAGTTTTTGGCAGGAGCCTCGGACCCGGAGTGGACCCAATGGGACCCGGATCGCGGCCAAGGTTGAGGATCGGTCGACGCCGCACCCGGGGCGATAGGACACGTTGCGATCGGCACGATTCCCGCTCGTCAGGCGTCGTGCCCAAGTTCCTTTCCGCTCTCCGTGACCATCCCGTGCGCGAGTTTTCCGCGGGCGAAACCGTCCTCGCCCAGGGAGCCAGCACGGGAATGCTGTTTGTGCTGATTGACGGGGCGGTGGAGGTGATGAAGGACGACGTGATCGTGGCCACGGCCACGGATGCCGGCGCGATCTTCGGCGATCTTTCCGCGCTGTTGGGCCTGCCGCACACCGCGGCGGTGAAGGCCACGCGGCCGTCACGGTTTCACGTAGTCACGAATCCCCGGGAGTTTCTCGCGCAAAGTCCCGCGGCGTGTCTGCACCTGTGCGAGCTGCTCGCGCGCCGGCTGGATGCGGTGAACAAGTACCTCGTCGACGTGAAGCACCAGTTCGCCGGCCATGATCACCTGGGGATTGTCGACAACGTCCTCGATACCCTGATGCACCGGCACCCGCGACAGCGCGTGCGGCCGCGCGAATCAACACTCCGCGACCCGGAGGTCCCGCAGTGAGCGCGCTTCCACGGAATTCCATTCGGCCGTCATCCCGGCCAAATCGAGCGTGATGCTGGTCGGCTGCGGGCCGAGCTGGCGTCCGGGATTGAAGACCCACGTCCGATTGATGCGATCGATCCAAGAACCGCCGTCGTAAAACGGCGAGTTGTGGATGTGTCCGCTCAGGACGATGTCCGGCTGGAACCGATCGATCCAGGTGCGAAGCGCGCCGTCGCCAATGAATTTCTTTCCCGCCCAGCTGGTCCGGGCGCCCTCGGGCGGGGCGTGGTAAATCCACACCCAGCGATCGCGCCGGTGCTTCGACTCCGCGAGAAGAAAGGCCTCGAGCTCGTCGCGGGTGGTCTGGCCATCCCACCACGGACACACGGTGAAGCGGGTCTCGTCCAGGTCGAAGCCCTCGCCGTCGACGTGCAGGCGATCCGAGCGCGCGGCGCGAATCCACGCGGCGACCGATTCATCGGCGGCGTTGCGGCTGTCGCCGTCGTGGTTGCCCGAGCACACCACCATGTGCGCCTTCTTCTGCAGGAGGCCGAGGTATTTTTCGACGATCGCGATCTGCACATCCGCATCGAGCGGCGAGCTGAGGTCCAGCAGGTCGCCGCCGATGATCGCGAGGTCGTATTCGCTCGCATGCGCGAGCAGCCAGTCGAATTGCTTCAGTGAATAATGGAGATCGGAGACGAAAAGCAGGCGCATGGAAACGGGGCGGAGACGCAGGACGCCCGGGAGCGTGAGGGGTTCCGCCGTGGTGGCAACGGGCTTTCGCCGCAGGCCCCGACTTCATTGCAGCGGGCCCGGTCGGTGCGGCGCGCAATTTTCTTTTGTCGGCCGTCGCCGCCGGCAAAGATGGTGGCGTGGAACCCACCCCTGCGATCCCCGCCACGCGTCCTTCACCGCATGTCCCGGGCGATGATGCGCCCCTGTTCCACCTGGTGTATGTCAGCTCGGCCGTCGCGCCCTTTTCCGAGGCGGACCTGCTTGCACTGCTCGAACACAGCCGGACGAACAATGCGCGCTGCGGCGTGACGGGACTGCTGCTCTACCACGAGGGCAACTTCATGCAGGCGCTCGAGGGGCCGGAGCCCGCGGTGCGAAGCCTGCATGCCCGCATTGTGACCGATCCGCGGCACTACGGGTGCATCACGCTGATCCAGGGCGCGATTGCCGCACGTTCGTTTGCCGGCTGGTCGATGGGCTTCCGGCAGTTGAATGTCGCGCACGCGGACTCCGCGCCGGGCTACAGCGATTTCCTGAACTATCGTAATCCGCTCCGTGCACCGCCCCTCGAGCCCGGGCGGGCGTGGCAGTTGCTCGCCTCGTTCCGCCGCGACATACGCTGAGCCGCGACGGCGTTCAACTCGCGAGCGCGACCGCCCGCATGCCGGCGGCCAGCGACTCGAGATCGAACGGTTTTTGCACGAAGCCCGCGAGGCCCTTGCCGGTGAACCGGCTGACGGCCTCCTGTTCGTTGAAGCCGCTCATCAGCACCACCCGGACACCGGGATTCAGGTGCCGCAGCTGCCGGAACGTCTCCTCGCCGTCGAGATGCGGCATGGTGAGATCAAGCAGCACGATGCGGAAGCGTGACGGATCGGCCCGGTAAAGCTCGACGGCCTCGCGGCCGTCGTTGGCGCATTCGGTGGTGTAGCCCAGGACGGCGAGCATCCGGCTCGCCACGGTGCGCACGGTCTCTTCGTCGTCGACGACCAGCACGTGACCGGTGCCGCGTGTATCCGGAAGTTCGATGCCCGATCCGGGCGCCGGTGCCTCGGGCACGGTCCCGCTGCGGGGCAGGAAGAGCTTGAAGGTCGTGCCGCGGCCCGGTTCGGAGTAGACCTTCAGGGCGCCCTGGTGGCCGCGCACGATGCCAAGCACCGCCGCGAGCCCGAGACCGCGGCCGGTGAACTTCGTGGTGAAGAACGGATCGAAGATGCGCGCCAGGGTCGCGGCATCCATGCCCGTGCCGTTGTCGCTGACCTCGAGGAAGACGTAGTCACCGGGGGACAGGCCGGAGTCGTGCGTGAGCGTGCGGCGGTAGTCCTCGTCGATGCGCACGGTGCCGGTCGCCAGGGCGATCACGCCGCTGCGTTCACCGATGGCTTCGGACGCGTTGATGACGAGGTTCATCACGATCTGCCGGATCTGCGTGGCGTCGGCCGTGATGACGGCCGGGCGCGGCGACAGGTTGAAGCGCAGGACGCACGTCTTGCTGATCGAGATGCCGAGCAGGTTGGTCGTCTCGGCGATGAGTTGATTGAGATCGATGCTCTGCACGATGAAGTGACCGCGGCCCGAGTAGGCGAGCATCTGCTTGCACAGGTCGGCGGCGCGGCGGGAGGATTTGTCGATCTGCTTGAGAAACGGCTGGATTTCCGATGTCGGCGAAAGTTCGTCACGGGCCAGCGCCGCGTTGCCCAGGATGCCGGTGAGCAGGTTGTTGAAGTCATGCGCGATGCCGCCGGCGAGGACGCCGAGACTTTCCAGCTTCTGGGTTTCCTGGATCTTCCGTTCGATCTCCCGCCGTTGCTGCTCCGCCTGCTTCCGCTCGGTGATGTCCCGCGCCGAGACCGCCACGCCGACGACCCGGCCGGCCCCGTCGCGAATGGGCGACATGTTGATGGAGACATCGATCACGCGCCCGTCCCTGCCCAGCCGCACGGTTTCGAATTGCGGCACGCGTTCGTTGCGGCGGATGCACTCGAGGGCGCTGGTTTCCTCGCTGACGCGTTCCTCCGGCAGCAGGCGGGTGACGCGCTGCCCGATCATTTCCGCCGCAGTGTAGCCGAAGATTTTCTCCGCGGCGTGATTCCAGTCGGTCACGAAGCCATCGAGCGTCTTGCCAATGATGGCGTCCTCGGACGAGGCCACGATCGCCGCATAGCGGGCGCTGGCGGCGAGGGCGGCCTTGAGGGCCGTGACGTCCTGGAACGTGGCGACGCTGCCCGTGACGCGTCCCGTCGCATCATGCAGCGGTACGGCGTTGGCGAGCACGGCGAGCGTCGTGCCGTCACTGCGTTCGATCGTTTCCTCGAAGTCGAGCACCGGCCGGTCCTCCCGCGCGCACACCTGGATCGGAAGCGAGTCTGGCGTGAGCGGCTTGTCGTGGTGGAGCACGCGGAAATTCGACGGTGCCTCGGGTGCCGGGGCGGAGAGCGAGGCGTTCACGCCGCGGGAGAGGCCGAGCATGCGCGCGAGGGTGTTGTTGCTGCGAATGACCTTGCACTCGCGATCCTCGGCGATGCCGACCCCGACGGGCAGGACCTCGAAAAGGGCCTGGAGTTCATTGACGCGGCGCTGCAGGAGGTGGTTGAGCCGGGTGACCTCCGCCTCGGCACGTTCGCGATCGTTGGCCTCACGCCGCAACCGCGCGTTGGCCGCCTCGAGATCGGCTGTCCTGACCCGGACGTGGGCCTCGAGCGACTCGTTGACCCGCTGCAGATCCGCCGGGCCCGTCAGCTTCAACGCCTGCGGCACGGTGCGAAACAGGGCCACCGCCGACACCAGCGAGACGACCGCAGTCAGGGCCTTGAACGCGCCCGTCAGATAATGCTGCGGTTGCCAGATCGTCCAGATCTCCAGCAGGTGCGTGATGCCACAGGCCACGATGAAGGCGCCGAAAAGGAGGAACAGGCCGGGGAAGGGGACATCGCGGCGCCGCCGGACGAAGTAGATCAGCGCGAGCGGAATGGAAAAATAAGCCACGGCGATCAGGCCGTCGGAGAGCGCGTGCAGCCAGACCAGGGCGGGGTTCCACAGGTAACTTTCTCCATGAGGCATCAGGGCGGCACCGCAGGGCAGGGGTGGGAGCGAAATCATGGTGGTGGCACGAAAGGGATCATTTGCGATCGGACGGATTTGGCAGGTTCCTGAGACCGACCGGCGGAATTGACTTGGGTGCGGTCGGTGGGAGCTATCACGCCGTGGAACCGCGAACACCTATCCTGACGTCGAACCGGGGGCGCTGGATGCGACACACCGAATTCTGATCACTGCAACCTGACGAGGGTGGAGCCAGCGATGAAGCGCGCTGACCGGTGAGAAGGAGGCTGGAAAAAAACGGCCTGGATAAGGTCGTCTGGGTCGCTGGAGAAAATAAAACCAACGCCCGGATTACAACCTTGAAGCAGAAGCGTTCCATCGATTCCGGCGTGACGCGATTCACGCGGGGGCTCGACTCGGCCGCGGTCGGTGTCCCAGTCTGACGCCGCGGTCCGTCCGCGTTGCGTGAATACCTCCACTCTTGCCGGCGCGGTGGCGCCACCCACTCGCGTCCGCCACCGGGTCGTCGGCCTGATGCTGGCGCTCGCGATGATCACCTACCTGGATCGCGCGTGCATCGCCACGCTGGCGCCGGAGATCATGCGTGATCTCTCGCTCAGCAAGGAGCAGATGAGCTGGGTCTACAGCGCGTTTGCCCTGGCCTACGCCGTCTTTGAGGTGCCGACGGCCTGGTGGGCCGATCGCATGGGCACGCGCCGCGTGCTGACCCGCATCGTGCTGTGGTGGTCGGTGTTCACGATGGCGACGGCGGCGGCGTTCAGTTTCACCTCGCTGGTGGTGACCCGCTTTCTGTTTGGGATCGGCGAAGCGGGGGCGTGGCCGTGCGTGGCGCGCACGTTTTCACGCTGGATCCCGCTCGCGCAACGCGGGCGCGTGCAGGGGATCTTTTTCAGCGGCGCGCACCTCGCAGGTGGATTGACCCCGATGGTGGCGCTGGCGCTGAGCGCGTGGCTGGGCTGGCGCGCCGTGTTCATCGTCTTCGGCCTGGTGGGCTTTGGCTGGGCCGCCGTGTGGTATCGGTATTTCCGTGACGATCCTGCCCAGCACCCCGCGGTGAACGCGGCGGAAAACGCGATCATCGGCGAGGGCCGGGGTCCCGTGGCCGCGGGCCACGAAGGCTGGGAGTACTGGCGCCGCTTGCTCGCCCATCGCAACACCCTGCCGCTCTGCCTCGCCTACATCCCGAACAGCTGCGCGTTTTATTTCTGCATCACCTGGCTCCCGACGTTCCTGAAGGAAAAACATCACTTCTCCTCGATCTCGCTCGGCCTGGTGTCCGGTCTGCCGCTGATCCTCGCCGTGGCCGGCGATCTGTTCGGCGGCGCGGCCACGGACTGGGCCGTGCGCCGCTACGGCCTGCGGTGGGGTCGCGCGGGCGTGAGCGCGGCAGGCAACACCGTGGCCGGCTTCGCGATGATCGGGGCGGCGTTCGTGCAGCATCCGCTGGTGGCGGTGGGTCTGATCTCGCTGGCGGTGGCGGCGACGATGTTCACGCTGGGCGCGACGTGGAGCACGTGTCTCGACATCGGCGGCACGCACGTCGGCGTGGTCAGCGCGGCCATGAACACCGCGGGTCAGATCGGCAGTGTCTTCGGTCCGCCGGTCGTCATCTATTTGCTGCGCCAGTTCAATGATTGGAATGCACCCGTGATCGGCATCGGCATCCTGTTTCTCCTCGGGGCCGCCTGCTGGAGCTTCATCGATCCGCGGGATCGCGTGTTCGACTAGGTTTTCGGGAGCGCAGGCGTACCGTCTGCAATTTTCTGCAGCAAGCGGGACGTCTGCGCTCCCAAATTGGCTTATTGTCGATTGCCAGCCGGGCCCGTTTCCCCTTCTCCCATGGCCGCGGCCCACGCCGTTTCCCCTCCATGCCTGCCTTCGCCCTGACCATCTTCACCGGTGCGTTCCTGCTCTTCCAAGTCCAGCCGTTGATCGGCAAATACATCCTGCCCTGGTTTGGCGGCAGTCCCGGTGTCTGGACGACCTGCATGCTCTTTTTCCAGATGCTGCTGCTTGGCGGCTATGCGTACGCCCACGTGTTGAGCAAGAAACTGCAGCCGCGCGCGCAGGCGATCGTGCACCTGGTCCTGCTTGCGGCCGCGCTCGCCTCGCTGCCGATCACGCCCGGTGAATCGTGGAAGGCGCACGCGAATGGCGATCCGACGTGGCACATTCTCGCGCTGCTCGCGGTCAGCCTCGGCCTCCCGTACTTCGTGTTGGCGGCCACCGGTCCGCTGATGCAGGAATGGTTCCGGCGCACGACGCCCGGGGCGTCGCCCTACCGGCTTTACGCGCTCTCCAACGTCGGCTCGCTGCTCGCGCTGATCAGCTACCCGTTCTATTTCGAAACGCAGTTCACGCGGCTCGCGCAGGCGAAGTTCTGGTCCTGGGGTCTCGTGTTCTACGCGCTGTGCTGCGGCCTGTGTGCGTGGCGGGTGTGGCGGCACGCTCCCACCGGGGCGGAGCCGGCGGCGAGCGCTGCGACGGACGCGGAAAAGCCGTCGCTCATGCAGCGCGCGCTGTGGGTCTGCCTGCCGGCGTGCGCCTCGATCCTGCTCCTGGCCGTGACGAACAAGATGTGCCAGGACGTGGCGGTCATTCCGTTCCTCTGGGTGCTGCCGCTCGCGCTCTACCTGCTGTCGTTCATCATCTGCTTCGACAGCCCGCGGTGGTATTCGCGGTTCTATTACACGCTCGCGCTGGTGGCGGCGCTGATCGGCGTGACGGTGGCGCTGTTTCAGGGTGCGGACATGGACATCCTCCACCAGGTGGTGATCTATTCCGGCGTGCTGTTCGCCGGCTGCATGATCTGCCACGGCGAGCTCTACCACCTGAAGCCGCATCCGCAGCACCTGACGTCGTTCTACCTGATGATATCCGCGGGCGGCGCGGTGGGCGGACTCTTTGTGGCGCTGATCGCGCCGTCGCTGTTCACCAACTACTATGAAACGCATCTGAGCTTCGCGCTGATCGTGGCGTTGCTGCTGGTGGTGTCGCTGTCCGGGCGCGCGGCGCTCACTCCCGCCCGGTGGCGGGTCCTGTTCGCGCTGCTGGCGGTCGTCGGGCTTTACGGCCTCGATCGGGGCTACGTCGCCGGCGTCGAGTGGCTGCGCACGCGCGACTACACCGTCACGCCGCCGCTGGGTTGGAACTGGGATCTCCTGATCCGTCTGCATTGGTTCGTTGCCACCCTGGGCGCCATGGCGCTGCTCGCCCGCTGGCTGCTGCCGCGCTGGCGGGAGCGTCCCATCAACGGCCACCTCGGCACGTGCGGCCTGCTGGGCGCGGGCCTCGTGGTGCTGGTGGGCGCGCTCGGCGTGCAGATCAGCGACTCGCTGCACGGCTCGCTGATCAGCGCGCGCAATTTCTACGGCGTGCTCTCGGTGTTCCAGTACAAGGAGGCGAGCCCGGATGAGCATTACTATCTGCTCCAGCACGGACGGATCACCCACGGCATCCAGTTCGCGTCGCCGCAGCGCGCGCCGATGATCACGTCCTACTTCAGCCCCAACAGCGGCCTCGGCCTCGCGATGCGAAACTTCCCGCGCCAGCAGAACCAGCGCGTCGGCCTGCTTGGGCTGGGCGTCGGCACGGTCACGGCCTACGGCAAGCCCGGTGACTATTTCCGCATCTACGAAATCAACCCGCAGGTGGAGGCGATCGCCGCGAACCCGTTCAGTTACCTCGCGCGCAGCCAGGCGAAGATCGAACTCGTGATGGGCGACGGCCGGCTCTCGATGGAGAACGAGCCGCCGCAGGCTTTCGATATCCTGATCATGGATGCCTTCAGCAGCGACGCCGTGCCGGTGCACCTGCTCACCAAGGAGGCCTTTGCGATCTACGTGCGACACCTGAAGCCCGACGGCGCCATCCTGGTCAACATCTCCAACCGCTACCTCGATTTGCGGCCCGTCGTGGAAAACGCCGCGCAAGCCTTCGGCTTTCAATCCGTCCACATCAACAACGAGGACGGCGGCGACAACGAGGACGACGGCGGCTGGTGGCTGTACGCGTCCACCTGGATGATCCTCAGCAAGAACAAGGAGTTTCTTGAACGGCCGGCCATCCGGAACGTGGCGAGTCCGGCGATGACCACGCCGAACACGATTCCGCTCTGGACCGACGACTACACGAGCATGTTCAAGATCCTGCAGTAACCCGCCGGCGGCGCGACGCCCTTCACGATCACGGAAGGGCGCGCGGGGCCGGGCGTCAGGTGGCGAACTCGCGCTCGATGATCAAGCGGTCGTGCCCTTGCAGCACTGCCCGCATGACGCGCTGGGTTTTGGCGGTGAAGAAATAGGCGCTGTGAATGTTGCGCTCGTTGGCGGGGAAAAGACTGCTGCAGTCGAAGTCCCAGACGTTGTCGGGCGGAGTCGGATCGTCCTCGAGTCCGGAGCGCCCGAGCCGCCGTTTGCCGAAGTGCTTCAGGCCGGCGCTGACCCCCAGCACTGAATCGCGTCCCGAATAGAGCGCGGTGATGCGGTAGCAGAGATTCGCGATGCCCTCGGCCCGGCCGGTGCTGACCATTTCGCCGGCGGAAAACAGGTCGTTGTCGACGTCGGCCGCAACCATCACGCATTGGTTGATGAGGCTGACGAGGAGCGGCTTGTTGTTACGCTCCCAGGTGTAGTAAAGCGCGTTTTGCAGCACCCAGTTGCCCATGCTGTGGGCGATGACGCTCACCTTGGCCTTGCACTGCATCGAGCCGTCGGCGGCCTTTTGCTGCATCAGCATGGCATGCTCGAAGAGCGTGTTGAAAATCTTTGCGAGGGCGGGACCCGAGGCCCTGGCGTCGACCCGGTCCGCGAGGTACTGCGCGGTCTTGCCGTTCGACGGCCACGTGAAAAGCACGCAGATGCCCAGACCGGTGGGACCGCTGTAGAGATCGTCGGTGATCTGCTTGTAACGTGCGGCGGCTTCCTCCCACACATTATTGTAGCCGTGGACAAACACGGTGACGTGCTTCTGGCGTTCGTGCTCGGTCTCGGGAAACACGGGAAACTTCTCCACGTCGGCGATCAACGCCGCCCGGAATTCCGCGGCGGTGCGGCGCGTCCAGGTTTTGAGATTGGTGAGCGCGCCGCGTTCGGCGGTATAGAAGCTGAGCTCTTCGGTGCGATCATTGCCGAGACCGGAGTCTTCGGCGTTGCGGTTCGTGATCATCCAATATTTGGGCATGGCGGGTGGGCGTTGAGGGACTGGCGTTGCGGGGACTGCAGCTGGAAAGGGGCCGGGCGGCGGTCCGGACTGCGTTCGGTCTCGCGGTCGCGGTGGGTCCGCCGGTTTCCGTCAGGGAGTGCCTGACGATCACGGAGGTCTTTTGCGTCAAGGCGGGGGTGGTGGCAACGTCGTTTGCGCCGCTCGTGCGTCCTTGCGGCGTCGCGCGCGCCACGGCATTTCCGCCCTCGCGTTTGCGGTCGTTCCCGTCTCGCGTTTCGCCATGGCCACTCCCGCTTCCACTCCCGACAGTGCACCCCGCCCGGTGCTCGTGCGTGAAATGCCGATCGAACTGTGTCAGTTTCTCAAGTTCGCCGGCGTGGCGTCGAGCGGCGGCGAGGCCAAGCAGACGATCGCCGAGGGCCGCGTCTCGCTCAACGGCATCGTCGAAACGCGCAAGCGCAAGCAGCTCGCCGCCGGCGATCAGGTGACCTTCGGCGGTCACACGCTCGTGGTACAGGTCGTGCGCCCGGGCCGGTGAACCGGCCGCGTCGGGTGATTCGATTGAGCTCGATCATTTGGGCGTCCACGGCTGGCTGGATTCCCACGATCCCCATGCGCTCCGTCCTACCCCGGTTGTTGTGTTGCTGGCTGTTCGCCCTCGCGGCCCTGACGCTCGTGTCGGGCCCGCTGGCCGCGGCGGAACGCGCTAAGCTCCCTGTCGGGGTGCGGCGGGTGGTCTTTGTCGGTGACAGCATCACCTACGGTGGAAACTACGTCAGCGCCTTCGCCGCCTATTTCGCGACGCGTTATCCGGATCTCAGTCTCGAGATCATCAACGTCGGGCTCTCCAGCGAAACGGTTTCGGGCCTGTCCGAGGAAGGCCACGCCGGCGGAAAATTTCCCCGGCCCGATCTCCACGAGCGCCTCGGCCGCGTGCTCGCCCAGACGAAACCCGATCTGGTGTTCGCGTGCTACGGGATGAACGACGGAATCTATCTGCCGTTTGCGGACGAGCGGTTTCAGAAATTCAAGGACGGCATCGCCTGGCTCCACGATCAGGTCGTAGCGAGCGGCGCGCGGATCATCCATGTGACGCCGCCCGTGTATGACGACGCCCGCGGAGGGCGGCCGCCGGGTTATGGCGCTGTGCTCGGACGCTACGCGGCCTGGCTCGTGAGTCAGCGCAAGGACGCGCGGTGGAGCGTCGTCGACGTGCACGCCCCGATGCAGCGCGCGCTCGAGCGCGGTCGCGCGCGGGACCCGGAGTTTTATCTGTCGAAGGACGGCGTACATCCGGGCGAAGCCGGACACTGGATCATGGCGCAGGAAATTCTGCGGCATCTCGGCGCGCGTGACGTGAATGGCGCGCAGAGTGCGGCGGACATGGTGAAGGATTTTCCGTACGGGCCCAAGGTCCTCGCGCTCGTCGCGCAGCGGCACCTGCTCATGCGCGATGCCTGGCTCACGGCGACCGGTCACATGCGTCCCGGCGTGAAGGCGGGACTCCCGCTGGCCACGGCGCGGGCTCAGGCTGCCGCGATCGATGACCAGCTGACGTTGATGCGCTGATCGACGGGGAGCGCGGGCGAACCGCCCGCATCAGGCTGCGGCTGCGGGCGCATCATTTCGCTTCACCTTTGCCCGAAGCTCACTCCGTCTGGGTGGCATGAGCTCGAAGAAGATTGCCATGGGCGTCTACAAGAAGATCGCGCTGGTCGCGCACGACAACATGAAGCGCGACCTCGTGGAGTGGGCGAAGTTCAACCGCGACCTGCTGGCGAAGCACCGGGTGTATGCGACCGGGACGACGGGCCTGCTCCTCGAGCGCGAGCTCAACTTCAGCATCACCAAGCTGCAGAGCGGTCCGTTGGGCGGTGACCAGCAGATCGGCGCGCGGATCGTCGACGGCGAAATCGACTTCCTGATCTTCTTCTGGGATCCGCTCGAACAACAACCGCACGATCCCGATGTGAAGGCGCTGCTGCGCATGGCCGTCGTGTGGAACATTCCGACGGCGTGCGATCGGGCCACGGCGGACTTCATCATTTCGTCGCCGCTGATGGACGAGGAATACGATCGCATCGTCCCGGACTACGATCTGTACCGAAAGCGCAAGGTGCCGGGCGTGGAGACGCCGCCGCTGCCGATTCCGGGGATTACGGACAGCAAGAAGCGCCGCGTCACGGAAACACCCGCGCCCCTGGTTCCGCCTGCAGCGTCGGTGTAAGCAACGGAAGCGCCGGAGTTCCCGCCGGTCGGGTGCGAGTGCGGGCGGGACGCCCGCGCTCCCCTCCGCTTTCCCTTAAAGACCGGACGCCGCGGACCGATTGATCAGCTTGGAACAGCAGCCGTGGACGCCATGATCACCTCGCTCATCATCGGACTGATTATCGCCGGGGCCATGTCGGTCGTGACGATTCAGGCGCTGCGATCGGCCCCCGACGGCTACGAGGATGAATCCGGTTTTCATGCCCGGGACGCGTCTGAAACCGCTGGATCGCACGCGGGCGGACGGATGTCCGATCATGGCGACTCGACCGACGATTTTCCGCCGTTCGCGGCGGCGCGGTAAGCTGGCGGTTTTTCCGGCGGCTGGCGGGTCCGGCGCGGTGATCGCGCAAAAGCCAAGTGTACCGGTGCAGCATGTCGGCGACGCGCTGCTCCAGCCGCGGTGCAGGCGTGACGTTTTCCGGTGCGGAGAATTTACGCACGTGGCGCTTGCGCCCGGAACGTCGAGTCGAATTGTTTTCAGATCCTTGGCCGCGGCGATCTGAGCCAGCTGCGGCGAACCTTTCCGCCCATGTCATCTCCCTTCCTTATCGGCGCCGACTGGGTGCAAACCGAGTCGGTGTTGCAGGTGATGTCGCCGCAAGCCGGCACCCTCGTGTCCGAGGTGTGTCTCGGCGATGCTTCGCATCTGCGCCGCGCGATTGATGCGGCCCAGCATGCGTTTGAGACGACTACGCGGCGGCAGCCGGCGTTCGAGCGGGCCGGAGTGCTGACGCGGATCGCCGCGGCCATCGAAGAGCGGCGGCCGGAGTTTACGCGGACGATTATGCGTGAAGCGGGCAAGCCCGTCACGCTCGCCGATGCCGAAGTCTCCCGGGCCGTCGGCACGTTCACGATGGCGGCGGCGCTCGCGCGGGAGACGCCCGGTCATTTGCTCGACGTCGATGCGTTTTCCCCTGGCAACGGCCACGTCGGTCTGGCGCGACGATTCCCGCTGGGCGTCATCTACGGCATCACGCCGTTCAATTTTCCGCTCAATCTCGTGGCCCACAAGGTGGCGCCCACGATCGCCTCGGGTAACACGATCGTGATCAAGCCGTCGCCGCAGACGCCGCTGACGGCGCTGCTGCTGGCGCGCGTGGCCCTGGACTGCGGCCTGCCGCCGGGCCAGCTGAACGTCGTGTGCTGCGCCAACGAGCATGCCGGCGTTCCGCTCGAGGACGACCGCGTGAAGATGGTGTCGTTCACGGGCAGTGCGGCCGTCGGGTGGAAGATCAAGGCGGCGAGCGGCCGCAGGCGGGTCGCGTTGGAGCTCGGTGGCAACGCGGCGGCCATCGTGCACGAGGATGCCGCGCTCGAGTACGCGGTGGCGACGCTGGCGACGGGCGCGTTCGCTTATGCGGGCCAGTCGTGCATCAGCACGCAGCGCATTTTTGTCCACGCGCCGATCTATGCGGCGTTTCGCGAGCAGCTGATTGCGTACGTGCGCGAGCGCATCAAGTCCGGCGATCCGTCCAACCCGCACGTGCTGGTCGGCCCGATGATCAACCCCGCCGCACTTGCCCGCGTTCGCGGTTCGATCGACGCCGCGCTCGCGGCGGGCGCCACGCTGGCGCACGGCGGTGGAGTGAAGGGGAACTGTCTCGAAGCGACGATCTTGGAAGTGCCCCACCAGCAGTTCGACGTGTGCCAGGAGGAGGCGTTTGCCCCGATTGTCAGCCTGCAGTCCTACGAGTCCTTCGACGACGCGCTGCAGCTGGTCAACGCGTCGCGCTACGGCCTCCAGGCCGGTGTGTTCACGCGTGACCTGGAGCGCGCGTGGCGGGCCTACGACCGGCTCGACGTCGGTGGCGTGTTGATCAATCAGGCACCGACCTTCCGCACCGACAACCAGCCGTACGGCGGGACGAAGGAGAGCGGCTTTGGCCGGGAGGGTGTGCGGTATGCGATGGAGGAGATGACGGAATTGAAGACGCTGATCATGCGGCCGGTCTGAGCCGACGCGCCGGTATCGTGCGCCACAATGCCGTGGCCGCCAATCGCGCGAAGGGGCGCGCAGGGAAAGAACGCGATGGGTCCACCTCGAACGGCGGGCAGTAGGTCAGGGGAGTGAGTTCACTGATTTCCGACGGATCGATCGCGCCACGCTCAACGGGCGGCTCTCAACTTTCAGCCTCGCACCGCTCTGATCCACTTTCGTGCGGTCACATCGGTCTTGCGTGTGTCTGTGGCGCGGTTGAAAGCTCGGGCTTCCGTCGCGGGCCGGTCCGGACCGCGGCGAGCCCCTCGTTTCCTTTGTTGAACGCAGTCGAATCCCATTCTTCCCATGGCTGAACGCAGCGCCATTGCCATCGCCGCCCATCCCGACGACATCGAATTCATGATGGCCGGCACGCTCTGTCTGCTGCGGGAGGCGGGCTATCGCACGCACTACCTCAACGTGTCCACCGGCTCGTGCGGGAGCCTGGAACACGGTCCGGCGGCGTTGCGACGAATCCGGAAACGTGAGGCGCAGGCGGCGGCAGCCGTGCTCGACGCGCGGTTTCATCCCAGCGGGGCGGATGATCTCGAGATCGTTTACTCCGTGCCGCTGCTGCGGTGGCTGGCGGCGGTGATTCGCACGGTGCAGCCGACGATTGTGCTCACGCATTCACCGCAGGACTACATGGAGGATCACACCAACACGTGCCGGCTCGCGGTGAGCGCGACATTTGCCCGCGGGGTCCCGAATTTTGTCACGCGGCCCCGGCGGCCGGCCTGGGCGGGCGACGCCACCGTGTATCACGCGATGCCGCACGGCTTGTGCGACGGTCTCCGTCGGCGGATCGTGCCCGGGGCGTTTGTGGATACGGCGACGGTGCAGGAGCAGAAGCTCGCGGCCCTCGCGTGTCATCGCAGCCAGCATGGCTGGCTGCAGGCGTCGCAAGGCATGAACTCATACCTCCGCCAGATGGAGGACATGGCGCGCGTGGTCGGAAAGATGTCCGGGCGCTTCAAGGTCGCGGAAGGGTGGCGCCGCCATTCGCACATGGGCTTCTGCGCGCCCGACGCTGATCCGTTGCGCGAGGCGCTGGGCGGAAAATTCCTCGTGAACCGGGCGTATGAACGGGCGCTGCTGCGCGGCGAATGATTTTGGTTCACGCGCCGGACTCGGCGTGTGACGTGCTTCTCGACGCTCGACTTGCCTTCCGGCCACTGCCTCAGTTCCGCCAAGTATCCAATCAGTTATGCCCCGAAAATTCAGCACGATTGCCCCCGACTGGTGGGACTACACCACCCTCGACAGTGCCTTGATTGAAGAAGCCGCCCGCCTGACGCCCGCCGACATGGCGAAGCTCTCCCGCGACGGCTTTCGCGTCGTGTTCTACGACACGCTCGAGGACTTCTACCTCGCCGAGGCGCTCGAGTACATCACCGCGTGGCGCCGTTCCACGGCCGACAACCCCGTCGGCATCTGCGGTCCGATTGGACCGACGGAGCAGCTGCCGCTGGTGGCGCGGCTCGTCAACGAACTCGGCCTCTCGCTCAAGACCGCGCACTTCTGGGGCATGGACGAATGGTATGCGAATGGCGCCGAGGTGCCCGTGACGCATCCGCTGTCGTTCGAGCGCGCCGACCGCGAACTCTGTTTCGATCGCATCCGGCCCGAGCTGGCGATGCCGGCGGCAAACATGCACTTTCCGAAGGCCGACGTGGCCGCGTATGCGAAAACCTGGGACGGCGTGCGCTGCGCCGTGATGCAGGGCGGGCAGGGCGACACGAAGCACTGGGCGTTCAACGATCCGGTGAAGCGCGAGGGCGCCTATCGCGACGCTCCCCCGACACCCGCGGAATACCGCCGGCTCGGCACGCGCGTGGTGGATCTGCATCCCGTGACGCTCGCGCAGAACGCGCGCACGTCGGGCGGCGGCAACATCTCGATGGTGCCGACGAAGGCGATCACTGTGGGGCCGGTGGAGACGTGGAAGGCCGAGAAGGTTTCCATCTGGCAGGCCGGCACGCACGACAGTCCGTTTGGCCAGCGGCTCACCACGCTGATGATCAGCCGCCGCCTCGCCGACAGCGCGGTGCCGATGTCGCTCCTCGCCGACCATCCCAACGTCCAGTTCAACTTCTACCGCGGCGGCCTCGGCACCTGCCAGGTGGAGATGCACTGAGCCCAAGGGGAAGTTGAGAGCTGAGGATCGAGTGATCGCGTAGCAGGGCGGCTAGTTTGAGCGCCGCTGCGAATCTCTGTCCATCGATTCGCTCTTCTCTCAACCCTCAGCCCTCAACTCTCAACTCCAGCGTCCGCTTCAACCGCCCCATACCCCGTCATGTCCTCCCCCGCGCAATCCTCCATCAAGCTCCGGCTCTCGGTCTTCATGTTCCTCCAGTATTTCATCTGGGGATCGTGGTATGTGAGCATGGGCTCGTACATGGCGAACACCCTGAAGTTCGGCGGCGAACAGATCGGTGCCGCGTACGGCGCGTTCGCGATCGGCGCGATGATCTCGCCGTTCTTCGTCGGCTTGATTGCCGACCGGTTTTTCGCCTCGGAGCGCATCCTGGCCGTGCTCGGCATCCTGGGTGGCGTGCTTCTCTGCTGCCTGCCCCAGCTGCACCAGTTCTCCGTGTTTTATCCGGTGCTGATCGCGTATTGCGCGCTCTACGTGCCGACGCTTGCGCTCGGGAATTCCCTTTCGCTGCACCACCTCGAGAACGCCAAGACGGATTTTCCGCGGGTGAAAATCTTTTCCGCCGTCGGCTGGATTGGCGGCCTCGTCACCTTGAGCCTCATCAAGGGCGAACAGTCCGCGGTGCAGTTCTACCTCGCGGGCGGTGTCTCGATTCTGTTCGGCCTGTTCGCGCTGAGCCTGCCGCACACGCCGCCCAAGAAAACCGGGGCCAACGTGAGCATCGGCGAAATCCTCGGCTTCGACGCGCTGGCGCTGCTGAAGAAGCCGTCGTTCGCGATCTTCATCGTCTGCATGTTTCTCATCTGCATCCCGCTGTACTTCTACTTCGTGATGCTGGGCATCTATCTCACGGAACTGAAGTGGGACTACATGGCGGTGAAGACCTCGCTGGCGCAGGTGTCCGACGTGATCTTCCTGTTTCTCCTGCCGGTGTTCCTGCGGCGCTTCGGTTACAAGCTCACGATCTTCATCGGCATTCTGTGCTGGGCCACGCGGTACTTCCTGCTGGCGGGCAGCGTCGGCCTGCCGGATCTGCAGACGGCGATGATCTACGGTGCGATCCTGCTGCACGGCGTGTGCTACGACTTCCTCTTCATCGCCGGCCAGCTCTACGTCGATGCCGAGGCCAACGAACGCATCCGTGGCGCCGCGCAGGGCCTGATCGCCTTCATCCTCTGGGGCGTGGGCGCCTTCGTCGGCACGCTGCTCGCCGGCAAGGTTCTTGCCGCCCACCAGCTCGCCACGCCGCAGGGTTCAATCCTACACGACTGGCGCGGCATCTGGATGACGCCGGCCATCGGTGCCGTCGTGGTGATGGTTATCTTCCTGATCTTCTTCCGCGACCCGCCGAAGGAAAAGGCCGCCCGGGCCGCTTAAGCTCAGCCGGAACGATTCATACCAATCGCTCTTTGCCTTTGGACTTTAGCCGTGGCTACGAGCGATCCAGAAGTCCAAAAGCAAGGAGCGATCGGTATCAGTAGCCCGCGAATCACGCGAACGGGCGCGAATTTCACCACTGAAATTCGCGCCCGTTCGCGTGATTCGCGGGAGCTTTTTTGCAGGCCGGGTGGGGTCGCCCCCGTCTACAGGGACGGACGTTGCCGCGGGAGACGCTACCGCAGGATCGTCTTCAACGCGGCCAGCACGAGGTCGACGTTCCGAATCGTCGAGCCGTGGCCCATCAGGCCGATGCGCCACGCCTTGCCGGCCATGATGCCGAGGCCTGACCCAATCTCGATTCCGTAGTCGGCCAGCAGTCGGCTGCGCACACCCGCATCGTCCGCTCCCTCCGGAATTCGGATACAATTCAACGTGTGCAGCGAGTGCTTCGGAATGTAGCTGAGGCCGAGTTCCGCGAGACCCTTCCGCAACCGTTGGTGCATCGCGGCATGACGCTCGATTCGCGCCGGCAGCCCTTCCTCGAGCACGATCGTGAGTGCCTCGCGCAGCGCGTAGGTCATGTTGATCGGCGCGGTGTGATGATACACGCGGCCGCCGCCACCGCCGCCGGTGTAGTACTTGCGGAGCATCGAGACATCCAGGTACCACGACTGCGGCTTCGTCTTGCGCGCATCCATGCGGGCCAGCGCGCGCTCGCCAAAGCTCACGGGTGAGAGTCCCGGCGGGCAACTCAGGCACTTCTGCGTGCCGCTGTAGATCGCATCGATGCCCCAGTCGTCCACGCGCAGTTCGTGACCGCCGAGGCTCGTCACCGCGTCGACCAGCAGCAACGCGCCGCTCCGGTGCACGATGTCGGCCAGGCCGGCGATGGGCTGGTGCGCGCCGGTGCTGGTCTCGGCGTGCACGATGCCCACGACCTTCGTCTTGGGAAACTGCGCGAGCGCCGCTGCGATCTGCTCGAATGCAATCACGTCGCCCCACGCGGCCTCCACGGGATGAACGATCGCGCCGCAACGCTCGAAGACATCCTTCATGCGCGTGCCGAAGACGCCGTTGACGCACAGGATGACCTCGTCGCCAGGCTCGACGAGATTCGTCGCAGTGCACTCCATGCCGGCCATGCCGGTGCCGCTGACGGGGAAGGTCAGGGCGTTCTTCGTTTGAAAGACCTCCCGCAGCATCGCGCAGGTCTCGTCCATGATGGCCAGATACTGCGGATCGAGATGGCCGAGCGTCGGAGCCGACAGCGCGCGCAGGACGCGTTGCGGCACCGGGCTGGGGCCGGGTCCGAGCAGAATACGCTCGGCGGGCTCACCGGCGGAAGGAGGCAGTGATTTCGTCATGGGGAGAATGGCAACTCGGCGCGACTTACTTCGCGGGCAGTTCCTTGATGCTGATGTTGCGGAACTGCACGAGGCTCGACGCCGGCGAATACTTTCCGTCCTTGAAGCCGCCGTGATGCTGCAACGCGAGCGCGCCTTTCTCCGGCAGGCCCGGCAGCTCCGCGTTTTTGAGCACGGTCTGTCCGTTCAAGACCACCGTCAGGCGATCGCCCTGCAGGGTGATTTCAAAGCTGTTCCACTCGCCGACGGGCTTGTCGGCTTTGACCTTGGGCGTCACCCCGGCGCGCACCGCCGGCGGCATCTTCTGGTCCATGCGATACCCGTAGACTTCGCCGGAGCCGATCGGCCAGCACCAGATGTTGAGCTGGGCCTTGCTCGTGCCGCGCAGATAAATGCCGGAGTCGGCGTTCGGCGTGGGCGTGATGATGTCCTTGCCGTCCGGTCCCTTCTTGTGCGTGCCGTCCGGCAGCACGGTGGGCACCGGATACAACCCGGTCGTCTCCTTGATCCGCCAGTCGAGGCGCAGCACGAAATCCTTGTACTCCTTTTCCGACCACAGGTTCTTGTCTCCCGTCGCCTCGCTGCGGGCATCATAGTCGATGACGCCATCGAGCACCTTCCAATGCCCGTTGTCGCCGGCGGGTACTTTCCAGCCGCTCAGATCGCGGCCGTTGAACAACGAGGTGAAGCCGGCCGGCAGGGCGTTGGCGGCGTGGAGGGCAAGTGGGGCGGCGGCGAATACAAGCGCGGCCAGGGTGATGGATTTCATGGGGTGGCGATGGAAGCGTCGAGGTTGCCCCTCGCCGCCTGAAATTCAATCCCGCTTACGTCGCATGATCCGCGCGCATCGCCGCGGCGCGGACCGACACCCCGCGTGACGCCGGCCTCACTTCTTCCAGACGTCGCCCACGCCTTCGCCGAACCAGCGGGTCGTCGTGACCTTTTGCTGGGTGTAGAACTGCACGGCCTCGCGGCCCTGGATGTGCAGATCGCCGTAGAACGAGTCGTCCCAGCCCGTGAAGGGAAACATCGCCATGGTCGCGGGCACGCCGACGTTGATGCCGACCATGCCGGCCTTCACGCGGTGCTTGAACTCGCGCGCGGCCTTGCCGCTGTTGGTGAAAATCGCCGCGCCGTTGCCGAAGGCCGAGGCGTTCGTAAGCTCGATCGCGCGATCGAGATCGTCCATCCGCATCACGTTCAACACCGGGCCGAACACCTCCTCGCGGGCGAGTGTCATGGTTTGCTGCACGCCGTCGACGATCGTGGCACCGAGATAAAACCCGCGCGGCGCCTCGCTGACCTTCACGTCGCGGCCGTCGGCGATGACCTTCGCGCCTTCCTTCTCGCCGCTCGCGACCAGGCTCAGCACGCGCTCGCGGTGCTGGGCCGTGATGACGGGACCCATGTCGGGCTGCGCCGCCCGATCAGTCGGCCCGACCTTGATCTTGCGGGCGGCGTCGACGAGCGACGGCAGCAACCGTTCCGCCGCCGCGCCGACCGTGATGGCCGTCGAGCCCGCCATGCAGCGTTCGCCGGCGCAGCCGAAGGCCGCGGTCGACAGCGCCTCGACCGTCTTCGGTACGTCGGCGTCCGGCATGATCACGATGTAGTTTTTCGCGCCACCGTTGGCCTGCACGCGTTTGCCGTGCCGCGTGCCCGTTTCGTAGATGTATTTGGCGATTGGAGACGAACCGACGAAGGACACCGCGCGCACTTTCGGATGCGTCAGCAGGGCGTCCACGCATTCGCGCCCGCCGTGCACGATGTTGAACACGCCCTTGGGCAGGCCCGCCTGCTCCAGCAGTTCGCCGAGAATCGTGGCCGACAGCGGGACTTTCTCGCTCGGCTTGAGGATGAAGGTATTCCCGCACGCGATCGCGAGCGGGTACATCCAGAGCGGCACCATGGCCGGGAAGTTGAACGGGGTGATGCCCACGCACACGCCGAGCGGCTGGAGGACGGTCTCGCAGTCGACGCCGCGCGCGAGGTTTTCCAGCGTGTCACCAAACAGCAGCGACGGCACGCCGCACGCGTACTCGATGTTCTCGAGCCCGCGAAACGCCGAACCGCGGGCCTCGGCGAGCGTCTTGCCGTGCTCGCGCGAGACCGTCGCGCACAGTCGATCGAAGTTCTGCTCGACCAGCTGGCGATAGCGGAAGAAGACCCGCGCGCGCTCGACTGCCGGTGTTTCGCTCCACCCGGCGAAAGCCGCGTGGGCCGCGGCGACCGCAGCGTTGACATCCGCCGGACCGCCCACCGGACACTCCGCGATGACGTCGCCCGTGGAGGGATTGAAGACCGGCGTGGTGGTGACGGAGCGCGGCGCATTCCATTCTCCGCCGATGAAGTGGGGGACGAGCGTGGTGGACATGGGAAGGGGATTTGGGAGGGACGAAACGGAAATGGCTGGGACGCGAACCGCGGCGGCGCGGCTTAGATCGGAAGAATACGCGCCCGCACCGACGCCAGCAAGTCGGCGTAGCCGCCGAGAAACTGGTTCAGGGTGTGCACGGTGGCGCCGTAACCGAGAAACGCCTCGGCCGGCATGCCGTTCTCGTCGTGCGCCCGGACGAAGTCGGGAAACTTCGCGCGCAGTTCGGCGACGATGCGGTCGTCGACCGGTTGATCGAGCGTTAGCGTGGGTGTGGCGGTGGCGACATTGAACTTGGTCCACCACGTGTACGGCACGGTCTGCAGCACCTCGCGACCGATGATTTGCGACCAGTGGCCCTCGTGCCGGTAGGCCGCGGCAAGCAGGGTGCCGGGCAGCCCGCGCCGCTGGAATATCCGGTGCGCGTTTTTGAATACCGCGATGCCGGCCCAGTCGAGAATGCCGGGACTGGTTTCAATCTTCTCCCGCTCGGCGACGCGCTTGAGATGATCATCCACGCGGCCGATCATCAGCGTGATGTAGGGCCGGATGGCGTCGGCATTGCGCCCCGCCGCGCGCGCGCGTTTGAGGCCGCGCTCGATCGCCTCGGCGACGGCGATCGCCTGCGGCACGGTGAAACTCACGGTCGCATTAATTCGGATACCGCGCGCGGTCATCTCCTCGAGCGCGGCAAGACCGGTCGCGGTCGCGGGCGCCTTGATCGCGATGTTCGGCGCGAGGGCGGCCAGTCGCGTGGCCTGTTCCACCATCAGTTCCTTGCTCGGGTAGTATTTCGGACTCACCTGCACCGAGAGGAAACCCTTCTCGCCCCGCGTGGCCGCGTGGACCGGCATCAGCCGTGACGCCGCGTCGAGCGCGAGCGTGTGGATGAGTTTCCACGCGATGTCGTCCTCGGTGTCGTGCGGGTGCTCGGCGGCGAGGCGATCAATGATGGGATGGCAGAGGGCGGGCTGGGCCTTGACGGCCTGCGCGACGATGACCGGATTCGAAGTGCCGCCGACGGCACCCAGGGCCACGGCTTCGCTGAGCTCGGCCGGCACGCCGGAATCGTTCCACCAGTCGGCGCCGAGCGCCGTCATCTGCGACATGCGGGAGGGAATCATGGGAGAAAAGGGTTGAGGAGGGTGGGAGCGCAGGCGTCTCGTCTGCAGGATGGGGAAGCTGCGGGCAAAAGGCCTGCGATCCCGGCGCTAAACGCCAGCGTGGGCGCGGACGTAGGCACGGGCGAGGCGGGCTTTCGGGAGCGCGGGCACCTTCACCGGATCCTCCTCCGCCTCGACCACGAGCCAGCCGCGGTAGTCGGCCTGTTGCAGGATGCGAAAGATCGCCGGGAAATCCACCGAGCCGTCACCGGGTATTGTGAATACGCCTTCGGTCACGGCGCGACAGAACGACCACTTTTCCCGCCGCACGCGCTCGACGATTGCGGGGCGTGTGCTCTTGAGGTGAACGTGGCCGATGCGCGCGGCATGGCGCGAGGCCACCGCCACGGGGTCGATGCCGGCGAATGCGAGATGGCCGGGGTCGAGCAAGAGTTGGATTTCCGGCACCGAACTCAGCAGCCGCTCCAGATCCGCTTCGCCCTGGATCACCGTGCCCATGTGGTGATGGTACACGATTTTCATTTCCTCGGCGGCGGCGATGCCCGCGAGATGTTTGAGGCCCGCCACGAATCGCGGCCATTCGGCTTCGGTCAACCGGGGCGTCAGCGCGGCGTCGAAACCCAGTGCGGCCTCGCGCATGCCATGGATGCAACGCGTGCACTCGGCGACGATCGCGACGCGGGCGCCGAGCGTTTTGAGCAGACTCAGGTGATCGCGAAAGGCCGCTTCCTCGACCGCGAGATCGCGCGAGGCGAGGTGCGTGCTGTGCCAGCCGCTGACCAGGCGCAGATGGTGGCGGGCCAGCGGCTCCGAGAGCGCGGCCGGGGTGCGCGGGTACGCGTGGCCCAACTCGCTGCCGGCGAAACCTGCGGCGCGCATCTCGCGCAGGATCGTGTCGAGCGGAACGTCGCCGGCGAGTTCGTTGAAATCGTCGTTGCTCCAGATGATGGGATTCGCGCCGACGAGGCAGTCGCGCAGGTGGACGGGAGAAGACATGGAAACGGATTTCGGCTTTGGACAGAATTTACAGAATGAAACAGAATGGTTCGGACACCGGGCCGTGTGGCAGAGGGTCCATTCGGTTCATTCTGTCCCAAGGGTTTGGTCGTTAGTAGTAGAACCTTTGTTTCTTCACGGCGCGATCATAGGCCGCGCGGGCGGAGCGGACGCCGGGGACTTTCGACGTGGCCGACACTGGCACGTCCCACCACGAATAGCCTGGCAGCCGCACGTCGGCGGGCGTGGTGACGAAGATCAGCACGACGCCTTTCGCGGCGCGCGCCTGGACCAGCGCCGCCCGCAGTTCTTCGCGGGTGTGGGCGCGGATGCCGGTGGCGCCGAGGCTTTCGGCGTTCTTGGCGAAATCGACGTCGACCGGCTTGCCCTCGAGCCGGTGGTTCGCGCCGGAGCGGTGCCTGAATTCGTTGCCGAAACTGTTGCCGCCGGAGCCGCGCTGCAGGCCGTGGATGCAGCCGAAGCCGTGGTTGTCGACGAGGACGATGGTGAGCTTGAGGCCCTCCTGCACGGCGGTGACGATCTCCGTGTGCAGCATCAGGTAGCTGCCGTCTCCGAGAAACGCATACACCTCGCGCTGGGGCGCGGCCAGCTTGATGCCCAGCGCGCCGGCGATCTCGTACCCCATGCACGAGTAGCCGTACTCCGAGTGGTAGTCGTCGCGCGCCTGCGAACGCCAGAGCTTGTGGATGTCGCCGGGAATTCCGCCCGACGCGTGGATGACCGTGCCGTCGGTGCCGCACGCCTGGTTCAATTCGTCGATCACCTGCGCCTGCGTGAGCGTGACGCCGCGCTTTGGGCTCACGAGCGTCGCGCGGGTGGCGTCCCAGGTGGCGCGGTGGCGTTTCACCGCTGCGCGATGTGACGCGGGTACGCGCCAGCCGGCGAGCGCGCGGGCGAGCTGGCCGAGGATGGTGCGAGCATCGCCGATGAGCGGCACCGCGCCGTGCTTGTGCGCGTCGGCGGCGTGAATGTTGACGCCGATGAAGCGTACGCGCGGGTGCTGGAATTGGCTCTTCGAGGCCGTGGTGAAGTCGCTCAGCCGCGTGCCGAGGTTGATCACGAGATCGGACTCGAGCGCGATCGCGTTGGCGGCGGCGGTGCCGGTGACGCCCACCGCGCCGAGACACGAGGGATGCGCGTCGAGGATCGCGCCCTTGCCCGCCTGCGTGACGACGACGGGAATGCCCGTGGCGGCCGCGAAGGCGTCGAGGGCCGCAACGGCGTCGCTGTAGTGCACGCCGCCGCCGGCGACGATCAGCGGGCGCCGGGACGCACGGATCAACGCGACAGCCGCGCGCAGGTCGTCGGTTGGACAGGCCGGCCGCGCCACGGTGTAAACGCGTTTCTCAAAGAAGTGCGCCGGGTACGCGTAGCTCTCGGCCTGGACGTCCTCGGGCATCGCGATCGTGACCGCGCCGGTCTCCGCCGGATCGGCGAGGATGCGCATGGCCTCGGGCAGCGCGGTGAGGATTTGTTCCGGCCGGTTGATCCGGTCCCAGTACTTCGAAACGGGGCGGAAGCAGTCGTTCACGCTCACGTCCTGGCTGCCTGGATACTCCAGTTGCTGGAGGACCGGGCCCGGCCGGCGGTTGGCGAAGATGTCGCCGGGCAGCAGCAGCACAGGCAACCGGTTCACCGTCGCGACGGCGGCACCCGTGATCATGTTGGTCGCCCCCGGACCGATCGAACTCGTGCAGGCAAACGTCCCGAGCCGCTGGCGCGTCTTCGCGTAGGCGACGGCGGCGTGCACCATGCCCTGCTCGTTTTTCGCCTGCAGATAGGGCAGGCCGCGTCCGCCGTGTTCCTCGAGGGCCTGGCCGAAGCCGGTGACGTTGCCGTGGCCGAAAATGCCCCAGACGCCGTTGATGAGCCGGTGTTCGACGCCGTCGCGGCGGATGTATTGCCGCTGGAGAAACTGCACCAGCGCGGCGGCCATGTTGAGGGTGACGGTGGTTTTCATGCGAGCCCGGGAGGGAGATCGGAAGGACGCCAGCCCTGCTGGGCTGGATCGAGCGTCCATTTGTGTTCTTCGGCAAACGTGAAGCCGGTATAGGGATTGCCCGGCAGGTGCCGGATGATCCAGAGGTAATACATTCCGTAGCCGGGCGCGGACACCTGCGCGTGATCGAGGTTCGGCGGAATGATCACGGTGTCGCCGTGGCGAACCTTGACCACGTCATCGCCGAGCTCGGCGTGACCGTAGCCGCTCGGCGCGGTGAACCGGTAATGATAGATCTCCGGCTGGACGTGGTGATGGGGTGGATAACTCGACCAGCGGCCGGGAAAGTTCACGACTTCGCCGAGCACGAGATTCGACTCGGGGCGGGTGGAGCGATCGAAGATGAGACGGACGTTCCGCAGCGCGGCGTTCTGGACCAGGCCCGCGCCGCGGTACTCCGGCTGCAGGTTGGCCGGCGTGTAGAGCCGGGGCGCAAACTGGCGGTCATTCGACGTGCGGACGATGGCCCACTCCGTATCCAGGGACAGGGGACGCACCGAGACCGGCGTGCGCGGGCCGAGATGGAGCGCGCTCGGAGGTTCGTCGAACAGACTCTTGCGGCTCACCGTCACACGCTGACCCGGAAACTCAAGTTCGGCACTGCCGTTGAGCAGCACCCACACCGTTTCGCTCGCATGCGTCTCCGTGTAAACCTCGCCGACCACGAGGCGCAGCAGGCCAAAGTCGATCTTGAGATCCGGGACCGCGGGCAGGTCGGGTCCGGCGGCGTGGGTGACCGGAGTGTAACCCGAGGAAAAACCGGCACGAGGACCGGGAAGCAACGCGTCGACCGAGGGCATCAAGGGGTGGGGTGCGGGGAAAATCCAGGCGCAGTGTAAACGTTATCATCGGGGTCGAGGTCAATGGGATTCTGGCGGCCCCGCCCCGTGCGGTGGCGTCGTGGCGGCGGCCGGGAGGGGTGCGATCCGCGCATTTCAACTCGCCCGCGTTCCCGGATTCCCCCACGCGTGTGGCTGTGACTGCCGTTCCCGCCGCTTTGTCCGCTGCCGAATTGTTTTCCCTGCGTGGCCGCCGCGCGCTCGTCACGGGATCGGGGCAGGGCATCGGCTTGACGCTCGCGCGCGGACTCGCCGTGGCCGGCGCCGAGGTGGTCCTGAACGACGTCGATCCGGCCCGCCTGGCGCAGGCGGTCGCCAGGCTGAACGACGAGGGCTTCACCGCGACGGGCCGGGCGTTTGATGTGACCGACGCCGCGGCGATCGCGGCCGGCCTGGCCGATTTCACGGCCGCGTCGGGCCCGGGCATCGACATCCTGATCAACAATGCGGGCATTCACCGGCGGGCGCCGTTGGAGTCGATGCCGCTGGAATCGTGGCAGGCGGTCATCGACGTGAATCTCACGAGCGCGTTCCTCGTCAGCCGGGCCGTGGTGCCTGGCATGCTCCAGCGGGGCTGCGGCAAGATCATCAACATCTGTTCGCTCAACGCCGAGATCTCGCGGCCCACGATCGCGAACTACGCGGCGTCGAAGGGCGGCTTGAAAATGCTCACGCGCGCGATGGCGGTCGAGTGGGGCGGTCGCAACATCCAGGCGAACGGCATCAGCCCCGGCTACATGCGGACCGACATGACCGGCACGCTCACCGTCGATCCGGAGTTCGATCGTTACATCCGCGCCCGGACGCCCGCGGGCCGCTGGGGCGAACCGCGGGAGTTGATCGGCGCCGCGGTGTTTCTGTCGGCCCGCGCCTCGGATTTCATGAACGGACAGATTCTCTTCGTCGACGGCGGCCTGCTTTCCGCCCTCTAGCAGCCTCGAAAGGGAAAAAAATTGACAGCGGCAGTTTTCAAAATGTAAACGTTTACACGAGATACCCCTTCTCGCCGCGCTCTCGCGTCTGCCGTGCTTCCGCCGGTGACGCGCGGGCGTTCCGCCCTCTGTTACCAAGCATGAATACCCCTGCTGTCGCGTTTGTCCCTTCGCGTGGGGCCGGCTGTTTTCGCCGGTTCGCCCCTCTGTTCGCTGTTCTCAGTTGGTCTGTGATGGCCGCGTTTGCGCAACCCGCGAGCGGTTCCCTCGCGGGCAAAGTCATCGATACCGGCGGCGCACCGTTGCCGGGCGCGGTGGTCACGCTCAAGGGCATCGGGCTCGAGACGGCGACCGATCGGGAGGGCGATTTCTATTTCGGCAGCGTTTCTCCCGGCAGTTATACGGCGAGCATTTCCTACCTCGGCCTCCCGACCAAGGAGCAGTCCGTCGTCGTGGCCGCCGGACAGCGCGCGTTGGTCAACGCGACCCTGGGCGGCGATGTGGTGCGGTTGCAGGCGTTCACCGTCGAGGGTACGCGCGGCGGCCAGGCCAAGGCGCTCAACCTGCAGCGCGCGTCGGAGAACTTGAAGGAGCTGATCGCGTCCGACGCCATCGGACGCTTTCCGGATCACAATGCCTCCGAGTCGCTGCAACGCATGTCCAGCATCGGCCTCGAGCGCGATCAGGGTGACGGGCGCTTTGTTTCCATTCGAGGTCTCTATGGGGACTTGAACAGCACGCAGCTGAACGGCGTGAACATTCCGTCGTCCGAGAACGGCACGCGGCGCGTCAACTTCGACTCCATTCCCACCGAGATTCTCGACGGCATCGAGCTCACCAAGGCCGTCACGCCGGACATGGATGGCGACGCCATCGGCGGCAGCATCAACCTGAAGACGAAGACCGCGTTCAGCCAGGAAGGCCGGCTCTTCAACGTTTCGGCCGAGGGCGTCTACAACGACTTCTCGGAAAAATGGGGCCACAAGCTCGGCCTCACCTACGGGCAGCGGTTTGCCGGCGACAAGTGGGGCTTCGTGCTCTCGCTGAGCGACTCGGTGAAGAAGCACGCCGCCCTCGACAGCGAGGCCAGCACGCCGTGGGTGCTGCGCAGCGGGGTGCAGGTTCCCGACGGCAACATTGACATCCGGGAATACCAGGTCCGCCGCGTGCGTCAGGGCGTGAGCGGCTCGCTCGATTTCCATCCGACGAAGGACGACGCGTTCTACCTGCGCGGCACGTACAACCATTTTTCGGATACGGAAAACCGGTTTCGCGAACTCTTCCGCAACACCGCGGCGACCACGACGGTGATCGACGCGAAGCGCGGCACCGTGACGGGCCGCCCGATTCAAATCGACATCAAGGACCGCACCGAGGATCAGAATTTCTACAATGTCACCGCCGGCGGCGAACACACCCGCGGCGCGCTGCGCTTCGACTATCTCGCGGCCTTTTCCCAGGCTGAGCTGCCGGACCCGTATCGCAGCGAGTATGTCTTCCAGAGTCCGAACACGAGCTGGACGTACGATTTCGCGGATCCGTACAAGCCGGTGCTGAGCGGCCCCTACCAGACGGCCATCACGGCGAACAGCTTCACGCTGAACAGCCATCGCGTGCGCGACTCGCTCCAGCAGGACAAGGAGTTCACCGCCGCGTTCAATGTGCGTCAGGACACGAAATTCGGCGACCTGTCCGGCTACTGGAAGGCGGGCGCCAAGTACCGCGGGCGTGAGAAAACCTCGGATACGGAGGATCTCCGCTACAATGCCAACGCCGCCGTCAATCTCGGCGCGCTCGGCCTGGCGCGCGTGAGCAGCTTCCGCAACGACTCCACCACGCCATTCATCACCATCAATCCGGTGGCGTTCAACGGCTACTACCGGAACACGCCCGGAGCGTTCACCCTGAACCCGATCACGTCGGCGCTCGGTTCGCGTTCGGTTGACTACACCACCAATGAGGACGTGGCGGCCGCGTACGGCATGATGAGCGTGACCGCGGGCAATCTCACCGTGCTCGGCGGTTTGCGGGTGGAGAAGACGGACTTCGAGACGAAGGGCTGGTCGGTCGCGAGTCCCGGCACCGCCGCGCAGACGTTCACCCCGCTCACGGTCAGCAGCTCGTACACGAACTGGCTGCCGGGCATCCACGGCCGCTACAAGCTGGGCAAGCAGGCGCAGCTGCGCGCATCGTTCAACCAGAGCCTCGCGCGGCCCAACTACGGCGACTCCGCCGGCACGGCCAGCCTCGACCTCGCGAACAATCTCGAGACCCGCGGCAATCCGAAGCTGAGTCCGTATCAGTCGAACAACTTCGACGCCTCGGTGGAGTTTTATCCGAAGGCGCTCGGCGTGTGGTCGGTCGGCGTGTTCGCGAAGGACATCAAGGATTTCATCTTCCGCCAGACGCTGGCCCGCGCGGGTCAGGGCGGCGCGGATCTCAGCACGCCGCTCAACGGCACCAAGGCCAAGCTTCGCGGCCTCGAACTTACCTGGCAGCAGAATTTCACGATGCTGCCGTCGCCGTTCGACGGGCTCGGTCTCTATAGCAACTACACGCTGACGGACAGCGATGCCAACTACGGCGCCGCGCGGCCCGGCGAAAGCCTGCCGTTCTCCCGCCAGTCAAAGAGCATGGGCAACCTTGCGATCTCCTATGAGAAGTACGGTTTCTTCGTGCGCGTGTCGTTGAACTATCGCAGTCCGTACATCGAGGATGGCGGCATCGGCGGCAGTCTGGCCACCGACACGTGGGTCGACGACCACACCCAGATCGACCTCAGCACCAACTACCGGATCACGAAGCAGCTCACGGTTTATGCCGAAATCCTCAACGTGAACGAGGAGCCGTACATCATGCACTGGACGAAGAACGGCAATCTCCTCCGCAAGGCCGAGTACTACAAGTACGGCGCCAACGTCGGGGTGAAGTTCAAGCTGTGATCCGTTGCCTCTTGCCGCACCGGCGTGGTTGCCGATGGCGTTTTCGCTTAACCGCGGTTACGTGACGACGTCGCGATTCGACCCGCAGCAGCACCGACAATCCCGTCGTTATCGGACCGCACTCCCTCACCATGAGCCTCAGGTTCTCCTCCGCGCGCATCGTTCGATTCGGGCTCGCCGTCCTCTGGACGGCAGTCGTGGCACCGTGCGTTTCAGCCGCCGTCACGGGCCGGCCGAACATCCTGTTCGTCATTTCAGACGATCAGTCGTGGCGCGACACCAGCGTTGCCGGCAGCACGATGGTGCGCACGCCGGCGTTCGACCGGGTGGCACGCGAGGGCGTGCGGTTCACGCATGCGTTTGCAGCGTGTCCGTCGTGCACGCCCTCGCGCAGCGCCGTGCTGACCGGCCGGCAGATCTGGCAGGTGGGCGAGGGTGGCGTGCTGTACGGCACGTTGCCCAAGGAGTATCCGCCGTTCACGCACGCGCTGCAGGACGCGGGCTACGTTGCGGGCTGGACCGGAAAGGGCTGGGGCCCGGGAGAGTGGGAGCCGGGCGGTCTCGCGCGCCATCCGGTCGGCCGTGAGTACAACCGTGCGTTGCACGTGCCGCCGCCGCACGCGGCACTTGATCAACGCGACTACGCGGCGAACTTCGACGCGTTTCTCCGCGATCGGCCCGCGGGCGCGCCGTTCTTCTTCTGGTGCGGCGTCACTGAACCCCATCGCGCGTACGAGCAGGGAGCGGGGCTTCGCGCCGGGAAACACCCGGGCGACGTCCGCGTGCCATCGTACTGGCCCGACACCGACGAGGTGCGGAGCGACCTGCTCGACTATGCGAACGAGATTGAATGGTTCGACGCCCAGCTGGCCCGGATTCTCACCCGGCTCGAAGCCACGGGTGAAATGGACAACACGATCGTTGTGGTCACGAGCGACAACGGCATGCCGTTCCCGCGGGCGAAGGTGAATCTCTACGATCCCGGCGTGCGGATGCCGCTCGCGATCCGGTGGCCGCGGCAGGTCAAGCCGGGCCGCGTTGTCGATGACTTCGTGTGGCACCTCGACTTCGCTCCGACCTTTCTGGCCGCGGCCGGGGTGGCGGTGCCGGATCGCTTCGCAGGCCGGACGTTGCTGCCGCTGCTGGTCTCGGATCGCAGTGGACGCATCGATCCCGCGCGAGACTGCGCGTACACCGCGCTCGAGCGTCATACGTGGTGCCGGCCCGAGGGCGCGACGTATCCCATCCGCGCGATCCGCACGCATGATTTTCTCTACATCCGCAATTTCGAGCCCGATCGCTGGCCGACGGGCGGCCCGGAATTTGTGTCGTCCAACAAGACCTTTCACGGCGATGTCGATGGCGCGCCGATCAAGGATTTCCTCGAGCATCCCGCGAACCAGCGGCGGTTTCCCCGCGAGTTCGCGCTCAACTACGGCAAGCGTCCCCTGGAGGAGCTGTACGATGTGCGTGCCGATCCGGATCAGGTGAACAATCTCGCCGCGAATCCGTCGGTGGCGGCGACGAAGGAGAAGCTGTGGCGGCAGTTGCGCGGCTATCTCGAGCAAACCGGCGATCCCCGCATTTCCGGCCGGGACCCATGGCAGGGTTATGCGTATCGCCAGACGGTCGGATACGGGGCCACTTTCAATCGCACGCTGAGCGCCGCCGAGCGTGACGCCGCCGCCGGTCGCGGCGCCCATAAACCGCAATGAACCTCCCTCGATGACAACGTCTTTGTTTCGCCCGCTGCTCCTCGCCCTGGCACTCGTCGGTCCCCTTGTGGCGAAGCCCGGAAAAACCGAACCCGCCGCCGGCGCGGTGAAACCGCGGATTGTAACGGAACCGACCAAGCACGACACGGACGATCCGGCGATTTGGATCAACCGCGCCAATCCCGCCGAGAGTCTCGTGCTCGGCACGGACAAGAATGTCGATGGCGCGCTCTACGTGTGGGGCCTCGATGGAAAAATCCGCCACGACAAAGTCATTCGCGGCCTCGTGCGGCCCAACAATGTCGATGTCGCCTACGGGCTGACCGTCGGCGGCAAGCCCGTCGATGTCGCCGTCGTGACCGAGCGCTATGCGCACCGGCTTCGCGTGTACCGGCTGCCCGACATGGCGCCGATCGACGGCGGCGGCCTGCCGATCTTCAGCCAGGAACTGGCCCGCGACTGCATGGGCATTGCGCTGTACACGCGGCCGGCCGACGGCGCGCTCTTCGCCATCGTGAGCCGATCCGATTTCCAGGCGCCCAAACAAGGCTACCTGCATCAGTATCGGCTGATCGATGACGGCACCGGCACCGTTCGCGCGGTCTTCACGCGTTCCTTCGGTGAGTGGAGCGGCAAGAAGGAAATCGAGGCCATCGCCGTCGATCAGGAGCTTGGTTTTGTGTACTACGCGGACGAGAATTTTGGCATTCGCAAGTACCACGCCGATCCCGCGGCCAAGGATGCCGACGAAGCGCTCGCGGTCTTCGGGTTGGAGGGGTTCGCCGAGGATCGCGAAGGCATCTCGATTTACGCCACCGGGCCGGGCACCGGCTACATCCTGGTATCGGACCAACAGGCGAATGCCGTGCGGGTCTTCCGCCGCGAGGGCGAACCGAACCGTCCGCACGAGCACACGTTTCTCAAGACGGTGGATATCTCCGCGATCGAAAGCGACGGCAGCGAAGTGACGTCCGCAGACCTCGGCCCGGCGTTTTCGCAGGGCCTGTTTGTCGCGATGAGCAACGGCAAGGTGTTTCATTTCTACTCGTGGGCCGACCTCGCGGGTTCGGATCTCAAGCGGGCGGCTCCCCGCGGCGCGCCATGAGTCTGCCCGCGTGCAGGGCCGGCACCGCCCCGGTGGATTTCGGACCGGACGCCGGACAAAGGCGTGGACTTTCGGTGGGGGCGTCGGACTAACTCCTCGATTCATGGCCACCCTTCAGGAAGTTGCCGAGCGCGCCAAGGTTTCCATCGCGACCGTGTCGCGCGTCCTCAACAAGTCCGACAAAGTCGTGCCGGAAACGCGGGCGGCGGTGGAGCAGGCGCTGCTCGATCTGGGTTACCGGCCGAGCCGCGTCGCGCGGCGTCTGCGCATGAACAGCGGGCGCGCCCACCTGGTCGGCCTGATCATTCCCGACATCCAGAATCCGTTTTACGCCGAGATCGCCCGCGGGGTGGAGGACGCCGCCTACGCCAACGAGTACGCGCTCATCCTCTGCAACTCCGATGAAAACGTGGAGAAGGAGCGGTTCTATCTCGAGGTGATGCGCGACGAGTCGGTCGACGGCATCGTGCTGCCGCCGTTCGATGAAACGGATCGCGCGGTGGTGGAGATGGTGAACTCCGGCATGCCGGTCGTCTGCGTCGATCGCAGCCTGGCGCGGTTGAAGACCGATCTGGTCGAGGTCGACAATTACCAGGGCGCACTCGAGGCCGTGAATCACCTGATTGAAAAAGGGCACACGTCGATTGGCCTGATCGAGGGCCGTTCGCAGGTGTCGACGAGCCGCGAACGGCGTCGTGGTTATCTGGATGCGCTCGCCGCCCACGGTCTCACGGCCCGCAAGGACTGCATGCGCGCCGGCGACTTCAAACAGGAGAGCGGCCGCGTGCTCGCCAACGAGCTGCTCGATCTGCGCCGACCACCGACGGCGCTGTTTGTCTGCAACAATCTCATGACCGTCGGCGCGCTGGCCGCGATCCACCATCGCGGCCTTGCCGTGCCGCGCGACGTGGCCGTCGTGGGTTTCGACGACCTGCCGTGGGCCGAAGCCCTCGACCCGCCGCCGACCGTGGTGCGCCAGCCCGCCTATGAAGTCGGACGCCAGGCGATGGAGCTCCTGCTCAAACGGATCATGGATCCGAGCCGTCCGCCCGTGACCCTCCGACTGCGGCCCGAACTGGTGATCCGTCGCTCCACGTGAACCGCCGCCAGGCCAACGCAGCCCGCCCCCGGCCGCGCGGCGGCAACGCACTTTTCCCGCCGATACCGGCCGGAAAGTCTGGAATGATGTAAACGTTATCATACGTTTGGCCCCGTTTCGCCCGCCCCGCCCCCAATACCCCGCTTATGGTTCGATTCGCTCCCCTCTGTCGCACGCTGGCCGTCGTGCTTGCCGCCGGCGGCTGCGTGCTGCGCGCCGCTGAGCCGCCCGCCCCGCCTCCCGCGCTGGTGGTGGTCATCACGGTGGACCAGTTTCGGGGCGACTACCCGGCGCGGTTCCGCGAACACCTGGTGCCCGGCGGACTGAACCTGCTGCTGCAGCAGGGCGCGAATTTCGTCGACTGCCGGTATCAGCACGCGGTGACGAAGACCGCCGCCGGTCACGCCGTTGTGCTCACGGGCGTGCACGCGAATGTCCACGGCATCATCAACAACGCCTGGGTCGAGCGCGAGACGCTCAAGCGCGTCAACTGCGTGGATGACGACAGCGTCGAGATTCTCGGGCGCGCCGACGATCGCGGCAGCGCGAAACTGCCGGGCACGACGGTTCCGATCGGCGCCTCGCCGCGGCGGCTGCTCGCGACGACGGTCGGCGACCAGTTGAAACTGACCCGCGGCGGTCGCTCGAAGGTCATCGGCATCTCGAGCAAGGATCGCTCCGCCATTCTGCTCGCGGGAAAATTCGCGGACGCCGCCTACTGGATGGACAAGGGCCGGATGGTCACGTCGACGCACTACATGAGGGAACTGCCCGCGTGGGTGCGCGCGTTCAACGACGCCGGCCGCGTGGATTCCTTCTTCGGCCGCACCTGGGATCGGATTCTTCCGGCGGCGGCGTACGATGCACTGCAGGGACCGGACGATGCTCCGGGCGAGTTCGGCGACTTCGGTCTCGGCCAGACATTTCCCCGGCGCGTCAACGGCGGCGCGGAGAAAATCACGCCGGCCTACTACGACGCGTTCGAGCTCACGCCGTACAAGAGCGAGGTGCTGGTGGATTTCGCGCGCACCGTGATTGAGCAGGAGAAACTCGGGCAGCGGGGCGTCACCGATCTCCTGTGCCTCAGCTTCTCGGTCAACGATTCGGTCGGCCACGCGTTCGGGCCCGACAGCCACGAGGTGATGGACATCACGGTGCGCACCGACCGCATGCTGGCGGAGCTGTTCGCATTTCTCGATGCGCGGGTGGGGCTGAAGCGTTGCACGATTGTCTTCACCGCCGATCACGGCGTGGCGCCGATTCCGGAGCAGGTGAAAGCGCGCAGTCCGGGGGTGAGCGCCGGGCGCATCGACAACGCCCGTCTGCTCAAGACCTGCGAAGCCGCGCTCGATCGGGCCTTCGGTCCGCTCAGCGACGGGCGGCACTGGCTCGTGGTGGATGAAAGCTCGCTGCTGTTCCTGCGTGGCGTGCTGCAGGAAAAAAAGGTCGCGCAGCCCGCGGCCGAGAAGGTGGTGCGCGACGCCCTGCTGACGCTCGAATTTGTCGAGGCGGCGTATACGCGCTCCGATCTCGAAGCCGGAGTCGCCCTCGGACCGTATGGCGTCGCGACGCTGCTCAGTTTCAACCGCGAGCGCAGCGGCGATCTCTATTATCAAATGAAGCCGTACTGGGTGGACCGGAAAACGGGCACCAACCACGGCGCTCCGTACACCTACGACACGCATGTCCCGCTGTTGTGGTTCGGCGCCGGCATCACGCCGGGCGTGCGCACGGAGCGGGTGGGCGTGGACGACATCGCACCGACGCTGGCGCGACTGCTCGGACTCGTCGCTCCGCCCATGAGCCAGGGGCGGGTGTTGTTTTAAGCGGCGCGGGCAACGCGTGGTTCCACCCCTCAACGTCGGCATGGCCCCTGCATCCTCCACTTCCGTTCTCGCCTTGCGCGGCATTCGCAAGGCCTACCCGGGCGTCGTGGCGCTCGACGGCGTCGATCTCGATCTTGCCGCCGGCGAAGTCCACGTGCTCCTCGGCGAAAACGGCGCGGGCAAATCGACGTTGATGAAGATCATCAGCGGCGCGGTGCGGCGCGACGCCGGTGAAATTCTTGTCGACGGCGCTGCAGTCGACCTCGACGGACCGCGGCACGCGCAGGCCCTCGGCATCGGCATCATTTATCAGGAGTTCAATCTCATCCCGCATCTCCGGGCCGGGGAAAACATTCTGCTGGGGCGCGAGCCCTCGCTGGTGCCCGGCGTGATCGATCAACGCGCGCTGATGCGCGACGCGCAGCGCCAGCTCGATGAGCTCGGCGTCGCGATCGACGCGCGTGCGGTGGTCAGCCGCCTCAGCGTGGCGCAGCAACAGATGGTCGAGGTTGCCAAGGCCCTTTCGCTGAACGCCCGCGTGTTGATCATGGACGAGCCGACGTCGGCGCTGACCGAACAGGAGATCAAGGAACTCTTCGCGGCCATCCGGCGATTGCGCGCGCGGGGCGTCGCCATCGTCTACATTTCCCACCGGATGGAGGAGCTTTTTGCCATCGGCGATCGCGTGACGGTCTTGCGCGACGGCCGGCACGTCGGCACGCGCGCCATCGGCGAGACCACCATGAGTGAACTGGTGCGACTGATGGTGGGACGCGATCTGAAGGATCAGTTTCCCAAGCAGCGCGCGGCGGTCGGCGAGGAAGTGCTGCGCGTCGAGCACCTGCGCCGCGACGGTGTGCTGCACGACATCAATTTTGCCCTGCGGCGCGGTGAGGTCGTCGGACTCGCGGGGCTCATGGGTTCGGGTCGGACGGAACTCGCGCGGGCTGTCTTTGGCGCGGATGCAATCGACGGCGGTCGGGTGTTGATCCGCGGCGAGGAGCGGACGATCGCGTCCCCGCGCGATGCCATCGATCTCGGGCTCGGGCTGCTGACCGAGGACCGGAAACAGCAGGGCCTCGTGCTGGTGCTTTCGGTCCAGGAGAACATGTGCCTGCCGAGCGTCGGCCGCTTTTCGCGCGGCGGCGTCATGCAGCCGGCGCGCGAATCCGAGGCGACCGCGCGTCGAATTCAGGAGTTGCGCATCAAGACGCCGGGTCCGCACCAGCGCGTGGTGCACCTCAGCGGCGGCAACCAGCAGAAGGTTGTCCTCGGAAAATGGCTGTGCACCGAGGCGGACATCCTGATCTTCGACGAACCGACGCGCGGCATCGACGTCGGGGCGAAGGTCGAGATCTATCAGTTGATGAACCAGCTCGCGGCGCGCGGCGCGGCGATCCTGATGATCTCGTCCGAACTGCCCGAGATCCTCGGGATGAGCGATCGCATCCTGGTGATGCACGCGGGGCGAATCGCGGGCGAGTTTCCGGCCGCCGAAGCCACGCAGGAGAAACTCCTCGCCGTCGCCCTCGGCAACAACTGAACGATGTCCACTCGCGCCCTGACTTCCTCGCCATGAGTGTCCGCTCCTTTCTCATCCATTACGCGCGGCAGTTCGGCACGCTCGCCGGACTGGTGGGGCTGTGCGTGGTCCTGTGGATCCTGACGCCGCATTTTCTCACGGTTTCAAATCTCCTCAACGTCGCGCAGCAGACGTCCATCAACGCGATCATCGCCGTTGGCCTGACGTTCGTGATCATCAGCGGTGGCATCGATCTCTCCGTGGGATCGATGGTGGCGTTTTCCGGCGTGGTCATGGCGAGCCTCCTGCAACGCGGCCTGCCGCTGCCGGTGGCGCTGGCGGCCGGGTTGGGCACGGGCCTGGCGGGCGGTTTGGTGAACGGCCTGCTGATCACGTTGGGCAGGCTGCCGCCGTTCATCGCGACGCTCGGCATGATGAGCGTCGCCCGCGGCGGGGCGCTGCTCTACACGGAGGGCCGGCCGGTCTCCGGCTTCGAGGAGAATTTCCGCTGGATCGCGACGGGCGAAATCGGCTTCGTCCCCGTCCCGGTGATCGTCATGGGTGCCGTCTATGCGGTCGCGCACTTCGTCCTGCAGCGCACGCCCTTCGGCCGCTACGCGTTTGCGATCGGCGGCAACGAGGAGGCCGCGCTGCTCTCGGGCGTGAAAGTGCGTTTCCACAAGACGATGGTTTACGGCGCGTGCGGGCTGCTCAGTGCGCTCGCGGGCGTGGTGCTCACGGCCCGGCTCAACTCCGCGCAGCCGATTGCCGGCATCAACTACGAGCTGGATGCGATCGCCGCGACGGTGATCGGCGGCACGAGTCTCATGGGCGGGCAGGGGAGCGTGATCGGCACGCTCATCGGCGCGTTGATCATGGGCGTCCTGCGCAACGGCCTGAACCTGCTCGGCGTGTCGTCGTTCGTGCAGCAGGTCGTGATCGGCGCCGTGATCATCCTCGCGGTGCTGATGGACATGGCGTTCAAGCAACGGAAGAAGTGAACCACTCGGACTACGGATGCGAATGCTCTCCCGGCAGAACCAATTCAGAAGCCAGGAAACCAGGAAAAGGGCCGCTGCTGTTTCCTGGCTTTCTGGCTTCTGAATTTTGCCAGGTGATTCGCCGCGTGCTGAAGGTGTCGCACTTGAAATTACCCTTTTACCCTATGAAAACTCCCCGTCTTCTTCTGCCGCTCACCCTGGGGTGCGCGTTGTTGTTCAGTGGCTGCAATCGCGGTGACAAATCCACCGGCACAGCTGCGGCGGGGAGCGCGCCGGGTGCGCCCACCATCGCGCTGGTGGTGAAGACGCTCAATAACCCGTTCTTCATCGAAATGCAGAAAGGGGCCGAGGAGGCGGCGAAGAAACTGGGCGTCACCCTCGTCGTGCAGGCCGCCGATCGCGAGGTCGACGTCGAGCGGCAGATGCAGATCATCGAGAATCTCATCGAGCGAAAAGTGAACGCCCTGTGCGTGGCGCCGAGCGGCTCGCGTGAAATCGTTCCGGTCATCGTGAAGGCAAACAAGGCCGGCATCCCGGTGCTCGTGGTCGACACGCGCGCCGACGAGAAGGCGCTGGCTGCGGCGGGCGGGAAGATCGCGACGTTCATCGGCTCGGACAATTTCGACGGCGGCAAGATCGCGGGCGCGTTCGTGGCGGAGAAGCTCGGGGGCAAGGGCTCCGTCGCCGTGCTCGAAGGCATTCCCGGCCATGAGACCGGTGACGCCCGGCTGCGCGGTTTCCGCGAAGCGATCGCGAGGGCTCCGGGCATCACGATCGTCGCGTCGCAGCCCGCGAACTGGGAGCGCGACCAGGGTTTCAATGTCTTTCAAAACATCCTGCAGGCAAACCCGGGCGTGACGGCGTTGTTTGCGTGCAACGATCTCATGGCGCTCGGTGCGACCGAAGCGATCGCGGCGGCGGGCAAGACCGGCAAGATCCTTGTGGTCGGTTTCGACGCCCAGCCCGAGGCTCGCGCCGCGATCAAGAAGGGCACGATGGCCGCGACCGTTGCACAGTTTCCCTCGCGCATGGGGTCCACCGCGATCGAGAACGCTGCCAAGCTGCTCCGCGGCGAGAAGATCGAGGCGTTCACGCCGGTGTCGATCGAGCTCGTGAAGTGAGCGTATTCCCGGGACCGCGACCGCCCCCGGTCGCTGCCTGAAACAGCGACCGGGGGCGGTCGCGGTCCCACCAGCCTCCCACCAGCCTCCCACCAGCCTCCCACCAGCCTCCCACCTGCCTCCCACCTGCCGAACCACCAAGCGTTCTCATGAAATCCAAACTCAACGTCGGTCTCGTCGGCGTCGGTCGCATGGGCCTCGCCTACGCGCGCTACCTTTCCTCCCGCGTGCCCGGAGCCACGCTCCACGCCGTCTCGGATGTCCGCGCTGACGCGGCGGAGAGCGTCCGCGCCGAGTGCGGTGCGGCCAAAGCGTACACGGACTATCACGCACTCGTGAATGATCCGGCGGTGGACGCCGTAGTCGTGATGACGCCGACGAAGCTCCACCTCGACGTCGTCGTGGCCGCCGCCCGCGCCGGCAAGGCGATCTTCTGCGAAAAACCCCTCGCGCTCACCATCGAGGACGCGACCAGGATGCACGAGGCGGTGACGAAGAGCGGCGTGTTTTTCCAGCTCGGCTTCATGCGTCGCTTCGATGCCGGCTATGTCGCAGCCAAGCGGAAGATCGACGCCGGCGTGATCGGAAAGCCGTGCGTGTTCAAGTCGACGTCGAAGGACAAGGAGCGGCCGAGCGTCGACTACCTGCGGCCGGAGAACAGCGGCGGTCTTTTCATCGACATGGGCATCCACGATTTCGATCTGGCGCGCTGGTTCATCGGTGACGTCGCCAGCGTCTACAGCACCGGCGGCGTGCTGGCGTATCCAGAAATGCAGGGCATCGGGGACTGGGACAACGCGATCACGAACCTGCGTTTCAAGAACGGCTGCATCGGCGTGGTCACGCTCAGCCGCAACGGCATCTACGGTTACGGCATCCACACCGAGATCGTCGGCACCGAGGGGACGATTCAGATCGGTTATGATCGCGAGACGCCCGTGCTGGTCATGCGCAAGGACACCGTGGAGCACGACACCATCCCGGGATTCTACGAACGGTTTGAAGACGCGTACATCGCCCAATTGCAGGACTTCGTTCGCAATCTCACGGAAAGCCGCCCACCACCGATCACCGCGGCTGATGGCATCGCCGCACAGCGCATCGCGCATGCCGCGACCCGGTCCGCACAGGAGAACCGCGTGGTCGAGGTGGAAGGCTGACGCTGCTGACGCGGTCCTCGCGCTGTGAGCCGCCACCGCCCAGCTCAAGCGGGTCCTTTCACCGCTGCGCCGCGGTGGCTGGCGCCGGCGCTGCTGGTGGTCCTGGCCCTCGCGGCGTATCACAACAGCTTTTCCGGGCCGTTCGTCTTCGACGATTTGCCCGCGATTCGTGACAACCTGACGTTGCGGTCGTGGGCCGCGTGGCCCGGGGTGTTGGCTCCGCCGGAAAATTCGGGTGTCGGCGGCCGGCCGTTCGCGAATCTCACGTTCGCGCTCAACTTCGCCTGGGGCGGCGGCGATGTCGGTGGCTATCACGCGGTGAATCTGGCGCTGCATGTCGGGGCGTCACTGCTGCTGTTCGGTGTGACGACACGGACGCCGGCGTCCGCAGGCGTCGCCCTGCTCGCGACTGCGCTCTGGACCGTTCACCCGCTGACGACGGCGTCGGTGTCGTACCTGTCGCAGCGGACGGAGCTGCTCGCCGGGCTGTTTTATCTCCTGACGCTGTATGCGTTTCTCCGCAGCGTGAGCGGTGCCGAACTGCGCTGGAAAGCAGTGTCGGTGGCGGCATGCCTGCTGGGCGCCTTGAGCAAGGAGATCGTGGTGACGGCTCCGGTTCTGGTGTTGTTGTACGATCGGACGTTTGTGGCGGGGACGTTGCGGGCGGCCTGGAGCGCGCGTCGCGGTTATTATCTGTCGCTGGCGTCGTCGTGGCTGGTGATTGGCTGGCTGCTGACCACCGGTCTCGGCCAGCGCAGCGTGGGATTCGGTCTCGGCGTTTCGCCCGGGATCTACGCCCTCACGGAGTGTCGTTCGATTCTCATCTATGTGCGGCAGGCCATCTGGCCGGCGTCATTGGTTTTCGACTACGGTCCCGATTTCGTGGCAGCAAACCTGCCGGCGCTGCTGGGCGCGGGAGTGATCGTGGTCGCGATCGGCCTGACAGTGCACGCGGTGTATCGCGGCCGTGCGGCGGGTTTTGCGGCGGCGGCGTTTCTTCTGATCCTGGCTCCCACGTCGAGCGTCGTCCCGGTGGCCGAGCAACCCACGGCGGAGAATCGGATGTACCTGCCGCTGGCAGTGCTCGTGGTGGCGGGCGCGTCCGGGCTGCACCGCGGGATTGGCGCCGGACTTCACCGGGGACTGGGTGTTGGAATCGCGGCGTGTGTCGCGCTGACGGTGGCGCGCAACGACGTGTACCGGACGACGGTGGACCTCTGGGCCGACACGGTCGGGAAGCGCCCGCAGAATCCGCGCGCGGCCTTCAACTACGGTTTGGCGTTGCTGGAGGCGGGCCGGACGCACGCCGCGGCCCTTGCATTTGAACGCGCGATCCACTTGCAGCCGCAGGAAGCCAAGGCGCACAACAGTCTCGGCAACGCGCTGCTGGAACAGGGACGCGTCTCCGACGCCCTGCCGCGGTTTGCGGAGGCGGTGCGGTTGCGGCCGGGTTTCGCGCGGGCGTGGTGCAACTGGGGCACGGCGTTGCTTGCCGCCGGGGACGCCGTGGGGGCCGCGACCCGGTTCGAGCGGGCGATCCAGCTGGAGCCCATGCTGGCCGAGGCGCAGCTCGGTCTCGGCAACGTCTGGTTTCAACAGCACCGGCTGATGGAAGCGGTGCGGGCGTACGAAGCGGCGCTGCGGCTGGAGCCGGGATTGGTGGACGCGCGGTACAATCTTGGGAGCGCTTGCCTGGAACTCAATCGGGTCGACGACGCGGTGGGCCACTTTTCCGCCGCCGTGACATTGAGGCCGGGCGACGCCGAGCTGCGAAATCACCTCGGCGCGGCGCTGGTTCGCGCGGGGCGCGTGGCGGACGCGGTTGAACAGTTCGAGGCGGCCCTCCGCCTCAAACCGGATTACGCGGACGCCCGCGACAATCTCGCGCTGGCCCGTGGCGGAAGTCGGCCGGCGAGGTAGCTGTACGGTTGCCTGGCCTCCCGCGCGGGTGTCGTGACGACGAACCCGCTGCCGACGTCAACGCTGCGTGGGAATGGAAAAACGATCGAACTCGGCGCCCGTGGGATCGATCGCGGCGACGTCGGCGCGATCGGCCATCAGCGTGACGACGAAGACATGGTTTTTCGAGTGAGCCCGCTCGAGGTAGGGCGCTTGATCGAGTGCAGTCGTGGCCCGGGTGTTGACGGCCCACGCGCCGTCGCCGAGGTAGCGTGTGCCGGTGGGATTGCGTTCACCGCCCTTCAGGGGATGCGTAACCTTGTAGGTGTGGTCGTGATTTTCGAAGGCAAAGCGCACGCCCGCCGCGTCGAACAGCGGAACCCAGTTGGCGCGGATCGCCACGGACGTCCCACCGGCGAAGGAACGATGGGAGGGATAGGCCGGCACATGGTAGAACGGCACGATGTACGGCACGTGGCGGCGCTGCTCGAGCGTGCCCTTGAGCCAGTCCGTCTGCGGACCGGGCACGGGATTGGTGTGAAACGAATCGAGCGCCACCAGACTCAGGTAGTTGCCAACGTCGAGGACGTTGTAGCCGGGCCGGCCGGGAAAGGCGAAGAGCGTGTAGAAAAACAAGGCGCGGTCGGACGAGACGCCGCGATTGGGTGCGCCGCCGCGGATCAGGTAGGTGTCACCGTGCACCTCATGATTTCCGATCGCCGGCACGACAGGAATCATGCGGCCGTCCTTCGTCACCATCGTGTCGCGCCAGATCCGGAAAAAATCGAACCAGCGCGACGCGGCCTTCGGTTCGTTGTTCACGTACGCGATGTCACCGCCGAGCAGCGCAAACTCCGGATCCTGGGCGGCGGCGGTGCGGCACATCGTGGCCATCAGGTCCGGGCTCGTGCCGCCGTAGATGTCGCCGCCCGAAACGAAACGCACCGGCCGGCTGAGCGTCGCCGGCAGCGTGCGGAATTTCTGCACGGTCCCATGCGGTTGAAACAGCATGGCGCCGTCCGGCTCGCGCGTGCTCAACCGCCCGAGCCGAAACTCGTACAGCGTGTCGCCGCGCAGCCCCGTGATCTCCACCGTGTGCACCATGCGGTTCGTGAAAGGCATCTGCGCCGCCCGGCCGGACGCGCGCGACCAGGCGTCACCGGCGGCTCCGCCCGCGGCGCGAAATTCCAGGACGGAATCCGTGAATCCTTCCGTCCAATCCGTGTGCCAGTGCACGGTCATCGTCGTGACAGGATCGCGCTGCCAGGTGAGATAAACGGCCACCGGCAACGGCGGCGGGGGCAACGGCACGACGGCCGTCGCAGCTGATTGCTTCGGTGCGGATGCTGTGTCCGCGCCCGAAAGCGCGGTGCAGGCAAGGACGAGGAGGGCGAGCGGGTGGCGCAGCGTTTTCAAGCGGGGAAGGTGAAGGTTGGTTTAGAAGCGATACTCGAGGCCGAACGTATACTTGCGGCCGGAATAGCTCACGTCCTCGGGAAACTCCTTGCTGCCGGTATATGACACTTGGGGCCGATGCGTGAGATTCGTGCCCGAGGCGAAAAAGTTCAGGTCTTTGCGAATCCGGAACGTCATCTCGGCATCGACCTGCTCCCGTGCCGAGAACCACTCGTCGGAGTCGGTGTCCGCATCCAGTCCTTCGATATAGGCGTCCCGGTAACGGTAGTCCGCCCGGCAGGTGAACCGTCCCCACGCATAGGAGAGCGAGGTGCTCAGCAGATATTTCGAGAAGCCCTGCAGCGGAATGTTGTCCTGCTCGCGGCCGGGAAGCGTCACGCGGCTGCGGGTGAAGGTCGCACTCACGTCGGCGCTCAGGCCCTTGAGCGGCCCGGGGAGGAAGTACAGCCGCTGCCGCGCGATGAGTTCGACGCCCTTGTTCTTCGCCTCGGGCCCGTTGCGGGACTGGGTGTAGGTGTTGGTCCCGTTTGCCACCTGTACGGGCTGCTCATTCGCATCCAGCACGTTCCAGCGCGTGACGCTGGAGTAGATGTAATCTTTGAGATTTTTCTGGAAGAGGCTGATGGAATACAGTCCGCCCTTCTCCGTGTAGTACTCGAGCTGGACATCATAGTTGTCCGAAAAGAACGGCTTCAGGGCCGGGTTGCCGTCGGTGATCGTGATGACGCCGTTCACCGCGACGCTCTCGTTGCGGCCCCTGGAAATATCGCCGAGGCTCGGGCGGCCGTAGCTCTGGTTGAAGCTTTCACGGAGGATCAGGTTTTTCGCGAGCTCGTGCCGGAAGTGAATGCCGGGCAGCCAGGTGTCGTACTTCGATCCGCTGCTGCGCCGCTCCGTGGTCAGCACCGGGCCCGGCAGGCGGATGATCGCCTTGGTGTTGTTCCGGCTGAATTCGTTCTGCTCCCAACGCAGGCCGCCGATGATCGTGTGCCGGCCGAACTTGAGCGTATCCATGACATAGGCCGCCGTCGTTTCCTCCTTGGCGGTGTAGTCGGCATTGTTGCTGCCCTGAAAGGACGTCGGCTGCTGCAGCGTGAAGAGTTCCGGCCGGGCATTGAACAACGCGCGCGCCTTGGCCTGATCGGCGTACTGGTACCGGGGCGTCCCCAGCACCTGCCCGCTGGCCGGCGTGACCACCTGTTCAAATGGAAACGCGAGGGCCTGCGGCGAGTTGGCGGGCACCTGATAGCTCCAGGTGTTCTGGTCGTACTTGGGTTTGCTGGAGCGATACTTCGCGCCGACCTTCAACGTGTGGGACAGCTTTTCGCCCTGGAACTTCTTCTCCAGATCGGTCCGGGCGCTGTAAATCTCCTCCTCCTTTGAACGCGGGATGAAGATCAGGTTGGTTGCGCCCTGGCGCGAGTACGCAAAGTCGGTCGGGCTGAGACCGTTCGTAATGGAAAACTGGGGACGCAGCCGGTTGGTCGCGTCGTACTCCATGACGTAGTAGCCTTGGGCCGCCGGAATGTTGACGATGTTGAACTCGGTGAAATTCGGCCGCACGAAGGTGCTGGTCGAGTAGTAGAGATCGTAGGTGAGCAACGCGGCGGAGAGCTCGTGCCGCCCGCCGGCCGCCCAGGTCCAGAGATCGTTGTGCGAATTGTCGTCGGTGCCGATGTAGCCGAGCGAAGCCTGGCTGCCGTTCGGTCCCGGGGTGCCGCCGCCCCTGGATCCGTCGGGACTCAGGAAGGCGTAGGTCTTCCGGCCACCGGCGACGTCCTGGAAGCGCTTGTCGACGTCCCAGTCGGTTTCGTAGGTCTGGGAGTTCTGGTCGTAGTGACTCCAGCCGGGACGGAAATAGAAACTGGTGTGCGCGTCGGTGCGGTAATCGATCGACGCATTGATGCCCGTGGTGTGCGTCGTGCGGAAACTGCGTTCCGAATGCGACGCTTCCAGGAATTTCGTCGAGGCCGGCAGGTTCAACGCGGGAAACAACGACGGCGTCACGCGCTCCCAGTCGATGTCGGAATTCTCCGAGTAACGATCCGTCGTGTACTTGGTGAGCGTGACGCTCACGCCGAGATTCTTTTCCCGGCCGGCGATGCTGAAGATGTCCGAGTAACTCAGCCGGCCGTTGTAGCCCCATTTGTTGGAAGCCGCGTTGTACGATCCGCTGCCCACGAGCTTCACGTCGCGGCCCTCGCGCTGAAACGCCGTGCGCGAGATGATGTTCACGATGCCTCCGATCGCATCGCCGTCGCGATCGGGCGTCACGGCCTTCATGACTTCAATGTTCGTGATGCCGTCGGCGACCAGAAACTTGGTGTTGGCCGCGCGGCTGGTGCCGCTGGCGTTGGGGATGCGGTTGCCGTCGATCTGCAGCGAATTGTAGTCGCCGGGCACGCCGCGCAGGTTGAACGAGCTGGGCGATCCGTCCTGGTCTTCGTTGACGCTGATGCCGGGCAGCCGTTGGAGCGCGTAGCCGATGTTGCCGGAGTTCATGGTGCCGAAGGTCTCCTCGGACACGATGTTGACGATGCCGGCCGCCGTTTTCTGCTGGTTGATTGCGAGGGCCTGGCCGCGGACGGCTTCCTTCACCTCGAAGGAAGCCATCTGGTGAACGCCCGAGCTCTTCAAGCCCACGTCAACGGTCGCGGCGCTTCCGGCTGCGACCATGACGGACTGCGTCGCCGCTTCCAGACCGACATACTCAATCTCGACCCTCGCAGGACCGGGTCGCACGGCCGAGATCAGATACCGCCCCTCGGCGTCGGTGAAGTCGGACGCGTTGGTTCCGGCGATGCGAACCACCGCGCCTTGCAGCGACCGTCCCGTGGCCTGATCGAAGACGCGGCCGGAAACGGTGCCGGTCGCGGGTTGGGCGTTCAGCAGTCCCGTGAGAAGCGGCAGGAGCACGAGGACGCCGATGAGCCGTCGGACGACGCGGAAGGTGAGGGGAAGCGAGGTCATGGGCTGGGGGCGGAGCGGGGTTGGCTTGAACGGTGGGGACGCACGGACCAGAGCCGGCACCTGCGGCACGCGGAGCGCCGGCAAGGAGCGCCGCATTGCCGTGGGGGGTGGGGTGAAACGGCCGGAACTGCGTCGGGGAGTTTGGCCGCGTGGCGTCGTTTCGTCCATCACCCGGACGGGTGAGATGTGTGGCGTGAAAGTGGTGCCCGGTTCAGGTGGGTGCATGAACGGGTGAGGGTGCGCTCCAACGATGGCGATCGGATGACGTGCGGGTCACAACTGCGTGCCAAGGCGCGGGTCGTCACCCGTTCGGGGGATGGACGGGCGCGGCGGTTTCCGCGATGGTCGCGCGGCACCGGGCGCTCCCGATCTTTTGCCGCATTGCCCGGTCGTGCATTGCGTCACTGCCGACTCCGTTCGATCCTCCGCTCACCCTCTTTGGAATTCGATGCCACCCCCATCGCAGTTCTCCTGCCTGCTTGGTTGTTTTCTGCTCACGGCCTCCGGCTGGGCGGCAAGGCCGTCGGTTGCGCCGGCGCCGATCTCGGATCCGGCGGCGGTCCCGGCGTTGATGACCGTGGCCGAAGTATTTGCCCGCTGGCCCGAGGCCACGACGGATGAACTCCCGGTCCAGCTCACCGGGGTCGTGACGGGCACGATGCCGAACGGCGCCTTTCGACTGCACGACGGCGAATTGGGAATCTACGTGACCCGATCGCCTGCGGGCCGTGCGCTCACCCCGGGCGATCGCGTCGCCGTGGCCGGCGTGCTGCGGAAGGGTGGTTTCTCGCCGTGGATCACGCCGCATGCCGTGACTTCGTTGGGCCGCGGCGTATTTCCGGTGGCGCAGTCGGCGTCGTACAGTCTGCTGGCCTCCGGCGCCGCGGATAACCAGTGGGTGGAGATCGTCGGCGTCGTGCGATCGGTCGACGTGCCGGAGCCGCGGGATTTTGTGGTGCTCGACGTGGGCATCTCCGGAGGAAATCTGCGGGTGCTGGTGAACTACGCCGCGCAGCCCGACTTCGCCGCGCTGGTCGACGCGGAGGTGAGGATTCGGGGCGTCGCGGCGGTGAACGTGAACAAGCATGGCCACGTGGTGGAGCCGTCGTTTCGGGTGCCGTCGTTCGATGAGATCACCGTGACGCGCCCGGCCCCGGCCGGTGCGTTCGATCTTCCCTTGCTGCCCGTGAACCGACTCCTGCGCTTCTCGCCGGGCGTGGCGCAGCAGCATCGCGTCCGCACCGCGGGCGTGGTGACGCGGCGGTTTTCGGACCGGATGTTTTTCCTGCGCGATGGCGCGGTGGGGCTGAAGGTGGAGGCGAGCGGCCCGGTGGTGTTCCGCCCCGGCGACGAGATCGAGGTGGCGGGTTTCCCCGTCATGTCCGAAGGCCTCGCCGTGCTCCAGCAGGCGGTCGGCCGGGTCCGGCGCGCGGCCAATCCCCCGGAGCCCGTGGTGCCCGCGATGACGGCATTGCTCGACGGCACGCACAATTCGGACCTCGTGAAGATTTCCGCGCGACTGGTCGACTGGGCGGTGACGGGGCCGAGCGTGACGTTGATTTTTCAGGCGGGAGACCAGCTGTTCAAGGGCCTGCTGAATCAACCCGCCGGCGTGCCGCTCGCGTTGCCGGAGAAAAACAGCTGGGTGAACGTCTCCGGCATCTGCGTCATCAGTGAACTCGAGGACATCTGGTTTTATCAGCCCCGTTCGTTTCTCCTGCTGGTGGCGGACCTGTCCGACGTGCAGATCGTGCAGGCGCCGCCGTGGTGGACGCCCGAACGCCTGTGGCGCGCACTCGCGATCACCGGCGTCGTCCTGCTGGCGGCGGCGGGCTGGGTCTGGTCGCTGCGCCGGCAGATCAATCGCAAGCGGGCCGTGATCGAACAGCAGGCTCGCCACGCCGCCGCACTCGAGGAGCGCAGCCGCATCGCGCGCGAACTGCACGATACGCTGGAGCAGGGACTCACCGGCCTGTCGTTGCAGATGAAGGCGCTCGAAACGGATCTCAGCGAAGCGTCGGCCCCGGCCCGTTCCCGGCTGCAGTTTGCCCGGCAGATGCTGCGGCAGAGTCGCGCCCTCGCGCGTAACGCCATTCGCGAGCTCCGGGCGGAGGCCGTCACGCCGCGACTGGAAGGCCTGGTGGACGGACTGCAGCGCGTTGCCACCGCGTGGAACCACTCCGGGGCCCTCGTGGTGGACGTCCGGATTGACGGACCCGCGCGGCTGCTCCCGCCGCGGATCGAGAATCACCTGCTCGGCATCGGCACCGAAGCGATGACCAATGCCGTCAAGCACGGCCGCGCCGCGGCCATCCGCGTGGTGCTGGCCTTCCGCCCGGGGGAAGTGCTGCTGCGGGTCACCGACAACGGCGACGGCTTCGACCCCGCCGAACACCTCGACAAGGCCAGCGGCTGTTTCGGCCTCCTCGGCATGCGCGAGCGGGCCCGCGAAATCCGCGGCCAGATCCGCATCGACAGCCGTCCGGGCCACGGTGCCGAGATCGTCGTCACCGCGCCCGTGCCGCACGCGAACGAGGCCGGTTCGCTTTCGCTGCAGCTGCTGCCCATCCCGTGACGACCGCGCCCGCGTTGATCAAGGTGATGATTGTGGACGACCATCCGCTCGTGCGGGTCGGCATGGCCACGGTGGTCAACCAGCAGCCCGACATGACGATTGCGGCCGAGGCCGAGGGCGGGCCGCGGGTGGTGGAGCTGTTTCGCGCGCACCGGCCCGATGTGGTGCTGATGGACCTGCGCTTGCGGGGCGACAGCGGCGCGCGCCTGACGGGCGTGATCCGTAGTGAGTTTCCGGATGCGCGGATTCTGATGATCTCGAACTACGATGGCGACGAGGACATCCATCAGGCCCTCGTGGCCGGCGCGATGGGCTACCTGTTCAAGAGCGTCGTCGAGGACGAGGTGGTCGACGCCATCCGCGAGATCCACGCCGGCCGGCGTTATCTGCCCAAAGGGGTGGCGGCGCGGCTGCACGAAAATGAGGCCAGCGCGCGCCTGACGCGCCGTGAGGACGAGATCCTCGAACTGCTCGGCAAGGGCCTCGGCAACCGCGAACTCGGCGAGGTGCTCGGCGTGTCGGAGGACACGGTGAAGACGCATCTCAAGAGCCTGTTTCGGAAGCTCGGCGTGTCCGATCGTGCGGAAGCAGTGCGCGAGGGCATGCGCCGCGGTTTCATTCACGTGGAATGAGAATGGTTATGCAGACTTTTCCCGGCGCGCCCCATTGACGGGCCGTCATCGTTCACCAACAAGAAGACCCGTCGCGGCGCGCCCCCCGCTCCGACTGCCGCCCCGGGCGCTTTCAGTGTCGTTCGCCCCCGCCCCCAACACCCCACCATGAAACTCCTGTTCTCGTTCGTCGCGTGCCTGCCGCTGTGCCGGCTTCTCTGCGGCGGCATCGCAGCGTTCCTGCTCGCCAGCGTGATGATGGCCCAGGCCACCTCGACCGGTACGATCACCGGCCGCGTGTTCGAAGGCGCGACCGGCCGCTCGTTGCAGGGCGCGATCGTGCGCGCCGCCAACACGACCGCGGTGGACACCACCGACCCCGACGGCCGCTTCACGCTGGCGGGCGTGCCCGCCGGCATGGCGTCGGTGGAAGTTGAATACGTCGGTCTCGACCCTTTCCGCCAGTCGGTCCTGGTCAGCGCCGGCGCGACCGCCAGCCTGAATGCCGAGCTGAAAAGCGAGGTGCTGAAACTGGCCGCCTTCGAGGTCGCCGAGGCCGCCCGCGGTCAGGCGCTCGCCATCAACCAGCAGAAGACCGCCCGCGGGATCGTGAACATCGTCTCCGAGGAGACCTTCGGCGCGATGAACGACGGCAACATCGGCTACGCGCTGCAGCGCCTGCCGGGCCTCACGGTCAACGAGGGCGAGGACGGCTCGCCGGAGGGCGTGAACATCCGCGGGCTGTCGAGCGAGTTCAACTCGTTCCAGCTCGACGGCAACCGGCTCGGCGCGCGCGGCTTCAGCACGCGGGATCTCGTGGCGGACGGCATCGCCAACATCGAGGTGATCAAGGCCAACACGCCGGACCGCGACGGCGACGCCATCGGCGGCACGATCAATGTCATCTCCCGCTCCGCGTTTCAGCGCGACGGCCGCGAAATCAAGCTGGGCGCCAGCGTCAACTACCTCGGCCTCGCCGAAAAGTGGGGCCATAATCTCCGGGGTTCCTTCAGCGATCTCTACGGCATCTTCGGCGAGGAGAAGAATCTCGGCGTGAGCGTCACGCTCTCGCAGTACGCCTCGAACCGGTATTACGAAAACAATGACACGGACTGGACCCTGATCACGAAGGCAAACAATCCGACCTACAACCTGCCGGGCGACCCCTTTTACTTTAACCCGAACATGACGGTGCAGTACAACCTGCGCGAAACCGAGTCCTACGCCGTCAATGCCGCCGTCGATTTCCGGGTCGGACGAAATCACACCTTCTACTTCAAGCCGCTGCACAGTCACACCGCCGTCGATGCGTCGCGCTACCTGAGCCGCCCGTACATCGACACGCGTTTCCAGGACATCATCAACGGGCGAAAGACCTTCGAGTTCCTTGAATTCGGGCGCGGTCGCGGCACCGCCGGCGCCAACGGCTCGCGCGGCGAAATCCGTTACAGCGCCGAGGAGTCGGAGTCGCACACCAATCTCTATGCGTTCTCCGCGGGCGGCCGGCACGAGCTGGGATCGTCGACCCTCAATTACGACGTGTTCTACCGGCACACGCACTACGAGCGCACCCTGGATTCCGACTTCATCGTCCGCAATGTGCCGTCCGCGCGCGGTTACTTCCAGTGGGAGTATGACACCCGCAACGGACTCAAGCCCCAGGTTTGGATCGTGAACGGGCTCGACCCGCGCGACACCTCCACGATCAATCGCGGCGATCTCAGCATCGAGCCCGAGGAACGTTGGGAAAACGCGTACAGCGCCAAGATCGACTGGGAAACAAAGTTCATCGGCGAACGCCTCGCCGGCGCGCTGAAGTTCGGCACCAAGTACCAGTCGACCGAGCCGAAGTTCTCGCAGGACCAGTATGAGTACGACACCCCCGCGACGTTCCCGTATGCGCAGGTCATGAAGCGCAGCGATCGCGCCATCAACGGCCGCGAGATGTTCATGGAGGTCGTGCCGTCGAAAGTCCGGGAGTTGCTCGCCACGAGTCCGCAGTTGTTCCCGTTCGTCGCCTATGACTCGCTCAAGGGATCGGCCGAGGAGGACTACACCGCGAAGGAAACCACCACCAGCGTCTACGGCATGGGCACGGTGCAGATCGGCCGCACCACCATCGTCGGCGGTGTGCGTGCCGAGCACAACACGTGGGACTCGACCCGGAAATCGATCGACGCGCGCACGCTGCGCGAAGTCACCACCCCGACCGGCCGCAGCTACACGCAGGTCCTGCCGGGTCTCCATTTTCGCCACGCGCTGCAGAAGAATCTCATTTTGCGCGAGAGCTACAACCGCAGCTATGGTCGGCCGACGATCAGCCGGCTGACGCTCGGCCGCTCGGAGGACGTCAACGGCAACATCGCCGAGGGCAATCCGCTGCTCGATCCGACCACCTCGCACAACCTCGACGTGCAGCTGGAGAAATATACGGACAAGGGCGGTCTCTACTCGGCCGGCTTCTTCTGGAAAAAGATGAAGGGGTTTTATTTCAACAGCGACGCGAAGTTCAACACCGTCGACCCCGTCACCGGCAACCCCATCATCGATCCGCTCGGCACGCGCCGCTACCGCAAATGGGAGAACGCCGAGGGCGCCACCAACCTGGGCGTCGAACTGATCGTGCAGCAGAAGATGTTCTTCCTGCCGCCGGTGCTGCGCAGCCTCACGGCCAACGTCAGTCTCACGCTCGGAGAAAGCGAGGCGAACTACGGTGCGCTCCGTCGCGGCGAGAAGCTGCCGACCTTCGGCTTCTCGGATTACATGTTCAACGCGTCGCTCGACTACGCCATTGGCAAGTTCCGCACCAACGTGCGCTACTCGTACCGCTCGGACTATCTCACCGGCATCGGCGACAACCGCTTTGTCGACGACACGTTCGCCGCGCGCGAACAGGTCGACCTCGAGGCGACGTACCGGTTGACGCGAAAAATCCGGCTCAATGCCAATGTGATCAACCTGACGTCGCGGCCCCAGGTGTCGTATCAATCCTTCCCCGCCTACGTGGAGGACAACAGCAACTCCGGCTGGCGGGCGACGGTCGGCGTGGACGTCACCTTTTGAGCCGCGGCCCGGCAGCGCCGGCCGCCGCCGGCTCCCGCGGCGCGTGGTGGTGTCTGATGACCGCAACGTGGATCGCGTGTGCGATCCTCGTGCTCCTGCACACCGCCGCGGTGCGCGACTACGTCGGCCAGCTCGACGCCCTGGGCCGGACGGGCGGCGCGGAAGTCGGCACGCCTTTGCGACAGGTGGTTCCCGCGCGCCATGCCGACGCACAGATGTGGGTGCGGCACGTGATCGCGGCGGAGGAAACGGGCGTCGCGCGGCTGCGTTTCACTGTGGTCGACAACGCGCCCACGGGCCGCGAAGTGCACTGGAGTTCGCTGCCGGCGGGGTTGCTGCGCGGAGCGTCCGCCTTGCAACGCGCGGCCACCGGCCAGCGCGGCACCGCGGCGATCGAGCAGTCGCTGCTCTGGTTCAACGCGCCGCTCCTGCTGGCGTGCATCATCGCGCTGTCCGCGTGGGCCGGCACTCTGGCCGGAGCGGGAGCTGGAGTCGTGGTGGCGTTCGGCATGGTCGGACACAACCGGTTCTACGAGAGCTTCGCGCCGGTCAACGTCGACCACCACGGTCTGACCGGAGCCGCCGTGCTCGCGTTGCTGCTGGGTCTGGCCGGCATGGGCTTCGGATGGTGGAAACCAGCCGCCGCGGGGCCCCGCTTCCTGCCGCGGTCGGTGCGACAGGCGCGGGTCGCCGCGGGCGTGTCGGCTGCGGCCGGCGCGGTCGGAGTCTGGATCAGCGCCGCGGCCGTGCTGCCGGTCATCGCGCTCGCCGGAATCGGTGGGTGCATCGCGGCGTGGCGAGCCGGTGCCGCGGTCCGGCGGGACGGCGCCCAGTTTGATCCCGGCGTATGGAAAGTCTGGGGACGCGTGGGCGCCGCGGGCAGCCTGCTGGCGTACGTCCTCGAATGCGCCCCGGCGCATTTCAGCTGGCGACTTGAGGTGAATCACCCGCTGTACGCGCTCGCGTGGTGGGGCGGCGCGGAACTCGTGGCGATGTTCATCACCGGGCGGCTGTCGTTGACGGCCGGAGGTGAGCACAGGATGTCGTTGTTTGTTCCACGCCTGATCGCGCCATTGCTCGCGGTTCTGGCCGTGCCCGTGGTGATCGAGGTGGCGGGTGTCGCGGTCTTTGCCGTCGGCGATCCGTTTGTCGGTCAGCTGCGCCACTTCGTCGCTGAAGGCATGTCACTGCCGGCGTTGGCCCGGCAATTCGGCCTGCGTCCGGTGCTCTATCCGCTCGGGATGATCGGTCTGCTGGTCCCGGTTGCCTGGGTGGCCTGGCGGCGGCGGGAAGCTTCGGGTGCGTTGCTGCTCTCCGTCGTCGTAATCTGCTCTGGACTGGCGCTGATGGGCTGCGGGGAAATGCGCTGGTGGCCGGTGGCGGCGGCAGCACAGATCGTGTTGCTGGCGGTGCTGGTCGGCGAGCCGGCCGGGGATGGCGGCCGCGTCGCTGGAGTCTGGATACTCGCCGCGGTGCTGGTGTTCGCGGGCACGGCGTTGCAGCGCGTGGCGGCGGATCGGTCCGCAAACCGCGAGCACGCGCTGGCCGCCGGCGACGTCCTGCAACCGCTCTATCGCGATATGGCCGCGGCGCTGCGCAGCCAGCAGCCCGAGGGCGACATCGTGCTGCTCGCCAGTCCCAACGCCTCGGCGGGCATCGGTTACTTCGGCCGCTTCGCCTCGCTCGGCACGCTCTATTGGGAAAACGCCGCGGGTTTGCGCGCCGCGGCCACGTTGCTGACCGCCACGCGGGATGACGAGGTGCTCGCGGGCCTGCGCGCGCACCGCGTGACGCATGTCGTGATGATGCCGGCCGCGAATTTCATCGGGGAATACTTCCGCCTGCTCCGGCCGGACGCTCCGCTCGCGGAGGCCAGGGCCACCTTCGGCTACCGGTGCTTGAACGGCGAGGCCGTCCCTGTGTGGCTGCAGCCGGTGCCATATCGCTGCGCTCCCGAGTTCAAGGAGGTGGCGGCAGGCGTGCGGCTTTATCGCGTGGTCGAGGGGCAGACGCCCACGGAACAACAATACTACACGGCGCTGGCCGGCCTCGCGGCCGGCGACACCGCTCGGGCCGTCCAAACCATGGATACGGCCCTGGCCGAGGCGCCGGTCCCGGTGCGGCTGCAGGTTGCCGAGGCAGCGGGCGCGGCTTTCTACGACTACGGCGCGGACGCGGCGGCCGTGCGATATCTCCGTCGCGCGCTCGAACTCGGGGCCGATGCCGGCGTCGCGAACACGCTCGCATGGATTCTCGCCACCAGCCGCGAGGCCGCGCTGCGCGACGGTCGCACCGCGCTTGCGCTCGTGGAACCGCTCGCACGGCGTGAGGCCAGTGATCCCGCTCTCCTCAGTACGCTCGCTGCCGCCCTGGCGGAAACCGGTCGGTTCACCGAAGCGGTTCAAGTGGCGGAGCGCGCTTTGGTTCAAGCGCGGGCCGGGGGCGACGCCGCGGCCACGGCCCTGTTGCAACGCCGGCTCGATTCGTACCGCGCCCGGCAGCAGTGGCGGCAGTAGTCGCGCCGGGGCTGAACACAGCACAGCGAGTACGGGAGCGCAGGCGTCTCGCCGGCATTTTTCCGGAGCAGGCGGGACGCCTGTGCTCCCAGGTGACCGGCGTCCGCCTGCAGGCCGTGACGCCCGACCGCAGGTCAGCCGTACAGCTCGCGGCCCACTTTACGCGCGGTGGCGAGCTGGTCGGCCGGGAGTCCGGGGGCAAACGGCCACGCGGCACGGGTGCCGAGTGTATGGACTAACGGATACACCGCTCCGAGCAGTCGCTGGACTTCGACGGCGGACACGTTCTCGAGCGTGTCGTGCGGGCTGTGATGCTGCCACCGACCACCTGGAAAATTCGTGCGCATGAACCACAGCGACGGGATGCCGGCGCGGTTGAACGGAAACTGATCCGAGAAGGGGATGATCTCGCGTCGCGCCTCGACATCGAGTCCGTGGGCGGCGAGCTGGCGCGTCACGTGGCGTTGGAGCCGCGCTTCGCCGGAAAGATAGAGCACCCAGTGACCGAGCGGAGACGCCACGCTGTCGAAGTTAATCACCAGTCCGACGTCGGCCGGGCCCGGCTGATGCCGGCGGACGTAGGCGTCGGATCCGACAGAGAGTTGCTCCTCGGCGCCGAAGGAAATCAGTCGCACGGTCCGGCGCAGCGGCTTCGGCGCGCCCGCCAGAGTGCGGGCGAGCGCGAGGAGGCAGACGACTCCGGACGCGTTGTCGTCGGCCCCGGGATTGCCGCACTGGGTGTCGTGGTGCGCGGTCAGCACGAGCGCGGGCAGATCCGGATTGGTGCCCCGCAGCTCCGCGATAACGTTCTGCGATTCGGCGGCGCGCAGGTCGGCGGCGATGCGCACCTTGAGTTGCCGCACGCCCTCTCGCCGCCAGCGCCAGCCATCGAGGTACGGCACGGCGAGGGTCGGCAGCATGCCCTCGGTGCGCGTCCAATGCGGATACACCCCGTCGTTCTTCACCCACGGAAACGGCAGCCGGTCGTCGACGTGAATCACGGCGAGCGGGTCCGCCGCCACGAGCCGTCGGTGTGCGACCACGGAGGTGGGCAGCGGGCCGAAAACGGCCGCGATTTTCCCTCGCAGCGATCCGGGACTCAGCCGGTGGGCGTTCTCCGGCATCTCCAGCCACACGAGCTCGCCCGTGAGCGCGCGCTTGCCCGGTGTGCCCGGGGCACCGACCAGCGTGACCGCATCGACCGGCCGCCAGCTGCGGCCGTGCCGTTCGTGCACGCTGACATTCGCCGTGTGCAGTGACATGCATTTGAGCGCTTCGAGGTGCACGCGGGACGCGCCGGCCACCGCGAATCGCTCGGCGATGCAGTGCGCCGCGCGCCGCTCGGCCGCGCTGCCGGCGCGGCGTTCACCGATGTCCGCACAGAGCATGCGCCAGTCGTGATCGAGGAGCGCCGCGGGGAAACGTTCAGTCGGAGTCATGGGGATGCACGACGACAAACGAATGTCCGCCGCCCGGCGAGTCGATTGCGGGGCGCGCGTGGCTTTGCTCTCAACTCTCAGCCGGAACGATGCAGTTGCCCGCGAATCACGCCAATAAACGCGAATGAAAACAAAGAGCGTTTATTCCTCTCCCAACCCTGAACGCCCCCAAAGGCGGGTGGCCCCAGCTTTCACCTCTGAAATTCGCGTCCTTTCGGGTGATTCGCGGGAGGCCTTCTGCAGCGTTTTGGCTCAGCCCTCAACTGCTTGCCTTCGGCTCAGTCGTCGCTGTCGGGTGTGATCGCCCATTCTGGATACGGGACCTGGCTGCCTTTCATCGCGCGCCAGAGGATGCGGTTGAGTTGATCCTCCGGGGCCTTGTCGACTTCGCGGAAATTCATCCGCGCGGACGCCACCGCGTCCCGACGCAGGATTGGATCCGTGATCGCGACCGGGTCGGGATTCATCTGATCCAGCGGCACGTTCGCCGGCAGCGCCTTGAACGGCGTGAAGTCGGGCGTTTCGGTGAAACAGTCGGCCATCGGCGTCGCGCTGGCGTCGAACTGGTTCATCACCGGCAGCCCGAGGATCTGTTCGATCGTGCGGATGACACTCGTGGTGTTGTACTGCGTGCTGACGACGCTCTTGCGCTTCGCAAACGGGCTCACGACGTACGCCGTGGTGCGGTAGCCGCTGACGTGATCCCAGCCGGCCTGCGGATCGTCCTCGATGCCGAAGATGGCCATTTCCTTCCAGAACGGCGAGTGACTCAGGCCCTCGATGATGCGGGCGAACGCGAGATCGTTGTCCGCCATGCAGGCCGCCGGTGTGGGCGCGCCCTTCTTCGTGCCGCTCGTGTGATCGTTGGGGAGGCAGATGATTGTGAACGCGGGAAACTGGCCGCGCGCCTCAAATTCCTTCAGCTCGCGCAGGAAAAAGTCGGCGCGGTATTGGTCCGGCACCGACATCTCCCAGCCGACGTACGCCGTCGGCGAAAAGCCCTTGATCGTCTCGATCATCGGATAGCTCGTGAACACTGCCTCGGTGCTCGCGCCCTTCCACGTGCGGTAGCAGGCGAGGAAATCCGGGGTGCCCTTGCGGCCGTCGCGCCAGGTCACGGACGGCGCCATGAACTCGCCGTAGTTGCGGATGCTGACCTTGTGCTTCACCGCGTTGTCCCAGATGAAGCCGGCCGGCGAGTACGCGAGGGCGTCATCGTCGTCGACGCCCATGCCGTCCGGATAGCTGCGCGGAAAACCGGCGAAGCTCTTTTCCATGTAATCGGTGGAGAAGGCCGTCGTGCTCCACTGGTGGCCGTCGGCGCTGAGGATGCCGGCGCAGTACGTGTTATCGAGCAGCACGAAGTCGCGCACGAGCTTGTGCTGGTTGGGCGTGATGGCCTCGCCGAAAATGCAGAGCGAGGGATCGCCGTTGCCCTCCTTGAGGTCGCCGAAGACCTGATCGTAGGTGCGGTTTTCCTTGATGATGTACACGACGTGCTTGATCCGGCTCGGTTCGCCGATCCGCTCCGGGATCGCGCGCGCGGGCTGGCCGGGTCGCGCGGGGAGGCGGGCCTCGGCGATCGCCTCGCGGCGAAGATTGCGCGCCACCGTTTCCGACAGTTTTGGCAGATCCCGCGAGGCGGGCACGGGCACGAGCGAGAGCGAGCCGGCGTACTGTTTCGAGTTGAAACCCGTGGGAGCGTTGGTGCCCTTCGCGCCATTGGCGGAGGTGCGCTGCGACGGGTCGGGCAGGCCCTTGATATTGGCCACGACGATCGTGGCGCGCGGGGCGTCGAAAAGCAGCGCGCCCGGAAACCAGCCGACCGGGATGAGGCCTTCGAGTTTCGATTCGCGGTCGGACGGATCGAATTTCACGACGGCGACCGCGTTCTGCGTGCCGTTGGCCACGTAGAGGCGGCGTCCCGAAGGTTCGAATACGAGGGCGTTCGGCGACGCGCCGAACAAATCGCTTGGCTTCGCCTTGGCCCAGATCGTTTCGACGACGGTGTCGGACCGCGTGTCGATGACGCTCAGGTTGTCGGCGGCGGCGTTGGCGCAAACGACGTAGCGGCCGTTCGGCGAAACGGCGAGCGCGCTGGCGTGCAGGCCGGTGAGCAGTTCGCGTATCGGCACGGGCGAGTTTGCGGCGAGCGGAATCACGCTGACGGATCCTTCGCTGGCGATGTGTTTCTCGGCGTCGACGCGGACGACGGTGCCGCGTCCGGCCGGGCCGGTAAGATCGCCGGCGCCGGGACGACGGCCGCCCCAGTTGCTCACGTAGGCTTTGCCGGCGACGAGCCGCACGTCGTACGGAGCGACCCCGACGGGAAACGCGCGCAGCACCTTGCCGGAGACGGCATCGAGTTCGAGCAGCTGGTTGGACAGATTCGCGCAGACGTAGAGCCGCGCGCCGTCGGCGGAGAGCGCGAGTCCGCTGGGAATTTCCTCCTTGCGGCGCAGCGCGTTGGCGGGCGGGAGCGGCAGGCTGTGCGACGGCGTGACGGTGCCATCGGGGGCGACGGCGAAGACCTTGATGCTGCCGTTGACGTTGCTCAGGAAAATCCGGCGTCCGTCTGGCGCGAATACAAGCCCGGTGAAGCTGACCTGGCCCTTCTTGTCCGGCTCGAGAATGTTCGGCGAGACGACGTCGGGCTGCGGCTCGCCCTGGGCTTCATTCGGCAGTGCGACCCGCTGACGAATCACGCCGGTGGCGGGATCGAGCACGATCAGTTCACTCGTTTTCCCGGAGGCGAGAAGGACGCGGCCGTCGGGGGACAACGCGAGCGCCTGCGGGCGCAGGCCGGGGAGTTCGACCGTGCGGCCGAGCGGGGTGAGGACCTGGTTGACTGGCGTGACGGCGCGACCCGGGCCGCTGCGGCCGACGCGTTCGGTGGTGGCGGCGTCGCCGGGTGAGATTGAGTTCGAGACGGTGGACGTCGTGCAACTCGTCAGCAGGCAGCCGAGACCGAGCGCCGCCAGAAACACGTGAAGGACCGGCGGGCAGAATCGAGGGGTCGACATGGCGAAGTGTCAGTCGCAAGGACGCGGGCAAGGCAAGCATTGGCGACGTTGCCGCTTGCCGTGTTTCAGCGGTGTCGGATGCCCTTTGGGACCGCGACCGCCCTCGGTCGCATTTCCGGAGCGACAGGGGGCGGTCGCGGTCCCACACCTGACCGATCCCGTCCTCGTCAGGCCCGGCAGGCCTTGAACGCCTCGGTCAGTTTCGTGCGGTCGAGATTCTTGCCGATGAACACGAGCGTGTTTTGCCGCGCTTCGCCCTGCTTCCACTCGCGATCGAATTTTGCGTCGAAAAGCATGTGCACGCCTTGGAAAACGAGGCGCTTGTTCGAGCCCTTGACGGCGAGCACGCCTTTCATCCGGTAGATGTCGCCGCCCTTGTCGCGGAGCAGCGCGCTGATCCAGTCGTTGAGCCGCTTGCCGTCGAGGTCGCCCGGTTCGCTGATGCCGACGGAGGTCACGGCATCGTTGTGCTCGTGCGCGGCGTGGAAGTCCTGCTGCCAGGAGGGTTTCACGGGCTCGCCGCCGATGTTGATGTGCAACGGATCGTGGCCGCACGATTCGAACACCAGATAGTGGCCGGCCTCGGCGATGGTCAGCGCGTAACGGCCGTTGCCCTCCTTGAGGAGCAGGCGGTGCAGCGTCGCGCCGGGCGCGATCGTGTCGCCTTCGTTCGTGCGCGATTCCCAGTCGGCGAACACGTGTACGGCCGCGTTGATCGCCGCGGAAGTGGCGGCATGCGTCGAACCCGGTTCGTCGCGCGCGGGAATGCTAGCGACCGGCATGATCACCACATCGAGTTCGTTGGGATTGCCGTGGTGGTGGTGACCCGCCGTCGCCGAGCCTTCGGCGAGGGAATCGTGAGTATGGTCGTGCCCGTGATCATGATCGTGGTCGCAGTGACCGATTTCGAGTTGGTGCGTGCCGGCGGGGAGCGCGTAGGCGCCGGCCCATTCGAACGGATACTCCGGTTCGAGAAACTTGGGATCGAGTTCGTTGGCGCGGCTGAGATTGAAGCCGCCGACGTCGAGCACGTGATCGAGATTGATGTCGCAGTTCTTCGTGCGGTGGACGCGGGCGACGCCGTTGATGTGCTTGATCCGGGCTTCGAGCTCGTCGAGCTCCGCTGGAGTCACGAGATCGGTTTTGTTCAACAGGATGACATCGGCGAAACCCACCTGCTTGACGGACTCGTCGTCACCGTCGAGGTGCTGCAGCACGTGCTTGGCGTCGACCACGGTGACGATGGCGTCGAGACGGAAGTTCTGCTTGATCTCGTCGTCCGTGAAAAACGTCTGCGCGACCGGTGCCGGATTCGCGAGGCCCGTTGTTTCAATCAGGATGCCGTCGAGCTTGTCCTTGCGCTTCAGCAGCCGGCCGAGGATGCGGATGAGATCGCCGCGCACGCTGCAGCAGATGCAGCCGTTGTTCATTTCGAACAACTCTTCCTCGCTCTGGATCACGAGCTGGTGATCCACGCCGACCTCGCCGAACTCATTCTCGATCACGGCGAGTTTCTTGCCGTGATGCTCGGTGAGAATGCGGTTAAGGAGCGTGGTTTTTCCGGCGCCAAGAAAGCCGGTGAGGACGGTGACGGGAATCATGCGGGAAAGACAGGAGGCTGAAGGCTGGTGGCGAGAGGTTCGAGGTCCGAATGACGGACAGTGCGGACCGGTGGTATGATTGCAAATACCGCGAGCGGGGGCGGCCTCGCCTGTGCCACGCGCCCGCGTCTACTTCGTTTTCAGCAAGCCGTCGCCCTCGAGTTCGTAGAGGCTGGCGAGCACGCCTTCGGTCCACTGGGCGCGGACGCGCAGGCGGCCGGCCAGTGAGACCGGGACGTCCTGCACGGCGGGAAGGCCTTCCTTCCGCATTTTCACCAGCATCCATTCGTTGACCGCGGGCGTGACGCCGAAACAGCAGAGCTGCGAACTGCTCATGAAGAAGAATTCGGTGGCGAAACCGTTTTCCAGTTTTGTCGGCAGCATGAAGCCGGTGAGCACGACTTTTTTGCCATCGAGGCGTTGGATCGACGCCGGCACTTGGGCGAGGATATCGGGCGGGATCGTGCCGGTCGGCAGCGGCTGGATCGGTGCGTTGACGGTGAAGCCGGCGAGCTGGCTGAACGCGATCTTCGCGTAGCCGCCGACGGTCTCGAGCGGGCCGTCGAGGGCGGACAACGGCGGTCCGGGAATCCGAATTACGACCGGCGTTGGGGTTGCGGGCGTCGGCAGATTGGCGCCCGGCAGGGGATTGCCGGCGGAAAGCGGCACGCGGCGCTCCTGGCGGCTGGCGGCGTCGGAGTCGTTGGCAAATAGTTCCGCGCGGGAGTTGTCCGCGCTCGGATCGTGGGCACCGGACGGGCCGCGAGGGCCGCAGCACAGCGAGTGATCGAGCGGACCCTTGCCGAAGGGCGCGGCGTGCAGCGGTCCGGTGAGCGCCGCTACGACCGCGAGCAGCGGCGGGAGGGAGAGGCGGCGGCGTGGCATGCGTCTCACCGTGCGCACGCGCGCTATTTTTTCAACGCGAAGGCGGCGGGGCCGAACTTGCTGCCGCGGATTTCGACGGCGCCGATCTCGCCGTTGAACTCGGCGAACTTCTTCACCCAGTCGGCCTGCGCTTCATACTGCGAGGTGTTGCCGACGGTTTCGCCCGTGACGGAATTGGCGACGGCGAGCAGCGTCAGCGTGCGGCGTTCGCCGCCGGCATAGGCGACCACGCTGATCGACGGCAGTGCGAGGCGGACGAAGTTCTCCGCGTGTCCATCGAGGAAATACACCGTCAGCTTGCCGGCGTCGCCATCGCGCACGAGTTCCGCGTTATAGGCGTGTTCACCGAGTTCAACGAGCAGGCCGCCGTGTGGGGCCTTGTGGGCGTGGCCGCCAGCGTGGGCGGCGTGGTCGTTGGATTTGGAGCATCCGGCGACCACCAGCACGGCGGCGGCCAGCATCATCAGTGCGCGGGTGAGGCTAAGAGGCGTCATGGATGTCCACGTTACGGGTTTGGTTGCCCCCGACAAGCCGTCGCGCGCAAAAGTGCGCCTACGCGGCCATGGTTTCGAGGTAGAGTTTCTCGAGGTCGGTGTGGCTCAGCTCGGCGGCGGTGAGCTCGTGGGCGAGTTTACCGTGGCGCATGATGCCGACGCGGGTGGCGTCTTCCTTGGCGCGGAAGAGGTCGTGCGTGGCCATGAGGATCGCGACGCCGCGCTCGCGCAGTTTCCGCAGGAGCTGGCTGAACTCGTGGCTGGCGCTCGGGTCGAGGCCGCTCGTGGGCTCGTCGAGGAGGAGGGCCTTCGCTTGTTTCGCAAGGGCGATGGCGATGCCGACTTTCTGGCGCATCCCTTTCGAGTAGCCGCTCACGCGTTGGTCGTGTGCGGCCGTTTGCAGGCCGGCGTCGGCGAGGAAGCGGCGCAGCTCGTCGTCGCCGTAGCGGTGGCCGGCGAGTTCAGAAAAATAGGCGAGGTTCTCCACTCCGCTGAAGTAGCCGTAGAGATTCACCTGCTCGGGGATGTAGGCGAGGCGGCGCTTGGTTTCGAGCGGCTGGGCGACGACGTCGAGGCCATCGATGAGCGCGCGGCCGGAGTCGGGCGTGAGGAAGCCAAGGAGGCAGTTGATGGTGGTGGTCTTGCCGGCGCCGTTGGGTCCGAGCAGGGCGAAGAGTTCGCCGGGGGCGATGGTGAGCGTGAGGTTGTCGACGGCGGGCGCGGGTGCGCCGGGGAAGCGTTTGGTGAGATTTTCGGTGGTGAGCACGTTACGATGGGGTCGATCTGCGGAGGACGATGGTGGTAGCCGCGATGAAGCCGAAAGTGAGGCCGAGCAGCGGCCAGCAGGACAAACCGGAAGGCGGCGGCGCGGTGGCGGCACGGAATTGCGGGAAGGCGGCGTAGTCGGCCGGCGAAAGCGTCTGCTCCGCGAAAACCAGCGGATAAAAATACGCGCGCAGCTCGCGGTGAAAGGCGCGCACGCGGTCGAGGTAGGCGAGGTGTGCGTCGAGGTCGGTGCCGGCTTGCTGGTTGAGGAGCAGTTGCGCGTAGACGGTCGGAACGAGCCACGCGAGTCGGGCGGTCACGTCCTGCCGACGGCGTAGATTGCGCTGATACGCGGCGGATTCGGTGGCGACGGCTTCGTCGCCGGTCTGCTGCATGGCATAGTACCATTTCCAGGCGAAGCGTCCCGTGACCGGCGGCGTGCCGCTCCAATCCGGGTTGTGCACGAAAAACTTTTCCATCGTCTCGGCCCGGGGCTTGTCCCACGCGGAGTGGCTCTCCTGGCGCTGGCGCACGGTGAGTTCGAGGCCCTCGCGCACCGGGAATGCGGTCGCGAGGCCGAGATTGAGCAGCGCCGGCAACAGCACGACCGCGGTGATCCAGGCGGTGAGCGCCACGGCGAGGCTGGCGGCCGTGGTGCGCGCGACCGCGGCGACGAGCGCGACGATCCCGGCCCAGGCGGCGAAGTGTGCCCACGCGCCGACGAGCCAGCCAAGGGAGTCGGCGGTGAGCGGCACCACGAGCCACACACACGCGACACCGAACGCGGCGGTGCAGGTCAGCGCGACGGCCAGCGCGCGCACACCGACACGGGCGGCGAGCAACGCGCCCAGCGAGCCACCTTGCGCGGCGACGAGCGGGAATCGTCCGCTGTCGCGCTCGCGCGTGAGGGCGTCGTGTCCGAGCACGAGCAGCGCGAGGGGCGCGAGGGTGCAGAACACGAACGCGAGATCGAAGTGGCCGAGGGACTGCACCGCGGGGTTCCCGAGGTCCGCTTCGTAGAGCTGGCCCTCGAGGCCGAGGAGGCGGATCCAGGTGACGTTCGGGACGAGGTCGCGCACGCCGGCGGCGAGGCCGGCGAGGGGCGTCATCGCATGGTGCGTGGGGAAGAACGTGGAGTAGGCGACGTAGCCCGCTTCTCCGGTGGGCGTGAACTGCTTCGCGACACCTGCCATCTGCGCGGCGTAGTGCTCCGGCAGCCGGGCGATCTCTGCGTGGTGGCGCGCGAGCCGGCGGTCACCGACCCAGCTCGCCAGCAGGGAGGCCGCGAGGAGTGCGCCGCACACGAGCCACGCCTGACGGTCGCGGGCCAGGTGGCGGATTTCCCAGCGGCAGAGGCGCAGGATTGGTCTCATGCGGAGAATGTCCTTCGGCGGGCGAGCGCGACGAGGGGCAGCGCGGCCCAGAGCCCAAGCGTGAGCCAAACGAATCCGGTGCCGGCCAGGGCGTCGCGCAGCGGGGGCGGGGCGGAACGAAAATCGGCAAAGGCCTTCCAACGCGCGGCGGGAAGTTTCTGGTCGCGATCATGCTGCGCGCGCACTTCGTCGCGGTGCAGGGCGTTGAGCTGTTGCACGAATTGGTAGCGATAGGCCTCGGCCTCGCGTTGAAATCGGAGCTGCGCGCGCAAATCCGTGCCGGCAGCGGCGGCGGACAGGGCGCGGACAGCCAGGAACGGTGCGGCCACGGAGGCGCGGTTCAACCCGGCGGCCTGCGCCTCCATCGTGGCGCCGAGGGCCGCGAAGTGGCGGGCAAACGTCTCGGCGCTCAATTCCTCGCCGCGGGCCATCACGATGGCGCCGTAGTTCACCGGCAGATCCTCGACGCGCTGCACGCCGTAGCGCGCCAGGGTCTCGGCGCGGAAGCGGGCGAAGTGCGGATCGTTGGGATCATGGGAGTCGCCGTGTTGTTTGGTGTCGGCCGTGACGGCCGCGGCGAAACTGCTTTTGTCGGGAAGCGGATAACCCATTTCGGCGACGACGGCGGCAAGCCGCGGCACGATCACCACGCCGAGCAGCCAGAGCGAGACGAGGGCGGCGCACGCGCGCGGGGCCGTCCGAGATCGAGCGGAAATCCACCCGGTCAAGCCCAGCCACGCGACCGTGTGCAACGCAAGCGCCAGGCCGATCACACCCACCCGGGCGAGGGCGTCCGCATCGGCGCGAAACGCCGGATCGGTCAATGCCACGGCGAGCGTGGCGACGAGTCCTAGCCCGAGGAACGGTGCGGTGGCCGCGGCGAGCCCGGCAAGTTTGCCGAGCGCGAGCGTGCGCGCGGAGATGCCCTGAGCCGCGAGCAAGCGGAAGCGGCCGGACTCGAGTTCCTCCACAAACATCCGGCAGCCGAGGATGATGACGACGAGCGGCAGCATCGTCTGCAGCACAAACGCGAGCGAGAGCTCGCCGAGCCGGGAAGCCGAGGAGAGTTCGCCGGCGGCGGGGAAGCTGGCGGCGTTCTGGCGGTGGGCTTCGAGATACTGCACGCGGCCGGTGAAACTTTCCACGCCGGGATCGAAGGCGGCGAGCGGCCCCGGCGGCTTGAACGCAAACGTGCCGTAGTGTGCGACGCGGTGGGGGTGGCGATCGGGCTGGCCCTCCCACTGCGCGCGCACGAGCTGCTGGTAGGTGTGTTGCTGTGCGCGCTCGCTCACCTGACGCGTGCGATTGAGCACGGCGGCGGTGACGATGAGCGCGGCAAACCCACCGAGCAGGAGCCGGAAGCCGCGGCGTCGCAGGTGCAGCCGCCATTCGGCGCGGGCGATGACGAGGAGAGCGGACACGTCGAGAGTTGAGCGCTGGGAGTTGAGAGAACGGAACCGTGGCGGATCGGAGACCCGCCCGGCTTTAGAACTCGAAGCTCACGCTGCCGAGGAAGCCCCGCGCATCGGCGGGAGAGTGCAGGGTCTGCGCGCCGTCGTGCCACACGTATTCGGAGTAGCGGTCGAACACGTTCTTCATGCTGAGGCCTACGACCGCTTTCTTGTAGCGGTAGCGGAGATCGACGTGGGTCGTGGCGGCGCTGCCCCAGCGGCCGAGGTTGTTCGCGGTGGTGAGTTGGTAGGAGCCCTGTGCGAGCAGCGAGACGGACGCGGTGAAGGCGGGCGTGACGTTCCAATCGGCACCGGCCTTGGCGTGGTAGTCCGGGATGTGGTCGATTTTTTTGCCGCGGAGGGCGGCGTCGGCGGGGCGGAGGCCTGGGTTGGTGAGTTTGCCGGACTGCACGGTGTAGGAGGCCCAGAGGTTGACCGCTGCGGAGGCGCGCCACGCGAGTTCGAGGTCGACGCCGTCGCGGCGGGTTTCGCCGATGTTTTCGGAGTCGCCGGAGTTGTCGGGCTTCAGGCGGATTTCGTCGGTGGCGGTCTGGCGCCAGAGCGCGAGGCGGGCGGTGAGCGCGCGGGTGGGCGTGAAGCGGAGGCCGAGTTCGTAGCCGTCGTTTCTGGACGCATCGAGGGGCTTGGCGGAGTAGGCGGCGGCACCGCCACCGAACTGAAACGCGCGGCCGAAGCTGGCGTAGAACTGGGTGGAGGCGTGGGGCTGGTAGGCGGCGCTGAGCTTGGGCTGCCAGATGGTGTCGGCGGTGAGGATCGGCGTGCGGGCGTTGTTCACGCGGTTGAGCAACTCGCCGTCGAAGCGGTCGGCGCGGAGGGCGCCGGTGATGCGGAATTGGCTGGTGGGGCGGAGCTCGGCACCGAGGAAGAGGCCGGTGTTGTCGAGCGTGTAGTTGTGATTGCGCGTGGTGGCGGTGCGAACGCGGGCGGCGGTGGCGTAGCGTTGGTTGTCGGCATCCTGACGGTGAAGTTCCGCGCCGGCATCGACGATGAGCGGGAAGCCGAGATCGGTGGAACGCCACTGCGTGGTGAACGTGGCACCGGAGTGGAGCTCGTTTTCGAGGCGCTCCTGTTGCGCGCCGGCGGCGGTGAAACGCACGTAACGGTGGCGCTCGACGTCGTGACGATAGACCTTGGCGGAGGCGGTCACGGCGGGCCCGAGCTGGGCGTCGCCGTGAAGGGAGAACTGGAGGTTATCCTGCGTGCCGCCGTCGGTGGACGAGTAGGCGGGCGAGGCGGTGGGCGTGCGGCGGGAGTCGGCGTAAGAGAGGTAGCCGGGGCCGTCGCCATCGAAGTGGTGATAGCGGGCGCTGAGACCGAGCCGCCACCGCTCCGCGTCGCCGGTGACGGCCCATTTGCCCGCGAAGGAGTGCTTGTCGAGGGTCGAGTGATCGCGGTAGCCGTCGCTGTGGCGGTAGCCGGCGAAGTACGTCTGCGAGAAATTTCCGGAGCGGTAGCCGGCGAGGGCCTGACCTTCCTGGACGCCGAAGGAGCCGGCCATGACTTTCAGTTTCTGGCCCGTGAAGGATTGGAAGGTGTGAACGTTGACGGAACCCGCGACGGCGTTGAGGCCGTAGCGGGGATCGGCGGTGCCCTTGACGACTTCGATGCGTTCGATCTCCAGCGGGAAGAGGGGGCCGAGATCGTTGTAACCGTTGTTCAGATTGTGCGGGATTCCGTCCACGAGCAGGCGCAGGTGGGGACTGGAGCCCTCGCCGTTGTACCCGCGCAGAGAGACGTCGGCGGTGATGACGCCCTGGTTGAAATCCGTGAGCGTGACGCCGGGGATTTTGCCGAGGAGCTCAAGGGTGTAGTCGGTGCTCTCGTTTTCAAGTTGGTCGGCACCGACGACGGTGACGGACGTGAGGAGATCGGTGGATCTCGCGCCAATCTTGGCGGCAGCGACCTCGTAGCGACCGAGGGTGATGTAGGTGCCTTCGGGCGCGGTGGCACCACGCGGTCCACCGGCAGGAAGGGTGGTCTGCGCTGGGGCGGCAGGCGGAAGGAGCAGGGCGGCAAGCAGGACGAAGCGAGAAGAGAGCGGAAGGTGTGAAGACATGACTGGTCTGAGGATCGAGTTGAAGGGCGCGCCTCCGGCGGGGGCCGGGGAACGGGAGCAGCGCCGCACCGCGCAGGGTGCGAACGCAGGCTTACAACTGACTCAGACGAGCGGCGGGCCGCAGCCCGGCGGAAGCAGAAACTCCGGAGCGGGCGCTGCGAAAACCAGCGAAGGTGCCACCCGCGTGAGCGGGATGAAAGCAATGGCCGGGAGGATCAGCGGGTCGACGCCGGTGTCGGCATGTCCGTGGGCAAACGCCGAGACTATGCAGTCGTGGTCTGGGGACGTGGCCGGGGCGTGGGCGGAGTCTCCCGCCGAGTGGTGGGTGCACTTTCCGCCGTGCACGATCGAGCTCGCATCCCCCGATGCATGCAGTGCAGCGTGCAGGTCGGGACGGACCGCCAGGACGTTCAACATCAGCACCAACGCCACGCCGAGCAGCGCCGTGAAGCGGCGCACTCGCAGGGAGGAGGTGGAGTTGAAGAAAATCATCGCTGGAGCGCAGGAGCAGTTCGGATGCCGGCCACCATAACAGACGCGTCAAGCGGCACGCGCACCGCCACGGCCGCTACCTGCAAACGGAGCTATGGGCCGATCGATTTGAGCTGCCACTCCTGCCAGCGTTCGAAGCCCGCATAAAGCGGAAGTGAGGCGGTCGCCGGGAGTGCGCGATCCACCGTGAGCTCGAAGCGGTCGAACACCTGCGCGGCCACCGCGGGCGTCAGCGGAAACGGCGGCCCGTCGGGATCGACGCCGTAGTAGAAAATGCCTGCGATCCGACCGCCGGGCCGGAGCAAACGCGCGCAACGACGGGCGTAGTCGGGCCAGCGCGCGGGCGGGAGCGAACAGAGAAACGTGCGCTCGTAGATCATTTCGTAGGGCCCGCCGGAATCGCCGGCGAAGAAATCGGCTTCGCGCACGAGCGGGGCCAGCGGACCGAGCAGCTGGCGCGCCCGCTCGACGGCGGCCGGGGAAAAGTCGATGGCCCGCGGGCGCCAGCCGTGTTCGTGAAACGCCTGCACTTCGTAACCGGAGCCACAGCCGGGTATGAGCACGTCCCCCGTGGCCGCGGTGCGCCGCAGGTAGTCCACGAGCGCGGGCGGCACGCCCTGAAGATCCCAGGGCATCCGACCGGCGCGGTAGCGCTGTTCCCAGAAGTCGGGCTGCGTGCATTCCATAAAGGTGGCGGCGGTTAGGGTTCGAGGGTGTCGCCCGAGCGGTGCGCCATGCGGTAGAGCGCGGGCAGCACGACGAGCGTGAGGAGCGTGGAGCTGATGATGCCCCCGATGACCACGGTGGCGAGCGGTCGTTGCACCTCGGCACCGGCCCCGCTGGCGAGCGCCATCGGCACGAAGCCGAGGCTGGCCACGAGTGCGGTCATCAGCACCGGTCGCAGCCGGGTGAGGCAGCCTTCCTCGACGGCGTCGTCGATGGGGCGCCCTTCGGCCCGCAGGTGGCGGATGGTGGAGATCATCACGAGGCCGTTCAGCACGGCCACGCCGGACAGCGCGATGAAGCCGATGCCGGCCGAGATCGAGAGCGGGATGTCGCGTATCCAAAGTGCGGCCACGCCACCGGTCAGCGCGAGCGGCACGCCGGTGAAGACCAGCAGCGCGTCCTTCGCGTTGCCGAAGCTCATGAAGAGCAGGCCGACGATGAGCGCCAGAGCGACGGGCACCACGATCTGCAGGCGGTTCGTCGCGGAGATCAGCTGCTCGAACGTGCCGCCGAATTCCAGCCAGTAGCCGGCGGGGACTTTCACCGCGGTGACGATCCGCTGGCGGGCCTCGGCCACGAATCCACCGAGGTCGCGACCGCGGACGTTGGCGGTGACGACGACGCGCCGTTTGCCGTTTTCGCGACTGATCTGATTCGGGCCGGGCGCGATTTCAATCGTCGCCACCTCGCGCAGCGGAATGAACGCCATCGGCGGCCGCGCCGGGGCGAAGTGGCCGTCGGTGCGGGCAATGACCGGCAGCAAGCGCGCCTCCTCGGCCTCGAGCTTCGGCAGCGGCACGGGCAGATTGCCCAGTGCCACGAGATCGGTGCGAAGCGTCTCGGGCAGGCGCACGACGAGATCGAAGCGTCGGTCGCCCTCGAACACCTGGCCGACGGTCGTGCCGCCGAGGGCCGTGGCGACGACCTGCTGCACGTCGTCCACCGCGAGCCCGTAACGGGCGATCGCCTCGCGATTGAGGTGCACGGTGAGGAGCGGCAGGCCGGTGGTCTGCTCGACCTTCACGTCGGCGGCGCCGGTGATTCTCCCGAGCACCGCTTCGATTTCGCCGGCGGTCCGGTTCATCACGTCGAGATTGTCCCCGTAGACTTTCACGGCGACGTCGGACCGGACGCCGGAGATGAGTTCGTTGAAACGCATCTGGATGGGCTGGGTGTATTCGTAGTTGTTGCCCGGAATTTTGGCCGTCGCCGCCTCCATCGCCGCGACGAGGTCGGCCTTGCTGCGCGCGGGATCGGGCCAGGTGCGGCGCGGCTTCAGCATCACGTACGTGTCCGCGACGCTGGGCGGCATCGGGTCGGTCGCGACTTCCGCGGTGCCGATCTTGGAGAAGACTTTGTCCACTTCCGGGAAAGCGCGCAGGGTGTCCTCGACGGCCTCCTGCATCTTGATCGCCTGGGTAAGGCTCGTGCCCGGGATGCGCAGCGCGTGCAGCGCGATGTCGCCTTCGTCGAGGTTCGGGATGAACTCGGTGCCCAGCTTCGAGGCGGCGAAGCCGGCGAGCGCGATTAACACCACGGCGGCGGTGGCCGCGGCCGGACGCACCGACATGACAAAGCGAAGGACGGGGCGGTAGAGCGATTTGGCACCGCGGATGGCGAGGTTGTCCTTTTCCGAGACTTTGCCGGTGACGAAGAGCGCCACGGCCGCGGGGACAAATGTGATCGACAGCACCATCGCTGCGAGCAGCGCGATCACCACGGTGAATGCCATCGGGTGAAACATCTTCCCCTCGACGCCGGTGAGCGCGAAGATGGGGATGTACACCACGGTGATGATGAACACGCCGAAGATCGACGGCTTGATGACCTCGGCGGTCGCGGTGGCGGCAAGATGGAAACGTTCCGGCTTCGTCAGGAGCCGCCCGAGCCGGTGCTGATCCTGGCCGAAGCGGCGCAGGCAGTTTTCGATGATGATGACCGCGCCGTCGACGATGAGGCCGAAGTCGAGCGCACCGAGGCTCATCAGGTTTCCGGATACGCGGTTGGTCACCATGCCGGTGATCGTGGCCAGCATCGCGAGCGGAATGACGGCCGCGGTGATGAGCGCGGCGCGGAGGTTGCCCAGCAGGAGGAGCAGGATTGCGATCACGAGGATCGCGCCTTCCACGAGATTCGTCCGCACGGTGGCGATGGTGCGATCCACGAGGGCGGTGCGGTCGTAGACGGCCTTGGCCGCCACGCCGTCGGGGAGGCTGCGGTTGACGTCGACGAGTCGGGCCGCGACGCGGGTGGAGACGTCGCGCGAGTTTTCGCCGATGAGCATGAACACGGTGCCGAGCACGACTTCGCGGCCGTTCTCGGTGGCGGCACCGGTGCGCAGTTCCTCGCCGAGGATCACGCTGGCGACATCGCGCACGCGCACGGGCTGCCCGCCGCGGCGGGCGACGACGATGGCTTCGATCTCGGGGATGTTGTTCACTTGGCCGGGCACGCGGATGAGATACTGTTCGCCAAAGCGCTCGATGTAGCCGGCACCCACGTTGGCGTTGTTGCGGGCGAGGGCGTCCATGACATCGCGCAGCGTCAGGCCGTAGCCGAGCAATCGGTCGGGGTGCGGGTTGACGTGAAACTGCTTCACGAATCCGCCGATGGTGTTGACCTCGGTCACGCCCTTGAGATTGCGCAGCTGCGGGCGCACGACCCAGTCCTGCAGCTCCCGCAGGTCGGTGGGCGTGTAGACCGTGCCGTCGGGCTTCCTCGCGCCGGCGTCGGGTTCGACGGTGAACATGAAAATCTCGCCGAGTCCGGTCGAGATGGGACCCATCGACGGCTCGACGCCGGGCGGCAGCTGCGACTTCACCTCCTGGAGCCGCTCGTTGATGAGCTGGCGGGCGAAGTAAATGTCAGTGCCGTCCTTGAACACCACCGTGACCTGCGAAAGCCCGTAGCGCGACAGCGAGCGCGTCGCGTCGAGCATCGGCAGTCCGGCCATCGCGGTCTCGACGGGAAAGGTGACGCGCTGCTCCACCTCGAGCGGCGAGAAGCCGGGCGCCTCGGTGTTGATCTGCACCTGGACGTTGGTGATGTCCGGCACTGCGTCGATGGGCAGACGTTGAAAATTGAATACACCGAGGGCGCACATCCCGAGCGTGACAATCAGGACGAGCCAGCGCTGGCGGATGGAGAAATGGATGAGGGATTCGAGCATGACGGGGAGGGGCCGGTGCGGGCGGGAGGCCTGCGGCGCTGGATTAGTGGTCGTGCGAGGCGCCGGCCTTCCCGATGTCGGCCTTGATGAGGAAACTGTTCTCGACGACGTAGCGTTCGCCGGCGGCGAGGCCCTTCACCACTTCGACGTAATCGCCGCTGCGGCGGCCGAGCTGCAGCGGCCGCGCTTGGTAGACGTCGCCGTGCTGCGAGAACACCACGGTGAAATCGAAGAGCGTCTGCACGGCGGAGGCTTTGACCGCGACCGGCACGCTCGTCTCGGCGAGCGTGATGTCCGCCTTCACGAACAGCCCGGCGTGCCAGCGATGATCGGCGTTCGGCACCACGACCCGGGCGGCCAGGGTCTGTGCTTCCGCGGAGGCCGTCGGGGCGATCCAGCTGATCGTCCCTTTTACCGCCGCGCCGCCGTCGTCGGCCTCGATGGTCACCGCCTGCCCGAGGCGAACGCGACCGTGATCGCGTTTCGGCACGTTGAGGTCGACCCAGACGTCGGCGAGATCGGCGATCAGATACAGCGTGGCGCCGTCGGCGACGGTCTCACCGGCATTGACGTCGCGATACACAATCACGCCGGCGACCGGTGCCTTCACCTCGAGCGCGACGAGCGACTGGTTGCTCTCGACGATGGCGACGACTTCGCCGGCCGTGACGGTGTCGCCGATCGCCTTGCGGGCTTCGCGGACGATCCCGCCGAAGCGCGGCACGGCGCGGCCGATGCGATTGGCGTTCAACTTCACCTGGCCGTAAACGGGAAGCGACTCCGTCAGGATCGCCGGGCCGGCGGTATCCGTCGTCACGCCGGATCGAAGCGCCGTCTCGGCGGTGAGCTTCACCTGCATTTCCGGCGCGGCAAATTCCCAGAGGTGAGAGCGGCCCGCGTGCTCGGCATAAACGGAATAGTCGAACGAGTGGGGCTCGCCGACGGTGGCGTGACCGCGCAGGTAGTCGTTCTCCGGCTTGAAGGTGAACGCCTCGGTGGCGCCGCCGGGACGCTTGAGGTCGACGGTGAGCTTCACCTCGGCGGGCGCGACGGGCTTGCCGGCCTTGCTGAACCAGGCGCGGAACTCGGGCGGGGTGCCCCGCTCGAAAATCGCCAGTTCAACCGAGAAATCGCCGTCCACCAGGACGCGGCCGCCATGCGGACCTTTCTCGACGGCGGCTTCAGCGTGGTCGTCGTGACCATGATGATCGTGACCGCCCGCGCCGGCGGCCGCACCCGGTCGCTGGTGAAGGATGAAGGCGGTGCCGCCACCGAGGGCGAGGATGGCGAGAAGCGTGACAGACAGTTTCCAATTCATGGCGAGTGGGAAGGGGTGGAAAATTCAGGGCTGGCGGATGAGCGCCGTGACCGCGGGGTAGGTGGAGTCGGTCAGCGCCTCGAGGCGCGCGAGCGCCGCCACGTAGTCGGCGTCGGCCGCGAGCAGTTCGCGGCGGAGCGCGACGAGCGCGCGCTGGGCATCGAGCACGTCGATGAGCGGAATCGAACCGGACTCGTAGGCGCGGCGCACCGCGGCGTGGGCGTCCTCGGTGGCGGGCAGGGCGTCGCGGCGCAGCTTCTGCGCGAGCGTATGGGCGGCGACGAGGTCCTGCCACGCGGCTGTGAACGCGGCGTTCAGTTCGGCCTCGATCGCGCGCACCGCATGTTCCGCGCCTGCGACCGTTTCGCGGGCCGCGCGGATGTTGCCCTGATTCCGGTTGCGCACGGGCAGCGGCACGGAAACGCCCGCGACGAACGCGGCGTCGGTGCCTTCCCGGAGGAAACGGATTCCGCCGCTCGCCGTGACGTCCTGCGCCGCCTGCGCCTGCTCGAGTTCGAGCGCGGCGCGGCGGCTGGCAATGACGGCGGCTTGCAGATCGAGGCGCGGATGGACGGCGAGGCGGGCGCGCAACGCGGCCTCGGCCGGCAGGGCATCTGGAGTGCGCAGGGTGCCCGCTGCGGTGACAACGTCGGCGAGCGTGCCGCTCCACGTGGACGCAAGCGCGGCGCGGGCGGAAATCAGCGCAGCCTCGGCGCGGGCAAACTCCGCCTCGGCGGTGACGAGGGCAACGCGGGCGCGGGCGGACTCCACCTGGGAAGCGGCACCGGCGCGGAGCCGCGCGTCGATCACCGTGATTGTCTCGCGGGCGAGGCGCAGCGGCTCGGCGGCGAGGGCGAGGCGTTGCTGCGCGGCGAGCAGGGCAATGTGGGCGCTGGCAGCAGACGCGAGGACCTCGGTGCGGCGCACGGCAAGTTCGCGCGTCGCGGTGTCGCGTTCGCGGTTCGCGAACGCGACGCGCTTCTCGCGTTTGCCGCCCCGCTCGAAGGTCTGACTGCCCTGTACTGTGGCCTCGAGGCTGCGCACGCCCTGCACGCGGCCCGTGCCGTGAACGTTCTCGACCGACGCCTCGAGCGTGGGATTCGGGCGGAGGCCGGCCTGCTCGATCCGACCCTCGGCGGCGCGGGCCTCGTACGACTGGGCGGTCAGCGCGGGATGACGTTCCGCGACGAGCGACAAGGTCTGCGCCAGCGTCTGCGGCGAGGCTTCAGGCGGGGGCGTCTGGCCCCGGGAAGCGAGCGCGAGGAGAGCGAAAAGGGAGCCGCGCAGGGCGGCGAAACGAACGGATCTCATGACGGAAAACGGAAGGGGGAGAATGCGCCGATGCGACGAAGCAAGGCAGTGGGACGCGCGCAGGCGTCGCCACGAAAGCACTACGACCTGTCAGTCCGCGCAGGGACCGATCAGGATCAACGCAACGACGGCGCGCGTGGGGAGGGCGCGGCGCGGGACACGAAGACCCACGTTCGCACGACTTCAGGTGGCGCCGAATCGGCCTCTACAATTCCCTCCAACGGAGGCGGAGAAACATCGGGCGCGGGCCAGGCCAGCGCCACATCAAGCAGGCAGGCGTGCAGCACCGGGGCCGATGCCGCGATCACCGTCGACGACGGCGAGGTGAACTCACCCTCGGCCACGCCGCACGAATCACCTTCGCAGGATTCCGGGGAGGCGGCTGCGGACGCATGATCGTCATCGCAGCACCCGGCGCCGAAAAGCACGCCGGCGGCCTCGAGGCGGCAGTGCAGCAATGCCGGCAGCCAGAGGGCCAGCAGGAGGATTGCTGCGATGCGTCGCGCCGAGTTCACGCGGCGACTCATTGTGCCGTGGCAGGGGTTGTCAACCTCAGGGCGCGACGATGACGCTGATATTACCGGCGTTTCACTTTGCGGGCGGCCGCACCGCGTTCGCCATCGCCGCGTGACCTTCGCCGCCGGCCCGGAGCAGCCCGGCGGCGACGCCCGCGCGATCGGCCGCGGGGCGGTTCTGCGAGACTTTCCACTTTCCGGCCAGGCGCGTGATGGGAATCTCGATACCGACGATCGCGGCGAGCTGCTTCTCCAGGTAGTCGGCGGGGGCGTCGGTCATCTGCCACGGCTTGGGCTGCGTTGACTCGTGGCGTTGCACGAGCCGACCGACCTGCGCGCGCAGCCACTCGCGATCGTCCCGCACCACCAGCCGGCCGTGGGTGTGCACGACGCAATAGTTCCAAGTCGGGACAACCTTGCCGTCGGCAGGCTTGGACTCCACGTACCACGTCGGCGTGATGTAGGCCTGAGGTCCCTGGAAAATCACAAGCACATCGACGTCGCGCGCGAAGTCCCGCCACACCGCGTTCGCGCGGGCGACGTGGGCGCGCAGCGTGCCGAACGGCCCGTCCTCGGGCGCAACGGCGAGTTCGAAGGGGATGTGATTCGCATCGAGGCCGTTTGAGCCAAGCGTCACCAACGCGCCCAGCGGATGTGACGTGATGAGACCGTGCAGCACGTCGCGGCGCGTCTCTTCAAAGTGGGCGGGCGTGTACATGCCATGCCGATAAGGCGCGGGTCGGGTCGGTTCAATCCTCCGGTGCGCGGAAAACAGTCGCATCCGGCTGCGGTTTGAAAACGAATAGCTCATCGTATGCGCGTTTTGTTTCGCAGCCCGTCTCCGCGGTGGCCGTTCTGGCTCCTGCTCGTGGCGTGGGGGTGTGCGAATAGCCCGCAGGTGGCGCTGTACACCGTCCTGACGTGGGCGGCGGAAGCCCGCACATTTTCGCACCAGCAACGCCTGACGGCGGACGTGGCGCACGTGCTCGCGGGTGAACGCGCGCCGGGGATCCTGGCGCAGGCACAGGCCGAGCTGCCGGTGCGACCGCCGCAGCCGGCGATTCCGGCGGAGGCCGTGCTGAAGAAATTTCCGCTGTCGGTTGAGCGTGTCGCCGAGCTGCTGCCGCCCGTGTTGCGGGCAGGCTGGCCGCGGGCACCGGTGTTTGTTTTTGCGGATACGTTACGCGCGCCGCCGCCGCATGGGCCGCCGCGTGCCGGGCGGGTTTGATTCATTTCAGGAGCGTGGCTGGACCACGCCCGCGGGCGCGTTGCGAGACGCGACCCTGCCATGAATGAGTGCGGGCGGGACGCCCGCGCTCCGCCTAGTGCCGCATGACGCGGCTTAACCTTCGTTTGCCATGCATTCCCATTTCCATTCCCGCGCGTGTGCGCGCGGCCGCCTCTTGCTCTGCTTTTTACTCCTCGCTCCCGGCTTCACCGTGCTGCGGGCCCAGACCGCGGTGCCGGCACCGCCGCCCACGCAACTCGATCCTTTTCTCGTCCCGGGCCGCGCCACCGATCTGGTCGGCACGGCGACCTCGGCGTCGCAGGGCATCGTCGGCGCGGCGGAACTCGACGCGCGGCCGTTTCTGCGCCGCGGCGAGCTGCTCGAGGTCATTCCCGGCGTGGTCATCACGCAGCATTCCGGCGACGGGAAGGCCAACCAGTATTTCCTGCGTGGCTTCAACCTCGATCATGGCACCGATCTCGCGATCGCAGTCGATGGCCTGCCGGTGAATCTGCGATCGCACGCGCACGGCCAGGGTTACGCCGATCTGAATTTCATCATTCCTGAACTCGTGCGGCAGGTGGATTTCAACAAGGGGCCGTTCTTCGCCGAGGTCGGTGATTTTTCGGCGGCGGGCGCGGCGGAGTTCCGGCAGTTCGACCAGTTGCCCCGCGGATTCGCCACGCTGGCGTTCGGCGAGAACCGCTTCGCGCGTCTGGCCGCCGGCGGGACGCGTCTTGCTGGCGATGCCGCGCTGACCGGCGCGATCGAGTTGACTCACGACGACGGTCCGTGGGCATTGAGCCAGGATGCGAACCGCTTCAACGGCTTCGTGCGCCGCCACTGGACGCGCGCTGCCGGGGAGTTTCGCCTGACCGCGCTCGGTTACCGTGCGACGTGGCGTTCCACCGATCAGATTCCACAGCGCGCGTTCGCGGCGGGTGAGATTGGGCGTTTCGGCCACGTTGATCCGACCGACGGTGGTGAAAGCGAGCGCGCGAGCATCTCGTTTGACGCCACGCTGAAGGGCGCTGATGCGACGACACAGCTCTCGGCGTATGCGATTCACTACCGGCTCAACCTGTACTCGAATTTCACCTACTTCCTCGACGATCCGGTCAATGGCGATCAGTTCAACCAGCGCGACCGCCGCCTGATTGTCGGCGGCGCGACCACGCGGACCTGGTCGGCGGCGCGCCCGGCCGGCGGGAGCGTCACCACGATCGGCGCGCAGGTCCGCGGTGACTTCATCGACGAACTCGGCCTGCACCGCACAACGCGCCGCGAGCGAATCGGCACGACGCGGGACGACACGGTGGATCAAATCAGCGCCGGGGCTTTCGCGAAGAACGAACTCCGTTGGAACGAGTGGTTGAGGACCACGCTGGGTGTTCGGGCTGATGGCTATCGCTTCGCCGTTGCCAGCGACGACGCGCGCAACTCCGGTTCCCGCAGCGCGGCGATCGTGAGCCCCAAGCTGGGCGTCGCGCTGGGTCCGTGGGCGCGGACTGAGATCTACGCGAATGCCGGGACGGGTTTCCACAGCAACGACGCCCGCGGCACCACCATTCGAGTCGATCCGGCCGACGGCGTGACGCCGGTGGATCGGGTCACGCCGCTGGTGCGATCGCGCGGAGCCGAGGCCGGGGTGCGCACCACCGCGGTGCGCGGCCTCGTGAGTTCGATCGCGGTGTGGGCGCTCGAGCTGGACTCGGAGCTGGTGTTCGTTGGCGATGCGGGTGGCACCGAGCCGGCGGGGCGCACGCGGCGGTACGGTGTCGAGTGGGCGAACTTCTGGCGCGTGGCGTCATGGCTTTCCTTGGACGCCGACGTGGCGTTGACACGGGCGCGGTATCGCGATGACGCCGGTGGCGGGCGGCACATTGCCAATTCAATGGGCACGGTGGTGACGGCCGGAGCGAGCCTCGGTCGGGGCGCAGGCTGGTTCGGCGGCGCGCGCGTGCGGTATTTCGGTTCGCAGCCACTCACCGAGGACAACGCGACCCGCGCGCCGTCTTCGATTTCGTTCAACACCCGGATCGGCTGGCGCAGCGAGCGCTGGGAAGTGTCGCTCGATCTGCTCAACGCGCTGAATCGCGCCAATAACGACATCGCGTATGCCTATCGCTCGCGACTCCCCGGCGAGCCTGCGGAGGGCGTGGACGACGTGCATTTCCATCCAGCGGAACCGCGCACCTGGCGCGTCGCGTTCAAGCGGAGTTTCTAAAGCTCGCGGCCGCTCGGCACCCCGAGTTGAGGTGCTCATCGCGCTGCAGGACGCCCTCACGCCGGCTGAGCTTGACGTCGCGTTAAACCGTGGAGCGCACAGTCGGCATGCCATTGAGCTGGAGTATCCCGGCCGCCCGCGCGGGTGTTGCAGCCAGCAGAATCATGAGTCCGCCGAGGAGCAGCGCGGCAAGAACCGTGGAAACGTGGGAGCGCTGAACATTCATGCGAGTGGAGAGGGTGGGCGAGTTCAGGAAAGATAAGTTTGTGTCGGCGTGCTGGCGGAACGAAACGGCCGGATCGCGAAGCGCGCTACGCGTTGCAGCCACGGTATTGCGGGCGGAGTCGTCGGATGGGCGGAGGACGGCAGGCGAATCGTCGGCGCTGCGGCGCGATGCCGGCTGAACGGCGAATGCGCGGTGGCGGTAGCGGGACAGGTGAGGGCGTGCGGGTTCATCAACGGGAGTGGGCGCTGCGGCTCAGGGCACGATATAAATTTCCACGAGGGCTTCACCCGAGGTACTGTCCGCACTGGCGACGTGCGCGGTGTAGGCACCGGGCGGCAGCTCGATCACGAGCGCGGCGTCGCGGGATCCGGAGGGCAGGGCGAAGGCACCGACCCGCGCGCTGACGGCGGCGGTGGTGTCGGCGTCGAACCGCGAACCCCAGTCGTCGTTGATGTAGTGGGGCAGGTTGCCTTTGTAGATCGTGAGGAATGGGTTTGCCAGCGGCTGCGTCACGCCGAACGCCGCCAGTGTCGGGCCGATGCCGCGGACGAGGACCGTGCGCGCCTGTTGGTGGACGATGAAGCCGCCGGTCAGTGGCCGGCCTGGGCTGACGAGACCGCGCGAGGAAAGATTGATCACCGCACCGACGTCGGTCTTGGCGTCGGGGCTCGCCTCGATCTCAAAGTGCATCCGGTCGGCGATCATGATCGGTTTCGTGTCCTCGATGATGAAGTTGTCCAGGGCGTTGGGACTGAGCTGCGCGTAGGCGAGCTGGGCGGACGCGGCGATCAGCACCTTGTCGAACGCCTCCGGCGGAATCTGGACCGCAACCGGTACCCGGAACGAGCCGTTCGGCCGCAGCTCGCCCTTGGCGGTGAGCAGGTAGCGTTTTTCCAGAATGCTATTCGGCGCCTCGGGCACGTAGCGGTGCACGCTGACTTCAAAGAGACGCGCGATGGCGTTTTCCGCGGCAAGCGTCGAAGACGTCGCCGCCGTGGACGATCCAGGAGCCTCAGCGCTGCGGGCGGACACGTTGAGCAGGACGGCAATGAGCACGCCGAGGAAAAAGGCGGCGAAGACGAGCGAGTGTTGGGAGCGGACAGAATTCATGACGAACAGGCAGACGGAGTGGACGAAGCCTTCTTACAGGCAGAAGAAAAAAACGGGGCCGGAATGTGCCACCGATGTGCGTTCACCGCCATGGGCCGATCAGGACCGGGCCATTCGGCCCAGACGCGCGATCGCGTGCGCGGAATCGCCGGCGATAGTTCGACGGTCTTTCACTCCGCTACCGGGACGCCTGCGCTCCCGGGGCCATCCCTTGCGGCTGCGAATGCAGGCAGGCTACTTGAGCGCGAGCACGACCGCACCCGCCGTGATCAGCGCGCCGCCGACCACGGTCTTGAAGGTCATCGCCTCGCCGAGGAAAAGTGCGGCGAAGATCAGGACGAAGACGACGCTCAGTTTGTCGATGGGCGCGACCTTGGAGGCCTCGCCGATCTGGAGCGCGCGAAAGTAACACAGCCAGGAAAGGCCGGTCGCGAGTCCCGAGAGGGTGAGGAAGAGCCAGGTGCGTCGCGAGAGGGTGAATACAGCGGCGGCCGGACCGGTGGAGAGGGCGACGCCCCAGGCAAACACGAGTACGACGGTGGTCCGGACGGCCGTCGCGAGATGGGAGTCGATCCCGGAAATGCCAATCTTCGCGAGAATCGCGGTGGCGCCGGCAAACAAGGCGGAGAGCAGAGACCAGGTGAGCCAGTTCATGGCCTCCACCATCGGACTCATTCGGTGGCGAGGGAAAGATTGAAAATCGAAGGCACGATGGCCTGCGCGGATCCCACTTGGAATCGATAGGCGGCCGAGGCGATGCGATTGCGGCCCGGCATAGCAGGACGGCGAGGCCGGCGCTGCGTGCGACGTCCTCAATCGGGGCGCGACCGGGACGGGCGAAGGAAGAGCGACGGGACACCGCCGCGTCGCGGCGAAGACCAACGTTAAGATCCGCGTGAAAACGCACGCCCCGTCCGTGAGCGATTACAGTTTCACGTGCCGCAGGCGGAGTGCGTTGCCGACCACGGTGATCGAGCTCAGGCTCATGGCGATGCTGGCGAACATGGGATTCATCAGCCATCCGGTAAACGGATACAACACGCCGGCGGCAAGTGGAAGGCCGGTGACGTTGTAGGCGAACGCCCAGAACAGATTTTGTTTGATGTTGCGCAGAGTGGCGCGGCTGAGATGAACCGCGCGCACCAGGGCGGCGAGATCGCCCTTCACCAGGACGATGCCGGCGCTGTGCATGGCGACATCGGTGCCTGTGCCCATGGCGATGCCGACGTCGGCGGCGGCGAGCGCCGGCGCGTCGTTCAGGCCGTCACCCGCAAAGATGACCCGCTCGCCGCGCGCGCGATACTCGCGCACGAGCTCCTGTTTGCGCGCGGGCGTGACGGCGGCGTGATAACCATCAAGTCCGAGTTCCCCGGCGACGGCGCGCGCCGGCTCCTCGCGATCGCCTGAAACCATCACGACCTTGAGGCCGCCGGCCTGCAGCGCGCGGATGGCGCCGGGCGTCGAAGGTTTGATCTGATCGGCGAGCGTGATCGTGCCCGCCGGACTTCCGTCGACGCTCACGGCCACCACGGTTGCACTTGCGGCTGCGGCGTTTGAGCCGGCGCCTGGCGCATTCGCGGCGGCGCGGCCGATTTCGATCCGACGACCGGCCACGGTGGCTTGTACGCCCGCGCCGGGTTCGGCGACAAAGCCGGTCGCGGTGGCGACGTCCACGCCGCGTTCGCGGGCGGCGGCCACGATCCCGCGGGCGAGCGGATGTTCGCTCGGGGCTTCGGCGGCCGCAGCCGATGCCAGCAACCCCGCTTCATCGAAGCCGGTTGCGGGCGCGAGGGCGACGACGCGGGGCGTGCCGAGGGTGAGCGTGCCGGTCTTGTCGATCAAGAGGGTGGTGGCGCCGGCGAGGCGTTCGAGGGCGGCGGCGTCTTTGACGAGGACGCCGGCCTGCGCGCCGCGGCCGATACCGGTGACGAGCGAGACCGGCGTCGCCAGACCGAGGGCGCACGGGCAGGCGATGATCAGCACGGCGACGGCGTTGAGGAGCGCGTGGATGAACCGCGGTTCGGGCCCGGCGAAGAACCAAGCCAGAAACGTGACAACCGAAAGCCCGAGGACGACCGGTGTGAACCATCCGGATACACGGTCCGCGAGCCGCGCGATCGGGGCCTCGCTGGACTGGGCCGCCTCGACCAGCTGCACGATGCGCGCGAGCAGGGTGTCGCGGCCGATGCGTTCGGCCTTGAAGACAAACGATCCCGTGGTGTTGAGCGTCCCGGCGTCCACGTGCGCGCCCGCCTGCTTCGCGACCGGCACTGGTTCGCCCGTGAGCATCGACTCGTCGATCTCCGTGCTCCCGTCGATGACGGCCCCGTCAACCGGCACATGCTCGCCCGGTCGCACGCGCAGGGCATCGCCGACCTCGACCTGTTCCAGCGGCACATCGGTTTCCGCGCCGTCCGGACCGACGCGGTGCGCGATTCGCGGCGCGAGGTCCATCAAGGCCCGGATGGCGGCGTCGGTGCGCGCGTGCGCGCGTTGCTCGAGGATCTGGCCGAGCAGGACGATCGTGGTGATGAAGGCGACGGCTTCAAAGTAGAGCGGAACGCCGTGCTCGCCGCGGAACGCCGAGGGAAAGTGCTCGCCGAAGAGCGTGGCACCCGTGCTGAAAAGATAGGACGCGCCGGTACCGGTGACGATCAGCGTGAACATGTTCGTGTCGCGCGTGCGGATCGAGCGCCACCAGCGGCGATTCAGCGGCGCCCCGGCCCAGAAGAAGACCGGCGTCGTCAGCGCCCATTGCGTCCAGGCGAGCGCCGTGGGATTGAAGCGATGGAAGAAGTGCGGAAACAGCATTCCACCCATTGCGAGCACCAGCACCGGCAGGGTCAGGGCGAGCGCGACCCAGAAACGCGGACGCAGGTAACGCTCGTGCGGCAGCCCCATGTAAACCGGAGTGTCGGGCGGAAGCGGCGCGCTGGCGTCACCCGAAGACGATTTGTGCGCGTGATGGGCGTGGGACGAATCCGTGGACGCGGCAGTGGGAGCGTGAGGGTGTTGCATGGTCCAGGGAGACGGAGTCGCGGCGGAGATCTTACCGCCGCGAGCGTGGACCTCGTTCGCGCACTTTGAAACTGCAATGCTTTGACCTGCGCGGGGGCGAAGACCCCATTTCTATGCGGCCTCAGCCAGGAGTGGCCCACGGAGTACACGGAATACACGGAAACCAAACCCCTCCTTCCGTGTATTCCGTGTGTTCCGTGGGCAAAATCTCCGGAGCCTTGCGCTGGTGTCACGAAATTCTGCTTTCGTCCGGAAGGTTCGCGTGCGGCGACGCGCCCGCCTTCATCTGCGGCCGACCTCAGCTTGGATCGACTTCGGTGAGCACTCGCAGTCGAGGCAGCCGGAGCTGGCGCACGATCCGCAGAACGCGATGAGTTGTTTGCGCAGCTCGGCGCGGGCGCGATGCAGCGTCACGCTCGCGTTGTTCGGCGTGAGTCCGAGCGTCGCTGCGGCGACGGCGACAGCCTCGCCGTCCAATTCCACCCGGCGCAGCAACGCCGCGTGCGTCGGCTTCAGGCCCGGCAGCAGGCCCTCGAAGCAGCGGCAGACCTGCGTTGCGCCTTCGTGGTCGTTCGTGGCGATGGTGCGGGCGTCGGTCGCCCAGCTGTCCTCGCGCCGACGGGCCGCACTCCGACTGCGGCCATGATCGATGATCGTGTTGCGCAGGATCTGATAGAACCAAGCGACGCTCTTGTCCGCGTCCTTCAATTCGTCCGCGCGCTGCAGCGCCTTGATCAACCCGTTTTGCAACAGATCATCGGCGTCGGCTTCGTTGCCCACGCGCGCGACGATAAAGGCCCGGAAGGCAGTGCGGTGCGCCAGCAGCGCGGTGGCGAGTGCGGCGGACGACTTGGACGCGGAGGAGGAAGACGCAGTGGCCATGGCGGTTCAATGCTGGGCGGCGTGCGGCGTCGCCGGGGGCGGTGGTGCCGACGCCACCGCGGAGGCCGGCTGCGAGTCGCGGGCTTTGGCTCCCGAGGAGGTCGTCGCGGGTTCGCCGATGGCCGCCACCACGCTGTCGGCGCCGCGTTCGTAGGCGACCAGGATGCGGTGGGAGCCGGGGACGGCGATCAGCGAAGGGAAACGCGCCTGCCGTGCGAGCAATCCGGATACGCGGGTGCCGTCCAGCGGCGCTGACCAAAGATCGGCGCCCTGTTGCCAGACCGCGACCGAGCGGGTGCCGGTGACGAGGGCGACAGGCTGGGTGCCGGGACCGAGGGTCTGCTCGGGTTCGCCGCGCCGGGCCGTGAAGACGGCGCCGTTGCGCTGCCAGATCGTTGCGAACGCATCGTTCGGTGCGAACAGTGCGCCGCCGTCCATCGGGCAGGCCTTGAGCTGCCACGTGCCGGTACCGAGTTTCGTCGCTTCGTCAAACGCACGCGATCCCGCCGGTCGCACCGCGATCCACATGTCGCGCGCGCCGTCGATCGCGTTGCGCCACATCACGGCGAGATCACCGCGGGCATTGAAATGCGCGGAAGGATGGCAGCATTCGCACACCGTGCTGCCGGCGGGCGCCTGATATACTCGCGTGTTGGCGCTCCAGGAGGCTCCACCATCGGCCGACTCGGCGGCGAAGAGCTGCGTGCGTTCGCCGCGATGGTCGAGCCACACCGCGAACAGCCGGCCGTCCGGAGCCACGGCAAGACCGTTGAGGCCTTCGCGCGCACTGCCGCGCACATCGTTGATCAGGGCGGGGCCGGCCCAGGTTTTGCCGGCGTCCTTGGAGTGAAACGCGAAGAACTCGCCGGCCATCGCGGTTACGGTCACACGGTCGCCGTGCGCGACGATCCGCGGTCCGCGGCGGCGGCCCACCATCAGCGCCGGCAGCGTGGCCACGCGCTCGACGGGGTCGAAGGTGTCACCGCCGTCCCGCGAGTGCGCGACGCCGATGTCCTTGCCCCGGCCCAGTGCAATCCAGACGTGGCCGCTCGCGTTCGCGGCCAGCTGGGGTTGGGCGGTGCCGGGAAATTCGGCAGCCGGCATCGCGGTGGGTGCGCCGAGGCTGAACCATCCGAGCAGCGCGAGGGTGAGGAAACGAAGCGGAGTCATGAGACGTCGGCGAAGAGGTGGTTTACGCCTTGGCGGCTTTGCTGCGCCGGGCCGGCAGCGGGCGTCGGGCCCGACCGTTCAACTGGGCGACCACGCCTTCGAGCGCAGCGAGGCCGAAACTGATTTTCTTGAAGAACGAGGCGTTGTGCGGGACCAGGATGAAACGCGGATGCCGCGACCAGAGCGTGCGCAGTTTGCCGTCGAGGCGCGCGGCCTCGGCGAGGGTTTCGTTGCGAATCGGATTGCCCCCTTCGATCGCGACGCCCCCGCAGGCGGCAGACTCGAAAAAGATCACGGCATCGTAGCGTGCGAGCTCGGCCTCGAGGGACGAATTGACCGCATTGAAATAGTCGTGGGGCAGGCCCGGCCAGTAGACGGCACCGTCGATCGTGCCGCGGTCGCAGAGCAGCGTGCGGCCGGGAAACAGCGCGGCCTGCACGTCTTCGAGCCGGCGTTGCACATGGTAGATCGCCGATTGGGCGCAGCGCCGCGCGTGCGGATCGGTCGAACGCGGGAAGCCGCCTTGAAACAGGAGCGTCGCGGCTTCGGGTACAATCACGACCCGGTCGCCGATCTCGCGCCGAAACAGATCGGCGGCGGTGGTTTTGCCGCCACCGGGTCCACCAGTGAGGACGATGCGGCAGCGCTCGGACGAGAGATCGGGGGATTTCATGGCGGGCCTTGGTTGGCTCTCAGTCTGACCCGCGGGCAGCGCTCACGCCAGCTGTTTGACAACGCGGGCAAGCCTGCCGGCCCAATGTGACGGGACTCGCGTGAACGGTGCGGCGGCCGGATGCCCCGCTCGACTGCCACGCCGATTACTTGGCGGCGGGCTTCTTGGCCGCGGCGGCGTCGAGTTTCTTCAGGAACTTCGCGGGCTCCTTCTTGAAGTCATCGATGCAGCCTTCACAGCAGAAGCGAATGACGCGATCGGGCTTGCCGGCTTCCTTGTGCACGTACCTCACCGAATCGCCCATGCTGCCGAGGGCTTCGTCGGAGACCACGCAGGTCTTTAGCGGATAATCGTCCGCGGCCTTGGCGGGGGCCGGTGCGGGCTTTTTGTCGGCGGCCACGAGGGCGGCGCCGGAAACGAGGGCGGTGGCGAGGAGGGCGGTGCGGAGGAGGGTGGGCAGATTCATGATGAGTTCGGTGACACTAACCCGGGCGGGCGCGAATCCCTCGAAATTTTCTGCGGGATTTCGCCGCGCCGGGGTTATAGTAAGAAACCGCCGCCGCATGAAAAATTCCCGGACCCCTGATCCCCTTTCGACCTTGCTTGCCCGCTGGCAGGTGGTGGCACCGCGCGACCCCGGTTTCCGGGCCGGGGTATGGGCGCGGCTGGGTGGGACGGCGCCGGCGACGTGGAGCGCCTATGCGCGCCGTCATGCCGCGGCGGTCGGCGGAATCCTGATGGTGGCGGTCGCGGTCGGAGCCTTCACCGGGCGCGAGCAGGCGCGGTCCCGCAGTGCGCAGGAGAGCGCCCGGCTGGCGGCCGCGTATGTGCAGGGCTTGGACGCCCGGTCGATGCCGACGCCGTGAGAAACATCCTGATTACTTTCGGCGTGGCGGTGCTGGCGTGCGCGCTGGCCTTCGGCGTCTTCTTTGCGCTGAACCAGAATCGCGCGATGCACGCGGCGGCGCGGCAGGGCGACGCGATGGCGTGGCTGCGGGCCGAGTTCCGGCTCAACGAGACGCAGTTTGCGGCCATCAAGCGCCTGCACGACGACTACAGCGTGGCGTGCGGGACGCATTGCGCGGCGATCATGGCGGCGCGGGAGCGGGCGGCGCCGCCGGCGGAGGTCGCGGCGCTCGAGAAAGTCTGCGTCGACTCCATGACGGTGCATTTCCGGCAGGTGGCCGCGTTGATGAACCCCGGCGAGGGCGAACGCTATCTCGCGACCGTGTTGCCGCGCGTCGCCGGTTACTCCCACACCGGCGCCCCGAATGTGCGGGTGGCACCGTGAAGGAAGCGGGCGGCGCGCAGTCCGAGAAGGCGGGAAACGAGGCGGCGGCGGAGGATCGCCGGCTGATGGCGCGCGTGCAGTGCGGCGACGAAGCGGCGTTTGGCGCGTTGATGGAACGCTGGGAACGGCCGGTGAAGGCCGTCATTGCGCGCCTCGTGTTCAACGCGACCGAGGCCGGCGAGCTGGCGCAGGAAACCTTTGTCCGCGTCTGGCAGCAGCGGGAAAAATTCCGCGCCGGAGCCGAATTCCGGCCCTGGGTGTTTTCGATCGCGGTGAATCTCGCGCGCAACCGCATGCGCTGGTGGCGGCGGCGGCCGTCGGTGTCGCTGCAGGAATGGAACGAAACCGCCGGTGGTGGAAACCAGGAGAACGGCGCCGGCGCGGTGGCCTTGGAAACAGCGGAGCGTGCGGTGGCGGTGCGGGACGCGATCGCGGCGCTGCCCGCGGAACTGCGCGAGGCGATCGTACTTTTCGAATACGAACACATGTCGCAGGCTGAGATCGCGACCGCGGTCGGAGCGACGCCCAAGGCGGTGGAAACGCGGATCTACCGGGCGAAGGAGAAGCTGCGGACGGCGTTGCGCCGCTGGGTGTGACGGTTGTCGGTGTGGCGGGGCGGAGTCGAGTTGTTGGCGATCGAATCGCCGGTGATCCACTCGCTGGCGCTTGTAGCTACACCTCTCAGCGATTACCGGCGCTACGGATGCAGGGCGACGTCGTCGTCGGTCCACATCTTGCGATCGGGTCCGGCGCTGCGGACTTCCATCTTGGTCGCGCTTTCGGCGTGAAAGAAAAACGGCGTGCCCCAGCGGTCACAGAGTTCGCCCTGCCGGTTGATCGCGGGATGATCGAGCGGGATCAGGGCGAGGCGTAGCTTGTTCTGACCCGCGAGCGCGGAGGTGATCTCGGCGTTGTTGCCGACGGGATTGCCGCCCTGGGGGAAGTTGGTGCGAAACGTATCCAGAAGGTCGACGACGAGGCGGAGATCGGCGCGGATGTCCTGCGCGGGCGTGTTGAGGGCGTCGGCCAGCGTGGAGCGCTCAGGCGGCGGGCCGCGGCGCGGTTCGTCGGCGGCGGGGACCGGCGATGCTGACGGCGTGACCGCCCGCGCGGCGGGGGCCGGATTCGGGACCGGGTCGCCACGGAACGGTGCGAAGCGCCACAACAGCAGCAGTGCAACGACCAGTCCGCCGATGATGCAGGCGCGTTTCACAGGTAACGATCAGCAGAACGAAGGGGCCAAGCAGAGGTGGCCCACGGAACACACGGAATACACGGAAGAACCAATCCTCCGGACTTCTTCCGTGTATTCCGTGTGTTCCGTGGGCAAAAATTCAGGCGGTTGTTTTCCGGGGCAGCACGAACGCCCGCTCAGAGGAAGCCGAGGTTGGGTTTCTGGAAGCGGCCGATGTTGGGCAGCACGGTCGGCAGATCCGTCTGGCTCACGCCGAACCACGTCGCGAGGGTCGCGGCGTATTCGTCGACGCTGGTCGTCGGGATCCAGCGGCCGAGGCCGGTATCGTCCGGACCGTTCACCGAGAGCGCGGGCATCTTGCCATAAATCTCCGTGCCCTTCACCGCGCCGCCGACGATGAAGTGGTGACTGCCCCAGCCGTGATCGGAACCGTCGCCATTCGATCGGAACGTGCGGCCGAAGTCGGACGCGGTGAAGAGTGTGACCTGGTTGGCGACGCCGAGCTCGGTCGTCGCCTTGTAGAAGGCGTCCACCGCCTGGCTGATCTGTGCGAGCAGGCCGGCATGCGTGCCGGTCGTGGGATCCGTGTTCACCAGCTGGCCGGCGTGAAGGTCCCAGCCGCCGAGCTGGACGAAGAAGATCTGCCGCTTCAATCCGAGCGTCGGCGACGCCGCGATTAGACGCGCGGCCATGCGGAGCTGGTTGCCCGCGGTCGTGTTGGGAAAGGTGGTCGCAATCGTGCCCGAGGCGGCGAGCACGCCGTTCAGCAAATCGGAGCTCACAATCGCATCGCCCGACGCGGTGGCAAAGGCGGTTTCGAACAAACCGGGCTGGCCCTGGCCGAAGAGATCCTTCTGCGCGCGGAAGCGGATGCCATCGAGATTCGTCGGCGTCAGCGAGGTGGTGCTGCCCGCGAGGGTGGTCGCGCCGCCGGTGCCGATGGCGTACTGTGAAACCTTGTTGCCGATCTGGAAGGTGTTCTTGCCCGCGATGCTGATCGACATCGAGATCTGGTCGCTCGAGTTGAACGCGTTGACGAGGTCGGCGACGCGGCCGCCCCAGCCGGTCGACGTGGGTTTGTCGGGGACGCTGTGCTGCCACTGCACCTGCTGGTCGCTGTGCGAAAAGAGCTGCGGGGGCAACGGGACGCTCCGCGCGGTGTATTGCGTCTTGCTGGTCGGGTAAACGAGCGTGCCCGCATTGGCGAGCAGGGCGGCCTGGCCGGACCCGAAGAGCCGGTGCAGTTCGGTGACCGACGGGTGCAGGCCCCACGTGCGACCATCGGAGGTGCGCGGCGTGAGCGGCAGCAGGTTGGCCCGCGGCAGCGCGAGATTCGAACGGGCCGCGGCGTAGGCTGCGTAGCTCGCGGCGTCGGTGGCGGCGCCGGTGCCCAGCGGCACGATGAGATTGTTCGCGTCGTTGCCGCCATTGAGGAAAAGGCACACGAGCGCCTTGTAGTCGGAGCTCACGGCGCCGGCGCGGGCCGGAATCTGCGGGCCGTTGCCCGGGCTCGCGGCGGCGCCCATCAGCCGCAGGCTGCCGAGGGTGGACAGGAGGCCGGTGGCGCCGACCGCGGCGCAGCAGGCGCTGCCGAGAAATTCGCGACGGGAGACTTCGGGGGCGGACTTTTTGCTCATCGGAAAAGGATCGGAGGATGCGGAAAGGAAACGGTGGCTTATTTCTGAATCGCGGCGGCGGGGCTCGTGAGCACGAGGTAGATGGCCGTCTTGGCGCGATCCTCGGTGCTCGTCGCCGTGGGTAGCGCGGCGAGCGCCGCCGTGATGCGCGTGCGGGCGGCGGTGGGCAGCGTACCGGCGGTGAGGACGCGGCTCAGGTGGTCGAGCAGCGCGGCGGGCGTGGCCACGAGTGATTGCTCGTAGGTCGTGTTCAACAACAGCACGTACGGCGCGGCGGCGGTGGGCGCGCCGTTGGCGACGGGCGTCACCGCGTTGACGAAGGTGCGGAGATAGTTCGGCACGCTGATCGCGAAGTTGTCGTCGGTGATCTCAAACTCAGGGGCAACGAGTCCCGCGGCGGCCAGCGGGCCGGGCAACACGTAGTCGGAGTGGTAGAAGTTGAATACGGTCGGCGAACGGAGCGCGGCCTGGGCCAGGTTGCCGATGGCGCTGTACGGCAGCGTGGTGGAATTGATGGTGGAGATCTCCGCCGCCGTGGCGGGCCGCGGCGTCGCGCTGGTGATGACGACGCCGTTGACGGTGTGATGCAGCCCGAGGAAGCGTCCGCTCGCGGACGACGCGCCGAAGGTGCGCAGCAGGCCGGTGAGGCGGAGGAGCGGCTCCTTGAGTTTGCCGTAGCTGAGATTGCTCGCGACGGCGGGCGAGCGGGCCTCGTAGTCCGTGAGGATGGCGCGCACCACGGCACCGAGCTGCGTCGGGCTGGTCTTCTGCTGGTTCCAGACCTGCGCGACCCGGTAGACGTATCCAGGACTTGGATTGCTGGTGACCAGCCGCTGGATCAGGAGCTTCGAGATGAACGGCCCGGTGTTCGGGTGGTTGAACAGGGCATCGAGCGCGAGCTGCAGATCGCGCACGCCGCCCTGGGCCGCGGGAATCGGCGTGCTGCTGACCGGACTCAGGTTCTTCACCGAGTCGTCGTGGAAAGCAGGATACAGCTGCATCGGGCTGATGTAGTTGGCGCCGGCGGTGCGGAAGGCGTTGAGATTGGTCGACGGATACGCCCAGCCGGTGAAGACCTTCGCCATTTCCGTGATCGTGGCCTGGTCGTAGGTGGGAATCGGCAGGCCGTCGGCGCCGAGCGCGAGCGTGCCGTCGGGATTGAGCTGCTGCAGGCCGATGGTGAAGAGCTGCATGACTTCGCGCGCGTAATTTTCATCGGGCGTCTGGCCGGTGACCGGATCGGCCTTGGAGTTGCGCAGCGAGCTGAGATATTCGCCCATCATCGGGCTGAGGGTGACCTGTTCGAGGAGCGTGCGGTAGTTGCCGAAGGCGCCGTTGCCGAGAATGTCGTAGTAGTTGGCGAGCGGCTCGGTGCGGTTGTCGTCGCCGAGCGAGATGTCGGACACGACCAGGATTTGGCTGAGCGCGAAGGCGACGCGCTGGCGCAGCTGGTCCGGGGCCGTCAGGGCCAGTTTGAACCAGGCGGACTGCCGGTTCGGCATGTGGATGGCATTCCAGTTGGTGAAACTATTGCTGCCGCCGAAGGCTGTGCGGTCGGCGACAGTGGCGGCGCGATGACCGGAGAAGGGCAGTGCGAGCTGGGCCGTGATCCACGCGTCGAGGCTGCCGCCGGTGAGCGTTTCGATTTCGGTGCGCGTCGGGCCAAACGTCGCCTGGGTCAGGAAGCGGGCGGCATCGGTCGCGGTGACATTGCCGAGCGCCACGGCCGGCGGCGCCGCAGGAGCAGTGAACGTCCGTGAGCCCGCGCCCTGGATGAACGCACCCTTGAGTTCGCCGTCCGGATATTTGGCCGAGTCGATGCGCACGGCGATGTTGCCGGTGCGCAACGCCTCGAGCAGGGCGTCGACCGAGTACGGGCCGGTCGGGGCGAAAAACCACTGTGCGCCCGTCACCTGGCCCGGCGGGAGATTGACGACATAATCCTCGGTCGAGCCGATCACGAGATGCGCCGTGACCTGGGTCGAACTGAGGTTGGAGAACGAAACGTTGATCGAGGCCAGCTTGCCGGTTGACGAGAGGAGCAGCGTGGCGGTCCCGGAGGCGGCGGTGCCACTCACGGCGGCGGCGGTGGGCCGGACGCTCGCGACGTAGAGCGTCGCGGGCGAGTGGGTGATCGTGACGGTGGCGGCGGCCTGCGCGCCGACGAGGTAACCCGGGCCGGTGGCAACGGAAAGTACGACGCTGTCCGTGCCCTCGCTCTGCACCACGGGATTGGGGCTCAGCGTGATCTTCGTGCTCGTGGCACCCACCGGAATCGTGACGGTGCCGAGCAGGGGCGGGTAGTTGTAGCCGTTCACGGCCGAACCGCCGACGCCGTAGTTCACGACGAGCGGCAGCGCGGTGTCGCCGGAGCGGGTGAACGTGAACTCGCCGGGGTTGTTGCCGGATTCGTCGGCGGCCGACTTGGTGGCGGTGATCGTGACGGTCGGCGGGTTGACCGGCGTGAGATCGTAGACCTCGATGATCGCGAGGCCGCTGGTGGCGTCACTGCCGCTGACCTGGATGCCGTAATTGCCCGGCGCGAGGTCGACGAGGACCGCGGCATCGTTGCTGCCGGGCGGAAATGCGAAGGCGCCGGCGAGCGAGAACGCGGCGGTGAGGCCGGCCGTGTCGGCGGCGCGGGTGTCGGACGGCGTGTTCCAATTGTCGTTCGTCGCGATGATGGCGCCCGTGGCGGTCGTGACGCGGATGGACGGATCGGCGAGCGTGCCCGTGAGATTGAACGCGTTGAGCGCCGGTCCGGCGGTGCGGACGAGCAGTTTGCGGGTGCCGGTGCCGGGTGCGACGACGAAGCCGATGATCGGCGCGGACGTACTGGAAACCTGGAGACGGGTCGACGTGTTGAGCAGTTTGGCGCCGGCGTTGGCACCGCCGATTTCGTAGACTTCAAGCAGGGCGTTGCCCGAGGCGCCGGTGCCCGTGCCCTTGCCGGCGACCTGGGCCGTGTAGTTGCCGGCGGGGAGCGTCACGATCACGGCGGAGTCGCGGCTGGTGGCGCCGAGGGCGAACGCGCCGACGCTGCCGAAGGTGGACGAGAGCGTGGCGGCCGTGGCGGCACCGGCGCCGACGGGCGTGCCCCAGTCGTCATTGGTCGCGACGGCAACGTTCGCGCTGTTGAAGACGGTGAGCACCGGGTCGGCCAGCGAGCCCGGGACGTTGAAGGGGGAGATGCCCAGCGTCGGGCCGATCGCGCGGATCAATACCTGTTTGTTGGCGCCGGGGCCGATGACGAAACCGGCGGTGAGGACGGCGGCTCCCGGGCCGGTCTGGGCGCGCGTGGAGATGTTGGCGAGCCGGGGTTCCTGGGCGCGCAGGGAGGCGGACAGCGCGAGAACGGCGGCAAACGAGCGGACGGCGAAACGCAGGAAGTTCATGCGACGAAGCGGAGGACGGGGCGGGACGACGATCGGTGGAGAGCTGACCGGGGAAAGTGTTGGTTTTAGCCTTACGACACGTCGAGTACAGACCAACGCGGAATCTTCCCAACGTAGCGTAAAAAAACCACGAAAGCCAGACAGCGGAGGCGAGCGGCGTGAAGCAGGAAACCCGGAAGCCGGGAGCCGGAACAGGAGTTCGGCTTTGGCGAGGGGGCAGGTAAGCGGCTTCTTGGCCTTAGAATTCAAAAGCCAGAAAGCCAAGAAACGGAGTGAGGTGTCGGCACGGGCGGAGCGTGTCTGGTTCCTGGTTTCCTGGCTTTTGAATTCAGAGGCCCAAAAGCCAGAAAACGGAGCCAAACCGCGGGGAAGCAGGAAACCAGGAAGCCAAGAAACGGAGTGAGGTCTCGGCGTAGGTGGAGAGTGTCTGCTTCCTGGCTTTCTGGCTTCCGAATTCAGCAGCCAGAAAAACGAGAACGGAGGCCGGTTGGGTACAGCGGAATCCAGAGTGTCTGCAGGGATCTTTCACCTGTGGAATTTCTGGGTTCCCGGCTTCCTGGTTTCCTGCTCCATCTTTCCCACCACGTGCCTCTGTCGATCACGTCATGAAACCCAGGTTGGGTTTCGCGAAGCGACCGATGTTGGGGAAGGCGGTGCTCAGGTTCGTCTCGCTGACGCCGAACCAGCGGGCGATGGTGGCGCCGTATTCATCGACGCTGGTCGAGGGAATCCAGCGGCCGCGGCCGGTGTCGTCGGGGCCGTTGACGGCGAGCGACGGCATCCGGCCGTAGATATCGCCACCCTTCACGGCGCCGCCGACGATGATCTGGTGATTGCCCCAGCCGTGATCGGAGCCGTCGCCGTTCGAGCTGTAGGTGCGGCCGAAGTCCGACGCGGTAAACGTCGTGACGCGATCCGCGCAGCCCAGTTCGACCGTGGCATCGTAGAACGCGTTCATCGCACGGCTGACCTGCGCGAGCAGCGACGCATGCGCGCCCATGGCCTTGTTCACTTCGTCGACCTGGTCGGCGTGCAAATCCCAGCCGCCGAGGCGCGCGAAAAAAATCTGCCGTTTCACGCCGAGCGTGCTCGAGACCGAGATGAGCTTGGCGATCATCTTGAGCTGGTCGGCGAGCTTGTTCGGCGTCGTGGCGGAGTTCGCGGGAAACACCGTGCTGAGCACGGGCGCGGCGGCGAGCGTGCTGCTGAGGAGCTCGCTGCTCCCGAGCGCGTCGCTCGAGAGATTACCGAACGCCGCGGCGAAGAGGTTAGGGTTGGAGGCCGCGTAAAGATCCTTCTGTGCGGCGTAACGCGCCGCGCCGCTCGTGCCGGCGCGGTCGTTGCTCCCGGTGAACGATATCACCCCCGCCGGGCTGATCGAAAACTGCGTCACGCTGCGGCCGACCTCGAAGTTGTTGAAGCTGTCGAGCGAGATCGACATCGAGATCTGGTTGTTGGTGTTGAGTGCATCGAGCAGGTCGGCGGTCCGACCGCCCCAGCCGGTGCGGAACGGCTGGTCGGGCACGCTGCTCTGCCATTGCACCTGCTGGTCGTTGTGCGAGTAGAGCTGCGGCGGCAGTTTCACGGTTCCGGCGGTGTACTCGGCGAGCGTCGTCGGCTCGACGAGCGTGCCGACATTGGCGAGGAAGGCGCATTTGCCGCTGTTGAACAGCGTGCGCAGTTCCGGGACGCCGGGATGCAGCGCCCACGCGCGACCGTCCGACGTGCGGGGCGTGATCGGCAGCAGGCCGGAATTCGGCACGGCGATGACGTTGCGTTGCGTCGCGTAGCTCGAATAGGCGGTGCCGCTCGGGATGATGAGGTTGTTGGCGTCGTTGCCGCCCGCGAGAAAGATGCAGACGATCGCCTTGTAGTCCGACGGCACGGCACCGGCGCGGGCGGGAGCGGGTGAGCCGGACGGAACGCCCGTGACGGCCCCGATGGCGCGCAGCTGGGCGAGGGTCGAAAGGATGCCCGTGGTGCCCACGGCGGAACAGCACTGGCCGAGAAAGTGGCGGCGGGATGAGCTCATGGGGGAATTATTTCTGGGTCGAACCGTCGAGTGAGGTGGCCACGAGCAGGACGGCGGTCTGCGCCCGTTCCAGCGGCGAGGTCGCGGCGGGCAGCGCCGCGAGTGCGGTTGTGATGCGCGCGCGGGTCGGTGCGGTGAGCTGGCCGCCGGCGAGCACCAGGCCGAGATGATCGAGCAGGGCGGCGGGCGTCGCGACGAGCGCCTGTTCGGCGGCGAGGTTGAGCACGTAGTTGGTGCCCGTGAGATTGTTGGTCCGGAAAATCGTATCGCGGAGATAATTCGGCACCGTGATCGCCGTCGTATCGTTGGTGATCTGAAACTCCGGCGCGACCAGCCCGGCGGCGGCGAGGGCGCCGGGATACACGTAGCCGGGCTCAAAGAAATTGAACACCGTGGGCGACTCGAGCGCACCTTGGTTGAGCGCGAGGTAGACGGCGTTTTCAAGCTGGTTGCGGCCGGTGGTTGAGGTGGCGCTGAAGCCGCGCAACAACGCCGTGAGCCGGAGCAGCGGCTCCTTCAGTTTGCCGTAGCCCGGATCGTCAGCCACGAGGGGCGAACGCGCCTCATAATCGGTGAGGATCGCGCGCACCACCGCGCCGAGATCGCCGCGGACACCCGCACCGTTGTTCTCGAACTTCTGCGCCACGCGATAAACGTAGGCCGGGCTCGGGTTGTCGGTCACCAGGCGTTGAATGAGCTGCTTGCAGATGAAGGGAGCGCAGTTCGGGTGCGTGAACAACGCGTCGAGCGCCCGCTTGAGATCCTCGGTGCCGCCGAGGTTCGCGGGAATCACGACCCCGTTCACAATCGCCTTCGCGCCCGGCTCGTGCGACGCCGGGTAGAGCATCATCGGGCTGAGGTAGTCGGCGCGTTCGGTGCGGAAACTGGGATTTGCGCGCGTCGAAAAGAAGCCCCAGCCGGTGAACACCTTCGCCATCTCGGTGATGGTGGTGTTCGTGTAGGTCGGAATCGGCAGGCCCTGGGCGTCGAGCTTCAGCGTGCCGTCCGGCTGCAGCTGCACGAGGCCGATGCTGAACAGCTGCATGACCTCGCGGGCGTAGTTCTCATCGGGATACGTGCCGGCGACGGGATCCGCCTTGGCGTTGCGCAGCGAGCTCAGGTAGGAGCCCATGATTGGATTCAGCGTCACATTCTCCAGCAGGGTGCGGAAGTTTCCAAACGCGCTGGTCACGAGCAGATCGTAGTAGGCCGTGATGCCCTCCGTTTGACCGACGCCGAAGGAGTCGTCACCAATCACGAGGATCTGGCTCAGGGCGAACGCGACTCGCTGGCGCAGCTGATCCGGCGCGGCGAGCATCACCTGATGCCAGGCGCGGCGGCGGAAACCGAGGGCGTTCAACACCTCACCCGGATCCAGGCCGCGGGCGGCGGCGTCGGCCTTGGCGGCGTTCCATTCCGCCAGTTCGGCGGGACGATGCAGCGTGGGTGTGGCGGCCACCTGGGCATCAATCCACGCGGTGACGGAGCCGCCGGTGAGCGCGTCGATCTCCTGCTTCTTCGGTCCAAACGTCGCCTGCGTGAGCAATCGCGCGGCGTCGCCGGCAGTGATCGCGGTCAGGCTTACCGGCAGGGCGGGAGGCGGCGCGGTAAACGTCTGCGAACCCGCCGCGCTGAGAAACGCGCCGCGCAATTCGCCCGCGGGGAAGTTGCCGCTGTCGATGCCGACGTAGATCAGGCCGTTGCGCAGGGCGTCGAGAATCTGCGCGCTCGTGTACGTGGCCGTCGGCGCGATGGCCCACTGGGCGCCGCTGACCTGGCCAAGCGGCAGATTCATCACGTAGTCGCCGGCGGAGGTGCTGTTGCCGAGGAAGAGATGTGCGCCCGCCTCGCCGGAACTGAGATTCGAGAAGGTGACGTTCACGCTCGCGACCTGGCCGTTTGCGCTCAGCACGAGGGTGGCTAGGCCGCTCGCGGCGGAACCGGTGGCGCCGCTGGCCGGACGGAGCGTCGCGACGTAAAGCGTGCCCGGGCTGTCGGTGATCGTGACCGTGCCGGTGGTGGCGCCGCCCACGACGTAGCCGTTGCCGGGGGAAAGCGTCAGCGTGACGGTCTCAGCCGGCTCCACCGTGGTGTCGGCGAGCGGTAGCAGCGGCAGGGATACGGAGGCTTGGCCGGCGGGAATGGTGACGAAGCCGACGAGCGGCGGAAAATCGATCCCGTTGGTCGCGCTGCCGCTGACGCCGTAGCTGACCACGAGTTCCGAGAGGAGATTGCCGCCCGTGCGGGTGAACACGAACTCGCCGGTGGCAGTGCCGTTCTCGCTGGCGGTGGTGCGGGTGGCGGCGAGCGTGACGGTCGAGGGCCCGGTGGGCGTGAGATCGTAGACCTCGACCAGGGCGATGCCCGCGGTGTTGTTCACGCCGCTGGCCTGGACGGTGTAATTGCCCGCGGGAAGATCGACGAGCAGCGCGGCATCGCGGCTGTTGACCCCGAAAGCGAAGGCGCCGGCCTGGGCGAAGGCGTCGCTCAATAACGCCGCCGTCGCCGCGCCGGTGCCGACCGGGGTGGACCAGTTGTCGTTCGTGGCCACGGTGGTGTTGGTGGCTCCGGTGCGGATGAGCGTGAGCGTCGGATCGGCGAGCACGCCCTGGACGCCGAAGACGGTCAGCGCCGGGCCGGCGCCACGAATGAGCAGCTTGCGCGTGCCGCCACCGGGCGTAATCACGAAACCGGGCGTAAGGACGCCGGCGGCGCCGCCGACCTGGGCGCGGGTGGAGAGGTTGACGAAGCGGCCGGTGGCATTGACCTCGTACACTTCAATCAGGGCGGTGCCGGTGGTGCTGCCGACGCCGCTGACCTGCGCGGTATAGGATCCCGGGGCGAGCGTCGTGACGACGGCGGCGTCGCGTGAGCCCGCCGTCAGGGGAAAGGCGCCGACCGCCGCGAACGCGGTGGCATCAGCGGCGAGCCAGTTGTCGTTTCGCGCCGCGATGGTCGTGGACGAATTCGGGCCGAAGACGATCAGTTCCGGATCGGCGAGCACGCCGGGAACGTTGAAGGGCGCGGCGCCGAGCCGCGGACCGACGGCGCGGATGACGACCTGCTTGGGTGCGGTGCCGGTGATGACGAAACCGGCGGTGAGCAGGTCGGCCCCTGTGCCCACCCGCGTGAGCGTCGATACGTTGGCGAGCCGCGGTTCCTGCGCGAAGGCGGAGGTCAGAGCAGCGAGGGCGAAGCAAACGAAGCGGGCGAGGCGCAGAGGTTTCATGCAACGCGGGGCGAGGGTGGAGAAGCAAAGGCCGATGGAGCTGCGGCAATGACGCCGCAGAATGTCACCGGTAACCGACATCGGAACACTACGCATCCCATTTAGCAGTGTCGCCGAAAATAACGGGAGCGCAGGCGTTCCGTCTCCCTGGGATCGTGTGGGCTTCAATCCTACCGTGGCGATCGGATGCAGGCCGGAGGCCTGCGCTCCCAGTTTACCGGACGGTGCGCAGTTGCACGCTGTCGACGAGCCGATCCTGGGCGAGGATGTCGGTGGCGACGACGATCTTGTCGCCGGGGTTGATGCGGCCGGAGCGCTGCAGCATCGCGATCGCGTTCTCGATCGTGTCGTTGGGATCCGAGGCGAGCGTCATCAGCACCGGATCGACGGAACGCAGCAGGCGCAGTTGCCGGAACACCTGCAGCGACGGCGTGATCGCGAGGATGGGCGAGTGAGACGGCCGCAGCAACGCGAGTCCCTGCGCCATGAAGCCGTGGCGGGTGAACGTCACGAGTTTGGAATTCGGCAGTTCGTTCGCGAGGACGACGGCGGAGTGCAGGACCTTCATCCGTTCGCCGGTGAACACCGCGGGCTCCTCCCAGGTGTCGTCGGCCTCGAGCTCGATGCGGCGGGCAATCGTATCCAGCATGTGGACGCATTCGAGCGGGTATTTGCCGATGGTCGTTTCGCCGGAGAGCATGACGCAGTCGGCGAGTTCAAACACCGCGTTCGCGACGTCGGTGATCTCCGCGCGCGTCGGCACCGGCTGCGAGATCATCGACTCGAGCATGTGAGTCGCGACAATCACCGGCCGGCCCTGCGCGAGGCAGGCGCGCACCGCGCGGCGCTGGATGACGGGGAGCTCCTCGAACGGACACTCGATGCCGAGGTCGCCGCGCGCGACCATCAGGGCGTCGCAGGCGTGGACGATCTCGTTCAAATTCTCGATCGCCGACTGATCCTCGATCTTGGCGATGATTTTCACCTTGGACTTCTTCTCGGAGAGAAACGTCCGCAGCAGCTCGATGTCCTTGGCCGCGCGCACGAACGACAGCGCGAGGAAATCGATGCCCTCCTCGAGGCCCACGATGGAATCGCCGCGATCCTTCTCGGTGAACGACGGGAGGTTCACCTTCACACCGGGGAGATTGATGTGCCGCCGCGACTTCAGCTCGCCGGGAATCAGCACCCGGCAACGAATGCGCGCGGCATCCTTTTCCAGCACTTCGAGGCGGAGCAGGCCGTTGTCGACGAGGACGGTGTCGCCGACCTTGATGTCGTTGACGAGGTCCTGGTAATTGACGTCGACCGAGCGGATTTCCTCCGCGCCGCCGCCGCGCTCGGCGCTCATGCCCGGTCGCACGGTGAAATCGAAAATCTCGCCAACCTTGAGCTCGATCGGGGCGGTGACGTCGCCCGTGCGGATTTCCGGCCCCTTGATGTCCATCATGATCGCGACCTCGCGCTCGACGCGGGCGCTCACCGCGCGGATCCGGCGGATGATCATGCGCGTCCAGTCGTGTTTGGCGTGCGCCATGTTGAGCCGGACGATGTCGGCGCCGGCGCGGATCAGTTTCTCCAGCATCTCCTCGCTCTCGGTCGCGGGCCCGATGGTGAAGATGATCTTGGTGCGGCGGAACGAAGCAGCGGAACTCATGGAGTGCTGTGGTGCAGGAAGTGGGCCGCGCCTGCAAGCGCGGGGCCTGTCACATGGGCCGGGGCGGAAAGCCGAGGCGCTTGGAAAGTCGAAAGGTCGACAGTCGAGGAGCCGAGAAGCCAGCAGCAGGTCAGTCGAGATGGCGGAGCGTGCGGTACGCCATGCAGAGCGATCACCCATCTTCCGGCTTCTCGACTCCTCGACTCCTCGACCCTCGACCCTTCGCCGCCGTTCCGCCGCCGTTCCGCCGCCTCCTCACTCCAAATCGTAAAACGGCGTGCTCTGGCCCGGCTCCACGACGGAGAATTCGCAGGTGGTCAGCGTGCCGCGGATGCCCGCGAACGCCAGTTCCACCGCGGCGCGAGAGTTACAGTCGCGTGACAGATGCGTGAGGTAGATCCGGCGCCAGCGCGGACTGGCCACGGCGGCGAGCAAGGCGTGGGCGGCGTGATTGGAGAGGTGGCCGTGACGACCCGAGATGCGCTGCTTCAGCGACCACGGGCGCTTCGGATCGTTCTTGAGCAGCTCCGGACAGTGGTTCGCCTCCACCACCACGACTTCGCACTCCCGGATACACTCGTGGATGTTCTGCGGCGCGTGGCCGAGATCGGTGAGCCAGGCGATCGAGCGGCGCGGGGCGAAGAGATCGCCCTCGTGTCCACTGGTGAAACGAAAGCCCACCGGTTCCTGGGCGTCGTGCGGCACCGCGAAGCTCTCGACGATCAAATCGCGAAACGCGAAACGCGCGCCCGTCTCGAAAATCTGCCAGTCGGGCCGGTGCTCGAGGTGACTCTGCACCGCGCGGGCCGTGGCCTGGTTGGCGAAAATCCGGATGTGGGGAAACTTCTTCAGCCCGTCGATCCCGGCGGCGTGATCGCCATGCTCATGCGTGAGAAAGACCGCGTCGACTTTCTCGAGCGACTCCCCGATGGCAGCGAGCATCGCGCCGAGCCGGCGCGCGGAAAAACCGGCGTCGACGAGCACGCGCGCGCCGGCGGTGACGAGCAGCGCCGCGTTGCCCGAACTGCCGCTCCCGAGAATGCTGAAACGCATCGCCATCTGTGTGGAGGGCGTTCAAGCGCCGGCGGACGCGAGCGCCAATCTTTTTCCGCGGAAATTCCGGCCCCGTTTCCGAGGCCGGCGCTTTGACGGTTGTGCTTTGACGTGTAGGATTCTCCTTCACCCCTGCCGCATGACTCCGCATCCGCCCCTGCCCGAACGCTACACCTCGACCGAAGCGAAGCCGGACTTCGTCAACCGACTGTTCGACCAGGGCGCAGCCTACTACGACGGCGTGGTCAATTGGGGCTTCCTGTGCAGCGGAGCTTTCTACCGCCGGTGGGTGCAGCAGCGGTACGGTCTGAAGCCCGGAATGCGCGTGCTCGATGTCGCTTGCGGCACCGGCCTCGTCGCGGTCGGCGCGGCGCGCGTGCTCGGTTCGGCGCGCGAAATCACCTGCCTCGATCCCAGCGCCGGCATGCTGGCCGAGGCGCGCAAGAAACTCGACGCGACGTTTGTCCAGGGACGGGCGGAGGCGCTGCCGTTTCCCGACGCGTCGTTCGACTTTCTCACGATGGGCTACGCGCTGCGCCACGTGATGGAGCTCGACGCGACCTTCGCGCAATACCACCGCGTGCTCCGACCGGGCGGCCGCGTGCTGATCCTCGAGGTGACCAAGCCGTCCGGCGCGATCGGGAGGTTTTTCTTCCGGCTTTATTTCGGCCGCATCTATCCAGCTCTGACGCAACTCTTCACCCGCAGCCGCGCGGCGAAGGACATGATGAGCTACTACTGGGAAACGATGGACGCCTGCGTGCCACCGGAAAACGTCCTGGCGTCCATGCGCGCCGCCGGTTTCGCCGAAGTGAAACGCAAAAAGATCTTCGGTCTCTTCAGCGAGTACAGCGCGGTGAAGGCGTGAGTACGCTCGCGGGCGTTTGTGCCCACGTTTCCGCGGTTGGAACAAAGCAGTTGCCCGCGAATCACGCGAAAGGCCGCGAATGAGAGGAAAATGGAATTAGCCGGCACCTACGGTGAACCCCGAGGCCGATCGCCGGACTTTTTTTGCCGCCGAAATTCGCGTTCATTGGCGTGATTCGCGGGAGTTGTTTTGTCATTCGATCCGCTGCACCGCGAGCGGCACGAGCCGGACGGGGCCGAAGAGTCCGGACTCGATCGGCTCGAGATCCTTCCAGGCCTTGCGTTGCGAGAGCGCGATGTTCGTCCGCGTCCACTTGGGCACGGTGCCGCGCGCTTCGCCCACGAGCCGGTTGTGCCAGGTGCCGACCACTTCGACCACCAGCTCGTTCGCTCCGTCGCGCAGCGCGGCCGTCGCATCGACCCGGAACGGCGGCGTCCACACCACGCCGAGCGGCGTGCCGTTGATCCACACCTCGCCAATCGACCACAGGCGGCCGAGATCGAGTTCGACGCGCTGGGCGCGGGCCCGCCAGCCCTCGGGCAACACCACGGTCCGCCGGTAACTGCCGGTGCCGGCAAACGCTTTCAGCTCCGGCGCGTTCTGCCGCGTCCACGGTCCCACGATCGGAAGTTTGAGCGGTGCCGGCGCACCGGCCGGTGACGCAAAATCCACCGACCAGTCCGTCGTGAGCACGATCGGCTCCGGCAGCGCCGGCACGCGCACGTCGTTGCGCAGACCCGTGCTGGTCGTCACCGCGTACGTGCCCGCGCGCTCCGTCACGAGGCGCGCGCCCTCCGGACCGCTCTCGATCGACGCCCCCGCGCTCACGGCGGCAATCGTCGTCACCGGCGCGCGGCCGCGGAACACGACGAAGATCGATCCGCGGGGCGCGAGCGCGAGCGGCACTTCGATGCCGCCGTCCTTGCGGCTGAACACCGCGGCCGGCGTGATCGTGCCGGTGCGGGGATCCCAGAATTCGGGCGCGCGCTCGCCGACGCGAAAAACCACGTTGCCCGCCGCCGGCACCGCCTCGCGATTGCGCACAAAGTAGATCTCCGTGTCGCCGTCCCGCCGGTGCGTGAAGTCAAACGCCGCGGGCGCCGCGAAGTCCGGCCTGAGGCCGAGATCCGTCAGCACTTCGCGTTCGGTCCGGCCCTGCACGACGCGACCGGCGCCGTGTTTCCGCGACGTGCGCGTTTGGCCGTCGAGGTCGGCCCAGAGCCGGGCCGCGATTTCCCGCACGCGCGCGTCGCTCGCGGCAAACCCCTCGAGGCCCGACGCGTGTTGCGGCCGCGGTCCGATGACGGTCGCGCCCGCGTTCACCCACTCTTCAATGCGCGCGAGCACCGCCGGATGCATGTCGTCGCGCTCCGGCAGCACGAGCACGGCGTAACTCGTGCCGTCCGGCGTGACGAGCCGGCCATCGCGCACGCTGAGGCGGTTGAGGATCACGTCGGCATTGGTGACGTCGTAGTCATAACCCGGCCCGAGCCCCGGCGGGTTGCGGCGCGGGCCGACGAAATTGGAACCACCGTCGCCATAATAGTAGAGCACATCCGCGACGAAGTTTCCGCGCTGCAGCAGAAACGATCCCCTCGCGAGATAACTCAGAAACGCCGGCGCCTTCGACCACCAGGTGACGTTGCGATTCAGGTGCGTGCCCGCGCCGTACACCCAGCCGGGCGCGCCCGCCTCCGGGCTCTGATGCGTCCACGTGTGCCAGACGAAATGATTGCCGCCTTCGCAGAAAACCCGATCGGCGCTCGCCTTCAGGTCCTGCGGCGCCTCGGCCCAGTGGTGAAACGACGTGAACGCCTCCAGGTGCACGCGACGCTTGCCGTAAAGGTGCGCGGCCGACGCCGGTTCCTTGATCACGTTGAGCGCGTCGCTGTCCGGCCGGAAGGGCCAGAACTCGCCCTGCACGTTGTCGATCGCGCCATTCGCCAGCAGCGCGTCGATCGGCGGCGTGTGAATCGGCGGGCCCGGGCCGCCGGCCTCCGACTTGATCTGCAAGCCGGCGGCGCGCGCCACCTCGGCCGCGGTGCGGTAGTAGGCGTCCACCAGCACCTCGCCGAGCGTCTTCTGGTAGTCGAAGAGAAAGCGTTCAGTCGTCTCCGCGTTGCCAATACGTGCACCGAAGATCGCGGGCAGGTAACGCGTGAGCTCATACCCGCGGCGGCGCTTGAACTCGGCGGCGAAGACCGGCGACCATACTTTGCCGACGACCTCGTAGCTCGCGAGGTAGAGATTGCGCAGGCCGGTCGCCGCGAGATCGGGCCCGAGGCCCTGCCGCAGTTGCGTCACGACGTGATTCATGTGCACCCGCGTCGCCTCGGCGTTGAGATGATCGCTGGCCAGGCCGTCGGACGCCGGACTCGGCACCTTCAGCTTCTCGCCGGTGATCGCGCACACGTAGCGCAAAATCGTCCACTCGCCGGGCGGCGCGGCCCAGCGCAGACGGCCGGTGCGGTCGACGCTGGCGGTGAGATCGACGAGCTCGCGCGGATCGGCGACGTCGAACGACGGCAACCCGGACGTGGCAAACACGCCGCCGGCGCCGGTCAGGCCGCCGTTGTGAATGTTGCCCGCCTTCCAGTCGTAATAGGTCAGCGGCATCGGCGAACGCACCAGCAGCGCACCGTCGCGGTCGCCATTGATCGCGTGCGAGGCCGCGAGGTTGCGGCCCGCGCCGTCGTGGACTTCGAACTCGCCGAGCGTCCAGCGCGCGCGTGCCGCGTCGTGTCCATTCAGGAGGCGCAGCCGGACGAACTTCGCGCGGGTGCCGGCGGGCAACGGGAAACGCTGCGGGCCGGGCGTCGCGGCCAGACTCGTTTGCAACACTTCCTTGAAGTCTGCGTCGCGTGTGCCCGTTTCGGATACGGCCACGCTGATCTCGCGCACGGGTGTCAGGGTCGCGGCGAGCGCGGCCGGAGCGTTCGACCGGCCCTGATCGAGCACCACCGTCGCCAGCGCGTGGATGCCGACGGGATCAAGGCGCAGGATGAAGTCGTGCGCCGGGAGGCGGCGCGGCGCGCGCAAGGCCAGCACGGCGACATCGGTCCAGAACGCCGGGCGCCCATCGGGTCCGAGCGGCGCGGCGCGTTCGGGCGTGGGAAAGGGCAGCTCGACGTCGACCGCGGCACCGCCGGTGACCGTGGTCTCGGTCGAATACAAGGCCATGCTCGCATGCCGCGGTTCAATCCACGGCCCGCCCATGTCCCAGCTGCTGATGACCGACATGTCGACCTGCAGGCCGAGCGCGCGGGCTTCGTCCAGCGAGACCTTCAGCTGCTCGATCCACGGTGGGCTGAGAAACGCCGGACCGGGTGGGGGAAACGCGGCCTTGTCGCCGCGCGCGCCCATCTCGAAGAGCAGCACGCCGCTCAGGCCCGCGGCCTTCATCGCGCGCAATTCCTCGACGGCCGACGGCGCGTGCAGGTGACCGTTCATCCACAACCAGTACGTGTGCGGCCGCGCCTCCATCGGCGGGGCGCGGAAACCCTCTGCCAGCGGATCGGTCGCGGCGTGCAGGGTGGCCGTGAGGAAAAGTCCGGCTGTCACTCCAAGCCGGATACAGCGAAGCAGGCCACTCGTGCGCCCGCGTCCGATCGGGACCAACGGGCTGAACCAGCGGCGGAGACGGGGCGTTCCGACGGGCATGTGCGCTTTCATGATGATTTCTCCCGGGGAATGATGACTGTCTCGACGCCCAGCGCCTCGCCGATCCGGCGGAGCGCCTGCGCGCGGTGGCCGATGCCGAGGGCGAAGTGATGCGTGGGTCCCTCGGCCACCCAGCGCTTGAGGAACGTCTTCACGTCCGGCCGGAAGAAACCGCGCGTGTTGGTGTTGCCCGTGGCGGGAATCGGCCCGTGCACGCTTTCGCCCTCGGCAATGATGAACTTGAATTTGCCCTGCGCCGTCACGCCGACGCTCAGCATGGTGATCGGACCTTCCTTGATCTTGAACTCCACGCTCGCGCCGTGGCCGGGCTTGCCGTGGTACTTGATCAGGCTGCGGAGAACGGGTTTGCCGTCCGCGATGTTGAGATGATGCGGGCCGTCGTGGCCGACGAGCACGAAGCCTTCGCGAAAATCGATCGGGTGAAACTCCGCGAAACTCCCGCCGATGCCGAGGCGATCCATGATCAGCATCGCGAGGCACGTTTTCAGATCCGACTCGCCGCACATCGGAAAGCCGGCCGCGGTCAGGAGCGAATTGCCCACGATCAGATTCGTCACGAGCGTGCGCAGCGCCGAGCCGGGTTCGCCTTCATAATAGTAGGCGAGGCCGTCGAGCTGGTGATGGGCGACAAAGCGATCGAGCGCCGCGGCGACGCGGGCCGAGGTTAGCAAGTCCTCCTCCGTGAGCGTGCGCGTGAGCGGATCCGACTTCGGGTCGGGCGTGTCGAACAGCGCCAGGATCTCGGCGCGTTTCACGGCGATCTCGCCGGCCGTGACCTCGCGTTCGTGGCGCAGCAGATCGTCCGCTTCCGTCTGCACGATGTGGCAGCCGAACGCCGCCGTGAGTGCGGTCTGATCGGTCTGCATGTCGAGCATGTGCTCAATCGGGTGACCGAAATGACCGATGCGCGCGCGCTTCACGTCGTGCAACGCCATCGCGATTTCGCACCACTCGACCAGCTCGGCCGCGGCCTCCGCGTCGTTCTCGCGCGTGCCGAGGATCACTTCGGGCGGTCGCTTGCCCATCCGGATCGCCACGCCGGTGAACTCCGGCACTGAACAGAAATCGTCGTTCGCGAGCTGCAGCTGCGTCGTCGCCCGCGCGTAATCGAGCGCCGCCAGCGGCTGCAATGCGACGAGTACGATCGGCACGTCGAGCGATCGGATGATGATGCCAAACGTCGCCGACGTCGCGTACGTCACCATGTCGCAGAACACCAGGTCGAGATCGGCGGCCTTCAGCCGCGGCAACAGCGCGTACGCGGCCCGGGCCTGATCGACGAGGCCGAAGTTCGTGACCTCGACGCCCGTGGCCGCGACACGACTCACGGTGTCCGCGATCTTCGCGAGCATCTCATCGTGCAGCCCTGGGAACTGCGCCCAATAGGTGTGGTGGCCGACGCCAAAGACCCCGATGCGCGCCGTGCGCGGCCTGCGGCGGGCGATGCGAGGCACGTTTGACGAGGCGGCGGGGGACACGGGTACAGTTGACATGGCGGGATCAGCGAGAGGGGCGGCCGCCGCGCAGGATGAACCACGCGACGGGATATACGACGGCGGACGCGAGAAAGTTCGGTGTGAACGAATAGTGATCCACGACCGGCCCGATCACGAGATTGGAGAGCATGCCCGCGATCCCGCCGCACATGCCGGTCAGGCCGACCGTCGTCGCGACATCGCCGGGCTCCACGGTGTCGCCGATCAGCGTCATGAAATTCGTGATCCAGATGCCGTGCGCGAACATCAACACCGCCATCAACCCGATCGCGAGCGCGGGCGTGCCGGCGAGCGCGGCGAGAAACGACGCGGGTGTCATCAACGCCGCGACCAGCATCAGCGTCATCCGCGCCCGCCGTTGCGGCCAGCCGCGCGCGGTGAAACGATCCGAGACGAAGCCGGCGCCGATGTTGGCCACCTCGAGCGCGACAAACGGGATCCAGATCAACGCGCCGATCGCCGCGAGCGACATCCCGCGCTCCTTGGCGAGGTACTGCGGAATCCAGAACATATAGAAATAAAAGACCGGATCGAAACAGAACCGCGCCGCCAGCAGCCGCCGCACCTCGGAGCGGGCGAGCAGTGAGCGCCAGCTCGATGTCGGTCGCGCGCCCGCGACCGGCGTCGTGGCGGCGTGGGGCAGGCCGCGAAACGCCAGCAGCCACGCGACAAGCCACACGGCGCCCAGCGCCGCCGTTGCCGCAAATGCTCCGCGCCAGCCGATGTGCCGTTCCGCCCACACGCTCAACGGTGGCGCGAGCACGGAGCCGACGGCCGCACCGCTCGTGGCCAGGCCGACCGCGATCCCGCGCCGGCGCGGATCCATCCATTCGACCGCGCCCTTGATCGCGCCGGGAATGCCCGGACCTTCACCGACGCCGAGGAAGAACCGCGCGACGCCGAGCGTGAACGGGCCGGTCACGAACGCATGCGCCGCGCTGGCGAGCGACCAGAACGCCACCGAAAGTCCCAGTCCTCGCCGCGTGCCCAGCACATCCATCACGCGTCCGCCGAGCGCGAGCATGACGGTGTAGCTGAGCACAAACGCGAACACGACGCGCGAGTACACCGTGTTCGACATCCCGAACTCCGCCGTGATCTTCGGCGCGAGCACGCTCAAGACCTGCCGGTCGAGGAAGCAGAGCGCCGCCGAGAAAAACAGCAGCACGCACAGCAACCAGGCGCGGCGGGTGGAGATCATCCGGCGGTGACGCCCACCGGGTTTCAGAAGCCGAGCGAGAGCGAGAAGCGGAAGCTGCGGGGTTCACGCGGCACGACGCGCCAATAGCCGTCGCCCACGCGGTTCAACCGGATCACCTGGATGCGTTCGCTGTCGAACGCGTTCGCGATGTTGAGCTGCGCGCGCAGCGTCGTGCCGCGTCCGAGCGGCCCCGACTTCAGCCGCGTTGAGTAACCGATCAGGGCGTCGACATTGAAGATCTCCGGCCCGTACTGAATTTTCCCGAGCACGTCCTTGCCGAGCGCATCGAAGCCGGTGATTTCGCGCTGCAGCACGTTGTTGTCCTGCCAGCGGACGCCGCTGCCGATGAAGAAGCCCTTCAGCTTTTCGCCGTCGAACGAGTAGCGCACGAAGGCATTGGCCTTGTGCGGGCGGTTGTTGTAGCCGAGTTCGTTCAGGGCGAAGAGATTCGCGACGCCCGTTTCGATCTGCGCGATTTCGGTGCTGACGGGATTGTTCGCGGTGGTGACCAGCGAACCTGGGAAGCGGCTGTAGTAGGCCTTTTGCTCCGCAAACCACGGATACCAGTCCTGGCCGAGATTGCTGCGCTTGAGCTTCGTGTAGGAATACGAGGCGGTGAGCGTCCAGTTCTTCGTCGGGTTCGCCTTCACCTCGAGTTCGTAGCCGTTCGTGGCGAGATCCGACATGAAGTCGCCGAGGTACGCGTTGAGTGAGCGCGTGTCGGCCTCGGCCTGGGTGATGAGGCCGTTGTCGCGGTACGCGGTGATGATGCGGCGGTGCGCGACGATGAACGCGTTGTCGCGCACGGTGGGATCGTTGCGCGACTCGGTGTTGAACGCGGTCGCGCGGGCGAAGAGGCGGCCGTCGAGGAAGTTCAGCATCAGGCCGTAGTCGCGGCCGGTGCCCTCGGGCGGCACGGGCAGGCCGGCGTCGGGCAGCATGCGGCGGTTGGTCTGCGGCGCGCCATTGTTGTTCGATTCGTTGTAGAAGCCGCTCAGCCATTTCGTCACGCCGACGACCGCGCCCGCGGTGTAGGTCTTGAAGTCATACGAGCGCCGGTTCGCCGGATCCTCGTTCAACAGCTCGTACTCGTTGGCGATCTTCTCGCCGGAGGCCACGCGCGGATCGGTCGCGGCGATGCGGGCGTTGCTGAAGGGCGTGATGTCGACCTGATCGCGGCGCAGTCCGCCCGTGGCGATCAGCCGGCCGTTGAAGAAGCGGCTTTGCGTCGCGAGCATCATGCTGTCGATCTGGCGCACGGCGCCGTTCGCGTTGGCGTTGGTGATGAGCCGCGGCACGTACGTGGCGCCGCCGTAGACGATCGGCCGGGTGTCGAAACGCGAGCCGGCGTAGAAGGTCTCGGGTGCGTTCGCGGAAACATAATTGCGCCGGTACAGCGTGTTCTGGCCGTTCTCCGGCGCGGCGGCGTTGAGGATCGGCACGCGGGTCGTCGCGTTCACCAGGATCTCCGGTCCCTGCGTCGTGCGGTTGGTCGACTCGGAGCGCTCGGCCATGCCGGCGAGGCGGTGTTCGCCCCAGCGGCCGAGATCGAGTTTCCACGACGCCGTGCCGCGCATCACCTCGTTGCGGACGGCCTCGATATTGTGATACCAGATCTGCTCGACGTAGAGCTGGCCGGCGCGCGGGTTGGCGACGCGGGTGGCGGTGCCGTCCGGGTTCGGTGAATACAGGTTGGGGTCGCCGTAGACGGCGAAGTCGCCGGACATCTGGTGCGAGAAACCCGAACCGTGCTCGCGGTTGTAGGCGAACTCGAGGAATCCGTCGCGGCCGAGCTGCTGCTCGAGCTTGAAATACTTCCGGTTGATCGCGTTCGTGCGGATCGCCTCGGGACCGTAGTAATTGATGTCGTACGGCGAGTACGGCAGCCCGCTGGCCTGCGGGGTCGTGGGCAGGAGCGTCTGGTAGGCACCGGACTCGAGTCGTTGGGCGACGATGCCGCTGTTGACGCCCGCTTCGTAGCGGCCGGCGCTGCGGTAGATGACGGTGTTGGCGCTGCCGGCGCGGGCGAACACGGGGCGGCCGTCGTTCGAAACCCAGACGTTGCGGATGCCCGCGCCGCGGACGCCCGTGGCGTTCTGCACCGCGGTGTTGCTGGTGCCGAAGCTGGTGTTGTCCACCGTGCCGTGGCCGCGATCCCACCAGAACGAGACGTTGTCGATGCGGTTGAACGGCCGCTCCGACGGATTCTGCAGATCCCCGTCCTCGTAGAGTGCGGTCAGCGTCGTTGTCTTCCAGGGCTTGAACGAGGCCACCGCGGTCCAGCGATCGGTTTCGCGGCGCGCGTAACGGCGCCAGGTGTCGCGTTCGTCGTGCACGCCCATCACGCGCAAGCCGAGTCGATCCTTGGCGGCCGCGACGTTGATGTCCGCCTCCGCCCGATACGCGCTCCACGAGCCGGCGACGGCCGTGAGGTTTACCGCAGTGCGGCGCAGATCGACGGCGCGGGTCTGGGCGTTGACGATGCCGCCGGCCGAGCCGAAACCGAAGAGGACGGAGTTCGGTCCGCTCGACACGTCGAAGCGGCCGGTGTTGTAGGCGTCGATCGGGAGGGTGGTCTCGAGGAAGTCGACGGTCTGCGAGGCGAAGAGACCGCGGTTGTTGACACGCACGCCGTTGAGCAGTGCGCCGTCCATGTAGAAGAAACTCGGCGCGGTGGAGACGGCGTTGAAGTCGGCGTTGGCGTTGACGCCGTATTCCAGGACGTCCGCGAGGCTCGTCGCACCGAGATCCTTGAGAAACTCCTCGGTGAAGACCGAGACCGACGCCGGCGTCTCCGAGAGTTTCGTGTTCATGCGGCTGCCCGCGAGCGTGTTCGCGGCCTGATAGCCGACGTCGGCCGAGGAGGTGACAGTGAACGGACTGAGGACGACGGTGCTGACTTCGACCTTGCCCGAGGCCGGGGCGACCGTCTGGCCCGTGAGCAGCAAGGGGGTGAAGGCCCATGCGAGCGGCAGCGTGCGCCGGACCAGGCGGGTGAGGGGGGAGGAGAAACGCAGCGGTGAGGCCGGGACGGATACGGGCGGGGCGGAGGTCATGGTGGGGAGGGCACGGAGGGGGACGGCGAACGGAGCCAGGGCACGGCTCCGCGGGGAATATCACGACGCTGTCACTCAGCGTTTCACGGCGGAGTGGCGCAAGGCGAAAGTTCCGCTAATCGGAATGGTGTTCCGATTAGCAGAACAATGGACTTGTCAGCTGCCCGCGCTCGTAGCTAGTTCGGTTCACCCTCGTCCCATGATTGCTTCGACCGCCCGGCGCAAAGCCGCTCCCACGAAAAAGATTTCGACGGCGCGCCCTCCGGTGGCTGCGGCCGGGGCGCGGGTGCAGTCGGTGGAGAAGGCGCTGCGGCTGCTGCAACTGCTCGACCGGCATGGCGACTGGATCGGCGTGCGCGAACTCGCGCGGCAGCTCGCGTTGTCGCCGCCTGTCACGCACACGCTCCTGAAGACGCTGCAGGCGGCGAGTTTCGTCGAGGCGCATCCGGTGTCGCGTCAGTACCGGCTCGGGCTGGCCGCGCTGCGCCTCGGCGGCGGCGTGGATCCGCTGCAGCACATGCGGCGTTTCGCGCGGCCGTACATCGAGTCGCTCGCGGAGAAATCGGCCGAGACGATCGTGGTGCTGGCGTGGCAGCACGAGCAGGCCGTGGTGGTCGACTGGATCCAGGCCGGGCATGCCCTGGCCGTGACGCATCGGCAGGGCGTGATCGAGCACCCCATGGGGCTGGCCTCGGGCCGCGTGCTGCTGGCGTTTCAGGATCGCGCGACGCAGGAACGTCACATCCGACGCGAGGACGAGGCGAGTCCCGGCGTCGGCGTCCGTAACGCGGCCGAGCGTCTCGCGCTGCTGCAGCGCGTGGCGGAGGAGGGCATCGCGATCACGGAGAACATCGGTCAGAGCGGCGTCGTGGCGATTGGTGCGCCGGTCTTCGAGGCCACGGGCCGGCTGCTATTCGCCGTTGGGTGCAGCGCGCCGCTGTCGCGCATCACGCCGCCGCAGCTCCGGCGTTTGCGGGAGCGATTGCTGGAGATCACCGCGCGCATGACGAAGCAGCTCAGCGCGTCGGCCAAGGAAGCCTGAGCCGGAGCCCGAGGCCGACCGTCGCGCTCGCGGGCACGTCGCGCCCGGACCCCATCCCGGTGCCGCGGTCGCGCCAGCATTGCCCCGGGAACGCGCGAAGGAAAACCGCCCGCCCGGTAAGTCATCCATAAGATGACAAATCGTTCCGCCGAGTAGGGAGGTTGTCGGGTGGGGTGGGCCGGGTGTTTCGACGTGGGCGCGGCACACTGGCGAGAAAACGCGGGCTGACTTTGAGCAAGTGTGGAGCAGGTGCCTGCGAATCACGCGGACGGACGCGAGTTCCAGGGAGGAGTCGATGCTCTCCGATTTCCTCCGGTGCACGGTGAGTCGGCGGCGGGTGGATCATTTCGTCGCATTCGCGACCGCAAGCGTGGGGCGCGGCCGTCGATTCCGTTCTTGAATCTCCGGCCCGGCGGTCTCGGATGGAGCGAGCAGCCTTCCAGCCGCGTTTACCATGAACACCGTCGCATTCGATCTGCTCGTCATTGGCGGCGGTCCGGCGGGCAGTTCCGCGGCGGCGACGGCCCGGCAGCAGGGGCTGCGCACGCTGGTGGTGGAGAAGAGCGCGTTCCCGCGTTTTCGCATCGGCGAGTCGTTGCTGCCGGCGGGTAATAGGATTCTGCAGGCCACGGGTGCCTGGCCCAAGGTGCAGGCCGCCGGCTTCATGCCGAAGTACGGCGCGGAGTTTCACCGCTCCGATGGCAGCGGCGTAAAGAAGGTCGTGTTTGCGAACGGCCTGAGGCCCGGACTGGAGTCGACGTTTCAGGTCGAGCGCGCGCGGTTCGACACCGTGCTGCTCGATCACGCGCGTGAACTCGGTGCCGAGGTGCGCCTGGAGACGATGGTGAAAGCGGTCGCGCCGGTCGCCGGCGGACACCGCGTCACGCTGGCCGGTCCCACCGGAGAATCCACGCTCACCGTGCCGTGGGTCATCGATGCCACGGGGCGCGAGACCGGCCTGATGTCGGATCAGAAGCGCGCGCTCGATCCGCCGGTGCTCGCCAAGCGCATGGCGATCTTCAGTCATTTCGAAGGCGTGCTCCGCGCGCCTGGCCGCGAAGCCGGCAATATCCTGATCGTGCGCCTCGACGACGGCTGGGTCTGGCTCATTCCCATCGATGAGCGGCGGACCTCGGTGGGGTTGGTAACCACCGTGGAAGCGTTTCGGGCGGAGCGGCAAGAACCGGCGGCGTTTTTCGATCGCGCGGTCGCGTCGTCACCGAAGTTGCGCGAACTGCTGGCCCGGGCGACGCCGACGATGGCGTTTCACGTCACCAGCGACTACAGCTACTTCCGTCGCGATCTGGCGCAGGAGCGGCTCGTGCTCGCGGGCGATGCGGCGGGTTTCTTCGATCCGATTTTTTCGTCGGGCGTGTACCTTGCGACGTCGTCCGGCAAACTTGCCGCCGATCTCGTGGCGCGGGCGCATGCGGCCGGCCGCGGTCTGTCGCCGGCCGAGCAGCGCGGCTACACGCGCGCGGTGAAACGGCATGCGGGCGTTTTCCAGAAACTGATTGCCGCCTTCTATGATGAGGACGCCTTCGATGTCTTCATGTGCAACGTGATCCCGTGGGACTTGTCCCGCGGCATCACCTCCATTGTCGCCGGCCAGGCCCCGACCAACTGGTCGCTGTGGTGGCGTTACACCCTGTTTCTGACCGTGTGCCGCCTGCAGCGCTACTGGCCGGTGGTGAAGCGGCCGGAGGCTGCGGAGGCGCCGCTCGGCACGCCGGCGCCGGGCTAGGCCGCGGGCGAAGTTGGGCCCAAGGTTTGCGGTTGCCGCCGGTGGCGCGGGACCTTTCATCTCCGCCATGGATTCCGCGTCGCGAACCGATTGGGACGTCATCGTCATGGGTGGTGCCCTGGCGGGGTCGGCCACGGCGTGCCTGCTGCTGCGCAAGAATCCGGAGCTGCGTGTCCTGATATTGGAACGCTCCGAGCGCTTCACCCGCCGCGTGGGCGAGTCGACGGTGGAGATCAGCGCCTATTTTCTCGGCCGCGTCCTCGGCCTGACGGATCACCTGCTCGAGAAACACATCCCGAAACAGGGCATGCGGTTCTGGTTCGCGAACGATCGTACGCGCGCCCTCGACCAGTGCAGCGAAACGGGACCGCGCTACAACGTGCGGCTGCCCGGTTATCAGGTGGATCGTGCGGTGCTCGACGAGCAGGTGCTGGCCAACGCGATCACCGACGGCGCCGTGGTGCACCGGTCGATTCGCATCCGGCAGGTGAAGCTGGCGGACGGTGGCGCGCAGACGATCGACTGGGACGACGCGCAGGGCGTCGCGCAACGGGCGACGGCGCGCTGGGTGGTCGATGCCTCGGGCGTGGCCGCGGTGCTGGCACGGCAGGAAGGCTGGCAGGTGCCGAACACCGCGCATCCCACGGCGACGTGCTGGAGCCGCTGGACCGGCGTGCGCTCGCTCGACGGGCGCGAGGTCGCGGCGAAGTTTCCCGCGTGGGCGAACCGCGTGAAGGGCCTGCGTTCGACGGCGACGAATCACATCACCGGCCGCGGCTGGTGGGCGTGGTTCATTCCGCTCAAGGGCGGGGATGTCAGCATCGGCGTGGTCTACGATCAGCGCCTCACCGAACTGCCGCCCGGGCCGAATCTCGGCGAGCGCCTGCGGACGATGCTCACGACGCACCCGATGGCGCGCGAAGTGATGGCGGACGCGCAGTGGCGCGAGGGCGACGTGCATTTCCGCCGCAACCTGGCGTATTCGAGTTCCACGTACGCGACCGACGGCGCCGTGCTGGTCGGCGACGCGGCGGCGTTCATGGATCCGTTCTACTCGCCGGGCATGGACTGGATTTCGTTTTCCACCAGCGCGGCGGCGGCGCTGATCCACGAGAGTTTCCGCGGCAAGCCCGTGGCACCGCGCGTGGCGGCGCACAACGCCCGGTTCCGGCTGAGTTACGACCGCTGGTTTCACGCGCTCTACCGCGACAAGTACTATTACATGGGGGACTACGACCTCATGACCCTGGCGTTCCGCCTCGATCTCGGCCTCTACTACCTCGGCGTGGTCGCGCAGCCGTTCAAGCACGGCAAACACCTGCTGGAGACGCCGCCGTTCACGCACGCGAACGCCAAGTGGCCGTTCCGGCTCATGGCGCTCTACAACCGGCGTTTCGTCGCCATGGCGGAATCCCGGCAGCAGCGCGGCGTCTTCGGCCGCAACAACGACCGGCGTTACTTCGGCTTCATCAGCTACGAGTTCAACCGGCGGCTGCCCGTGCGCATCGCTGGACTGCTGGCGATCTGGCTGGGGCTCGAGCTCCGCGAAGGCTGGCGGACGTGGTTCACGCGCGCGGGCTCGCCGCACGCGCGCGGCGCGGTGCTCGGCTCCGCGCCGTTGCCCGATCCCGCCTGAAATTTTTCCCGCAATGGAATCCTCCGCCCCGCTTCCTCCCGCGCCCGCCCTGCCTGACGCCGTCGAGACCCTGCTCCGGCACTTTCCCGCCGAGGTGCGCGCCGCTTATGTGCGCCTGCGGGCGACGGGTGACGCCGCGGCGGCCGACACGCTGGTCCTCGCCATCGTCGGCGATCACATGCCGCAGAAACAGGCGCGGGTGACCGACACGGCTGAACTGGTCGCGGACCTCGGCTTCGACTCGGTGGCGATCACCGAGATGGTGTTTTTCATCGAGGATCTGCTGCAGGTGAACGTCACCAACGCCGAAATCCTGCGCGTGCGCACGGTGGGTGATCTCCGCGCCTTTGTGCGCGAGAAGCTCGCGCAGCAGCGTCCCGCCGACGGACCCGCGACCTCCGCATGAACCGCACCGCGGTTGTCACGGGTCTCGGCTTCATCACCAGCATCGGCAACGACCGCGCGGCCGTGGTCGACAGCCTGCGACGCTTGCGGCCCGGCCTTGCGGCCATCGAGTTCCTCGGCAACCCCGCGATCAGCGTCAAGGTGGCCGGCACGATCAAGGAGTTCGTCACCGAGTCCCCGGTGTGGCGCGACTGGCGTTTTCCGGCGCGCTACGATCTTTCGCGCGAAACGCTGCGCAGTCTTTCCCCGCACGGGCTCTATGCCTTGTGCGCGACCGAGCAGGCGCTCGCCGACGCCGGCCTCGCCAACGAGGCGCTCACCGACGGTGGCACCGGACTTTATTGTGCTTCTGCGGGGTCGGCGTTCCTGCTGCATCATCATCTCGCGCACATGCACGCGGTCCGCGGCGAACGCGGCAACCCGATGGGCGTCGTGGCGTCGATTGCCGGCACGCTCAACTTCAACCTCGCCGCCCACTACGGCATTCGCGGCGCGGTCGGCGGCTTCGCCGCCGCGTGCGCGTCTTCGAGTCACGCCCTCGGCTGCGCGGTGGACGACATCCGGCTGGGCCGGCAGACGCGCATGCTGGTGGTCGGTGCCGAAGAGGTGAACGCCGAGACGATCCTGCCGTTCGCGGCCATGCGGGCGCTTTCGACGAATCCCGATCCGCTGACGGCGTCGCGGCCCTTCGATCGCGCACGCGACGGGTTTGTCGGTGCCGGTGGCGCGGTCTGCCTGATTCTCGAGGAGGCGGAGGCGGCGCGCCGGCGCGGCGCGACGATTTACTGCGAAGTCGCCGGCTGGGGGCAGGCCGCGGATGGTTACAATGTGGCCGTGTCGCATCCCGAGGGAGCGGGCCTGGCCGCGGCGATGCGGCGCGCGCTCGCCGACGCCGGAGTGTCGGCGGGTGACATCGGCTATGTGAACGCCCACGCGACGTCCACGCCGGCCGGCGATCGCTCGGAGGCGCTGGCGTTGCGCGCGGTCTTCACCACCGACGGGCATCACCCCCGCGTGAGCAGCACGAAGGGTCTGACTGGTCACCCGCTCTCGCTTGCGGGCGTGATGGAGGCGGCGTTCTGTGCGCTGGCCTTCGCCGAGGGCTTTGTGCCGGGTAACGTCAACCTGGTCGAACCCGACGAGGCGTGCGCGGGTCTCGATTTGCCGCGGGCGTCGCTCGCCGAGGCACCGGACCTGATGCTCAACAACAGCAGCGGTTTCGGCGGCAGCAATGTGTGCCACGTGTTGCGGCGGTTGAGCGGGTAATAGTGGATCGGACTGACTGCGGGACCGCGACCGCCCCCGGTCGCTCGGTTCGAATGCGACCGAGGGCGGTCGCGGTCCCACTCACGGTCCCACTCGTGGTCCCCGTTCCGGTTCCCCGTCCCGGGAATTTGTCCCCTCACCGGCGTTTCGCATGCTTGCCGCGACGGCGATGTTCCATTCGCTTGTGGTCACACTCATGCCCGATCCGCTCATCACCCGGCTGAAGCATCTCATCGTTGCGACACTCAAGCTCGAGGACATCACGCCCGCCCAGATGGCGGACGACGAGCCGTTGATTGGTTCCGGTCTCAACCTGGATTCCATCGACGCGCTCGAACTCGTCGTGACGCTCGAAAAGGAATTCGGCATCAAGATCGCCAGCAGCGAGGAATCACGGCAGGCGCTGGCCAGCGTCGCTCATCTGGCCGAATTCATCCGGGCGCGCGCGGACCCGGCGCGGCTGCCCACCTAACGTTTCGCGGCCCCCCTTCGCCGCGCCATGTCTTCCCCTTCCGCCGTCCGCCTCGAAGCCACCGGCTGCATCACCGCCCTCGGTGACAGCGCGACCACGCATGCCGCACTGCTGCGGAACGAGGTCGCGTTGCGCGCGCTGCCGGTGCTCGGCGCCGACGGCGGCGAAACGGTGCCGCTCGCACTCGCCCCGGGCCGGGGCTTCGACGAAACGGCACCGCCCAACTGGCTGCCGGTGCTGCGCGCGCTCGTCGCGACGATGCCGGCGGACGACTGGGGCTCGGCGCGCCGGCCGGTGTTTGTCACGAGCAGCAATTTCGGCGTCGGCAGCCTCTACGCGTATCGGCGTCACGGAGACGCTGCCCATCTCGCCTACGGCACGCCGCACGCCTGCGTCGAATGGGTCGGCCGTTCGCTCGGGTGGGGTGGCAACGTCACCACCGTCTCGCATGCGTGCGTGTCCGCCCACCTGGGCCTGCTGCTCGCGACGCGCGTGATCGACGCCGGGCTCGCCGATCGCGCGCTGGTGTTTTCCTTCGACTTCATCAGCCCGTTCGTGACCGGCGGGTTTCATGCCTTGAAGATCCTCAACGCCGGGTTTCCTGCCCCGTACGCCGATCGACCCACGGGTTCGATCGGGCTCGGCGACGGCGCGGCGTTCGCGGTGCTGACGCGGGACCGCGGCGACTTCGCCCTCGCGGCGCAGAGCATCTACAACGAAATGCACCACTTCACCGCCAACCGCGCCGATGGCGCCGGTTTTGCCGCGTGCCTCGCGCCGCTGCGCACGGCCGCCGCGGGCCGCCGCTTGTGGCTGAAGGGCCACGGCACCGGCACGATCGAGGCGGGCCGACTTGAGAGCGCCGCACTCGCCGAGGCGTTTCCCGGCGCGCCGCTCGTCGGTTGGAAAGGCAGCTTGGGCCACACCCTCGGCAGCTGCGGACTCGTCGAACTCGCGCTCGCGTGCGAATCGATCCGAGGCGGGCGCGCGCCGGGCACGGTGGGCAGCGTCGGTCCCGGCTTCGTACCCAGCGTCGCGCACGAATCATTTTCCATCGCCGGCACCGACGCCGTTGTATGCGCGAGCAACGCGTTTGGCGGCGCGCACGGCGCCTTTCTCCTCACCCATGTTTGAAGCCCATCTCCAGGCGATCAGCGCGTGCGATGCCGGCGAGGAAACGCCCGCGATCACGCGCGAGCGGTTGAAGGAACGCTTCGCGCGCGGGGCGACGCGGCGCATGACGCAGCTCGGCCTGCTCGTGGGCACCGCTCTCGACGATCTCGGGCCGCGCGCTGATGACGCCGTCGTGTATGCCTCGGCTTACGCCGAGACGCGCGCGCTCGAAGGTTATCTCGAGAGCTTTCCCGGCGCGAGTCCGACGCTCTTTCAAACGTCGATCCATCCCAGCGCGGTCCAGCAGGCGCTGATCACGCGGCAGCATCCCGTGGGCGAATTTTTTCCGCTCACCGGCCGGCAGCATCTCGTCGGTCACGCGCTGCTCGCCGCGATGCTGTCACCGGCGCCGCGCGTGCTGCTCTGTGGCGGCGAGGAACGCGGCACGTGGCTGCTCGAACAGCGCGCCGCGAGCGATCGGACATTCGCCTTCGCGCTCGCGCTCACGCGGGATCCTGCCGGCGCGCTCGCGCGGGTGGAGTTGCGGGCCGTGCCCGAGGTCGCCGGCGGCGGCGAGTATGCGCTTCCGACCTTCTTCGATGCGTTGCAGGCGCGTCAGCCGATCGATGCGGGCGTGGCGCCCGGGCTGGCCTTGAAACTCGAGTGGCGGTGAACCCCACCGTCCATCGCAGCGCCGCCGGCAGCGCAAGCGTCCCGCCTCCATCGCGTAAACCCGCCGGCGCGACGCCCGTACTCCCGGCGCGCAATCCGGGTCCGAGTTGGGGCTATCGTTTCTTGTGCGCGTGCGACGCGGTCGTGCCCGAGTTCATCTTTCGTCCGGCCCGCAAGCTCGGCACGTGGGTGGCGCTCGCCAACATGCCGCAGCAGCGCGCGCATTCGCGGGCGTACCTGCGCGCGATCACCGGCCGCGAGCCGGCGCTGCGCGATGTGTTCCGTCACTTCCTGGCGTTCGAGGAATTTCTCATGCTCCGGCTGCGCGTGGCGCGCGGGCTGTCGCACTTCGGCGAGCTCGCGCCGGATGCCGACGGCTTTCACACCCTGCTCGCCACGGGCGAACCGGCGCTGCTCGGAACGTTTCACGTCGGGCATTCGGATCTCACCGGTTTCCTGCTCGGACGGCAGGAGCACCGGCGCGTTTTCATGGTGCGCCAGCGCGTGGGCAACTCGCACGACACCGAGGTGCTCGGCGCGCGCTTCGCGCAGTGGGTCTCGTTCATCTGGGTAAACGATCCGGCGAACCTGCTGTTTGCGCTCAAGGACGCGATCGCCGCCGGTGGCTCGGTCGCGTTGAAATGCGACCGGCTCGAATTCAGCGCGAAGACCGAGGCGTTCGAATTCCTCGGCGCGCGCCGTGAGTTTCCGTTTACGATTTATCACCTCGCGCTGATTTTTCAGCGGCCGGTCGTGCTGTGCGTGGGATTGCCCGACGGCCCTGGCCGTTCGGTGGTGCACAGCTCGCCGATCTTCCGGCCCGAGCCAGGCGGCAAGACGGCGAACCTCGCGCGCGCGCGCGCCCACTTCCAGGACTTCCTCACGCGGATCGAAGGGTTCCTGCGGCGCGATCCCACGCTCTGGTTCAACTTCACGCCGCTCAACCCGCCCGCGCCATGACGATCTCGCGGCGGGCCCTGCGGGTCTATCACTGGGTGGCGAACTGGATTTCCTGGACGATGTTCGCGACTGTCGGCGTGCTTTTGAACGTCGCCTGCGCGCCGTTGCTCCTCTCGCGGGATCGGACGCGGCACGGTTCCGCGGTGCGCGCGACGATTCGCCGGCTCTTCGTCGCATGGTGCGCCTGGCTGCACGCCACGCGCTTGATCTACGTGCGCTTCCACGGCTTCACACCCGAGGCGACGGCCGGTCCCGCCGTGTACATCGCGAATCACCCCGGCCTGCTCGACGCGACGTTCATCCTCTCGCGCCTGCATGACGCCATCTGCATCTTCAAGCCGGAGATCATGCGCAACCCGGTGCTCGGTCCGGCGGCCTTGATGGGCGGATACGTATCCGGCGACAACGGCGTCGACTTGATCCGCGATGTCGCCGGTCGCGTGGCCGGCGGCAACTCGCTGCTGATTTTCCCCGAGGGCACGCGCACCGTTCCCGGCACGACGCTGAATCCGCTTCGTCCGGGCTTCGCGTTGATCGCCTCGCGGGCCCGTGTGCCCGTGCGCGTGATCGTGGTGCGCGCCCCGATCGATCTCGTGCCCAAGGGCTGGTCGTGGTGGCGGGCGCCGCAGTTTCCCGCGCAGGTGGACATCACGCTGCTCGGCGAACTCGAGTGGCGGCAGGAGGAGTCCGCCGCGGCGTTGACCGCGCGCGCCCGGCATCAACTTCTGACCGCGCTCGTTCCGTCATGACGCCGTCCGCCACGCATCTCGTCCTGATTCCCAGCTACAACTCCGGCGGGTTGCTGGCGAAGACGGTCGGCTCCGCGCTCGCGCAGTGGAGTCCCGTGTGGATCGTCGATGACGGCAGCACCGACGAAAGCTCCGCGAGCGCGCAGGCGATCGCGGCGCGCGATCCCCGGGTGCGCGTGATCGTGCGACCGCGCAACGGCGGCAAGGGTGCAGCCGTGGCAACGGGCGTCGCCGCCGCGCTCGCCGCCGGTTTCACGCATGTGCTCACGCTCGACGCCGACGGCCAGCATCCGGTCGATCACATTCCGCGTTTCATGGCGGCATCGCAGGCCGAGCCGGCCGCGATGGTTCTCGGCCGGCCGGTGTTCGGCCCCGAGGTGCCGTTGGAACGGCTGCACGGGCGCAAGCTGAGCGTCGGTCTCGCGCGCCTGGAAATTCTCGGCGCCGGCATCGACGATCCCTTGTTCGGCTTTCGCGTGTACCCGGCCGCCGCGTTGCAACGCGCGCTCGCGGCGACGCGCCGGGCGCGCGGCTTCGATTTCGATCCCGAGGTGATTGTGCGCATGTTCTGGGCCGGGGTGCCGACGGTGAACCTGCCGGCGCCGTGTCGTTACCTCGGCAAGGACGAGGGCGGCATCTCGCATTTCAATTACCTGCGCGACAACGCCAAGCTGGTCTGGCTGCACTCGCGTCTGCTGACGCAACTTTTGTTGTGGCGCTGGGTCTCTCTCCGGCGCGTCCGTCGTGCGCGCGCCGCTCGAACGGGTTCAACCACGTGAAAAAAACTCTTTTCTGCTTTGCGCGCCTGGATGCAGGCATGAACCGGGAACGCCGGCCTCCGGCCGGCATGGGATCGAAGCAGGCGGGACGCCTGCGCTCCTGGGCGACGGCAGTTTTGCGTGACGTCTTCGTTTCGGCCTTCCTCCTCGCCGTTGCCGCGGACGCCCAAGAGTCCGCAACGCCGGTTCCGGCACCGGTGCCAGCCGCCACCGACGTGCCTGCATTGGTTTCGCCGCAGACGTTGCTCACCGATCCTGCGAACGATCCGGCCTGGCGCGGGCTCTTCGATCGCCTCGCGCCCAACAAGACGCGGCAGTCGAGTTTTGAGGAGAAGCGCTATTTTCCCTTTCGCAAAACGCCCGTGGTGCTGCGGGGCGAGATCCGCATCGTGCCCGAGCTCGGCCTGAGTCTGCGTTATCTCGAGCCCGAGCCCCGCGTGTTGATCGTCGACGCCAAGGGGCTGTTGCTGCGCGACAACGACGGCCGCGAACGTCCCGCGCCCTCGGACAGCCGCGCGCAGGCGGCGACCGCGGCGATGGTGAACATCCTGCGGTTCGATCTTGCGGCGCTGACGAAGGAGTTTGCGGTCCACGGTCGGCGCGACGGGGCGAAGTGGTCGCTGGCGTTCGTGCCGCGCGATCCGGCGTTCGCCGCCCTGCTCGGCACCCTGACGGTGAGTGGCGAGGACAATGCCCTGACTCAGATCGAGATGATCAAGTCCCCGACGCAGCGGATCGAAATCACCATTCGCCAGACGCTGGAGGACGTGTTGTTCACCGCCGACACGTTGCGCCGTTTCTTCCGGTAAGCTGGAAGCGCAGGCGTCCCGCCTGCATCTGTGACGTTGCGGGCGGAGCGCCGACGCTTCCATGATCCACGTCCTGTGCTGATCTTCATCCGAATCCATCACGTCGACCCGACGGCGCGTGCATGAGTGAACCGCCGCGTCAGAAACTCTGGGCTCGTCTCACACTGGGCGTGGTCGCCGCGTTCTGTGTGATCTGGATGCTCCGGCTCGACTACGCGCGGAAGATTTCTACGAACGTCCTCGATTTGATTCCGGCCGCCGAGCAATCGCCCGAGATCGGGCTGGTGCGCAACTTCGCGAGCAACGTGCAGGCGCGCGTGATGTTGCTGGCGTTGAGTGATCCGCGCACGCCCGGCGCTCCACCGGCCGCTGCCGCCGCGACGTTCGCCGCAGAGCTCCGCCAATCGCCGGCCTTCGCCGAGATTGTGTTGATGGGCGACGCGTCGGCCGGAAACGCCCTCGGCGGCGAGGTGTTCGCGCATCGCTTCGAGTGGCTGCTGCCCGGCTGGCTCGCCGAACGGGAACGGGAGTTCGCGCGCACCGGCGAGCCGCGGGAGAGATTTTCCGCGTGGCTCGCAACCCGCACTGCGACCCAACTCGAGACGTTTCTCAACCGCCCCGAGGCAACGGCGCTGCAGGACGTGATCCCGCGCGACCCGCTGCTGCTGGTGCCGGCGCTGGTCGAGCGCGCGCGGTTGCTCGATGCCCCGGGCGCGAACGCGGGCGGCCACGCCCTCATTTGGGCGCGGATCACGGCGTCGCCGTTTGCCGAGGAAGGCCAGGGGCCGGTGTTCGCCGCGATCGAGCAGGCGCTCGCGCGCGTCCGGGCGCAGCACGGTGCGGTTGAGCTCCGCTGGTCCGGCGTGAATCGCTTTGCGGCCGCGAGCCGGGCGCGGATCGAAACGGAGATGCGCTGGCTCAACCTCGTTTCGATCGCGGCGGTGCTGGGCGTCAGCAGCCTGTTCGTCCGCCGGGTCTTCAAGCTGTTGCATCTCGTGCCGGTGATCCTGCTGTCGATCCTGGGCGCGTGGACGCTTTCCACGCTGGTGTTCGATCGCCTGCACATCCTCGTGTTCGTGATCGGTTCGTTGCTCAGCGGCGTGGCGGTCGATTACGGCTTCTACATTTACATGCAGCCGTCGCTGTATCCCGACGAGCCTTACGCGGCCAAGCTCCGGCGGATCCTGAAGCCGCTGCTGGCGAGCTGCCTGACGACGGTGATCGGATTTTCGCTCCTGCTGTTTTCGGAGCTGCCGCTGATCCGGCAGATCGGTGTGTTCGTATCGGCCGGACTGCTCTGTGCGCTGGCCACCGCGATGCTGTACTTCGCGCAGCTCGAGCGGCCGTTGTTGGAAGGCCGGCAGTTTGGCGGCGCCGGGAGTCGGGCCGTTTCTCCGTTGCTGCGCTGGGGCGTGCGCGGGCTGTTCGCAGCGATCGCGTTGGTGGCGGTGTTCGGGCCGTTGCGCCTGCACTGGCGGGACGACGTGCGCGAACTCGATCTCCCGGCCACGGAGTTGCAGGCCAACGAGACGGCACTGCGCGCGCTCTTCGGCGAGTCGACGGGCCGGACGATTTTTCTGACGCATGGGGCCACTTTGCCGGAAGCGCGGCAGCGCCTCGACGCCTTCCTCGCCCAGCAGCAGCAGGCCACGCCGGGGGTGGCGGCGGCGAGCGTCGGGCTGCTCCTGCCGACGGAAGCCGACTGGCGCGCGCTGCCTGCGCGGCTCGCGGCGCTGCCAGCGTTTGCGACCGACTTGGGCGTCGCGCTCGAACAGCGCGGTTTCACGGCCGCGGCGTTTGCCCCGTTTTTCTCCGCGTGGGGCGACCTGCAACGGCAGCCGCCGGCCGGGGACTATGCAGCGCTCGCGGCCGGGCTGGGGCGTGCGCTGACCGGACCGCTGGCACTGCTCAGCAACACGCGGGAGGCGCCCTTCTGGTTTCTCACGATTGTCGAACAGCCGGCCGTATCCGCTCTGCCGGGACTGCACACGATCGGACTCAACCAGCTGCAGTCGTTGAACGACTTGTTCACGCGTTACCGGTGGTCGGCCCTGCAGCTGAGTGTGATCGGTCTGGCTCTCGTGATCCTGAGTGTCTTTGCGATCTACCCGTTCCGGCGCGGTCTGCGCATCGCGCTGATTCCCGCCGGATCATGCTTCTTCGTTTTCGGTCTGCTCGGGCTCACGGGGCAGACGTTGAACCTGTTTCACCTGCTGGGATCGTTTCTCGGCGTGTGCTTGTCGCACAACTACGCAATCTTCTCGTCGGACAACTCCGCGGCGGGGCAGACGCCGCCCGTGCCGGTGCGGTTGTCGGCGCTGTCGACGGCGGCGTCGTTCGGCGTGCTCGGCTTCAGCCGGATTCCCGTCATTCACGCGCTCGGCCTGACCGTCGCGTTGATTGTGCTCACGGCGCTAGCCATCGTGGAACTCGAGCCGCTCACGCGGCGCTCCCGCGCATGAACCCAACGTTGCGTTCCGCGTGGGAGGATACGGTGCGCGCCGCGCCCGGGGCGACGGCGTTGGTCGAGCCCGCGACGGCCGCGGTTGTGACTCGCGCCGCGCTGGACGCCGCGGCGGACGCGTGGAGGCAGGCGCACGGGACCGGCCTCGCCGACCGGACGGTCGTGCTGGCTGAGCCGAACGGACCGGAGTGGTTCCGGGTGTTCATCGGCTTGTTGAAGTCCGGCGCGGTGATCGTGCCGATCGATCCGGGTGAACCGGCGGCCGCACAGGAGGCGACGGCGCAGCGACTCGGTGCCGTGGCGCGGTGGAGCGGTGGAGCGCTGGTGCCGGTCGCAACGCGGTCGCGACCGGCGCGCGACGGCCGGCGGTTGATCAAGCTCACGTCGGGTTCCACGGGCGTGCCGCGGGCGCTCGCGTTCACGGATGCGCAGATGCTGGCGGACGGACGCCAGGTGTGCGCCGCGATGAATATCCGGACGGACGATACGAACTTCGGTCTCATTCCCTTTGGCCACTCCTACGGGCTGGGCAATCTCGTGGTGCCGCTGCTGGCCCAAGGCACGGCGATCGTGTGTGGCACCGTGGCGTTGCCGCATGCGATTGTGGAGACGATCGCGCGGTGGCGTCCGACCGTGTTTCCCGCCGTGCCGGCGCTCCTGCGCGCGCTGGTGGTGTCCGACGTGGCGCCGGGTCGGCTGGCCTCGTTGCGCACCGTGATTTCCGCGGGTGCGCCGCTGGCGGCCGAGATCGCGGAGGCGTTTCACGTGAAGTTCGACCGGAAGGTCCACAGCTTCTACGGCTCCAGCGAGACGGGTGGCATCACGTATGACCAAAGTGGTGACGCCGCGCGCACCGGTCGGAGCGTGGGCCAGCCGCTGCCGGGCGTACGGCTGGAGTGGGGCCGCGGCCGTCGTTTCACGGTGGCGAGTGAGGCGGTGTACACTCTGGGCAACCGCCGGCGGACGGCGGGTGGCGGGAGTTATCAACCGGCGGATCTCGCGACGCTCAATGCGGCGGGTGAGCTGGTGTTGCTGGGTCGATCCGGGCGGTTCGTGAAGATTGCGGGCCGGCGGTTGAACCTGGCGGAAGTGGAGCGCGCGTTGCGGGCCGTGCCCGGCGTGCGCGATGCGTTCGTCGTGCCGCACAGTGCGCGCGTGGACGCGCTGGCCGCCGCCGTGGCGACCGATCTCGCAGCCGACGCCCTGCGGACCGCGCTGCAGGAGCGACTCGCGCCGTGGAAAATTCCCAAGCGGATCGTCACGTTCGCAACGTTTCCCGTGACGCCGCGCGGCAAGACGGACACGCGGCGGTTGCGCGGGCAGTTGGGCGAGTGATGGCTGATACCAATCGCTCCGTGCTTTTGGACTTCTGGATCGATCGTGGCTACGAGCGCCAGCGAGTGGCCGAACGACCACTCGCTGGCGCTCGTAGCCACGGCTAAAGTCCAAAGGCAAAGAGCGATTGGTATTATACCAGCAGCCCGTAATAGCTGGATTTTTGGCGTGGTCGCCTGGTTATGCGCTCGTGACCCAGATAAGCGCAAAGACGCAAAGGGACAAAGGTCCGAACACAGGATTTACCTTAGCGGATCGACCTTTGCTTCTTTGCATCTTTGCGCTTGGTTCCGCCTCGAGCGAGGGGCCTATAGTCAAACTATCAAAGGACGTTGGTATTAAGTCCGAGGACCGCGACCGCCCTCGGTCGCGTCGGACCGGTGCGACCGGGGGCGGTCGCGGTCCAAACCATACTTGGCCCTTCGGTTGGAACTAACCGGTTTGGAACAGCGTCGCCTCGATCTCCACGTCGAGCGCCGCGCGGCAGATCTCCGCGTGCAGGTACGTCACCGTGTCGGTGGGCTGCAGCAAATCGCGTTCGAGGCGGGTGCGGGCGCGGCCCAGATCCTCGGGATGCCGGAGGTAAATCTTGAACTGCCGGCGGGTGATCCGGTCGGACGTGAAGCGATCGCCCAAACCGACGGCCCGCGAGATCAGCCGCAGGTTGTCGAGGGTGCAGTCGAGCTGGCCGTCGAGAACGCCCGGCGCGACAGTCTGGTGGCCCTTGATCGCGGCGGTGCCCGAAACGAAGACGACTGAGTTCGCGCCGTCGCGGGCGACGGTGGCGCGGGCAAACGACGGCGAGCGCGGGCCGTGCTCGATCGGATAGTGATACGCGGGCACCTGCTCCGGGTTCTCGAAATGGTGCGGGGCGTTCTCGCCGGCGACGAAGATGACATCCAGCTGGCGGCCCTCGCAGCCGACCGCGGATGCTGCGGGCAGACGGGTTTCAAAGCCGGGGCCAAGCACCTTTTCGAAGGCGCGCGCGCGGCCGAGGCAGAACGCGCGGTAGTTTTCGACGGCACCCGGTTGGGCGTTGATTTGGGGAACGTAGTTCCAGGCGCGGTAAAGATGATGGCGTCCGCAGGCGGTGAGCAGCCGGCGATAAAGGGCCTCGGCGTGCACGGCCACATCGTCGTGTGTCAGCGGTTCCCGCGCATAGCCCAGCAGGAATTCGCCGGCTTGGAAAAGCTGCACGCCGCCCGCGGCGGGCAGGGTGGCGACGTGGGGGAAAAGCGCTTCAACCGGCGCGCCGGCGAGCCACGGGGTTCGAATCTGGAGCGTGGCGGGTTCGGCCAGCGCGGGCGAGCCGTCGAAGGCGATGCGAAAGGCGGGCTCCGCCGGACGGGGCGTAACAGGAGAGACCAGCATGGGGCGCAGGCGAGTTACGGTCGAATTGACCGGCCGGCGGGGAGGCGCGGCCGTGACGCCGTCAGCGGGACGCGGTTGAGAGACTGCTGCGTTCTCATGAGCGCGGATCAGAGCGCGGTGGCCGCGGGCGGTCAATCTGCAAGGCGACGACGTGGTCACGGGAGCCTTGGAACGCCTGCGCTTCCGTCGGACTCCCCGTCGGAATCCCCGCTTGTGCGCGTCCAATTCGGCGTCCAATACGTCGGACCGCGGCATGACCACCTTTGATCTTTCCGTTCTCTTTTTTCTGCAGCTGGCGGTGGTGTTGGTGGTATGTCGACTCGTGTCTGCAGTGGCGGTGCGCATCGGACAGCCGCCGGTCGTCGGCGAGATGATTGCCGGGGTGGTGTTGGGGCCGTCGCTGCTTGGATATTTTTGGCCGCAGCTGCAGCAAATGCTGTTTCCGCCGGCGTCGCGCCCGATCCTGTTTGCCGGCGCCCAGTTGGGGCTGGCGCTGTACATGTTCACCGTCGGTCTGGAGTTTCGCGTCGATCTCGTGCGTTCGCGGATGCGCAGCGCGCTGGCCATCTCGGCGTCTGGGATTCTCGTCCCGTTCGCGCTCGGTTGCGGGCTGGGTTTCATGCTGCTGGCGCGTGGCGGTTTTTTCGGACCGACCGTCACGGCGATTCAGGCGGTGCCGTTCATGGGGGCGGCAATGGCGATCACGGCTTTTCCGATGCTGGCGCGGATCATTTACGAACGCGGACTGACTGGCACGACGGTGGGGGCGCTGGCCCTGGCGGCGGGGGCGATCGACGACGCGGCGGCGTGGGGCGTCCTGGCGCTCGTGCTGGCGAGTCTTTCGCGCGACGCGGGGATCGCGATTCTCGCCCTCGGCGGCAGCGCCGTGTTTCTCCTCGTGCTGTTCACGCTTGGGCGCCGCCTGCTGGGTTTTCTGGGACGCTATGCCGCGCGCGATGCCCGCGCCGAGCGCAGGGCGTTCGGCTGGGTGCTGGTGCTGCTGATGCTGGCGTCGTGGTATACGGATACGATCCGCCTGTACGCGGTGTTCGGGGCGTTCTTCCTCGGCGCGGCGGTTCCGCGCGGTGCGTTTGCGGACAAACTGCAAACGTGGATTGAGCCGCTGACGACCTGGCTGCTGCTCCCGCTTTTCTTCATCTACTCCGGTCTCAACACCCGCTTCGATCTCGTGAACGATTCCGCGCTGTGGCTGGTGACCTTGGCCGTGCTGGTGGCGGCGGTGATCGGTAAAGCTGGAGCCTGCTATGTTGCCGCACGGGCCTGCGGCGAGACTCACCACGAGGCGATGGGCATCGGCTCGCTCATGAACGCGCGCGGTTTGATGGAGCTGATCATTCTCAACATCGGTCTGGAACGCGGCATCATCACGCCCACGCTGTTCACGATTCTCGTGTTCATGGCGATTGCGACGACCCTGATGGCGACGCCGATGTTCAACCGGTTCTACCGGCAGGCGGACGGCCGGGAGTTTCGCCGGCCGGTGTGACTTCCGAGCCGGGTGTTCTGGAAACGACGTCGCCCGACGCGGGCGGTGATCCGCGACCGCGCCTCTTTTGGCAGCGAGGATCGGTTTGATTTATGCCGACCTTTTGCATCCACGAACGAAAGAATTCGCGCTGCTGACTCTAATCCCGTTGACGGAGAAAAACACGGGGTGTAGCGCCATGGCCCCAAGTCCAGTATCCAGCATGAAGAATATTCTCATCGGTGGTGGCGCGGCGGGTTTGATCGTCGGTGGCGTTTTGCTCGCCGCCGGCTTGGCCAAAGTCGGTGAACGGCCAGCCAAGCTCACTTGGCGGGATCCGGAGGTGAAGTCGGCGCTCATGACGTTTGGCTACAAAGTGTATGCCAGCCCGAAGGTGCAGTTCGGGCGTCACTATCTTTCCAAACTCGTCTTCAAGAATGAAGGTGAGCACCCGATCACGAATTTCTCGATCAGCTACAAGATCGACGACTACGTGCCGTGGACCGAACCGAGTGTGATCAACCAGATCCCGGGCGGCTTCACGTTCACGGAGCTCTACTATCCCAAGCTGCCTGCATCCGTTTCCAAGATACGCAATGCGACGAACGCGAGCCTGCAGGTGCGCTATCGCTGGACCGAGGAGGGGAAGGCCCGCGAGGAAACCTTTTCCCGTGACATCACGCTGCGGGGCGTGAACGAACTGGCGTACTGCGACCTGCCGCAGGCCGAGGTGCAGTCCTGGTTCGATGCGTTCAACGCCTCGGCTTTTTCGATGGCGATGGTCACGCCCAACGATCCCGTCGTGCATCTCTACACCTCCGAGATCACGAAGCAGGCGGGCGGCACGACCGCCGGAATCGCGGGCGGAGCGCAGGAAGTGGCCCGGCTCTGCGCCAACACCTACAATTACATGGTGCGGTCGGGCCTGCGCTACACGGGCGACGCCGGCGTGCCGACCAACTACGACAACATTTCGACGATGGTGCAGAACGTGCGCCTCCCGCGGGATGTGATCATCAACAACCAGGGTCTCTGCATCGAACTGACCCTGTTGTGGGCATCCGTCCTCGAGCATCTGGGCGTGCGCACCGCGATGATCCTCGTGCCCGGACATGCGTTCGTCCTCGCTTATTCACCCGAGCAAAACATGCCGATGTCCCAGGGCATCGCGATTGAGTGCACCGCGATCACGCCGCGCGCGGTGGGCCGCGAATCGGACGTGTCGTTTCAGGATGCGGTCAAGATGGCGTCGGAGACGCTGCAACGCAGCCAGCAGGATGGCCGGATCATGATCCTGCCGGTGCAGGACATCCAGGCGATGGGCTTCACGCCGCCGGAGTTGTCCGACGTCGACACGGACAAGCTGGGTGAGACGCTGGCCAAGCGCATTTCACGCGGGAATCCCGGCGGTCAGACGCTGGTGGTGATGCAACCGCAGGGCGGCGGTTCCGTCCCGGCTCCGATGCCGGCACCTGCTCCCGTGATACCGCCGGGGTTCGCTCCGTGGCGGCATCCGCAAGGTCATGTGTCGGTCGCGTTCCCGGCCGATTTTGTCCAACTCGCCCCCTCGGGCAGTTTTGGCATCGTCGTGCTCTCCGTCGGAAACCCGGCGACGAGCGCCGAGGTCGACGTGATGCAGGTGGCGGGCACGCAGAATTTGCAGCAGGCGATCAATCATGTGACCGGCGTCTTCGGTCAGATGGGCTCGCGCGTACAGGTGACCGGCAGCTCGCCCGGTGAGAACGGCGCCATGTATTTCAACGGCATGACGACCTCCGCCAGTGGCGTGGCGCGCTGGGTGTGCGTGGCCAAGGCCGTTCCCGGCGGAGTCGTGCTCGTTTCCACGGGCGCGAATTCCAACGTGTGGAATTCACAGAGTGCGATGCTGCAGACGATTCTCTCCACCGTGCGATTCAACTGACGCCCCGCTCCGGACCGATCATGAAAACGCAAACTCTCGCCTCCTTCCTCCTCGTGCTGGCCGCGCTCGTGTTGCTGCCAGTGTCCGTGCGGGCGCAAGCCGCGCCGAAAACCGCCAACATCGTCCAGGACGTGGCTTCCGACGGTTCGATCGCGCTCTCGGTGGAAATGTCATTCGATGCCGCCGCCTGGCGGCAGTGGAAGTCGCAGGTGGGCGACGATCCCTCGCGCCTGCGCGCGATGATGAAGCATCAGTTTTCCGCGCTCGTGATCGACGACTTCAAGTTCGAGAAGGACGATTTGAACCGCACCGCGAAGATGACGATGCGCAGCCCGGCCGGTCCCGAATTGCGCAAGGACGGACGCTTCCGCATCGCGATCGAAAAGGAGTTCCGCCTGGTCAACAACAACGGCCGCGAGTGGTTCTTCAGTGGCAACAATCCGCTCGCGAACAACAGTCTCCAGACCATCCGGATTGTGATGCCGGCCAACGCCGTCGGCGTGACGCTGGTCGGTCCCGGCAACGCGGACCAGGGGCTCATCTATTCGCTCAAGGTGCCTGCCGGCAAATCGCGCAACTTTGTCATTGCCGGTGCAGTGCTGGCTTTGCTCGGTGCCGGGGCCCTCGCGGCAGGATTGCTGTCCCGGAAGGGGCCCGTCCCGTCGCCGCGTGCGGCTGCGGCTTGAAACCCGCCGTTCGGGAATATTCATGGGACCGCGACCGCCCCCGGTCGCATCCCATGGCATTCGAAGGCGGGTGCTTTCCCGACAAACCATCCTGTCGCGGGCGCCGGCCGCCCTTCGACTTTCGACCCACTCCCATCGAATGCGCTTCCGATCCCAAGGCGCTTCCCCTTTGAATTTTCCGGTCGATTAGCGATCTCCCTATGAAATACTTCATTCGTTCGAGCGTGCTTTCCGTCCTTTCACTCGCGCTTCCGCTACTTGCGGCGGCCATGAACAACAACGACGTGATCAAGATGCAGAAGGCGGGTCTGAGCGAAGAGACCATTCTGGCTGCGATGCAGAAGGAGCCGGCGGACTACGACACCAGCGTCGATGCGCTCATCACGCTGAAGGGCGCCGGAGTATCCGAGGCGATGATTCAAAAGATGATCGCGCTGAAATCGGTCGCTGCACCCGCGCCCGCAGCCGCGCCCGCCCAGTCTGCGACCGCGGCTCCGGTCGCTCCGCCGCCTGCCACCACTCCGGCTCCGGCCCCGGCTCCTGCTGCCGGTTCGCCCGCGGCCAATTCACCCGCCTGGTCTTCAGTGCTCGTGCCGGCCGCCAATGGCGCCGACGCCGCGCCAGTGCCTGCCCCGGCTCCCGCGGTTTCAGCGGCGTTCTCGCAGATGCTTCCGAGCATTGCCCCGCCCAAGGTGGAGCCCGTCGTCGGGCAGGAGTATTTCACGCGCTTCACCTTTCACGAGGAGAAGAACGAGCACGTCACCACGAATTATGCCCGCGGTCCGATTGTACCGATCAACACGCCGGTCAAACTCGTCTCGATGTCCGGCTCGCAGCTTGTGCTGAAGCGCGCCGACACCGGTCAGGACGTGAAGGTGAAGAACGAGGAAAAGTATACCAAGAAATCGATCCGCGAAATCGCGAGCCTGATGCTCTCGGCGGAAAAGACGCCGCTCGAGAAACTCCCTGCGGCCCTCGCCACGGCGATTGCCAGCGGTGAAATGCGCAAGGGCATGACCAAGGAACTGGTGCTCATGGCGCGCGGCTATCCGCCGGCGCACGAGACCGCCTCGATTGACAGCGATCGCTGGGTTTATTGGAGCAGCCGCTTCGTCAAACACACGATCGTCTTCGCGGACGGACGCCTCGCCGAAGGTCGCGGCCTGTTTTGAGGCGAAGCGTCCGGCGGGCTTCCCGCGAATCACGCGGATGATCGCGAATGCCAGAGGTGAAGTACTGTCCGCCGGCCGCGTTCCGGATTCACCGCTGGCGGAGAGCTTGGTTTTCCGGTCTTCTCTTTCGCGACCATTCGCGTGATTCGCGGGCAACCGAATTGTCCCATTCAGGAGGTCGCCGCGACGCCGGCCGACGCGCTTTGTGCTCGGCGGTGGCGGGAACGGTGTTGCACCATGGCGGCTTGATCCGTTCCCGCAAAGCACAGCTTGTTCTCATCGGGATTCTGACGGCGGTGGCCGTGGTGGGGGCGGTCGTGCTCTGGCGTCATTACGATGTGCGGGGATTCATCGATCGCGTGATCACCGCGCTGCGGAGCGCGGGCCCGCTGCCATTTTTCGTCGCGATGGCGCTGCTGCCGGCCGTGGGCTTTCCGCTTTCGGGCTTCACGTTTGTGGCGGGCCCGGTGTTTGGGCCCACCCTCGGAGTGGGCACGGTGGTGCTCTGCGCGGTCGCCGCGATCGCGGCCAACGTCGCGCTCTCCTACGGGCTCGCCGCGTATGCGCTTCGCCCCGTCGCCGCGTGGGTGGTGCGCTGGCTCGGCTACCAGCTGCCCGACATCAAGCCGAAGACCGCGTGGCTCGCGATCGTGATCCTGCGGGTGGTGCCAGTGACGCCGTTCTCTCTGCAGAGCGTCATCCTGGGTCTCGCCCGCGTGCCCTTCGGCACCTACATGGTGGTGTCCGTGCTCGTGCCCTCGACGTATGCGGCGTCAATCATCGTGCTCGGCGATGGTTTGATGCGCGGTGATCGCTGGGCGATGGCCGGATCGGGCGCGATGTTCGTGGTCGTCGGCGTCGTGCTCCACATCATGCGCAAACGCCTCAACGCGTCCGCCGCCGCCGTGAACCTGAAGCCGCCGGGGCGTTAACGCAGGGCGTCCGCCGGCGGCACCACGCAGGTGAACCCGCGTGCCATCACGGCCGCGAGCACCAACGCAATGCCCGTCACCCGCACGTTCGGCGGCACGCTGGGACCTTCGTGCACGAGCAGGATCGCGCCCGGTTTCAATTGCGACACGGTGTGCTCCCGCACGGCCTCGGGCGTGGGGGCGCGGCAGTCGCCGCTGCGCACGCTCCAGCCGACATAACTGAGTCCGCGCCGCGCGAGCACCGGATCGAGAAACAGGTGCTTGATGCCGACCGGCGCGCGAAACCGTTGCGGGCGAATCCCATTTTCCTGCAGCGTGGCGAGCGTGCGATCGAGTTCGGCGGTCAGCCGGGTCGGGCCGGCGCACCAGAAGGTTGCGGCCGGATGGGTGTGCGTGTGGTGGCCAATCTCGTGGCCGCGCCGCACAATTTCCCGGATGAGGTGCGGACACCGCGCGGCGCGTTCGCCAATGACGAAGAACGTCGCCCGCGCGCCGTGCTGATCGAGCAGATCGAGGATGCGCGGCGTGTCGTCCGGATCCGGTCCGTCGTCGATGGTTAGCCAGACTTCCTGGCGCGTCGTGGCAAAACGCGTGTGCACGCGCACGAGGCCCTGCGCCGCCGGCACGAAGAGCGCGAGGAGCAGGAAGGGATCGGGTCCGCAGAAAAAAGCCGCGCCGACGCGCGCGTCCATCCCGCCCGCCCACAGCACGAGCGCGACGAGTTTGCTCGCGAGCGCGATGAAGAGGAGCGGGGGCAGATTCATGCAGGCGCAGGCCCAACGAACACGAGTGGGTCCGAAACGACACGCAGCGCACGGCGAAGAGATTCGTGCGCCCGGCTAGAGCTCACATCACGCGACAGGCGGATCCCGCGATCCAAGTGACTCAAGGTGGCTGCGAGCGCCAGCGAGTGGCGGTTCGACCCCTCGCTGGCGCTCGTAGCCACGACGGCAGAAGACTTTTCGATCATCTCAGTCGAAGTTGCGGCGATGAGACACGCGGGGAGAACTGCATTGACGGGAACGTCACTGCCAGAGGCACAGCGAATCCACGTACGCGGCCGATCCGTCGCGAGCCCAGCCGTCGAGCTGCGCCTGGTCTTTCAACTGCTGGCCGCGGGCGCGCGACACCGAGGCAAAGACGTTGGCACACTCGGGCAGCGCCGTCATGTCGCCCCACAGCTTCTCGAATTGGGCCACCGGATACACGTCCTCCTGGCCGTGGCCCCAGCGCTTCTTCACGTCCTTGAGCGTGATGTAGGTCGGCACCCGCGCGGCCATCGCGCGGACCGCGCTCGCCGTGCGGGCGGCGTCGGCGAGGTCGGCGCGCGTGAGGCCGAAGAGCGTCAGCAGTCGGTCGATGTCCACCCAGCATGAATTCGTGCTGTAGTAGGTCAGGGCAAACTCATCCTCTTCGCGCGGGAGCGCGAGGCCCTCGACGAGCCGGAGCCGGCCGTCGACGCGGGCCAGGCCGCCGCCGTGATCCTCGATGCGGCGCGGAATGACCTCCCAGCCGAGCGCGCCGCCCGACGCCTGGAACCACCCGACCAGCGCGGGATCGAGCGTGGCGCCCAGCGTGTCGATGTTGTGCACGAGCAGCGTGCGCAGTTGCGGTTGCGCTGCGAGCAGGCGCGCGAGCGTGCCGTTCTTGAGGAGATTAGGCACCTCGAACCAATGGCCGACCGGATGGAGACACTGGCCCGGCACGTTGTCGGTGTAGTCGCCGCCTTCGCCGGCACCGCGGGCCCAGCCGGTCAGTGCGGCGCGGACGCTCTCGCGCATCTTCTCCTTTTGTTCGTCGAGTTTTTGCTGCGCGGTTTCCTCCCACGCGAACTGCAGGTCGCGCACCATCGGCACGAGACGCAGGCCGATGGACTTTCCGGGCGAGAGAAACACCGGTGATTCCTGCGTCGAGCTCTGCGCGGTGGCAAGGTGACGCTCGATGGCCGCGTGCGTGAGATAGCTCGTCGTGAATACATGCGGCACCTTGGCGCCGGATTGCTGCGCGGTGCGGCGCGACTTCGCCAGGTGCACGTCGATGAAGCTGCGGTGACGGCCGGAAAACTTGGCGAACGGATGCAGGCCCTTGGCGACGCCCGCGCCCTGCGTCCAGCGGCTGCCGACCCCCGCCGCGTACGTGACCACGGCGACCTCACCGCGTTGCAAGGCGGCTTCGCCCGCGCGACGCAGCGCGGCGGAGGCGGTGGCTGCATCGAACAAATCCTGCGGCGGCACGTCCTCGATCTTCGTGTTCGACGGCAGGCGGTTCAACGCGAGTCCGATGCGGCCGGCGCGCAGGTCGGCGCGGATCTGCTCGTGCTGGGCGCGATCAAAACCGTTGGCCGCGAGCAGTTCGTCGAGCCGGTGCGCGGTGCGGCTGCCGCTTTCGCCCGACGGCAGCATGCGATCGAGCAAGGAGGGGAGGGCGCTGGTGAATTCCGGATGCGTCCGGCCGGCGCGCGTGAACTGCTGCAGATCGGCGCGCTCGCGCGGCGTCAGATCCCGCGCCTCGCGCCGCAGCGAGCCGGGCAGCGCGTGCTGATAGAATGCCACGGGGAGCAGGGCGTCGGCGCCCGCGAGCAGCGCGGCCACGGAGCCGTCCTCGTTGATCGCAAAATCATACACTACCGGATCCATCGCGAACGGCAGCGACGTCTCCAGCTCGCGCTTGGTGACGATCATGATCTCCTGCAACGCGGCCTGGGCCTCGGCACGGCGTTCCGGCGCGAAGATGAATCCCATGCCGCCGCCCGACATGCCGCCGAGCATCCAGAAGCCCCAGAAGTCGTCGCCGAAACGCGCGCGCGTGCGGGCGATCAACTGCTCGGTGTAGAGATTGCTGACCCACGGGATGATTGTTTGCAGCGGGCCGAAGAAGTTTTCCGTCAGCGCGCGGCCGAGCCCGCGGATGTCACCCGCCGCCAGCAGCCCGAGGATGTCGTCGAGCGTGGCGACGGCCCGCTGGCGCGCCGTCCATTCGGGCTCGTTGCGCAGCAGGTATTTCTCGGTGGCCATCTCGAGAATGGGACCGACGTTCTGCGCCATGCCGCCGTGGACGAGCACAAGCGAGTCCTGCAGCTTCCGCCGCGCCGTATCAGAAATCCGGTCACGGCCGAGCAGCGTGTGGCGGGGCAGCAGCCGGCCGCGGCTGACGCCGTATTCGGGGTCGCCGGGACGCACCGCGGCCCCCTCGATCAGTTTAATGCCCGGCCAGAGTCCGCCGGAGTCCTGCCAGCCGCCGCCCGAGCCCCCGATCCATTCGCCGAGGATGGCGCGCGCCGCCACGATCCGACGCTCGGCTTCCTCCATCGGACCTGTGAGCTGCTGAATCTGGCCGGTGGCGCGCATGCATACGCCGATGAGCGCGCCGAGCAGATTGGTGGATACGGCGAGCCGCGAGCCCTTGGGGATCCGGTTGACGTTGCTGACGAGTTCGAACCCGCGGCCCGGACCAAAGATCGTCGCGAGCAGTTCGGCGAGGCTCGCGCCGGATCGCTCGATGCCGGGCGGCACGAGGCCCGCGGCGATCACCGCCGCCTTCAGCAGGCCGAGATAGTCGCGGCCGAAATCGAAGACGTCGTCGAGCGCGGTGAGGCACGCGCTGGCCTCGAGGTCGACGCTCGCCAACCGGATTACCGGCTCGTCGATCACCCGGAAGTACGCCTCGACCGGCGGTCGCGGCGTGTCGTCGCGGCCGTGCACGGCCAGGTCGACCGAGATGTTGAGCACGCGCGCCCCCTCGGGGAAATCCATCCCGAGGAAAAAAATGTCGCTCCAGCCGCAATGGGTGAGATCCATCCGCACCGGCGTGCGTTCGCGCAGCAGCGGATACGGGGCCTGGTCGTTTTCGCGCGCGAGCAGTTCGCGCCGCAGCCGCAACGGCTGATCGAGCGGGTGGCCGAGCCGGAACATCCAGGCGTTGCCATGGGTGGAGCGCACCGTGCGCCGGACCTGATCGGCGAGAGTTTGAAACGCGAGCGCATGGTGCGCCGAGGCCAGCGCGCTGGAGAGCGCTTCGCTCGGCCCGAGCGCCTGCTGCGCGGCGAGGAAGGTCGTGATCGCCTCCTCGAACCGGCGTTCGAGCAGGTGATTGAATCCGGGATGCGGCACGCGGCCGAGTCGCGGAAGATCGGGGCGCGCGGGCAGGTGATACCGATGAATCGCGGTGATGAAGAACAGCGCGCGGACCCGTTTGTAGAGATTCGGCTCCTTGCGGCGGTAGGCGTCGAGGGCGTCACAGGCCGCGAGCAACGCGGCGACCGGACGGCCCTCGCACCAGCGATCAATGGAGAGATCGCGGACGGCCGGGTCGCTGGACTCGATAATGTCGATGACGCCGGCGCTCATGATCCGTCGGCGCGCACGGCCAGAAGTTCGACGAGCTGCGTAAGGACGCGATCGCGATCGCGGCCCGAGAGCGACAATGCGAGCTGGGCGAACAGCAGCCCGTACGGGGCGCCGATGTCGAAACGGCGGCCGGCGACGTTGAAGGCGAGGTAACGATGCCGCGACGCCAGCGCGTGCAACGCGGGCGAGAGGCCGAGGGCGCGGTCAGGCGCCGCGCGCTGGTGCTCGTCCAGCAGCGTGAAGATCTCCGGCCCGAGCACGTGCATTCCGAAGAAGCACAGGTAGAAACCGGCGCGCAGGCCCGGCACGATCAACTGCTGCTCGGCGACCGTGGGCGTGGGTTTTTCCAGCACCGCTTCGACGTGATACAAAGGACTCGCACCGCCCACGAGCCGGCCGCCGATCGCGCCGAACGACGTGAGCTGGCTCTCGCGCGTCGGTTGGACGGCGGAGACGGGTGCGTCTTCCGCGACGGCGACGTCGATCAGCTGGCGGGCACAGCTCGCGGCCGTTTGCGACACGTGCAGATGATCGCCGACAAGATGGAGAAAGGAATCGTCGCCGACGAACTGCCGGCCGCACAGCACCGCGTGGCCGTAGCCGCGGGGCGCGTCCTGCACGATGAAGCGCACGCGCGAGCGCAGGTCGCCGCAGGCTTCGCCGTACGCCTGCTCGTCACCCGGACACACCACGACGCCGAATTCCTCGATGCCGGCCCCGGCGGCCTCCTCAAGGATCACCTGCAGCGCGGACTTGGGCTCGCCCGATTGATCGATGAGCGTCTGCAGCGGCAGCGTCCGTTGACGGGGATTGGCGGCGGTGACGAGGACTTTGCGGATTCTCATGGACGATAGAGGCGGGGCGTGGAGAGAGCAGAACGTGAAGACGCCGCCCACGGGGGTCGAACTCGAAACGTGGCGTAACATCCCCACTTAAGCCGCGTGGCGCGTGTGACGTAGGAGCAGGGCGCCGCGTTCCCCTGCACGCGTGCAGTCGGCCTTTGAATCCGACGCCGTGCATTGACCGGTTGGACTTTTCTGCTACCTCTAACCTTCCATGCCGAAGCCGACCGCCGCCAAGAAGCCCACCGCACCCAGAGTGCTGCGCGGCACCGTGTACATCACGCGGCAGGTGCATTTCAATTCGGCGCACCGGCTCCACAACCCGACGAAGAGTCAGCAGTGGAACGAGGAGAAATACGGCCTCTGCACGAACCCGCACTGGCACGGCCACAACTATGTGCTCGAGGTCACGGTGCGCGGTCAGCCTGACCCGGAGACCGGCTACGTGCTGGATCTTGGCGAATTGAAACGGATCCTGCACCGGACCGTCGTGGACAAGTGCGACCACCGCAATCTGAACGACCAGGTGGAGTTTCTGCGCGGGATCAATCCGTCCACCGAAAATCTCGTCATCGCGTTCTGGAACGAAATCGAGCCGCACCTCACGGCGGGAAAACTGCATTGCGTGCGCTTGTACGAGACGCCGCGGAATTTCGCGGAATACCTCGGACCGGACGTCCCTTAATTTCTTCGCCGGCGAAGCTCCGCGACCGATGGCGGTCCGGTTGTTATCGTCACCAACCGTCGCCGGCCGGATCAAAAACGACATGAGCAAAAAAAAGACCATGTATCTGCATCGCGCCGCGAACGGCGCGGCCCCGCGCATCAAGCGCGGCTACGACTCCGCCTTCACGGTCACCCCGCCGTACCGCGCGTCGCTGCCCGACATGATGGAGGCCGCGCACGATGCGATCCAGGGGGCGCACGTGCCGATTCAGCAGGTGGGCGTGCACAATTTCAAACTGCCGCTGAAGTTTCGCACGAAGCAGAAGGAAATTCTCACGCTCGAGGCCAGCGTCACCGGCACCGTTTCCCTCGAGGCCGATCTGAAGGGCATCAACATGAGCCGCATCGTGCGCTCGTTCTACGAGCACAAGGACGAGGTCTTCACCGGCGAGTGGATGGGCAAGATTCTCCGCTCCTACCTGCGCAACGTGAAGAGCAAGGACGCGCGGCTGAAGGTGAGCTTCTCGTATCCGATGTTGCATCGCAGCCTGCGCAGCGGGCTCGAAGGGTATCAGTTCTACAACGTCGCCTTCGAGGGCGTCGTGACCCGTGACGGCTCCTACCGGCGTTTCGTGCACTTCGACTTCGTCTATTCCTCGGCGTGCCCGTGCTCGGCCGAGCTTTCCGAACACGCGCGCGACACGCGCGGCGTGTACACCGTGCCGCATTCGCAGCGCAGCAAGGCGCGCGTCGTGGTCGAGGAGGCTCAAGGCAAACGCATCTGGATCGAGGACGTGCACGCGCTCTGCCTCGCCGCGCTCCGCACGGAGACGCAGGTCATGGTGAAGCGCGAGGATGAGCAGGCGTTCGCCGAGTTGAACGGCGCCCACCTCAAGTTTGTCGAGGATGCCGCGCGGCTGCTCTACCGGGAATTCGACGCCGACAAGCGGATCTGTGATTTCCAGATCGCGTGCTCGCATCTCGAGTCACTGCACTCGCACGACGCCGTCAGCGTGATCTGCAAGGGCGTGAAGGGCGGTCTCGGCGCCGATTTCATGAACTTCGGCTCGCTGGTGTGCTGAGACGGCGGAACGCGCGGATTTTTTCCGTGTGTTCCGGGCGTTCCACCGACAGCACGTTTCCATGTCCAAGCCTTTCGTCCTCATCACTGGCGCGTCGCAAGGCATCGGGGCCGCCATCGCCCGGGTCTTTGCGCGCGAACTTCGCGGCGTGCGCCTCGCGCTGGTGGCGCGCAACGTGAAGGGTCTCGCGTCGACCGCCCGGGCCTGCGTCGCGCTCGGCGCGAAGGCGGAGACGTTCGCGTGTGACGTCAGCGATGAGAGTGCCGTGACGGCGATGGCCGCGGCGGTGCAGGCGCGATTCGGCGGCGTGGAGGTGTTGATCAACAACGCGGGAAAATTCGCTGGCGCGCCGTTCACGGAGATGAGCGTGGCTGATTTCGATCGGATGATCGCGGCGAACCTGCGCAGCGTGTTTCTCGTCTCGCGCGCCTTCGCGCCCGGCATGATCGCGCGCGGTCGGGGCGACATCTTCAACATGAGTTCAATCGCCGGACTGATCGCGTATCCGGGCGGCGCGGGTTACTCGGCGGCCAAGTTTGGTGTAACTGGTTTGAGCAAGGTGATGCGCGCGGAATTGCGCGAGAAGGGCGTGCGCGTGTGCTGCGTTTATCCGGGTGCGACGGTTTCGCCTTCGTGGGACGGAAGTGGCGTCGATCCAGCCCGCATGATGCCGGCGGCTGATGTCGCGCAGGCGTTCTTCGCCGTATACCGGCTTTCACGTCGCACCGTGGTCGAGGAGATCGTGCTGCGGCCGCAGCGTGGGGACGTCTGATTGGGAGAACGGATCGGGAAAACGCCCAACGCCTTCCTGGGGCTCGGGCCCGATCGCAGCGTAGGTTCGCGAGCGCGCGCGGAGTGTAGAAAAATTGATGGAACAACCGGCTTCTCGAGGGCCGAATTTCGGCGTGGATCACGGGTCCGCTCAAATTGCACGGAGGCAGGCGGCGATGCCGTGCGAAAAGTCGCTCCTGACTCCCGCTGCGCCGACCGCTTGAAATCGTATGCTCCTTGCCCGGAGCGACTTGTCCGGAACCGCGGTGGCGTGGCACGACCGTGGCTAAAGGGAGGTCCGCATGAATACTGGAAACGCTTTCGCCTTTTGTGTTTCGGGGTTGGGGATGTGGGTGCTGCCGCAGATCGCACCTGAATTTTTTGCCCGCAACGCCATCGACGGTTCCAGCACCCGGGCGCTGTGGTTGCAGGTCATGGCCTGCGTGCACGTCGGCTTGGGCGCCGGATATTTGGTCCAACTGGGCTTGTTGCCCTGGCTTGGCGGTATTTTCAGTCGGGCCGCGGCAGCTCAGCCGGCGCTGGCAACCGTCCGGACAAGGACGGCGGGTGCCGCGGTTCCGTCCTTCGGGACATTCCCCGGATCGCTCGTCGCGGCCCGTCATCAGGGCGGAATGGCCGCATTACGCCGCTGGCCGGCCACGCTCCGCCGGGCTTCGGCGGAAGGTCGCGGTCGGATGGTGCTGACCCTGCAGGGCGCGCGCCAGTGGCCGCGCCGGCTGGCCGCGGGCGGCGAAGTGCTGACGCCGGAGCCGCAACTCGTCCGCGCCAGCAGCATGGCGTAACGCCGCGCACAGCGGCCCGGCACTGGTGCGCTCCCGGCCTGAAACGCCCTCAAACGAATCAGGGCGCGCGGGGGACGATCTTTTCGCCGCGATCCGGAAAGAACAGGAGCGTGAGCGTGCGGGCTCCATCGCTCACGCGGATCGAATTGAGCTGGTCGGAAAACTGTTCGGTGAGGAGCGCGTGGCGCAGTCGCGCACCGACAAATCCGTCGGGCAGCCCGGCTTCAAAATACAGCCAGAGTTCGTTGGCCCGATCCTTCAACTCCCTGCCGATCCAGCGGCATGCGACGGGCTTTCCCTCCGGGGTCCTGACGGTGAACGACTCCGTCACGTAGGTCCGGATCAGCGCGTCGAGTTGCGCCGGCGGGGTTTTCTCGAGGGAGATTTTCTCCCGGGCCCGCGCGCTGAGCGCGGCCTCAAAGTCGTCGGCGAAGACGCGCACGGCAATTTCCAGCGTGCGCGTCGAGCGGTTGTAATCGGCTTCGGCGACGGAAGTGTGAACGGGATGGGCGAGAACCGCCGGCCCGGCCAGCAGTGCGGCCAGGATCCCGCCGAGTCGGCGCAGGAAGCCCGCGGCCATCTCAGGGCTTGGCGGCGTCGGTTGCCGCGTCTTTCGCCGCCGGCTTGGTCAGTTCGCGCAGCGGATTCTTTTCCTCCGCTTCCTTGAAGAGCTGGAACTTCGTTTTCACCGGGCGCCGCGGCCAGAAATTATTCTCGAGATCGCAGTCCGCCATCTCGTCGCGCGGATCGAGCGTCACCGCGCGGATTTCCTTCGCGGTCATGATCAGCTTGGAACTCTTGTCCGTGTTGTAGCGCCACAGCTCGGCGCCCAGCTGCATCTCCTCGGTGGTGCCGTCCGTGTACTCAATGCGCAGCGGCAGCGGCATCACGAGGCCGCCGAGGTTGGCGAAGTCGATCAGGTAGAAATTGCGCGCGGTCTTGAGCAGCGCCGGATCGATCTTCGCCTTGGTGAGTTCCCGGACCAGCGTGTCGTGCGCCTTCTTCTCGCTCGGGAGGACGGTAGCCTCGTCGTAGCTGTCGTAGAAATCCTTCAGATCGGGAAAGCGATCGACGCGTTTCGGCAGGGCGGCGTTCAAGGCGCGCGTGGTGGTTTGCGGGCGGGCTTTCTTCTCGGACTCGCTCTTCGGCTTCTCGATCGCGGGATCCTTGGAATCGAGCTGGATCCACCGCACCTGCTCGATCGCGAGATCGACGCGATCCGTGCTGTAGAACCAGCCGCGCCAGAACCAGTCGAGATCGACGCCGCTGGCGTCCTCCATCGTGCGGAAGAAATCCGCGGGCACCGGACGCTTGAACATCCACCGTTGCGCGTAGGTCTTGAACGCGTGGTCGAACAGCGCGCGACCCATGACGACGTCGCGCAGGATGTTCAGCGCGACCGCCGGTTGCGCGTAGCTGTTGTTGCCCAGATCCTGAATCGATTCGGAATTCGACATGACCGGCACGCGATCCGTGCGCCGCATGTAGGTGGGCAGCTCGCGGGCGTCGCGGCGCTGCGGCCAGTTGTTCTCCCATTCCTCCTGGGCGAGTTGCTGCAGGAACGAGTTGATGCCCTCGTCCATCCAAGTCCACTGGCGCTCGTCGGAGTTCACGACCATCGGGAAATAATTGTGGCCGACCTCGTGGATGATCACCCCGATAAGACCGTACTTGGTGCGCTTCGCATAGGTGCCGTCGTCCTCGGGCCGCGGCCGGTTGAAACAGATCATCGGATACTCCATGCCGCCGCCGACGGGGCCGTTCACGGAGATCGCGACGGGGTAGGGATACGGGAAGGAGAAACGCGAATAGACATCGAGCGTATGCGCGATCGCGTGCGTCGAGTACTTGTCCCAGAGCGGCATTCCTTCCTTGGGATAAAACGACATCGCGAGCACCGGCTTGCCCGCGTGCGTGTGACCGCTTGCGCCCATGGCGTCCCAGATGAACTTGCGCGAGGTCGCGAAGGCGAAGTCGCGGACATTGTCGGCGCGAAAATTCCACGTCTTCGTGCCGGCGGGCCGGTGGCTCTCGTTGGCTTTGGCTTCGTCGGGCGTGACGATGAACACCGGCGCCTTGGCCGTCTCCGCTTGTTGGAGACGCTCGCGCTGGGCGGCGGTCAGGACGGCGGCTGGATTCTGCAGCGTGCCGGTCGAGGCGACCACGTGATCGTCGGGCACCGTGAGCTGGACGTCGTAGTTGCCGAACTCGAGCGTGAACTCGCCGGTGCCGAGGTACTGCTTGTGCTGCCAGCCGGTATAGTCGGTGTAGGCGGCGAGGCGCGGGAACCATTGCGCGACGACGTAGAGCGCGTTGCCGTCCTTCTCAAAGAGCTCGTAGCTCGTGCGCGAGGCGGAGCCCTTGGCGGGATTGAGCCGGTAGCGCCAGCCGAGCGAGAAAGTGAACTTGCCGCCGGGAGCGAGGGGGGCGGGCAGATCGACGCGCATCATGGTCTTCACGACCGTGTGATCGAGGATGCGGCCGCTGGCGTCCTTCACTTCGTTCACGACGAGATCGCTCGAATAGGATTCGGCGGTGACCATTTCCTGCAGCGTGCGATAGGGTACGCGCGTGAGGTCGGCGGGCGGCCGCGCCAGCATGCGCGCGTCGGAGTTGTGCGCGAAGAGATTCGCGTCCAGCTGCAACCAGAGATACGTGAGCGTATCCGGAGAAGCGTTATGGTAGGTGATCGTGCCGCGCCCGGTCAGCTGGTGAGTCTGCTCGTCGAGGCTGGCCTCGATGCGATAGTCGGCGCGGTTTTGCCAGTAAGCCGGCCCGGGCGCGCCGGCGGCGTTGCGCTGGGCGTTGGGCGAGGGGAGCAGTTGCTCGAGTTGCTGGAACTTGTCGACCGGCGCACCGGCGGAAAACGCCCGCGTGACGCCGAGCGCCAGCAGGCCGAAGAGTGGAAGGATTCGGCGCATGGGAGGGAACGCTTCCGAGCCAACGCTGAGACGCTACCGCTGGCCAGATTAAGTTGGCGCGGCATCGCAGGCCCGCGGCGTCTGGTCAGCCGCAGCCAGCCAGCTGCCCGCGAATCCCGCCAATAGGCGCAAATCAAAACCAAGCTTGGTCAGGCCTCACGCGGCGGAGAGCCTGACGGGAGAAAGCGGACTCGATCCCACCGCCGGCATTCGCGTCCGTTCGCGTGATTCGCGGGAGGTGCGCTGCTGGGTTGGCTCAGAGCAGCGAGCTTTGTTCGCCGGTGATCGGTTTGAGGCCGACGGCGTGGTAGCCCTTGGCGGTCAGCACGCGGCCCTGGGGCGTGCGCTGGAGATAACCTTCCTGGATGAGGAAGGGCTCGTGCACTTCCTCGAGCGTTTCGGCTTCCTCGCCGACGGCCACGGCGATCGTGCTCATGCCGACCGGACCGCCACGGTAGTTCTCCGCCATCACGCGCAGCATGCGCTTGTCCATTTCGTCGAGGCCGGCGGCATCGATCTCGAGCAGTTCAAGCGCTCGCGCGGCGATCGGCTGCGTGATGGTGCCGGTGGCGCGCTCTTGGGCGAAGTCGCGGCAGAAGTTGATCAGGTTGTTGGCCACTCGCGGGGTCCCGCGCGCGCGCGTCGCGATCTCGGTCGCGCCGCCGACGTCGATCCGCACCTTGAGCAGCCCACAGCTGCGCTGGACAATGCCTTCCAGGGTCGGGCGGTCGTAGTAGTCGAGCCGGGTCTGCAACGTGAAACGCGAGCGCAGCGGCGCGGTCAGCAGGCCGCTGCGGGTGGTGGCGCCAACGAGCGTGAAACGCGGGATCGTGAGCCGCACGCTCCGGGCGTTCGGGCCCTGGTCGATCATGATGTCGAGGCGGAAGTCCTCCATCGCCGAATACAAATACTCTTCGACGGTCTTCGGAATCCGGTGGATTTCGTCGATGAAGAGGATGTCGCCCTCCTCTAGATTCGTGAGCAGCCCGGCGAGATCGCCGGCCTTTTCAATCACCGGACCCGAGGTCACGCGGACGCTCTTGCCGAGTTCGTTGCCGAGGATGAAGGCGAGCGTCGTCTTGCCGAGGCCCGGCGGACCGGAGAGCAGAATGTGATTGAGCGGATCGCCGCGACGTTTGGCGGCGCCGACCATGACCTGCAGGCGTTCGACCGTCTTGGGCTGGCCGGTGAAGTCGGCGAATGACAGCGGACGCAGCGCGGCTTCGACCGGGGAAACCGGCGCGGCCAGAGCACTCGTGATGTAGCCAAGGCCGCGCGCCGCGGGCGGTTCAATGGCGGACTGCGGATTGCGGGTACCGGGTTTCGTCACGGGAGTAGCATGATTCAATGAGAGAGGGTCGGTCCGGCCTGAAATTCGCAATCCGCAATCGCCAATCCGCAGTTCTTCAGCCCTTCCATTCGACCTCGGCACCGAGCGTCCGGAGATTCTCCACGAATTTGGGATGCGCACGCTTGATGGTGTCGGCGTTTTTCACGATCGAGCGTCCGGGAATGCTGGCGGCGACCATGTAGAGTCCGACGGCGGCGCGAATGATGTAGGGCGCGTCGACCGTGGTCGGACGGAGGGGGCGGTCGCCGAAGACGATGATGCGGTGCGGATCGCTGACCACGACGTGCGCGCCGAACTTCGACAGCTCCGGCATCCAGGTGAAGCCGCCCTCGTAGACCTTGTTCCAAAACTGGATCGCACCCTTGGCCCGCACCGACAGCGCGATCATGCAGGGCAGGAGATCCACGGGAAAGTACGGCCACGGGGCCGCTTCGATTTTCGGCAGGAGATTCGTGGTGAACGGCGCCGTGATTTCCAACGACTGGTTGCGCCGGACAATGGCGGTGTCGCCCTTGTGTTCGATCTTCACCCCGAGCCGGGCGAATGCGCGCGTCATCAGATCAAAGTGATGCGGCAGGGAGTTCTTCACCCGCACCTCGCCGCCGGTGATCGCGCCGAGGGCGAGGAAGGTCACGACCTCGTGATAGTCGGTGTTGATCGTGAAGGTGCCGCCGCGCAGGCGTTCGACGCCGGTGACGCAGAGTTTGCTCGTGCCGAGGCCGTCGATCTTGGCGCCCATCGCGATCAAGACAGCGCAGAGATCCTGGACGTGCGGCTCGCTCGCGGCATTGAGCAGGGTCGACTCGCCGTCGGCGATGGCCGCAGCCATGACGAAATTTTCCGTCGCGGTCACCGACATGTAATCCGGCCAGTGGCGCGCGCCGCGGAACTTCTTCGCGAGGCGCAGGGTGAGATCGCCGCGGCGCGAAATCGTGGCGCCGAGTTTCTCCAGGATTTCCAGATGCGGATCGAGTTCGCGAATCCCGAGCGAGCAGCCCTTGGCGTTCGTGGGCAGCGTGATTTTCTTCATCCGCTGCAGGAGCGGGGCAAACAGCAGCACCGACGAACGCATGCCCGAGGGGAGTTCACCCTTGAGCCGGCCGGGATCGAAGGTCGAGTGATCGATGGCCATCGAGCCCGCGGCCTTGTCCCATGCGATGCGCGAACCCTGTTCCTGGAAAAACGTCACCAGCTTGCCGACATCGGTGATGTCCGGGACGTTCAGCAGCGCGACCGGCTCATCCGTCAGCAGTGTGGCGCAGAGGATGGGCAGAATGGAGTTCTTGTTGCCGGACGGCGTGATGGTGCCCGAGAGGGGCTTGCCGCCGTTGACGATGAGATCGGCCATGAGGACGCGGGAGATCGAAGGCTGGAGGCGTAAATAAAAAAAGGCGCCCGTCCTGCTCGTGGGCAGAACGGACGCCTTGAAATGCGCGGGGTGCGGCGCGCTCGGCAAGAATTAACGCGAGCCGCGATCTAATTCACGGTTCGCTCAAATCGCGCCGCCGCCTTGCTGGCCTTCGGGGTTCGGACCGCGTTCGCGATCGCCGCCACCTTCGCCGCGGAAGCGACCCCGGCCACCGCGACGGCGGCGCCGCCGCTGGCCACCGAATTCGCCTTCGCCGCCCTGCGGGGCGTCGCCTTCGCCGCGACCGGGACCAGCGTCGGGCCGCGGACCACGGTTCTCACCGCGATAACCGCCACCACCCTGGCCGCCACGACCACCACGGCCACGGCCGCCGTCGCCACCGCGGTAACCGCCGTGACGGGAATCGCCGTCGCGACGCGGCTCGCCGGACGAGTCTTTTGCCGTCGCATCGGCGGGTTTGTCGCCGCCGCCGAACAGGCCTTTCAGCCAGCCGACGAAGCCACCCGATTTCTTTTCAGGCTCGGGTTGCGGAGCACGCTCCGGAGCGGGTTGCGGCGAACGCGGTTCGAATTTGCGGTCGTCGCGACGCGGCTGGCGCGGTTCGAAACTGCGCGGCTCACGGACATCGCGCGGATCGCGCGGTTGGTCGCGTGGGTCACGGGGTTGGTCACGCGGGTCACGGGGCTGATCGCGAACGTCGCGCGGATCGCGGTGTTGCCGCGGTTCGCGCTGCTCCGTCGGACGGGCTCCTTCGCGGTTTTCGCGACGCTCGCGCGAGGTCTGGAAGGTCTTTCGCTCGTCGGGCTTCGGCGAGGTCGTCTCGCCCGCCGCGCCGGCACCGGATTCCCAGCGCATTTCGGTGCGCTTGGGGCTTTCCGGGGGCAGAATATTGAGCTCCGACTTGACTGTGGTCTCGGGAGCCGCGGCGGGTGCCGGGGCTCGCTCGGCCTGGGGAGCCGGGGCGAAGTGAACGGGTTGAGCACTCTCGGCTGCGACCGGAGCGGGCGCCGGGATTGGGCGCGGGGCCGGAATCGTGGCGACCACCGGGGCAGGGGCCGGAGCGGGTGCGGGAGCAGGAGCGGCCGGCTCAGCCGGCTCGTTGGTACGGGGGGTGTTGACCGAGGTTTCCCCGGTGAACGGGTTCTTGTACTCCGTCACCGGCGTGATGACCGCGAGGGAGGTCGGCTTGTAACCCGCCTGAACCGCGGGGGCGTTGGCGGGTGCTGTGACGGCTGACGGCCGCTTGCCGCGGGCGAGGCCGGATCCGCGCGCAGCGCCGAACGAGCCAAACGCCGCTGCGGGACTGACGGGAGCCGCGGCGGCGGGCGAGGCCGGGGCTGCCTCCGCCGCCGCGTTGGCGGAGGCGGACAAGTCGGCGGGGACCGCATTCGGCGCGCCGGACTTTTCTGAATCTGACATGTGTGTGTTGGTTGGGATGAAGGCGGCTCACCGGGCGTCGTCCTTTGCCTGGGCTCGGGAAAACATGGGAGCGCCGTGTTTGTTGGCGCACCCGGAGCGCGGTGGCGCTCAACGGATGCATGGACAGGCACGCTCGCCCAGCAGGCCACGAGTGGCAAGTGGCAATTCCGGGCGGAAAACCGCCGGAAGGGGCCAATTTTGAAGCCAGGAAGCCAGGAATCGGAATTTCGGACGTGGGCAGGGTGGTTTTGGTCGATACCGATCCGCCGATTGCCCGCTGTCGCATTGTTTTCACCCACCCAAAGCTCCGCTCCGTTCCTTCTCGGTGGGATTGCTCCTGGCTTCCTGGCTTCTGAATTGCCCGCCTCTTCCGGCCCCGACTCGCGTGAGGCCTCCTTCCTCGTCCCGTAGTTTCTTGTAGTCTTGCCAGTGCGAGGGCCCGAAGCACAGCCTGCCGGGATGGATAAACTCGAGGAGATCTTCCAGATGCAGGATGCGCTCAACCGCCGGATTGGCGTCAACCTGCCGCCGCCCACCGACGAGGAAAAGGCGAAGTGGATTCTCAACTACACGCGCGCGATGCAGCAGGAAACGGCGGAGCTGATCGACAGCGTGCCGTGGAAGTGGTGGGCGAAATACCAGAAGTTCGACGAGCAGAACGCCAAGGTCGAGGTCGTCGACCTGTTTCACTTCCTCGTCTCACTGGCCCAGACGCTCGGCATGACCGCCGACGATGTCTACCAGGCCTACCTGAAGAAGAACGCCGTGAACCACGCGCGTCAGGAAAGCGGATACGTCAAGAAGGACGAGACGGACTCCAAGCACATCTGAGTTCGTACCGCCGCGGCCGGACGTCCTTGACGGCCGGCCGTCAAGGAGTGGCGCTCAGCGCGACACCACGAAGGCGGCGGTCACGTCGACGGCGACGTTGCCGTTCTCGACGATGGAGGCCTTGAGCTTCAGCTTGGCTTTGCCATAGCGGCCCAGGGCTTCCTTGAATTCTGCGATGGCGGCCTGCGCCGGACGTTCGCAAATGGCGCGGAGATCGCCGATCACCGGCTTGCGGTACGCCGCGCGACTTTCCTTCACCACGATGCGCCACTCGGTCTTGTCGGCGCCTTTTTCGTTCTTCATCAGCTCCCACACGACGCCGTAACCGGCGAGCGTGGCGAGCGACACGAGACTGCCGCCAAAGGCGGTGTTGAGCGAATTGCGATTCTGCTCCTTCGGTGCCCGCAGCACCAACGATCGGTCGTCGCTGACTTCCACGCCCACGCCCATCGCCTTGGCGAGCGGGATCATTTCGTGGAGGAAAAGCTCCAGAGCGGGGACCTTGACCGATTTCATTCGCGCGCAACTTGGAGGGTTTTGCGGACGCCGTCAAAGCCTCTGCGGCTTTCGGAGCGTATTGTTGATCTCAGGCTTAAGTTGGGGGACGGTTGGCCGACACCTTTTCCCATTCCTGTGATTGCCCCCGGCCAGAAACTCTCCCTCGGTTTTCGCCTGAAAGTCCTGCACGACGGTGTGGTCAAAGAACTGGCCTTCGCCGAGTTGCTGACCCGACGCACGATTGTTTCGGTTTACATGAAGAATAACACGCCCAGCTGCGATCGGCAGAACGATCGGTTGGTGGAACATGCGGCCGCGTTCGACCGCGCCGGCTACAATGTGATCGCCATCAGCCGCGATACCTGCGGCTCGCATGGACGTTACGCGGCGGCGAAGGGCATCCGCTACACCCTCGCCAGCGACCCGCAGGACCAGTTTGCCCGCGCGACCGAGTCGCTGATCGAGAAGTCGATGTACGGCCGTACCTTTGTCGGCCCCACCCGCGCGGCTTACGTGCTCGAGCCCGACGGAACCGTGCTGGCCGTCGTGCCCAAGGTCGACCCGGCGAATCATGCCGAGCAGTTGCAGGCCGTCATCAGGACCCTGCGGTAATCACGCCGGACCTTCGATCGGGCGGAGGCGAAACTCCCCGCGCGTTGCAGCCGTCCTCGTCCCCACCTGTTCATGACCACCTGCTCTCAGACTTCTCGACGACGCTGGCTGTCGCGGTTGCTCCTCGCGGTCGCCGTGGTGACGTTCCTGGCGGGGTTGGTGCGGAAGCAGGAAACGCGTCCGACGACGTCTGCCGATCGGCCGGTCCCCGACGTCCGGGTGAACTCTGTGCCTGCTGCGCCCGTCGCGCGTTCCGGCGCGGCGACTGAGGGCGAACCTTCCGGCAACACCACCCCGCTGCTCTTTCATTATGTACAGCCAGCCGACGCCGCCGATCTCGATCAGGCGCTGCCCGCGCCGTCACAGAAAATCCACTACGTGCGGCTCAACACCGCGGCGCTGAGCGGCAAGGCGTCGCCGTTCTGGCAGCCTCCCGGCGCGGGCCGCGTCACTGTCCCTCTGCCCGATGGCAGCACCTTCACGCTGGTGATCGAGGGCAGCGAGATGCTCGGTCCGGATCGATTTCTCAGCCTGGGCCGGATTGGGGATCGTCCGGCGAGCCGTGTGCTGCTGACCTGGAACGCCGGATTTCTGCACGCGGAGATCCGTGATCCGGTGCTCGGCACGTTTGCGCTGCGCGCGGCCACCGCGGAGCTGGCCCAATTCTATCGCATCGACCCCGGCCTCGTGCCGCCGTGCGGCGGAGAGCGCCGCCCGCGGTTCGCCGCGCTCCCGCGCGCATCGGCGGGCGCGACCTCCGGCAATGCGGCCGCGATTCCCGCCGCGATGGCGGCGCCCGACAATCCGCAGCGGGCCGAGGTGCACGTGTTGATGCTGCACACGCCGGCCGTGCTCTCCACGCTCTCGGGTGTGAGTCGCACCGCGGCGCTGCAAAGCGCGTTCGATCTTGCGATCGCGAAGGTCAACGACGTCTTCGCCGCGAGCCTGATCTCCGCCCGGGTGAAACTCGTGGGCGTGGCGGAGACGCCGTACGATGAATCGCGCAGTGGTCCGTCCCGCGTGCAGGACGACGCGCTGACGGCGGTGTATCTTACGGATGACGGCGCGATGGATGAGATTCATGCGATCCGCGACCGCGTCGGCGCCGACATCGTGTGTCTCGCGCTGCAGCGGACTGATACCGCGAGCAGCGGGCTGAGTTTCCTGCTCGATCGACCCAGCGACACGACCAATCCGCTCTACGCGTTTTCGATCATTCAGTACACCGCCATCGCCGGCACGACGGTCGTGCCGCACGAATTCGGGCACGTCATGGGCTGCGCCCACGATCGGGAGAACGCCTTCAGCGGCGAGGGCGCGTTCAGCTTCAGTTACGGCTACCGCTTCATCGGCGCGGACAACATCCAATACCACGACATCATGTCGTATCCGCCCGGCGTGGAGCTGGCGTATTTTTCGAATCCCGACGTGGTCGCGCCCGCGCCGATCAACGTGCCGCTTGGGATTCCGGCGGGGCGTCCCGGCGAATCAAATTCAGCGCTGACGATCGAGCGGACCGCATTCATCACCTCGACCTACCGCCTGCAAACGCTGGCCGCCGCCGACGCGGGTTCGCTGATCAATGTCGCCACCCGCGCGCGGGTGGGCACGGGCAACGAGGTTCTGATCGGTGGCTTCGTGGTGCAGGGGACGCGCCCGGCGCGCATGCTGATTCGAGCCGCCGGTCCCGCACTGGCGGCCTTCGGTGTCACCGACGCCCTCGCCGATCCGCAATTGCGCATCTTCGCTGAGGGCCGGGTTGCGGCGGAAAACGACCACTGGGGCACGCCGCTGGGCACGGGTGATCCGGCGTCCGCCGCGGAAATCGCGGCCGCGGCCGCGCAGGCACGGGCGTTTCCGTTTGCCGCCGGGAGTGCGGACGCGGCCGTGCTGGTGACGCTTCCTCCCGGGGCTTATTCCGCCGTCGTCGAGGGCGCGCGCGGCACCACCGGCTCAGGGCTGGTTGAGGCTTACGAGATCGCACGGGACGGCGCGCAGATTGTGAATCTCGCGACCCGTGGCTTTGCGGGCCGCGACGGCCGCGAGCTCGTGGGCGGCTTCGTGGTGGAAGGCGTTCCAGGCACGACCAAACGCCTGCTGATTCGTGTACTCGGACCGACGCTCGGCCGCGCGCCGTTCCTGCTCGATGGCGTGATGGACGACCCCGAGTTCGAGCTGCGCAACGCCGCTGGCGAACTCCTGCTCACGGGCGATGACTGGAGCAGCGATGCCATCGGCGGCATTAACCGTGTGAACGATTTCCAGCCGATCGTCGCCTCCTATGGCGAGAAACAGATTTTTGCGACCGGACTCGCGCCCACCAATCGCCGCGAGCCGTGCGTGCTCGTCGATCTTCCGCCTGGCAGCTTCACGGTGATTGTGCGGCCGTATGAGCTGCGCAGCTCCATTCCCGGCCGCGATCAACCCGCCGTGCCCGGCGTCGGTGTGGTGGAGGTGTATGAGATCAGGCGGTGAGGGAGGCAGAGGCTGAAGAGTTGAAAGTTGAAGGGTGAAAGTTGAAAGAGCCTACTGTGCCTTCGGCCACTTCTGCCGATTGGCTGGAGAGTCTTTCAACTTTCACCTTTCAACTTCATCGACCGTCCCCGCTGACACAGATTCCATTTGCACCGCGACGGGATTCCGTGACGGTTCCGGCGTCTGGCGCGAACTCGATCGCGACCGGACGCCCACACCTCAACCTCCCTCCTCGGACCCGAGGCTTCATCGCCATGCGAAAAGCACCCACGTCCTCAGCCGCCTGTCCGCAGGTTTTCCGAAGTGGGAAAACTGCGGAGGCGGTGTGAAGTCCATCCTCGAATTCTCGCGCGCGAAGCGCGAACAACACCCGATCGTGATGATCGCCGCCTACGACGCGCTGATGGCGCGGCTCGTGGCGGAATCGGAGGCCGATGCGATCCTCGTCGGCGACAGCGTGGCCATGGTGGTGCACGGTCATCCGTCCACCGTGCATGCCACCCTGGACATGATGTGCACCCACGTCGCCGCCGTCCGTCGCGGCGCTCCGGACTTCATGGTCGTCGCCGATCTGCCCTTCCTCACCGCGCGCCGGGGGCGGCTGGCCGCTACCGAAGCCGCCGGGGCGTTGATGCAGGCGGGCGCCACCGCGGTGAAGATCGAAGGCGTGGCGGGACACGAGGACGTGATCGCCCATCTCGTCGAAAGCGGCATCCCCGTGATGGGCCACCTCGGACTTACGCCCCAGTCGGTGCATCAGCTCGGCGGATACCGCTTCCAGGGCCGCGAGCCCGCGGAGGCGGAACGCGTGCGCGCCGAGTCGCGGCGCCTGCAGGAACTGGGCGCGTTCGCCTTTGTGCTCGAATGCGTGCCATCGGCGCTGGCGGCGTCGATCAGCGCGGAACGCGCCATTCCCTCCATCGGCATCGGCGCGGGCGGGGGGACCGACGGCCAGGTGCTCGTGCTGTCGGATCTGCTCGGGCTCGACGCGCGTTTCCAGCCGCGTTTCGCGCGTCGTTACACCGAGGGCCATGCGGTCGTGCTCGAGGCGATCAATCACTTTGCGCGGGACGTGCGGACGGCGACCTTCCCGGCGCAGGCGGAGGTGCTGGCATGAACGGCGTTTACCGTGAACTGCCGGCCTGGCGCGCTTGCCGCGACTCCGCCGACTGGGCGGGCGCCAGCATCGGGTTTGTCCCCACGATGGGCGCCCTTCACGCTGGACACGAGGCGCTGCTCAAGCGGGCCCGCGCCGAGAACGATCGCGTGGTGCTGAGCATTTTCGTCAATCCCACGCAGTTCAACGATCCCAACGATCTCGCGAACTACCCGCGTCCGCTCGAGGCGGATCTGGCGCTCGCTGCGCCCTACGTGGACGCCGTCCTTGTGCCCGAAGTGGCGGACTTCTATCGCGACGGCTATCGCTTCCGCGTGACCGAGTCGGAGCTCAGCCGGCGGTGGGAAGGGTCGCACCGCCCCGGGCACTTCGACGGTGTGCTCACGGTGGTGCTGAAGTTGTTGAACGTGGTCCGGCCGCAGCGCGCGTACTTTGGCGAGAAGGACTGGCAGCAGCTGCAGCTCGTCCGCGGGATGGTCGAGGCGTTTCTTCTCCCGGTGGAAATCATCGGGTGTCCCACCGTGCGGGATACAGACGGCCTCGCGCTCAGCTCGCGCAACCAGCGACTGTCGCTGCTCGGTCGGTGCCATGCCGCCGAGTTTCCCCAGACCCTGCGCAATGCCCGTGACGCCGCGTCGGCGGCCGCCAATCTGAAGGTCCGGGGCTTCGACGTGGACTACGTCGACGACTACGAAGGCGTCCGCCTCGCCGCCGTTCGCGTCGACGGCGTCAGGCTGATTGATAACGTGCGGCTGAATGCGTGAGGCCCGGAAGTTGAAAGGTGAAAGTTGAAGGTTGAAAGTCGGCAGGCCGGGCTTGGGCGCTTTCACCTTTCACCTTTCAACTTTCAACTTGCCGACGCGTAGCTTCCCCCCTTTCCCCCATGCTACTCTGTCTCGACATCGGCAACTCCCAGCTCCACGGCGGCGTATTCGACGGCGAACTACGGCTGCAGTTTCGCAAGACCACGCATCCGCTCGGCTCGGCGGATGAGTTTGGGGTCTTCTTCACCGCGGTCCTGCGCGAAAACGGCGTCGATCCGCGCGCGGTGCAGCGCGTGGCGATTTGCTCGGTCGTGCCCACTGCGATCTATCCCGTGCGGAGTGCATGCCTGAAATATTTCCGCTGCGATCCGTTCGTGCTGCAGGCCGGCGTGAAGACCGGACTCAAGGTCAAGTACCGCAACCCGCACGAGGTCGGCGCCGATCGCATCGCCGGCGCAATTGGCGCCACGCAGCGACATCCCGGCTCGAATCTGATCGTGGTCGACTGCGGGACGGCGACGACCTTCGACGTGGTCACGGGCGGCGGCGATTATCTCGGCGGCGCGATCCTGCCGGGCGTGGGCATCTCGGTGGAATCGCTGGCGGGTCGGACGGCGAAGCTGCCGACGGTTGAAATCACGCGCCCGGCCGTGGCGCTGGGCCGCTCCACCATCGAGAGCATCCAGTCCGGCGTGTACCACGGCCACGCCGGCGCCATCCGGCGGCTCGTCGACGAGCTGACACGCGAGGCCTTCCCCCATGAACCGCGAGTCGTCATCGGCACGGGCGGTTTTTCACGGTTGCTGGAGTCCGAGCGCCTCTTCGATGACGTCGTGCCGGAGTTGGTGCTGCTTGGTTTGAAATACGCGCAGGAGCTCAATCGCGACGCCTGAGTCGTCGGTGAGTGGCGCACGGGGTTGCGTCACACCGGGCAAACGTGCGGGCACAATGGCACACGGGCGGGACAGGTTGTCCGCCGCGCATGGAGGTGCACGGTCGCTTGCGGGGCGCGGGGAGCTGGCCTACATTGGCGCGTCGCTTGCGAGAGGAGAACTACCATGGATTTCGCCAAACTCACCCAGATGTCGCGTCAGGCTGTCACCGAGGCGCAGTCGATTGCGCGCCGGCGTTCTAATAACGAAGTCGACACGTGGCACCTGCTGGCCGCGCTGCTCGCGCAGGAGAACGGCATCGTACCGGGCATGCTCGAGAAGCTGAATATCCCGCCGTCCGCGGTGCACCTCGCGCTCGAACGCGAGCTGGAGCGGCTGCCGAAGGTCACTGGTGCGGTCGACACCTCGAAGGTTTACGTCACCCAGGCCGTCAACGAGGTTCTGACTCACGCGGAGGAGGAGGCCGGCAAACTCAAGGACGAGTTCGTCTCCGTGGAGCATCTCTTCCTGGGCTTGATCGATGTCGCGAAGCCGGACGCCTTCAAGAAGCTGCTCAAGAGCTTCGGTCTCGATCGCGCGAAGGTGCTCACGGTGTTGAAGGACGTGCGGGGCGCGCAGCGTGTCACGACGGACAATCCCGAAACCACGTACCAGGCGCTCGAGAAGTACGGTATCGATCTCGTCGCGCTGGCGCGAAAGGGAAAGATGGATCCGGTGATCGGGCGCGACGAGGAGATCCGCCGCACGATTCGGATCCTGTCGCGCAAGACGAAGAACAACCCCGTCCTGATCGGCGAGCCGGGGGTCGGCAAGACCGCGATCGTCGAGGGTCTTGCGCAACGGATTCTGCGCGGTGACGTCCCCGAGGGGCTGAAGGACAAGTCCATCTTCTCCCTCGACATGGGCGCGCTGGTAGCCGGCGCGAAGTACCGCGGCGAGTTCGAGGAGCGGCTGAAGGCCGTGCTCTCCGAAATCAAGCAGAGCGAGGGCCGCATCATTCTTTTCATCGACGAACTCCACGTGATCGTCGGCGCGGGCAAGACCGAGGGCGCGATGGACGCGGGCAATCTGCTCAAGCCGATGCTCGCGCGCGGCGAGTTGCACTGCATCGGCGCGACCACGCTCGACGAATACCGGAAGCACATCGAAAAGGACGCGGCGCTCGAGCGGCGTTTCCAGCCCGTGCTCGTGGATCAACCCACGGTCGAGGATGCGATTTCGATCCTGCGCGGGTTGAAGGAACGGTTCGAACTGCACCATGGCGTGCGGATTCAGGACAACGCGCTAGTGAGCGCGGTCATTCTTTCCAATCGTTACATCAGCGATCGTTTCCTGCCCGACAAGGCCATCGATCTAGTCGACGAGGCGTGCGCGATGATCCGCACGGAGATGGACTCGATGCCGCAGGAGCTCGACGAGCTCACGCGCCGCGTGCTGCGTCTCCAGATTGAGGAGACGGCCCTCGCGAAGGAGAAGGACGACGCCAGCAAGCGCCGGCTCGACATCCTGCGCAAGGAACTCGCCGAGGCGCGCGAAGGCGCGGGCGCGTTGCAGCTGACCTGGGAAAAGGAGAAGGCCTCGCTCCAGAAGACGCGCAAGCTGCGCGAGGAGATCGAGGGCTTGAAGGTCGAGATGCAGAAGGCCGAGCGCGCCTACGATCTCAACAAGGTCGCCGAGCTGCGTCATGGCACGATCCCGCAGCTCGAGGCGGAACTGAAGCGCCTCGAGCAGAAGGGGCACAACCAGCAGAGCACGCTCTTCAAGGAGGAGGTCTCCGACGAGGAGATCGCCGAGGTGGTGTCCAAGTGGAGCGGCGTGCCCGTGACCCGGCTCGTCGAAGGCGAGAAGGAAAAACTGCTGCGCCTCGAGGAGGTGCTGCATCAACGCGTGGTCGGCCAGCATGAGGCGGTGACGCTCGTGACCGAGGCCATCCTGCGCGCGCGTAGCGGCATCAAGGATCCGCGCCGGCCGGTCGGGAGCTTTCTCTTCCTCGGCCCGACGGGCGTCGGCAAAACCGAGCTGGCCAAGACGCTCGCGGAAACGCTCTTCGACACCGAGGCGGCGATGGTGCGGCTCGACATGTCCGAGTACATGGAGAAGCACAGCGTCTCGCGGTTGATCGGCGCGCCGCCGGGGTACGTCGGTTATGACGAGGGCGGGCAGCTCACCGAGGCGGTGCGGCGGAAGCCGTATGCGGTGATCCTGTTCGACGAAATCGAGAAGGCGCACCCGGACGTATTCAATGTCCTGTTGCAGGTGCTCGACGACGGCCGGATCACGGACTCGCAGGGACGCACGGTGGATTTCAAAAACACCGTGATCATCATGACGTCGAACATCGGTTCGCGCTACCTGCTCGAAGGCGTGCAGGGCGATTCGATTCCGGACAGCGTGCGCGAGAGCGTGATGGCGGAATTGCGCAAGGCGTTCCGCCCCGAGTTCCTGAACCGCGTCGACGAAACGATTCTCTTCAAGCCGCTGACGCTGGAAGAAATCACCAGCATTGTGGACCTCCTGATGACTGATCTGAACAAGCGCTTGGCGGATCGCCGGATCACCGTGAATCTCGATCCCAAGGCGAAAGATTGGGTGGCTGAAAAGGGCTACGACCCCGTTTTCGGGGCGCGCCCATTGAAGCGTTTCCTTCAGCGGAACGTAGAAACTAAGCTCGCCCGTTCTCTGATCTCAGGCGAAATGAGCGAAGGCTCAATCGTCACGTTCACTGTGCAAAAAGACGCTTTGGTTCCGACGGAACACGCGCCGGCGGAAAAGAAATGACCGCCGTATGGCGATCACCTGCGGGTCCAAACGAGCACGCTCTCATGGCTATGCGATGATTTGTTTTACGACGTTTCCCTTGGTGTCGGTCAGCCGGAAATCTCGGCCAGCGTAACGATAGGTCAGTTTCTCATGATCGAGGCCAAGCAGATGGAGGATGGTAGCGTGGAGATCACGGACATGCATCTTGTTCTCGAGCGCCGATGCGCCGTAGTCGTCGGTTGAACCGTGGCTGAAGCCGCCCTTTACCCCACCGCCTGCCATCCACATGGTGAAGCCCAGGTTGTTATGGTCACGGCCATCGGTGCCCTGCGCGTAAGGAGTGCGCCCGAATTCGCCGCCCCAGATGACGAGCGTGTCCTTGAGCATATCGCGCTGCTTGAGGTCGGTGAGCAGCCCCGCGATGGGCTGATCGACGGAGCGGCAGTTCGCCTCGAGCGCGGACGTGAGGTTCGTGTGCTGGTCCCAATCGCCGTGGGAGATTTCAACAAAGCGCACCCCCGCCTCGGACAGACGGCGCGCGAGGAGGCATTTGCGGCCGAAGTCGGCGGTCGCCGGGTTCTCCAGCCCATAGAGCTTCTTCGTCGCATCAGTTTCGCGCGAGAGATCCATCACTTGCGGCATTTCCTTCTGCATCCGGAACGCCAGTTCGTAGCTCTCGATGGCGCCTTCCACTCCCGCATTGGAGCGGTCGGTGCGCAGCGCTTCGCGGTTCAGCTCCTGCAACAGGTCGAGTTCGGCGCGTTGCACCGAAGCAGGGATGGATGACCTGAGGTTTCGGATTTCGGCACCGGCAATCGGTCGGTTGTCCGCACCGAGGCGGGTGCCTTGATAGACGGCCGGAAGAAATGCCGATCCATAGTTCTGCGCACCGCCCGACGCCGCGGGGGGCGTCAGAGAGACAAACCCGGGAAGATTCTCGTTCTCGGTGCCGAGGCCATAGAGGGTCCACGCGCCGAGCGAGGGCCGGACAAACTGAAACGACCCGGTATGCATCTGCAAAAAGGCCTGCGGATGCGCGGGCAAGTCCGTGTGCATCGAGCGCAGCAGGCAGAGATGGTCGGCATGCTTCGCGACGTTGGAGAAGAGCTCGGAAATCCAGAGCCCGCCCTTTGCCCGCTGCGTGAACTTCCATTTTGAACCAAGGAGCTTGGTCCCGGGACGCGGCCCGGCGGCTCCACTATCCGCGATCAGCTTGGGCTTGTAGTCGAATGTATCGAGGTGTGACGGCCCGCCGCGCATGCAGAGGAAGATGACGCGTTTCGCGCGAGGCAGGAAGTGCGGGGCCTTCGGTGCGAGCGGTCCCTCGCGTGAGAGAGCGTTTGCCGGCGAAGCAGCGCGGGCGGCAAGCCCGGCGAACGCGAGGTAACCGAAACCGGCCGAAAGGCTCTTGAGCATCTCGCGGCGAGAGAAAAATGGCGAACGGGGATTCGGAGAGTGGAGGGCGGTCATGGCTAAAAAATGGATTTAGCAGGCTTATTTGAGGAAGCGGAACTCGGCGCCCGCAAAGAGGACGCGGCAGAACGAGGTCCACGCGGGCGACGCCGCTTGGGTGGCAACAGCGTCGGCGTCGGGTGTCGTCGCCACGCTGGAGAATTTCGCGAAGAACTTCATCGCGGCCTGCAGTTCGGTTTCGCTCGGCTCGCGGGACAAGGCGAGCCGGTAGGCGAGTTGCACCCGCGGCGCGAGGGTGGCGCCCTCGTCGCCGACTTGCGGATACGCAGCGATTACCCGCTCGGCGAGCTTCTGCGAGGCGGTAGCAATGAACGATGAGTTGAGCATGAAGAGCGCCTGAGACGGGACGGTAGTCGTCTCGCGGTGACCGTTCACAAACCCGGGCTCGGCGAAATCGAACACGGCGAGTGCATCCGGCAGCAGTTCACGCGCGATCGGAAGATAGACGGAGCGCACGGCGGTGCGGCTCCCCGCTTCCAGCAGCACATCCTCCGGCACGCCCGCATTGGGAAACTGCCGGAACTGGCCAATCGGACCGTCGCCGCGCTCGGCAATCGGCGAACCTACCGGCGGCCGGAGATCGAGTTGGCCGCTGGCGGCGAGAATGGCATCCCGGATGGACTCGGCCTCCAGCCGCCGCTGGCTCATCCGCCAATTGAGAGTATTCTCCGGATCGGCGGTGAAGTTCTTTTCATCGAACGTGGAGGAGAGCTGGTAGGCGCGACTCGTCACGATCTCGCGAATCAAGGTTTTCACTGACCAGCCATCCTCGCGGAACTTTACGGCCAGCATGTCCAACAGCGCCTGGTTCGAAGGCAGGGTTCCGGTGGTGCCAAAATTGTCGGGCGTGGTCACGAGGCCTTGCCCGAAGAGCCAGAGCCAGGTGCGATTCACCATGACGCGCGCGGTGAGTGGATTGCTGGCAGCCAGCATCCACTCGGCCAACTCGCGGCGGCCACTGCTGTCGGCGCGGATTTTCGGCGGCGCCTCGTGGGTGAGCACAGGGAGAAACCCCCGCGCAACCTTGCCGGCGGGTTTCGCCACGTCGCCGCGTTCGAAGAGCGGCGAATCGCCGACGACCCGGAACTCGGGCGGGCGAGCGAAGCGGCCGTCGCGCTCCAGTAGGCGGGAGGCGATGGCCTGGTCCGGAGTGCTCGATTCGTAACGCGGGGTTTGTTTGCGGCGCGATGGATTGCCGCCGGACGACGTCTGCTGCGCGGGTTGATCCTGCACCCCCATCGCGAGCGGGCGCATCTTTCCGTCGGCATCAAACGAGGCCAGCTCCGCTTCCAGCAATCCCACCTGATTCATGCGCAGCAGGAGCAGTTGCTGCTGATTGCGCGGCCCGCGCTTCGCTCCGCCCGCCGCCGCCTGGTATGTGGCGTTGGCCATATCGGTCGCTTCCTTGCGCAGCTTATCGAGCTCGGCCTGCTTGCGCTGGCGTTCCTGCGCGGTCATCACACGCGGCATCACGGGAACGGCCGCGCCTTTCGGCAGCTCGATCAATGCAGCCGCGCTGCGGTTCTGCGCGGCGAAAAAGGTGCCAAAGCGGGTCTCGGTGGAGAGGAAGATTCCCGCCAGAGAATAATAGTCCCGCTGCGAGATCGGATCGAATTTGTGGTCGTGGCAACGCGCACAGGCGGCGGTGACGCCGAGCAACGCCTGCGAGACCGTGTCGACCTGCTCATCCGCCAAATCCAGCGCGAACTGACGCGGGTTCGCCTGATTGACGCTCTTGGTTCCCAGCGCCAGGAAGCCGGTCGCGACGAGTTGCTCGGCGCGCTGCTTGTCGTCCTTGGCCGGGAGGAGGTCGCCGGCGAGTTGCTCGCGGAGGAACTGGTCATACGGCTTGTCCTGATTGAAGGCCGCAATGACATAGTCGCGATAGCGCCACGCATGGGGATACGCCAAGTTGATGTCTTTGCCCGTGCTTTCGGCATAGCGGGCTACATCCAGCCAATGCCGCCCCCATTTCTCACCGAACTGCGGGGATCGCAGCAGGCGATCCACGATTTTCTCGAACGCGTTTGCGTCCTTGTCGCTCAGGAACGCGGTGACTTCGTCTGGCGGTGGCGGCAGACCGATCAGATCAAAATAAACGCGGCGCAACCACGCTGCTTTGTCCGCATCGCCCACGGGCGTTAGTCCTTTTGCTGCAAGTCCGGCGAGGATATGCCGGTCAATGTCGTTGCGCGGCCAGGCCGCGTTCTCGACTGCGGGTGCCGGTTCGCGCTTCGGCGGTTGAAACGCCCAGTAGTCGCGTCCCTTCTCCGCCGTTGTGGCTTTCTTTGCCAGACCCGAGGCTTCGCGCGGATCGGGCGCCCCCATCTTCACCCAAGTTTCAAAATCGGCAATCACCGCGTCGGGCAACTTGCCGCCCTTTTTCTCCGGTGGCATCGCGAAGTCGTCGTCTTTATAATGGATCGCCTCGATGAGGAGGCTGGCGCTCAAGTCTCCCGGCACGATCGCCGGGCCGCCGTCGCCGCCGGAACGGATGCCCTCACGGGTGTCGAGCACGAGGCCGCCTCTGATTTTCTCCGCATCGGCTGAATGGCACTGGTAGCATTTATCGACTAACACCGGCCGGATCTTCTTCTCGAAGAAAGCGAGGCCTTCGGCCGTGGGGGGCTGCTCAGCCGCGCGCAATCCAGCCGCTGCGATAGCCCCGACGATGACAATACTGAGCGATCTCATGCCGCCACTTTACCACGCGGTAGATGAGCAGAAGATGAGCGCAGCGCTCAATTTTTGACCCGCAGCGACATCTTCAAGAGGGGGGGAGACGACAAGTCTGCCGACAAATCGAACCCCAGTGCGCTGGCGCAACCCTGCGCCAGAGAGAGACCCAATCCGGCATGAGCAGAGTCGGTCCGTGCCATATCCTTCCGCCATAGCCGTTCGAACAGATTCGGCAGGTCCGCTGGACGAAGCATCGGCGCGGGGTTGCTCACCTCGAGGGGATTGTCCCGGCTGAATCCGGCGATCGTTACTGCACTACCCGGTGGGGTATATTCCACGGCGTTGGCGATCAGGTTCATCACCACAATGCGCAGCAATCGGGGGTCCGTCTTCAAAATGAGAGAATCGGGGATCTGCAACGTGAGCGTGATCTCGCGTTCACGCACCCGTTCAGCGTGCAGGGCGGCACATTGCTCGACGAGAGGGCGAAGCGGCACTGATTCCCGAACGACGTCCGCGGAAGCAATTTCCGTCCGCGATAGCAGCAAGAGTGTATCCACGGTCTGCTGGAGACGCGTCGTGATGCGCGCGATCTCGGCATAGTCTTCAGATGAAGATTGCTCCGGCCATTTCGCGGCCACCTCACTGGTCGAGCGAATCGCCGCCAGCGGGGTGCGCAGCTCGTGCGCCAGATAGCCGCTGAAGCGCCGCTCACGTTCAAAGCTCTCTTCCAGCCGCGCGATGAGGTCGTTCAAGCGCGATACGATGGGGACGACTTCCGACGGCATCGATTCCGCGGGAAATCGCATGTGCAGCGAACTCGCGCCCATGGATGCGGCCTGATCGCCCAGACGGATCAGCGGGCGCATCGCGAATCGCAGCGCCAGCGCAAGCAGCACGCAGAGAGCGGCGCAGCCCGCCAGACCGCCGACCGCCAACTGGACAACCAACCGGGACAATCTTTCGTCGCCGTCCTTGCGGCTCAGCGCCACCGCGAACTCTGCCGCCGGAGTGGCTCCCACCTGGGCAAATCGCATGGCGCTGACCCGCACTCGATCGCCGTTGTCCAGGGTCGAGTCGTACCGCACGGCTTCGCGCCCAAACTGGGTAGGACGCGGCAAATGCACATCTCCGAGATTGGGCGACCTTCGTTCCGCCGTGCCGCCGGGCGTCCATTGCTCAAAATATTGGCCCGATGCCTTGAAGTCCTCGCGGGCGATAAATGCCCGCAAGGTCATGCCCCGCGGTCCGCCGGTTGCATCGCCGCTTGGGTTGTTCAGGGCCAGACGCGCCATGCCGGCGAGTCGGCCAAGCCGGGCATCGAGGTCCGCCTCGAAGGCGTCGCGCACGGAAAAATACACGCCAACTCCCGCGGCCGCACACACGAGGACAAAGCCGGGCAGCAGCCACGCGAGCAGCTGGGTGCGAAGACTGATCATTCGCCCGGATCCTCGATCACGTAACCCATCCCGCGCCGGGTATGAATAACGGGAGCGCTTTCCGCCGAAACGCTGATGGCACGGCGCAACGCGCACACCGCGGTGTCCACCACGTTACTAGCGGGCGATACCTGTGCATCATAGATGTGCTCCTCGATTTCCGAGCGGGAGACTACCTGGCCTTTGCGCAGCAGCAGATACTCCAGGAGTGCGAACAACTGGGGCGCGAGCTTCAGTTCCTGGCCGCCTCGCCGCACGGTCTTCGCAGCCTGATCGAGTTCCAGATCGGCGACGGTCAGCCGCGGGGAGCGCCGCGCATACTTGCGCCGGCCCAGTGCTTCGACCCTTGCGAGCAATTCCTCAATCGCGAACGATTTCACAAGGTAGTCATCCGCCCCCAACCGCAAACCCGCGACGCGATCCTCGATTGATTCCTTCGCGGTGAGGAAAAGCACGGGAGTCTCGTTGTCCTTGGCCCGGAGTTGTTTCAAGACCTCCCAGCCATCCATTCCCGGCAGCATGATATCGAGAATGATGACGTCATAGGCGTGCTCCTGCGAGAGGTAAAACCCCTCCCTGCCGTCCCCGGTGGCGTCTACGGCATAGCCCGACGCTTTGAGCGCTTTGACCACAGGCTTACGCAGGGGCTCGGAATCTTCGATGATGAGGACTCGCATGACGGGATCAGAAGTTAGCCACTACGGCAGGTCTGAATCAACCTCGGGCAAAAATCGCCGACTATCGGCGGCGGGTCGAAGGCGCCTTTAGCAAAGCGCCACGTATCGGAGCGTCTTGGACCGCTTCAGCTTTTCCGTAAGTGAGTACATGGAGAAGCACGGCGTCTTGCGGTTGATCGGCGCGCCGCCGGGGTACGTTGGCTACGACGAGGGCGGGCAGCTCACCGAGGCGGTGCGGCGGAAGCCGTATGCGGTGATCCTGTTCGACGAAATCGAGAAGGCGCACCCGGACGTATTCAATGTCCTGTTGCAGGTGCTCGACGACGGCCGGATCACGGACTCGCAGGGACGCACGGTGGATTTCAAAAACACCGTCATCATCATGACGTCGAACATCGGTTCGCGCTACCTGCTGGAAGGCGTGCAGGGCGATTCGATTCCGGACAGCGTGCGCGAAAGCGTGATGGCGGAGTTGCGCAAGGCGTTCCGGCCCGAGTTCCTGAACCGCATCGACGAGACGATTCTCTTCAAGCCGCTCACGCTCGAAGAAATCACGATCATCGTGGATCTGCTGCTCGCTGACCTCAACAAGCGGCTGGCGGATCGGCGCGTCACGGTGAAGCTCGACCGGAAGGCGAAGGACTGGGTGGCGGAGAAGGGTTACGACCCGGTGTTCGGCGCGCGGCCGCTCAAGCGCTTCCTGCAGCGGCATCTCGAGACGCGCCTGGCGCGTGCGCTGATCGCAGGCGACATGGTGGAGGATTCGGAAATCACCTTCACCGTGCGCAATGATGAACTGGCGCCGTTGCAGGAGGCGTCAGCCGCAAAGAAATGAGTTTCCTCCCTGCTCCTTCGTGAGGCGCACGCCCTAAGCCCGCTTGCCATCGCGCCATCGTCTCACGGAGAGTGGCGCGGTGGAACGATACGAGCAACTCTGCGGGGAGTGCGGGCTGTGCTGCGATGGCACGCTCTTCGACCTCGTCAAACTCGAGGCCGGCGACGACGCCGCGAAACTCAAGGCCCTCGGGCTGCCGGTGAAGGTGTCGCGCGGCAAGGAGGCTGTCGCGCGCTTTCCCCAGCCCTGCGCGGCCTTGTGCAAGGATCGCACCTGCCGGATCTACGCGGATCGGCCGTGGCAGTGCCGGGTGTTCGAGTGCGGCGTATTCAAGGATGCGAAGGCCGGCCGCATCACCTTCGCCGCGGCCCTCCGGCTCGTGACGCAGGCCCGGCGGCGGGCGGACAAGGCGCGCCGGTTGTTGCGCGAACTGGGCGACACCGACGAGCACCGCGGGTTGGGGGAGCGCTTCCACCGCATGTCCGACCGCTTGGAATTCGGGACCGCCGATGCCGCCGCGAACGCCAAGTTCGCCGATTTGAGCCTCGTCGTCCATCGCTTCAAACTGCAGGCCCTCAATCGATTTTATACGAAGTCCGCCGCCGGAGATTAATTGGTCGCCGGCGCGTGCTGGAGCGCAGACGTCCCGCCGCTACACCGTCAGATCAAACACCCGGCCTTTCCACGGCCAGTCGTCGGGCGCGGCGCAGAGTGACTGTCGCACCGGGTTCAGGCTGACGTACTCCCACTCCAGCCCATAGCAGTCGTCGATGCGCAGAAAGCGATCGAAGTAGCTACGTTCCCAGAACGGCGAATGCGTGCGCAGCAGCGGTTCGAGTCGGCGCGCACTGATGGCGGTCCACGTGGCGATCCAGGCGGGGAGCGGCTTCGCCTCGTGCGACGCGCGGGCGAACAAATGGACGTGGTCCGGCATCAGCAGATAGTCGCCGACGTACCAGCCGTCGAAGTCGGACGACTGCCGCCAGAGTGACGCCAGGGTCTCCAGGGCGCTGGGATTGGTGAGCTGCTCGTGGCGGCCGTGGGTGACCACGGTGAGACCGACGATCGGCTGCAGCAGGGACGGGCGGGGACGGACAGTTTGGCTTTGCACGGCAGGAACGCTGCGCAAAGTTGGAGCTCACGTCTTCGGTGCGGCGAGTGCGCGGCGACCCCAAATCGCAGTACGAGCCAGCTGGGGAGGGCTGCGTCACCCGGTGGGTTTCTCTTCATCGCGAAGCGAAGACATCGTCCGGCGCCGCCGCGATGCCCGGGCTTGCGAAGGCTTAGGCGGGCGTCACCGTTTCGGAGAAATGTCCGCCGCGCCCATCCGTTTCTATCATCGCTATAAGCAGGCCGTCGAAGTCGAGCGCGTGCTCGGCGAGCGCTGGATGCGGCTGGCGTACGATAATCCGGCGGGGCGGTTCGTGGTTTGGCTGCTGACGCGGCGCGCGTTTTTTTCGCGCTGGTACGGCCACAAGATGCGCAAGCCGGAGAGCGCGTTGCGCATTCTGCCGTTCATCGCGAAGTACGACATCGACGCCGACGAGTTCGCCAAATCGCCCTTCGACTACAAGAATTTCAATGAGTTCTTCTTTCGCGCGCTGAAGCCGCACGCGCGCCCGATCGCAGCCGGCGATGCGGTGGCGGTTTTCCCCGCCGATGGCCGGCACCTGGTGTTTCCCAACGTCGACACGGCCGATGGTTTTTACGTGAAAGGGAGCAAATTCTCGTTGGCCGAGCTGCTCGGCGACGACGCGCTGGCCGCGAAGTTCGCCGGTGGCTCGATGCTGATCTCGCGGCTGTGTCCCGTGGACTACCACCGGTTTCACTTTCCGGTCGGTGGCACTGCGGGTGACTCGCGCCTCATCAATGGCTGGCTGTATTCCGTCAGCCCGATCGCGCTGCGCCATCGCCTGCGTTACCTGATCGAGAACAAGCGCGTGGTGACGCTGATTGAAACGCCCCGCGCCGGCACGGTGATCATGGTCGAGGTCGGCGCCACTAATGTCGGCAGCATCCAGCAGAGCTATGTGCCCGGTCGTCCGGTGCAAAAGGGCGAGGAGAAGGGGCTCTTCGCGTTTGGCGGTTCGTGCGTCATCACGATCTTCGCGGCCGGGCGGATCCGCTTCGACGCCGATCTGGTCGAGCAAAGCCGCAATCACGTGGAAACGTACGCGCGCATGGGCGATCGGCTCGGGACGCTGACATGAAAACCGCCGTCGTCGCTACGCTCGCCCTGGCGCTGTCGGCGTCGTTGCACGCCGCGTTTCCGCTGGCTGAGTCCACCATCGACGATCTGCAGCGCCGGATGACCGCGGGCGAACTCACCGCGCGGTCGCTGGCGTCGGCCTACCTGGAGCGCATCGCCGCGGTCGATCAGGCCGGGCCGAAATTGAATGCGATCATCGAGCTCAATCCCGACGCGCTCGCGATCGCGGACCAACTCGACGCGGAGCGCCGCAGCGGACGCGTGCGCGGTCCGCTCCACGGCATCCCGGTGCTGATCAAGGACAACATCGCCACGACGGATCGGATGGAGACCACGGCCGGTTCGCTCGCGCTCGTCGGTTCGAAGCCTGCGCGCGAGGCCCAGGTGGTAGTCCGGTTGCGCGAGGCAGGTGCCGTTATTCTGGGCAAAACCAATCTCAGCGAGTGGGCGAACTTCCGCGGCAACAGCTCCACCAGCGGCTGGAGCGGGCGGGGCGGCCAGACGCGAAACCCGTACGCGCTCGATCGCAATCCCTCCGGCTCGAGTTCCGGTTCGGCCGCCGCGGTGTCGGCGAATCTGTGCGTGGCCGCCATCGGCACGGAGACGAACGGCTCGATCGTCTCCCCGGCCTCGGTGTGCGGGATTGTCGGATACAAGCCCACCGTCGGCCTCGTCGGACGCTCCGGCATCATCCCGATCGCGGCATCGCAGGACACGGCCGGTCCGATGACGCGCACCGTGCGCGATGCGGCGATTGTGCTGCAGGCGCTCGCGGGCGTGGACTTGCGCGACGCGGCGACGGGTGACATCCCGGCCGATTTCGATCCGGCGCGCTTGTCGCAGCTGACGCCAGGCGCCTTGCGCGGCGCGCGCGTTGGGGTGTTGCGCGGACCCTTTGGCTTTCGATCCTGGCTCGGTCCGGTGGTGGACACCGCCATCGAGCAACTCCGCGCGGCCGGGGCGGAGGTGGTCGATCTTGGCGAGTACGCCGGCCTGCGCCAGCTCAGCGGCCCGGCTTTCGAGGTGCTGCTCTATGAATTCAAGGTGGGTCTCAACGCGTACCTCGCGGAGCTCGCGCCCGGGGCGCGGGTGAAAAGCCTCGCGGACGTCATTGCCTTCAACGAGGCGCATGCCGCCGAGGAGCTGGCGATCTTCGGCCAGGAGACGCTGGTGCAGGCCGAGGCGAAGGGGCCGCTGACCGAGAAGGCGTATCTCGACGCGCGGACGGCGTGTATTCGGATTTCGCGCACGCAAGGGATCGATGCGCTGCTGGCGCGGCACCGCCTCGATGCGATCGTGTCGCTCACGACCGGTCCGGCGGCGCTCGGCGATCCGGCTTATGGCGGCGCCTCGGCGAGCACGGGCGGCAGTTCGGGACTCGCGGCAATCGCGGGTTATCCGAGTGTGACGGTCCCGGCGGCGACCGTGCGAGGCTTGCCCGTGGGCCTGTCGTTTACCGGCAAGGCGTGGAGCGATGCACGCGTGCTGGAACTCGCGGCCGATTTCGAAGCCAGGACGAAGGCGCGGCGCGAACCGGCGCTGTTGCCGTCGATTGACGGACGGTGAGCCGTACGCGGGCTCTTAGACCGAGCCTGACGGAGGATTTCGGCGCTTGATCCCAACTGGGGCGCGGCCGACATTGGGTTGCCCAACTCCGTCGCCCGGGTGGTGGAATGGCAGACACGACGGTCTTAGAAGCCGTTGCCGTAAGGTGTGCAGGTTCGAGTCCTGTCCCGGGCACCAGAAGTTGGGTCGATCGGCACGACGGAATGTCTTCACGGTGGTCCTTTCGCCTTGGTTGCGGGTGACTCCTCTGCGCGCTCCGCGATTCCATGTGAACTCTCCCCGCCTTCGGAGCTTTGGTTCACACGGAGGCGCGGAGACGTGGAGGAGTCGAGGTCGTGCACGATGCGCTGCAAACCCTCGCGTAGGGTCGGGGCACCGAAGTTGATGAGCAAGCCCACGCGCAGGTTCAACAGGCGCAGATAGGTGAGCACCTGTTTCGGGTGCACCGGCGCCAGCTTTTCCACCGACTTCAACTCCACCACCACCCGCTTCTCCACGAGCAGATCGACGCGGAGTCCTTCCTCGAAAGTCATGCCTTCGTACTCGAAGCGGACGGGTTTCTGGCGTTCAGCTGCGAATCCGCGCACGGCCAGCATCCTCGCCAGCACCGTTTCGTAAACCGACTCCAACAGGCCGGGACCGAGATTCCGGTGGAGGTGGAACGAGGCGTCGACGATTGCGCCGGTGATGTCATCGAGAGGTTTCATGTCGGCGGAATATGGTGCACTTGGCTCGCAGGCGAATCCAGGCAGGACCCAATTCGCGGTAGGAAGGTCACGCGGAGGCGCGGAGGCGCGGCCCGGAGTAGGTGTTTTCCAGACCGCGTCGCCGCGCCTCCGCGTGAGCAAGAGCCCCGCATCGGGTCGGTCGGAAGTCTCGGGCCGAGGCTTATTTTCAGCGCATTGACCTACTTCAGTGCATGGTCTGAAGCCTCCGCGCCTCCGCGTGAGCCAGTTCCTGCGCAGTATCACCACGCCCCACTTTTCCCTCACAGCGGTTGACGCCGGTCAAGGCGTCGGGCCTCCGTCTGCGGTAGGGTGACGTCCTCACCATGAGTTTCTCCTGCCCGCATTTTCGTCCAGAAGATGACTACTGTCTCCGCCTGCACACCGATTGTGTGCCCGGACGGCCGGGGTGCGTGCTCGAAGGCAAGTCCGTGTTCGCGGTGCCAGCGGAGCAGCGGGTCCGCGAGCGCGAGGAAGAGCGGCGAAGGTACGCGATGGAAGCCGCCCTTCCGCCCACCGGTGCGAAAGAGTTGCGCCGGGGCCGGTGACGCGTTTGGTGAGGGCAATGGAATCCGCTCCTGCCGCCCTTCTGCCGTCCGCCGTCGCGACGCCGTCGCCACGTCCGGGCGAACTGCCCGAGGGAGTCAGGGCGGGCAGCGAGACGCTGGTGCTGCTCACTCCCGCCGCCGGCACCAAGGTCACGGCGCTGATGGCGCGAGAGAAACAGGGCGACTTTCTGCGCGTGGCGATCAGCGGCGGCGGCTGCAACGGCCTGAGTTACAAAATGAAGTTTGTCGCGGAGCCGAAGCGGGGTGACATCCTCGTCAAGACCGGCGGGGTGCGCGTGCTGGTCGACAGCAAGAGCGCGCTTTATCTCAAGGGCACGCACGTGGACTACTCGAGCGCGCTCGTGGCGGGCGGCTTCAAATTTTCGAATCCCAACGCCAAGGCGAGTTGTTCCTGCGGGGAAAGCTTCAGTGTGTAAATCCCCACAACGTGGGCCAAATAGGCCTTGCCCCCGCACTGAGACCGGGCGAAAACCGTCGGTGACCAGATACCAGTCCAATACTTATTGATGGCCAATTCGTTTCCTTCCGCCGGCGGCGGCCGCCCCGGTTCTTACCAGCGTCGTAACGTCGACCCGTTCGCGGCGATCCGCCGCAACCATCGTATCAAGGTGCCCCAGGTCCGGGTGATTTCACCGGAAGGCAAGCAACTCGGGATTCTCGATACCGCCAAAGCGGTGAATCTCGCCTTGGAAAACGGACTCGATCTGGTCGAGGTCGCGCCCAATGCCACGCCCCCGGTGTGCCGCATCATGGATTTCGGCAAGTACGTCTACGAGGAACAGAAGAAGACGTCGCACTCGAAATCCACCGCGAGCAAGATCAAGGAAATCGAATTCACTGCGCGCATCGAGCAGCATGATTTCGAGACGAAGTTGCGCCACGCCGAGGAATTCCTCGACCACGGCAACAAGGTGAAGATGCGGCTCAAGTTCCGCGGCCGCGAAATGGCCCACACGGATCTTGGCTTCAATGTCATGAAGAAGGCCGTCACCGAACTCGCCGGTATGGGCCACCCGGATGCCGAACCCAAATTGATCGGCCGTAACATTCACGTGATGCTGACGCCGCTGCCCGTTAACAAGCGGAAGCCGAAGTTTCACGAGCCGGACGAAAACCGCGCCGAGCACGATCCGTCGAAGGACGGCGACTCGGGCGAAAACGAGCGTGAGGACGAGCGTTCAGACTCGAATTCCTCGCCCGGCACCGCCTAAACCTGTCGCCGCCATGGTTACGGCGGCGCTCAGGTTGTTCGCTCTCCTGCTGGCCCTGCATGCGTCCTTTGACGCGCGCGGGGCCGAGCCTGCCGCGCGGGTCAATCCGTCCCGCCCCGGCTCAGTCTCTGCACCGGCCGCCACTGGCGCGAGTCCGTCGGGAGCGATCCCCACGACGAAAATCGGCGGCGTGGAGTACGTGAGCGTCGCCGACGTCGCCACCCGCCTCAGCCTCCGGCTCGCCACCTTCGAGCGCGGCCGGCGCGTCACGCTGACCGGTCCGTCGGGTCGCGCTGAACTCGAGAACGATTCGCGCGACATCACCGTGAACGGCCTGCGTGTATTCCTCGGCGATCCCGTGCTCGACGCCGGCCGCCAGCTCTACGTGAGCCGGATCGATTTTGAACGCTGCCTGACACCGATGCTGCGCCCGGGTTTCGGTGTGCCCCAGCGACGGGAGTTGAAAACCGTGGTGCTCGATCCCGGCCACGGCGGCCGGGACAACGGCACCAGCGTGAACGAAAAGACCTACGCGCTCGATGTCGCCCGGCGCGCCCGGCGGCTGCTCGAGGCGTCCGGCTACCGCGTGATTCTCACCCGCGACAGCGATGTCTTCCTCGAGCTGGGCCAGCGTGCTGAGATTGCGAATACGAATCGCGCGGACCTCTTCGTCAGCATTCACTTCAACGCCGTGCCGAACGACAGCCGCACGTCGGGCGTCGAGGTGTTCACGTTTGCGCCGCGCGCGCAGCACTCGGCCGAGTGGTGGAGCCTGAAACGGAAGGACGACCCGCACCTCGAGTTGACGGAGATGCCGGTGAACCGGTTCGACCATTGGAGCGTGATTCTCGCTCACACCATTCACCGGCGTTTCGTCACCGATCTGAAGGCCTACGATCGCGGCAAGAAGATCGCCCACTGGGGCGTTCTGCGGTCCCTGGAGTGTCCGGGCGTCCTGATCGAGTGTGGCTTTCTGACCAGTAGCGCGGAGGCCAAGAAGATCGCGACGTCCGACTATCGCCAGAAGCTCGCCGTCGCCGTGGCGAACGGCATTCGCGACTACGCGACGCTCGTCGATCCGCCGCGCGGCAAGTCGGCGGCGTCCTCGGCGCGGGGCCCGCGCCCGGTGAAGGCAGCCAACTGACCGAAGCGTATCCTTTTTCCCATGCACCTCCGTTCCTTCCGCCTTGCCGGCGCCCTCTGCCTCGCGGTCCTGCTGCCGGCTTCGTCCGGCCTCGCCTGGGACTATGAGGGTCACCGGATCGTGAACCAGCTGGCGCTGGCGTCGCTGCCCAGGGAGTTTCCGTCATTCGTGCACGCGGTCGCGAACGCCGAGCGCGTGGCGTTTCTCGCGGGCGAGCCGGATCGCTGGCGCAACGCGCCCGACCTCCCGCTCAAGCAGTCGGGCGGCAGCTGGACGGACCACTTCTGCGATCTCGAGTACCTGCCCGAGGCGGGCATCGATCTCGAGACGGTCACCTCGTTTCGCTACGACTTCATCGTGCAGTTTGCCGCCGGACGCGCGGCGCACCCGCAGAATTTCGCGCCGATCGATCCGGCGCGAAACCAGGATCACACCGCCGAGTGGCCCGGCTTTGCGCCGTGGGCGATCACGGAATATTTCGGCCGGCTGCGGTCCGCGTTTTCCTATCTGAAAGTCTTCGAGGAGCTCGGGACGCACGACGAAATCACCAACGCCCAGGCCAACATCGTCGCGCTCATGGGCACGATGGGACATTATGTCGGCGACCTCGCGCAACCGCTGCACACCACCAAGCATTTCAACGGCTGGTCCGGGGCGAATCCCAACGGCTACACGACGTGGCGCGGCCTGCACTCGTGGGTCGATGGCGGGATCATTGCCAAAGCCGAAATTCGCACCCCGGCGTTGCGGCCGCGCGTCGGCGCCGCCGAGGTGTTTTCACTCGCGGCGCGGCCCGACAAGCGCGACCCGCTTTTTGTGACGGTGTTCGACTACCTGCGGACCCAGCACCGTCAGGTCGAGCCGCTCTACCAGCTGGAGAAGGCGGGAAAACTCGGCCACGGCGAGCAGCCGATGACCGATGAGGCGCGCCAGTTCATCGAAGCGCGGCTGCTTGAGGGCGGCCGCATGCTGGGCTCGCTCTGGTTGACGGCCTATCGTGGGGCTGTACCGGATACGTATCTGCGCGGCGTGCTCATCAAGCGCGAAACGGCCGGCCGCGCGCCCGCGGCTCCCGCCAAGCCCGCGGCCACGCCGTAATCTGCCGGTGGCCGCGCCGCTCGCTCAGGCCGGTGGCCGGGGACCAGGCCGGACGTTCGCCGTCGCTCTGGCGTGGTGGGTCGCGCTGGCGACGGGGTGGGGCGACGAGCCGGTGCTCGCCTCGCGCGTCGTGGTGCTCGCCAACGCCACCGATCCCGACTCGCTGCGCATCGCGCGGCACTATGCAGCGGTGCGCGGCGTGCCGGCCGAGAACGTGATCGCGTTGCCGCTGGCGCGGGACGAGGAGATCTCGTGGCGCGAATTCGTGGTGACGTTGTGGGGGCCGCTGCTGGAGCAGTTGGTCGCGGCGCAGTGGATCGACGCGACGCCCATGGCGCTCACCGATCCGGTCGGCCGTCGCAAGTATGCCCCGCGGGGTCACCAGATCGCCGCGCTCGTGGTGTGTCGCGGCGTGCCGTTGAAGATCGCGTCCGATCCCGCGCTGCTGACGGACGTGCCGCCGCTCACGAGCCGGCGGGAGTTTCGCACCAAAGCCGGCGCGGTGGACAGTGAACTCGCCCTGCTCGCGCAACCGAATTATCCGGTGACGTCGCTGGTCTCGAATCCGCTGTACCAAAACGAGCGGCCGACGCCTTTTGACCTCGGCCAGGTGGTGAAGGTCAGCCGGCTGGATGGACCGACCGCCGACGCGGCCCTGGGCCTCGTCGATCGCGCTGTGGCCGCCGAACGCACCGGCCTGCTTGGTCGCGCGTATGTCGATCTCGGTCATCGCGAGGCGACGGGCAACGCGTGGCTGGAGTCCGTGGCGGAACAGCTCGGGCGGTTGAGCTTCGACGTGCAGGTGGATCGCGCGGAGGCGACCCTGCCGGTCGCCGCGCGCTTTGACGCCCCCGTGCTTTATTTCGGCTGGTACGCGAGCGAACTCAACGGGCCGTTCACCGTGCCAGGCTTCCGGTTTCCGCCCGGCGCGATCGCGTTCCACATTCACAGCTTCTCCGCCGCTTCGCTGCGCGCGGAGTCGCGCGGGTGGACAGCAGGTTTCGTTGATCGCGGCGTGACGGCAACGGTGGGCAATGTCTACGAGCCGTATCTGCAATTCACGCACCGCCCGGACTTGTTGATCCGTGCGCTGGCTCGCGGTGACTCGCTGGTCGACGCCGCCTTTTACTCGCTGCCGGCCCTGAGCTGGCAGGCGGTGCTGATCGGCGATCCGTTGTACCGGCCGTTTGCCGTCTCGCTGGAGCGGCAGCGGGAGCAAGGCGACCGCCTCCCGCCGGCTCTGGCGGCGTATTCCGTCCTGCGCCACGTCGCGCAGCTCGATGCAGCGGGACGCCGGGACGAGGCTACAGCGGTGGCGGTGAACGCCCTGCGCGCCGCGCCCGGCCTAGCTTTGGGCGCGAGTGTGGCCCGACGACAACTCGAGCGCGGCGACCGCGCGGCGGCCGCGGCTGCGCTCGAGTGGGTCGCGCAACGGAATCACGTTGAGCCAAGCGACTGGGGCTTGGTCGCGGAAATCGCGCTGCTGCTTGAAACGTGTGCGCGACCCGACGCGGCGTGCGCAGTGTGGCGGAACTTGCTGGCGGGCGCGTCAATTCCCCGGGAGGTGCGCGCCCAGTGGTTGCCGGACGCGATCCGGGTCGCGGAGGCGTCGGGCGAAGCCGCGTTGGCGCGGACGTGGCGCGATGAACTCACGCGCCTTGCTCCGCCGTCGCCAAAAAAATAAGGCGGACCGAAGTCCGCCTTGAGTGGCTGAGTGCGTGGGGAGCGATGCGCGTGGACGCTTCGCTCAGCCGGAACCACTCAGTGGAAAGGTGAAAGTTGAAGGTTGAAAGCCCCCGATCACCAGCAGCAGGCAACGGTCCTAAGGTGCGGGCAGGTTTCCATCGACTGATGCGTGACTGAATTCGAACCCAATCGACGGTGCTTGGGTCTACTTCCGGTTCTTTCAACTTTCACCCTTCAACCTTCAACTGCATGAGTCCGGCTTATACCAACAGCCTCTAACATTTAGACTATACAAGCAGGTCGCTTTGGAGCAGTCCGGGGGCATGGCGAGAACTCTACCGAAACTGGGCGAGGAAGTGGTGGCACAGATTGAGGCGGCGTGGACGCAGTCCCAGCCGGACTGGGCGCGGCGGCGGCTGCTGGTGGTGCGGCTGATCGCGCAGCACGAACTGACGGTGGCGGAGATCATGAAGATTGCGGATGTGTCGCGGCAGACGGTGTTCACGTATCGGGACAAGGTCGTCGCCGGCGGCGTGGCCGCTCTGCTGCAGCGGGGCAAGGCGCCGGGAAACCGGCCGGCCGTGCGTGGGGCCGTGCAAACCGAGTTCCTGGAACGGTTGGCCGCCGGGCAGTTCCGGCGAGCGAAGGACGCCCAAGCTTGGATTAAGAAGCGCACCCGCAAAACCCTCAGTGAGAGCGGTGCCCTCAAGGTGCTGCGCCGGTTGGGCGGTAAGCTCAAAGTGCCCCGCAAGAGCCATGCGAAAAGGATCCCGCGAAAGCCGCGGCCTTCAAAGTCGAACTGCCCCTGAAACTGGAAGCGCTCGCCGGTCCGGCCGCGCGCACCGGACAACCGGTGCGGTTGTGGGTGCTCGATGAGCACCGCTATGGCTTGTTGCCCGTGATCCGTCGGGTCTGGGGCCAACGCGGGGTCCGCGTGCACGCCCCGTATGCGACGCGTTATCAGTGGGGCTACCTCCACGAGGCGCTGGAAGTCGATGGCGCCAACCGCCTGGAACTACTGTTCACCCCGTGCATCGACCAAGACGTGCATGCGCTGTTTCTTCAACAGCTCGGCGCCACGGACCCGGCGGCGTTGCATGTCGTGATCCAAGACCAGGCCGGCTTCCACCTGCCACTCGCTGATCCGCGCTTGCCCAAGAACGTCCGACTGCTGCCCTTGCCGCCCTATAGCCCAGAACTCAATCCGGTCGAGAAACTCGGTGACTTGGTGAAGGACCAGATCTGCAATCGACTCTATCCGAGCCTGCGCCGCCTCGAAGATCATCTGCTCGCCGCGCTGCGACCGTGGCGCACCGAGAGCGCCCGCGTCGCGGAGTTGATTGGCCGCGGCTGGCTACTCGACGGCGTAAACGCTGGCGCGCCAACCTAAAGTCTAATTAATAACGGCGATTGGTATTAGACCTTATCCACAATCTTGTCAGCCAGCCCGTACACGATCGCCTCTTTGGCGTTCAGATAGAAATCGCGGTCGGTGTCCTTGTTGATCTGTTCCAGCGGCTGGCCGGACGAAGTGGCGAGGATCTGGTTCAACTCTTGGCGGAGCTTCTCCATTTCTTTCGCCTGAATGTTGATGTCGCTCGCCGGTCCGATCATGCGGCCCGAGATCAGCGGCTGGTGAATCAGCACGCGCGAGTGCGGGTAGAGCAGGCGACGGCCCGGGGAGGCGCCGCAGAGCAGAATCGAACCCATCGAAGCCGCCATGCCCGTGACGACCACGGTGATCGGCGAGGTGACGAGCTTCATGGTGTCATAGATCGCCATGCCCGCCGTGATGGAGCCGCCCGGAGAGTTGATGTAAAACGTGATGTCCTTCCCGGGCGCCGTGCCCTCAAGGTACAGGAGTTTCTCCGTGATGTCCTTGGCGGTCGCGTCGGTGACCGCGCCCCAGAGGAAAATCTTCCGCTGTTCGAGAAACTTCCGCTGAATGAGCATCGCGACCGGCGTGTTCTTCTGGGCCTTCGCTTCGTCCTTCTCGTCGTCATCGTCATCCTCATCATCGAGACGCGGCACCGGTTCGGAGAGTCCAGGCTGGAGGTTATCGAAATGCATAGAGGGAAAAGTGTGAGTGGGTTGTCCGGATTGGCAAGTGGCGACGTGGGACGGATTCGTGCGGGTTTCACGCCCGCCCGTCGTACCGTACCCGCGATTCGGTTACTGCGCCGGACGGCTGCCGGCGGGCTTGTTCCAGACGGCGAGCGTGTCGGGCGAGCCTTGGGAACGCACGCCGTTGTCGCTCAGGATTTCCTCGGTGGCCGCCACCATGTCCTTCCGCGGAAACACCAGCGTCTCGTACTTCCGGCCCGCAAACTCCAGGACGACGAACTCGTCTGTCGCGTCCCGCAGGGTGGCGACGAGGTGCTCGAGATTCTTGATCGTGATCCCGTTGACCTTTTCGACGACGCCCGACTGCGCCTGCGAATAACCCTTCGAGAGTTTGTGCGGGAAGAAGGGTGACGCGACGACCACGAGTGCCTCGCCGGGGAAAGCCGGCCGATCCGATCGCCGCGTCGAGAGCGGACTGCCGCCGGCGGCGAGCGCGGCCGCGGCATTGTTCAAGCCGGCGAGAAACAGCTGCGTGGCCGACGAGAACACCAGCGGGCCGTAGACGAAGTATGACGGATACGTGCCGTCGAGATCGGGGATAAGCATCGGGCGGCGCGCTGCCACCGGCAGCTCCAATTTTAACTCCTTGCCCTCGCGGACGACCGTGAGCGGCACGCGGCCGTTCGCCGCTACCTTCTGCAGCATGTACTGAAAACGCACGCGGATGTCGCCCACCTTGACCATGCCCTCGTTGTCGATCGGCGTGTCGCCGATCCGGGTGAGAATGTCCCAGGTCTTCAGCGGATAGCCGGCTTCGCTGGTGTCGGTCTCGGTCACGATCATGCCGTCGACGCCCCGCGCCACTTTAAGAAACGGCCGCAGCGCGGGATTCTCGAACGTCTGCAGCGAGTCGAAGATCGCGGGCTTGCCGTCGTAACGGCCGTCGGCGACGTCCTTGAGAAACAGCTCCACCTCTTCGCACGGGATGATGTAGCCGATGTTGTCGCCGCCGCCGAGCCGGCTGAAGGCGAGGCCGATCATCTTGTTGTCATCGACCGCCGGACCGCCGCTGTTGCCCGGATTGATCGCGGCATCGATTTGGATGCGCAGGCCCGAGGTCGGAAAATTATAGAGCGTGAAATCAATCCGCGAGACGATGCCCTTCGTGATCGAGAGCGTGGTGCCGCCGGTCGGAAAGCCGTAGACCATCACGGAATCCTTCACTGCCGGCAGCCGGGTGGCCCGGGGCAGCGGGGCGCGGCCCTCGAAGAACGATTCGTCCTCCAGCTTGAGCACCGCGAGATCGATGCCCTGGGCGATGCTTTCCACCGTGGCCGAAAATTTGTCGCCCGACTGATTGGCCTGCACCTGCACCTGGCTCGCGTAGAGCACCACGTGCGCGTTGGTGAGGATGCGTTTGCCCTCGATGATGACGCCCGTGCCGGTCGACTCGCGCGGCGCCTGCTTCGTCCACGGCTTGTACGGATCCGGAAAGCGGGTCGTGGAGAATACCTTCACGACGGAGTTTTCGACGGTCGCCGCTTTCTCCGGGGGAGCGGCCGGGGTGGGGCTGTCCGCCGCCAACAGCGGAGCGTTGAACAGGGGCACAAGTGTCAGGACGGACAGCAGGGCGCCGAAGCGCAGCGGGGAAAGCATGACTCCGCTAGGCAACTCCGGCCCGGGGAGAAGGCCAGTGTTTTTCGAAAGAGAGGTTCGGGAAACCGGAGTGCCAAAACCGGAGACCGGAGACCGGAATCCGGAAACGGGCAGGGGACGGTAGACAGGGGACAGAGGACAGGGGACGGGGCGCTGGCACTGCGAATCGAACAGCGATCTGGTTCCGGCCGAGCCTTAGCTCATATAAAGGTCCATTCCGATTTCTCTCTCAACTCTCAGCCCTCAACTCTCAACTCCTGCCCTACAGCCCTCACTTCTAAACTTCCTCCCCTCAATACTTCACCTTGTCCGGCTTCGCCTGCCATTCCTTGAACGCCACCTGCGCCTCGTCGCGCAGGAGCGGTTGCATCGCGATTGCGCGTTGCTCGGGCGGCAACGGGATCTGCTGGTAGATGAAGTCGTCGTCGAAGCCGATCGCCGCGGCGTCGGCGCGCGTGTTCCCGTAGAACAGTCGCGGGATGCGGGCCCAGTAGACGGCGGCGAGACACATCGGGCACGGCTCGCAACTGGTGTAGAGTTCGCAGTCGTCGAGTTGAAACGTCTGCAGCGACGCACAGGCCGCACGGATGGCGGTGATCTCGGCGTGCGCGGTCGGGTCGTTGGTCGACGTGACCTGGTTGCTGCCGCGCGCGATAACGGCGCCCCGGCGCACAATCACGCAACCGAACGGCCCGCCGCGACCGCCGCGCATGCCGGCTTCCGCGGCCTTAATCGCCTCACGCATGATATTTTCCTGACTCATGAATTCTTTGGGGAGCAGACGGTGAATATCGTGCTGACACCTGACAACGCCATAAGCATCGTCCGCTTTCCGTTGTTCTGAACGTTGGGTGGTGGCGTATTCAATTTTCCATGAGTCATCCTGTCATTTCCGGCCTCGAGATCATCGCGCCGCTGCCCGCGCGTTACGCAGAAATTCTCACGCCCGAGGCGTGTCGTTTCGTGGCGGATCTCGTGACGCGTTTCGGGCCGCGCCGCGCCGAACTCCTCGCCCGCCGCGTCGAGCGGCAGAAGGAAATCGATGCCGGCAAGCTCCCGGGCTTCCTGCCCGAGACCGCCGCCATTCGCGGTGGTGACTGGCGTGTGCCGCCGCCGCCTCCGGACCTCGTCGACCGTCGCACCGAAATCACCGGACCCGTCGATCGCAAGATGGCGATCAACGCGCTCAACTCCGGCGCGCAGTGCTGGATGGCTGATTTCGAGGACGCCAACTCGCCCACGTGGGAGAATGTGATCGAGGGCCAGATCAATCTGCGCGACGCGATTCGCCGCACGATCACGTTTACCTCGCCCGAAGGGAAAGCTTACGCGCTGAAGGAAAAGACGGCGACGATCGTGGCGCGGCCGCGTGGCTGGCACCTCGAGGAGAAGCACGTGCTGCTCGGCGGCCAACGCGTCCCGGCGTCGCTGTTCGACTGGGGATTTTATTTCTTCCACAACGCGAAGGAACTGCTCGCGCGCGGTAGCGGCCCGTACTTCTACCTCCCGAAAATGGAGAGCCACCTCGAGGCTCGACTGTGGAACGATGTCTTCCTCCACGCGCAGGCGGCGCTCGGGGTGCCGCGCGGCAGCGTGCGCGTGACGGTCCTCATCGAGACGATCCTCGGCGCGTTCGAGGCCGAAGAGATTTTGTACGAGTTGCGCGAGCACGCGAGCGGGCTCAACTGCGGACGCTGGGACTACATCTTCAGCTTCGTGAAAAAACTCCGCAACCGGCCGGAGTACCTGTTTCCCGATCGCACGCTGATCACGATGACGGTGCCCTTCATGCGGGCGTACGCGCTGCATGTGATCAACGTGTGTCACCGTCACGGCGCCTACGCGATGGGCGGCATGGCCGCGCAGATTCCGATCAAGAACGATCCGGCCGCGAACGAGGCCGCGCTGGCCAAGGTGCGCGCCGACAAGGAACGCGAGGCGCGCGACGGACACGACGGCACCTGGGTCGCGCACCCGGGCCTCGTGCAGGCGGCGCTGGAGGCGTTTGGCCAGCACATGAAAGGCCCGAATCAATTGCACCGCTTGCACGCCACGCCGGTGACCGCGGCGATGCTGCTCGAACCCTTGCGCGGACCGATCACGGAAAAGGGTGTGCGCTGGAATTTGCACGTGGGCGTCCGCTACCTCGAGGCCTGGCTCGGCGGCTCCGGCGCGGAACCGATTCACAACCTGATGGAGGATCTCGCGACGTCGGAGATCTCGCGTTCCCAGTTATGGCAGTGGCTGCGCTATGGCGCGAAACTCGACGACGGCCGTCCGATCACCGGTGAGTTGTACGACCGCCTGCTGGCCGACGAGCTCGCGAAGATTCGCGCCGAATATGGCGCTGAACGCTACGACTCCGGGCACTTCAAGGATGCGGTGGAGCTGTTCATGCGCATGTCGAAGAGCGAGCAGTTCGACGAATTCCTGTCGCTCCCCGCGTACGAACTCCTGCCGTGAGTGAAGTGACTCCTGGACCGCGACCGCCCCCGGTCGCCTGCCTTGGGTTTGTCGGTGGGTCAAAGCGACCAAGGACGGTCGCCCTACCGGCGTAGCACAGCCATGACTTCCCTGCATCACCTCAACACCCTCGATCGCTCCGCCTTCACTGCGGCGCTCGGGCACCTGTTCGAGCATTCGCCGTGGGTGGCGGACGAGACGTGGCCGCACCGGCCGTTTCGCGATGCCGCACACCTGCACGCTGCGCTGTGTGCGACGATGCGCGCCGCTTCGCGCGACCGTCAGCTGGCGCTCGTCAACGCCCACCCGGATCTCGCGGGACGCCTCGCGCAGCAGCAGCAGCTCACGGCGGAATCCACGCGGGAACAGGCGAGCGCCGGGCTCAACCAGCTCAGTGCGGCGGAGCTGGCGACGTTCCAGCAGCTCAACACCGCCTACCGCGCGCGCTTCGGGTTTCCCTTCATCATCTGTGCGCGACTCAACGCCCGCGACGCCATCCTCGCCGCGATGCAGGCGCGCGTGCACCACTCCGCGGAGGCCGAGTTTCAAACCGCCCTCGGCGAAATCGAAAAGATCGCGCAGCTGCGACTCGCGGATCTGATGAGATGACAGAATTCACAGAATGGCCGGAATGGGCCGGGGCAGATTCTTCTTCTGTCCATTTTGTTCATTCTGTCTAAACGAGTGCCATGCCCGCCAAACTCAGCACTCACGTCCTCGATCTCACGCGTGGCGCGCCGGCCGCCGGCATGGTCGTCGAATTATGGCGCCGGGGCGGGGCGAGCGTCCGGCTGAAAACGGTGACGACCAACGCCGACGGCCGCACCGATGCGCCGCTCCTTGCGGCGGAGGACATGGCGACCGGTGCCTACGAACTGGTGTTTCACGTGCGGGCCTACTTTGCCGCGCGGGGCGTCGAGTGTCCGTTTCTCGATGACGTGCCGATTCGCTTCACGATCACCGATGTCAACGCCGGGTATCACGTGCCGCTGCTCGTGACGCCCTGGGCCTACAATACGTATCGGGGAAGCTGACACGATGGCCCGCGAACCCACGCAGCAGCTGACGCGCTGGCTCAACGAACTCGCGCGGATCACCGACGAGCCGGGCAAGCTGACCCGCACGTTTCTGTCGCCGGCCATGCGCCGCGCGAACGCGCGCGTGGGCGAATGGATGCGCGCCGCCGGCCTCGCCGTGCGCGAAGATTCCGTGGGCAATCTCATCGGCCGACTCGAAGGCAGTCGTCCGGGAGCGAAGACGCTGCTGCTCGGCTCTCACCTCGACACCGTGCGCGATGCCGGCCGCTTCGACGGCGCGCTCGGCGTGCTGCTGCCGCTGGTCGCGCTCGACATGTTGCGACAGCAGGGTCGGATCCTGCCGTACGCGGTCGAGGTCCTGGGTTTTTCCGAGGAGGAGGGCGTGCGTTTCAGCAGCGCCTATCTCGGGAGCAAGGGCTTCACCGGCACGTTGCGGGCGGCCGACTTGAAGCTACGCGACGCCGACGGCATCCAGGTGCGTGATACGCTGGAGACGCTCAACGGCGAAACGTTCACGCTGCCGCGGGCCGCGCATCGCCGCAGCGATTTGCTGGGTTATCTGGAGGTGCACATTGAGCAGGGGCCGGTGCTCGAAGCCCAGGACCTGGCCGTGAGCGTCGTCTCCGCCATCGCGGGCCAGTCGCGCGGCCGGCTCACGTTTTACGGTCAGGCCGGCCACGCGGGCACCACGCCGATGGGCCTGAGGCGCGACGCGCTCGCCGGCGCCGCGGCGTTTATCAGCACCGTTGAAGGCATCGCCCGGACTCGCCCGCCGCTCGTCGCCACGGTGGGAACGCTCGCGGTGAGTCCGGGCGCGCCGAATGTCATTCCGGGCGAGGTGACGCTTTCGCTGGACGTGCGCCATCCGCGGGATCGCGCCCGCCGCGCGGCGTTGAGCCGCATGTTGGGCCTCGCGGAGTGGATTGCCCGCCGGCGCGGCTTGCGCTGCACGTGGGAGTTGACGCAGGACGGCAACGCCGTGGCGTGCGATCCGAAACTGACGCGGGTGCTCGCGGAGACGGTGCGCAAGCTGCAGGGCCGCTGCCCCGCGCTCGTGAGCGGGGCCGGCCACGATGCGGTCGTGATGTCTGCGCTCACGCCGGTGGCGATGCTCTTTGTGCGGTGCCGGGCCGGGCGGAGCCACCATCCGGACGAATATGCCGCGCCGGAGGATCTGCGCGTTGCATTGCGCGCGACCCTGACGTTCCTTGAGCGCTTCGCGGGCTGAACCGTTCGGCGCGATCTCCCATGCTAAGCAAACTCGATCTGGTGGTCCGGGGTGGAAACGTGGTGACGCCCGAGGGCGTGCAGCCGCTCGACCTCGGCGTGGCTGAAGGCCGCATCGTGCGGGTGGCGCCGGAAATCGACGAGGAGGCGGTCACGACGCTCGAGGCCGCCGGGCGCTATGTGTTTCCCGGGATCGTGGATGCGCACGTGCATTTCAACGAGCCGGGCCGCGCGGACTGGGAAGGACTGGCGTCCGGATCAGCGGCGCTCGCGGCCGGTGGCGGCACGGTGTTCTTCGACATGCCGCTGAATTCGGAGCCGCCGGTGGTGGATTCGGCTCACTTTCGCGAGAAGCGGCTGCTGGCCGAGGCGAAGTCGTGCACGGATTTTGCGCTTTGGGGCGGACTCACGCCGCAGAACCTCGACAAGCTGGCGTCGTTGCGTGACGCCGGCGCGATTGGTTTCAAGGCCTTCATGTCGAACAGCGGCATCGCGAGTTTTCCGCACGTATCCGCGACGGTATTGCGCGAAGGCATGAAGCGCGCGGCCCGGCTGGGCATGATTGTGGCGGTGCACGCCGAGGACGACGCGCTCGCGACGAAGTTCACCGCGCTGCAGCAGGCCAAGGGCCGCAGCGACGCCAAGGCCTGGCTGGAATCGCGTCCGGTCGAGGTCGAACTCGAGGCGATCCGCACCGCGCTCGAGATTGCGGGTGAAACCGGCTGCGCGCTGCACATCGTGCACGTGAGCAGTCCCGAAGGCGTGGCGCTGGTCGAGGCGGCGCGCGACCAGCGGATCGATGTGACCGCGGAAACCTGTCCGCACTATCTCCTGCTCAACGACAAGGACGTCGCTCGCATTGGTGCGGCGGCGAAGTGCGCGCCGCCGATTCGCGACGAGAAGCGGCGCAAGGCGTTGTGGGCGGAACTCCGTGCCGGCCGTATCCACACCGTGGGTTCAGACCACTCGCCGGCGCCGGCGGAGCTGAAGACGTCACCGGACTTCTTCAAGATCTGGGGCGGCATCGCCGGGGTGCAGCACGGCGCGCAGTTGCTCCTGTCGGAGTGTGCGGCCACCGCCGAGGCGGATCTGCCCCGGCTGGCCGCCGTGCTGGCGCGAAATGTCGCGCGTCGTTTTCGGATTGATGGACGCAAGGGGTTGCTGGCCACGGGCCACGATGCCGACTTCAGCCTGGTCGAGTTTGGCCGGAGTCACACGATTGCCGCGGATGACCTGTGGACGCGCCACCGCATCAGTGCGTATGTCGGTCGCAAGACCAAGGCGCGCGTCACCGACACCTACCTTCGCGGCCAGCCGCTGTTGGCCGCGGGCCGGCTGGTCAATCTGCCTGCGCCCGGGAAATTCCTACGGCCGGACAAGGCGTGACCAACCGCGGCCGCATTCCGCTTTTCGGCTGCAAAGTGGCTGTCCATTTGCTGTAGTCGGAGTAGCTTCCTCCCATGACTTTGCCCTTTGGCCAGACTCGCACCCGCATTGCCGCCCGCCACGCGCTCATTGCGCCGGATGGTCACGTCAAGAGTGTCATTCCCGGCATCGTGGGTGCCGCGACCGTCATCCTGATCAACGAGGCGCTCGGCGCGAAGTTCGCGCAGCTGCTCGTGACGTTTGAGGCGGACGGACGCGTCGAGCTGCCGGCCAACGATCTCGAGACCGCCGGTTATATCGAGACGGGCGGCGCCACGGTCACGATTGAGTCGGAGAAAAGAAAGTGCGGCGCCGGTGGTTTCTTTTTCGCGCCGGCGGGCAAGGCCTGGACCATCACGGCGCCCAAGGCCGGCACGCGGGTCACGCTTTTCCAAAAGAAATTCGTGCCGTCAGCGGGACTTCCGCCGCCGCGGGTGGTGTTCGGTGACGCCGCCGATGTGAAGGGCCAGGCTTTCCTGGGTGATCCCGACGCCCGGCTGAAGGTGCTGTTGCCGGACGAGCCGTCCTACGATCTGGCGATGAACGTCTTCACGTATCAACCCGGCGCGACGCTGCCGTTCGTCGAGACGCATGTGATGGAGCACGGTCTGCTGATGCTCGCCGGCCAGGGCATTTACCGGCTCGAGGACTCGTGGTATCCGGTGGCGGCGGGCGACGTGATTTGGATGGCGCCGTATTGTCCGCAATGGTTCGTCGCGATGGGCCGGCAGCCGGCCAGTTACCTTTACTACAAAGACGTGAATCGCGCGGCGCTCGGGGGGCTTTGAGTTGCCCGTGTGCACACGGTGAATACAAGCGTCCCATGAGCAACACCACGGCCGGGTCACAGGGCGCGGCGGTCACGGACGTGCTGGAGTTTACCCTGAACGGCGAGGCCGTCCGAGTGGCGGGCGTGGCGCCGACTACGACCCTGCTCGACTGGCTGCGCCACACCGGGCGGGTCGGCACCAAGTGCGGTTGCGCCGAGGGCGATTGCGGGGCCTGCACCGTCGCCGTCGTTGACCAGACGGCGGCAGGGAAACCGACCTATCGCGCGATCAACAGCTGCATCGCGCTGCTGCCGATGTTTGCCGGCCGCGAGGTGGTGACGGTCGAGGGTCTCGCGCGCGACGGCCAGCTGCATCCCGTCCAGTCCGCGCTGGTGGAGCACGGCGGCTCGCAGTGTGGCTACTGCACGCCGGGTTTCGTGATGTCGATGTTCGAGGCGTATCACCGCCGCGAGGTCACGCAGCCGTGCCAGATCAACGATCAGCTCTGCGGCAATCTCTGTCGCTGCACCGGGTATCGGCCAATTCGTGACGCGATGGCGGCGGTCGTTCGCCAGCGCGACGCGCAGACGCCGTCGTCCCAGGGCGATCCGCTCGCGAAACGTCTGGAGTGGATGGTGCCCGATGCGCGCGCGCTCAACTACCTGAGCGGCGGCGAACGGTTTTTCCGACCCACGTCACTGCCCGAACTGTTCGCATTGAAGAAGAAGTTCGCGGATGCCGTGCTGGTCGCGGGCGCGACCGAAATCGGCGTGGAGCTGAACAAGAAGTTCAAGCGGTTCCCTGCGCTGATCTCGACCGAGGGCGTGCCGGAGCTGACGCGGATCACGTCCACGCCGGTGGACTGGCGAATCGGCGCGGCGGCCACGCTCACGGCGATCGAGGAAGCGCTGGCGGGCGAATATCCGTCGCTCGCGAAGATGCTCGCGGTGTTTGCGTCACGGCAGATTCGCAACCGCGCCACGCTCGGCGGCAACCTGGTGACGGCCTCGCCGATCGGCGACAGCGCGCCGGTGCTGATGACGCTCGACGCGAGCGTTGTGCTGGCATCGACGCTCGGCGAACGCACGCTGCCGCTGCACGAGTTTTTCACCGGCTATCGTCAAACGCAGCTGCGGCCCGACGAGGTGATGAAGGAAATTGTGCTCCCGCATGCGTGGGCGGCGTCGGATCTGACGCGGCGCGCGGATTTCCAGAAGATTTCCCACCGACGCGAACTCGACATCAGCATCGTCGCGGGCGCGTTCTGCGTGGACGTCGATGCGGACGGCATCGTGCGCCGCGCGCGCATCGCTTATGGCGGCGTTGCAGCCCAGCCCGTGCGCGCGCGCAAGGCGGAGGCGGCCTTGGAGGGACGGTCGCTCGCGGAGGCGCGTGACAGCGTCGCCGAGATCCTGCGCAGCGAATTCAAACCCATCGACGATGTGCGGGGCAGCGCGGCCTATCGTCGGGGCGTCGTCGTGGGGGCGTGGGATAAATTTGTCGCCGGCGAAACCAGTCTGGCGGTCGACGCGCCGCCGTCGTTTACCGGTGGCGCCGCGTGGACTGCGCCGGATCCGTCGAAGCAATTGCGGCATGAGAGCGCGGTCGGGCACGTCACGGGCCGCGCCCATTACGTCGACGACACGGCGCAGCAGCGGCCCATGTTGGACGTCTGGCCCGTGCTGGCGCCGCACGCGCGGGCGCGGATACTACGACGCGACGTGACGGCGGCCCGGGCGGCGCCGGGCGTGGCTGCGGTGCTGGTGGCCGAGGATATTCCCGGCGAGAACAACGTGGGCGTGGCGCGGCACGACGAGTCGCTGCTGGCCGCGGACGAAGTGCTTTTCCACGGCCACATCGTGGCGCTCGTGGTCGGCGAGTCGGTGGCCGCGTGCCGGGCTGCGGCGGCGCTGGTCGAGGTGGAGTACGAGCCGCTGCCGGCGGTGCTCACGATCGCCGACGCCGTGGCACGCGACAGTTTTCACAACCCACTGCGGGTGATCACGCGCGGTGAACCGGCTGCGGCCGTGGCGGCGGCGCCGCGGCGCCTACAGGGCGAGTTCGCGTTCGGCGGGCAGGAGCATTTCTACCTCGAGACTCACGCTGCTTGGGCGGAGTGCGGCGACGAAGGCGACGTGTTCATCAGCTCGTCGACCCAGCATCCGTCGGAGATTCAGGCCATCGTGGCGGAAGTGCTGCATCTTCCACGCAACAAGATTGTGGTGCAGGCCCCGCGCATGGGCGGCGGCTTCGGTGGCAAGGAGACGCAGGGCAACACGCCGGCCGCGCTGGTGGCGCTCGCCGCGGTGAAGACGGGACGGCCGGTTCGCGTGCAGTGGGATCGCGATGTCGACATGACGCTGACGGGCAAACGCCATCCGTTCCACTCGGTTTTCGAGGTCGGTTTCGATGCCGACGGCCGCATTCAGGGCGCAGTGATCGATCTGATTTCCGACGGCGGCTGGTCGCTGGATCTATCGCAGCCGGTACTCGAGCGGGCGATGTTTCACGTCGACAACGCGTATTACCTGCCGGCGTTGCGCGTGACTGGGCGCGCGGCGAAAACCAACGTCGCGTCGAACACGGCGTTTCGCGGTTTCGGCGGACCCCAGGGCCTGCTCGTGATCGAGGAAATCATGGCGCGGATCGCGCGCACGCTCGGCCTGGCGCCCGAGGTCGTGCGCGAGCGGAATTTCTATCACGGCACCGGTGAGACCAACCGCACGCATTACGGCGAGGACGTCGGCGACCACCGGCTGCAGACGATCTGGCACGCGGTGAAGACGCAGGCGCGGTTCGAAGAGCGGCGGCAGGAGGTCGAGCGATGGAACCAAACTCACGCCCGGGTGAAACGCGGCCTCGCGATCACGCCGGTGAAGTTCGGAATTTCGTTCACGCTCACGCACTACAACCAGGGCGGCGCGCTCGTGCACATTTATCAGGATGGCACCGTGCAGGTGAACCACGGCGGCACGGAAATGGGGCAGGGGCTCCACACGAAGATCCTGGGCGTGGCGATGCGCGAACTGGGCCTGCCGGCGGCGAGTATCCGGATGATGAGGACGAGCACTGACAAGGTGCCCAACACCTCGGCGACGGCGGCTTCGGCAGGTGCGGATCTCAACGGTGCCGCGGTGCGGGTGGCCTGCGTTACCTTGCGCGAACGGATGGCACCGATTGCGGCGCGCGTGCTCACCGCCGCGGCGGAAGGATCGCTGCGCAGCGACTTGGGCGTCGACATCGCGAATCCGCTGCGAGGGACCAAGACGCTGCCGCCGGTGGATGTGGCGGAGGTGATTTTTGGAGACGGCTGCGTGTGGAGTTCGGCGCGGCCCGACCTGCGCCTGCCGTTTGCGAAGGTCGCGGTGCAATGTTACGTCGAGCGCGTGAGTCTGTCGTCGACCGGCTTTTACGCGACGCCGGGCATTCACTGGGACTGGGCGAAGGCGCTGGGCCGGCCGTTCGCGTACTACGCGTGCGGTGCGGCGGTCAGCGAGGTCGAGGTCGACGGTTACACCGGCATGAGCCGCGTGGTCCGGGTCGATGTTGTGCACGATGTCGGCGATTCGTTGAACCCCGGCGTCGATCGCGGCCAGATCGAGGGCGGGTTCGTGCAGGGCATGGGCTGGCTGACGAGCGAAGAGCTGAAGTGGGACGCCAAGGGCCGGCTGCTGACGCACAGTGCGAGCACGTACCAGATTCCGGCGATCAGCGACGCGCCGATGGAGTTCAACGTGACGCTGCTGCCGCACGCGACGAACACCCACGCGGTGCACGGCAGCAAGGCGGTCGGCGAGCCCCCGCTGATGCTGGCCATCTCCGTGCGCGAGGCGATTCGTGACGCCGTCGGCAATTTCGGCCCCGCCGGTGGTGAAGTCACGCTGGCGTCGCCGGCGACGGGTGAAGCGGTGTTTGCGGCGATTGCGCGGCGGGGGTGAGAGTGGGCTGGGACGTGACGTGGGACCGCGACCGCCCCCGGTCGCTGCTCAGAAGAAGCGACCGGGGGCGCTCGCGGTCCCAGTCCATCCCAAACCCCATCCTTACTTCACCTCGAAGCGCATCACGCCGATCTCCTGCATTGCGCGATAGAACAGCGCGACGTGCATCGCACTCGAGAATTCGCACGTGCGAATCAACTCGAGGACCTCGGGAATCGTGAAGAACGCACTCTCGAGCACTTCGTTCTCGTCGAGCTTCGGCGGCTGGACGAGGCGGATGTTGCGCGCGAGGAAACCCTGCACGCGGTTGTTGTGCCGGCCGGGATTGGTGACGTAGCCGCCGAGGTGTTGCCAGCCGTCGCCGGTGGCGCCGGTTTCCTCGATCAGTTCGCGCTGCGCCGTGGTCAGGAGATCCTCGCCGTCATCGGCACCACCACCCGGCAGTTCCCACGAAAATGAAGAGATCGCATGGCGGTACTGACGGACGAGCAGCACGCGAAGCTCCGGATCGAGCGCGACGACGTGGACCCACTCGGGCTCCTCCATCACGTAGTACGATTCGATGATCTGACCGGGCGCGACCTCGCAACGATCGGCGCGCAGGCGAATCCAGCGGTCGCGCAGGACGTCGCGCGAGGAAAGCGTTTTCCAGGGGAGTGGTTTCATGAACGCGAGGAGGAGCGGCGGCGGGCGGTGATCGCGGGCAACGGCGAGCGTGAGTGCAGGTTTCGGCCAGGCGTTCATTCGTCCCCGTTTCTGGCAACGGCGGAGACCGATCGATCGGCCTCAGCCACGCACCTGGCCGTTGCCTTCGATGAGAAACTTGTAGGAGCAGAGCTCGGGCAGACCCATCGGTCCGCGCGCGTGGAGGCGATCGGTGCTGATGCCGATCTCCGCGCCGTAGCCGAATTCAAAGCCATCGGTGAAACGCGTGCTCGCGTTCCAGTACACCGTGGCACTGTCGACTTCGGCGAGGAAACGGCGCGCGGCCGCCTCGTTCGCGGTGACGATGGCGTCGCTGTGATTTGAGCTGTCGCGATTGATCGTGGCGATGGCCGTATCCACGGAATCCACCACTCGCACGGCGATGACGTAATCGAGGAACTCGGTGGTGTAGTCGGCCGGCGCGGCGGGCGTGGTCGCGACGCCGGCGCGCTCCAGGATTTCCGCGCTGGCGGCATCGCAGCGCAGCTGGACGTTTTTTGCCGTGAGAGCGCGGGCGACCGAGGGCAGGAAGGCTTCGGCGACGTCGCGGTGCACGAGCAGCTGTTCCGCGGCGTTGCACGCGCTGGGGCGCTGCACCTTGGCGTTGAGCGTGATGGCCTCGGCCATCGCGAGGTCGGCGGCGGCGTCGACATACACGAAGCACACGCCTTTGAAGTGCTTGATGACCGGAATCGTGGAGTTCTCCGCGACGAAACGAATCAGGGCTTCGCCGCCGCGGGGAATGATGCAGTGGATCAGCGTGTCGAGCGTGAGCAGCGTGGTGAGCGCCGAACGATCCGTCGTCGGCACCAGCTGCACGGCGTCGCGGGGCAGATCGGCGGCGGCGAGTGCCTGCTGGATCAGATCGGCGAGCGCGGTGTTCGTGTGGAAACACTCCTTGCCGCCGCGCAGGATCGAGGCGTTGCCGCTCTTCAGGCAGAGGATCGCGCAGTCGATGGTGACGTTCGGCCGCGCTTCATAGATGATGCCGATCACGCCGATCGGGACCCGGACCTTGCGAATGCGCAGGCCATTGGGCCGCGTCCGCTCGTCGAGGAGTTCGCCGACCGGATCGGGCAGGGCGACGACCTCGCGCACGGAGTCGGCGAGATGCTGCAGACGCGCGGGATTCAACGTGAGGCGGTCACGCGCCGCGGCGGAAGGGGCGGCTGCCTCGGGTGAGGCGAGGTCCTGGGCGTTCGCGGCGAGGAGCGTCGCATGCGAGCCCTCAATCAACTCTGCCAGCCGGGTGAGTGCGGCGTCTTTCTTCGCGCGCGGCGCCGTCGCGAGCACCAAGGACGCGGCGCGGGCGCGTTGGGCCAGGGACGTTACGAGGTCGGCGAGTGCGGCGGACATTTGGAGAGTAGCGTCCTCCAAAAGCGGGGGACTGCAAAGCGTTTTTGGCGGTTCCGCCAGCACGGGTGGCGCGGGCACGATGAGCGGCGGCGGAGCCGCGGGCGAGGGTGCCACGGACCAGGGAGCCGCAGGCGGTGCCCACCGGTGCAGCAGCCACACACCGCTGGCGAACAAAGCGAGCCCCGCAGCGTCGAACCACAGGGGATGAAAAAAGCCGGTGGCGACGGTCGGCACATGATTGTAGTTATCGACCTGAAAGGGCAGGTCCGTGGGCAGGAACGTGGACGCGTTGTTCAACGCGTGGCCCAGCATGCACAAACCGAGCGAGCGGGTGCGCACGTACACCCAGCCCAGCACCAGCCCGAGGCCGAAGGCGATGGGGCCCTGCGCGGGGTTGAAGTGCATGAGCGCGAACAGCGCGGCCGACATCAGGATCGCCGCCCACGGTTTCCAGCGCGCGAGCAGTCCGCGCAAAATGATGCCGCGGAAAAGCGTCTCCTCGGTGAGCGGCGCCACCACGACGGCGAGAACCAATCCCTGCCACGACGAGCCCACGAGATGACCGAGCTCCGGGGCGAAATCCCAGTCGTCGAGGCCGTCCCGGCCCGCCCAGGCGCGGAGCAGGTTGTCCACCTCGGAGATGAACACGGGCATGCTCGCGACGATCGGCAGAAACGCGACGCCCAGCCAGAGCGGTGAGAATTTCAGGTGGCCGAGGCTGCGCCAATTCTCCCCGCCGCGCGCCAGCGCCCAGGCGGTGACGGCGGCAAACGTCGCCATCCGGCCGAGAATGATGAGGGAGACCTCGACGCCCGGATCGTCGGCGGCGAAACCGTGCAGGCCGAAGAGCGCGCCGAGCGAGTACGAGGAGTCGATCAGGCCGCTGACGACCATCTCGGCAACGAGCGTGACGAGCAGCACGACGAAGGCGGTGAGCAGCGAAAAACGAGGCGACGCGTGGATGGGCTGCGACATCCCGAGGATTTGCGGCAGCTTTCGCAGCCAGAGTCAGCCGAAAACGACAACGCAGCGCGGTTGAATCAGGGAGCTGCCCGCGAATCACACGGAGAGACGTGAATTCGAGCAGCAAATCATCCCCGCGCGCATTTTCGCATCCGCAGGTTGATGGAAGGGTAGACGCTCTACACGCTCGGGTTTTGTACCAATCGCTCTTTGCCTTTGGACTTTAGCCGTGGCTACGAGCGATCCAGAAGTCCAAAAGCAAGGAGCGATTGGTATTATTCGCGTCCCTTCGCGTGATTCGCGGGCGATCTCCTCCGCCTCAGTCGAACAACCGGCCGCGATTGAAGCGCCAGATGGCGAGCGCCATGACGGCGGCCGTGATCCCGGCAAGGATGCCGATGATGGGCAGCAGCTGGGTGAACGTCCGGCCGGCCCATAGCACCTGGGCGAAGCCCTCCATCGCCCAGTAGGTCAGCGTGAACTTCGCGATCTGCTGCATGAACTCCGGCATGAAGCTGATGGGAAACCACGCGCCGCCGCAGGCGCTCATGGTCAGGATCAGAAACGTCGCCAGACCCTGCGCCGCCTCGGGGGAGGACGAGATCGACGCGATGAACAGGCCGAGTGCAGTGCAGGCCGCGGCCGCGAACAGGCTGACGACGGCGAGGTTGCCGAGGTGACCGGCGACATCGATCCCGTACAGCAGGCTGCCAACCGCGAAAATCGTCACCAGCTGCACCACCCCGAGAATGATGCCGAAAAGAAACCGGCTCCACAGGATGTGGGCGCGCGTGACGGGCGCGGCGAGCAGCCGTTGAAACATGCCCGTCTTCTTCTCCTCGAAGAGCGACGTGGCCGTGCCGTTGAGCGCGAACATCAGGAACATGATCGCCCACCCGCCGACCATGCGGGTCGCCGCCGGGCTCTTCACATTTTTGCCCACGACCTGTTCGGTCTCGATTTTGAGGATACGCGAAAACACGTCCGTCGATCGGCTGGTGTTGCCGTCCGCCGGCGCGGCATCCGTCGCCGCCAGGGTGCGCAGCTGCGACAGTCCGAAGTCGCCGTCGGTCAGCGAACGGTTGATCTCCTCCCGGTCGCCGCCGAAGGCGCTCGCGATCGCGCCGCTCAACTCACGGTTGAACGTGGCCAGCCCCTGCGGGCCAATCTGTCGCTCCGCGGTGGCCTGCAACGCCTGGCCCAGCAGCTCGGGGACATGGGAGAAGATCGTTTTCTGCAACAGGCCGTTGACCGTCTGCGCTTCAATCTCGTTGAGCGGGTTCGACAGGATCCTGAGTTGGAAGGCGGCCTGTCGGCCCGCGGGCAGAGGCGCGGGAATCAAGACGGCAAAGCGAAACGCCCCGGCCTCGATCATCGGGCGCAGATCCGCCTCGACCAGCGGGCGGCTCGTCTTGTCGGAGTTCTCAACGGTGGTGATGACGCGAAAGGCCTTCTCCTGCTGCAGCACTTCGACGAGCCGTTGCGCCGCGCGGTTGCTGCTCGCGTTGACCACGGCCAGCCGGATGCCCGCCGGGCCGGAGTCCTTGCGCGAAAGGCCGAACACCTCCCCGAAGATGTAAATCATCGCGATCGGGATGAAGAACGTGAGCGCGACGGCGGTGCGATTGCGCAGGAAACGGGCGAAGCCCTTGTAGACGAGGACGCGGACGGCGTTCATGGATCGGCGTGGGTCGGAAGAAAGGTGAGGCAGGGTTGAAACACGCGCGGGACTTCACTCCCGGAGCGTGCGGCCCGTGAGGTGGAGGAACAGCGCCTCGAGCGTGGGCCGATCATGCGTGAACAGCTGCGGCGCGATCCCGTGCTGTTCAGCCAGTCGGTAGAATTCGGAGAGCTTGAAGTCGGCGCGCGGCCCGAAGCGGTGCATCTCGTCGTCCGACGTGAGTTCGCCGTGGGGCGCGATGGCGGCGGCGAAGGCGGCGTGACTCGCGCGCACGGGAAATGCGATGGCGGCGGCAAAGGGCAGCTGCGCGAGCAGATCGTCGAGGGTGCCGAGCGCGAGGATGCGGCCGTGGTCGATGACCCCGATGCGCGAGCAGAGCCGCGTCGCCTCCTCCATGTAGTGGGTCGAGTAGATGATCGTGAGGCCCTCGCGATTCAGCTTCTCGAGGAAGTCGAAGATCGCATTGCGCGACTGCGGATCGACGCCAACCGTCGGCTCGTCGCAGAGGAGCAGCTTCGGGCGGTGCAGCAGTGCGGCGATGAGGTTCAACCGACGCTGCATGCCGCCGGAAAACGTGTCGACGCGATCGCGCCGGCGATCCGTCAACTGCACCGCGGCCAGCGCCTCGTCGATCCGATCGCGCAGCGTCGCGCCGCGCAGGCCGTAGAGTTCGCCGAAGATGCGAAGATTCTGCTCCGCGCTGAGATCGTCGTAGAGTGCGATGCTCTGCGGCACGAGGCCGATCGTGGCGCGAGTGGAGAGATCGGAGGCGGAAAGCGGCGCGCCATCGAGTGTAAGACTGCCGGCGTCAGGCGTGCGCAGGCCGGCGAGGAGCGACATCAATGTCGACTTGCCGGCGCCATTCGGCCCGAGCAGGCCGAAGCACTCACCGCGGGCGATGTTCAGCGAAATGCCGTTGAGGGCGGTGAGAGAGCCGTAGCGTTTGGTGACGGAGTCGAGACGGAGCATGGGACAGGGTGCGGTGCGGGATGAAGCAAGGCGGTAAGGTGAAGAAATGCGAGCCGCACCGGGCGGTGCTGTGCGTGGGAGCGCAGCCTTGTGGCCTGCCTTTGAAACCTCACCAAGCAGGCGCGACGCTGCGCTCCCACGACGCGCGTTGCATCGATTCCTTCCCGATGGATGTTTTCAAGCCAAAGGCCGAACGTTACCTTCAAGCTTTCATGAACCGACGCTGGTCGCTGGTGGTTACCGTTTTCTTTCTGCCGGGATGGCGGGTGGCTGGAACGGCGCGCCCACCGTAAACGCCCCGGGCTTCCCACATGATGGCACATGGACGGTCGGGGCCGAGGGCCTGAAGCCGCTGCCGTGACGGCCGGGTGAGGTGAAAGTTGACGGGTGAAGGTGAAAAATAAAGGCGGGATAGAGTGCCGTCCTGATGCACCCGGACGGCTCATTCTCTCAACTCTCAACTTCACCCTGTCATAGCGGAGTCGACGCCACGGGCCCGAAACCCCTTGAGCCCCGCCGCTGGTTGGAGAGCATGGCGGCGCAGGCTTCGCTCGCCGCCCCCCCCCATGAATCTCGCCGATGTCTTTACTGTGGTTCTCGTCATCCTGGGTCTCCTGACGGTGTTCGTCGGGCTCTGGCTCATGGCCGCCGGTTTGTTTCCGGCCAGGGTCGAGCGCTGCGCGGCACGGCTTGGCGCGATGCCGATCCGGTGTGCCGCGGTCGGGATCGGGTGTCTCGTGCCATGGATCACTCTTGGCATCCTGCTTGGCAAGAACGTCACGAATGCCCCCGGAAAATTTCTGAGCGTGATGCTCATCGTCGCGGCGATCCTGACGGCGCTGTTCGGCACGGCCGGTCTGGCCTTGCGTATCGGCCAGGGCATGACGTCGGCCCGCGATCAGGCGGAACCGTGGCGGCGCGTGCTGCGCGGCGGCGTGGTGCTGGCGATCACGTATGGCACCGTGGTGCTGCTCCCGCTCACCCTGGTCGCCGGCTTCGGTGCGTTCGTGCTGTCGGGTTTTCGCGGTCAGCCCGCGGTCGCTCCTGCGACCTCCGTGACGCTCTGAGCCGGTGAACTGTTCGCGCCGACAGTTCATCGTGGCCGGCGCCGGTGCCGTCCTTGCGACCGGCAGCGGTTGCGGCCCGTTGCGGGACGTGACGGCCGACGCGCGGCGCTGGTGGGGCAAGCCTGCGGCGCCGCCGCTCGCGGAGAATCTCGCGCCGCCGGCAACCGTGCAAATCGACCCGGTTTCGCACGCGATCAACCGGCTCACCTTCGGTGCGCGACCCGGCGACTACCAGCGCGTCGCGACCATGGGCGTGCCGGCGTTCATCGAACAGCAACTGGCGCCGCAGGCGATCGCCGACACGATGTGCGAGCGGCTGATCCGGCACGAATTCGACAGCCTGGCCGATCCGGAGAGCCGCCTGTTTCCCCGTCAGGGCGATGCGAGTGATCCGTTGCAGCAGCTCTTCCCGGCGATGAAGGATCGCGGCGCGCGCGTCAGCGATCTCTACGAGTATAAGGACAAGGTGCTGCTGGACGAGTTGACCCGGGCGACCCTGCTCCGCGCCGTGGTGAGCGAGCGGCAGCTGTTCGAGGTGATGGTCCAGTTCTGGACGGATCACTTCAACGTCGACCCCTCGAAGGCCGAGTGCAAATGGCTCAAGGCCGGTGACGATCGCGACGTGATTCGCGCGCACGCGCTGGGCAATTTCCGGAGCCTGTTGCGGGCAAGCGCGGTGAGTCCCGCCATGCTCTGGTATCTCGACGGGCGGGTGAATCGCGTGACGCGATCCGGTGAGAAACCCAACGAGAACTACGCGCGCGAGCTGCTGGAACTCCACACCCTGGGCGTGCACGGCGGCTACACGCAGCAGGACGTCATGGAAGTCGCGCGCTGCCTCACCGGCTGGACCGTCCGGGATCGAAAGAAGTTTTTCAAAGGCCGGGTCGAGTTCAACGCGCGGCAGCACGACGATGGCGCGAAACGTGTGCTGGGGCAGGACGTGCCCGCCGGGCTCGGCGCGCGCGATCTCGATCGCGTGCTGGAAATTCTCATGGCGCATCCGGGCACCGCGCGGCACATCGCGTGGAAACTCTGCCGCCGTTTCATCGCCGACGAGCCGCCCGAGTCGGCGGTGCGGGACACGGCCGCGGCGTTCACGGCCACGCAGGGCGACATCCCCGGCACGCTGCGCGCCTTGTTTGCCACGTCCGCGTTTTCCGATCCGGCGGTCCGCGGCCAGAAATTCAAACGCCCGTTTCACTTCGTGGTGTCGGCGTTGCGCGGGACGAATGCCGAGACGGACGTCGCGCGTCCGCTCGTCGATTATCTGGTGCGGCTCGGGCACGCGCCGTTTCGCTATGCGACGCCCGACGGTTATCCTGAGGAGGCGAGCCACTGGCAGAGCACGTTGTTGTGGCGCTGGAATTTCTCGACGGCACTTGCGGAGAACCGGATCAAGGGCACGCAGATCGCCGCGGACGAGCTTGTCCGGCGGGTGGGTGGGCCGGAGGCGTTCATGGCGACGTTGCTCGGCCGCCAGCCGACCGCCGAGGAACGCGCCGCTTATCACGAGTCCGGGGCCGGAGTCGCGCTGGTCGTGGCGTCCCCGGCCTTTCAATACAGCTGAGCCCGCCACGCATGCCTGCCCAAGCCCTCATCACCGGTCAGGGTGACGCCCGTCGCACGCTCATCGTGGTGTTTTTGCGCGGGGCCGCGGACGGGTTGGCGCTCGTGCCGCCGCTGGAGGACGAACACTATCACCGGGCGCGTCCGCGGCTGGGCATCGCGAAGCGCGACGCCGTGCGGCTCGACGATCGGTTTGGCCTGCATCCGAAACTGCAGCCGCTGGAACGCGCGTGGCGCGAGGGCGAACTGGCGATTGTGCACGCCTGCGGGATCGAGGATGACACGCGCTCGCATTTCGAGGCGCAGGATTTGATGGAGCACGGCGGCGTGGTGGCGGGCGGCTGGCTGGGTCGGTACCTGCGCACGCGACCGGCGGCGGCCAGCGGCGCGCTGACCTGTGTGGCGGTCGGCAAGGCGCTGCCCGAATGCCTGCTCGGTGCGCCGGCGGTCACGGTGATGCAGAACTTCGACGACTTCGTGATCGGCGGCCGCACTCCGGCCTTCCAAACACAGCTCGAGCGGTTGTATGCGATGCAGCGCGGTCAGCTCGGGGAGGCCGCGCGCGACACCTTTGACGCGCTCGTGCGGATCGAGGCGATGCGCACGACGGTGTATCAGCCGGAGCATGGCGCCGCCTACGGGCGCGACGAGTTTTCCACCGGGCTCAGCCAGCTTGCGCGTCTGATCAAGGCGGGCGTCGGCCTCGAGGCGGCGTCCATCGATCTGCCTGGCTGGGATTCGCACTTCGCGCAGCAGGGCCAGGTGGAGACGCTGGCTGCGCGACTCGCCACCGGTTTGGAAGCGTTCCGGCGGGATCTCGGCGCGCGGATGACGACGACGACCGTGGTGGTGATGACGGAGTTCGGCCGCACCGTGGAGGAGAACTCCGCGTTCGGCACGGATCACGGCCGGGGATCGGCGATGTTCGTGCTCGGCGGCGGCGTGCAGGGCGGACGGATCCACGGGGCCTGGCGCGGGTTGAGTCCGGACGTGCTCGAGCGGCGCGGTGTGCTGGAGGGCTATGGCGATCTGCCGGTGCTGAATAATTACCGGAATGTCCTCGCGCCGATTCTCACGCGTCAGGGCACAACGGCGGAAGGATTGCGCACCGTGTTCCCCGGATACTCGCTCGAGCCGTTCTCGTTGTACGGTTGAGTCCCCGGTGGCGCAGGCGTCCCGCCTGCTCCGATCCCTTGCAGGCGGGACGCCTGCGCTCCCGGTGGCATCAGCGGCCGCACCAGCCGCCGTCGACGGCCATGATGTGGCCGCTCAGGTAATCGCTGGCGGCGGACGCGAGGAACACGACGGCGCCCTCGAGATCACCGGGCTCGCCCCAGCGGTTCGCCGGAATGCGACTCAGAATTTCTTTCGAGCGCACGGCGTCGGCCTGCAGGGCCGCGGTGTTGGCGGTGCGCATGTAGCCGGGCGCGATCGCATTCACATTTACGCCGCGGCCGGCCCATTCGTTGGAGAGCGCCTTGGTCAGCTGGCCCACGGCGCCCTTGCTGGCCGCGTAGCCGGGAACGGTGATGCCGCCGAAGAACGTGAGCAGCGAGGCGACGTTGATGATCTTGCCCGAGCCGCGCGCGAGCATGTGCGAACCGGCGGCGCGACAGGCGGTGAACACGCCGTCGAGATTGACCCGCAACACGAGATCCCAGTCGGCGTCGCTGTGTTCAGCGGCCGGCGTGCGGCGGATGATGCCGGCATTGTTGACGAGGATGTCGAGGTGTCCCTGCCAGCCGATGGCTTCGGCGATGAGCCGCTGCACGGCAGCGCGATCACCGAGGTCCGCGGCGATCGCGTGGGCGCGGACGCCGAGTGCCGACAACTCGGCGACCACCGGTGCGAGCTTCGTGGCGTCGCGGCCGTTCACGATCACGTCGGCGCCCGCGCTCGCGAGCGCGCGGGCCATCGCGTGCCCTAGGCCCTGCGAGGAGCCGGTCACCAGCGCGACTTTGCCGCGCAGGCCGAATTTCTGTTCGAGGTAGCCGGGGGCGGACATGGTCGGTGGCGGCGGTGGCGTGGTCCGGGCGGATTCGCGTTATTTCAAAGTCGCGAGCGACACCGCGTCCATGTCGGCAAACACCTGGTTGTCTCCACCCATGGCCCACACGAAGCGATAGGCGCCGGTGCCGGCGCCGCAGTGAATCGACCAGGCGGGCGAGAGCACGGCCTCGCGGTCGCGCACGACGAGGTGGCGCGTCGCGTGCGGTTCGCCCATGAGGTGAATCACGACGCTGTCGTTGAGATCAAAATACAGATAGATCTCCGTGCGCCGGCTGTGGGTGTGCGGCGGCATCGTGTTCCAGACGCTGCCGGGTTCGAACTCGGTGAAGCCCAGCACCAGCTGGCAGCTCTTCACGCCGTCGGGATGAATCAGTTTGTTGATGCGGCGGCGGTTGGCTTTCGCGGGGTCGCCGATGGGATCGGTGCGCACCTCCGCACGGCGCACCACGGCGGTGGGGTGCTTGGCGTGCGCGGGCGTGCTGACGAAATAGAACTGCGCCTGACCGCTGGGGCCGTTTTCGAACGCGACGTCCTTTTCGCCCTGGCCGATGTAGAGACAGTCCAGCGTGCCCAGCGTATAGGTGACGGCGCCGACGCGGACCTGGCCTTCCGCGCCGAGATTGAGAATGCCGATTTCGCGCCGCTCGAGGAAGAAGCGGGTGCCGGTCTCCTTCGCGTCCGGCAGCGGCAGCGGCGCACGCGTGGGCACCGCGGCGCCGGTAATCATCCGATCCAGGTCCGTGTAGTGCGCGGTCACGGCGCCGGGTTGAAACAGGCCGCCGATCAGAAAGCGGGCGCGAAGCTCATCCGTGGACAGCGTGTTCGTGGCCTCGGGCGTCGGAAAATAGTGGAGTTGCATACGCGGTACAGCGAGCACTGGCGGGTTGAGTAGGATCGCGCAACGACAACCGCGGCGCGCGGGGCATGAAAAAACCCGTGGTGCACGCGGACGCGCACCACGGGTTTTGCTGGTTCTGAAACGATGCCGCTGGCTTAGAACGTGCCCTTCACGCCGAGCGCGAACTGCACGCCGAACTCCTCGGTGCGGTACGTGTGCGTGTAGCCCGGGGTTTCCGGACTGTAGCGCTCGAGGTCCTGCGGCGTGTTCAGGATGTTGCGCGCGTTGGCGAAGATCGTCACGCGGCGGCTGAACGTGTACTCCGCGTTCACGTCGATGTTGTAACGGGAATCATAATACTCGAACGCGTTCGGCGCCGTGCCGCTCTGGGCGGAGTTCCGCTGGCGGCCGCGATAGTTGTATTTGACCATCAGGACGACCGGCTTGCGGCTGAAGGTGAGGCCCATGCTGCCGCTCTTCGGGATGAAGCGGTTGAAGTCCGCGCCGTTGGCGCCCTGCAGGTGCAGGATCGAACCGCTGGCGGAGAAGTTGAAGAACCGGCCCCAGCGCGGGAGGAACTCGATCGAGCTCAGCGGCTGCATGTAGTTGAACTCCGCGCCGTCGATGCGCGCGCTGCCGACGTTCAGGCGGCTGTTGACGGTCCAGCCGACGTAGCGCTGGTCGAGGCCAAGTTGATCGAGCACGGCCGCGGTCGCGACGGTGTTGATTGAGCCGAAGAAGTCGCGCAGGTCCTTGCGGAACACGCCCGCGGAAATCAGGCCGCCCTTGGGGAAGTAGTATTCCAGGGAGAAATCGTAGTTCTTCGCCGAGTACGGACGGAGGCCGGAGTTGGTGAACGTGATCGTGCCCGGGGGCGAGCCGGCGGGCGGATTCGGATTGTCGTTCTCGTCGATCGTGGTGTTCGGGATGATCGAGCCGAGGTCGGGGCGGCCGAAGGTCTTGGCGAACGCGGCGCGGAAGAGGACGTTGTCGGTGACGTTGAACGTCGTGTGCAGGCTCGGGTAGTAGCCGTCGTAGGAGCGATCGGCGAACGCGGCGCGCTCCCTGCGGATCAGCGCCAGTTCCTGCAGCGAGCCGGCGGCGCCGGCCTCGGTTTTGCGGACGCGCGCGCCGTTCACGAGCGTGAACTTGCCGTCGGCGCCGCGGACGAACGGCGCGTCGGGATCGACGAGCGGGCCGCGGCCGGTGTCCTCGGTCTTCTCGTAGCGCACGCCCGTCACGACGCCGAGGCGGTTCTTGAAGAACCGGCCCTCGAACTGGGCGTAGCCGGCGGTGATCTTTTCGGCGAACTGCAGCGAGCCGTTGATGCGGTTGGTTTCGTTGGTCACGGCCTGCGCGGGCGTCGTGCTGAAATAGCCGGGGTTGGTCTTCGTTTCCTCCCAGAGGCGGTAGGCGTCGCCGAACGGCAGGCGGGTGAAGCCGTAGCCGTTGTCCTGGCCGAGGTATTTGGTATCCACATACGGGGCGAGGCTGTCGTCCGCGGTGTTGGCGACGCCGTCCCGGCCGACGAAGGTCGTGCTCTCGTTGTGGCTCGTGATGTCACGCTTCTGCTTCTGCATCAGGCCGCCGATCTTGAGGGTCGCTTCGACGGGTAGGAAGCTGAGGGCGCGCTTCACGTTGACACGGCCGGCGCGGAACTCGTCGCGGGCGTCGACCGGCGTGTTGCCGAGCGTGGTGAGGCGGTAGTTCGCGGGATTGTTGTAGTCGATGGGCACGCCGGCGGAATCCAGGGCGGTGAATTTCGCGGGCACCGGATAGGTGATGCCGTCGTAGAGCACGCGCGAAACGCCCACGAGGCTCGTGTTCACGCCGGAGAAATGGCCGCGCGCGTTCGTGCGGTACCACGTCTTCGAGATCGAGGCGTTGAGGCCGGAGTCGATTTCCCATTCGCGGCCCTTGTAGGTGTGATTGAGATTCGTGGCGCGGGTGGCGCCGTACTTGTCGCGGAACGAACCGCCCTGCGTGACCGTGCCGCGGCCGGTGGCGCCGTACGCGAACGAAGGACCGAAGGTGAGCGGCGTGCCGGTGGCGGGCGTGGGCACCTCGCTGCTGCCGACGTCGAAGTTGGTGTTACGATTGGCGAAGAACGAGTGGTAGTAGTTCACCTGGGCGCTCGCCGAAATCACATGGTAGCGGGCCGGCTTCCAGTCGGCCTTGATGCTGAAGGAATCGCGGAAGGTGTTCTTCGGGCCGTCCTGCACTTGGAACTGACGCAGGTAGGGATTCGTGACCGTGGCGCCGGCGCCGACGAAGCGCCAGGTGGGTTGCGCGCGGTGCTGTTCGTTGAACTGGTTCGAGCTGAGACCGTTGATCACCAGCCCGAACGTCTTCGAAAGCGGCGCGATGTAGTTGAAGTCAAAACCGGGGAGGACCTTGAACGTATCCTTGTTGCCGGGACCGGGCGTCTTCTTGAACACCTGGTAGTCCTCGCTGTTGAAGCTCGTATAGAAGCGGTACTTGAACTGCGTCGTGGCGGACTCGAAGGCGCTGCGGCTCACCATGTTCACCGAGCCGCCGAGGCTGTCGGCCGCCTGATCGGGCGTCGGGACCTTGGTGACTTCGACGCGGGAGACGTTGTTGATCGACACCTGCTCGAGCTCGAACGTGCGGATGGTGCTGCCGGAGGCGGAGCTCGCCATGCGGGCGCCGTCGGAGGTGACGTTCGTGAAGTTGTCCGCAAAACCGCGAACCGAGATCGTGCGCACATCGGCCGCGACGTAGTCGACCGTGATGCCGGGGAGGTATTTCACGAATTCGCCGACGTTGCCCTCGGTGACGTCGCCGAATGCATCGGACGAGACGACGTTCTTGATATTCGAGGCGAAGCGCTGCTCGTTCGTGGCGATGTTGGTGGCGTTCGTCTCACGCGTCGTGCCGACCGTGAACTGGTCGAGCTGCACCACGGTGCCCAGGTCGCGCGCGGCCTGGTTCGCCGACTTCTGCTCGAGCACGAGGAAGAAGTTCTGCTGCACCGTCTGGCCGGCGGCGACGGTGACCGTCTCGTTCTGCGGCGGCAGGCCGGAAAACAGCACCGTGAGACGGGCGGCACCCGGCGGCACGTTGATCAGCCGGTATTCGCCGGACTGATTCGTGTACGTCTCGAGCGTGGTGCCTTCGACGGTCACGCGGGCGTTGTTGATGTAGCTGCTCGTCGTGGTGTTCAACACGCGGCCTTCGATCGTGCCGGTGGAGGTGGACTGCGCGACGGCCGTCGTGATGAGCGCGGCGGCGCACGCCAGGAGTCGGCCCGTGGTGAGAAGCAGGGCCGGGATTTTTCGTGGGTTCATGGAGGGTTTGGGTTGGATGCTGAGTCAGGGGACCGAAAGGGTGGGGCCGGGGAGGAAAAACGTTACGCGGACACCTGTCCGCTGCAAAGGTTTTACGTCCGAGGCGAAAGATTTTGCCGCCGGACCGTCTGGCGGGTGCGACCGGCCGGGCCGTGGTCGGGCTGCCGTTGACAGGCCGGACGCGGTGGAGCCATGTTCCGCGTCCTTTCGTGCCTTCGTCCAGCAAGTCCAGGCTCCCCGCAGTGATCCGCTCCACGGCGGAATTCGCCCGCCATGTCGGGCTCGCGCGCACGACCGTTTCGCGGGTGCTCAACGGCCAGCCGGGCTTGAAGCAGAAGACGATCGATCGCGTGCAGCAGGCGCTCGCGGAAACGGGGTTCACGCCCAACGCCCACGCGCTGCACCTGAAGGGCAAGCGCACGTCGATGATTGGCGTCTGTATGGAGGATCTGGCGACACCGCCGGGCGTGCGGAAACTGGCGACGCTGCAACGCGTGCTGCGGGCGCGGGGCTTCTCCTCCTTGATCGAGGTCGTGGCGCCCGGGGCGGGGCGGGAGGTCGTGCGGCATTTTCTGTCACTGCGGGTCGAGGCGGTGGTGTTCATCGGCCACTTTCTGCGCGAGGAGATCGAGGCGCGGATCGCCGAGTTGAACGCCCACGGCACGCCGCATCTGGTCATCGACCACTATGGTCTGAAAGGCGCGAACACGGTCTCGCTCGATCGCGCGGCCGGGATGACGGCGGTGGTGAACCACCTGTGTGATCTCGGGCACCGCACGTTCGGGTTGCTGGGAATTTCGAAGGGACCGGTGAGCCGGATCGATCGGCCCAGCGGGATTCAGACGGCGTTGCGGGCGCGCGGGCTCGACTTCGAGACGTGCACGCGGTCGGTGGATCATTTGCACGAGCGGCGGAACGATTTTCAGTACGGCCGGAAACTCGCGGCGAGCCTGATGGAACAGCCCGACTGCCCGACGGCTTTCATCGGTTACAACGACGAGATCGCGGTGGGCGCGTTGCGCGGTTTGCAGGAGGGCGGGCTGCGCGTGCCCCGCGATGTGTCGATCACGGGTTTCAACAACCAGGACATCTGCCTGATGACGTCGCCGACGCTTACGACCGTCGATCAGAGCATCGACACGACCATTGCCACGGCGGCCGAGCTGATTTTGTCGCAGCTCGGCAAACCGGTCCGCACCAAACCCATCATCAAGACGATCGCGCCGACGCTCGTGATTGGCGAGTCGACCGGCCGCGTGCGGGCGCAGGCGGCGTAATCGGCTGCAAGCCCGCAAACGCCTTGGCAAGGGCCGCACCTCGCGTGGGCCCAGACCGAACGGCCACAAAAAAACCCCCGACTTTCGTCGGAGGCTTTCGTTTCAAAGGTGCTGATACCAATCGCTCCTTGCTTTTGGACTTCTGGATCGACCGTGGCTACGAGCGCCAGCGAGTGGTCGTTCGGCCACTCGCTGGCGCTCGTAGCCACGGCTAAAGTCCAAACGCAAAGAGCGATTGGTATGAGGCGCTTACTTCTTCGTCGGCATCGCCGGCATCGCGGGTGCGGCGGCGGTCGGCTTGATGTCGAGCAGCTCGACGTCGAAGATCAGCGTGGAGCCCGGAGGAATGCCGGGGCGGCCGTCGTCACCGTAGGCGAGCTGCGGCGGGACGTAGAGTTTGATTTTGCCGCCCTTGTTCATCTTCTGAATGCCCTCGGTCCAGCCGGGGATCACCTGATCGAGCGGAAATTCCGCGGGCTCGCCGCGCTGCACGGAACTGTCGAAGACGGAACCGTCGATCAACGTGCCGGTGTAGTGGACCTTGACGGTCTCGGTCGCCTTCGGGGCGGCGCCGTCACCCGGCTTCACGATCTCGTAGTGGAGACCGCTGGGGAGTGCGACGATGGCCTTGTTTTCCTTCAACTTGGTGAAGTAGCCGGCGTTGGCCGCGAGGTTCTTTTCCTTCAGCTTGCCGAGATACGCGCCCTGCTTCTTCTGCATGAACTCGTCCATGGCGGGCCCGATCTTCTCGAGCTCGTAGGGCGACTCCTTGCCGGAGGCGGCCAGCGAGATGCCCTTCAGGAGCAGGTCAACTTCCGCCTTGGTGAATTCGAGCTCGGTGAGCCCCACGCGTTTGCCGATGAACCAGCCGAACTCCTCGATCAGCTGCGCGTCCGTGAAAGCGGCTTTCGCGGGAGCCGCGGCCGCCGGTGCGGGTTGGCCGGGGACGTTGAGTTTGACTTCCTGGGCGCGGGCCACGGCGAGGCCGAGGACAGGCAGGCAAATCGTGGCAATGTGCTTCAGTTTCATGCGTGGATGGGAACGGGTAGAGTAACGACCGAGGCACCTTTGTGCCGTAAAAGTTTCAACCACTGCCATCCCCCCGGGTGAAAGCAATCCCGATCTCCCCGCTTGAGTCGGCCCGCGCAATCGGACATCACCTCGACCCCGCACGAATGAACCCAGACCAATTTTGGAACAGCCAGGACGGTCAGATCCTCACGGTGAAGAACAAGGACGAGCGGACCGTGACGCTGACCCTGGGGTTCTGGCCGCGCCATCCCGTCGAGTTCGATTTTCTCAAACAGAACCTCGGGGCGCTCAAATTCACCGAACGCAGCTCGATGGCGCGCATCGGGATCGAGATGCTTACGAGCGGCCACCCGCGGGTGGAGGGCAACCGGCTGGAGTTCGACGTCGACGCTTTCATCTACGACGCGAGTTTCCCGAACGCGTCCTACTGGAAGAAGCTGATGCGCGTCGGTTCGCCGGTCGGCCGGCTCTACTACGCGCCGGCGGCGGCCAAGCTTTCCACGGCTGAAATCTGGGCGGCGCTCCAGGAGAACCGCATGAAGCTCCCGAATACGATTAGCATCGATTCGAAGGGCCGCGTTTTCCTCACCCCGCACCAGCTGAGCTACACCCTGAGTCCGCGGCTCGTGCGCGCCGACTTCGAGCGCATCGTCAGCGGCGCCGCCGGCCGGGCCTACATCGATCGCGTGCAGGTGCGCCACGAGGCTGCACCGCTCACGATTCCGCCGCGCTCGGGCATTCTCACGAGCTGCTCGATGTATCTGAAGGAGCACTTCGTCGTGCTCAACCAGGGCGAGGGCAACTTCGGCATTCACACGAGCGCCGTGCTGCTCGATCCGATCAAGACATTCGGCACGAATGTCATGCTCGAGATCTACAACACCGGCGACCAACCCGTGGTGAATCCCGTGGTGTCGGTCGAGGTGTTCCGCGCCCCGGAGGCGAGCGATCCGGAATTCAAGACGCTGACGAAGCGCCGCACGCGGCTGCTTGCGACCGCCACCGAGCTCTACAAGTGCCTCGACGAAAATCCGCCGCGCGAAAACGGCGAGGTGGCGCGCCCGCGCACGAAGATCACCGTGAAGGGGCAGAGCGCGACGATGGAGAATCACGCGATTTTCCTGAAGTCGTCGGACGATATCAAACGCACGCTCGGCGCGGTCGGCGGCCCGTGCGGGCATCGCACCATGATCCAGGCGCTCGACGCCGCGCCGGAGAACGCGGACACGCTCGTGCTGGATTACTTCCCGTCACTGCTCGAGCAGATCGAGCTCATCACGCGCATCGGCGATGTGAAGCTGAAGCGGATCATCTTCCGCAAGGCGTCACGGACCCACGGATACTTCCTCTCCAGCAACGCGCACGCGCGCCTCGATACGTTCGACGCCATCGGGCTGCAGGTGTACTGGCACGACGATCTATCGAAGGATTTGTACCTCCACACGTACAAGAAGAACCACGGCTTTTTCGTGCGCGAGGAGGTTGCCCGGAAATTCCAGGAGTCGACGGTGCTCGCGTTCTACGGCTCCGCGTTCGGGCTCGAGCCGGCCGACACCGAGCGCATTTCGTCGCTCGTCGACAAGTTGACGAGTTTCATCGGCACGAATCTCGGCGTGCTGACCGGCGGCGGTGGCGGCGTGATGCGGCTCGCGACGGATCAGGCGCGCGTCAAGGGCGCGCTGACCGGGGCGTGCTTCCTCGAACTCGAGGCCCAGCCGCCGGAACTCGGCGTCGATTTCTTCAACACCTTCCAGGAGTCGTCACGGCACTTCCGGCAAAAATGGTTCGAAGCGGCGGATTTCTGCATCTTCAACGTCGGCGGCGTCGGCACCCTCGAGGAAGTCGGCATCGAGATGTGCAATCTGAAACTTGGGATCCGGCCGCGCGTGCCGTACGTGTTTTTCAACGCCCGTTTCTGGGACGATCTGCGGAAGCAGCTGCGCACGATGATCAAGACGCGCCGCGCGCCGGCGTGGATGGCGGACTACGTGCTCTTCACCGACGATCCCGACGAAGTCGTCGCGTTCTACCGGAAGAAGCTCCAGGTGCTGTGATTTTTCGCGCGTGATGCCCACTTCTCTTCCTCGGTCGGTCCTGGTCGTCGGATCCGGCGGGCGCGAACACGCGCTCGTCCGCGCCCTGCACGCGTCACCCGCGCAGCCGCGCGTCATCTGCGCGCCCGGCAACGCCGGCATCGCCCAGGATGCCGCCTGTTTCGCCATCGCCGCCGATGACATCGCCGGCCTCGTCGCCCTCGCGCAACGCGAGCGGATCGAGTTCGTCGTGGTCGGCCCCGAAGTGCCGTTGTCGCTCGGCCTCGCCGACCAGTTGATCGCGGCGGGCATTCCCGTCTATGGACCGAAGGCCGACGGCGCGCGGCTCGAGGCGTCGAAGATTTTCACGAAAAAGATCCTGCTCAAGCACCGCATCCCCACGGCGCCGGCGGCGTTCTTCAGCGAGGTCGCGCCGGCGCTCGCGTACGTGCGCACACGTTCCATCCCGATCGTGATCAAGGCGGACGGCCTGGCGGCGGGAAAGGGCGTGGTCGTCGCGCAATCCGCGGCCGAGGCAGAGTCCGCCGTACGGGACATGCTCGAAGGCGGGCGGTTTGGCGCGAGTGGCAGCCAGTTGCTCGTCGAGGACTGCCTGTTTGGCGAGGAGACCTCGATTCTCGTCGTGGTGTCGGGGCGCGACTACGTGATCCTGCCGACTTCCCAGGATCACAAGCGCATCGGCGATGGGGATACGGGGCCGAACACCGGCGGCATGGGCACGTATTCGCCGGCGGAGGTCGTGACGCCCGCGCTGCTTGAACGGATCGACCGCGAGATCGTGCGTCCGTCCGTCGACGCCATCGCGGCCGAAGGTATCGATTATTGCGGTACGCTCTTCATCGGCATCATGCTGACGCCGTCCGGCCCGAGTGTGATCGAGTACAACGCCCGCTTCGGCGATCCCGAGACGCAGGTCGTGCTGCCTCGGCTCGCGACCGATGTGCTCGGGCTGTTGTGGGCCGCGACCACGCGCCGGCTCGCCGGCCTGACTCTGGCGCTGCGGCCCGAACACGCGATGTGTGTCGTGATCGCGGCGAAGGGCTATCCGGACGCGTACGCGAAGGGCGACGTGATCACGTTTCCCGCGGCGCTGCCGCCGGGTGTTTCCATTCTGCATGCGGGCACGGCCCGGAAGCCCACGGGTGAAATGGTGATGAACGGTGGCCGCGTGCTGGGCGTCACGGCGCTGGCGCCGACCCTGCGCGAAGCAGCGGACAATGCTTACGCCGTGTGCGACCAGATCGGCTGCGTCAGCAAAGTCTACCGGCGCGACATCGGGGCGCGGCAGTTGAACCGCACGCCATGATCGCGCGCGTGTTTCGAGTGCTCGCGGGAGCGCAGGCCTCCGGCCTGCAAATGCTGGCGGGACGCTCGCGCAGCCGACTCGTTGTGGCCGCGGGGTGGATCGCGTTCGCCGGTTCGGCTTTCGCCGCGCCGCTCGAGCGCGAACTCGGGCAGCGTCTTTCCTACGTGCGGGTGCATGAGCTGCCCGCCGATTTGCCGGCCAAGCCGGCGGGCCGGTTGCCGGCGTTCGTGGCCGATGTGCGTTACGTTCCGGCCGACGCGGAGGGCGCGAAGGCGTTTCTGACGTGGGTGAAGGAGCGCGCCTCGGCGCGTTCGCCGGTGTTTGTTCTGGCCAACGCCGCCACGTCGTCGGAGCTGTTGAAGCTGCTGGGATCGCGCGAGAAGATTGCCGGCGTCGTCGTGGTGGGCATCGAGGCGCCGGGATTCAAGCCCGACGTCGTGGTCCGAGCCGCGGCCGAGGACGAGCGGCGGACTTACAACGCACTCGAACAGGGAGCGGAGATTGCGACCCTGCTGACCGATCATCCCGACAAGGTACGGCACGACGAGGCGAGCCTGTCGAAGGATCGGCCGGAACCTCCGCCGCCGGCGACGTCGTTGCCGGCACCGACTCCGAACTCGAGCTCACCCGTGCCGGCCGCGAACACCCCGCCCGCGGCCAGCGCGGAACGACCGGCCGGCGAAGCCGTTGCCGCCAAGCCGGCCGCGAATCGCGTCGATGCGACGTTACAGCGGGCGGTGCACCTGCACCGGGCGCTCGTGGCCTTGAAGAAGATCTAGAGGGCAGCCCTCGACTTCCGGCGTCCGAATCCAGCTTTGCTTTTCCGGCAAAAGCGTGTCCTTTCCCTCCCCGTGTCCGCAACTGGCGTCATTGTCACCGTTTGCACCGCGAACATCTGCCGCAGCCCGATGGCCGCGGCCTTGTTGCAGCACGCGCTGTCGGCGCAGCCGGAGCCGCTGCGTTCGATCAAGGTGATTTCGGCCGGAGTGGCGGCGCGGAGCGGCGAGCGCGTGTCCGAAAACTCGGTGCAGGCGTTGCGCAAGGTCGGCATCGATATCTCGGGCCACCGCAGCCAGCCGTTGACGCAGGAAATTCTGGATGGGGCGCTGGCGGTGCTGTGCATGACGGAATCGCACCGGGCGATGATTCAGGTGCAGGCCGATCCGGTGCCGGCGAATATCTTTCTTTTCCGTCAGTTCATTCCCGCCGACGTGGAAAAGGAAATCGGCGATCCGTATGGCGGGCCGCTGCGGTTGTACGAGGCGACGCGCGACGAGATGGTGGAATCGATCCCCTCGCTGGTGGCGCAGCTTAAGACACTCATCGGCCGCAAGCCCGGCGCCTGAGGTTGGATTTCGGATTGCGGATTCCGCATTCTCGGAATGGTTTCGTGACTGGTTTTCCTTCCGAATTCCTCAATCCGAAACCCGCAATGTTGAACTCCGCGCCGCTCCGTACTCTCGATCCCGATATCTTTGCCGCCATTTCGGCGGAGCTCGGCCGCCAGCAGGGCCACATCGAGCTGATCGCCTCCGAGAATTTCACCTATCCCGCCGTGATGGAGGCGCAGGGTAGCGTGCTGACCAACAAGTACGCCGAGGGTTATCCGGCGAAGCGCTGGTACGGCGGCTGCGAGCAGGTCGACAAGGTCGAGAACATCGCGATCGAGCGGGCGAAGAAACTCTTCGGCGCCGAGCACGCCAACGTTCAGCCGCACTCGGGTTCGCAGGCGAACTTCGCGGTCTACACCGCAGTGCTGCAGCCGGGCGACAAGGTGCTCGGGATGAACCTTAGCCACGGCGGTCACCTGACGCACGGCAACCCGGCGAATTTCTCCGGCAAGCTGTATCAGTTTGTGCAGTATGGCGTGCGCGAGGACAACGGCCTGATCGACTACGACGAACTCGCCGCGATCGCCGCGCGGGAAAAGCCGAAGATGATCACCGTCGGTGCGAGCGCGTACTCGCGCGTGATCGACTTCGCCCGCATGGGCGAGATCGCGCGGAGTGTGGGTGCGTTCCTCTTCGCGGACATCGCGCACATCGCCGGCCTGGTCGCGTCGGGTATCCATCCGTCGCCCGTGCCGCATGCGGACTTTGTCACCACCACGACCCACAAGACGCTGCGCGGACCGCGCGGTGGTTTGATTCTCTGTCGCGCGGTGCACGCGAAGGCGATTGACTCGGCGATGTTCCCCGGCGGCCAGGGCGGTCCGTTGATGCACGTGATTGCGGCCAAGGCCGTGTGTTTCGGCGAGTGCCTGAAGCCGGAGTTCCGGACGTACTCGGAGCAGGTCGTGGCGAATTCCCGCGCGCTGGCGGCGGCGATGACGAAACGCGGCTACAAGATCGTCTCGGGCGGCACGGACAACCATCTCATGCTGGTCGATCTCCGGCCGAAGTTTCCCGAGCTCACCGCCAAGAAGGCGCAGGAGACGCTCGATCTCGCCCACATCACCTGCAACAAGAACACGGTGCCGTTTGAGACGCGCAGCCCGTTCCAGGCTTCGGGCATCCGGCTCGGCACGCCCGCCGTGACCACGCGCGGATTCGTCGCGGCGGACATGGAGGAAATCGCGAGTTGCATCGACACCGTCCTCGCGGCCATCGGCACGCCGGGTGAAGCCGCGGCGCTCGAGGCGACGAAAGCACGCGTGGCGACCCTGACCGGTCGCTATCCGCTTCCGTACAAGCTCTAGTTCCAGTCGGAACGGCCAGTGGGCCTTTGCGGGCGCGGCCGATGTGGACACTACGCATCGCCTGCGACGGGCCACAACAAACGATTGCCCGCATCAGGGGGCGTGGATACGGTTGTGCTCTCGCATGAGTGTTCCAGCCAAGTCACCGCTCCTGACCTATCGCGGCGTCGTGGTCGCGGTGTTGGCGTTGGGTGTGGCGGTGAGCGTGGCCGCCTATGTCTTGGGCCGGCGCGAGGAACGAAGCCAGGCCGTGGCCGAGTTTCTGCACCGGGCCGAGTTGCGTCACTCCCTGACCCGGGAGGTCCTGGGTCGTTACGCGGACGCTCTTTTTGGGCTGTCCGCGCTGTTCACGATCGAAGCCGGCGTGACCCGCGAGGAATTTGCCCGTGCCGCCGACCGTCTGGAGGGGCGGATTGCCGGCGTCCAAGCGTTCGAGTGGGTGCCCGTGGTCAAACAGGAGCAGCGTGCGGACGTCGAGCGCGAGCTCGGCCGCAATCACGGGCCCGCGATGGCGCAGTTCATCGAATATGGCGCCGACGGCACAGCGCGTCGCGCGGAGACCCGGCCGCAGTATTATCCGATAGTCTACGTGCATCCGCTGCCGGGCAACGAGGCGGCGGTGGGCTACGATTTGATGACAGGACCGACGCGGGCGACGCTCGAACGCGCGCGCGAGTCGCGCCGGATGACGCTCACGCATCGGTTCCGGCTGGTGCAGGAAAAGGGCGACCATGCCGGCGTCGTGATGGTGCAGCCGGTGTTTCGCGGGGCGGGAGACGGCGAGCTGGCCGGGTTTCTTCAGTGTGTGTTTCGCGTCCACGATTTGCTGGAAACGGCGCAGAGCCGGCAGCCCGACACGAATTTCGATCTGCTCTACGTGGATGCCTCGGAAACCGATCCTGCCCGGCGCGTCCTGCACTATCGCCCGTCCCGTGAGGCCACGGTGCGGACTTCACCCACGGAGGCGGAGTTCCGCGAGGGCGTGGTCAGCGAGCACCGGCTGCCGTTCGGCCAGCGCGACTGGCGGCTCTTGTTCCGACCGCGCGCGGGCTGGCTCGAAAGCCGTTACACGTCGATGCCGCTGTTGCGCTCGTGCAGTCTCCTGCTGCTCGCCGGGTTGGTGGCAGGCTTGGTGCGCATGACGGGGCGCCGCACCGCTACCATCCGCCAGGAGGTGACCGAGCGCACGCGGGAGCTCGCCGAGAGCCGACGTCAGCTGGCCAACATGCTGCACGCGCTGCCGGGCATGAGCTACCGCTGCACCTACGACGGCCAGCTGACCGTGCTCTTCCTCAGCAGCGGCGCCCGCGAACTCACCGGCTGGACCGCCGAGGAATTTCTGTCCGGCACCGTGCATTTCCGCGACTGTATCCATCCGGCGGATCTTGATCGGGTGCGCGAGGTCACCCGCAAGGCGCTCGAGGGGCGGACCGACGTGGAGGTCGAATACCGCGTGCGGACCAGGGCCGGGGAGGAGAAGTGGGTCCTGTCGCGCGGCCGCGGCGTGTACAGCACGGACGGCGCGCTGAGTTTCTTCGAGGGCCTGGCGATCGACATCACGGCGCAGAAACGCGCGGAGGCCGGCCGCCTCGAACTCGAGCGCAAGCTGCTCGAGGGCCAGAAGCTCGAGAGCCTCGGCCTCCTCGCCGGCGGCATTGCGCATGATTTCAACAACCTGCTCAGCAGCATCCTGGGCAACGCCACCATGGCACGCCTCTCGCTCACGCCGGACAGCCCGGTTGAGGGGCAGCTGCGCTCGATCGAGTCGGCATCATTGCGCGCGGCCGAGCTGTGCCGCCAGATGCTCGCATATGCCGGCAAGGGACGGTTTGTCGTCGAGCCCACCGATCTCACGGAGCTCACCGACGACCTCTTGCCGCTGCTGAAAATCTCCATCGCCCACCAGGCAACCTTGCGGCTCGATCTGGTGCGAGGGCTGCCGCCGGTGCTCGCTGACGCCACGCAGATCCGCCAGATCGTGATGAACCTCGTGCTCAACGCCGCGGACGCGATGACCGGCCGCACCGGCGAGATCGTGGTGTCGACCGGCGTGACGCACGTCGACGCGGCCACGCTGGCGGGCGGTGCGGCGGGTGCCGGATTGCCGGCGGGGGAATTCGTTTTTCTCGAGGTGAAGGACGCCGGCACCGGGATGACTCCGGCGGTGATGGCGAAGATCTTCGATCCTTTCTTCACCACGAAGTTCGCCGGGCGCGGTCTCGGTCTCGCCGCGGTGCTCGGCATTGTGCGCGGTCACAGCGGCGCCCTCCTGGTCAGCAGCACGCCGGATGTCGGCACGGCGTTTCGACTGCTGCTGCCGCCGTTGCGGGTGAAGCTGCCGGCGGCGAAACGCAATGGCGACGCCGCGACGCGCGAGTGGAAACCCTCCGGCAATCTGCTCGTGGTCGATGACGAGGAGCAGGTGAGGGCCGTGATGGTGGCGATGTTGAAGGCGTCCGGTTTCTCGGCCACGGCCGTGGCGGACGGCGAATCCGCGGTGCAGCTCTTTCGCGAAAAGCCCGACCACTTCGATGCGGTCGTGCTGGATCTCCTGATGCCGGGCTTGAACGGGGAACAGACCTGCATGGCGTTGCGCGAAATCCGGCCGGACGTCCGTGTGCTGCTCGCGAGCGGCTACAGCGAGGGCAACATCCTCGGCCGGCTCGGCGGCGGACGGGCGCTCGGCTTCCTGGCGAAGCCGTTCACGCGCGATGCGCTGCAGCGCAAGCTGCGGGATTTGCTGGAGTGACGAACGGCGGCTGACCGGGAAAATGTTCCCGTGCTTTTGCGGAGTGGCCGTTTGCGCCTTGGCGTCCCGGGCTGGTTTCTCTTTCGTCGCGGCTTCTTCGTGTCCAACTCCGCTCCTTCTTCCTCCGCGACTCCGAAACCGAAGCGGCCCCTCTCGCTCGGCGTCATCTTTCTGACGCTGTACATCGACCTGATCGGCTTCTCGATCATTTTTCCGCTCGGGCCGGACCTGCTGGAATACTATTTGAAACTGGAGGGTCGCACGGGCGCGCTCGGCTGGCTCGTCGGTCAGACGGACGCCCTCGCGCAGGCCTTCGGGATCGGCAATTACGCGCCGGTCCTTTTTGGCGGCGTGCTCAGCTCGGTCTTCTCGATTCTGCAATTCGTGTTCGCGCCGTTCTGGGGCGCGGTGAGCGATCGGCGCGGGCGCCGCGGCGTGCTGCTGCTCACGGTCGCGGGCACGGCGCTCGGCTATCTGCTCTGGGTGTGCAGCGGCTCGTTCTGGCTGTTTCTCCTGTCGCGCGTCGTCAGCGGCGCGTTCAGCGGCAATCTCTCGGTTGCCACTGCTGCCGTCGCCGATGTGACCTCGCGCGAGGAACGATCGAAGGCGATGGGGCTGGTCGGCGCGGCGTTCGGGCTTGGCCTGGTGACCGGACCAACGCTCGGTGCGCTCACGGTGCACATCAATCTGGCGGAATATTTCCCCGCGCTCACGCGTTTCGGCATTACGCCGTTTTCGGTGCCCGCGCTCTTGGCGTTCAGCTTGTGCGTGATCAATTTCTTTTGGATTTCCGCGCGCTTCAAGGAGACGCTGTCGGCGTCGGCCCGCGCGGGCGCGATTGAGCCGCGGCTGCGCAATCCCATCTCGGCCATCCTCGGCCTGCGCGATCCCGCGGTGCGCCGCACCAACCTCGTGGCGTTCGTGTTCTCGATTGCGTTTGTCGCGATGGAATCGGCGCTGACGTTTCTGGCCTCGACCCGCTTCGGCTACACGGCGCGCGAAAACGGCTTCCTGCTCGGTTTCCTCGGCTTCTGCGCGATCGTCACGCAGGGCTACATCGTGCGGAAGATGCTGAAGGTCTCCGACGAGATTCGCGTGCTGTCGTACGGTCTCGGCTTCTCGGTCGTCGGCTTTTTCGTCATGGGCTACGCGTCGCAGCCGTGGATGCTTTATGTGGGGGTTGCGCTGATGGCGCTCGGCTCGGGCCTGGTGAATCCGTCGACGACAGGGCTCATTTCGCTCTACGCCGGCGCGGGTGAACAGGGCCGGGTGCTCGGCATCTTTCGCTCGTTGAGCGCGCTGGCGCGGGCGTTCACGCCTGTGCTCGCGGGCATCGTGTTCTGGCGGTTCGGTTCGACGAGCGTGTTTGTCGCCGGTGCGTTGCTCTCGCTCGGCGCGCTCGGCCTGGCCTTCAAACTCCCCAAGCCGGTGAAATGAAAACCGGCGGACGGATACAGGAGTCAGCGGAGCACAGGGGACGGGAGACAGGAGACAGGGGGCAGGGGACAGGTGTCGGTCGACAAGCCGGCGGCAAACGCGGTCTCACGGCAATGTGCGCCTGGCTGCGTTCGTTTTCAAACCGTCCCGCCTCGTCGTTATCACGTCACCTGTCCCCTGTCTCCTGTCGCCCGTCCCCCGTCACCTGTTTCCTGTTCCTCAGTGTCCTGTTCATCACCGGCTGCACCTGGCCGGGGTCGCGCCGGCCCTCGCTGCCAGGGCGCACGACGCTCAGTTCGCCGCTGGTCATCCTGCCGGCGCAGACGATCGGAAACTACCTGCTGATCGAGGCGAAATGGGATCGCTACGGGCCCTATCACTTTCTGATTGATACCGGATCGTCGGTCACGCTCGTGACGCCGGCGCTGGCGCGGCGTTATCCGGGACGCGAGGGTCCGGGCGCGCCTGCCGGGACCGTCCGGGTGACCGGGGCGAACGGGGGCGTCACCGAATTGCCGCGCGGATCGCTCCGCCGGCTCGAACTGGGCGACGCGCGCTTCGAGGACGTCGATGTGCTGCTCTATGATTGCGCGCCGCTCTCGGCCCATCTCGGCGTGCGCATCGACGGCGTGCTGGGATTTCCGCTGTTTCGGGAAACGCTGCTGACGCTCGACTATCCCGGGAGCCGCGTGGTGCTGCAGCCGGCGCGCAGTTCGCTGCTGGTGCCGGGAACCAACATCGCGTTCAACGACGCGCGCAAGACACCGCTCATCAATGTCCGGCTCGGCGATCGATCGCTCGTGGTGTTGATCGATTCGCTCAGCGACGCGACGTTCAGCCTCAATCCCGTGGGCCTCGCGCCACGGTTTGCCTACGGGCCCAAAGTGGGCGCGACGGTGGGCACGATCAGCGGTGATCGCATCCAGCGCGTGGGCCGGCTCGGCGAGACGGTGGCAATCGGCGACTATGCGTTCACGCAGCCGGTCGTCGACGTGACCGATGAACTCTCGGCGATCGGCGGCGGCATGTTGAAATATTTTTCCGTCACCTTCGATCAGTTGCACGATCGCGTGACGTTTTATCGCGACGCGCGCGATCCGATTGTGACGCCGCCGCAACGCAGCGCGGGCATCAGTTTCAACAAGACGCCGGCGTACTGGCGTGTGGCGGGCGTCGTGCCGCAATCGTCGGCCGAGGCGGCCGGCGTGCAGCCGGGCGATCTCGTGATTCGCATCAATGGTGATCCCGTCGCCAAATGGGATCTCCGGCGCTACGAACAGCTCATCGCCACGAGCGGCGAGCTGGTGCTCACGTTTCTCAACGGCACGACCGAGTCGGAGAAACGCGTGAGCGTGTTCGAGCTCGTGCCCTGAAGTTTCGGCCGTGCAAACGCGCAACCGGGGGTGGCCCGGTTGCACGAATCGAGCGGGCGCTTACTTCGCGCTGCGCTGCAGGAGGAACGCGCCGCCGCCGTCGTGACCCGAGGTCCACGGCGTGCTCAGGACGCTGCGGGTGAGTTCAAACGGACCGCCGGCCTTGCTGGCGAGAAACGCGCGCACGACCTTTTCGTTTTCCTCGGTGTCGATGCTGCAGGTCGAATAAACGAGCCGGCCCTTCGGCGCCACGAAACGGGCGGCGGCGTGGAGCAACGACAGCTGCTGGTCCGGGTGCTTCTTGAAGTCGCCCGGCTGCAGCCGCCATTTCACGTCGACGCGATGCCGCATCACGCCGGTGTTCGAGCACGGGACGTCGAGCAGCACGCCATCGTAAGATTCGGGGAGCTTGTGCTCGCGCAGGCTCAGGGCCGCATTCTCGAGCACATCGGCCTGCACCAAGGCCACGTCGATCCCGGTCGAGCGGGAGAGATTTTCCTTCAACCGATCGATGCGCGCGGTGGGCAGATCGACGGCCACCAACCGACCTGACTGCATCGTGTCGGCGATGTAGAGACTCTTGCCGCCGGGAGCGGCGCAGAGATCAAGGATGCTTTCCCCCGCTTTTGGCGCGAGCAGGTCGACCGGAATCAGGGTCGACGGATCCTGCAGGTAGAGGCGTCCGGTCTTGAGCAACGGTTCGACTTCCGACCAGCGGCCGGATTCCACCTCGGTCATCTTCGACCACTGCGTTGGCTTCAGGAAGTCCGGCGGAGCATCGTTCGCGTCTCGCGCGCGCCACCGGGCGTAGACTGGAGCCGGCCGTTGGTTCCATTCCAGAAGTGCGCGGGTCGAAGCGGGACCGAATTGAGCCAGCCAGCTGCGCACCAGCCAGGCGGGGTGGGAGAAATAATCGCCCAGTTCCTCCGCACTTGCGGACAGCGTCGGGGCGGGGGCGGCGAGGGCGCCGGCCAGTTTCCGCACGACGGCATTTACCAGCCGGGCCTCGGCGGGGCTGGCGAGGGACTTGGTCTGTTCGACCGCGTGATGTACGATCTTGGCCTTGCGGCCGTCGTCGCCGTCGCTCGCCGCCTCGATCAGTTCAAAGCCGGCCACGAACAGGACCGCGCGGGTCGAGAATCGCGGCGGGTGGGCGACAAGCCGTTCGAGCGCGGCATTGATCCGGCCAAAGTGACGGACCACGCCCAGAACCAGATGCTGGCAGCGCGCCCGGGCGGGGCCGTTCAGCGTGCGGGGCAGGGTGTCGAGGAGCGCATCGATGCGTTCGCGGCGATCGAGCCACCGGGCAATCAGCCGGGCGGCGGAGGGCCAGGCCCCGGATGGGGCGGATTCAGGCGAAGCGGAAGCCGCGGCGCTCATTCGTGCCTCCGGCTGACGGCGAACAAGGGGAGTTGCTCCATTTTGACACTCGGTTTGACAAGGCTAGACATTGTCCGCTCAACTCTCCCGTTCAGGCCCTCACACACGCAACCATGAATTCCGAAGCCGTTTCCGCGCTCATTGCCAAATCGCCGTCCCTCAAGGCGGCCAAGCCCAAGCTCGAGGCCATGGAACCCGGTGCGTACGTGGTGCATCGGAGCTGGGGATTCGGCCAGATCAAGAGCTACGACGAAGCGGCCCAGCGGCTGATCATCGATTTCAAGGGCAAGCGCGCCCACCCGATGGATCCGGCTTTCTGCATCACCACGATGGACGTGCTGCCGGAAAAGCACCTCCTCGTGCGCAAGGAGACCGACACCAAGCGCGTCAATGAGCTCATCGCGGAAAATCCCGCGCAGCTGGTGGTTGAGGCCCTGCAGGCTTACCCGAACAACGCCGCGACGGCGATTGAGCTGGAGATCACCCTCGCCCAAGTGATTGGCGAGGAGAAGTTCAAGAAGTGGTGGGCGGCCGCCAAGAAACTGGTCGCCAAGGATCCGCGCGTCGCGGTCCCGGAAAAGAAGACCGAGTGCTATGTGCTCCGCGAAACGCCGGTGTCCGCGGAAGACGAAATTTTGGAGCAGTTCAACGGCACCCGCTCGGCCCGCCGCCGGATTGCGCTCGCGGAAGAGTTGATGGTCGCGACCGGACGCAAGGACGTGAAGGCCGATCTGTCCGTCGTGCTCAAGGGCGTTGCCGACGCCGTCAAGGACTCGAACCAGCTCGACGCCTCGGAACGCCTTTACGGTGCCGCCGTGCGCGACGATCTCGCCAAGGCCGTCGGAGCCGAGAATAATTTTGCGCCCACCCAGGCCGCGATCATCGGCAACGTGCGCGATCTCGTCGCCATTTCGGAAAAGATTCCGGTGCAGTTTCAGTCGCGTTTCCTCGAGCTCATCCAGGAAACCCACCCGATCGAGGCGCGCGACATCCTGTTCACCCTGTTGAAGACGTCGCAGGGCAAGTTCACGACGGAGTGCATCAACTTCCTCGTCGAACAAGGCCACGCCGACGAACTCGCCGCCACGCTCAAGCGCTGGCAGACCGAGCAGAACCTGCGGGCTCCGGTCCTCCTGTGGATCGTCAAGAACCGGCACTCCAAGAAATTTGCCAAGCTGCTGAATGACCTGATCACGCCGCGGCTTCTGAGCGCGATCTTCTTCGCCATCGATTACGAGGCGCTGCAGGCGTCGAGCGCCCGCCGGATTCCGCTCGCGGACATCCTGAGCGAGGACACCGATCTCATCTCCGATCTTCTCTCCACCGCGGATCCCGAGACGGCTCGCGATCTGGCGAACACGCTGATGCTGAACCAGGGGTTCGAGGAGCTGACGAAGAAGTCGCTGCTCGCCCGCTTCATCAAAATCTTCCCGAAGATTCAGTCGCTCGTGGCGGCCGATGCCGAGAGCAAGGAGGAGCAACTGCTCGTTTCCCGCTCCAGCTACGATCGCAAGCGCGAGGAATACGAGACGATCGTCTCCAAGAAGATTCCGGAAAACTCCCGCGCCATTGCCACCGCTCGCGAACACGGCGATCTCAAGGAGAACTCCGAATACAAGATGGCGAAGCAGGACCAGCAGGTGCTCATGGCGCAGAAGACCCTCCTCGAGCGCGAACTCGGCCGGGCCCGCGTCACCGACTTCAAGGAGGCGTCCATCGAGCAGGTCAGCGCCGGCACAGTCGTCGAGGTGAAGACGGCCGCGGGCGGTGCCACCACCACCTATACCATTCTCGGCGCCTGGGACGGCGATCCGGAGAAACACATCATTTCCTATAAGACCGCCATTGGCGCGGCACTGCTCGGCCGCAAACCGGGCGAGACGGTGAAGGTGAAGCTGGGCGGCAATGACGAGGAGTACACTGTCGTCAAAATCACGCGTTTCGCGGACAAATCGGCCGTCTGATTTGTAAGTTCCGTTCGTTTTGGAAATTGGGCGGGCCCTCGGGCCCGCCTCATTTTTTTTTTACGCGCGCGTCGTGCGGCGCGAGGATGTGATTCGCAATTCTCTTACGCAGAACGGACTCGAAACTTTGCGGCGGTGCGCCGAGTGTATGCCCACACCCGGTCTATATATTAGTCGATACATCATCCTTAGTATAAAAATGAATACCACCTCCCGCACCACGCTTCGTTCCCGCCACGGTTTCACGCTCGTTGAAATCATGATCGTCGTCGTCATCATCGGCCTGCTCGCTGCCATGGCGATTCCCGCCTTCCAGAAGGTCCGCGTCGCTTCGCAGGACAAGGCCGTCTTGAACAACGCCCGCCAGATGGCCGCCGCCGCCGACCAATACTACCTGGAAAACGGCGCGACGTTCGCCAACTCCTCCAGCCTCGTCGGCGCCACCAACTATGTGAAGGCGCTGAACACGGTCGCGAGCGAGAGCTACCCGGTCGCTTATACGCAGGGTATGACGATCACGATCACGAACATCGCGAATGCCCGTACGATCACGTACGCGCCCTGAACGAGCCTGATTCGTTTCCTTTCCAGCCGCCCGATCCGTCGGGCGGCTTTTTTGTGCCCGTTTCCAGCGTCCGGCCCGGCTCGGAGGTGCGCCCGGACAGATAGCCCCGGCCTTCCCGAGCGGCGGCGGTCGCCGCATGGGTGGAAGCCGCAAGCGGCACCTGCTGATTGCATTCAGTCACCGGGAACTCCAGCGTCGTCCCGACGTGAACGTTTCCTGGGATATCCTCAAAATTCTCTCGGACCCGACCCGGCTTCGGCTGCTGGCCCTCGTGCTGCGCGAGGAGCTCTCGGTGGCGGAACTCCAGGAAATCCTGGCGATGGGCCAGTCCCGCATCTCCTCCCAGCTCGCCTTGCTGCGGACGGTGAATCTCGTCACCGACCGGCGGGATGGCAAAAACGCTTTCTACTCGTTCCGCCCGAACCTGCCCCCGCGCACGCTCGCGCTGATCAAGGCGGCGGTGGACTCGGTCACCGAATTGCCGGTGATGCTCGAGGATCGGGAGAATCTCGATCGCATCCTGCAGAAACGCCGCCGCAGCCAGGAACAGTATTTCAACGCGATCGCCGGCCGCCTGGGCAAAAACTACTGCCCGGGCCGGTCCTGGGAGGCGATTGGCCACCTTGCGTTGCGACTCACTCCGGCCATCGACATCGCCGACCTCGGCGCGGGCGAGGGCCTGGTGTCGCAGTTGCTCGCGCATCGGGCCCGGCAGGTGTGGTGCATCGACAATTCCCCGCGCATGGTCGAGGTCGGCACGGTGCTCGCGAAGAAGAACGGCCTCGCCAATCTCGTCTACAAACTGGGCGACATCGAGAGCGTGCCGCTGCCCGACAAGTCGGTGGATCTCGCGATCCTGAGTCAGGCGCTGCATCACGCGCAGCACCCGCAGGCCGCGGTCGACGAGGCGTTTCGCATCCTGCGCCCCGGCGGTCAGGTGCTCATTCTCGATCTCAACGAACATACGTTCGAGAAGGCGCGCGAGCTGTATGCCGACGTCTGGCTCGGCTTCAAGGAGAGCGCCCTCCACCAATTCATGAAGAAGGCGGGTTTCACCAAGGTGGAAGTGGCCATGGTGGCGCGGGAAACCGAGGAGCCGCATTTCGAAACCTTGCTGGCCAGCGGTTTGAAGATCGCCCGGTAGGTTCGCTGACCGGGGTTTACCGCAACGGGAGGCGGGGATTTGCCGCCCGCTCCGTCTTGTGCAACGATTGCGCGCCGCAGGAGTCTTACCGCACGTACATCATCTCGGATGGTTTGTGGGAAGGGACCTGCAGCCATCCGCGAGTGACTGAATTCCCGCCCCGACGTTCGCACCTATGCCCAGCCGATTGCTCACGCTCATGAGGTTCTTCTTCGCCTTCCTTTGTCTGCTCATCGCCGCGGCGTCGGTCGTCCACGCCGCGCCGGCCTCCCGCGAGGAATCCGTTTTCCTCTTCGAGAATCGTAAGCTCACCGTGACGTTGCCGGACGGCTTCGGATGGGCGACAGCCAAGGATGAAGACGGCATGGTCAACATCAGGCTGGCCGATCCCAAGGATCGGGTGAGCGTGGAGCTTCGGTTCCTGCCCGACCCCGAGAGCCGGATGGCCAACGCGCGGGCCCGCAAGGAGCTCATGAACGAAATGTTCAACGAGTTCGTCGGCACCTCGACCGAGAAGGCGATGCGCTTCGAGGAACTTCAGCCGCAGACTGGAGCGGGGACGTACTGCGTGTTCACCGACGCCAGCCTCGTCGGCAAGACGACGTTTCCGCCCGGCGAGTACCTGCATCTCACCACCGGCCTGAAAGCCTGGCCGGGCGTGGTGGCCGTGTTTCGCTTCTTCAGCCGCGACACGACCTCACCTGAATACGAGGCCGTGATGAAAATGCTGCGCGAAAGCGTGCACGAGCGGAACGTACCGCTGAAGTAAAACCGGAAACCGGAAACCGGAAACCGGAAACCGGAAACCGGAAACCGGAAACCGGAAACCGGAAACCGGAAACCGGAAACCGGAAACCGGAAACCGAGTCACGCGGTTCGGAAAAATCCGCAGTCCGCAATCCGAAATTGCCGAAGCGTTTCCGGACTCCGGTATCCGGTCTCCGGTTTTGTCAGAGTTTCTTCACCGCGTACGCCATCGCGTGCGCGATCTTCTCGAGCTGCTCATCGGTGTGCATCGCGGAAATCGCCGTGCGGATGAGATCCTTGCCGGCGGGCACCGCGGGCGCGATCGACATGACGGTGAACACACCCTTTTCGAGGAGCGCTTTCCAAAACGGATACACGCGCTCCTTCGATCCGAGCACGATCGGCACGGCGGGCGTCTCGCTCTCCCAGGTGTCGAGGCCCAGCGACTTGAGCATCGCCCGGTACTTGCGGGTGTTGGCCCACAACTGCTCCAGATGTTGCGGCTCCGACTGCATGACCTCGAGCGACGCCTGCGCACAGGCCGCCTGGCTCGGGCTGATGGCCGCGGAAAAAATCGTCTGCTTCGAATGCGTGCGGAGGTACTCGATGATCTCACGCGACGCCGCGACAAATCCACCGGTGCTCGCCAGCGACTTCGACATGCTGCCGCAAATGACGTCGACCTTGTCGTTGAGTCCGAAGTGATCGACCGTGCCGCGTCCCTGCCGGCCCAGCACGCCGAAACCGTGCGCATCATCGAGCACGGTGAAACAGCCGTTCTCCTCGGCGATCTCCGCCAGCTCGGGAAGCCGCGCGATGTGGCCTTCCATCGAGTAGACGCCCTCGATGACCATCATCTTGGTCGCGTCCTGATTCACCGCGCCGAGCACCTCGCGCAGATCGTCGGGGCTGTTATGCGAGAAACGCTCGACCGTCGCCATCGACAACCGGATGCCGTCCCACAAACACGAATGGATATTCTTGTCCGCCAGAATCACGTCACCCTTCTGCGCAAACGACGCGACGCTTGAAAGACACGCCAGATAACCGGCGACATGGATGTGGCAGGCTTCACGGCCGAGGAACGCCGCCATCTTCTCCTCGAGCTCGACGTGATAGGTGCGCGATCCGTTCGACGTGCGCGCGCCCGTCGTGCTCGTGCCCCACTTCAAAAGCGCGGCGCGTCCCGCCTCGATGACCTTCGGGTGGAATGACAGCCCTAGGTAATCATTGCTGGACAACATGATCATCTCCTTGCCGTCCAGCTTCACGGTCGTGCCCCGCTGGGCCTCCATGGCGTGATAGTAAGGCGCGTACTTCAACCTCATCTTCGTCGCGTAATCATCACGACACCGGGCCTGCAGCGCCTTTTTGTTTTTGGTAAAGAATGATAACGCCATGTCCGCGGAAAGCGTGAGCACGGGCCGTGCCCATTGCAAACGCAAAGGTCCGTTTGCACCTCTCTGCAGCGAGCAATGCGCCCGACTCGCGGCTTACGTTTTTCGAGCGCGCGTGCGCACGCGCGGCATCGCGCGACATCACCCCGCGAACCGGCCCGACCGCGCTTGATTACGCGGCGCGGTGCGCGCGCGGCGGCAAGTCCCGCATCCACGCCGTCAGTTCACGCGCATAGTCGGTCCACGTTTTGAAACGACGGTTGCGCGCGGCGGCGGCCAACGCGGCGACTTCGCCGGGATGGGCGAGCAGGCGGGCGAGGGCAGTCGCGATCGACGCCGGCATCACGTCGTCGAGCGTCAGGCAGCCACCGCCCCGCGCGGACTCACCGAGGGCGCCGTGCGCGCAACACACGCAGGGTTTGCCGTGCGCGAGACTCTCGATCACCGGCAAACCGAAGCCTTCGCTGAGCGACGGATAGACCGTGAAGGTGCAGCGCGCATAGGCGTCCGTGAGTTCCGCTTCACTCGCCGGCCCGTCGTACCGCAACGGTCGGCCCGCGGCCTGCAGCGCCCGGATGCGAGCCAGGGCATCGGCACCGGTCTGCGCATGCGCGAGGCCGACGAGATGGAGCGAAAAAACATCGCCGCCCGCCCACCGCGCTTCGCAGGCGTCGAGCAGGGCAAGGTGATTCTTGCGGCCTTCGATACTGCCGACCGAAAGCACCACCGCGCCGTCGGCCGACGACGCGTGCAGCGGCTGGGGCGTTGTATCCGGTAAGTCGATGCCGAGCGGGATCGCCCGGACTGGCGGCGGCGTCGCGGCGCCGAGCCAGCGCCAGTAGTCGATCAGCGCTGCGCGCGAGTCCTCCGACACGGCCGCGATGCCGTCGAATGCGAGCAATTCGATCAGGTACGCCGGAAACCGCGCCACGGTTTTTGTCGGCGTGAGCTCCGGCAGCCGCAGCGCGATGGCGTCGTGGAAAAGTGCGACGCGCGGCCCGGTGGTGGCGGCAAACAGTGCCGGCAACGCCCGCGCCACGCCCGGTGAAAAGACTTCCGGCACCACCAGCCCGGAGTTTTCAGGCAAGGGCGTGGAACGGCTGCCGATGAGTCGCTGCACGCGACTCCGCATCGTTGCGCCCCACGGCCAGCGGGCGCCGCGCTTGGCCGCGGCGGCGGTCGCCCTGAGGTTGTCGTGTTCCCACGCCTCGAGCGTCCGCCAGCTGCGGCGATAGGGATCGTGCGTGACACCCACCGCGCCGTCGCCGAGCGCCACCCGCAGCGAGCGCGCCACGCGCTGAATGCCGGTGCGGGCGCGCGTGTGGCTGGTGTGCGAGAGATCGAGGAGCAACGGCGCAGACATGGCGGCGGCTAGGGTTGTGGCAGCGCGCGACCGGAGGAGAAAAGCGCAATCGCATCCGTGGCTCCGACCGGGACCGTACTCATTTTTTGGGGACCGAGGCGGGCGGCGGGCCGAGTTGCCACAGGCTGACATTTTTGACCGACGCCACCTTGGTCCACGGCCCGGGACACTTTTCCTGCAGGGCCTCGCGCTCCTCCACATCGTAGAGCAGCGCCGCGATCGGCCGCCCCGCTGCAGCCGCGAGCTGGCGGAAGCGTGCGAACTCCTCCGCGTTGACGAATTCCCAGCGCATCACCGGAAACTCCGTGTAATAGTAAAGCGAGCCGCTGTGCAGTCCCGCGAGCACGAGCGCGCCCGCGGGAAATTCCGCGCGCGCCGCCGCCGCCGCGTCCGCATAGCCCTGTTCGTACACTTTCGTGAGCAGGAGATGAAAGCGTCCCGTCCAGTACCAACTGAGCCCGATCGCCCAGACGCCCAGACCGATCGCGGCGAGCGTGCGGAACGGACGCAGTCGCGTGGACGCGCGGGCTTCCCGTCGGCGTGCCCACGCGTCCACGCCGAGGAGTGCCGCCAGAATCAGCGCGGGCGTGCCCGGCAGGATGAATCGAAGATCCCACCACACTTCGCGCGAGATCTCGTAGAACAGGTACAGGCCGGTGAACGCACCGAACCAAAGCCCGAGCGCCAGCAGGACGCGTCCGTTGCCCTCGCTCCGTCGCACCGCCACGACCGGCAGCACGAGCAGCGCCGCGGGCAGCAGCAGGGCGAGCCATTGCACGAAGTGCACGAGCGTTGGCGGACCGTACGCCCAGCCGAAGGCCTGAGTGATGTCCACGTAACCCGACCGCAGCGCGCCGCCGTAAAGCGTGTGATTGTAGTAACCGAGCCAGAGCGCCCACGGTAAACCGCCAAGCGCGGCGAACAGCAGCCGGCGGAAATCGAGGCCGAGAATCACGAGGAGCGCCGGCAGCAGCAGGACGTTCGTCGCCCGCACCAGCACCGCGATCGCCAGCGCGGTGCCAGCCACCCACGCCCAGCCCGCATGGGTGCGTGCGCGCAGCGCGGCCGCGATTGCGGCGAGACACCAGGTCGTCGCGAGCGTGTCACTCAGCGGTTGGATGGAGGTAAACAGGAAGACGGGATACGCCGCCAGGATCACCGCGCCCGTGACGGCCAGCACTGGATCCAGACCGAGCTGCCGGCCCACAGCATGGATCAACAGCAACGCCGCCAGCGCGGCGCTCACGCCGACGATCGGGGCGGCGAGTGTCCACCCGAAGAGTTTTCCCGCGAGCGCGAGATGCAGTGGCAGGCCGACGGCGTAGGTCGGCGACAACCGCGGGTTGCCGTCGAACGGCACGAAACCGTGCGGCTGGAACTGCTGGCGGCGCAGACTGGCCTGCGGCCCGAACTCCGGCGGCGTGCGCAGCTCGGCGGCGAGCGAGCCCGCCGCCAGCAGCCGTGCGCTGTTCAGGTAGCCGGAGGAATCCGCGCCACCGGCGACGTTGGACGAATTGCGCGCGAGAAAAAAACCATACGCCGCGAGCGCGATCGCTCCGATCCAAAGCAGCCGCCGCAGCGCGGGAGCGGTGGCGGCGGGGGGATTCGGATTTGACATGGTGCGCTTGCGTTCTGTGATGCCGCAAACTGCCCGTGAGAAAATTGGAAGACAAGCGCCCGCATGGACTTCGCCTTGATGCCAGCCGGCGCGATGCGCGGCGCAGCGGATGAGCGCCGCGGAACGCAAACTCCGGGGTGGCCTGCTCCTCGGGTTGCTCTCTTCGCCGGTGCGCGTCGCCTACCTCGTGGGCGTCGGAATTTTCCTCTGGTGCGTCGCGCAATTCTACCGGCCTGACACCGGGTTCTCGAGTTTGATTTCGATCGGCGATCTGTTGAGCGATTCGAAAGTCTCGGCGCTGCGGACCGTGCCGCATTACATCTACGAGAGTTCGCCGGGTTACGACGGCGCGTATTACGTGCAGCTCGCGCTCAATCCGACGCTCGACAATCCCGAACTCGAGAAGGCGATCGACAACCTGCCGTACCGCGCGAAACGCATTTTGTTTTGCTGGAGCGCCTGGGTGCTGGGAGCGGGCCAGCCCGCCTGGATCGTGCAGGCGCACGCGTTGCTGAATGTCATTTGCTGGCTCGCGCTCGGCTGGGTCCTGCTGCGGTGGTTTCCGCCGGACCGCTGGGAAAACGCCCTGCGCTGGCTCGCCGTGATGTTTTCGCACGGCGTCATCATGAGCGTGCGTCACTCGCTGGTGGACGCGCCCAGCCTGCTGCTGGTGGCGCTCGCGATGCGCTGGTTGGAGACGGGCCGGAGCCGGGCGGGTGCGGTCACGCTGGCGTTCGCGGGGCTGGGCAAGGAAACGAGTCTGCTCGCGACGGCCGGGCTCGACTTCGACTGGCGCGCGCCGCGCACCTGGGGCCGCGTGGCGCTCAACGTCGGGCTCGTCGCGCTGCCGCTCGTGCTGTGGATGGGCTACGTGCGGTGGAAGTTTGGTCCCGCGCAGGATCCGGGCATGGGCAACTTCACGCGGCCGCTCGCCGGTTGGATCGAAAAGTTCGGCGTCGCGTGGCGCGAGGCGTTCAGCGCCACCCCATCCGGCCTGCTGTGGGCGACGCTGGCCGTCGTGCTCGCGCTGGCGGTGCAGGCGTTGTTTTTCGCACTGCGGCCAAAGCCCGCCGAGCGGTGGTGGCGCGTCGGCGTCGCGTTCGCGGGCATGATGCTGTTCCTGTCCACGCCGGTGTGGGAGGGCTATCCCGGCGCCTCGACGCGCGTGCTGCTGCCGATGACGCTCGCGTTCAACGTTCTCGTCCCGCGCGGCTGGCGCTGGCTGCCCGTGCTGCTGGCGGGCAATCTCACCGTGGCGGCGACCGTATTCGAATTTTCCCCACCGCATGAATTTTACGAACTCCGCGGCGAGGCTACGGCCCGCGGCGCCGTGCGCGTGTTGCCTGCCTCCGGTTGGCACGGTCCGGAGCGTCACCTGCAACAGCACTGGCGCTGGAGCACCGGCCGGGCGGAACTGCGCCTGACCAACAGCTCGGACGCCCCGCTCCAGCTCGCGGTGCGGGCCACGGCCAGTTCGGCCGGCGGGATGCGGTCGGTGCGGGTGAGTCTCGGCGAGCGCCTCCTCTGGGGCGACACCGTCGGCGAGGGCGCGGCGCCGCTGCGTTTCGGGCTCACGCTGCCACCGGGTGTGACGACGCTGGTGTTCTCTACGGACAAACCGGCCGAGAAGGTCGGGACGGATCCGCGTGCGCTGGCATTTCAGATCGCGAATTTGGAAATCGTCGTGCAGCGCAAGACCGGATCACAGTAGCGCCTCTTCCATGTCCTCCGGCTTTCGTTCGTTCCTCCGTTTGCTTCCTTTCTACCGTCGCGTGGAGAAGGAAAACAGCCGGCTGCGCAAGGAGGTCGATGCGCTGCGCACGCAGCAGGGCGAGTGGGCGCGGTTCTTTCCGCCCGGACATTTCTACTCGCCGCTGCCCTCGAAGGAGGAAGTCGCGGAGGCGTTTGCGCGCGGCGGCTTCGGTCCGCCGTTCCCCGGGATTGATCTGAACGAGGCGGGACAGTTCGCGCGGCTGGAGCAGTTCGCGGATTGGTACGGTGAGCAGCCCTTTCCGGAAAAGCTCACCGCGGGCCGCCGCTACTATTTGGAGAATCCGTCGTACGGACACTACGACGCCATCATGCTGTACGGCATGCTGCGCGAGGCGCAGCCGCGACGGATCGTCGAGGTCGGTTCCGGTTTCAGTTCGGCCGCCATGCTTGATTTGAACGAGCAGGTGCTCGGCGGTGGCGTGGAGTTCACGTTCATCGATCCCGACATGGGCCGGCTGCGGCCGCTGCTGCGCGCCGGAGATCAGACCCGCGTGACGCTGATAGAGAAACGCGTGCAGGACGTGCCGCTCGATCCGTTTGCCGCGCTGGGTGCGAACGACGTGCTGTTCATCGATTCGTCGCACGTGAGCAAGATCGGCAGCGACGTGAACCGGCTCTACTTCGACGTGCTGCCGGCGCTCGCACCCGGCGTGTTGATTCACATCCACGATGTCGCAGGCAACCTCGAGTATCCACGCGACTGGTTCGACGAAGGCCGCGCGTGGAACGAGCAGTATCTGTTGCGCGCGTTCCTGATGAACAACCGTGACTACCGGATCGAACTCTTCTCGGCGTGGCTCTGGAACATGAAACACGAGTTGATTCGCGACCGGCTGCCGATGTGCGCGCGCGGCGGCGGCGGCCAGATGTGGCTGCGGAAGCTGAACCGGTAGCCCGGTTCAATTCAGTTGCCCGCGAAACATGCGAATGGGCTCGAATGGGGAACCCAAACTCGACGGTTAATCCCAACGTCCTTTGAGAGTTTGGCTATAGGCCGCTTGCTCGAGGGGCAATTAATACCAATCGCTCTTTGCCTTTGGACTTTAGCCGTGGCTACGAGCGCCAGCGAGTGGTCGTTCGGCCACTCGCTGGCGCTCGTAGCCACGATCGATCCAGAAGTCCAAAAGCAAGGAGCACTTATCTGGGTCGCGAGCGCATAACTGGGCGACCACGCCAAAAATCCGACTATTACGGGCTGCTGGTATAACGTGGGATGGCGGGGAAAATGAAGTCGCTGAAATTCGCGTCGTTTCGCGTGATTCGCGGGGGATCCTCCGCCGGTTGTCGGTTACGCGTCGCTAGAATGTCGCGATGCTCTCGAGCCGACGGCGGTAACGCGCGCCGATCACGGCGGGAGCGAAGCGCGCCTGCATCGTCGCGCGCGCGGCCCTGCCGAGATTCGCGGCGTGGGTGCGATCGGAAAACAGCCGGCGCATGTGCTCCGCCGCGTGCGCGGGATCAGGATCGGCCCACGTGGAGCCTTTCGCATACGGACCGTGGTTTTCCTCGAGGGTGACGAGGCGGGCGCGAACCGGGCAGCCGTTCTCCGCGTTCACGAATTCCGCCGTGGCCGACCAGTCCGTCGAAATCACCGGCTTGCCGAGCAGCATGCATTCGGCGACGGCGAGACCGAAGCCTTCTGACCGATGCAGTGAGACGAAGGCATTGCACGCCGATTCCAGTCCGTAAATCTCCGCGCGCGAAAGCGTCTCGGTGAGCAGCACGGTGCGCGGCAGATCGCGGACCGCGGTCTGCAGTGCGGCGAAGTCCGCCTCGTTGCCCGTGGCGTTCTGCACCTTGATCACCAACGCGGCTTCCTGCGCGAACGCCGCCGAACCGCGGGCGGCCTGACGAAACGCCTCGATCGCGGCGCGGGGATTTTTGCGGGCTGAATACGAATTCAGATCGAACAGCGTCAGGAAAAGAAAGGCGTCCGCCGGCAGATTGAATCGCGCCCGCCAGTGGGCGACGCCGCCTTCCGGGGCCGCGAAGCCGATCGCATGCGGCATGGTCAGCACGGGCAGCGGCGACTTCAACGCGATCGCGGCGGACGTGAAATCGCTCGGACACCAGATCTCGTCGAAGTAGTCGAAGCTCGCCACCCAGCCGTCCGGGAACTCCGGCAACTCCCACGCAAAATAGGCGATGTTGTACTTTCCGGCGCGGAAGCCGCGGCCGTGATGGTGATCGATGTCACGCGACGCCGGCGGATCGATGTGCACGACATTCACGTCGTGGGGATTGTCGTCCTGCAGGCGCGCGGCGTAACTCTGATCGCCGAGCCGGTTTTTGCAGTTGAGCTTGAGCGGCACGAGGGCGGACGGAATGCCCGCGGCGTCGGCGGCTCGCACCATGCAGCGCGCGGATTCGCCCACGCCGAGTTCAGCGGTGAGGAAGCCGACGATGTTGAGTCCGAGCCGGGCGTGACGGCGCGCGTACTCGGACGAGTAGGGGGCGTCGCGGCGGGAAAAATCGAAGATCACCTCGCCCGCCTCGGTTGCGATCGTGGTCACGCGCCTCTGGCGGTTTTTATTCTGGGTGCGAAACCGCTGCAGGCCGCCGAACCCGGTGAGCCGACCGAGCCAGGCGAGGAAATTGGTGAGGCCGACGCCGGTGAGTTCGAACGCCAGCGTGACGGATTCGTCGGCTGGCAGCGCGACGCGTTGTTCCCAGGGGCCGGGCGCGGATTGGGTGAGCGCGGCCACCGGCCGGCCGTTCACGGTCAGGCGCAGGCCGGGTAGCGACGTTTCGAGGCCGCGGGCGTCCGGATGCGTCACGCATTCACCGCGGACCAGCAGGGCCTTCACGCCGGAGAGCGGCGGCAGTTGCACGTGCGCTTGCTCGCGAATCCACGCCGAGTTCGGGGCGAACGCGTCGAAGAAAAATCCGGCGTAGGCGGTGAAGCGCCGGGAAAAGGCGCCGCTCGCGGGCGGCGTGCGAGGGCTGGAAGACATGCGGGATGGGCGAGGGAAGGCGGGGTCTCCCGGCTTGGCAAAACTTTCCGCCGGGCGTTCGCGTCCGGCTGTGGACCTCGCGGTGGAGGGAATCGTGACGCCGACGGGTTTGCGTACAATCACCCTCACTCCGGGCTTGCGCGAGGCGCGTCGGCGGTGATTTGTCTGCGGTGTTAGCTGCGACTCTTTCGTCCGCGTTCCAGACCGCGGGCCCCCAACCCTCCCCTGAAAAAATTTGCCGTTGCCATGGCTGCGCATGGGCGCGTCGGCCTGCTCGTGTTGGTCACGATGCTGGTCTGGGCAGCGCATTACCATCGTTGGACGCTGGCGTCGTGGCAGGTGCCGACCGACTACGTCGGTGACGCCCACGAAGTCCTCGCCCGCATCAAGGCGGCTTCCGAGGGCGAGTCCTGGCCGCTGACGCCGCAGGTAATCGACCGGCTCGGGACGCCGTTCGGCGCGCATTGGAACGGCTATCCGACGCCGGACAAACCGCTGATGCTGTTGTTGGGCGCGCTGTCGCATTTAATCGGCGTGTTTGCCGCGGCGAACGTCGGACTGATGCTGGCGCAGGTGAGCGCGGCGCTCGCATTCTATTTCACGGCCCGCTGGCTGCGGTGCCGCTGGGAGTGGGCGTGGGCGGGCGCGCTGTTGTTCGCGTACACCTATCACACGTTTCACCGCGGGCTGGCGCATTTCTCGTTCGTGTTTACCTGGACGGTGCCGCTCGGGTTGCTGGCCGTGTGGCTGATCGCGCAGAGCCGGCGCCTCGAGTGGTGCAGTGCGGGCGCAGTCGTCTGTCTCGGCGTGGGGCTCGCGCTCGGCGTGAGCACACCGTACAATCTTTTGTTCTGGGGCCAGCTGCTGTGCTGGGCGTTGCTCGCGCAATGGTTCGGGGCCCGGCGGCGCGCGAATCTGACCATTGGGATTGCCGCGGGCGTGGTGGCGGTGTCGGCGTTCTTCGTCACGAACGCGGAGGTGTGGCTGTTTGTGCAGGAGCCGGAGGCAGTGCCGTTGCTGACGCGCAATTACGGCGGCACGGAGCGATATGCGCTCAAGCCGATGGAGATGTTCATTCCACCGACGTTTCATCGCTCCGATCTTTTTGCGTTCTTCGGACATCGCTACAGCCGCTGGTCGGAATGGCGCGGCGAGCCCTACCTGCCGTACCTCGGTGTCGTGGGCATCATCGGCCTGGTGTGGCTGGCGATGGCGAGCGCGCGACGCCTCTTTGCGCGGCGGTCACCGCCGGGCCAGGCTTTGTCGGCCGGGTGGCTCCTCGCGTACGCGACGGTGGGCGGACTGACCAACGTGATCGCGTTCTTCCTTGGGTTTCAGGTTTTCCGCGCGACGAATCGCGTGGCGGTGTTCATCTCCGCACTCGTGCTGGTGTTTCTCGCGGTGCGGCTTTCGCGGCTGACCGCGAGGTGGCCGGTGCCCTGGCGCGTGGCGGCGGCGATGGCCGTAGCGTTGATCGGCGTGTTGGATCAACTCCCCCGGCGCTGGCCTGATGAGGTTTACACGCGGATGGCGGCGGATGTGCGATCAGATTTGAAGTTCGGAAAAGAACTCGATGCCGCGCTCCCGCCGGGCGCGATGGTGTTTCAACTGCCCGTGCTGGGTTTTCCCGAGGTGCTGCCGCCGAATCGTCTGGTCGACTACGAACACTTTCGTCCGTACCTCACCACCGATCACGTGCGCTTCAGCTACGGTGCGGCGAAGTTTCGCGCCCGCAGTCGCTGGCAGCGCGATCTGGAAAACGTGCCCATCGCCACTCTGGTCCGTCGTCTCGAGTCGTATGGTTTCTCGGCGCTTTATCTGAACCGCAAGGGTTACGAGGATCGCGCGGAGAGGACGTTGCAGGACCTCAAGGCGCTGGGCTACACGCGGCGAATCGAGGGCTCGGGCGGCCAGCAGGTGATGGTCATGCTGCGCCCGCAGGCGGCGCCGGTGCTGCCGCTCGGCCGCGCTTTCACCTTTGGCCGCGGCTGGCATCCGCGGCCGGACGACGGCGTGCGCTGGGCGTTCGAAAATGCCGTCGTCTCGTACTTCAATCCTTACGACCGTCCCATCACCGCCGACGTCCACTTCAAGGTCGTGGGCAACGGCCTGTGTCGCGTTGTGGTGGAGCACAACGGCCGGCCGATTCGCACGGTGGAGGTGGGCGAGGCGGCGAGCGACCTCGCGTTCCCCGCGTTCCCGCTCGCGCCGGGGGTGAACGTCATTGCGTTCCGGCCGAAGGACGCGGCGAAGCGTCTCGGGTCCGGTCCCTATCAACTGCGCTCGTTTGGTCTCAAGCAGTCGTCGATCACGATCACGTCGGAACCGGCGGTGGCGGACTGACGTCTCCCGGCGACTTCCATCGCGGGCGGGCGGCGGCCTTACCAGGGCTGCACCCGACAATGGACATTGAAATCAGCCGGCGACGCTGGCGGTGTAACGAGGCGTCCCCGCATGCAATCCGACGAATACCTGAAGCTCGCTGAGGTTGAAGACCAGATGTGGTACTTCCGCTCGCTCCACGCGCACGTGGATCGTGCGCTGGGGCCGGTGGCGGCCCGACCGGCGGGCGCGCCGCGTCTCCAGGTGTTGGATGCGGGCTGCGGCACCGGCGGCCTGATCCTGCGCCTGCGCGCCGCCCACCCGGAGTGGCAGTTCGCCGGAATCGATTTCATGCCGCTGGCGTGCGAGCTGGCCCGGCAGCGGTGCGGTCCGGAGGTCGACATCCGCGTCGCCTCGATCACGGAGCTGCCGTTTCCGGATCAGAGTTTTGACGTCGTGGTGTCCGCCGACGTCGTCTGCCAGGTGGACAATCCCGAGGTCGCCGCCGCCGAGTTCTTCCGCGTGCTGCGTCCCGGCGGAATCGTGGTGATCAACGTTCCGGCCTACCTGTGGATGTGGTCGTATCATGACGACTCGTGCGAGACGAAGCACCGCTACACCCGGCCGGAAATCGACGCGCTGCTGCGCGGCGGCGGCTTCGGGGAGCGGCGGACGACGCATTGGAACGCGCTGCCGTTCCCGGTGGTGTGGGCGAAGCGGAAGCTGTTTCGGACGAGCCGCGACACCAGCGATGTGAAACGCTATCCCGCGCCCATCGAGGCCGGCTTCAACGGCCTCATGGCGCTCGAGCATGCGTGGCTGCGCGCGGGTGGACGCTGGGCGTGGGGCACGTCGGTCTTCGGCGTGGCGCGCAAGCCGTAGCGGGTCATGATCCATTTCGTCGTCGCGTTCGCGCTGCTGCTCCACGTGCTTTTTTGGGGCGCAGGCGCGGCCATGCTGGCGATGCCCGCGCCGTGGCGTCGCTTCTGGCCGGTCCTGGTGATTCCCGCGGGCCTCGCATTGCAGTCCGCCGTCGTGTGGCTCGGCGCGCACACCGGCCTGCCCGGCACGCAGGCGTATGCGTGGTGGAGCGAGCTGATTCCGTTCGGGCTTTTGATCGCGGGCGTGCGGCAGCGCGGCTGGGACCCAATCCTGCTCGACGTCACGCGCTTCGGCGTGGTGTGGGCGACGGTGGCCGGATGTCTGGCGCTGCTGGTGCTGCCGGTGGCCATTGCGTCGAAGTCGCTCACGACGATCTCGCTGGGCAGCTGCGATGCCGCGGACTACGCGGCCGGCGCGCGAGTGCTGATGGAATTCGCGGCGGGCGACCGCAGTGGCTTTCTCGGACTCACCGAGGTCGTGCGCGTGCAGTCGGTCGACAATTTTTTCGACTATTGGATCCGGCTCAACCACTTCACGCCCTCGGCCTTGATGGCGTTGAACGGCACCGTGCTGGCGTGCGCGCCGCACGAGATCGCGACGCTGCTGACCGCGGTCCTCCTCGCCAGCGCGCTGCCCGCGGTGTTCTGGTCGGCGCGCGCGATCGTGGGCTACAGCGGCGGCGTGAGCGTGATCATCGCGGGCCTGTTCGGGATCAGCCCGGTCACCTGGTATGCGTTTGCGCATGTCTCGCCCGGCCAGTTGCTGGCGGCGCAGGCGGTGGTGTGGCTCACGTGGGCCGGCGTATCCTTGTGGCGGGGACGGCTGACCTGGCGGCGGAGCCGCTGCTTCTGGCTGGCGCTGGCAATTGGCTACTGGCTGGTCCTCGGCAGCTATAATTTTTTCCTGCTCGTGTGCCTCGTGCCTGCGGCGGCGTATGCGGGTGGACTGACCTTGTGGACGCGCGCGTGGGTCCGGCTCGGGCGGTGGCTGGCGATGATGCTGCTGCCCCTGGTGGTCGTGGGCGGGCTGTTCTTCGAGCGCGTGGCAGGACTGGCCGAACGGTTCACGCTGCTGCGCACGTACGATTTTGGCTGGCCGGTGCCGGGACTCGCGGCGGAGGGCTGGCTCGGCATGGTGCGCGGGCCGGATCTGCTGGCGTGGGATTTTTTTGGGCTGCGCTGGGTGCTGGCCGCGGCCGTCGTGGGCCTGCTCGCGTGGGCCTTTCTACGCGCCGCCCAGCAACGCGTGCGGGCCCTGTGGCTTGTGATCGCGATCACCGCACCCGTGCTGGGCGCGTACCTGTGGCTCGAAGCGCGGGGCGCGCGGCTCAACACCAATGCGAGCTATGACGCGTACAAGTTGTTCGCGGTCTTTTATCCGCTGCTGCTCCCGGCGTTCTGCTGGTGGGTGACTCTCCGCCGCAGTCGCAAGCTGCATGAATGGTTGCTCGTGGGCGGCGTCGCGCTGGTCGTGATCGCGTTCAATCTGGCGGGCTGCGGCATGTTCATCTGGAAGCTGAGCCGGCCGCCGCTGCTCGTGGATCGGGAACTCCGGCAGCTGCGGACGATTGAAACGATGCCCGACGTGAAGTCGGTCAATCTGCTGATCCCCGACATGTGGTCGCGGCTGTGGGCGCATGCGTTTCTGCTGCGCAAGGGCCAGTATTTTCTCACGCACACGTACGAAGGCCGGCTCAACACCCCGTTGCGCGGCGAGTGGGATCTCGAAGGAGGAATCGTAGCCGTGGATCTGCCGGACGCCGGGCGGCGTCAGGTGTCGGCGCGTTTTGCCCTGGTGGATACGCGCGCGCCGTCGTTCATGCGCGCCGAACCCGGCGAAGGCTGGCATGCGGAGGAGTTCGATCCACGCTCGCTCGAGCGGTGGCGGTGGACCCGCGCGCAGGCCGGCGTGAAGGTCCACAATCCGCACGCTTATCCGCTCGTGGTGGAGTGCGCGCTCGACGCGTGGAGTCCGGCGGCGCGGAGGGTTGGAGTCAAAGTGGGCGCCGGCCCGCTGTCGCCGCTCGTGACGATCAGCGAAAAGCGGGCGCGGGTGGCACTGCCCGCGATTACAATCGCGCCCGGCGATACGGTGATCGTGCTGGCCTCGCCGCAGCCGGCGATCACCGCGCCCGGTGATCCGCGGCCGCTCGGCGAATGCGTGTTTCGCCTCCGGCTTTCGCCGCGCAGGGAGTAAGGGCGGCGCGGAGTCCGTCGGGACCGGTTCCGCGTCGATTCACCGCCGCGTGCTGCTGCGGACCTGCGCCGAGATTTGGGATTGGCGCGTGTCGTCCGGCTGGTCTTTCCTGCGTCCGTCCATGCCAACCCCCATGAATTTCCGTCGCGTGTATGCCGGCAAACGGGTGCTGATCACGGGCGGGCTGGGCTTCATCGGATCGAATCTCGCGCGCACGCTCCTGGCGCTCGGCGCGCGGGTCTCCGTGGTCGACAGCCTGGTACCCGAATACGGCGGCAACCGGCGCAATCTCGCGGGCGTGGCGTCGCAGGTGAAGATCCACGTGGCCGATGTGCGCGACTGGCCGCGGCTGCCGAGTCTCGTGAGCGGTCAGGATTTCCTTTTCAACCTCGCGGGGCAGACGAGTCACATGGACTCGATGACGGATCCGCAGACCGACCTGGACATCAATTGCCGGGCGCAACTCGCAATTCTCGAGGCCTGTCGGCTGCACAATCCGAAAATCCGGATCGTGTTCGCGAGCACACGGCAGATCTATGGCCGGCCCGATTATCTGCCGGTCGACGAGAAGCACCCGCTGCGGCCCGTCGACGTGAACGGCATCAACAAGATCGCGGGCGAATCGTTTCACCTGCTCTATTCACGCGTGCACGGCATCGGGGCGACGGCCCTGCGGCTGACCAACACCATCGGGCCGCGGATGCGAATCAAGGATGCGCGGCAGACCTTCGTCGGCGTGTGGATTCGGCGGTTGCTCGAAGGGCAGCCGATTGAGGTGTGGGGCGGAACGCAGCTGCGCGACTTCACGTACGTCGACGATGCCGTCGAGGCGTTCCTCCTCGCGGCGGCGCGGCCGGAAGCGATCGGTGCGGTGTACAATCTCGGCGGTCCACCACCTGTCACCTTGCAACAACTCGCGGAACAGCTGGTCGCGATCAACGGCGGCGGCGCGTTTACCGTCCGTGCGTTTCCCGGCGACCGAAAGAAGATCGATATTGGCGACTACTACGCGGACGACCGGCTGATCGCGCGGCAACTCGGCTGGAAGCCGCGGACGAGTCTGCGCGTGGCGCTGGAACAGACCGTGGCTTTCTATCGCACCGAGTTGAAACACTACCTCTGACGCGGCCGCGCTTCGGCCCCAAACCAAACCTTGCACGGCAGGGGCGGTTTGCGAGTAAGCTGAGCCGATGTCCGGTCCGGCTCTCAGCTTCGTCATTCCGCTCTATCGCAGCGCTGAAACCATTGGCAGCGTCGTGCACGAGATCGAAGGCCTCGTGATCGCAGGCGGACACGAAATCGTGCTCGTGCACGACGGCAGCGGCGAGGCGACCACGCGGGTCTGCCGCGAACTGGTGCGCACGGCGAAGGTGCCGATCACGCTGGTCGAACACGCGCGGAATTACGGTGAACACAACGCCGTCCTCACGGGGTGGCGGCACGCGCGGGGCCGGCACATCGTCAACCTCGACGACGACGGCCAGAATCCGCCCACGGAAGCGGTCCGGCTGTGGCAGCATGCGCTCGCCACCGATCTCGATGTGGTGTTCGGCCACTACGAGGAGAAGCAGCATTCGGCGTGGCGGAATTTCGGCAGCTGGTTCACGAACCGGATGACCGACTGGGCGCTCGACAAGCCACCGGGCTTTTATCTTTCGAGCTTCCGCTGCGTGTCTGCGTTCGTCGCGCACCAAGTCATTCCGTATGCCGGGCCGTATCCGTACATCGACGGGTTGCTGCTGCAGGTGACGCAGCGCATCGGCTCGATTGAGGTGCGGCACGAGGCGCGGCGGGCGGGCGCGAGCACCTACACGTTGAGCCGGCTGCTGCGGCTCTGGCTGAGCGCGTGGATCAATTTTTCCATCCTGCCCCTGCGTGTCGCCACCGTGATGGGACTCATCATCGGTCTCACCGGCCTGCTGGCGGTCGGCTGGCTGGTCTGGTTGTGGTTCCACGACGTCGGCCCGCAATACGGCTTCGGCTGGCTCATGGCCGCGTTGCTCATTTTCTCCGGTACCCAGCTGATGATGCTCGGCCTGATCGGCGAGTACGTCGGCCGGATGTTCATCACCGTGAATCAACGGCCGCAGGCAGTCGTGCGGGAAGTCACGCGCGGCGGGTGAACCAGCGCCCGTTCGCCGGACCCCGGATGGCGCTGATGTGAACTCGCGGCCGTCTACGGCGGTGTCGCCACGCCGAGGATACGATCCCAGCGGGCGAATTCACCCTCGAGGCCGGCCGTGACGGCGGCCACGGCTTCCGGCGGCGGCGTGCGGCGGAGATGCGCGAGAAAGCCGCACGCCGCCAGCGCGAGGCGGTACTCGCGCGACTCGGGAATTGCGAGGGCCTGCGCCAGGTAGCCGCGACACCAGGTGCGCGTGCCGTCGTCGGCCGCGGCAATCAGCTCGTCGCGCCAGCGCAGCGCCAGCCGGCGGGAGTTGTGTTCGTCGCGCTGCTTGCGTCCGGGCGAAGCGCTCACGTGGTGCCGCACGACGCTGCGCAGCGCCACGACGTTGACGCGGCCGAGCTCGCGCGCGCGGAAGCACAGGTCGATGTCCTCGCCGCCGTTCATGTAGCCTTCGTCGAAACCGCCCAGTTGTTCCCAAAGTGGGCGCGCCAAGACCACGCATGCGCCGGTGACGGCGGGAACGCGGCGCACCGGGCGAATCCAGCGCGCGAATACGGGCGGCAGCGCGCGAGCGTGGACGGGTTTGCCCGTCACATTGACGACGAGGCCCGCGTGATCGACGGCGCCCGAGGCGGCATCGAGCTGGACGTTGCCCACGAGACCGGCGCGCTCGCCGAGGGCGGTAAGGGCCGCCAGCATGGGTTCGAGCCAGCCGGGCAGCAGGATCAAATCGTTGTTGAGCAGCGCAAGCCACTCGCCGCGCGCGAGCCGGGCGCCGCGGTTGTTGGCGGCGGCATAGCCGAGATTGCGGTCGTTGAGCACGACATGAAATTCCGGTGCGGCGGCCGCCGCCGGAGGACGGTCACGGAGCGTTTGCAACCAAGCGCGAGTGCCATCGGTGCTGCCGTCGTCGACGAGGATGACCTCATAGCGGAGACCCGCAGGGACGGTGGCCTGCAGACTCGCGAGCATCGCCTGGGTGAGCGCCAGGCAGTTGTAGAGCGGGACGACCACGCTCAGCCGCGGCGGCGGGGTCGGTGCGACTGAGGAAGTGGGTGAAGGTGGAGGAGCCATGCGGCGGCCGGCCACCGTTCATCCCCTGATTCGCGGATTCCCTCAATCCCTTATTCCCGCGGCTCGCGGGCGAGTCGCTGCAGGTAGGCGCCGTAGCTGGACTTCCCGAGCTTGGCGATGTTGGCGTCGAGGCCGGCGCGAGTGATCCAACCCTTGCGCCAGGCGATTTCCTCGAGGCAGGCGATCTTCAGGCCCTGGCGATTCTCGATGACGTGGACGAACTGCGCCGCCTCGAGCAGCGAATCGTGCGTGCCGGTGTCGAGCCACGCCGTGCCACGGCCGAGGACTTCGACGTGCAGGCTGCCGGCCTCGAGATAGAGCCGGTTCAGATCGGTGATTTCCAACTCGCCGCGCTTCGACGGCTTCAAGCTGCGGGCGAGGCGGACAACGTCCTGGTCGTAGAAATAAATGCCGGGAATCGCGTAGTTGGATTTCGGTTGCGCGGGCTTTTCCTCGAGGGAAAGGACGCGGCCGTCCGGCGCAAACTCGACCACGCCGTAACTCTTCGCGTCCGCGACATGATAACCGAAAATCGTCGCACCCTTCATGCGCGCGCTGGCGCGTTCGAGCGACTTCACGAGATCGTGGCCGTAGAAAAGATTGTCGCCGAGGACGAGTGCCGCGGGTTCGCCCTTGAGGAAACCGACGTCGGCGGCGATGTGGAACGCCTGCGCGAGCCCGTCGGGGCTGGGCTGTTCCGCGTAGGAAAGTGTGAGGCCGAAGTTGGAGCCGTCGCCGAGCAACCGGCGGAACAGCGGCAAATCCTGCGGCGTGGAAATCACCAGGATCGCCCGAATGCCCGCAAGCATCAGCACCGACAGTGGATAATAGATCATCGGCTTGTCGTACACCGGCATCAGCTGTTTGGAGACAGCGATGGTCAACGGGTAGAGGCGCGTGCCGGAACCGCCGGCAAGGATGATGCCCTTTCGCAATTGCGGAGTGGGGATTGCGGACTGCGGATTGGCGGAAGACGGAGAGGCAGACACGGTTTTTGGGAGGGTTTACGCGGAGCGGAACGAACGGCGGTTTTCAATCCGCATTCCGCAATTCGAAGTCCGCAGTTGAGCTCAGCCGACGCCGAGGCGTTCGCGTTGGTATTTCTTGTCGGTAATATCAGCGGCCCAGCTGCGATTCTTGAGGTACCAGTCGACGGTCTTTTCAATGCCGGTTGCGAAGGACTCGCGCGGGTTCCAGCCGAGTTCGCGCTGCACCTTCGTGCAATCGATCGCGTAGCGGCGGTCGTGGCCGGGGCGATCCGCGACGTACGTGATCTGATCCGTGTACCGTTTCCCGTCCGCCCGCGGGCTCTTGCGTTCGAGCAGCGAGCAGATCGTTTTCACGATCTCGATGTTCGGCTGCTCATTCAGCCCGCCGATGTTGTAGGTCTCGCCCACGCGGCCGCGTTGCAGCACGAGCCAGATCGCGGTGGCGTGATCTTCGACGTACAGCCAGTCACGAATCTGCATGCCGTCGCCGTACACCGGCAGCGGTTTGCCCTCAAGGGCGTTGAGGATCATGAGCGGGATCAGTTTCTCCGGAAAATGATACGGCCCGTAGTTGTTCGAACAGTTCGTCGTGAGCGTCGGCAGCTTGAACGTGTGCTGATACGATCGGACGAAATGATCGCTCGCCGCCTTCGACGCCGCATACGGCGAGTTCGGGGCAAAGGGCGTTTCTTCGGTGAACGCCGGATCCTTGGGCCCGAGCGTCCCGTAGACTTCGTCGGTTGACACATGCAGAAAGCGAAACGCCTCCTTCTTCGCGGCGGGAAGAGCGGACCAGTAGAGCCGCGTGCAGTTCAACAGCCGGAGCGTGCCGACGACGTTGGTCTGCACGAACGGCTCGGGCGAATCGATCGAGCGGTCGACGTGCGACTCCGCGGCGAAGTTGGCGATGGCATCGATCTGGTGCTCGGCGAGGAGTCGCGAGACGAGGGCGGCGTCCCCGATGCTGCCGTGGGCAAACACGTAGCGAGGGTCGCCCGCCAGGTCCGCGAGATTGGCCGGGTTGCCCGCGTAGGTCAGGGCGTCGAGGTTGACGAGTTTCGTCAGGCGCGAGTTTTTCTCGGTGAGCCGCTGCCGGATGAAATTGGAGCCGATGAAGCCGCAGCCGCCGGTGACGAGGAGATTCACGCTGAAGGGGGAGTCGAGGGTCGAGAGTCGAAAAGTCGAGAAGGCCGGATCAACTGGCATGGTGATCAGGCGGCGGCTTTGCGCCAGGTGCGCAGATCGCGGCGGAGTGCTTCGCGCACTTCGGTCATCGTGATGCCGACGCTCGCGAGCTTGCTGGAATCCATCGTGCAGTTGGACCGCGGGGTCTTGGCCGCGAGGTGCATGAATTCGCCCTCGTCCTTGAAGAAATCGAACGCCTTGTTCGACACGCCGCTCTGGCGGATGAGCTCAACGACCTCGCGGGTGGTGACGTGGCCCGGGTTGGTCACGTTATAGGTGCCGAACGGCACGCGCTTCTCCCAGCATGCGAAGGTCGCCGCGCAGAACTCTTCGAGCTGCGAGATGGAATTCGTGGCCTCGAGCAGGCGGGGGTAGCGGAGCAGCTTCGTCAGGTAGTTCCGCGGATTGTCGATGTTGTCGAACGGAATGCGAAGGCGCCAGACGTAGACCGACGGCTTGCCGGCGAGCACGTCCTCACCGAGGGCTTTGCACCCGCTGTAGAATGAGCAGTTGTTCGTGCGGAAGGTGAAATTCGGAGCGTCGGTTTCGGTGAACCCCTTGCCGTCCGGCCGCGAGCCCGTGTAGATGCAGCCCGAGGAAACGTGTCCCCACGGCACGCCGGCTTCGGCGCAGGCTTCGGCCACGATGCCGGGCAGAACCGCGTTGCCGAAGAGGCATTCGTGCTTGTGCAGTTCACAGGCGTCGACGTTGGGCTTGCCGGTGTAGCCAGCGGCGTTGATCACGAACTCCGGCTTGTCGTGCAGCAACGCGGCGCGCAGGGCGTCCTTGTTCGAATAATCGACCTCCGCCCGGCGCAGATTCCGAAACGGAATCCCCTTGCGCGTGAGCAGCGCCTGGTACGCGTGTCCGACATAGCCTGAACCGCCGAGCAGGTAAATCATGAGAGGGAGAAGACATATCGGCACTCAGAAGGTAAACAAGCGGGTTTTTGGGCGGGCCACGCGGCGCAGGGCGTCCGTTGAAGACACAAAAAACCGCCGCACCTCATTGGGTGCGGCGGTGAGAGTAACAAGGGTGGCGGTTACCGGAGGGAAACGCCTTTCCGTCTGACTTAGAAGCGGACGGTGGCGCCGAACTGCACGCGCCAGCGGCTCGCGATGTTGTCGATCGTCACGTTGCCGGGCTCGGTCGTGTAGGTCGGACGGACCTGGCCCGCGGCGTTGTAGGTCGCGGCCCCCATCAGGCGGCGATAGAAGACCGCGTTGTTGGTGTTGGTCAGGAGTTCCGTGTAGCCAAACGCCCGGCGGCTGAGCCAGTAGCCGAAATTGATGAAGTCGAAGAAGAGTTCGACCTCGACCGGCTTGTAGATCGGCAGCTTCTGCGTGATGCGCAGATCGAGCTGGTTGATCCACGGCTGCGTGAACGCATTGCGCGGAGCGTGGCTGCCAGCGTACTTGCCGAGGCCGCTGCTCTGAATGAACGCTAGGAGATCGGCCCGCTGCGTCGCGGTCAGTCCGGAGTAATCGATCTTGGGATCGTTGTCGCCGTTCGGCACGTAGACGAGATCGTTGGCCACGACGCCGTCATTGTTCAGATCGTTCGAGTAGGCGTAGGAGAACGGATTGCCGGTGTGGCCTTCGTAGTAGAGCGAGGCCGTGGTGGCCCAGCCCTTCTTGAACTCCAGGCGCTTCGCGAGGCTGATCTGGATACGATCGCGGACCTCGAAGTCGGACCGTTGTACTTCAATGGTGTTCTGGTTGAAGACCGCGTTGCGGCTCCAGCCGTCGACCGCGACCGTCTGGCCGAACGACTGCGCTTCCTCGGATTTGCCGCGCGTGTAGGTCGCGTTGTAGGACCAGTTGTTCTTCATCGGGCGGTTCAGGCCGATGGAAACGTAGGTGCTTTCGCCTTCGCTGATGTTGCGCACGCGCACGACATTGGTGAACGCAAGGCTCGTCGCGCCGGCCGACGTGGCGCCACCGTTGAAACGCTGGCGTCCGTCGAGACCCACGGCCGGACCGGACGTGGCCGTGACGACGAGCGGGCGGATGTTCAGGTTGTCGGTGAAGAGCGACTTGTCGTTGTAGGTTTGAATCGCCTCGATCGTCAGCGTGGTGTCGAAGATCGGGAGCTTGCGCTCGACGGCGAGGTTGCCACGCCACACGGCGGGGAGCTTCAAGCCGTTCTGGAGCAGGTTGATTTCGCGGCGGGCGTTCGGATCGCCGTCCGTCGCGGCGGTGCCGATTGGATTCGCGAAGTCGAAGTTATTGCGAATGTACGCGCCGAGCTGCGGGGCGGCGGCGCCCGTCTGCAGCTGGTTGAAGCGGCCCACGCCGGTGTTGCCATAGGCATTCGAGATGAACACCCAGGGCGCGCGGCCGGTGAAGTAGCCGAAGCCACCGCGGACTTGCATGACGCGGGCGTCGTCGACCGCCCAATTGAAGCCGAGGCGAGGCGAGACGATCTGCGTGTCGTCGACGTTGCCGTCGTTGCGAATGCCAAAGGTGTTTACGAACGCCTGATTGACCGGCGGACGGGCCGCGGACTCCACCATGTCGAAGCGGGCGCCGAGCACGACGTTGAGGCGCGAGTTCACGTCCCACTTCGTCTGCCCGAAGATACCGGTGATGGCGAAGTCCGAGATGTCGGCGGCCGGCGTGCCCTGCACGAAGATGGAACGACCAAAGGCGGCCGGACGATCGGCGACAAAGTCGGCCAGCGAAGCGTAGTCGAAAAGGCCATACGAGCCCTGGCGGAAGAGATTGTAGAACTTGCTTTTTTCCCGATCGAAGCCGCCGGTGAAGGTGAAGTTCTTCCAGAAGTAGTCGGCGTTGCCGCTGTAGCTTTCGGTCTTCAGCTGGATGACATTGCCGTGGCGGAACTGCTCCGTGCCGAGAACCACGACACCGCTGGCGGCGCCGGCGGCGTTGGTCACCGGGCGGCCGTCACTGCCGGTGCCAGCGACGCCGAACACGCGAATTTCGGGGAAGATCGTCGGTGACGTCGTGAGCTGCTCGTAGTTCGTCTTGGACCACTTGAACTCGGTTTTCAGATTCTGCGACCACTGGTCATTCAGCGTCGCGGCCCACACGTCTTCCGTGCGGATCTGCGAGTAGAAATTGGAGCTGAACGCCGTGCCGCGGGTCGCCGCCGGACCGGCGGCGCCGAGGATACCGGTGAACGCGCCGCCGATGCCGTTCGAGCGACCGAACTGCGGCAGCGTGCCGACGGTCTCGTTGTAGCGGACGGAGAGGCGGTGATCCTTGGTGATGTTCCAGTCGACCTTGTAGAGTTTCTTTTCCTCCTCGGTGATGAGCGAGCCGCCGCCGCCGAAGGCGCCCAAGTCAAAGGTCTTGCCGGAGGCGGTCTTGATGGCGGCAATCGCGTTGTTCAGCGTCGTGATGTCCGCCGAGGCCGGCGTCATCGTCGGGTCGCTCGCGACCTGCGTGCGCTCGAACTTCTCATAGTTGCCGAAGAAGAAGAGTTTGTTCTTCCACAACGGACCGCCGAGGGTCGCGCCCCAGGTCTTGCGTTCGTCCGGCGGACGCTTGCCGGCACTCGCCCCGATCTGATCGCGGCCGGCGTACTTGGCGTCCGTGTAGTAGCCATAGAGGCTGCCGTGAAACGTGTTCGTGCCGCTGCGGGTCACGACGTTGATGGCGGCGCCGGTGAAGCCGCTCTGGCGGACGTCATAGGGCGAAACCGAGATGGACACCTGTTCGGCCGTCTCGAGGGACAACGGATTGAAGAACGACTGCAGGCCCGAGGCGTTGAGACCGAACTGGTCGTTGATGCGGGCGCCATCCACCATGATCGAGTTGAAGCGATTGTTCTGACCAACCGCGGTGAGCATGGCTTCCTGACGATCACCGAAGACGTTCCGCAGCGTCACCTGCGAATTCGTCCGGGCCATGTCGGCGAACGAACGCTGCGCGGTCGGCTGGGCCAGGATGCGTTCGCGCGTGAGGAGCGAGGCGGCGCCGGTTGCACTGCCGTCGAGTTCATCGCGGGCGCCGCCGACGGTGAACTTTTCCATTACGACCACGTCCGCCGGAGAGAGCGCGACGTTCAGGTCCGTTTCCTTGCCGAGCTGCGTCGTGATTTCGGTGATCTCTGCCGGCTTTTTGCCGGGCGCGGTCGTCACGAGCGTAAACGGCCCGCCGACCACCATGCCGCGAAAATTATAGCGGCCGGTTTCGGACGACACGGCCGTGTACACGGTGCCCGTCGGGACGTGCGTCGCGGTGAGCGTGGCGCCGGGGACCGGTTTACCGGTGTTGTCGCGGACGACGCCGGTGAGGCCGGACGAGACGACGCCCTGGGCGAAGAGAAACGGCCCGAGGGCGAGGCCGACGATCCAGACAATCGCGCGAAGGGTGCGGGCGATCGCCGGGGAAGCAGTTGAGCAGCAATGTTCGTTCATGAATTCGGATGGTGTGTGGGAGGTCTTTTTTCGGAGATTTTGCGATGCAGGTCTAGTGCCGATTCCGGTACCTTCGGCGATATGGCGGCGGCAGGTCTCGCGCAAGGGTTCCAGGTGACAATTGGGCTACTTACGGCGGTAGTCGCCCCGGCTGAAGTATTTTTCGAGCCAGACATAGGCACAGATGAAGAAATAGCGGCTGCCCATCTCCTTGATCTTGAGCTTGGCGACACCGAATTTTCGGTTCCGCCAGGAGATCGGCGTGACGGCAAACGAGTACCCGCGGACGATGGCCTTTAACGGAAGTTCCACCGTCAGATTGAAATGCGGTGCCAGGAAGGGCCGGCAGCCGTCGATCACGGTGCGGCGGTAAGCCTTGAACGCGTTGGTGGTGTCGTTCAGCGGGATGTTGAAGCCCACCCGCACCAGGGCGTTGGCGATGCGATTGACGAAAAGTTTAACCCGCGGGTAGTCGATCACCTCGCCGCCCGGGACGAAGCGGCTGCCGAAGGCGCAATCGTTACCCTGGTTGAGCAGCTTCCAGTAAGTGACGGCATCGGCGGGCGAGTCCGACGCGTCCGCCATCATGATCACGACGGCGTCACCGCGACTGTGGTCGAGGCCCCAGGTCACGGCCCGACCGAAGCCATGGACGCCGCTGGCATTCTGGGTCGGAGCGAGCGTGGGAATCGTCGATCGCAGCTGCTGCAGCACCTGCCACGTGCCGTCGCGGCTGCCGTCATCGACGACCACGATTTCGTGCGGGATCGTTTCCTTGGAAAACGTCTCGAAGATATCCTGAAGAGTGGAGGGCAGTGACTCTTCCTCGTCGCGCGCGGGAATGACGACGGAGAAGAGTCCGAGCGGAGCGGACGCGGGCATGGTGTAAACAGGTGGGCGGGTCAGAGCGGCGCCGACAGGTCGAGCCAGTCGGGGTGGGCCCGCGCATGGGCGGCGATTTCTTCGAGGATGGCGTCGGTCGGCGTGGTCGGACGCCAGTTCCAGCGCCGCGAAGCCAGGCCGGAGTCGAGCACCATCCAGGGAATGTCGAAGGGCCGCGGCGTGGCGTCGACGCCCACGCTGTGCGCACCGAGATGAGCGGCGCACCAGTCGCTCAACTGCCGCAGCGATCGCGCGGACGCGGTGCCGCCGGAGACGTTGGCGATGCGTTCGGCGGCGGAGAGCTTGGGCGCGGCGAACTGTTGCAACAGCAACGGCACCAGATCGCGGGGATGCAGGCAGTCGCGCACCTGATGCCCGTGTCCGCCAAACCCGATGTACTTCAGCGGTCGCCGGGCGAGCCAGGAATTGATCCAGTACGCGAAGATGCCCTGGTCTGCGCGGCCGAACTGGCCCGCGCCCGCGAGCACGCCGCAGCGGTTGACGAACACCGGCAGCGCGAAGGTCTCGCCGTACTCCAACGCGAGCGCCTCGCTGGCCAGCTTGGTCGCGCCATACAGCGAGATCGGCGCTTGGGTGGAAAACGCTTCGGCAACGCCCGCCGCGCTGATGCCGGTGGGCACGGTCGCGGGGTTCGAAACGTCCAACGTGAAGGCGTCGGCCTGCACTCGCATCGGCAGATTCGCGAGCGGTGCGATCGCGTAGACGCGACTCGTGCTCAGCAGGACAAAGCCTGCGCGGTGCAGCTTGCAGTATTCGAGCAGGTTCACGGTGCCGCCGAGATTGTGCTCCACGAGCTGGCGTGAACTCGTCCGGCCGTCGACGCCGGCGAGCACGCTGGGATTCGCGGCGGCATCGATCACCCAGTCAACGGCCGGCAGGGTCTCGAGGTCGCTCGCGAGCCGGAGATCGCCGTGGAACAGTTTCACGCCGCGGTGCTTCAAGTCCGCGCGATTCGACTCGCTGCCCGGCCGGATGAAGTTGTCGAAACCGACGACGGTGTGACCCGTGCCGGCGTCGACGAAGGCGCGCGCGAGCGTGCTGCCCACGAAACCGCAAACGCCACTGATGAGAATCCGCATCGCGCGCAGCATGGGCAATTACCGGAGTGCGGGAAGCTGTTTTTCCATGCGGTCCGAAGCGGCGCTACGGCTCTCCCGCGATCCTTGACGCGTCGACGGGCTCCACCTTGTCTCGCGGCAATGAGTCAACTGCGCGGCGACTACAAATCCGTCTGGAACTCCCTGTCCGGCTCGAAGCAGGACGCGTTTCTCGTCGTGTCGGGCTACACCGACGAGGACAAGTTTCACGCGGACGCCGAGGACACGATGGACATCCTGCGCGAGACGGTCGGCATCCGGCCGGAGGATACGATCCTGGAAATCGGTTGCGGCGTCGGCCGGGTGGGCCGCGTGCTGTCGCCGTTCGTGAAGGAATGGGTCGGCTGCGACGTGTCGGCCAACATGCTGCGCCTCGCCGGCCGCCGCCTGCTCGGGCTGCCGAACATCCGGCTGCAGGAGATTTCCGGCTACGACCTCCAGCCCATCCCGGATGCGTCCGTCGACGTCGTCTACACGACGGTGGTGTTCATGCATCTCGAGGAATGGGACCGCTACAACTACGTGCTCGAAGCGAAGCGCGTGCTGAAACCCGGCGGCCGTTTCTACTGCGACAACGTCGACCTGGCTTCACCAGCCGGCTGGGCGGTCTTCGAGGAAAGCCGCCTGCGTTTCAAACCGCGCGAACGGCCGTCGCAGATCTCGAAATGCTCCACGCAGCCCGAGATCGAAACCTTCCTGCGCCGCGCGGGTTTCGCCGACGTCAACGTGAAGGGCCGGCTCGATTTCTGGGCGTACGGCTGGGGCAAGAAGCCGGCGGAGTGAGCCCACTCGCCCGTTGCCAACGGACTCCAGCCGTGGCTGCGAGCGTTGGCGAGTGGTGGTTCGGTCACTCGCTGGCGCTCGTAGCCACGATCGTTCCGGAGGTCCGCAAGCAAAGGGCAATCGAGATGATACCCACTGCGGCTCGGGGTGTGGCTACGAGCGCCAGCGAGTGGCGCGAGACGTCACCGGGCGTCCGCTGCGAGCGGCGCGTGCCTTACGGCTTGGACGCGTCCGGGGCGACGGGTGAGGGCGTCTGCGACGTGCCGGAAGCGGCCTTGCGCTGCGCCTCTTCATATGCGCGACGCTGTGCCATGCCGATCTCGAGCAAATCACTCACCAGCATCCGGGCCTCGGTTTCCTGCTTGGCCTGGGTGGTCTCGGGCGTGGCGGGTGGAGTCGGGGCGGCGGGAGCGGCGGCACCGCCGGGGACATTCGTGCCGGCGACGACACCCGCGGCCGGCATGGCAACCTCCTGCGCGGCGACGGCCGGCAGCGGGACGACCGCAGGCGGCGGCGCATTGAAACCCGTCGGCTGCGGCGCCACCGGCCTCGGGCCGTTGCCGGAGCTGGCGACCTTGCGCAACGGCAGCGTTTTCTGCACGCCGTTGATCTTCACGACCGCCTCTTCCCGCAGCGGGTCGAAGTTCAGCACTGTGATGCCTTCCTTCGTTTCGCCCTTGGCGATCCAGTGATTCTTCTTCGCGGTCTTGTCGTAGAAAATCAGATCCGTCTTCGTGCCCACCGTGCTGATACCGGCGAGCTCGATGGTTTCGCTGGCGGCCGCTGGCGCCCCGGCCGTGGCACGTTGCGCAAAGGGCGACTGCTTGGGGAGGCCCGTCGCCGGTTCGCCCGCCGACGCCACCGCCACCAGCAGGAGCGGAGCGAGAAAGGTGCGGGCGAGCGGCAGCATGGACGTGACGTGGATCCTAGACGATGAAGCGGGAGCGAGGCTACGTCAAATAAGGGTGAGAATCGCGGGAACGGCGCGCCGGGCGCCCGTTACGCCTTGCGCGCGGCGAGCATCAGGGCGCTGCCGTGGACGTTCGGGTGTTCCTCGGTCCGGAAGTCGGTGAAACCAAAACTCCGCAGCGCGCCGAGAATCTCCTCCTTCTCCATCCAGTAGCTGTACACGTCGCCACCGCCGCAGAAACCCTTCCAGTCGAGTGACGGGCCGTAGTTGAAACGATGGACCGTGTGCTTGAAGCCCGCTGTCTCCATCTGCAACGCCTCGGAAAACTTGGCGCCCGGGACCGGATTCTGCGCGACGAATTTCGGATCGTAGAAAACGGTCCAGAGAAAAATCGAATCGCAGCGGCGCGCGAGCAGTTCGAGCAGTTCCACGGGATTGGTGAGGTGATAAAGGATGCCGCATGCAATCCCGACATCGTAGTGCGGTCCGTCCGCATGGAGATACGCGAGGCAATCGCCGAGGCGGAACCGCGCGCGCGGCATGCCAAACGTCTCCTTCGCGATCAGGCACTTCAGGTAGGCGCGCGCATTGGCCTCAATGGCCGTGACTGATTTCGCACCGAGCCGATCCAGCAGGTAGGTGTGCCCGCCTTCGAGCGGCCCAAGTTCGAGCACGTCGCGATCGGTGACGCCGCCCGCCAGGCCCATTTCCATCAGGCGGTGATGCGCCCACGCGATCCGCGGATCGTCGAACAGCGGCGTGACGCCCGCCTTCAACTCCGGCCGGCTTGCCGGTGGCTGCGATGACCACTCGCCGGTGAAAAGATCCAGCGCGTTCTGGTCGGAAGGCTCGACGCCGAAGAAGTGCTTGAAGTCGGACATGTTCGCCAACCAAAAGGCCGGCAGGGACGTTGGCGATAACCGAAATGAGAGAGAAACGCGGCAGCCGGTCTTGGCCCGCGAAACACGCGAATGACGCGAATCAAAATTCAGGCGGATTCCCTCAGGCTCCTAGCGCGGTTTGACCGAAGCTAGGGCGGAGTTTGATATAGTCCTTTCGTGTCATTCGCGTGATTCGCGGGCGCGTGGCTTGAGTTGCTTGGTTGCTACGGCAGCTCGTAGATCTCCACCAAGCCGATGCCGGTTGTGCCCTGAAAGCCGCTGACTTTCGCGGTGTAGCTGCCGGGGAGCAGCGTGATGATCATCGCGGCGTCGCGCCGGACTTGCAGCGGAAACGCCCCGACTTTCGCGGCTGCGTCGCGCAACGACGGCTGCGCGCTGAGCGACGCATCCCAGTCGTCGTTTTCCCGCAGCAGCGTTTCGCCCTGGAACACCTGGAGAAAAGGATCGCTGAGCGCGCCGGCGATCGAGAACGGCGCGTTGGCCAGCGTGGGACCGACTCCACGGATCAAATACGTGCGCGGCCCGGGGCCGGTCACCACGAGGCCCGCGATCAAAACGTCATCTGCCGACCCGACGCGGCCGCGCGTCGCGATGTTGACCAGCCGGCGCGATCGCGCGGTGACGGCATCGGGATCGGCATCGTAGGCCTCGACGAGCGCGACGCCCGTGCTGGTCCCAACGCCCGACACGATGGCCGTGTAATTTCCGGGGGGTAGACTGGCGAGCAGCGCGGAGTCGCGGCTGCCGGCGTTGAATTGAAACGCGCCGAGCCGCGTCGATGCCGCGATGATCGCCTGCCGGTGGCCGTCGCTCTCCCAGTTGTCGTTTTCAGCGACGACCTGTGCGTTCCGATCGACGAGGGTGAGCTTGGGATCGTCCAGCGTGCCCGAAACGCCGAAGCCGCTCAGCCCGGGTCCGACCGCGCGGACGAGGATGTTCTTCGGCGTGGTGCCGCCGATGACCAGGCCGGCGATCAGGACGTTGTTGCCGGTGCCGACCAGGCCGCGCGTGGAAATGTTGGCGAGCGTCGTGTCTGCCGCCGTGGATACGGGGAGCACGTTCAGCGTTGCCGCATTGCTCGAAATCGTCCCACCCGGACCGGAAATCGCCACGGTGTAGGTGCCGGCGTCGGTGGGTTGGACGGATCCGATCGTGTAGCTCGCGCCCGCGGCGAGCCGGAAGGACTCCGCGCCGGCCGAGCCCGCCGGGCGGAACGTCCACGCGTACGTGAACGGGCCGGCGCCGTTGATCGTGACGCTGAACGTGTAGCTGTCGCCAACCTGCACGGTCCGGCTCTGCGGATGCGCCGCGACCGTCGGCGTGCTGCCGGCACCGTTGAGATCATAGAGCGCGCGGGCGCCGGCGATATCGTCGGTCCGTGCGGTCTCGATGTTGCTGATGGTGCTGTTCATCACGGCCTGGACGAACTGTGCGGGCGTCGCCTGATCCGGATGATCCAGGCCGAGCACATGGCCGAACTCGTGCAACGCGACGCGCCGGAATTCGGAAATGCCGCTGCGGAGCGCGCCACGATATGAACTCCACGTGCGGTTGGAATTGAAGATCACGTCCTTCTCGATCGAGCGACCCGTGACCGGATTGGTCGAGCTGAGCGTGACGGCCAGGGTGCGCGAGTCGAAGGCCTGGCCAAAGATGTCCGCGCGAAAAATCACATTGTTGATCCGGTTGCTGCGCGAAATCGTCGCCGTGGAATTGCGCACCACGGTGAACGTCGAGCGCGTGAGATACTGGTTCCACTCCGCCAGCGCTGACTCCGCGACGGACGCCCAGTCCGGCGAGCCGTCGAGCAACGGTGTCGCGGTTTCGCCGAGCTGCAGGTGCATCACGATGTTCCCGTCCGCCCACGAGGAGCCGATCAAGTCGAACGCCCTCAGCGGGCCGCCGACTAACACCGCGCCGGCCAGCGCCCATCCCGCGACGCACCGAGCAAAGCGACGCAGCATGACGGGGAGAGACTTATTGGGTGCGGGCGGGCGACGCGGCCCGGCCCACCTCAGCTGCGATGCTGGTCTCGAATGTACCGACGCCGAGCGCGAGCGCGCTGGCCGACGCCGCACTCGCGGCCCGCACCGGTCCCGGCATGTCTGACAACGGCAACTCGACCTCGGCGGTGGTCGTAAGCGGCAGGCCGTTGTCGCGTACGACGTGTTCCCGGCCGGACGCCGGGTCGCGCGCGACGCGATAGCGACCATGCCGCATCGCGACGAGCGGGCAGAACTGCACGCCATTTTTCTGCACGAACACGATCTCGCGATCGCCCGCGGCGAACTTCGGCATGCCCGAGACCTCGAGCCGCTCGTCGCCGATCGTGCCGCCGAGAAATTCCAGGACGACCTCGGTGGCCGCCGCACCCTTCAGCACGCGTTCGATTGCAAAGGACACGAAGGTCTTGATCACGCTGCCGTTGCCGTTGGGCAATTCGACGCGCCGCACCTGCAGTTGCGTCACTCGGCCCCGATAGATGGCGTCGGCTTCCGCCACCAGTTCCGCAAACGTCGGCGGCACGACGCTCGTTGCCCGGGCGGACGCCGCCACCAAACCGAGCAGCAGGAAAACGAGGAAGCGGGATCGCATGCGGTGAAGAAAGGCAGGACAGGGCGTGCCGTCGCCGTCTGCGGTTCGACGCACAAACGTGCGCCGTGTTTCATCTATTTTTGCCGCTGCCGCCAGGACTCGACGATCTGCCGGATGGTTTCCTCGAGCGACTGCGTGATATCCCACGAAGGATAGTGTGCGCGCATCTTGCGGAGGTCGCTGTAGTAGCAGATGTGATCGCCGGCCCGCGCCTGATCGAGGTACGTGTAACTCTGGGCGCGGCCGGAGAACGTCTCCGCGATTTTGAACGCCTCGAGAATGGAACAGGAGTTGGCCTTGCCGCCGCCGAGATTGTAAACTTCACCCGCCCGCGGCGCGGCCACGAACGCGGCCATGAAACGCGCCACGTCCAGCGAGTGGATGTTGTCGCGAACCTGTTTGCCCTTGTACCCGAAAATCTTGTACTCGCGGCCCTCGAGATTGCATTTCACGAGGTAGCTGAGGAAGCCGTGCAGTTCCACGCCAGTGTGGTTCGGGCCCGTCAGGCAGCCGCCGCGCAGCGCACAGGTCGGCAGGTTGAAGTAGCGGCCGTACTCCTGCACCATGACGTCCGCCGCCACCTTGGACGCGCCGAACAGCGAGTGTTTCGATTGATCGATGGTGAAGGTTTCCGCGATGCCTTCCGCGTACGTCGGATCGGCGTAGTCCCAGCGCGTCTCCAGCTCGCGCAACGCGATCCGGTTCGGGGCGTCGCCATACACCTTGTTCGTGCTCATGTGCACGAAGGGCGACTCCGGGCACGCCTGGCGCGTCGCCTCGAGGAGATTGAGCGTGCCGACGGCATTCGTGTCGAAATCGTCGAACGGGATCGCCGCTGCGCGGTCGTGACTCGGCTGCGCCGCAGTGTGCACGATGACCGAGGGTTTCACCGTCCGCACGAGGGCGAGCACGCCCGCGCGGTCGCGGATGTCGAGCTCGTGGTGCAAGAAGCCCTTTAGGTCGGCGCTGAGCCGCTGCTGGTTCCAACGCGTGTCACCCTGCGGGCCGAAAAAGACGGCGCGCTGGTTGTTGTCGACGCCGTGCACGGTGTAACCGAGTTCGCGCGCGAAGTAGGTGCAAACCTCGGAGCCGATCAGGCCCGATGAACCGGTGACGAGAAGCGTTTTGGTCATGGAAGAGAGAGGGTGCGATTCGGCGGGAGCGAGGCGGATGCCTCCGAGGCCGACGTCTGCGTGCGCCCGCGTGAGACAACCCAAGCGGCGCCGCCGAGGGCAAGCGCATTGATCGCCAGGCCCAGTCCGTCGAGCTGATCGTGTTCGACTGCCCACGGCGCCGGATTGAGCAGGGCCGTCAGCCACAGCATCAGCCAGGTCTCGGGCAATTGCAGCCACGGCCAGGCGCGATGCTCCAGGATCGCCTGCAACCGGCCGCCGTGGCGCGCGGCCGTGACGATCAGCACCGCGATGATCGTGACGAACAGCGGATGTCCGCACTCGCGCATCATCCCGAGTGGATCCATGCCCCAGTACGCGGTCAGGACGAGCGCGGGTGCCGCCACGTACAACGCCTTGAACGCCAGCAGCGGCCGGCTGGCTCGCCCCAACGACACCAGGCTGAGCGTCCAGACGCCGAGTCCGAGGCCGAACGGCAGCGAGTTCCACCATACCTGGGAAAACTTCACGAGGCGGCCCGATGCCTCGTACGCGGAACCGAGCCGGTGATGGTTGAAGCTCGCGTCCGACAGGTAAACATGAAGCGGAATGAACGTATTCGAAAAGTTCATCCAACGCGTGCGCCACCACGACTCCCACGTCGGCAGTTGCCAGTCCGCGCGCGCCCAATACGTGAAAAAGCCGCTCTGACCCGCGAGCACCGCGCCCGGCAAATGCGGCGTCAGCGCGCCCAGCGCCATCCACGGCAGCACGCACGCGCCCACGCCGGCACCGTAGCGCGCGCCCGTCAGTATAATCGGACCGAGCCGCCGTTCGCCGCGACCAGCCGCCCACAGCGCGACCCACGGCACCCACAGCAACACGAGCGGGTGAAACAGAAACCCGACGCCCACCGCCAAGCCGGCGGTCAAGGGCCGGCGCGCGTGCGCGAGCGCGAAGCTTGCGACCAGCCACGCGGTTGCGGCCCACTTCGGCCACGTGAACATCAGCTCGTGCACGCCGAACGGCGTCAGCGCCAGCAGCCCCCCGGCGATCGCGGCCCAGCGTTCGCCGACAATCGGCACGAGCATGAAAAACAGCGCGAGGATCACGCTGCTGGAGAGTGCAATCATCGTGACGCGATACGCCGCGAAGCCCGTCCGATCGAACGGACTCCAGCGTTCTTCCGGCAGCGTCGTGGGCGGCCGGCCGTGCGTGGCCATGACGATCGGCGCGGTGACGAGACCCGCCAGCGGGCCGCGACTGAAGAACGTCCACGGGTGGAAAAACTTCTCCGTGGCCGGCGCGTGCGGCGCCCAGTGGTGCGCGATCGCCTGCACGACATAGAAGCTGAAGCGGCTGTCGATCCGATCGGCCATCTCCATGTTGCGTGAAATCGTGCCGCGGAAAAGTTCACCCTGCGGCCCCACCGAGTACGCGGACTTCGCCACCACCGCCAGCACGACCAGCGCCGCCACGGCCAACAGCCGGAATTCGGTGCGCGTCACCGCGTTCGCGATCGCCTGGCTCCCGCCGCGCCAGCCGATCGCGCACCACGCCATCGTCACCAGCACGAGGCCGAGTTTGCCGGGCGCGATGACGCCGCCGAGCAGCCAAATCACGCCGCCCAGCACGACGAGCAGCAGCGGTCCCAAACCCAACCACCCCACGAGCCGCAGTTCCACTGGCGCCCGGCGCGGCGTCCAGCGCAGTCCCGGGCCCCACAGCAGCACGAGCGCCAGGGCCGTCGTCGTGATCAGTTGCGCCCACTGGTAGCCGGCCGTGACAGTGCCGGTCCAGGCGCGGAACGGATGCGAAAACGCGACCCAGCCCGCGTTCGCACTGGAGCGATCCTCACCGACGATCCGCACCGCGACGGCGTTGGCCGGACGTTTGATCTCCCAGACATTCCATTGTTCGCGCGGGTTCGTGAGGCCGCACCGGATACGCGTGACGCCGCCGGCGGCGTCGCGAAACTCCGCCCACACGTCGCAGCCCGGATATTGCGGATAGCCCTTGATGCCGACGTGAATCAACCGGCGCGAAGCCTTGAACCACGCGCTCTCCGCCCGGCCCTGCCATTCATCGGTGCCGACCCAGGAGGTGGCGTTTTCCATGCCGGGAGGCAGCAAGCCGATCCCTTCCTCCGGATTCCGGTTGCCGATCTCGAAGCCTCCGTTGATCCACGGCAGGCCGGTCGCACCGTCGAGACGGGGCAGTTCACGCGGCGCGGGCATCAGGCCGAGCAGGGGTTCGCGCAGCCAGCCCAGCACGAGCGCGAAACCCGCGAGCCACCACACCGCGCGAAGCATGGGAACGGGTTTCACCGCTTGTCCTGCCGGCCCGGATACTCAATCCACCAGCCCTCGGGCAGGGTCTTGATGTTGGCCGGCACGCCGCGCCGGATGGGGCCGCAGTGTTCGGCCCAGTGATAGTTCGGCGGCGCTGGCAGCGTGAACCGCGGCACATGCATCGCCAGCGCAAGGACGGCGAGGACGCGCGCGGTCCAGCGGATGGCCTTCGGGCGCGCGTCGAACTCCCAGACCAGCAGCCACGCGAGCAGCACCCGCGGAATGAAGAAATAGCGGTCGCCGTTCACGAGATCGTCGCGCTCCCACGTGTCCGCGCGGACCCGATACACGCCGGCGAGCAGCACCAGCCCGAACATCGCGACGATCATGGCCCGCGTCGGGCGGCGCGCATCGGGCCGCAGCGCCCAGCCCAACAGTGGCAGGATTGCGACGAACACGAACGCGGCATGTATCCATTTCGGCCAGGCGAACACCGCGGCCGGGCCGAAGAACGGCCACGTCACAAGCCGGCTGCCGATCAGCGAGAAGAACATCAGCGGACGAAACGGTTCGCTCGTGCTCGCGAGGTGAATACCGCCCCCGCCGCGCAGCAGCAGCCACAACGCCACGCCGGCGCAGAGCGTCACCACGCCCAGCGCCAACAGGCTGTCGGCCGTGCGATCGCGCCAGGCCCGCCATGCGAACAAGGGCAGGAACAGCAGCGCGAACGGCCCGTTCAGCCCGACGACCAGCAGGATCGCGACGTCCCCCAGCTGCTGGAGCCACGTCGATCCGCGAGCCGAAGCCCCCGGGACGCCTTCACTCCCGGTGAACAATTGCACGATCAGCAGAAACGCCGTCATCCACTGCAGATTCGTGACATTGATCAGCACCTCGCCGGTGCCGACGACGGCGACGAACGCGATCATCAGCCACGGCTTGGCCGGCAGGTGCACCCGCGGCGACGCGATGCGCGCGAAGACCGCGACGTTGAGCAGAAACGCGAGGCCGTTGTAGATCGCCGGCCACCACGCCGGATCCGCGGTGCGGCTCGCGATCCACGCAATCAGCCGCGGGAGGAGATGCAGGTAGCCGTTGTACGGTTCCCACCACGCGCGGACGCCCAGCTGTTCATCCTGCGTGAGAAAGATGCTCCCGTCCTCGGCCCACAGCTGCGGCGTGTGCAGCGCCCATGGCTTGCGGAGCGCAAGCAGCGCGGCGCAGATCACCACGAGCCAGCCGAGTCGAATCCACGGAGCGGCGCGGGCGGTCATGGGGATTTTGCGGGCCGGCCGCGGTACTCGAGCGTCCAGCCCTCGGGCAGGATGGCCAGATCAGCGCGGACGCCCTGACGGATCGGTTCGACCTGCTGGGCCCACTGCAGGTCCTTCGGCGCTGGCACGGTGTAGCCGCGCAGGTGCACGCAGACGACGGCGAGGCAGCAGAGCCGCGCCGCGTTCGCGACGGCCCGCGGCCCGGATTCAAATTCCCAGATCAGCAGCCAGCCGAGGAGCACGCGCGGAATGTAGAAGTAGCGGTCGCCGAAATCCAGGTTGTCGCCCGCCCACGTGTCAGGCCGCGTGCGATACAGCGCTGCGAGCGTGATCAGCCCGAGTGCCAGCGCCACCTGGCCGCGCAACAACCGCCACGGATGCGGCCGCAGGCACCACGCGACGACCCCGCCGAGCAGTCCGCAACCGAGCGTGGCGATGAGCCACGCCGGCAGCGCCAGCGCCAGATCGCGACCGAGCAGCGGCCACAGCACGACGCGACGAGCGAGGATGACGAGATTGGGAAAGAGCTGCAGCGGGGCTGACTGGAACTCGAAACGCGGCCCGGTGCGAACCACGAACCATGCCTGCACCGCGGCGCAGGCCACGGCGATCGCGAGCAAGAGGAACGCGTCGCGGCTGCGTTCGCGCCAGGCGCGCCAGGCGAACAGCGGCAGGAACGCCACGCCGAACGGGCCCGTCAGCGCGACCACGCCCAAGATGAGCGCATCGCCGATCCGCTCGCGGGCGTTGCTGGGCGGCGTGACGAGGACCTGCTGGATGAGCAGGAAGGCCGTGATCCATTGCAGGTTCGTGATGTTGAAGAAAATTTCGCCGGTGTGCGGCACGACGACAAACGCGAGCGCGAGCCACGGTTTGCCCGGCAGGTCGAAGCGGCGGGTGAAAAGCCGGGCCAGCACCGCCAGCCAGATCACGAAGGAAACGGCGTTGTAGAACGCCGGCCACCACGCGGGATCGAGGAGCTTCGGCGCGAGGCCGGCGACCAGGCGCGGCAGCAGATGGAGGTAACCCATGTAGGGCTTCAGCAGCGCGCCGGCACCGAACAAATCCGCCTCGGTCAGGAAAATGTTTCCGTCCTCCGCCCACAATTGCGGCGTGTGCAGCGCGTGCGGCTTGCGCAGAAAGAGCAGCACGGCGAGGACTGCGAGCACCCACACGGTGAGCGACGGCGTGCGCCACCAGACGCGGAAGCGTTCCCAGCCCTGCTTCCAGCCAGCATCGGCCTCCAGCGCGTCCATCGCATCAGCGGTGCCAGCGGAAGTTTCAAGCGCGTGCGTGCGCGCTCGCACGATGAACCACGCCAGCGCAGCCCCCATCATGACGACCAGAAAGAGGCCGGTCGCCGGGCCGCGTATCACCGGATTGGCGACGGCCCACGTGGTGCCAAGGGTCACCGCCTGCAGGCCCACAATGATTCCAAGCCAGCGGGAGTGACAGCGCTCGAGGATCACCGTGAACAGGACGAAAAGTCCGATGGTCAACGCGTAGCTCCCATGGTGCACCACCGCCTGATACTGTCCGAACATCAGCAGGGACCACACCACGATGGTGCCGCCGAGCCAGCCCGCGAGGAGGCCGAGATCGCGGGACGCGGCCACCAGCCGCCGCCGCGTGATTACCAGCGCGATCAGGGCGAGCACAGGCCACCAGGTGAGGGCGCGGCCGGTGTAGAAGAACTCCTCGTTGCGCCGGTCCGCGGCCGTTTCGGCGGAGAACCGACCGAGGGAACGCCAGTCGCCGTACACCTGATCGTGAAAGTTGGAGACCTTGTTGGTCAGCGCCTCGCGCCAGCCGATCGTGGCGTAGCTTTCGCGGATCGTCTGCCACGTCCCGCGCGTGTCCCTCACCGTCTGCCCGGCCAGATGCCACTTCAGCAGGCGGTCGCCGGGCGGGTCATAGAGTTTCTGGTACGCGAACCACGGCAGCACGATGATCGCGAAGACCGCGACGCCCGGCCACCACGCGCGCCATTGACCGCCGCGAAACGCCCGCCACGCCACCCAGGGTGCGAGCGCGAGAAAGGAAAATGCGACGCCGCCGTGCGCGAGCCAGGCCAACGCCGCGAACGCTCCCGCCCACAGTCCGAGCGTGCGTGCCGACGCACCGCGCGCGGGGAGCAGCAGCAGGGCGAACGTCCCGCAGGCGAACGCCCCCGCCGCCAGCTTGGGCCAGGTGTAAACGGTGTTCTGGACGAAAAAGCCGGCGAGCGCCAGGGCCGCCACCCAGCCGGCGGCGCGGGCGCGCGGCAGGCGAAAGGTGCGCAGCAGGCCGTACGCGGCGGCCACCCAGAGCAGCTGAAACCAGACGGCGGATACGGCGCTGGCGAGCCGGCGGTCGAGCCGCAGCACTTTGTTCGCCGACCAGGTGAGCAGCTGCCAGCCGCTCTGCAATGGCGGCCGGTCGCTCGACTGCCATTCGTCCGCCGGATTGCGAATCAGCTCCGAAGCGAAGAGCCGCTCGGCCAGCACCTGCGGCAGCACATTGTCACCGGGCAGACCTTCGCGATAACGGTTGGCCGCGAGCGTGTAGAAATCGTGCGACGACGGGAAGAGGTGCAGCAGTGCGAGGTGAAACGCCCCGACGGTGAGCATGAGTTTCACTGCGGTGCCGATTTCGCCACCGATCTCATCCGGGCCTGACGCGGCCGCGGCGGGCCGGCGCAGTGCGACCACGGTCGCGCCGGCGAGGATCATCCACGACAGCACGACGCCGGCGAGCGCGTTGAGAAAGTACGCCCAGAACACCGCGTAGCCGCAGCCGGCGACGACGGCGCCGGCGGCGAGCGGGATCCAGTGCGGCGCCAGCCCGTGGCCGCCGGCGTAGCGGCGGTTCAGCCCGCGCGCGGCGGCAGCGTAGATCAGCCCGAGCAACAGGCCCTGCGTCGCCCAGGCCGCGAGCGTTTCCAGCAGGGCGTTGATGCCGTCGCCGCGACCGCCGTGGATCGGTTCGGTGAGCGCGAACCAGCCGCCGATCCCCGTGGCCTGATCGATGCCGACGAGCTGGATGGATTTTCCTGCCCACGTGTTCGGCAGATGGAAATCGACGGTGTGCCAGCGTTCCCCGACGGCGTGATGCGGAATCGGGAGGACTTCAGCGGTGCCGACGAGTTCGACACGCAGGATGTTGGCGGGATCGCTGGGATAGCCGCCGATGCCGAAGCGCAAAATCCTCGGTGCAGGAAACGGACCGATGCGGATCGTGCCGGTGTTGGCGTCGGCTCCGCTCCACGAACCCCACGCGCGCACGCCCGCGGCGCCGGTGAATCGCTCGCCTGGATACTGGCCGTCCGGCGTGAACGATCCCTCGGTTGCCACCGCGACGGCCGGCAGCGCCGGGGTGATCCGGCGCGTCGTCAGACTCGCGATCTGCAGCAGTGCACAGACCGCGATCGCAACGAACAGATGGCGTGGGCGGAGGAGCACGGCGGGTTACGGAGGATTCACCACGAAACACACGAAATACACGAAAACCGGGCGTTAAAGCCGCAGTGCGGGAAGCTCATATTCCCGCATCAACGTGGACCCGCCAGGTCACCGCGGTCATTTTCTCTTTCGTGTCTTTCGTGTCTTTCGTGTGTTTCGTGGTGAATCCGATGGCTGGGCACACCTACAGCCGTTGGAAACGGAATTTCGCGAGCGCCCACAGCCACGTGATCGGGTCGCGGAACATCGAGACCTTCTTGCCCTCCTTGAACGATCGCGACTTGTAGCTGATCGGGATCTCGATCGGCCGGTAGCCTTTGCGGACGAGTTTGATCAACAGCTCCCAGTCGAAGTCGAACCGGTTGGATTCGAAGCGCAGGCCCTCGAGGCAGTCGCGCCGGAACACCTTGTACATCGTGAACGGATCGTGGAGCCAGATGCCGAGCGAGACGTTGATCAGGAGCGTGAAGCCCCAGTGGCCGAGATTCAGGATCAGGGCCTGCAGCGGTTGATCGGAAAACGTACGGATCGCCCAGCCGCCCTGGCCGTGCCGCGATCCCAGCACGAACGCCTGCCGGCCCGACGCGATCGGCGCGAGCAGGATGTCGTAGTCCCCAAGATCGTATTCCAGATCCGCATCCTGGATCAGCATCACTTCTCCAGTGGCGTGCAGGAATCCGGCGCGGACGGCGTGTCCCTTGCCGCGCGGCTTGTCTTCGAGCACGAGCTTCACCCGCGGATGATTCTGGTAGCCGAGCACGATGTCGCGGGTGCCGTCGGTCGAGTTGCTCTCGACCATGATGATCTCGAGCGTCCAGCCGGGAATCGTCTTGGCGAGGATGGCGTCGAGCGACTCGCGCACGGTGGCGCGTTCGTTGAAGATCGGCACCACGACCGAAAGGACGCGCGGGGCGGGCGGGGTGGGACTCGCGTTCATGAGCGGGAAGGGGCGCGACGCGCGACGGCGACGAGGCCGCTGGCGACGATGGGAAACAGGTGCCGGCTCCACGCGGCGGGCGTGATGGCCTGCAGCAACCGCAGCAGCTGCGTGATTCCGGCCACGGGATATTTTTTGAAATGCGCCGCGACGTAGTCGAGGCTGAGTTTCTTCACGCCCTTGCGGAGCGTCACCTGCTCAAAACCCGCCTGCGTGAGCTGACGGCGGATGGTGTCGGGCGCGTAGTAGAGCAGATGCTCCTCCTTGAACTCCATCCAGCGCGAGCGCAGGAAACGATGGGACCACGACGCGAGGCTGGGCGTGACGACAAGGATCACGCCGCCCGGACGCAGGAGCCGCTGGATCTCGCCCAGAAACGCGCCGGGATTGCGCACGTGCTCGATCACGTCGCAGAGCACGCAGACATCGTAGGCCGCAGATTCCGCCGCGAGCACCGAGATTTCACCGTGCAGCACGCGGCCGCGGCCTTCGAGCACGGCGCGGGCGCGGGCGCAGGCGAACTCCGAATACTCGACGCCCGTGACGTCGAACCCACGCTGCGCCGCCTGGCGCAGGAAATTGCCGCTACCGCACCCGATCTCGAGCAGTTTGCCCTTGGGACCGACGCCCGCTTCCGCGAGCAGATCGAGGTAGTGATCGGCGGTGGCGCGCTTGGATTGCAGTACCATCGCTTCGCCGACCGGGTCGTTTTCGACCAGCACGTAGCTTGGACCGTAGATGGCGGCGAGTTCGGCGTCGCTCGGCTGCGGGTTCGCGAACTGCAGCTGGCATTGCGTGCATCGCACCACGGGATGCGGTCCGACGAGCATGACCGGGCGAAATTCACGACCGCCGCACACCGGGCAGGTGGCGAGCGAGTGGCGGGCGGAGGAAGGGGCCGGCGGCATGAAAAAGGGCGCTAGCAAAGGGTCTGCCCGCGGGTTTGTCGCTCAAGAAGTTTTCACCGCGCACGGCATGGCCGAAACGCCGTAAAGGGCGTCGACCGCGCGGACGACCGGAGGCAACGCGAGCGCGCCGCGGGCAATCGCGCGCAGGACCTTCCGGTGGCGCAGACTCTTGACGACCTTGAACTTCACCGCGCCGTGATAGCGCACGGTTTTCGGCTCGAGTCCGTGGCGGCGGTAAAGCCGGGCGAGGCAGCGCGGATTGAAGAGGCTGACGTGGATCTCGGGCGCGCAATACCGGTAGTGAATGCCGTGCCGGCGCGCGATGGCGCAATCGAGATTGCCGGTTGTGAGCAACAGCAGCCCGCCTGGTTTCAACAACCGCGCCACCGTCGCGATGGCCGCGCTGGGATCCGGCAGGTGCTCGATCACTTCGATCAAGCTGATGATATCGTAGGATGCGTCCGGCTCGGCGCGCAGGGCATCAAGATCCAGGATACGGAAGCCGTCGACGCGCTGGAGCAGATCGGCGTACGAGCCCACGTCGTGTCCCGTCAGATCGAGCGGACGTCCCGCCATGCTGCCGCGCTCGCGCAGGAATTTCAGAAACCCGCCCGCGCCGCAGCCGAAGTCGAGCCAGCGGAGGGGAGCCGCGCGGTGCGCGGCGGGAGAAGGGAGCAGGGAGGAGGGAGAAGGACTCGGAAGGGCAGGAGACAGGGGACGGGGGGCAGGAGACGGGGAAGCCCGATCGGTGGCTTGTCCTTCCCCCTGCTCCTTTCTCCTTTCTCCCGCACGGACGTGCTCCGCCGCCAAGCCCGCGAGATCGGCGAACTCCAGTCCGCGATCGCTGCGGCGCCAGTCGCGGTACTCGGTCTCGTAGTCGACGAACGGATCCGGGCCCTGGCCTCGGTAGTACGCGTCGTTGTAGATTTCGAAACCGGAGAACGGCTCGACGAAGAGCAGTTCGCAGGCGTTGCAGGCGTAGAACGAAAATTCCTTCCGGATGAAATCGCCCGGCTTGCGACCGCGCAGCGTGATGTCGGTCGATCCGCAGCAGCGGCACACAGGAGCGCTCATGCGACGCGCGCACGACGCAGCGCGAAAGCGAGAGAGGCGGCGAGGAGGGCGGCGCCCGTGCCGCACAGCAGGAGATTGCGCCAGAAGTTGCGCGGCCAATAGCGAAACGTGATGCGATGGTCGCCGGCGTTGGCGATGAGCACGCCCTTGAACGCGTGGTTGACGCGAATCACCGGCGCGCGCTGGCCGTCGACCTCGACGCGAAAGTCGCCGGGCCACAGCGTTTCCGTCAGCACCACGATGCCGGGCTCCGTTGCCTTCACCGTGAACGACGTCGTGTTGCCCGTGAGTTTGTAGCCGGTGGCCGGCACCACCGTGCGGCCGGCAAGATCCGTGCCGAGGGTCGCGAGCTGCGACTGGCGGGTGAGATCGGGCCGCTGCACCGCGGCGAACGGACGGCCGTCGCCCCGCTTGATTTTCTCGATGAACTCCGCGGTCTGTTCGTACGACGTGAGCCGGTTGGTGAAGAACGCGCGCGGCCACGCGGTGGGACTCTCGTAGACGTCGAGGTCGGCCGTCTTCACCAGCTTCAGGGCCTGACCGAGCAGACCCTGATCGCTCTGCAGATCGAAATACAGACGCACGTTCAGCGCATCGAGCACGGGCCGCGCGACGCCGGCATTCGCGGGCTCGAGGTAGAGCCGCCAGTCCCACAGGCGTTCCACGCCCGGCAGCTGGCCCGCGAGATCGCGCAGCCAGGGATTCACCAGCGCCTCAGGTCCATGCAGCGACTCGAGGCCGTACGCGACACTCCAGCCCGGGAAAAAATTCCCGCGAAAACCGAAGCCACGCGTCGGTTCCTGCGCGTGCAGCTTGCGCGCGAGCTGCATCGCCTCGGAGCGGGCGTGGAAGTTCGTCCGCACCGGCGGCCGGCCCGTGTAGTTTTCAAAACCCATCGTGCTCGCATGCAGCCCGTGGCGCCACACCAGCAGCGTCGCTGCAAGGGCGATGACGAAGCCCAGCGCGGGTGTGAGCGTGCGACGGGTTAACGCGTGCCGCGCGGCGAGCGCGAGGGCGACCGACGCCATGAGCAGCGTGACGAGATCGGCCCAGACAAAGCTGCTCACCGCGATCGCCTGGCCGGGTTGCAGCAGTGAAACCGTCGGCCCGAGAATCGGCCGGTGCACGGCCTGCCGGTAGCCGATGAAGGAAAACACGAGGGCGAAGAGTATCAGGCCCGCGCCGACCAGATCGCCGCGGCCCTCGCGGGTGCCGAGCCGCGTGGCCGCCTGCGCGAAGCCCGCGCCGGCCAGCACGCTCACCAGGATGATCAGCGCGCAGCTGAAGGTGTTGTCCAGATGCGCGATGTTGCTGAGAAACGGCACCTTCACGATCCACTGCGCGGGCACGAGGCCGAACGCGAGCGCGAGCGGCACGAATGCGCTGACGGCGATGGCCATCGCGGCGCGGTTGCCGAAGCTGTGACGGAGCGTCGCGAGAAAATAGAGGAAGCCGAGCAGGACGAGGAAGTTGACCGAGGGATTGAACACGCGCTCCTCGCTCATCAGCGGCCGGTAGAAAATCTCGTCGAAGAAACCGAGCATCATGCCGGGCTGAATCTGGTAGGCGCTGGCCGCGTTGTACGCGGTGTAGGCGCTCGCGAGCGTGTGCAGGAAGGTCGCCCAGATCGGCGCGGTGAGCAGCACGAACAGCACGCCGGCCCAGGCGAGGATCGCGAACTTCCCGGCCCGCTCGCGCCACGGCGCGCCCGCACTCAGCAGCACGCACGCGCCGGAAAAATTCATGCAGAGCAGCAGCATGTACGCCTCCTTGGCGGTGCCGCTGTTCATCAACGCAAGATTCGCGACGATCAAACCGGCGGCCCAGCGCGCACTGCCGCGCCAGTCGGCCGCCTGGCTCACCCGCACCCAGCAATACAACGCCCACGGCGCGTAACAGAGACTGAAATACGCCGGGTGATTGATCCGGTAGAGAAAGAAGCCGATGAACGGTGCGGCGAGCGCGACGATCAGCGCCGCCGGCAACGCAACCGGGAACAACCCCGGGAGCGCCGGCGTCCCGCCGGCATCCGCATCAAGCCGGCGGGACGCCGGCGCTCCCGCCACCGCCAGCACGATCAGTCCAAGGCCGGACGCGAACAGCCATTTCGCGATGAGGTATTTCACGTCCCAGGCCCACGCGGCGCCGTTGGCGGCGATGACGAGCAGGTGAATCGGATCGCCGAACATCGACTGCCCCTGGCCCAGCATCGGCGTGCCGCCGGAATTGAAGCGATTCCACAACGGCAGTTCACCCTGCGTGAGTGCGAAGTGCTGCATCATCGAAAACGGAACGTGCTGCCACATCACCGCCCCGATGTCGGAGAGCTTCACGTCGGCGACCTCGGCCGACTTGTAGCCGGGGAGCGTCGGAAACCCGTCGTACAACAGCGCCGTGCCGAGATTCGGCGAGACATGGCTCTTGCCGAGGAAAACGATCGGATAAGCGCTCGCGACGACGGCGAGGGCAGCGACGAGTGCGACGGCCCGCAGCGGCCGCGCAGCGAGAGCGCGCGCGAAACGACCGACGCCACGTCCCAGCCGCGGCACGCGATCAAGCAGGACCAGGCCGAGCGTCAACAGCCCGAACACCGGGAGAAACAACGGCGCGAAGCCGCGCAGATTGTCCTCCCACGAGGTGCGAATCACCAGCGGCGGCGAGAGATCGAGCGTGAGCTGCGGGTCGTTGCCTCCGGGCAGCGTGACCACGACCAGGGCACCGGCTTCCATCCGCGCGGACTGGATGTGCTGCACCGCCTTGAAGTCAGCAAGCGGGAGATCGCGCACGATGCGGCCGCGGGCTGACACGACGCGCAGGGCCTGAATCGCAACGCGTCCGCCGCGATCGAGCGGATCCAGTCGCAGTGCCTGATACGTGCCGGTGGGCACGCGCAGCCGATATGTGACCGGCGCGGGGCCGGCGGTGAGCGGCGTGTGAATCGAGAGTTCCTCGCGGATGCCGACGCCGTCGTTGAAATAAATCTGGAACGGCCCGGCGACATCGGTCGCGGCCACGATCTCGAGCACAAAGGACTCCGACTGAAGCTTGGTGGCCGGCAGAAACGGCACGACCACCACCGCGCTGAAGAGCGCGACGGCGAGGAGGGTCGTGAACCGGAGAAATTTCATGCGAAGCCGGGCAGTCTCGACGAAACCGGGCAGGGCGGACAAGGCATTATGCGAGTCGGGCGAAACTGAGATCGGTTTGTAGCTACGAGCGCCGGCGAGTGGACTTACGGCCACTCGCTGGCGCTCGTAGCCACGGATCAGTCCGATTCAGCAACGGGAGCTAGACTGTAGCGCGTGGACTGCTCCGGCTTTCCCGCCACGCGATCACGAGCAGTAGCAACGTTACTCCGGCCGTGACATACATGATCAGCAATCCGTGCTTCGTCAGCTGCCACGCGCGGTACGACCAGACGCCCATTTCCACCGGCGGACTGAACGCCAGCCACGCGCGCGAGGACTCGTCGTTCGCTGCAATCACAAAAGGCCCGTGCGGTGCCCGCACGTACGCGGCCCGCCACGTGTCGCCGGGGCGTTTCGTCGGTGCGACTTCACTGAGGACGCGACCGGTTTGCGGATCGAGGAGACGCAACGACACGCCCGCGCCGGGCACGCCCAGATCGCCGGCGGTTTCAAACTTCAACCAGCCGCCGATCGGCGCGGTCAGCGGCTCGCTGCGCCACGTGCCGGTGGCGGTGCCGCCGTCGCCGGCGGGCGCGAAGCTGCCGTGCGTTGTCGTGTAGTCGAGGGGCGGCGTCGCCGGTGAAAGCCCAAGGCGCGGCGGGTGCTCGATGTCGACGTCGATGGCGGTGTTGGCACGAAACGTCTCCGCCAAGCTCGGCGTGGCCGCGGTTGCCCGCGCCATCGTCAGTGGGGCGCGGACCGGCAGCGGCATCAGCGCGCGCAAGCTCGGTCGCGCGAGGCGATCGACCAATCCATCCGCGCTCGGAAACGGAATGTCGGGATGCGCGAGCTGCTTCCGATCGTTCGTCGCCAGGTACCGGCGCATGTGGCCCTCGGCCTTGTTGTAATATTTCCGGGCGTCGGGCAGCTCGTAGCGGAGATTGATCTCGAGGATCGCGCGCAGGCCGAGACCGACCGCGATCAGCCAGGCCAGCGCAACCGCGTAGCGGGCAAGCCGCGGCGCGGTGTCACCTTCACCGCGGGCAATCGACAACAGCCACGCGAGCGCGGCGCCGTTGGCCATCGCGCCAAACGCCAGCGTATCCATGTAACGCGACGCCGGATAATCGGCGCCCGCGCCGCGCGCATAGGCCGTCGCCACAATCTGCACGAGCACCCAGCCGCCGAGCGCGACGATGACCTGGCCCGTCTGCGATCCCGCCGGCGGGGACGGTGACACACCCGCGGCATCCGGCTGATCCCGGGGCGCACGCGTGACCCGCCACGCAGCGATCACCCACGGCAGCCAGACGATCGCTCCCGCCCAATCGCGATCGCGCAGCGGCCACTCGAGACTACGGAGGCAGGAGAAAACGAAATCGTGAACGGTCGTGGCTTTCAGCTTTTGATGATAGTCGACCTCGACCCGCGTGATCAGGCCGATCGCCACCAAGGCGGCGGTGAGAAGCAGGGTGAGCCAGGCCGCGCGCAACGTGGTCTCGCGACGCAGGAGCCGCCACGCGACGACCATGAACACCACCGCGGACGCGAGCATGCCGGAGCCCATTGAGCCCAGTACAAGAATGGCGCAGCCGAGACCGAACCACCACCGGCCGCTGCCTGTGCGGGCGAATGGGAGCGTCACGATCGCACCGAAGGACAGCCCAAGCAGCCAGAATTGTTGGGAATGAAATCCGCCCAAAATATTCTGCCACGCGAGCGGGAAACCGAAGAGCGCGAACGCGAGCAGGAAGAGCGCCGTGTGCCAGCGCACCGCGACCCAGCGGCGAGCGCACAGCCAGAACGCGACCGCGATGGCAGCGTGCAGCAACGCATTCGTCGCGGCCTCGAGGCGCGAGTCCCACTGGCCGTTCAACACCGTGAGCCCAAGATTCTGCAGCTTCGTGAGCACCACGCGGTGCTCATTGTGCGGCGTGAACAAATGCTGGAGGAAATGATCCTTCTCGTACCACGGCACGAGCAGTTGCAGGGCTTCCGCGTCCCACTGATCCCAGTCGGGCATCGGCGAGCCGTAGCGATCAAAGGTCGCCCACTTGGCGCCGACAATCAGCAGGAACAAACAGCCGGCGAGAGCGAACGTGAGCAGGGATTTCCGCATCGAAAGAAAGGGAAGAGCGCGGCGCTCAGCGCACGCCGCCGAGGCCCGGCGTGCGGGCCGCCCACGCGTTGAACGACTGGGCGTCGGGGACGAGTACTGCGCGCGGATCTCCGTCGGTGCGCAGCCGGAACGCCGCCGCGCCGGCGCGCGCGCGCCAGCCCTTGTGCACGCGCAGGATCGCGAGCACGCCGTTCGGCGTGACGGCCGGAAAACCATCGGCGAAATCGACGATCTCCCAGTGCAGGCGCGGAATTTCAAGCCGGACAGAACTGCTGGGCCCGCCTGGTGCGATCGTCGTCGGGCTCAGTGGTGCCACGCGGCCTCGGGCGAGCGTTTCGAGCAGCTCGCGGAGGTTCGACGGCTCGAAGGTGTGAAAGTGGATGTTGATGTCCTCGCCGCGCGCCACGGTCTCGTGCAGGCCGCGCGCCAAGGTCTTCTGCTTCGCCGGCACGTCCTCGGGCGCGACCGCGGGATCGTAGCGCGACCAGTCCACGCCGAAGGCGAATTCGTCAATGTGCGTGGCGTCCCGTGCCGTCGTGCCCGCGCTGAAGTCGCCCAGCATGTGCTCGACCGATGTCAGCCCCCGCGGGTGGTCAAACATCGAGCGCCGGTTCGGCACGACGAGGTAAATGATCCCGCCGGGTCGTACGACGCGGTACCACTCGACCAGCGCGGCGATGGGATTCGCGACGTGCTCGAGCACGTGCGATGCGATCACATAATCGAGCGCGTGATCGTGAAACGGCAGCCGGCACGCGTGGCCGTAGTAGTCGGCGCGATTGGGCGCGACGCCGAAGGACTTGAAGCAATCGACGTAGATGGGCGCGGGATCGAGACCCGGCACCGGCGAGGCACCCGCGCCGATCTCCGTGCCGATTTTTCCGGAGCCGATCCACCGGGTGACTTTTTCCTCGTGCGTCATCGCCGGGGAGACGTTGCGACGGCCAGCAGATTATAGTGCAGCGGCGTGCCTTCCACCGTGCGGAGTGGATACGGGGTGTGAAAGCGCACTTCGACGTGCGGATAAAAGTCGCGGAGCAACGCGCCCAGACTCCAGCGGGTGAAAAAATTCGTGTGCGTCGCCTCCAGCATGTGCCACGGCGTTGCGAGATGATCCCAGAGATAGCCGAGCAATTCGCAGTTCGGCACCGACACGATCAACTGGTGGGGAGCGACGCGCCGAACCTCGGCCAGAAACGCCCGCGGATCCTCGATGTGTTCGAGCACTTCGAGGCAAAGCGCGGCATCGAAGGCCGCATCGGCGAAGGGCAGGGTGCGGCCATCGACGTGGCGGTGCGGCAAACCCAGCCGCGCGAGTTCGGCACAGTCCGCGGCGTTCACCTCGGCCCCCATCCAGTCGTAACCGTCGGCCAGCAGACCGCGGCCGTAGGATCCAAAACCACAGCCGACGTCGATCAGGCGTCGCGGTGCCGGTCCCACATAACGACGGATCAGATGCGCGAGTTCGCCGCTGCCCTCGGCTTGCGACGGGCCGACCGCAAAAACATTCCCGTGCCGCTGAATCGCGGTGGTCTGACGATCGAGCAGCACGCCAAAGTGATTGGTGCGATAGTCGCGGCCGATGGTTGCGAGCGTGGTCGTGAACACGACCGGCGTGCGGGTGCCATCGGCCAGCCGGGCGCGCACCTCGACCGCGATCGGTTTGCCTGCCGGCGCGGACGGGTGGTGGGCAAAAAGTTCATAGCCGGTGCGCGTGCCCGGTGGCAGCCAGTGGGCCACGCAGACATCCGGTCGCTCATATAACGCGGTGGTCTCACCCACCAAAACGTCGCCGACCCAGGCCTCGACCGCGGCGATGAAGGGTTGGGTGGAGTCGAGCCAGAGCCAGCCACGAACAAAAAAACACAACGGGTCGATCCTCGTACCGGGGACGGGTTCGTCGAGGTGCGAGCGGATCGTCGTCGCGGTGGGAAACGTCACCGAAGGAAACTCGGCGGTGGAGTGCGCCACCCGGCGTTCGCGATCGTTCCAGGGGCGCCGGGCTGGAGGGTGGGCGGGAGGCAGGAGATTGGGCCGTTCGTTCGAACACGGATAGCTTCGGCCGGAACTGGTGGCGATCAGGACGCGTTGGCCACCGGGAAGCGTTTCAAGGCGCAACGGCGAAAGGTCGATCGGGCAGGCGAGGGGCAACGCCGGCGTGGCGGGTGTTGCCGCCTCGAGCGCGAAGGTGCGAATCGCGTGGCGCGCCATGGTGGCGTCGCCGCTTTTTTCCAACAACAGGCCGATGCCGTCGTCGCGCCCCGGTGGATACCGCTCCGCGTGCGCCAGCCGCGTGAACCGGGCGCGTTCGCCGTCGAGAAAGCCCGCGGCGCGCAGCACCATGTCGAGCGAGTCCGGCGTGAACGTGTGGTAGTGAATGTCGATCGGCCGGCCCTGGGCGAGGTCTTCGAGGTAGCGCGCCCGCGCCGCTGCCTGCTGCTGGGGAATCTCGGCCGGGGCGGTGTTGGGGCTGAGCATCGACCAGGATGTCTGGTAAATGAACTCGTCGATGTGGACGGCGGCGTCAGCGGCGGTCGTGCCTTCGCGGAAGTCGCGCAGGAGATGTTCGCACGACGTGGTCGCGCGCGGTTCATCGAAGGTGAACCGTTTATCGGGCACGACCAGATAGAGCCAGCCGCCGGGCCGCAGCACCCGATGCCATTCGTGCAATGCGGCAATCGGGTCGGGGAGATGTTCCAGCACGTGCGAACTGCAGAGGTAGTCGAGCGTGCCGTCCGGCAGCGGCAGCGCGCGCGCATCGGCGAGGAAGTCCACGCGTCCGGCCGATCCCGCGTACGACGCGACCGCATCGGTATAGAAGGGCGAGAGTCCGGTGACGGGATTCGTGTGGGCGCCGATTTCGAGCCCGAGGGCGTCGGCGGGAACGCGGTTGCACAGGTATTGAAACGGGTGGCGTTCCGGAGGCGGCGCGGCGAGGAGCCGTGAAAAGAGAGGCGGCGTATGCGAACCGTCATGACGGCGCGCCCGGATGGTCAGCGCGAAGGGCTCGCGCGGTCGCGCCGTCGGGTGCCGCGCGGAAAACTCGAAGGCCGTGCGCGTCCCGGCTGCGAGGCCGTACTTCGCATTCACGTCGGCCCGGGCTTGAAACGTGGCGGAGCTGATCTCGCCCAGCAGGATGTCGCCGTCGTGCGCTTCCACGGCGGCAAAGTCAGCTTGTTCCTCGGGCAACCACAGCCAGCCACGAATCCGAAAATTCCCCGGATCGAACAGAACGCCGGGTGTGGGCTCGTCGATGTGGATAGGCATCGCGGAAGTTTAACCAATCAACAGTTGCCCACGGAACACACGGAATACACGGAAAGAGGGGTTTGGTTTCCGTGTGTTCCGTGGGCCCACTGATTGCTCAGTTCTTCAGCCGCGACCACTCGCGCGGCGGGAGGGCGAGGGTGAAGTCGTTGATCGTGAGCGTGAGATTTGGATTATACGCCGGGTCGTTCACCAGGGCGTCGCCCCATTTCCCGGTCATGTACTCGACCTCGCTCCGGAAACGATCGCGTTTCTCCAACGTGTCCTCGGCACCGCGGCTCGCGCTTTCGTGGTGATACAGCTCGGCGTAGGGCGTCCAGAAATTGCGGTAGCCCGCCGCGCGCACCTTGAGACAGAAATCGACGTCGTTGAAGGCGACCTTGAGCTGGTCGGCTTCGAGACCGCCGACCTGCTCAAACACCTCGCGGCGAATCACGAGGCAAGCGGCGGTGACGGCGGACATGTTTTGCTGCAGCAGATTCCGGTGCGCCTGGCCCGCGGAGCCGCGCGGATGCGTCTGCCACGCGTGCGCGGCGACTCCGCCGATGCCGAGGATCACGCCGGCGTGCTGGATGCGATCGTCAGGGTAGTAGAGCTTGGCGCCGACGCAGCCGATCTCAGGCCGCATCGCGTGGCTCACCATCTCCTCGAGCCAGTCGCCGTGAATGACTTCGAGATCGTTGTTCAACAGCCCGACGAGCGGAGCATCCGTCTGGCTGACGCCGAAATTATTGATCGCGGAGAAATTGAATTCGCCCGGGAAACGCACGACGCGCACCGCCGCGTTGCGCGCGGTGGGAGAAGGGAGCAGGGCGGAGGGAGAAGGAACCGAGGAGGAATCGAGGGTGAGTTGAACCGACTTTCCTGCTCCTTTCTCCTTTCTCCTTTCTCCCGGCGCGAAGCGCCCTTCCAGCGCGCTCAGATACTCCAGCGTCTCCGGATCATCGCTGTCGTTGTCGACGATGAGGATCTCGAAATTCGGATACGTGGTTTTCGCGAGCAGGCTCTCGACGCACGGCTTCAGGACGTTGAGCCGGTTGCGCGTCGGGATGATCAGCGTGATGCGCGGGGCCGGGTGCGGAATCGGGTAGTGGACGCGCCAGTACGAGCCCTTCGTCGGCGAAATCTTCGCCTCGACGCCGATGCGGATGAAATGCTCCGAGATCACCTTTTCCGCCGCCTGCGTGGCGTAGCTCTTGGCGCCGATCAGCATGGCGGTGGAGCCCGGCACGCTGCGCCAGTGATACAGAATCTTCGGGATGTGCCGGATCCGATCCGGCGCGGTGCGTTCGATGACGCGCATCGCGAGATCCCAGTCCTGCGAACCCTCGTAGCCGACGCGGAATCCGCCGACCTCGCGCACGAGCAGCGTGCGGTACACGCCGAGGTGGCTCACGTAGTTCTGGACCATGAACAGGTCCGGATTCCAGTCGGGCTTGAAGTAGTGATCGTAGCGGTGGCCGTTCTCGTCGATCTTGTCCTCGTCGCTGTAAATCAGATCGGCGTTCGGGTGCGCATCGAGTTCGAGCGCCACGCACGCGAGGGCGTGCGGCCGGATCTCGTCGTCGTGATCGAGCAGGGCAAGGAAGTCGCCGTGCGCGAGGGCGAGCGCGGAATTGGACGCGGCCGAGATGTGGCCGTTCGTTTCGCGGATCACGACCTTGATGCGCGGATCCTTCTTCTGGTAGCGCTCGAGGATCTTCCGCACGTGCGGTTCCTTCGAGGCGTCGTCGGCGATACAGAGCTCCCAGTTGTCGTACAACTGGCGGCGTACGGACTCGATGGCGGCCACGAGCCACTTCTCCGGCGTGTTGTACACCGGCATGAGCACGGAAATCTTCGGACGCTTCGTGAGCTTCGCCAGCTTGGCGCGAATCTGATCGGCGATCTCGGGCGTGAGGGTGTCGTAGGCTGCCACCCAGGCGGCGTAGGTGTTCGGCGGCGGCGGCGCGGCGTCGGCCGTGCGCTTGACCTGACGGGCGACGGCGATGTGCCACGCGCCGGCTTCGTCCTGCGCCTCGATGAGCAGCGTGTGCGTCCCGTAGCGCGGGACGTCGACCTTGACGATCCAGCCGCAACGCTCGGCGCCCGGGTGGTCGCGGAAGTGGTCGAGCACGTCGAGCCGTTCGAGACCGAATTCGGCGGGGACCGGCTTGCCGTCGAGCGTGGCGCGGATGGCCTTGAGCGCGACGCGGTCCTTGTGCAACGACCAGCCGCGCACGTTCAGCGTCGGCGCGATCATCGACCAGTCCTGCGGGTAATCGATGTTGCCGAAGAGGCGCGGCGAGGCTGCCGGCGGCGCCGGCTTGTCGAAAAAGGCGCGGCGGATGGCGCGGAACGGCGACGTGACCTGCCACGAAAACGACGACTGCATCTTCGCGATCTTCTCGTCGCGCGATCGCACGATGGCCTCGGCCTGCGCGAGCCGGTCGGCGGCGGCGGCGATTTCGCCGGCATGCACCGCGCGCAGGTGTTCCTGCGCCTGACGCTCCGCGGCCGTCTCGTCTTGCGCGGACTTGAGCGCAGTCTTCGTGACGTCGAGTTCGTCCTTGAGGGAAATGATTTCCGCGTCGGCACCGAGCAGCGCGTTTTCGTACGCCGTGACCTGCAGTCGCGCGGTGCGGAGCAGGACATCGGCCTGATCGCGCCGGTGTTTATGCTGCGCGGCTTCCTTCGCGATGTTGTCCGCGTAGACCTGCGTCATGTCGCGAGCCTGCTCGAGACCGGCGGCGTGGTTGCGCGCGGCGGCCAGCAAGTCCTCGATGTTCTTGACGTGCTGCTGGGTCAGGCGCTCGCGGGCGAGCACGGCGTCACGATCGGCCTCGACGGCGGCGATGCGGTGACGCGCCGACGTCTCGATGCTTTGCTCGAGTTGGCGGACGACGCGCGCGAGCAGATCCGTTTGCGTCGCGAGCTGCAGGGCGGCGGGATCGTTGAGCGCGGTGGCGGCCTGATTGAGCTGCGTCGCGAGATTGGCGGCGAAGAGCGTCGCGTCGCTCGCCGTCGGATCCTGTGCGAGCGACCAGTCCGTCGTCGCCGGGCGCGCGAGCGTGGCGGCATAGAACTCGGTCAGCGCGCGGGTGTTCGCGGCGAGATCGAAATGGGAGCGGGCAAAGGCGACAGCGTGTTGGCCGAGGCGCGTGCAACGTTCCGGATCGGCGAACAGTTTTTCACAGACGTCGGCGATTTCCGCGGGCGATCCGGTCGGGAGAAAGACGGCCTCGCGACCGTCGGTCATCAGCGCCGCGAGATTTGTCGGGGGCAGTACCACGGCTTTGCCGCTGGCGAGAAACTCCGGCAGCTTCGACGGCAGCCGGTAGTCGTTGAAGGCGCCGGGGCGACCCGGTTGGACGAGAACGTCGGCCAGCGCGAGCAGCTTGGGCAGTTTGGCCTTTTCCACGAAGCCGAGGTCGAGGACGTGGCGCTTCACATCGGCCGGGAGGCCGTCGAGAAAGCGCGGGGAGTTGAAACCGGTGCGGACGAGCGTGGCCGGGATGCCGCGTTGGTTGAGCAGCGCGACGGCGAGGTACAGCTCGCGCATCTCGGGTTCGTTGGCGAACGTGTTGCTGCCGGTGAAGACGATGATCTTTTCCTCGTCGATCAGGCCGAGCTCGGTGCGGAACGCGGCGTCCGCCGGTTGCGGCTGGTAGAGCGAGAAATCGACGCCGGGAAACAGCAGGTGGGTGGGCGTGCCGGGCGGGGCGAATTCAGCCAGTTTGTCGATGATATGCGTCACGCCATCGGCGATGCGCAGGAAACTCTCGCTGCGCAGCGGGTGCGGCAGGCTGTCATTGAGCTGCGCGTCAAGATCGGCCGCGCTGGCCTCGCGGAGTGACGCGAACGATTTTCCCGTGAAGCCCTCGAGGAGAAAATGCTCGTTGTCCTCGAGGTGGATGAGGACGCGCGCCTGATGCGAGCCGCTGGTGGCGGCGAGCGCGGCGCGCTGGTAGGCGACGGTGAATTTCCGCACGCACTCGCGCGGGGTCCAGGCGTGGATCAGATCGGCGGGCTGGCCGTTGGGAAACAGGGTGGGGCGGGCGAGCGCTTCGTCGTAGGTCGCGGCAATGAACAGCGGATGCGCGATGTGCTGCAGCGTTTCCTTGCGGTCCGGGACCGCCACCACACAGGCGTGACCGGCGGCACAGAGCGTGTTCGCAAAGCCGCCGATGTGATTCAGGCTGTTGGTGGTGAAGTCACCGTAGTTGACGAAAAGAATGTTCACGCGCTGGAAAGACAAACCGTCCACGAAACACACGAATCACACGAAAGGAAGATCGGAGTTCCGGCGGGGTGCGACGTCGGCGAGATGCACGCCGACAAAATCTCTGCGCGCGTGATGTGGGCTCACGCCGGCGCCGGGGCTGACGAGACCGCCGAGTTTAGACAGAATGGACAGAATCGACAAAATGGGGCCGACCCCGCAGAGGCGGAATCCTAGTTCGGCCATTCTGTCATTCTGTCCAAAGACTGGCGATCAGAGCTTGAACCCGACCTCGGCCGCGTCCTTGGCGAACGTCTTCACGGTGTCGAGTGACAGCTCGGTGAGGTCGAGGCCGAACATCTTCGCGGCCTTGCCGAGGATGTCGTGCGGGACGGTGATGATCGCGCAGCCGCACTCCTGGGCCTGGAAGATGTTGAGGACCTCGCGGGTGCTGGCCCAGAGGAGTTCCGCCTTCGGCTGGGCGTGGAGCAGGGCGCCGCACGCGCGCATCATCGGCATGGGATCCACGCCGGTGTCGGCAATGCGGCCGGCGAACACGGATACGACGGACGGCACGGCCGGGTTCAGCGCCTCGGCGACGCCCGCGACCTGCTTCAAAGTCAGCAAGGCGGTCACGTTGAGTTTCACGCCGGCCTGGCCGAGTTCCTTGATCAGCGGCAGACACGAGTCGCCGCGCGAATTCGTGATCGGGATCTTCGTGTAAACGTTCTTGCCCCAGGCGGTGATCTTCATCGCTTGGCGCTTCATGTCGACGAGGTCGTCGGTGAACACCTCGAGCGAAATGGGCTTGTTCGTGACCGTCTGCAGAACGTCCTTGGCGAACGCCTCGTAGTCCTTGATGCCGGCCTTCTTCATCAACGACGGATTCGTGGTCAGGCCCTTGATGTACGGCTTGGCGTAGAGGTCGAGAATGCCGGCCTTGTCGGCGCCGTCGGCGTACAGCTGAATCGTGAGGTCGTTGAGGGATTTCATGGGCAGCGGTGGGTGTGGTGCGGATTGAGTTTCCCGCCGGGAGACGGGGCAAGGGGAAAGTGGGGCAGCAACGACCGGGCGGTGAGGGAGGTGTGCCCGCGAATCACGCGAATCAAGCGAATGGCAATCCACGGATCCAAACCGGGTGGCCCACGGAACACACGGAAGGAAAACCGGCGGATGGATGCTTCCGTGTATTCCGTGTGTTCCGTGGGCCACCCGGATTGAAGATCTCAGCGTCCGCCGTGGCGCAGGATCACCTGCGCGGCTTCGGCCAGGGATTTCACGGTGAAGTCGGGCTGCGCGCGCAGTTCCTCGGCGTAGCCGAAGTCGATGAACACGGTGCGCACGCCCGCGCGGCGGCCGCAATCGATGTCGCGCCAGCGGTCACCCACCATCCACGACCGGCTCAGGTCGAGGCCAAGGTCGCGCGCGGCGTCGATCAACATCCCGGGCTCCGGCTTGCGTCGCGGATCGGGCGGGACTTCTCCCCGTCCCGGTGCGTAACAAACTTCGATGCGGGCCAGCTGGGGAATGGAACACTGAAGCGCCGTGTGCATGGCCTCGACCACGGACTGTTGCTGGGTGCCGCGACCGACGTCGGGCTGGTTGGTCGCCACGACGAGCACGTAGCCCGCGGCGGCAAGATCCGCACAGGCCGCTGCGGCGTCCGGAAACAGCCGGAACTCGCCGACCGACTGCGGCGGAAACGGCTTTCCATCGCGGATGACCTGCACGTTCAGCGTGCCATCCCGATCGAGAAAAACCGCAGGGCGGCCGGAGGCGCGGTAGGTCACGACGTCAGAGGGGGTTTAGACAGAATGGACAGAATTGACCCAATGGCCCGGAGCCTGCGGCCCGATTCTGTGAATTCTGTTCATTCTGTCGAAAAACCAGATGTCGACGCCCTGAATCGGGCCATTCTGACCATTCTGTTTATTCTGTCCAAACCCACCCGCCGCTCACGCCTCACCGCGCCGCGACGCTTTCCCACTTGGTTTGATTCATCTTCAGATCGGGGTGGGAGACGAAGAGGTGCCAGATGACGGCCTGAAACGCCTCGCTGTGCGGCGTGATGTTGTTCGCGTTCACGGTGGGCACGATCACGCAGGCGTCGGCGACGGTCGCGGTGAAGCCGCCGTCCTTGCCGACGATGCCGATGACGCGCGCGCCGACCTGCTTCGCGAGCTGCAGCGCCAGGACGAGATTGGGCGACACGTTTTTTTCGAGATTGCCGCCGCCGACGGAGAACACGAGCAGCGCGTCCTCCCGCTTCAGCCGCGAACCGCGCAGCCACTCGGCAAACACGCTGGCCCAGCCCTCGTCGTTGGTGCGGGCGGTGAGTTCGGAGACGTTGTCGGTCGGCGCGTAGCACTCGATGCCGCCGATCTTGCGAAAGTCGTTCACGGCATGCGACGCGTTCGCCGCGCTGCCACCCACGCCCAGGATGAAAAGCCGGCCGCCGCGCGCGCGCACCGCGACCAGCTCGCGGACGCATTTCTCGCAATCCTCCGGATTGAGCCTGGCGACGATTTCAGCGGTTTCCCGCAGATGTTGGGCGGAATAGGACGACATAGGGAGGTGAACGAGGTTTTCAGGGTTCCTGAGCCATAGCCCAAGGTGGGGCAAGCGGCGAATGCGTGGTCAGCGAGACCATCGGACGTTGGACCGCGACCGTCCCCGGTCGCAGGCTTTTGCTGACCCTCGTAATCGGCAGCGACCGGGGGCGGTCGCGGTCCCGGGAGAATGCGTCACGCTTGTTGTGAAGGGCCGCGCAGGAGTTGGTCCAACTCCTGGAGACCTTCATGCGAGCCGATTTCGTAGAAGCGCTGTTTTATTTCGTAGCCGGCGAGCTGGCGGCGTGAGACGAGGGACTTCTGCACCTCGGCGAGATCGACGACGGCGTCGCGCGAGCAGCCATCGAACGCCGCGGCGCGAAACAGTCCGAGGCCGTAGTCGATGTGCTGCATCTGCGGCACTTTGTTTTTCTTGTCGTAGACCTTGATCGCGCCGCCCTCGAACCAGACGTTGCTGGTGTCGTAGCGCCCGTGATTCTCGAACACCGTCATCAGCCCGAGCTGGCCGGACTGGACGAAGAAGTCCCCGACGGCGCGATAGTCCGCCGGCAGGTAGCTGTCGCCGTAGAGCATGTAGAACGCGTCGCCGAGTTTCGGCAGCGCCGCGATGAGCGCGCCGCCGGTGCCGAGAAGTTTCGGGCCGTCGAACGCGTACTCGATCGAGACGCCCCAGTTCGAACCGTCGCCGTACTGGTCGACGATCATTTCGCCGAGGTAACCGACGCAGAGCACGATTCGCGTCAGGCCGTTTTTTTTCAGCAGCCGCAGCTGGTGCGAGAAAAACGGTTCGCCCGCCACCTCGACGAGGAGCTTCGGTATCTTCTCGGTAATCGGCCGCAACCGCGTGGCGAGCCCACCGGCGAGGATGGCAACGGGCAGATCGGAGGGACTCATACTTTAAAAACCACGAAACACACGAACTACACGAAAAAGCTAGTTCCGCGAAGGTCCGAACCTTTCGTGTAGTTCGTGTGTTTCGTGGTGAGCCATTTCAGTTCTGCGTGACCACTTTCGACCCTTCGAAGTCGAACCGGAAGCGCACTTCCTGCAGGCCCTTTTCGCGCATCGCGTGGCGGAGGCGTTTCTTGCTGCCGGCGTAAAACATCAGGAAGCCGCCGCCGCCGGCGCCGATCAGTTTTCCGCCGAGCGCGCCGTTGGCCATGGCGAAGTCGTACCAGTCGTTGATGTGCGCGTTGCTCATGCCGGAACTGCGCACCTTCTTGCGCTGCCAGTGCACGTCCATCAATCGCGCGAACTCCTCGAGATTGCCCGTCTCCAGCGCGGCGAGCGACTGGTAGCCGAGTTCCTTCGTGTAATGCAGATTGTCCAGCATCGCCTGATCGTGCTGCTTCGACTTCTCGTTCTGATCCTTCAGGATCGCCGACGCGCTGCGGCTGTAGCCGGTGAAGAAGAGCAGCAGGTTGTCCTCGAGGTTGAAGAGCGTCTCCTCGGAAATGTTACACGGCCGGTACTCGACGCGCCCGTCGCGGTGAAACGTGAACGCCGTGATGCCGCCGATGGCCGCGATGTACTGGTCCTGCTTGCCGATCGGCTCGCCGAGCTTGTTGAGCTCGATGTCGCAGGCCTGCTCCGCGAGCTCGGCCGGCGAGATGAGATTCTTTTTGTAAGCGTGCAACGCCTTCAGCAGCGCCGTGGTGAAACTGCCGCTCGAGCCGAGGCCGGTGCCGCCCGGGATGTCGGCCATCGACGTGAGCTCGAGGTGCGGATCAGTGACACCGACCAACTTCAGCGCCTCGCGAATGATCGGATGCTCGATCTGATCGACGGACTGCACGCGCTCGAGCTTGGAGTACTTGACGATGATCTCCGGCTGAAACGTCCGGTGCTTCGTGATGTAGACGTATTTGTCGATCGCCGCGGCGACAAGGAAACCGCCGTACTCGCGATAGTAGGACGGCAGGTCGGTGCCGCCGCCGCCAAGGGAGACGCGAAGAGGGGAACGCGTGATGATCATTTCAGTAAGAAAAAGTCCAGGAGGGCAGGCATCTCACCTGCCCTCGGAAAGCAATGCAGGCGGGACGCCTGCGCTCCCATGAGGAGCTATGACAATGCAGCGTCACAAACCCGCCTCGTTGACGGTGAAACCGCTGCGGCGGTAAATCTGTTCGACGATCTCGAGCGTGCGAATGCCTTCGGCCAGGCCCGGCGACGGTTCGCGGTTCAGCCGGATGTCGTCGACGAACGCCTTCGTCTCGAGCTCCCAGGACTCGTCACCGCGCGGATACTCGAAAATCGTGGTCTCCGGCGGGCCCATTTCCGGCAGCATGCGATAGAAAGCCAGCCGCTCCACGCCGTAACTGCCGCCGAGCCCGTCGATCGCGATCTTCGCGTCGCGGCCGTAAATCTCGAGCGAGAACAGATTCTTCCACTCGGTGCAGCTTACGTGCAGCCACGCGGTCTGGCCGGCCGCAGTGCGCAGCGAAAGAAACGCGTTGTCGTCGACCTTCATGTCCCAGAACGACGTCACGGCGTGGCCTTCGACGGTGGGAAACTCCCCGAGAAACCAGCCGGCGAGATCGATCACGTGCACGCCCTGATCGATGAGTTCGCCGCCGCCGGAGAGCGCAGGATCGGCGCGCCACTCGCGGTCGTAGCCCTTGCGTCCGCCGTGACCGTACCGCGCCCGCAGAAACATCAACGGTCCGAGCGCGCCCTCGTCGATCAGCGCGCGGGCTTTCTGCAACGCCGGGTGAAAACGATGATTGTAACCCAGCCGCACGCGCGCGCCGCTCTCCCGGGCCGCGGCCTGGAGCGTGCGGAGCTGGGCGGCGTTGAGCGCGCCGGGTTTCTCGACGAGCACGTGCTTGCCGGCGCGGACGGCGGCGAGCGTCACGGGCGCGAGCGCGGCGTTGAGCGTGGACACGATCACGGCGGTGACGCGCGCGTCGGCCACGACGGTCGCGGGATCGGTCGCGGCCGTGCAACCCGGTACGAGCCGGGCGAGGTCGGCGGCGCGGGTGGCGTCGAGGTCACACGTGTAGAGCAGCGGCACGGCACCCTTGGATGCCCCGGCCGCGGCGGCGACGCGGGCGAGCGCGTTGACCCGTTTGCGCCCGATGAGGCCGCAGCCGATGACGGCGAAAAGAGGTTGCTCGGTGCTCGCGCGGTTCATTCCGTGGTCGTGAATGACGCAAGGCGAAGCGAATGCCATCGGCGACGCAAGTGAGGTTTTGATTCACGCATGACACCTGGCGTTGAAAGTCGCTCGCGAAACGCCCCGGCCCGGTCGCACGCCCTCGTGGCCGTGCTCTGCTGCGCAGGCGTGGCGGCGTTCTATCTCTGGACGGTGCTGTCGTGCGGCTGGGTGCTGCGCTTCGGTTCAGAGCAGCGCGATTACTACAATCTGCTGATCGACGGCTATCTCGACGGGCAGCTGCACATGAAAGTGCCGGTGCCCGAGTCGCTGCTCGCCGTGAAGGACCCGTACGATCCCGCGCAGCGCCCGCCGGGCGTGGGGTTGCACGACGCGTCGTTTTATCGCGGGCGTTACTATGTGTATTTCGGCGCGGCGCCGATGGTGACGCTGATGCTGCCGTTTCGGTTGATTGCCGGCTGCGATCTGCCGCTGCCGCTGGCGACGCTGGCCTTTGTCCTCGGCGGTTTTCTCGCGAGCGTGGCGGTTTGGCTCGGGGTGCGGCATCGTTACTTTCCGGAGACAGGCGCAGCGGTGGTGGCGGCGGGCATATTCATCCTCGGCGTGACCGCGGGCGGACCGATTCTCCTGCGCCGGCCCGACATGTGGGAGCTGCCGATCGCGGGCGGCTATTGTTTCGCGATGATCGCGCTCGGCTGCGTCTGGCGGAGTCTGCACGTCGAGCGGCGGCGCTGGCTGTGGTTCGCGGCGGCGGCGCTGAGCTACGGCCTGGCGATTGCGTCGCGGCCGATCTATCTCCTCGCGAGTCCGCTGTTCGCCGTGCCGCTGATCGCGTGGTGGCGGAGCACGCGGGAGTTTCCGGCGAAGCTACTGCTCAGTGCCGTGCTACCGCTGGCGTTTGTTGGCAGCCTGATGGCGTGGCACAATTACGCGCGCTTCGGCGATCCGCTGCAGTTCGGTCAGGCGTATCAGCTCAGCCTGGACTACGAGTCGAAGCTGCCGCACTTCCGCGCGGCTTATGTGCCCTACACGGCGCGGATGTACTTTTTCTCTCCGGCGGAGTGGTCGTCGTATTATCCGTTCATTCACCGCGGCGATCTCGGCGTCGCGCCGCAGGGATTCACGCCACATCGCGGTGATGTCTACGGCCTGTTGATCCATTTTCCGATCGCGTGGCTCGCGTTGCTCGCGCCGCTCGCCGCGTGGCGTCGGTCGCGCGAGGAACGCCGTCCGCTCGTCATCTGGCTCGTCACGGTCGCGGTGCAATTCGCGCTCGCGGCGACCGTGCTGCTGTTTTTCTTCAGCGCGCTCGCCCGCTATCAAAGCGATTTCGTGCCGGCGTTCATGCTGCTGGCGGCGGTGGGCCTGCTGGCACTGGATCGGTGGCTGGAGACGTCAGGCGGTGCGCTCCGTCGGACCTTCGGTCGGTTGCTCTGGGGCGGGGCGGCGATTGCATCGGTTTTATTCGGGATCCTGTTCAGCCTCGTGTTCGACGGCCTGTTGCCGGAGCACAATCCCGCGCTCGAGGCCCGGGTCGCGCGGACGCTCAACCAATTTCCCGCGACGGTGGAGCGGCTCGCGGGTGTGCGGCATGGGGCGGTGGAACTGACGCTGCGCCTGCCAGCGGACGCACGTTCCGGCTCCGAGACGCTCTTCACGCGGGGCAACGCGGCGCCGATGGAACGCGTTTTTCTGCACACGCGGACGGATGGCCGGGTGCAATTCGGTTGGGTGCGTGCGGGGACGCCGGAACTGCTCGGTGCGCCGCTGGCGCTGGACCGCACGCAGTCGCAACGCGTGCGGGTGACGCTCGGAGCGTTGCTGCCACCGGCGTCGCATCCGTTTTTTGGTGACCGGAGGCCCGACGAAATCCGCCGCGCCCTGCGGGCGGTGCGCATCGACGTGGACGGTCAGCCGGTGCTCGTCGGTCACCAGCGCAACAATCGCGTCACTCCGCAGGAAATCACGCTGGGCGCTGCGGCGAAGCCGGATCCCGCGTATCCACCGTTTCGTGGCGCGGTGACGAATCTACGCCGCGTCGATGCGGCTGCGACCGTGTTCGCGCCGCCGCCGGTGGCGTTTCCCGGTGCCGGCTCGAGCGAAACGATCCGGCTCCGCGTGCGACTCCCCGCGGGCCGCAGCGGTCAGCGCGAACCCCTGGTGGCCACGGGCCGGACCGGCGAGGGCGATCTGGTCGTGGTCGAATACGTTGATCGTGCGACGGTGCGCTTTGCCTTCGATCACTGGGGAACGCCGCTGCGCGTGAGCGAGCCGGTGCGCGTGGATGAGGCCGCGGTGCATACGATCGAAATCACGTTGCCGTCGCTGCGGGCGGTCGAGGATGCGACGCTCACGCCGGAGCCGCGAACCGGGCGGTTGCGGGTGGCGGTGGACAGCCGAAGCGTCTGGGAAATCGCGTCGGAGTGTTTTCCGGCCGAGGCGCCGGAGATTTCCGTCGGCCGCAATCACATTGGCGGCACCACGGGCGGCCCCGTCTTTACGGGCGAACTGATCGCGGTCGAGCCGGTGGCGCGCGAATGAGGTTGCGAGGCGGAGGGTTCGTTTTGTCCGATAGCGACGATGTTTGACTCACTTCTCGGCGACCGCGAAACGCAGCTTCGGCTGCTGCGCTTCCTCGCGGTCGGCGCTGGTTCCGCGCTGGTGCAGGTGGCGGTGTTGCGGGCGCTGAAACCGCGGGTGGGCGAGACGTGGGCGTTCACGTTCTCGTGGGTGGTGTCGACGACCACGCATTACTTTGCGAACCGCTTTTGGGCGCTGCCGAGCGGGCGGGACGACGCTGCGCAACAACTCGGTGAGTACCTCGTGGCGGTCGGCTTGAGCTATCTGATCAACCTCGGCGCGTTCAAACTCCTGCGGAATCGTTTCAAGCTGAGCACGACGTGGGCGACGCTCTGGGCGATCCCGCCGTCGACGATCGTGGTGTTTTTGATTCTCAACTACCGCGTCTTCGGCCGGTGAGGGCCGGCGCGAGGCGCCGAGTTGAGAGTTGAGAGTTGAGGGCTGAGAGCTGAGAGATCGGATCAGCCGCATTGCCGCGGCCCGATCGGCTTTCTCTCTCAACTCTCAACTGCCGAGCCCTCACGACCACGCCTGCCCGCGATCCTCCGGCACGATGCGTCGCAGGGTGTAAATATCGCTCGCGCGCAGGACGGCGGCGCGCTGATCGAGGGTCGGCCAAGGATCCCAGGGCGCGGCGAGCAGCCGGCCGCTGATGCCGTCGCTGTCGGGTGAGAGCAGCCACGCGACGAGTCCGAGGGCTTTGTCGAGCGCCTGGTTTTCCGCGGCGGCACCAGCGGCCGGGTGGGCGGACTTGGTCTTCTGCGCCGCGGCGAATTCCGCGGCGCCCACCACGTCGGCGCCGAGCCGCAGCACTTCGTCGGTGAGCCGCGTGTTGATCGCGCCGGGCGCGATCGCGTTGATGTCCAGCGGGCGATCGCGCTCCTCCTCGGCGATCGTTTCGACGAGGCGGACGACGCCGGTCTTGGCCACCCCGTAGGCGGAAAAACGCGCCCGCGGCTTGGTGGCACCGCCGCCTGAGAAGCAGACGATCTTTGCGCGTCGCGGCGTGCGGGCGAGGAGATCGGCGGCGCCGCGAATCGCGAAATACGTCCCATCGAGATTCGCTCGGACCGTATCGCTCCATCGCACCGGATCGGCCGTCAATGCGCGGCCGACTTCGCCCTGGACGCCGGCGCAGGTGATCAGGCCGTCGATCTGCGGCCAGGTTGCGGCGATCGCGGCAAATGCGCTTTCCACCTCGGGCCAGCGGGCGACGTCACAGCGGTTGGCGTGAAAACGCCCGGGGTGGCGCGCGCAGAAATCGGACTGGTCGGAACGGGCCAGGCCCCAGACGTGGTGGCCGCGGGCGAGCAGATTTTCCGCCAGCGCCCGGCCGATGCCGGTGCTGGAACCGGTGAGGACGAGGTTCATGCGCGACTCAAGGCAACGGAATCTCGCGTCGCTGGTAAAGCACCATGCTGCGGCCGGCCAGGGTGAAGCGGTCGGTGGCGCGCAAATTCGCGTCGCACCACGCGCGGACGTCTGGCGCCATCGCCGTCATCGCGCGATCATACGGGTAGTGTTGCGCGGGTGACTGTTCGGTCAGCAGCACGAAATCGCTGCGCGCCAGGCGCTCCATCACCGCGGGTGCGGCGGGTTCGCCGACGCCCGCGGGCAGCAGCGTTTCGAACGGCAGCCAGGCGTGCTTGCGCTCGTAGGCGATCACACCGAACACGCGACCGTCGAGGGCGTCGCTGACATGATCAACGGAGACCTTGGGCTCGCGCAGGCCGCCGAGCCGCGCGCGCGTCTGGAGGTTGACGGCGAGGGTGTTGATCTGACGGAGGTCGATCAACTCAGCGGGCGTGTAGGCGGGCGGCACCTGCTTGTGGATGAAAAATGCGAGCGCCGCCACGGTCACCACGGAGGCGAAGATTGCGCGCACGTGACTCCCGGCGCGACGGGAGGCGACGCTCCACGCGGCCACGACGAGCGTGATCACGCCGGGGACGAGCGCGCTGGTCAGTACCTCCGACTTCTGCGGGTGGAGGACGAGAACCACGGCGGGCGCGAGCAGGAAAATGACGCCCAAGCCCCACAGGTCGCGGTTCACCGGCTCGCGGTCGGTGCGGCGAAGCACCGCGAGCGCGAGGGTGCCGGCCACCGCGATGACGCCGAAGAAAACGCCCAGATGACGGCGTCCCAGTTGATCGAATACAAACGTGATCGCCCCGCCCGCGTCGGCGTTGGCTCCGCGCAGCCCGCTGGCCGGACCGAAGTAGGTGGCGGGCGCGTAGTCGGCGGCGATGGCCTCGTAGTTCAGCCAGAGCGTTGGCACGGCGATGACCGCCGCGATGCCGGCTGCACGCAGCAGGTTCAGGCCGCGCGTGCGGCGTTCGGGCGGACCGAGCAGAATCCAGCCGGCGAGCGCCGCGAAGATCAGCACGAAGTAGGGGCCGGTGCGGAAGCGCGTGAGCACGGCGATGCCGACGGCGACGCCGAACCAGGTGGCGCCGGCGCGCGAATAGAACCCGTCGGCGGCAATCGCGGCGGCGGCGACGAGGCCGATCGCGCACATCGCCAGGTGATCGAGCCGGAAATCGAAGGCGGAGCCCGGGATGTTTTCCCACGGGCCCGCGAGCACCAGCGGCAGCAGCGCCGTGGCGAAGGCAAGCGGCCGCGAGCCGGACGTGCGCACGACGGCGAAGAAGAGCGCCGCCTGCCACAGGATCAGCGCGACCATGTTCAGCGAGAGCGCGGCGCTGCGGGACGGACTCGAAAACGAGAACGTGAACAGCGTGAAAAAGTCGTGGAGCGTGCCCTGCGACGATGGATTCGTCAGGGCGTTCAACAGGCCGGCGAAGAGTCCGCGTGATCGCGCGAACTCATAGCCGGTGTAGCTCTCCGTCAGATACTGGACCTGATCGTGCCAGCGCGGGAAGAAGCCCGTGAAGCGCCGCGCGCCGTAGTGATCGAAGAGGAAAAACTCGAAGGCGAAAATCGCGACGAGCAGCCAGAAGATGAACGAACGGAACAGGGGTGGAATCCGGAGGGGCATCGGGGCGACGACTCAGTGGCGTGCATCATAGACCCAGCGATTGGCCTCAAGCCAGCGCAGCGTGCGCACGATGCCCTGCTCGATGGTGAGCTTCGGTTTCCAACCGGTCGCCTGGATTTTCTTCGTATCGAGGAAAATGAACGGATTGTCGCCGATCCACCCGCGGTCGCCGCCGGTGTAATCGAGTCGCGGTTTCACGCCGAGCGCCGCGCAGATGAAGCCGATGCTGTCGTTGACCTGCACGAACTCCGGCGTGCCGAGGTTGTAGATCTGCGTGTGATGCTTCGCCGTGCGTGCGGTGGCCTGGCGCGTGACGTGCAGCATGGCGTCGAGGCAGTCCTGCACGTAGAGATAACTTTTGCGCTGCGTCCCGTTGCCGAGCACGCGCAGGTGATCGGGGTGCTGCACCAGCTGCTGGTAGAAGTCGAAGACGTGGCCGTGCGTGTAGCGCTCGCCGAGAATCGACACGAAACGGAAGATGTACGCCTCGTCGATCTGCGCGCCCTCGGCATAGGCCGCGAGCAGGCCTTCGCCCGCCGTCTTCGACGCGCCGTAGAGCGAGGTCTGGATCGGGAAAACGTCGTTCTCGGGCGTGGGCTTGTCCGGCGTCACCAACGCTTCGCCGTAGACCGAGCCCGTCGACGAAAACGCGATGCGTTTGACGCCGTTCGCGCGCATGGCCTCGAGGACGTTGAAGGTCGCGATGGTGTTTTGCTGCAGATCCTTTTCCGGATGTTTCCAGCCGTCGCGGATGTCGGCGTTGGCCGCGAGGTGAAACACGAAGTCGGCGCCCTTCATCGCGGCCGTGAGCGCGGGCAGATCGAGGTTGTCGCCGCGAATCAGCCGGAAGCGCGACTGCTGGTGCGCGCCGTCCAGGAAACGAATCTGTCCGGTCGACAGATTATCCCAGCCGGTGACGGTCAGGCCGTCGGCCAGCAGGCGATCGATGAGGGACGAACCGATAAAACCGGCGGCGCCGGTGACGAAGACGTGATGCATGGCTGCGACCCCAGCTGATGAGGCAGTCGTGGCGCGAGGGCAACCTGCGATGTTTCGGACCGAGCCGATCGCGGGAAACCGGGGCCGGACCACGGCTGTGGCCCGCGAATCACGCCAATGAACGCGAATGTGGAGAAACAGAACTGATACCAATCGCTCCTTGCGTTCGGACTTCTGCATCGATCGTGGCTACGAGCGCCAGCGAGTGGCCGTTAGGCCACTCGCTGGCGCTCGTAGCCACGGCTAAAGTCCAAAGGCAAAGGGCGATTGGTATGAGCCCTGAACCGGTCAACGGGTGGAAAGTGGGTGAAGGGGATCGGGCCCCGGAAATTCGCGTCCGTTCGCGTGATTCGCGGGAGGACTTCTGCCTGATTCAGGCTCAGGGCGTTGGTTTCTTCCCGAGCCACGCATCCACGCGTCGCTGCAGCGCGGCATAGTCGGTGCGGACATGATCCGGCACGCCCCAGACTTCCTTCCCCTGGTGATGCAGCGTGATGGTGAAGGTGATCAGCACGGCCACCACGGTCGCGGCGAGCGCGACCGCGCGCAGGCGGTTCCGCCAGGGCGGGCTGACGGCGTCGATGCCGACGACGCCCCATGCCGCGGCCACGATCAGAAAGGGACAGAAGTCCGCCGTGTAACGGTGCGTGAGCGCGATGGCGACGAACATGGCGAAGGTCATCGGCACGCCGGCCGCCCAGGTGGCCGCAATCACCAGGCGTTGCGCGGGCAGTCGCCGAAATGCCACTACGCTGCCGAGCGTCGCGAGACCGAAGAGCCCGGGCATCGCGTACGGAAATCCGAGTGTCTTGTCGTGGTAGTCGATCTTGGTGTTGCGCCACTCGCGTTCGGGCGTGCCGGTGCCGATGAAGAAAAAGGGGAACGCGGCCTCGAAGCGGAAGTTCGGCCGGATGAGATACGTGTCGATCGCGATGGGCAGGTTCACGAGGTGAAACTGTTTGCCGTCGATCCGGGCGAGGCGCGCGGCGTCGTACTGGACATTGTAGCGCAGCGGACAGCCCTCGAATGTCTCGAATTTCGCGTAGCTGAGGAGATTGAAACTGAACACGCCGGCACCGCACAGCGCGCCGATGAGCACCTGCTGACGCACCAAGGTCGCACGTTCCCGCCATCGCGCCATCAGCACCGCCGCGGCCATCGCGCCGAGGAACGTGAGCGCAAAGAAACCTGTCGGCGGTCGCGCGTGCACCGAGAGCACGCCGCAGGCGAGTGAGATCATCCAAGCGCGCGTGGCGGGCTCACGCCCGTGCCGCAACGCGGCCCAGCAGCCGAAAACCGCGAACATCACGCCGCACAGGATCGCCTCGTGGTACACATACGCCCGACTGCCGAGGTAGAAGAGCGTGCTGCCGAGGCCCGCGCCCCCGACCACGCTCAGCGTGGCCCACGCCGGCGGGGGGCCGTCGCCCTGGCCGGCGAGCGTGCGCACGGTGCGCAGCAGGAGATAGCACCCGAGCAGCGTGGCGGCGAAGTAGGCGACCATGAGCAGCCGCGTGAGCCGGCCGAACTGCACGTCGAAGATGACAAAGGGGAGGCGCAGGAGCGCGGGCGTGACGCCGAAGTAGCCGTAGTTTTTTCCGCGATACACGAAGGCCTCGCCGCCGATGGCCTCCCACGGCACATCGAGCCGGCCCTGCAGCAGGCTTTCCGCCTGGAAGTCGTAGAACTCGCCGAACGTCTCCGGCTGCGTGAGGTTCAGGGTGCCATAGCTCACGCGCCACGCGAAGACGAACGTGGCAAGCGTCGCGACGACCACGAAGACGCGATGCGCACGGCACGCCGCCGCGAAATGGCACCCGAACGATTCGCCGCGGCTTGAAGGTGCGCCCAGGCCGGGAAGCCACCGCGACACCAGAAACACCGCGAGGCCGAGTGCGATCGCCCCGAAGGCCGGCCAGCGGGTCACGAGCAACCAGCCGGCCATCCGCGCGCGCCAAGTGTCGAGCACGGCGGGCGCGCCGCGCAACTCGCGCCCGTCCGTGAGGAGCAGCTGTCCCTTGAGGGCCGCCGCGCACGCGGTGCCGCCGATGGGATTGGCCGCGAAGAAGATCGCGTCTGGTTCGCGCACAAAGGCGTGCACCTTGGCGTTGAACACCTCGACGCCGTCCGCCGTCACGCGCAACCGATCGGTGGGCGGGCGAAACGAGCCGCGGACGAGCGTCAGACCCGGCGTCTCGATCACGAGCCGGATGCGGCCGCCGGCGGGAATTTTCACCGGTGGCGAGAAGCGTCCTGGTTCGCCCCACGACTCGTAGCCGAATGTCACCGTGGAGGCGTCGTGCAACCGAACGAAAAGGAAATCGCCGGCACCGGTGCGCCCCGCCGTGATCAGCGGTTCAACGCGGCCCGCCGCGGGTGCGTCGAGGATGAGATCGAGCGTCAGCGGCGACGGCAGTGGCGCGCGATAGCGCTGCAACGACAGCAGTGCGACGGTGACAGCCACCGCGAACGCGATCAGTCCACGCAGCCAGAGGGAGCGATGCGTCATGCGGAAGCCGCGGGAGGCGTCACCGGCCAAACGCGGTCAGCGTTTGAAGCCCTCGGCGCGATCGACGATGAACTTCGGCCGCGAGCGCACCTCCTCGTAGATGCGTCCGATGTATTCGCCGAGGATGCCGACGCTGATCAGCTGGATGCCGCCGAGAAACGCGATGAGCATGACGAGCGTCGGGTTGCCCCAGACGATCGGCCAGCCCATGAGTTTGTAGAAAAGGTAGACGGCCATCAGCAGAAACGAGAAACCCGCGATGAGGAACCCCAGCCACGTGCTGAGCGAAAGCGCGTAGGTCGAGAAGCAGAAGATGCCGTTGAAGCCGATGCGCAGCGAACCGAGGAAGCGGTTGTAGTTGGTCTCGCCGGCAAAGCGCGCCGGCCGGTCGAAGGGAATCAACGCCTGCTTGAAGCCGACCACGGCCACCATGCCGCGCAGGAAACCGTGGCTTTCCTTGAGCCGCACGACTTCCGTGACCACGCGGCGGGACATCAGCCGAAAGTCGCCGGTGTTGGACGGAATGCGCACGTCCGCGATCTTGTTGATCACCTTGTAGCCCGTCGCGGCCACGACCTTCTTGATCCACGGTTCGCCGGTGCGATGCAGCCGCTGCGGCAGCACGACGTCGAAGCCCTCGCGCCACTTCGCCACCATCTGGTGCAGCAGTTCCGGCGGATCCTGGAGATCGACGTCCATCACGATCACGGCGTCGCCCGCGGAATACTCCAGGCCGGCCAGCGTGGCCATCGGCTGGCCGAAGCGCCGGGAGAATTTCAACAGCTTGATCCGTTCGTCGGAGGCGCGGTGTTCGAGGATGACGTCCTCGGTACGGTCCGGCGAGGGGTCGAGCGAGAAGATGATCTCGTAGTCTTCCGTGATGGCGGAAAGAAGCGGACGCAGCCGCCGAAGAAATTCGGGGACGTTCTTCTCTTCCTTGTAAACCGGAACGACGATGCTGAGGAGCATGGAGATGGCGTAAGGAGTGACCAACTCCCGCGGGCACTTCAGCACAAATTTTTCGCCGTGATTCCGAAACCACGGAATCGGGAGAAATCCGGGCCGTGCGCGGGTGTGGAGCGGTCAATTCAGAAGCCAGGAAACCAGGAGAGGTCTCATGGCTTCCTGGCTTTTGAATTAAAAGCGTGCCGCGCCCAGACCTGCAGCGCGGACTGCTTCCGGGCATCCAGATCCGGGAGGCAGGTAAACCACGAAGGCACAGAGGCACAGAGAAAATCCGCTGAGGGAATATTTCGCGCCATCGCGCGGTAGCCGCAGGGCTGAGTCCAATCCTTGCCGGGAGATTGGTCTCAGCCTCTGTGTCTCCGTGTCTTCGTGGTTCAAATCCAGGCAAAGGAAGGCTCATGGCTTCCTGGCTTCTGAATTCACCGCCTTACCGCTTCGCCAAGGGCAACTGCAGGTCTTCAAACACCGTGTGCTCGATCGTCAGTTCGCACGTGCTGCCGCCGATGGGGTTGCGGCCGACGAAGATCGTCTCCGGTGTGACGGGATAGGCGGCGGCGGGCTGCTCCCACACGGTGACGCCGTCGACCTTGACGAGCAGGATCGGGTTCGCTTCCGCGGTGGAGAGCGCCGGTACCCAGAATTCAACGACGCGCGTCTCGCCGGGGGCGGTGGGCACGGGCGGGGAAACGATCGTGGCGTCGCCCCAGTGATCGTAGCCGAAGGTGATCGTCCGGTTGTCGTGGACGCGGATGAAGAACAGATCGCCCGCCTTCGTCTGGCCGGTCGTGACCAGCGGATAGGCGCGTCCGACCATCTCCGGCTTGATGTCCACGCGCGCCCGGATGCCGGCGACGAGCGGTCGCGCGATTTCCGGCATGACGATGGGACGCACGGCCTCGATCGTGCCGGAGAAGCGCGCAAGATCGGGCGAAGTGGCGTCAGGGCCGATGGTCAGCTTTCCCGGGTACACGTCAAAGCCGACGACCGGCACATCCCAGAAGGGCACACCGTCAAACTGCGCGCGCAGCCGTCCTCGCACGCCGTTGAACTCGGCGTAGGGCCCGCCGATGCTGAGCCGCAGCGTGGCGCTCGCACCGGCCGGGGCGAAGACAGCGGGCGAATACGTGATCGTCTTGGGGCGCGCGCTCTCGCGGTAGCCGAAGCGGATTTTCCGGTCGTTGAGGGTGTCGACGAAGACGACGGCGGTTTGGCGGCCGTCGCGCTCAAGCGTCACGAGCACTTCCTGGCGCGGCGTGCGGTCGGCGGGCAGCGTGAACGCGATCTCCCGCGGGCCATACTCGGGCCAGCGTTGCTGTTGCAGCCAGTGCACCGGGCGATTGAGCGCGCGTGCCACCGGACGATAGGCGAGCGATGGTTCGCCGCGCACGAGGTCGTAGAAGTTGACGACGCCGGCCGCGGCCGTGAACGACGAGACGAGGGCCAGTCCGAGCGCCGCGGCGCGCCAGAGTCGGAGCGCGAAAGCGGTGCGCAGCTCGCGTTCACCCGCCAGCAGGCCCAGCGCCGCCAGCAGCATCACCCACGGCGTGAAGTCGACCATGTAACGAATGCACGAGCCGAAGAAAACGAGCAGAAGGGCCGCGTTGATCACGACCGCACCGATGAGCACACCGAGCGTCAGCCGGAGCGGTTCCGGCAGTGCGCGCCGAAAGCGACCGAGCAGCAATCCCGCGATCACGACGAAACTGAAGAGTGAAAACGGCAGGTTGGGCAGGAGTCCGAAGGTGTACTCGTGTCCGCCGTGACCGGGCGGCAGCGGCGGCAGCGCGATGCCGTTGACGAACGGGAACTGGCCGATCCAGCGGAGCGTCGAGAGAAAGTAGACGTGAAAGTTGAACGGCACGTAGCTCAGGCTGAAGTGCCGCGATTCGCTCTCGATTACCGACGTGAGTTGGTAGCGCAGGCCGAACTCCAGCGGGCTGCCGAACCGGGCGTAGTTGTAGGCGAGCAGGACCGCGACGATCAGGGTGCAGGGGATCGCGGCGCCTGTGAGCGCCCGCCAGGTGTAGCCGTTGCGACCGGCGATCCAGCCCGGTCGAAGCACCAGCGGCAGGGCGAAGAGCACGCTGCAGAGGAGATACGTGGGCCGCGACGCCACCGCGAGGCCGAGCATGAGGCCGCCGAGCGTGGCCCAGGCGGTGGCGCGCGACGACGAGTGCAGCGCGCGGCCGAGGCAGTACAGGGTTGCGGAGAAAAACGCGAAACCGCTCGCGCCGGAGAGTTCCCAGATGTGGGCGCGCCGCAGCAACGTCACCACCAGGCTGGCGCCGCCGAGGGCGATCAGCGCGGCGGTCATGGTGAGCAGGCCCGCGGCGGGAAAGTGGCGGCGTTGCAGAAAGAAAAAAAGGCCGAGCAGCGCGGCGTATCCGAAACTCGAGTATAGCCACACCGCATACGGCACGGGCAGATCGCTGCCGGTCACGAGGCTGAAGGGCAGGAGCAGGGTGACGACCGGCGCGGGGCCGAAATAGATGTAGTACTTGCCCTGGTAGAAACTGGCGTCGTGCAGCACGGCCACGCCGGGCCGGGCCTTGGGATCGTAGGGGTTGCGCGCCTGCAGGAGTCCGGCGGGAACTTCCTGATCGAGGTGGAGATGACCGTTGCGCAGGCCGCGGCTGAGCAGGTTGAAATGATCGGACTCGCGGCCGTGGATGCGCGGCGGCCCGCCCGGCGAGGTCATCGCCGTCCAGAAATAGTACGCGAGTGTCGCTATGATGATCAGGCCGAACCAGAGCCTGCGCAGCGTGGAAACGCCGGCGGTGTTACCCCCGCCGGGTGGCGCCATTTTCGGCGTGGCCTGCGGGGGTGAGTTCACCAGCGAATGCCGACTTCGTGGAGCCGCGCGGTGATCGCGCCCCAGAAGCGGGCGTGACGGGCGTGGCGGTTGATGGTCGCGAAATCATCCTGCCGTTCCCCGTGGAAACGGGTCCGGATCCGGCGCATCTCGTCGGCGCCCGTGGTGTGGATAGCCTGGGACGTCTTCTGTTCGGCGTGGACGCGGAACGCGCCGAGGAAGTACGGCACGCGCACCATCCGGCAGCCGGCCTGCTGGAAGCGGGCGAGCAGATCCCAGTCGAGGGCGAACTGGAAACTCGGATCGATGCCGCCGGCGAGGTCCCACGCGCGTTTGCGCCAGAACAGTGTCTCCTGCGGGACGTAGTCGATCCACTCGAGCGTTTCCCGGCGGTGGCGCGGCATGATCCAGCGACCGACGTCCCGATCCTCGTCGTCGATGATGATGCGATGACCGTAGATCACATCGACGTCCGGGTGCCGGGCAAAGTACTCGGCCGCGAAACGTAGCGAGCCGGGGGCGAGCAGATCGTCGGAGTTGAGCCAGGCCATGATGTCATCCGGGCCGAGCGCACCGTTCACGTGGGCGAAGCCACGGTGAATGGCGTCGGCCTGGCCCTTGTCCGGCACCGACTCCCAGTGGTGCAGCCGCGCGGCGTGGCTGGCAATGATGGCCGGGCTGCGGTCCCGGGAGCCGCCGTCCTGCACGACGTAAACGAGTTTCGGATACACCTGATCGAGGACGCTCCGCAGCGTGCGCTCGACAAAGCGTTCCTGGCCGTAGCTGGGCGTGACGACGGCGACCTGCGGGAGCGCGGCGTCGGGCAGGCGCGGGCCGGGCAGACGTTCGTCCCAGCGCAACGGCCGCGGCGCGTAGTGGCGCAGGATGCCGAGCTGCATCCAATAATCCCCTACAACGCGCTGGAAGCGCCACGTGTCGAACGGGCGCCAGACCTTTTCCCGCCACAGCACGGCGAGGGCGAGGCCGAGCTTGCGCAGCGCGGCGGTGAAGCCGTTGGACTCGGCGGCGAGGCGGGCGATGGCCTGGTCGCGGGCGGCGAGACCCTCGTGCAGCGATTGCAGCGCGATGTCCTTCTGCGCGAGCAACCGGCCGTAGGCCTTCGCCTGCTCGAGATCATGCAGGCCGCGGGCGCGGTTCTGGCCGGACGTCGTCAGCTCCTTGAGTTCGCCGTCCCGGTGCTTGAGCAGGGCCTCGATGTTGCGGATGTGCACCACGAGATCGGCGATGGTCTGGGCGGACTTCGCGGCGTCGGCCGGGAGCGCCTGGAGTGTTTTCTCGAGCACGGCCTTGTCGGCCTTGATCGCGGCGTTCTCCGCCTGAAAATTTCGGACGTGGCCGTCGAGGATGAAAATCGTCTTCTCCCGTTCGTCGCAGACGGATTTCAACGCCGCGATCTCGCCGTCCTTCTCCCGGGAGAGCGCGGTGAGTTCCTCGAGCTTGTGCTGGCGGGCGAGATGGCCGGCCTGGGTTTCGCGGTGACGACGTGCGACCTGGCCCATCAGCGTCTGCGTCTCGGCCGAGACGTGAGCGACGGTCATGACGCGAAACACGTTCGAGGCATCGAGCGCGTGATCGAGGGCGGCGCAAACGTCGGCCGTCGTGATCGCGCCGAGGCAGGGCGCATCGCCAAACGCGCAATCCCAGCCGCAGCCGAAACACGGCAACGGATGCACCACCGCGGCGCCGCGGCGGGCGGCGGGAATGAAACGCGGCCACGTGCCGCCGCCGAAAATGGCTACGACCGGGACGCCCACCGCTGCGGCGAGGTGCATCGCGCCGGTGTCGTTGCCGAGGAAGAGCGCGGCGTGCGCGAGCAGCGCGGCGAGTTCCGGCAGCGAGCCTTCGCGTCCGATCCAGAGCGCGGCGGCGGGCAGCGTCGCGGACGCACCGGTGCCAAGCTGCCGCAGCAGCGGATCGAGATATGCGCGCTCGGATTCGTGGCCGACGAGGACCACCGGCAGGCGGTAGTGCTCGCGCAGATACTGCAGGGCGGCGGCGAAGCGTTCGGCGGGCCAGGTCTTGAGCCGCACGTTGGCGAAGCCGGCGGCGGCGCACACGACGTAGCGACCGGCGGTGAGTCCGTGCTGCTGCAGAAATCCCGCGGTGAGCCCGAGCGTGGCGGCGTCGAGGGCTAGTGCCGGGGCGTTGCGTTCCACCGGCTGGCCGATCACGGCGTCGGCGAGCTGAAAATTGCTGCGCCAGTCGGGTTCGTCGGCCGCGACCGGAATCTGCTCGGCGAAAACGCGGTCGGCGTGCAAGCCGAGGGCGACGCGCAGCCGGGTGGCGAAGAATTCGTCGTCGCCGGAGGCACCGAGCGCCACGCGCCGGGCGTGCGGTGCGGCGGCGGCGAGCGCGACCTCGAGCCAGTTGCGGCGCGAGGTGGCGGCCGCCACAAGGTCGGGTTGCAGCGCCGTGACGAGCTCGCGCAGCCGGCCGACTTCGGCGGGATCCGCCTCCGGTCCCTGGGCAAACGGATCGAGCGTGGTCGTGAGCCACTCGATCGCGAGGTCGTTCGTGGAGCCGGTGGTCGGCACCAGCAGTGGCGCGAGGTCGAGGTACGCGCGGCGGATCAACACGCAGAAACGCGTGGACGGCCACGCGGCGCGCAGGCTCGCGAGCACCGGCGCGAACACGATCAGATCACCGAGCGTGTCGATCTTGAGAATGAGGGCAGCGCGGGGTGCCGGGGCGGTGGACGCGTTCACGGCTGGAGCGCGGGCTGCAGTTCCAACTGGACGAGGCGGCCGGAGCGGCGACGCGTGTCGGGGGCCGCGAGCGGAAAATCGTTGGCCGCTTCGAACCGCAGCGTGCGCGGCTTGGCCGAGGCCGGCAGGCGGACACGCATGGTGGCCGGACTGCCGGGCACGAGTTTCAGTGCGACGGGTGCGGACTGGCCGGGCCAGTGCGCGGTGACAGTCGTCTCCTTTGTGTCACTCCAACCTGGATACTCGAACGTCAGGATGATGTCGTGCGCGGACGGAAACGGCGGCAGCTGGATCGTGGCGGACTTGGCGAACCAGCCGTCCTGATCGATCCCGGTGGAGGCCAGGCGCGCGGAGGTGGTCTTGCCGAACTCGAAGAGGTGCGTCGGCAGCGAGGGAAACACTTCCATCCACTCGAGTTTGCCGCCGACGGGCCGGTCGTCGCCGCTCGGCAACGGCGCACTGGTGGTGAAACGCAGACCGATGCGCGCGGCGCGATCGCTGGAGCCCACCGGCAGCAGCCAGTCGAACGATCCGACGGCGGCGGGGACTTCGACGGTGCCGCTCGCGAGGGTGATTTGCAGTGTGCCGGCGCCGAAGTTGCCCTTGGCCATCTCCGGCACGAAGCCGCGGACGCGCACCCAGGCGTCGGGACCGCCGCCGCCGAGGATGAAATCGCTTTCCGGTGACAACCAGCCGTCCTCGTAGATGCCGGAAAATTCCAGGCCGCGCGCGAAGAGCAGATCATCAGGAAAGCGGGTGAGCTTTGAAGGCCGCTCGAGCGCGGCGGCCTGCGCGGCGGAGAGCGCGGAGATGTCGCGGCCGTACGCGACGAGCTTGCGCGAATCGAGCGGCACCTGAGGATGGTAAAGTGACTGCAGGCCGGTGCGCTTGATCGGGAACTGCACGGGCAGTTCGTTGAAATCGATCGCGATGTAGGCGGCGCCGTCGCGGAAGATCGGGCGAATCGGACCGACTATCCGGTTCACCGCGCCGTTGCCGGGAAACGCGAGCGGGACCGGTTTCGCGCCGAGGATCTTCGAGCCGGGCGACCACGACGTGTGGCCGCCGCCCATGAACGTCTTTGTCGCCGAGATGCGCAGGTAGAATTCTTCGTCGGGCTTTTCGACGCGCAGCAGCAGGAACTGCCCGAGGCCCGTGATGTCCTGGCGCGTCGTGTAGGGATCGGCCTCGGGCTGATAGATCGCGATGCGGTTGCGGTCACCGAGGTAGTAGTGGTTGCCGCGGCCCGTGTGCATGAACACGAGATGATTGTGGGCATCCGCGGCCGGGATGGCCTTGAAGAACGAAGCCGGCTTCACGCCCGGCGCGACCTCGAACTTGTTGAAGAGACCGAGCGACGGATCGAGCGTGAGATAGACGTCGGTCGAATCCTGCCGGTTGAAGTCGAGCGCCGGGGCGCGGAACGACGTCACTGACGGCGTGTTTTCAAACACCGTGTGCACGCGGATCGTGGCTTCGTCGCGTTTCGCGAGCATCGCGCGCGTGCGCAGGAGATCGGCGAAGCGCGGGTGGAAGCCGATCAGGGTGTCACCGAGGATCTCATACTCGATCGGCGCGATTTGCTGGTAATAATCGCGCGAGAGAAAACGCAAGTCGGTGCCCCGGGCCTCGAGCGCGGCGACCTTGGCGGCGACGAGGTTGTTGATGTCGGCGAGCAGGCGGGCGCGCGGGGGCGTGGCGGGCAGCTGCGTGCCGAGAATGGAGGCGAGTTTGGCCTCGGTGATGCCACCGGCCTTTTCGCCCTGGGAAACGCGGGTGTAGAACAACGCCGTGGGCGCGCAGCAGGCGAGGGCGACGAGCACGCCGAGCGGCGCGGTGACGCGTGACCAGGGTAGTCTGAGCAGCGCGACCGCGAGCGCGCCGGCGAGGGCGGGCTGCATGAACATCGCGATCTTGTAGAGGCCGAAATCGTTGCCCGAGCGCATCAGTTTGATCGCGAGGACGAATTGCACGAGCAGCAGCACGCCGATGGGCGCGGCGCGCCAGGATTCGCGGAGGGCGAAGACCAGCGCGATGACGATGGCCGCCAGTCCGCCGAGGATCGTGATCGAGGCGATGGGCTCGGCGAAATTGACCGACAGCGGCATCAGGCCGAACAGGTTCGCCAGGCCCGTCGGGATCATGAAATACGGGAACAGCGAGAGCGACAGGTCGACGCTCTTGAAGCCCGATCCCATCTGCAACATGATCGTGAATACGTACGACAGCGTGTTGTGGCGCAGCAGCAGGATGACGCCAAGCAGACCGTAGACGACCAGGGTGATGCGGAGCGTCGGTACGGCGCGTCGGCGCACGCCGTCAATGGTCGCGGCGATCACGGCCGTGAGCACGGCGAACGCGGTCACTTCCGGATAGAACACCGCGATGGCGGAACCGACGATTGCGAGGACCAGCACGTGCGGCACGATGCGTTTGCGGGCGGACGGAAGGCGGCCGGTGAGGATGGCCGTCACCGCCAGCAACAGGGCCAGCCCGCCCACCTGCGCGATCAGCTGATACAGCGTGCCGAGCATGAACAGCGGACTGATGGCGAGCAGGGCGCACGTGATCAGCGCCCGCCGCCGCCAGCGTCCGTGGTGCAGCACGAGCGCGGCCGTGGAAGCCAACTGGATCATCCCGAGCCCGATGATCACCGGCATGAAGATGCCGAGCGACTTGATGCCCGTGAGCGCTGCGACCCAGGCCAGGGTGAGCTCGCTGCCGAAACGCATCAGTCCCGGCACATGCATGAACCAGTAATACTGGGAGACGTCGGTGCCGCCGAGCTCCTCGAGCGTCGGGACGCGCCAGAAGCCGTAGTCCATGAAGCGTTCGGCGGCGAAGCAGTAGTTGACGTAGTCGTCGTTGACGTAGCTCAGCCAGCCGAAGCCGAAGCGAAGAAGCGGCCAGCCGGTCCAGAGGAGGGAAAACACCGCGACGGCAACGAACGGCGCGAGGGCCTTGAGGGGGAAAATCGGACGGCGCCAGACGAAGATGCCCGCGGCCGCGACGGCGAGCCCGAGGGTGAGCGGCCACGCAAAGGCCCGGACGGGCAGGCCGGCCTGGTTGAGCACCATGACTGCGAGCACGACGACGGCGAGGCCGGTGGCGGGGGCCAGCAGCCAGGCCCGGAGCACTCCGCCGCGCCATCCGCATAGCGCCAGCACTGCCCGGCCGAGTCCGGCCGTGAACAGGAGAAACGCAAAGGAGAGCGCGAGTGCCGCCATGAACCGTTCTGCCTACGCTACTTCAACGCCGGTGCGCAACTGCGGACCGCACGAAGGCCGCGCAGGAGGCCCAGGCGTGATCGGCGAGGGCGGTCGGTGGACGCTGCGGGCGGGCGGTGGCGAGCGCGTCCGCGGTGGTGCCCTCGCTGGCATCGGGGGCGATCACCGGGGTGCCCAGTTCGCGGGCGGCGGCGCGGAGTTTTTCGTTGGTGGTCACGACGAGGATCTTCGAGCCGGCCCACGCGCCTGCAAGCGCGGCGTGATAGCGTGACGTCACGAGCCATTCGCCTGAAGGCCAGAGCGTCATCACGGCGGGAAGCGCGGCTCCGGGTTGCTCCGGCGACACCAGTTGCCACCGCGTTCGCTCCGCGTCGGTCAGGGCGGCGTACAGCGCGCGTTCGGCGCCCGGAAGGTCGCGCGATTCCTGCGCGAGCCAGCAGTACTCGCTCGCGTGGAGGTGGCGTAGGGCGTCGAGGCAGGCCGTCTGCCCCGGCCATGGGCCGTAGTCAAAATTCGCCACGAGCGTCACCCGGCCGGCTTTCGCTGCTGGCAGCGGATACGTCCGAAAATACACGTGCGCGAGATCGGCGGACGGATCGATGGCGGGAGGCTTGGGCAGCAAACGCAGACGTTGGGCCGAAGCGGCGTCGCGCGTCCAGATGTGCGACGCCTGGCCGCAGAGCTGCTGGATTTCCGGGAGCTTCAGTTCGTCCGCGGACTGCACACCGACGCCGAGGAAGTACATTGGCCGGGCGTGACGCGTGCAGAGCCGGGCGTCGCCGATGAGATGGTCGACGAACCAGCGAGACAGGGCGCTTTGAAACGGAGAGCCGCCGAGGCCGAGCCAGACGTCGCAGGCGGCGATGCAGCGGCTGCGGGCGTCAGGATCGTACGGCTGCCAGTCGATCGTCGGGAAACGCTGCCGGAGCGGCGCGAGCGGGAACGGCACGCAGCAGCTGAACGTGGCGGACGGGGCGAGACTGCGCAGGGCCACCAGGAACCCGGCGAGCATGAAATCGTCGCCGAGGTTGCCTGCGCCGTAGAAGTGGTGACCGAGATGGATCCGCACCCGCAACGTGTGGGGCGAATCGCGTCAGAAGGCGAGCATGGCGCGGATGTGACCGCGCGAGCGTTCCTCGACGGGGTAGGGCAGGCGGTTGACCTGCCAGCCGTAGTCGGCGTTGAGCGAGAAATTCGTGGCCAGCGTCATGCGCAGGCCGAGACCGGCGCCGGCGAGGGCGACGCGTTTCGGGTCGATGGCGAACTTGTGGCGCACGGCGGTGTTGCCGCCGTCGAAGAAGCCGATGAAGCGGGTTTCGAGCGGACCGCGTGATTTCGACAGCTTGGGCAGCTGGAGTTTGATCGCGGGGGCGAGGAGTTCGTTGGAGAAGACGTAACCGTGATCGCCGGAGAAGATGTTCTCGTTGTAGCCGCGGACGCTCGAGGCGCCGCCGATGCTGAGCTGTTCGCTGGCCAGCAGATTGGCTTGTGAGACCTGGCCGGCACCGCGGGCAAAGAAGTCCCAGCCGGGAGCGAGATTCAGGAGCCGCTGGAAGGTAACGCCGCCGTAGATGTAGCGCGCCTTGGCCCCGAAACGGGCGCTATCGAGACGGCGGTCGAAGAGATTGGCGTCGAACGCCCGGTCGGAGTTCCGCGAATTGATGCCGCCGGGGCTCGCCGTCACCGTGGCGCCGAAGGCCCAGGCGCCGCGCTTGTCGCGACGCACGAGTGAACCGCCCAAGGTGAGCTGAAAGATGTCGGTCTTGGTCGCCTGGACCGAGGTGCCGCCGTACGCCAGGTTGTTGTTGCTCTCCTTGAAATTGATCGCGGCGTAGACATCGATGGGATTGTCGCCCGCGCGGACCGGAATGGAGTAGCGGAGATCGCTCGTGACCGTCTCGCCTTCCTGCACGAAGAGCCCTTCATAAAACTCGGGCCGGGCCTGGACGTAGGAGGCGCTGAACTGGAGGTAGTGGCGCCAGCGGAGCGGAATGCGGTAGTCGATGCCGTGCGCCTTGAAGAACTTCGGCTGATCCGTGGTGAGGAACTGGTACGAGGCCTGGTGATCGAGGCCCCAGAGATTCGCGTAGCTCACCGCCGCGGCGTAGCGACTCTTGCCGATGGCGACGTTGCCGGTGTTGTCGTAGCTGGTCACGACGCGCAGCGGCAATGCCTCCTTCACGGCGATGATGAGATCGGCTTCGCCGGTGTTCGGCACCGGTTCCAACTTCACTTGCACCCGGCGGTACGGGTTGTTGTTGGTCCAGCTGATGGCGCGATCGAGTTCACCGAATTGGACCATGCCGCCCTGCTCGATCCGGAGCTTCTCGCGGAGGAGCGATTCGCTGAACCAGCGCGCACCATCCATCTTGATGTTGCGAATTTTCCACCGCGTGGCGGCGGTCACGGGTTCGCTCTTCGTTCCCGTCAGGACGATCACCCGCAGGATGCCGGTTGAAATGTTCTGGTTGGGAATGATCGCCTGGGCCGCGGGATAGTCGAACTGGCGGAAGAAAAGCTCGATGACCTGGGCGATGGCGGCGAGCAGCCGTTCGTCGATGACCCGACCGTCGCCGATCGCGAGACGCCGGTTCAGCTCGGCCGCGTCCATGGGCGGCAGCGAGGGCGCGAGCACCACGAATTCACCGGCCGTCGGCGAGAATTTCTCCGCGGTTTCCACGCTTTCGGAAATCCAAATCTTTCTCAGCACGTGGCCCGCCACGGCCGGGGCCGCGGGTGCTGCCGGAGGGGCGGCGGTGGTGGCAGGAATTGCGGCCGGCGCATCCGAAGGGGTGGCTCCCAGCGCGGAAAGGCGGAGAAGCACACAGGTGCCCGCGGCGAGGCACGCAAGGCGACGGATACGGCTGAAGATGATCATCGGGCGAACGGAGACCTCTGGGTTTTTCAAATGTTCATTGCAACGTTGGACTGAACGCCGTTGCCGGCTGCGTCGCAGGTGGCGGACCCTCGTCGGGCCCGGCGCCACCGGCTCACTTGCGCAGCGGCTTCTGGGAGCGATAAAGCGCGATGCGCTCCTGGCTGTCGCGGAGCAACGCCGCTTCATTTCGAATCGTCGCGCTGGCGACCGCCTGATCCATGATGCTGAGCGCTTCCTGATAGCGTCCCAGTTCCGCCAGGGCGGCAGCCACGCCATTGAGGTAGGTCGCGGAATTCGGGTCGGTCTTCAGCGCCGCCTGAGCCAGCTCCAGCGCTTCGCGACCGTTGCGCACGTCGTCGAAGCTGCTGGTCGAAAGTATCCAGGCGAGGTAGATGGCGAGACTGGGGTGGAAGCCCTCCGCCAGTCCGGCGCGATAGAAACGGATCGCGTCGGCGTGGCGCTGCAGCCCGTAGAACAGGCCGGCACTGGCGATGTAGAGCGTCGTGCGATCGTTCGCCGGCGCGAGGCTGATGCCCTTGAAGAGGTGTTCCGCCGCCGCTTCGAAGTTCCGCCGCTGGATCAGCAGCTCGCCCTTGCGCAGCCAGGGTTCGTACGCCTGGGGCACCTGCTTGATGAGGGCATCAAGGGTGCGATCCGCATCGTCGATCGCCTCATTGGCGATTTGGGTCAGGGCCACATTATACATCGCCTGAAACACGTTTTGATCGAAGTTGACCTTGAAGAGCATGACGTTCGCGTTGAGCGAACGCAGATCATCCGGAATGCGATACGGAATCATCTGCAGCCACTGCGGCACCGTCCGGTCCATCAGCAGCTTCAAGCCGAAGCAGCTGCGCACCTCGTCGTTGGTCGCCTTCGGGTTGAGCAGGCGGAAATACTGTTCGATGAAATTCTCGTCGGCGACAATCGCCACGTGAGTCACGCCGTGCACTTTGATCAACCTGGCCGCTTCGGCTTCGGTCCGCGCACCGAGGATCGCCGCAGCTGCCTTCAGACCGCTGGTGTTCTCCCAATAAAGCGTGCCGAGGGTTTTGAAGCGGCCGTAGTAGCCGATGCCCGTCGATGCGTTGGGGCTGCTGAGCAGCGTGATCTCGCCGGTCGGTTGGGAGTTGCGCAGGGCGGCGGCGATGTCGCGGTTCAGTGCCGCGCCCGCATCGCGCGGAGCCACGCGGCGCGCTGCGACGTCGGCGCGCGAGCTGTACAGGCGCAGCAGGGAAGTCGGCACATAGAGCACGCCGACCATCGCCAGCGCGGCGGTCCAGCGGACCCACGCCCGCGATCGGGTTGTCCAGATGGCCAGCAGAAGCAATCCCAGGGAAATCTGAATGCCGGTCGAATTCAGCAGCCAGCGTGACTGCCACCACGCCATCGCCATGAAGAAGAAGGTGGCAATGGTTGCGAACCAGAGGACGATCGGGTTCTCCCGGCGTCGGAAGCTCAGCGTGGCCACGCCCAGGAGGAGCGGCACGTTTGCGACCACCACAAGTTGAAACACCCCTTTGGCGTCGAAGATCCGGAGCGTTCGCCAGAGCGGCAGGAACTCCTGGATGTAGTCGCTGTGCAACCGGGCCATGAACGGGTCGATGAACGCTATCACTTTCGCTCCGCCGACGATCATCGTGACCGGCGCGACGGCGACGGCCAGCAGGGGCCAGATCAGGACCTTCAGGTTCGTCCAGCGTTCGCCGGCGGGGCGAAGGGAACGCTCGCTGATTTCCGCGATGAGTTCGCCGGCACCGAACCACGCGAGCGCGTGAAACGGATGATTCGGCTCCAGCCGCACCCCGAGGTGAAACGGGAAGTACTCCAGCAGATAGAAAAACAAACTCACGGCGCCGCCGACGCGACCCCAGTGCCGCCAAACCTGCGGATCGAAACGCGATCCCTGCTCAAGCGCGGCCTTGCCGTGCAGCAGCGTGGCCAGGAGCCCGGCGATGCCAACGATGGCGATGGGCGGAATGGTCGACGCTGCGCTCACCCAGAGTCCACAGGCGCCACAGATGGCGGAAAATCCCGCCGCCTTGCGGGCGCGGGCGGGTGAGTCCGCCAGGATGTGAACCGGGCTTTCCCCCGGTTCCTGCCACCAGCCTCCGCCCATGCACACGGCGCCAAACACCATGCCCAGAACGGCGACCGTGAGCAGGCCGTGGTGATCGACGTAGCTCGGAAAGAAGCCCTCAAAAATGCGATCGTGACACCCCATGGCCACGGCCACCACGACGCCGGCGATCAGGCCGGCATGCCGCGTGGCCCAGGAGGAAATGATCACGACCAGGGCAAACAGCGTGAATGGGGTCAGCCAGATCGTGGCCTTTTCCACCGACGCCGTGATCGGCTGTCCCGTGAACAGGTGGTGGATTTTTCCGGCGCCTGCGATCGCCCAGGCCCAAGCTGAGTTCCAGTGCACCTCGCGTCCCGCCGGGGCATTGTCGATGGTCGTGTAGCGCAGCTGGATTTGATCCCCTTCAATGAGCGTGAGAGCGTGGCGAACCCAGACTTGGGCATCGGCCGCGAAAGCCGGGTAAGCCTGCATCAAAGGTGCGGAAGCGGGAGCGCCGCCCCGGGAACCCAGCTGGCCCACCACGTCGAGGTAGTCGCGGATGATGCGAGCCTGGGAAAAAAGTGCTGCGCCAATCAGGGTCCAGACGCCGACGAGTACCAACCAGCGCGTGCGATAACTTTCTTGACTGAGTTGCATGTAGGAAAGGCTGCGAAGCGCGTGAAAAAAGGAGGCAGCGAGCGGATCGCAGAGGGCGTCAGGCGTGGAGAGTGGCGGTTGTCACGGAGAAATGCGCCCTCGGGTTGAATCGAGCGCCCGGGAATTGCCGAGCGAAAAACGCGCCGGGGATCATTTTGAGCCGGCGGAGATTCCTCGCCAGCGACCCGCTGGCGGCACTTTCGAGACTGGCGCTCATCGCGCAGGCCGCTCAGATATCGGTGAAGAACCACTTCTCCCGTTGTCTGATACTCGAAGTTCCCTTCCGTGGGCCGGCACTCTGGTCGTCATCGCCGCCGTGCTGGCCTACCACAACAGCCTGCACGGGCCGCTGGTGTTGGACGACTCGCTGGCGATCACAAATAATCCGTCGATCCGCAGCCTGTGGCCGCTGGGTCCGGTGTTTTCACCTCCCGCTGAATGTACGGTGGCCGGACGTCCCGTAGCCAACCTGACGTTCGCGTTGAACTACGCCGTGGGCGGCACCGGGGTGTGGGGTTATCACGCGGTGAATCTCGGGCTGCACGCCCTGTCGGCGCTCCTCCTGTTCGGCGTCGTGCGACGGACGTTTCTCCTGCTCGGGTCGCACGCCAGCCCGGCGTCCGTGACGACACGGCGGGTGGCCATGCAGGCCTTGCCGCTGGCGGCCCTCGCCGCCGCCCTCTGGGCCGTCCACCCGCTGCTGAGCGCGGCGGTGAGCTACATCTCGCAGCGCACCGAGCTGCTGATGGCGTTTTTCTACCTCGCGACGGTCTATGCCTTCATTCGCGGGGCGACATCCGGCGGCCGGCAGTGGTGGGTGCTTTCAGTCGTCGCCTGCTGGCTGGGAATCGGAAGCAAGGAGGGCATGGTGACCGCGCCCTTGCTCGTCTTGCTCTTTGATGCGTGTTTTGTGGCGGGTTCCTTCAAGGCCGCGCTGCTGCGGCGACGTTGGTATTACGCCGGACTGGCCGCCTCCTGGGGTTGGCTGGCGCTCCTGATGGCAGGCCTGTCGCATCGCGAAGTGGGATTCGGCCTTGGCATCACGTGGTGGCGCTACGCCCTGACCGAATGCGAGGCCGTTCTGACCTACCTCAAGCTGATCGTCTGGCCGTCGCCCTTGATCTTCGACTACGGTCCGCTGGCTCCTGTTTCGTTCGGTCGGACGGCGGCCTTTGTCGCCGGGTTAAGCGCATGGGTCGCCGGGACCGGCTATTGTTTTTGGCGAGCGCCACGCCTCGGGTTTGCCCTGGTGGCGTTTTTGGTGGTGTTGGCCCCGACGTCGACCGTCGTGCCGATTGCGACCCAGCCGATCGCCGAAAATCGCGTCTATCTGGCGTCAGCCCCGCTGGTGGTGCTGCTCGTGGTCACCGGTTTCACGCTGTTGGGCCGGGGAATCTGGCTGCTAGGGCTGACGGCCGGCCTCGCGCTGCTGGGTACGACGTACCGCCGCAACGAAATCTTCCGCGACCGGGTTCGGCTCTGGGAGGATAACGCCGCCAAGCGGCCCCTCAACCCGCGGTCCTTCGCGAATCTTGGGGAGGCTGCCGTTGAGGCGGGCAACCTCTTGCTCGCCCGCCAACGCTTCGAACAGGCGCTCGCCCTGCGGCCGGAATTCGCCGAGGCGCGCAACAACCTGGGGATTGTGTTTCACCGCCTGGGCCAGGCGGACCTCGCCGTCCAGTCCTTCAACGAGGCGCTGCGCCTCAAGCCGGATTTCATTTCTGCGCTCAGCAACCTGGGCAACGCTCTCCTTCAGGCCGGAAAGCCGGCGGAGGCGCAGGTCCGGTTCGAGCAGGCGCTCACCCTGGCCGGCGAAGGTCATCGCCTGGCTCCCGACCTGCCGGCGATTCACAACAGCGCGGGGAACGCGCTCCTTTACCAAGGCAGGTTTGCCGAGGCGTTGGGGCATTACGATACGGCGGCGTCGCTCGTGGCGGCCTACCCCGAGGCAGAGATGAACGCCGGGGTGGCGTTGCGGTTGCTGGGTCGGTTGCCCGACGCGCGCACGCGACTGGAACGGGCGATCTCACTCCAGCCGAACTACCCCGAGGCGCACTTTAACATCGCGATTACACTCGTCCAAATGGGTGACACCGCCCGGGGCCAATTACACTTGGAGGAGGCGGTGCGGCAGAAGCCGGACTTCGTTCAGGCCCTGCAGGCGCTGGGCGACCTGGCCGTGCAGCAGGGGAGGCGCGAGGCCGCCCACGCCCACTATCGCGCCGCCCTCGAACTCCAGCCCGGTGACGCGGGCCTGCGCCAACGCTGGCAGCTGACCGCTCCCGGGAGTCGTTGAATCGGTCTGCAGTGACGGGACGAGTCAGCTGCGCAACTGTCGAACGGGGGTTGGGAGATGATCAGGACCGGGCCGCTTTCCTTGGCCTCGAAGTGGGAAAAATCACCCAAATCCGCCCATTGATCACGGGCAAATTCTCCTTGCCTGTGCCCCGGTTTCTTCCATCAGCTGGTTATGTTAGGCGTAATCAAGTCACAAACTGCTTAGCTATAAAAATGAAAAAAGCACCTCCTGTTAGGTTATCACTTCGCAAGCTCATGGTTGCGATGTTGGCTGTAGGGCCAATTGCAATACTGCCGAGCCCGCTGCTGGCAGCGATCCCGACCAATGCCCCTTTTACGGTGACCAATGGTACCGCGACTTGGGTTGGCTCGGGCACCTTGGCGAACATCACGGCATCCGATCGCTCGGTGCTGGTCTGGAACGGTAGTTCCTTCAATATCGCCGCTGGCGAAATCTTCAGCTTCCAAGTCGCCGGTGGTTCCGTCCTGAACAAGGTCGGCTACGATACGACGACCGGCGCTCTCGGTACTCCCGCAGATGCCGTGATCAATGGAACGCTCACGGGCACGGGCCGCGTGTTCATTCTGGCGAACGGAAACATCCTGGTCGGTGGTGGTGCTAGCATCCAGTCGACCGGCGGTGTGTTTCTTTCGACCCTCTCCGAAGCCGACACCTTCAGCTTTACCACCTCTGGCAATCTCAATCTGACCGGTTCCAATCTCGGCAGCATCGTGCTGGGTAACAACACGACCCTCGCTAACGTGATCGGTAACGTGAGCGCCTACAGCTCGACCGTCACCGCGAACACCCTGACGGTTAATGGCGACATGATCGTCAACACCGCCAGCGGAACCAACGGCGCCGTCCTCACGGGCACCGGTGGTGCGACGACGGTGACGGGCAATTTGTCGGTCACGACGAATGGTGCCATCACCCAGAATGCCACGACGGGCGTCCTCGTTGTTAGCAACACGGCTAACTTCAACACGAGCAACTCGACGGCCGGCAGCGTGACCCTCACGAACCCGAATAACAATTTCGGCACCGTGACCGTCAACGCCGTTGGCAACCCGACGGCTGCCGGTGCGAATGTTTCCCTGACCGATGTCAGCGGCATCATTCTCGGCACGTCGGCCATCAGCGGAAATCTCACGGTCAACGCCAATGGTAACATCACCACGAGCGGCGCCGTTTCCCTGACCAACACGAACGGCAACAAGGTTGTCAGCCTGACGACCACGCCCAACACCGGACTGATCAATTTCGGCACCGGCAGCAACCTCAACAACAACACGATCAACGCCAGCGCGTTTGGCAACAGCGTCGTGGTTGATGTGGTGGGCAATGCCACCATCGGCAATCTCGCCACGGGCGGCACGGTCGGTTCCCCGACCATCACCAACGCGGGCGCCGGCTATGTCGCGGCTCCCACCGTCACGGTCTCGAGCCCCGGTGTCACCGGCGCGACCGGCACGGCCACGGTTAACACCACCACGGGTGTTGTTACCGGCGTCTCGATCTCGGTTCCCGCGGGTCAGTTCCTCAGCGCGACCCCGACGACCATCACCCTCACGGGCGGCGGTAATGTCACTGCGACGGCCAATGCTTCCGTTGCGTCTGGCGCCATCACCTCCTTGGCGATCGCCACGGGCGGCTTGGGCTACACCTCGGCTCCGACCGTTGTCATTTCCGGCGGCGGCGGCACGGGTGCGACGGCTGACGCTGTCATCTCCGGTGGCGCTGTCACCGCGTTCATTCTGAACAACGCTGGTTCCGGTTACACCTCGGCCCCGACGATCACCCTCGTCGGTGGCGGTGCGAATCCGACCACGACCGCGACGGTCACCCAGAACGTCGTGGCGGCCAACAGCCCCATCACGGTCAATGCGACCGGCACGGCGACCATCGCGGGCAATCTCATTGCCAATGGTGCCAACATCACGGTGACCGCTCCGGTCATCGCCCAGGGTTCCAATTACATCGGTGCAGGAAACGGTGCCAATGTACTCACGATGAATGCCACGGCCGGCAATTTGACCGTCGGTAATCTCCGTGCCAACAGCGTCACGCTGACGGCCGGTGCGGGCAACATCTCCCAGACTGCCGGCACGATCACGACGCCCTCCACGACGTCGACGATCTCGGCGAGCGGCAACATTGCCCTCACGGGTAACAACGCGTTCGGCGGCTCGACCCTCGTCCTCACGGGCAACCAGGTCAGCGTCACGAACAGCGCGGCCCTCACGCTCTCGAACAGCACGTCGACGGGCAACATGACGATCAACACCACGCCGAGCACCTTCGGTGGTGGCGCGGTGACTCTCGGCGCGGGCATCGGCTCGGCCGCCAAGGGCGTCACGGTTGGCGGTGCGTTGAACATCTCCACCAACGGTTCGAACGTTTCGGACGACAACTATGCCGCCCAGAGCGTTCTCGGTGCGATCACGATCAACACCGCGGCGGCTGGCTACGGCGTGCTCTCCACGCTGAATGTCACCAATGGTGGCTCCGGCTACGTCAATGCTCCGCAGGTCACCGTTCTGAACGGTAGCGGCGCGACGGCGACCGCCTCGGTCTCCGGTGGCGTTGTCACGGGCTTCGCGGTTACGAGCGCTGGCACGGGTGGCTTCAATGCTGCTCCGACCCTGTCTCTCCTCGGTGGCGGTGCGCCGACCACGGCGGCCAGCTCCATCACGCCGGTTCTGACCTCCACGATCGTCACGTCCATCCCCGCCCCTGGCGTCGCTGGCGCTGGCTACGTGGTGGCTCCGACGGTCACGATCTCGGGCGGCGGCGGCTCGGGTGCCACGGCCACGGCTCAGATCAACTCCCTGACCGGCACGGTCACGGGCTTCACGATCACCAACGGCGGTATCGGCTACACCTCGGCTCCCACGGTCACCCTCCTCGGTGGCGGTAACCCGACGGCGGTGGCGACGAACTCCGGCACGATCGCCAACGGCGGCACGGTGAGCCTCACGGCTGCTACCGGTGCCTTCGGTGCTCGTACCACCTACGGCCAGTTCAACGTCACCTCGAACACCGTGACGATCAATGAAACCCAGACGATCAATCTGGGCAACATCTCGGCCAACTCGCTGACGGTGAACTCCACCGCCGCGAACATCGTGTTCACGGGTAACACGACGGCCAACACGGTGAGCGCCAACGCCAACGCGGGTGGCATTTCCCAGGTCGGCGCGCTTGCGATCGCCAGCACCTCGAACTTCCGTTCGGGTAACGCGTTCAGCACCGTGCTTGAAAATCCGTCCAACTCGTTCGGTGGCGCGGTCACCCTGACCCAGGGTCTCAACAACATCATCGTGTCCGGTTCCAACTTCTCGTTGGCCGCCGCGACGTGCTTGAGCGCCGCCAACGGCACCACGACGATCCGCACGGTCGACACGGTCAACAACACGATCACCATCCTCGGCGGCAACGCCAGTGGTACGACGGGTCTGACCGCCAACTCTGCCGGCAACATCGTTGTCAGCGGCGGTACGTTCCGTAACATGACCCTGACCGCGGCCAACAACATCACGCAGACGGCTGGTTTCGGCAGCAATGCCACGATCACGCTGCAGAGCGGTGGTAACGTTGTGCTGAACAACGCGAGCAACAACCTGACGACGGTTGTCCTCAACAACACGGTCGGTGACACGGCTGTCTTCGGTAACCGCAGCCTCACGGTCAGCGGCGTCACGGGTGGCAATCTCTCGGTTCGCGCCGGTGTCGCCAATGGCACCACGATCACGAGCTTCGCCAATCCGTGGAATCTCGTCTTGGGCAACATCGAAGCCAAGTCGATCTCGGCTGAGGCGCAGAACGGCACGGGCACGACGGCGTTCCTCACCAACGGTAACTCGGGCACCGTCACGCAGGTTGCCGGTTCGAAGCTCCGCGCCGAAAACGGTGCGTCGTTCACGACCACCAATGGCGACATCATCATCGCCAACAACGGTAACAACTTCGGCGCGGTCTCTCTGAGCACGCAGCCCGGTACCGGTTCGACGGCGAACATCACGTTCGTTGAAGACGCCACCCTGAAGGTGTCCTCCATCACGACGACCGGCAATTCCTCGATCACGAGCCGTTTCGGTTCCATCATCGAAGATTCGGCTGCCGCGGTGAACATCAACTCCACGGGTACGTCGACGGTTCTGAGCCTCAGCGCTCCGAGCGGCAGCGTCTCCCTCGGCGGTTTGACCAACAACAACACGACCTTCGGTAATGTTGTTGCTGCGAACATCACCGCTCTCGGTGCTGCGGCGATCAAGAGCTCGGGTAACATCACCCTCGGCTCGACCTCCGCCAACTCACTGTCGGTCATCTCGGGCAATCACATTGCTCAGAGCGCTCCGTTGAAGGTGTTCGCTTCGAGCTCCTTCAATGCGACCAACAGCATCACGCTGACGAATGCCGAAAACAACTTCGGCCCGGTGGCGCTGACCACCCAGTCCGCCAATCAGTCGATCGCCATCACGGAAGGCAGCTCGTTGAACCTCCGTACGGTGTCCTTCCCGGGCGCTGGCAACGGTACCTTCACCGCGACGAGCGTCTCTGGTGACATCATCGACACGGGATTGGGCGGCGTTAAGCCGGCCGGCACCGTGGTGTCCCCTGGCTCCGGCGTCATCACGCTAACGGCCGCGAACGGTAACATCATCCTCGATGACCCGACGACCGACCTCCCGAGCACGGCTGGTATCGTGTTCAACGGTAAGAACGTCACGCTGTCGGTCCTCGGTCAGCCGGGCTCCAACCTGGTGCTGGGCGCCGCCAACACGACGTCCTCTGCCTCGGGTAACCTCACGGCTACCTCTGCTCTCGGCAACATCGGTAACGCTGGCGCGATGAGCGTCTCCGGCACCGCGCTGTTCCAGACGGGCAATGGCAACATCACCATCGCTCAGCCCAATGTCGGCTTCGGTTCCCTCCGTTTCATCGGTAACCAGGTCAACATCTCGGAGAGCGGCAACATGGACATCCTGACGGGCTCTACCGCTTACGGTACCGCTCAGCTCGTGTCCGGTGGCAGCATTGCCGTCACCGACCAGGGTGGCGTCGTCAGCTTCGGCAACACCGTTGCCATGCAGGCTGCCGGTAACATCACGCTCACGAAGCTGCAGGCCGTCGGAACGATCGCTGTCACGGCGACCGGCACGAAGGACCTCAGCGCTCTGAGCCTCAGCGCGGACTTGAACAGCAAGACGCCTGTGTTCGGTGGTGCGGGTGCGAATGTCGACCCGAAGCCGTAATTTGATAGTTGTAGACTGATATTACGCCGCGAAGGGCGACCGGGAAACCGGTCGCCCTTTTTTTTTCTTGGTAAGTCCGACGCTTCGGCGTCTAACGGTGACTGTGGTCTCCGTCCCAGCACCCGCGCACTCGTCCACTGATTCGTCAAAGGAATCCCTCGCCATCGAGGTCGCCGGCCTCGGCAAGGTCTACCACCGCGACAGCTCGATCGGCTACTGGCTGTCCCGTGGACTCCTGAGTGCCGATTCCGCCCCCGAACGCTCGCCCGAGGGCTGCGTGGTGGCGCTGCAGGATGTCTCGTTTTCCGTGGCCCACGGGGCCTCGTTCGGCGTCATTGGCCGCAATGGTGCCGGCAAGAGCACGCTGCTGCAGATCCTCGCCGGGACGCTCCAACCGTCATCGGGTCGCCGCCAAGTGACGGGTCGCGTGACCGCACTTCTCGAGCTTGGCTCGGGTTTCAATCCCGAGTTTACCGGCCGCGAAAACATCTACCTGGCCGGTTCCATCCTGGGCATCAGTCGCCCGGAAATGAACGCCAAATTCGACGAGATCGTCCGCTTCGCGGACATCGGTTCGTTCATCGAGCAACCGGTAAAAACCTATTCCACCGGCATGATGATGCGCGTGGCGTTCGCCGTCGCGATTTCCGTCGAGCCCGAGGTGTTGATCATCGATGAGGCGCTCAGCGTGGGCGACATCCTGTTCCAGCAGAAATGCAGCCGCCGGCTCCACGAGCTCGTCGCCAAGGGCGTCACGCTGCTTGTCGTGACCCACGACCTGTCTTTCGTCCTGAGCATGTGCCAGCGCGCCCTCTGGCTCGATCAGGGCAGGGTGCGGTTTCTCGGCGAGGCCGGTGCCTGCGTGCGGGAGTACGTCGCCGCCATGGCCGCCATTTCAGGGAATGCTCCCGCACCCACTGACGACGTGAGCGCACTGGATACCGAACCGCTTCCGACCGCGCCGGAACTGGCGTTGAGCGACAAGGAGCGGCTGGGGGACGGAGGCGTGCGCATCGCTCGGGCCTGGCTGCTGCACGCGGACGGCGCGTTCGGCGCGACGTTTCGGAGCGGGGATTGGGCGGTCCTCGTCCTCTTGTTGCAGGCGAATCGGCCGGTGCGCGCGGTGAGCGGTGGCTGCGAGGTGCGAAACCGCCACGGCCAGGTGATTTTTGCGACCGGTCTCCGGGTGGCGCAGCGCTTGATCGCCGAGCTGCCCGCGGGCGGGACCTGTTTGGTGAAAATCCGTTTCCGACTCGAGCTGCAGGCCGGGCAATACACGGTCGACGTCGGTTGCGGGGCCGGAGCCGACGCGGACAACACGTGGGACCGGGTGCTGAACGCAGCGGTGCTCGAGATCTCCAATCCCGCCGATCAGGAAGTGATCCACGGCCTCGTCCGGCTGCCGTACGAGATCGCGATCGCCCGGCCGCAAGGATAGGGCCGGGAGCGCAGGCGTCCCGCCTGCTTCCGGAGAATGCAGGCGGGACGCCTGCGCTCCGGAGGCTCAGATCACCTCGGCGAACGATCGCCGCAGCAGGGCAAAGAAGATCGCGCCGCCGATAAAAACCGCCGCGCTGCTGGCGTAGGCATAGATCAGCCAGCCGGTGGGCATGGGCTGGTGCCAGAGGACCACGTGGCGCGCGATGTCGATGATCTGCAGGACCGGATTGAACTGCAGCACCTGCCACAAGGTGACCGACTGGTCTGTGATCCGATCGGCGGGAAACATCACCGCACTGGCAAACAGCAGCACCGTCACAACGAACGCGCTCAACTGACCGATATCGCGAATGAACACGCCCAACGCCGCGAGGAGCCACGCGGTGCCAAGCGACAGCAGCAACAGCGGCAGCACGAGCACCGGGAGCCACAGGAGATGCCACGTGATGCCGTCGGTGCTGAAGGCGCTGCCGACCACGACCAGCGAGAGGCTGACTCCGAGGTGAAACGCGGCCGCACCGATCTGCGCGACCGGCAGCACTTCGAGCGGAAACACCACTTTCTTCACGAAATTCGGGTTGCTGGTGATCAGCGCCGGGGCCCACGAGAGCGTTTCGGAGAACGCGTGAAACAGACTCAGCCCAAGAAACATCGCGAGCAGCACGTCGAACGCCGTTTCCGTCGGGATCCCCCGGAACTTCGTGCCGTACAGCACCCCGAAAACGACGTAGTAGAGCCCCAGCATCGTGAGCGGATTGATCAACGCCCACACCGCCCCGAGCCGGCTGCCCTTGTGCCGCAGCTCGATGTTGCGCCGGGTGAACTGGCGCACGAGTTCGCGCCGGCTCCAGAGCCCCGCCACCATCTGCAGCGGATCGACCACCAGTGACCTGAAAAGGGAGCGCGTCATGGATGGGCCTGGAAGCCTTGAGCACCCAACACTTGACGCCCAAAGACAAAGACTGAGCAGGAAACCATGAAACCCGGAGAAATGCAGAAATGGAGTCCAGCCGTCAGGACCTTCCTGGCTTCATGGCTTCCTGCTTGGTCATGTTTCCTGGGGCTGTCGCGCTCGCCGCCGCGTTTCCCACTGGCCTTAACCACTGCTTGAAACCGGCTGAACCGTGGCCAGCACGTCGGCATGGGGCAGGAGGGAGAGGGCGCAGTATTCGTCATTGAGGCCGTGGCTGACCATCCAGCGAGCGCCGTCGTGCGCCGCACCACAAGGGTAAATTACTTCGCCCACCGCCGGGTTTAATCGCGCGTGCGTGCGCTGCCCGCCGAAGGGATTGCCCAGCGCCAACGGCCTCACCGGTCGCTTCGTCGGTGCAAAGGGATCCTGCGGCGCAAACGCGTACACGGCCGGCGCGTAGCGATAACCGTCCGCGCCATCGTGCACCGAATGACAGAACGACCAGCGCGCGCCCGCGAACTCGTACGAGGGTGCGCCGCCGCGCAGCCCGCCATGACACGCCGGGTAACCGGCGATCGACCACGCGGTCGTAACGCATTCCTCGAACAGGATGTCATTCTCGCCGTCGAGCGACGCCTGCAACACGCGGTGCGGCACCACGGAATAGACTGCCTGGCACGTCCCATTTTCGCCGGGAAAGAGGGTCCAGTTCTTCTCCAGTTTCTGCCGGTCGCCGCGCAGGAGCATTTCCCGCGGATGTCCGATCGGCTGCAGCGTGGACGAATCCAGTTCCTGCAGGAACTGGTAGTTCCGCGGCTCGTGCCAGCCCGAGTTCCAGTAGATAAAAACGCGGCCGTTGAGCTGATATAGCCGCGGATCGGCAAACCACCGCGTTGCAACCTCCGGATAACCCCCGTCCGGGCGGAAGCGCACCAGATCCGTAAGCGCGGTCGGTGACCCCGCCACGATCTGCAGTGAGTCATCGAGCTGGCACCACGCGATCCGACGCGCGCCATCCGCGCCGACGACCCGGTACGCCAGCACCCAGCCGCGGCCGTCGGGCGCGCGCAGCAGGCCCGGGTTGAAGGTCCGCACGGGTCCCTGGTCGAGGAATGTCCGCCACGACTCCGGCAGGAGCTGCGCCGGCTCGAAGACGATGCAGTCTCCGCGAAAGGTCGTCATCCCGCCTGAAAGAATGCCGTCACCTGCGCGCAGACGAACTCGACCTGCGCCGCCGTGACATGGGGACCGATCGGCAGGCTGAGGACTTGATCCGCGAGCGTTTCCGCGAGCGGGAAGTCTCCCCGTTTCCAGCCGGCACCCGCATACGCGCGCGAAAGATGCGGCGGCACCGGATAGTGGATCTGCGTGCCCACGCCGTGGGCCGTGAGATGCTGCTGGAGCGCGTTGCGCCGGCTCGTGCGAATCACGAACAGATGCCAGACGGGGCTCGCCCACGCGGGGACGAACGGCAGGACGAGATCGCCGACGCCACCGAGTCGCGCTTGATAGAGTTCCGCGAGCGCACTGCGCCGCGCGTTCCATTCTGCCAGCCGCGGCAGTTTCGCGCGCAGGAACGCCGCCTGCAGTTCGCTGAGTCGTGAGTTCAGTCCGAGGTATTCGTTTTGGTAACGGACCTTCGAGCCGTAGTTGCGCAGATGACGGAGCTTGTCGGCGAGAGCGTCGTCCGACGTTGTGACCGCGCCGGCATCGGCCATCGCACCGAGATTCTTGCTCGGGTAAAAACTCACGCCCGCGGCACCGCCGAGTGCGCCGGCGTCCCGGCCGTGACACCGCGCGCCGTGTGACTGGGCCGCGTCTTCGAGCACAAACAACCCGTGCTGGCTCGCGACGGCGTTGATCGCGTTCATGTCCGCCGTCTGGCCGTAAAGGTGAATGGGCAGGATCGCCTTCGTCCGCGGCGTGATCGCTGCGGCAACCTGGGCGGCGTCGAGATTGTACGTTCGCGGATCGGATTCGCAGGGGACGGGCGTGGCGCCGACATGCGTCACGGCCAGCCAGGTCGCGATGTAGCCATGGGACGGAACGATCACTTCGTCGCCCGGGCCGATGCCCAGCGCCATCAGCACGAGTTGCATGGCTTCGAGGCCGTTGGCCACGCCGATGCAGTGTTTCACGCCGACGCTGGCGGCGTACTCGGCTTCGAACGCCTCAAGCTCGCGGCCGAGCAGCAGCCAGCCCGAGTCCATGACGCGCTGATACGCGGCGTCGAGTTCGGGGCGGAGCTCCTCGTAGGCGGGTTTGAGGTCGAGAATCGGGACGTTCATGTCAGCTGATACCGGCGGAAGAGCTCCCGCGAATCACGCGAAGCAACGCGAATTTCACCGGCAGAGTTAGATCCGATCGCTCCAGCCGATTCCCACCACTAAACGAGTGCTCGTTTTTATTTGGTCTCATTCGCGTCCATTGGCGTTATTCGCGGGCAGCTGAATGGCCTCGGCTTAGACGAACTTCAGCTTTCGCGCCGCGAACCACACCATGCGCAGCAGGAGCACGCCGTGACGCCACCGTTGGATGTTGGTCGTGCCGTAGGTGCGCTCGCGGTAGCGGATCGGCACGTCGGCGATCTTCAGGTTCTGTTTTGCCGCGCCGAACAGCAGATCGAAATCGCCGAACGGATCGAAGTCGCCGAAGTAGGCGCGGTTCGCCGCGATCCGATCGTAGTTGGCCCGCGTGAGCACCTTCGTGCCGCAGAGCGTGTCCTTGACCGACTGGCCGAGCAGCCACGTGAAGATCAGGCCGAACGCCTTGTTCGCGCAGAGATTCAGGAACTGCATCGCCTTTTCGTCCATCGGGTACACGAGCCGGACGCCATTTGCGAATTCGGCGCGGCCGGTGGCGATCACGTCGAAGAACTTGGGCAACTCCTCGGGCGGCATCGTGAGATCCGCATCGAGGATCATGAGCACGTCGCCCGTCGCGACCGCGAAACCGGCGCGCACGGCATCGCCTTTGCCTTTGCCCGTCTGCTGGAGAATTTTGATTTTCCGCTGCGGATTTTCCGCCGCGACCCGCTGGATTTCTGCCCAGGTGTGATCGCGCGAGTGGCCTTCGACGAAGATCAACTCCGTGCCGCCGCCCATCTCGGGCGTGCGGGCGACCGCGGCGGGAATGTTGCCGGCCTCGTTGCGCGCCGGAATGATCACCGAAACGGTCAGCGGGATCGCGCCGCGGGCGAGTTCACGCCGTGCCACGAGAAAGACGGTGAGGCAGAACCACTGGAACAGCGGCCCCAGCCAGCGGTTCACGAAACTGCCCAGGCCGAGAGCGTGGAAAGGGACCAGGATCCGACCGTGGTGGCTCACCGGACTCCAGCCGGCGAGACGCAGGAGATTCAGGACGTCGGACGAGGCGAGCCAGCTGTTCTGCGGTTGCCGCGACTTCAGGCCAAGACCGCGGGCGAGGGAGAGCAGGGGACGCCAGAGGGTATTCTGGAAATTGACGATCAGCCGCGTCTGCGCGTGCGACACGGAGTGGAGCCGTTCGAAGAGGCGCTGAACGTCGGCGGCGAGATTGAGCGTGTCGGAAACGATGATGACGTCGAAGGTCTCGTTCAACTCGAGCAGCTCGCCCGCCTGTACAAGGAACTCGGCCTCGGGCAGTCGGGCGCGCGCGGCGGCAATCTGGGCGGGCGCGAGATCGATGCCGACCTTGCGGCGGGCGTGGATGCGCAAGAGGAGTTCACCGGAGCCGCAGCCGATCTCCAGTACACTGGCGTCGGCCGGAATCAGCAGATTGTAGTAATGCGCGAGCAGGGCGCGGTAGGCGCGGGCGCCGGCCTGGGGTTCCGTCGGAGCGGCATCATAAAACGCGCGAACGCGGTCGAGATGTTCACGGGCGAGTGCGGAAATGGCGGACGGCATGGAGGCGGCGGGCGCGCGAAGCGTGGAACTTCGGTGAGGTTGGCGGGCTCCCAAGTCGAGGCTCAAGACTTATGGGTTGCAATCACCGGTGAATTCCAGCGGTCTGACCCCTCGAATTTTTTGCTCATTCATGGTGTTTTCCGGCCTCACGTTCCAGCGCGTTGTTCTCCGCGCCGTGCTAGCGCTGCTCGCCGGTTCCTGTCTGCGCGCGCAACCCGCCGAGCTGGCCGGCACGATGCCGGAGGATTACCTGCCGGATCTGAAACGGATTCTCGCGACGGCGATGAATCGATCGCCGCTGGTCATCGCGCCGCTGTTCGAAATGGAACTGCGCGACATCTATCGCATTCGCGACCGGGCCGCGCGATTGCCCAGTCTGCGCGGCGATCTCAACTACGGTTCGACCGAGGTGTCGGAGTCGGGTAACAGCAGCTCGCGCAGTCGCGATCAGGGATTTTTCTACAACCTCGGCATGGGCCAGGCGCTGTATCACTGGGGTGCGCTGAAGAATCAGACTGCGATTTCCCGCATCAACCAGCTGATCGCGGCCAAGAGCTTTGAGAAGGCGTACCGCGAACTGGCGGTGCTGCTGCGCCAGTCGTATCTGACGCTGATTGTCCAGCAGGCGAAACTTCGGCAGGGACGCGAGGCGCTGCGCATCCAGGGTGAAAGTCTCGCCGTCATGCGGGAGCGCCTGGCGCTCGGCGGCGTCTCGTCGGCCGAAGTGGCCGGAGCGGAATTGGCAAAGCGGGAGGCGGATCTCGAGATCGCGAAACTCGACGCCGATTTGATCTCCGCCCGTCGCACCTTCGCGCGGCTGGCGGGGATCGGCGAGTTGTCCGAGGACGCGCTTCCGACGGACATTCCGCGGCCGGCTTTTTCCGCGGCGCTCGCCACCGTGCTGACCGCGACGCTGCTGCGGGATCACGCCGGCAGCACCTTGGAAGCGGAAATTTACGATTTGAAGATTCAGGAGGCGATGAAGCGCTATGACATCGCGAAGGTCGGGTTGCTGCCGAAGTTCAATCTCGGCGCCGGCTACAGTCTCGAGAACAACACCACGGTCAACGGCAACGCCGTCGGCCAGCGCGCTGTCGCCCGGCAGACGGTCAATGTTTCCGCCAATTGGAATATCTTCGACGGCTTCGCCACCCGCGCCGCCAAGCTCGAGGCCAAGCTCGCCCAGCGCTCGATGGCGGCCCGTCGCGAGGCGGAGTTGCAGGAATTGCTGGAGACCGTCCAAAGCCTCGAACGCCAGCTGAAGCTCGATGCCGAGCAGCTCGAACTCGTCGAGATCCGGCGTGGGATGGCCGTGGAGACGCGCCGTCGCGCCGAGGAGGAGGCCACGTTCGGCACGCTGCCGAAAGGCGACATCGAGCGGGCCCGGGTGGGCATTTTGCTCGCCGACGCCAAGGCGCTGGAGGCCCGCGCCGCGCTCCTGGTCCGCTGGAGCCAGTTCGTTGCGCTCGCCACCGACGACCCCGTCCTGAACTCTCTTTCCGTCCGCCATGCTCGTGAAAAAAAATAAAGGCAGCCTCCTCGTGAAGCTCGGCGTGGTGCTGGTGGTGCTCGCGGCCGTCGGCTTCGTCGTGTTCCGGAACCTTCAAGTCACGGCGCGCGTGAAGGCGGCGGAGCGCGGCAACGCGGTCGATGCCGTGACGGGTAGCGTGACGGTATCCGCCGACGGCGGCATCGTCGCACTCCCCAGCGAGGCAGCCGGCAAGGTCATCGCGACTAACATTGAACCGGGCAGTAGTTTCAAGAAAGGCGATCTCCTCGTGCAGCTCGATACCGCGGAGATCGAACGCCAGATTTCCGAAGCGGAACGGAAATACAAGGATGACAAGGCGCGCGCCAAAATGGTGCTCGAGAGCAATCCGGAGAAGATCATCGCAACCGAGAAACTCGAGACCGCGCGTCGCCTGAACACGTTGAACGTGGTGTCGGCCGACGACGTGAAGTCAGCTGAGCGCGCCCTCGAGGCCATCGAAGCGCGCCTGCGGCTGACTGAATTCGACACCAAGAAGGGCGACGTCGACTACAAGGTCGCGATGGACGATGCGCTGCTACGGAAGGAAAAAATGAGCGTGCGCGCGCCCTTCGACGGCACCGTCGACGGTGCGCTCACGTGGGAAGGCGCGTTGATCAGCAGCGGGCAGCCCGTCGCGATGATTTTCAAGCGGCAGCGCGTGGTCGCGGCGAAGATCAGCGAGGAAAAATTCGGCCGCGTCAAAGTGGGCCAGACCGCGCGGCTCCGGTTGCTGACGTATGGCACCCAGGAATATGAAGCGAAGGTCTCGAAGCTGCTGCCAACGGCGGACGATGCGCAACGGTTCACCGTCTACCTCGACGTGAAGGTCGACGACATCGAGCAGCTCAAGCCGAACAGCACCGGCGAAGTCACCATCACGGTGGATCAGCGATCGAACCAGGTGATGATTCCGCGCCGGGCGTTGTTCGACAGCAACAAGGTCTTCGTGGTGACGAACGGTCGCGTGCAGAAGCGCGAAGTGGACGTCGGTTTTGTGGCGCTGAACGTGACCGAGATTCGGAAGGGCGTGGAGCCCGGCGAACTGGTGGTCGTCGACACGCTCGAGGCGTTTCGTGACGGCCAGAGCGTGCGGGTTGAGGTCATCAAGTGACGCCCTGAGCGCCGACGGTTCGATCCTTCTGTGATGTCGCCCAATCTTCGTATCGCCTACCGTTTTCTCACGGCGAAGAAGCGGGCCATGTTCATGAGCCTGTCGTGCACCGTGCTCGGCGTGGGTCTGTTCATCGTCACGCAGGCGACGACGAGCGGCTTCGAGCGTTTCTTCATCAAGGTGATCCTCGGCATCAACGGCGCGATCCGGATCGACGACAAGATTCAGGACACGCAGCGCAGCATGGCGGCCGCAGGCGCGAGCGACTCGTATTTCGCGCAGGAGGAAGGCGTGAAGTACATCGAGGGCGTGGAGGAACCGGCGCGGATCATGGAAGCGCTGCGGGAGTTCGAGAACGTCCGCGGAATTTCGGCCGTGGTGAACGGCGTCGTGCAGATCACCAGCTCATTCAAGACGGAGAACTCGCCGCAGGTCTTCGGGATCAATCTCGAGGATCACCTGCAGGTGTCGGATCTCGGCGAGCAGATCACGAGCGGTTCGCTCGATACCTTTCGCGAGACGCGCAACGGCGTGCTGATGGGCCGCGTGCTGGCGGATCGGCTGCAGATTGGCCGCGGCGACTCGATCGTCATTGCCGTGCGCGGCCAGTCACGGCGGTTTCGCGTCGCAGCCATTTACGAGACCGGTTACCGGGACGTCGACAAGACGAACGTCTACCTGCACATGAGCGAGGCGCGGTCGCTGTTGAAGAAGCCGACCGGCGCGACCTTCCTGCAGATAGGCCTGCACAATCCGGACCGTGCGCCGGAGGATGCGAAGCGGATGGTGGAGATTCTGCGCCACAAGGCGACGTCGTGGCAGGAGCGCGAGGTCACGTGGCTGGCGGTGTTCAAGGCGCTGCGCGTCTCGACGGCGATCACGGTCACGGTTTTCACGCTCATCGCGAGTCTGGCGATGTTCAACACGCTCGCGATGATCGTCCTCGAGAAAACCAAGGACATCGCGATCCTGCGTTCGATGGGTTACGAGCGGCAGGACATCACGCGGATCTTTCTCTGGCAGGCGGGCATCGTGCTGGCGATCGGGGCCGCGATCGGCGCGCTGTTCGGCTGGGCGGTGACGTGGCTCGTGGAACAGGTGCCGCTCCCCATCAACGGTATCTTCAAGACCGATCACTTCATCGTGGTGCGCGATCCCAACCATTACTTCGCGGCCGTCGCGACCGCCGTGGTGATGGTGATGATCGCGAGCCTGATCCCCGCCCGCCGCGCCGCGCGGCTCGAGCCGGGTGACATCGTGAGAGGAACGGCGCAGTAGCGCGGGCGCAGCCCGCGCGGGAGAAGGGGGAAGGGAGAAAGGAGAAGGAACGGTACTTTGGTTTGGTGGAAACAGGGAGTGATGATTTTTCGAGTGAACGCCTGATGGAGTGCATGGAAATAGACACGTTTGAAAAGCTGGAGATTTGGCAGGAGGCGGTGGCGCTGGCGGTGGGAATTTACGCCGGCTTTCGGCTCTGTGCTGACCGGGAGTTCAAGACGCAGCTGCAACGCGCGGCCGTTTCGATTTCGAGTAACATTGCGGAAGGTTATGAGCGCACCTCGAATCCCGAATTCATCCGGTTCCTCGACATTGCTCGCGGCTCCTGTGGCGAAGTCAGGTCGCAGCTACACGTGGCGTTGCGTGTACAGTTGCTTTCCGAAGCGCCAGCGCTGTCACTGATTCTTGACGCCCGCCGCCTCTCGAAACGAATTGCCCGTCTGATGATCGTCCGTCGCCAGGATTTTGCCTGAAATGCCCGATCCTTCTTCCTTCTCCCTTCGCCCTTCTCCCACCGGCGCGTCTGCGCCGGTCCTGCGCTGCACTGATCTGCATCGTTACCTCGGACACGATGAAGGGCGCGTGCACGTGTTGAAAGGCGTGTCGTTCGAGGCGCAGCGGGGGCAGGTGTATGCGATTGTCGGCCCTTCGGGCTGCGGGAAGAGCACGCTGCTCTATTTGCTCGGGTTGCTCGACCAGGCGGATGGCGGGCAGATCGAGATCAATGGCCGGGTGATGTCCAACAGTGACGACGTCGCCCGCACCGCGGCCCGGGGCGAGCACATCGGCTTCGTATTTCAGTTTCACTTCCTGATGCTCGAGTTCTCGGCCCTGGAGAATGTCATGATGCCGATGCGAAAACTGGGCCGGCTCGATCCCGCGGCGATGAAGGCGAGGGCGCACTCGCTGCTGGAGTCGGTGGGGCTGGGGGCCAAAACCCACCGCCTGGGCACCCAGCTCTCGGGTGGCGAACAGCAACGCGTGGCGATCGCCCGGGCGCTCGCGAATGCTCCGGCGATTCTGCTTGCCGACGAACCGACAGGAAATCTGGACGTCAAGAACTCGAGTCTGGTCTTCGATTTGCTGACCCGGCTGGCGAAAGAGCAGGGGCAGGCGGTGATATTAGTAACGCACAACCCGGAAATCGCGCAGCGCTGTGATTTCACGCGGCCGATGCGCGACGGGCTCTTTGTTTAGCGGCGGGGATTCAGGCTGGGCGGAGGTTGCCCACGGAACACACGGAATACACGGAAGAGGAGCGAAGGAGTCGTTTCTTCCTCTGTGGCGTGTGAGCTCACGCGCGGCGAAGGCCCGAACCCGACTCCGACTTTTCCGTGTGTTCCGTGTGTTCCGTGGGCCACACTCAGTCCCTGTAATGAGCCTGATAAGCGCCAGCGCTTCCGGTCGCCGTTGGCACTAATTTCACTTCTTCGCAAATTTCCCGGGTAAATTTTGGTTTACAAGCGAAACGCCGCTCCCTTGTTTCGGCAGCGATTTCGTCCTCTCCCACCACTTCCCGTGACCCACAACTCAACGCGAAAGCATTTCTTCGCCAAGCTGCTCGGAGTTGTCGCGGCGACGAGCATGCTCCCGAAACTGTTTTCCCAGTCAGTCTCAGCAGCGGCCACCGGCACGTCGGGAGCTGCGGCCTCGACGCCGGCACCGCAGTTCAAGCTGCGCCATGACGCGCGTGCGGTCGCCCGCCGCGATTCGGTTTAATCGGCATCGCCGGACCCTCTTTCGCACATGTCGAAACTCTTTCCGAAGTCGGCGAACAAGCTGCCCCTCCAGATCATCGTTTATCTGGTGGTGCTGGCGGGCATAGCCACGGCGGGCGTCACCTACTACATGACGCCGAAGTACACGCGGGTGGGCTACGCACCGGTGCAGCCGGTGCCGTTCAGCCACGCGAAGCACGTGCAGGAAGTCGGTCTCGACTGCCGTTATTGTCATTCGAACGTCGAGAAGTCGGGCCATTCGAATGTGCCGTCGTCGCAGACGTGCATGAACTGTCACTCGATCATCAAGGCCAACAGCCCGTTGCTGGCTCCGGTGCGCGAGAGCTACGCCAACAACACGCCGGTGCCGTGGGTCTGGATCCACCAGACGCCGGACTACGCCTATTTCAACCACGCGGCGCACGTGAACCGCGGCGTTTCCTGCGTGGAGTGCCACGGCAAGGTGAACGAAATGGACACCGTGACACACACGCAGCCGCTGAGCATGGCGTTCTGCATCGAGTGTCACCGCAATCCGGAAGCGCGCATTCGCGACCCGAAGGATATCTTCAATCTCGATTCCAAACGTCTGGCCGAACAGGGCGCCGCCGGTGAGAAGACCGCGGCCAAGTTCGTGCACGATTGGAAGGTCAAACCTCCTCAGAGCTGCTCCGGCTGCCATCGATGAAACGTAAATTTGATCATTCCGCACCTTCCGGCAGCGAGCAGCTGACGGGCCCGAAATACTGGCGCAGCCTTGACGAGCTGGCCGGCACGCCCGGGTTCAAGGCGCAGCTCGAACGGGAGTTTCCCGAGGGCGCAGACAGCATCGAGGGTGTCGATCGCCGACACTTCATGAAGATCATGGCGGCGTCGTTTGCCCTCGGAGGCGTTGGCCTCGCGGGTTGCCGCCGGCCCGAGAAGTTCATTCTTCCCTACGGCAAGTCCGTCGAAGGCATCATTCCCGGCCTGCCCTCGTATTACGCGACCGCGATGCCGCTGCGCAAATGGGCGCTGCCGCTGCTTGCCGAGACCCACCAGGGCCGGCCCACGAAGCTCGAAGGCAATCCGACCTACGCTCCGCACGGCGGCGCGGCGTCGTTGATCGCCCAAGCTTCGATTCTCGATTTGTACGATCCCGATCGGGCGACCGCGCACACGAAGGGCGCGATGACGCTCAAGCGCGATCAGGTGGACCAGCTGCTGGCGACCATCTCCCAGAATTATTCCGGTGCGCAGGGCGGGGGACTCGCGTTCCTCGCGGAAGAGTCTTCTTCGCCGACGCGCCGCCGGCTGGTGGCCGCGTTGCGGGCCAAGTTTCCCCGCGCGATCTGGAGCGAGTACGAGCCGATCAGCGACGAACCGCCGGTGGCGGCCGCGCAGACGGCGTTCGGTGCCGCGGTGAAACCGTTGTACAACCTCGCCCGCGCTTCCCGTGTGGTGTCGATCGAGTCGGATTTCATGCAGTCGGAGGCGGGCAGTCTCTACTACGCCCGGGCGTTTGCGTCCGGCCGTCGCGTGACGAAGAAGGAAGACCCGATGAACCGCCTTTATGTGGCGGAGAGCGGCCTGAGCCTCACGGGCAGCATGGCGGATCACCGGATCCGCCTCGCCAGCAGCCACGCGCTCGCGTTCGTCGCGAAACTCGCGTCGGCCGTATACCCGCAGGCGGCGGAAGCCTTGGCGCCGTACGCGCAGGGTCTGAACGTCCCGCAGAAGTGGATCGACGAGTGCGCGGCGGACTTGGTGGCGAACAAGGGTTCGGCGCTGGTCGTGGCCGGTTCGCACCTCCCGGCCGAAGTGCACGCGCTCGTGCATGGGATCAATTCCGCGCTCGACGCAATCGGTTCGACCGTCACGTACGTTCCGGCGGAAGCGACGCCCGGCGTGACCTCGATCACGGGCCTGGCCACGGCGATCAAGAGCGGTTCGATCAAGACCCTCGTTATTCTCGGCGGCAATCCCGCGTACAACGCCCCCGTTGATCTCGAGTGGGCCACTCTGCAGAAGTCGGTACCGGAGGTCGTTCGCCTCGGTTACTATGCCGACGAGACCACGGCGGTGAATCCGACCGCCACGACGCACCTTGCGTCCGCGCATTATCTCGAATCGTGGGGCGATGCCCGCGCGATTGACGGCACCGTGCTGCCGATTCAGCCGATGATCCTCCCGCTGTTTGGCGGCCTGACGGACATCGAAGTGATCGCGCGCCTCGCCGGGGAAAAGAATCCCGATCCGTACGCGTTGGTGTCCGCCACGATCACCGGCCTGGCCGGGGCGGGCGCGACGACGGAAGCGACGATGGCCAAGTTTCTCCACGACGGCGTGCTGGCGGGTTCGGCTTATCGGCCGGTCTCGGTCCGGTTCAACGTCGATGCCGTCAGCAAGTCGCTCGGTGCGGCGAAGCCGGTCGTGGCGTTCAGCGCCGCGAATCTCGAGGTGCGCTTCGTGACCGACGCCAAGATGGACGACGGCCGCTTTGCCAACAATGGCTGGCTGCAGGAGTGCCCGGATCCGATCACCAAGATTTCCTGGGACAACGCGATTCTCGTCAGCCCGAAGCTCGGCAAGGAGCTGGGCATCGATCCCAAGGGCTCGCTGATTCAAGTCGCGCGCAAGGAAGAGGCCGAGTTCGTGATGGGCAAGGAGAACGCGCCCGTGTTCGAACTGACCGTCGACGGCCGCAAGATTCGCGGCCCGCTGCACATTCAGCCGGGTCTGGCCAATTACACCGTGATCGTCCCGCTCGGCTACGGCCGCACGGTGTCGGGTCACGTCGGCATGGGTGCCGGCTTCAACGCCTATCCGCTGCGCACGTCGGCCGCGATGTACGTCGCGACGGGCGGCAAGCTCACCACCACCGGGACGCGCGCCAAGCTGGCGAACACGCAGGAGCACTGGTCGATGGAAGGCCGCGACATCATTCGCGAGGCCAACTACGAGGGTGCGAACAGCTACAAGGAAAATCCCGCGTACGTTAACACCATCGGCATGGAGTCCCATGCGCCGAGCAATCTGGGTGAGTACGGCGAGAAGATGTCGCAGCAGGAGCGCGCGACGCAGATTCCCCGCGGCAACTCGCTTTATTCGACGCCGAAGTTCGACGGCCTGCACCAGTGGGGCATGTCGATCGATCTCAACACCTGCATCGGCTGCAACGCCTGCGTGGTGGCGTGTCAGGCGGAAAACAACATTCCGATCGTCGGCAAGGACCAGGTCATGCGCGGTCGTGAGATGCACTGGATCCGCATCGACCGTTATTACTCCACCGGCGACATCGACGCCGAGGCGTTTGGCGGCGAGGGCAATAAGAAGCTGCCCGGCGACTCCGACGATCCGACGGCCCCGGTGCAGGTTTCTCTGCAACCGATGACCTGCGTGCACTGCGAGCTCGCCCCGTGCGAGACGGTGTGCCCGGTCAACGCCACGGTGCACGACGAGGAGGGCCTCAATGTGATGGCCTACAATCGCTGCATCGGCACCCGCTATTGCGCGAACAATTGTCCGTACAAGGTCCGCCGCTTTAATTTCTTCGACTGGAATCAACGCTCGCTCGACAGCCTCTACCTGGGCCAGCTCGCCGACTTCGGTATGCCGGAACTCGTGAAGATGGCGAAGAACCCCGAGGTCACCGTTCGCATGCGCGGCGTGATGGAAAAGTGCACGTACTGCGTGCAACGGATCCAGAACGGCAAGATTCAGCACAAGGTGAAGATGGCGCAGGCCGGTCGCCCCGGTGACGTCGAGGTTCCGGATGGCACCATCAAGACGGCGTGCCAGCAGACCTGCCCGGTCGACGCGATCGCCTTCGGCAACATCCTCGACAAGGGGAGCGCCGTGGTGAAAGCCAAGTCGCGTGGCCAGGACTACGCGGTGCTCGGCTACCTCAACATTCGTCCGCGCACGACCTACTCCGGCAAGTTGCGGAATCCGAATCCCAAGATGCCCGACTATCAGGCGCTGCCGCTCAGCCGCATCGAGTACGACAAGAAGAACGTCCCGCAGTCGCACGACAGCCACGGCGGCGGTCACGATGCGCACGGTGCTCCGGCACCCGCGCCGGGCCATGAAAAGAAGGCGGAAAAGAAAGCGGGCGGCCACGGCGCGCTCGAAGCCTTCAAACAGTTGGGAGGACTTAGCTAATGGCTCACGCAGCTGATCACGCCGCCGACGGGCCGGCCATTCTCCGGGAGGTCAAGCCTGCGGTGCTCCCGCGCGCCGTCCTCGTCGAAAACAACCGCAGCTTCTCTTGGATCACCGAGAAGATTTGCGGCATCATCGAAGGCAAGACCCCCGCTTGGTGGTGGGTGTGCTTCGTTCTGGCCTGCTTCGTCGCCTCGTTCACGGTCGGCGGCATCACCTACCTCGTCGCCACGGGCGTCGGCGTGTGGGGCCATGCCAACCCGGTCAACTGGGCGTGGGACATCGTCAACTTCGTCTTCTGGATCGGTATCGGCCATGCCGGTACGCTCATCTCCGCGATTCTGTGTTTGCTGCGCCAGAAGTGGCGCACGTCGATCAATCGCGCCGCCGAGGCCATGACGATCTTCGCGGTCGTTTGCGCCGCGATCTTCCCCGTGTTCCACGTCGGTCGCGTCTGGTACGCTTGGTATCTCTTCCCGATCCCGAACTCGAACGTCATCTGGCAGAACTTCCGTTCGCCGCTCGAGTGGGACGTCTTCGCCGTCTCGACCTACGGTACGGTCTCGGTGCTGTTCTGGTACATCGGCCTGATTCCCGACCTCGCGGTGTTGCGTGACCGGTTCTACGCGGCGGGTAACAAATTCCGCTCGTTCCTCTACGGTTTGTTCGCGATGGGCTGGCGCGGTTCGAACCGCCACTGGAGCAACTACGAGATGGCCTACCTGATTCTGGCCGGTATCTCGACGCCCCTCGTGCTCTCGGTGCACACCATCGTTTCGTTCGACTTCGCGGTGTCGCTGCTCCCGGGCTGGCACACGACCATCTTTCCGCCGTACTTCGTCGCAGGTGCCATCTTCTCCGGCTTCGGCATGGTGCTGACGCTGATGCTGCCGCTCCGGGCCATCTACGGGCTCAAGGATCTGATTACGCAGTACCACATCGACTGCATGTGCAAGGTCACGTTGGCGACCGGCACCATCGTCGGCTACGCCTACGCGATGGAGTTCTTCATCGCGTGGTACGGCGCGAATCCGTACGAGGGCTTCGCCTTCATCAATCGCGCGTTTGGCCACTATGCCTGGGCTTACTGGATCATGATCTCGTGCAACGTGATCACGCCGCAGTTCTTCTGGTTCAAGGCGGTCCGCAACAACACCACGCTCGTCTGGGTGCTCTCGATCTTCGTCAACGTCGGCATGTGGTTCGAGCGCTTCGTCATCATCGTGACGTCCCTCGCCCGCGACTTCCTGCCGTCAAGTTGGGGTTACTACAGCCCCTCGATCGTGGAAATCTTCACCTTCTTCGGCACCTTCGGCGTCTTCTCGGTGCTCTTCCTCCTCTTCATTCGCTTCCTGCCGGTCATGCCGATGGCCGAACTCAAGGCGGTCACGCCGCAGGCTGACGTTCACGGCGGGCACGGCCCGGCGGAGAAGCACTAATCACGACCATGGCTGCACAACCTTACGGCCTGATCGCCACCTTCGAAACGGCGCCCGAGCTCTACCACGCGGCGGAGCAGGTGCGCGACTCCGGCTATCGCTTCTGGGACTGCATCACGCCGTTCCCGGTCCACGGCCTCGACAAGGCCATGGGGCTGAAACGCTCCATCGTCCCGCGTATTTCGCTCGCGGGCGGCATCACCGGTTTCTGCACCGGCATGACCATGATCTGGTGGACGGGCATGTTTGACTACCCGCTCATCGTGGGTGGCAAGCCGCTCTTCAGCCCGATGTTCGCGTTTCCGGTGAGCTACGAGCTCACGATTCTCTTCACCGCCTTCGCGACCATCATCGGCATGTTCGTGGTGAACGGACTTCCGATGCATTATCATCCCGTGCTCAAGTACGACCAGATTCGTCGCGGCATGGACGATACGTTCTTCATTGTGATCGAGGCGCGCGACCCGCGCTTCAATCTCGCCAACACCAAGGCCCTCCTCGAGAAGGCCGGCGGCAAGGCCATCACAGAGCTGGAGCCCTGAGCATGCGCCACGTCTATCTCATCACCCTCTTTGTCTGCGTGCTGGCCGTGTCGGTCCTCGGATTTCGCGGCACCACGTTCACGGCGCCGCCGATGGATGTCTTCCCCGAGTGGGCCTTCCCCGGCATGAAGCACCAGCCGAAGTTCCGCCCCCAGTCCGAGAGCGTCTTCTTCGCCGACGGCCGCTCCGATCGCGTTCCGCCCGCGCACACCGTGGCGCGCGGCATGTTGCGCGAGGACGATCACCTTTATCGCGGCAAGGATGCCGCCGGCGCGTTTGTCGCGGGCATCCCCGCGGCCTTGACCGTCGACGGCAAGTTCCTCGAGCGCGGACGTGACCGTTATCAGATTTACTGCGCGCCGTGCCACAGTGCCACGGGTGACGGCAACGGCATCACCAAGCGTTACGGCATGGGTGCCACGCCGAGTTATCACGATCCCCGTCTGCGCACCATGGCGGAAGGTGAAATCTACAACACCATCACGAACGGCAAAAACACCATGATGCCCTACGCGGACAAACTCGTCCCCGAGGACCGCTGGGCCGTTGTCGCCTACGTGCGCGCCCTCCAGCGCGCTCAACTGGGCAAGGCCACCGACGTCGCTGACGCCGCCGCCAAAACCTCTCTCGGCATCCAATGAGTTCCCACGCTGCAACCGCACCCGCGGCTCTTCCGGCTGACTCCACCGCATCCGCGGCGGGCAAGGCACTCATGATCGGCTTCGTCGGCATTGCGCTGACCTTGGTCGGACTCTTCGTCTCGGGCGCGCCCAAGGTGGCGCTCTCGTGGCTCGTGGGCGTCACGTTCTGGACCGCGATCGCGATCGGCATGCTGATGCTGATCCTCATTCATCACATCTTCGATGCCTCCTGGTCGACGGTGATCCGGCGTCAGTTCGAACACGGTCTCTCCGCCTTCAAATGGCTGGGACTGCTGTTCCTGCCGCTCGTGCTCGCCTCGTTCTTCTACCAGCGCGACATCATCTGGCCTTGGTTGAACCTCGGTCACGAGCTTCACGGCGGCCACACCGTCGGCCACGACCCGCTCTATCTGAAGAAGGCCAGCTTCCTCAGTCCCGGCATGTTCATCGGCATGACCGCGGCGTTCTTTGTGATCTGGATGTGGCTCTCGGCCCGCCTGCGCAAGGCGTCGTTCAGCCAGGACGCCGATGGCGATCTCAAGTGGACGTTCATGAATCGCGTGACGGCGGCGATGGGTCTGCCGCTCGGCGCCCTGACGCTCACGTTCGCGGCGATCTACTGGATCAAGTCCCTCGAGTACCACTGGTTCTCCACGATGTACGGCGTGTGGTTCTTCGCGAACTGCGTCCGCGGTGCACTGGCGATCGGCATCATCATCATGGTGTGGCTCTGGAATCGCGGTGACCTGAAGGGCGTGCTCAACACGAACCATTTTCACAGCATCGGCATGCTGCTCCTCGCGTTCACCGTCTTCTGGGCGTACGTGACCTTCTCGCAGTACTTCCTGATCTGGAACGCCAACGTGCCCGAGGAAACGTTTTGGTACAACCTGCGTGAGTTGAACCACGACGGTTCCACGAATCAGTGGTGGTACGTCGGTCTCCTGATTCTGTTCGGCCACTTCTTCGTGCCGTTCTTCGCGCTGCTCTCGTATCGCTTCAAGGTCACGCACCACATCATCCGGCGCATCGCGTTCTGGACGCTCTCCATCGTGCTCGTTGACCTGTGCTACAACATTCTGCCGGTGCTCAAGGACAGCCACGGCGACTCCCTTCCGTTCCTTGGCCTCAATCTGGTCTGGGTCCTGACGTCGGTTGTCGGCGTCGGCGGCGTCTGCGTCTGGGCCTACCTCCGCAGCTTCCCGACCACCAAGCTCATTCCGATTCGCGACCCGCGCATTGGTGAGAGCCTCACGCACCATGAGTGATCTTCCCGCCACGCCGGCCCGGCCGGTCTCGCTCTTCACGATCGTTTTCCTGTTCGGCGTCTTCGCCGCGTTTCTGCTCGTGCTGCGATATTTCTATCACCCGACGACGGTGTCGACGTTCAACGCCGCGCCCGAGAACCTGACCAAGGAACTCGAGTGGCGGGCGACGCAGGATTCACGGCGCAAGACGCTGACCGAGCTGCGCGAGAAGGAAGCGAAGCAGGCGACCAGCTACGCGTGGGTCGACAAGAACACCGGCGTGGTGCAGCTCCCCATCGATCGCGCCATGGAACTGACGGCACGGGATCTGGCCTCGAAGCAGCCCGCGCGCGGCAAATAATAAATTATCCGAGATGATTAACGCCCCGACCAACGCCGGTTCGGCTGAAGTCACTGCCATCGATACCCAAGCGCGCGGCCCGTTGCTGCTGCTCCTGGGGTCGGGTGTGGTGTGGCTCGTCGTCAGCGGCATCCTCGCGCTCATCACGTCGATCCAGCTGCACTCGCCGCACTTTTTTGCCGACTGCTCGTGGTTCACGTTCGGACGCTCGCAGGCGCTGCGCGAAACGACCTTTGTCTACGGCTGGGCGGCCAACGCCGGTCTGGCGATTGCCCTCTGGGTGATGGGCCGGCTCGGCGGTTATCCGCTGCGCGCCCTCAATTGGACCGTGGTCGGCACGCTGTTCTGGAACACGGCCATCGCGGCCGGGCTCATCGGCATCGCGACCGGTGACATGACGTCCTTCTCGCTGCTGCAGATGCCGCGTTACGTGCAGCCGCTCCTCGTCGTCGCCTATGCCTCGATTGGCATCTCGGGCGTGCTCGCCTGGTCCGGTCGCAAGACCGACGGCACGTACGCTTCGCAGTGGTACGGTATCGCCGCTCTTTTCCTTTTCCCCTGGCTGCTCTGCGCCGCGCAGGCCGTTCTCCTGTGGTGGCCCGTTCGCGGCACCGTGCAGGCGATTGCCGCGGGCTGGTACACGCAGGGTGTCTGGTCCCTCTGGCTGTCGCCGCTCGCGCTCGTCGGTGCGTATTACATCGTGCCGAAAGTGGCGGGCCGGGTGCTGCCTTCCTATGACTCTGCCCCGCTCGGTTTCTGGACGCTGATTTTCGTCGGCGCGTGGACGGGTGGCCGTCACCTGATCGGCGGCCCGGTCCCGGCGTGGATCGCCACCATGGCGGTCGTGAGCGCGGGTCTGTTGGTGTTCCACTATCTCGTGGTCGCGCTGAATTTCCGCATCGTGTTTTCCGCCTCGGGCAACGCGATCAAGTTCATCCGCACCGGTCTCATTGCGTATTTCCTGGTGGGCGCGTTCGAGTTCATCACCTCGTTCCGTGCCATCGCCGTCGGGACTCAATTCACCTTTGTCGCCAGCGCGATCGAGCAGCTCGGCATCTATGGTGGCATCTCGATGATGTTCTTCGGTGCGATGTACTTCATGGTGCCGCGTTTGACCGGCCGGGCCTGGGCTTATCCGGGCATGGTGACGGGCCATCGGGTCGTCGTGACGCTCGGCATCGCGCTGTCGATCGCCGCGCTGACCTACGCGGGCATCACCCAAGGTGAAGGCCTGCTCGACCCGAAGTCGTCGTTTGCGCAGATCTTCGGCGCCGTGAGTGTGCCGCTGCTGATCAACAGCGGGGCGCAGCTCCTGCTGTTGAGTGCCAATCTTCTGCTCCTCGTCAATTTCCTGCGGAGTGCGTGCGAGAGCTGCTGTGCAGCCACCCCCGCCACCGCTGAGTCCCTGTTCCGGCAGGCTTCCAAACTGGAGGCGCACGCGTCATGAAAAACGGCCCGCTCTTTCTTCTCGGCCTCTTTGTCGCGCTGGTCATTTCGTTTGGCGGCGTCGTGCTGGGCTCGCATGCGCAGCTCGGCCGCCTGACGCCGTACTACGACGACACCGAGGGCTCAGCGTTCCCGCTACGGAGCGCTGGCATCGCGTCCCGCGGGCAGCTCGTTTACGCGGATCTTGGTTGCGCCTCGTGCCACACCCAGCAGGTCCGCCGTCCTGATTATGGCAGCGACCAGGCGCGCGGCTGGGGTGACCGTCAGAGCGTCGCCCGCGATTACATTCACCAGGCTCGCCCGCAGCTCGGAGCGTCTCGCTTCGGTCCGGATCTCGCGAACTACGGCGCGCGCAAGCCCACGGAAGAGGGCATCCTGCGCATCCTGTACCTCGGCGCGGCCACACATCCGAGTTACAAGTTCCTTTTCAACGAAAAGAAGATCGACGGCGAACAGTCGGCCAAGGCCCTCGCCTTGGTCGCTCCCTACGCGCCAGCCCCGGGTTATCAGATTGTGCCGACCGAGCGCGCCCTGACCTTGGCCGCGTATCTGCTGAATTCGAACAACGCTTACGAGTATCCCGAGGCGCGTCCGATGGCGCCGGAGAAGAAGGCCGCCGCACCTGACGCGAAAGCCAAGGCGGGAGAGACCAAGAAATGAGCACGCCGTCCCAACCCGATTCCAGCGTCGACCAGGCCGCGGTCACCGACGAGAGCCTGCTCGCTGCGCATGAAAAATTGCTCGGCCAGCAGCCCGATGAGAAGGCGCATTACCGGCTGATGCCGTTGAACCTGCTTTTCATCTTCAGCGGACTGATCTTTTTCGGCGGCACCTATCTGGGCCGTTACGCCGGTCATTTCGATCCCCGCGTGTTCAACGAAAACCAGCTCCACGCCCCGGGCAGCGGTCCGGCCGCCGCCGTGGTCGCGGATCCCTTCGAGGTCGGTCGCAAACTCTATAACAACGCCGCCTGTAATACGTGTCACCAGCCGACCGGCGTGGGCGTGCCCGGCGCGATTCCGCCGTTGTTCGAGTCCGACTGGGTCGCCGGATCGGACGAGCGTCTGATTCGCATCGTGCTTCACGGTATCCAGGGACCGATCAAGGTCAGCGGCGTCGACTACAATTCCGCCATGCCGGCCTTCGGCCGGGTCGCCGGTTCCGGTTACAACTGGTCCGACGACAAGGTCGCCGCGGTTCTCACCTACATCCGCAAGGAGTGGGGCAAGAAGACCGAGCCGATCACCGCTGAGGCCGTGGCCGCGGTCCGCACCAAGGAAGGCGATCGCAAGCCCTGGCTGGCCGCGGAGCTCGAGAAGATCCCGTAACGCGAGCCTGCGCTCGCCCCGAGTTTGGGTTTTCAGCCCGCTTGCCTCCCGGCGGCGGGCTGGTTTCATTTTGAAGTGGCCCGTGAATTCAATCCCGAGACGGTGCATCTGGCCGAGTTGCAGGCTCGGCTGGGTGCCGCGCCCTTCGTTCCCTTCCGCATCGTGCTGTCGAGCGGCAAGACCTACGAAATTCCGACGCCCGATCACCTTTCCATCACGCGACTCTTACGCCGCGTCTCCGTGGAGTACGACGACGGCACGGCCGCGTACATCACGCTGCTGCACATTACCGCGATCGAGCCCCTCTCCCCGGCCGGCACAGCGTAGCTGACGCTACTCGCCGAGCTTCTTTGCCGGCGCCATATAGCCCTGCACGTAGTCACGCACGGCCTCCGTCAGCGGCGTCATCGGGCGCATGTAACCGCTGCCGACCAGCTTGGCGACGTCGGCTTGGGTGAAGTATTGGTACTTGCCGCGGAGGATTTCGGGCATGTCGACGAAATCGATCTGCGGATCCCGGCCCAGCGCCGCGAAGATCGCGCGGGTCAGCGTGAGCCAGGTGTTGGCCTGGCCGCTGCCGAGATTGAAAAGTCCACCAGCGGTCGTGGCTTTCTCGGCGAAGTGCAGCGTCATCTCCACTGCATCCTTCACGTACAGGAAGTCGCGCAATTGCTCGCCGTCCTTGAACTCGGGTTTGTGGCTCCGGAAAAGCTGCACGCGGCCGTTGGCGAGGATCTGCTGGTAGGCCTTGTTCACGAGCGAACGCATGTCGCCCTTGTGATCCTCATTGGGACCAAAAACGTTGAAGTATTTCACCCCTACGATCCGCGATAGCCAGCCGACGCGTTGGGCGTGCAGATCGAAGAGGTGCTTCGAGTAGCCGTACATGTTCAGCGGCCGCAACCGGCTGAGATCCTCGCTCTTGTCGTCCATGCCCTGGGCGCCGTCGCCGTAGGTGGCCGCGGACGAGGCGTAGATGAAGCGCGCGCCCTGCGCGAGCGACCACGCTGCGAGTTCCTTGGTGTAGCCGTAATTGTTGTCAGCCAGATAGCCGGCATCCTTCTCGGTCGTGGCTGAGCAGGCACCGAGATGAAACACCGCGGAGAAACGTCCATGTGCGCTGGCCACCTGCGCGAGCGTGCGCCGAAACTCACCGGCATCGACGTAGTCCGCGAATTTCAGCGGCACGAGATTCTTCCACTTTTCGTCGGTGCCAAGAATGTCGGTCACGACAATATCGGTGTGCCCGCGCTGATTGAGCGCCCACACGAGCGCGCTGCCGATGAAGCCGGCGCCACCGGTGACGAGAATGCGGCCGTCGAGGGAACTCATGGTTGAGGGAGAGACTGCAAGGGTTTGACTGGGACCGCGACCGCCCCCGGTCGCAATCGTCCGGAGGCGACCGGGGGCGGTCGCGGTCCCGGGAGGGAAATCAACTGTCCTTCGACAACTCCTTCGACCGGGCGGTGGCGGCGAGGACCGTCTCGCGGATCAACCCGCGGAAGTCACCGGCCTTCAGCCGCTGCAGCCCGGCATAGGTCGTGCCGTTGGGCGAGGTGACCTGGTCGCGCAACGTCTCCGGTTCGATCGCCTTGCGGGCCAGCAGGCGCGCGGAACCGAGCAGGGTTTCGACGGCGAGTTTCTCCGCGGCGGCTCGGGTCAATCCCGCAGCCACGCCGGCATCGCGCAACGCGGCCGCAAATTCGAACACATACGCCGGGCCGCTCCCGCTCAGGCCGGTCACGGCGTCGAGATCGTTCTCTGGCACTTCCACCGACTGCCCGAGGGCGTCGAGCAGGGTTTTCACGTTCGCGCGATCGGCATCGGACAGGGGATCGCGCGAACACCACGCCGTGATGCCCGCGCCGATCTGGCCCGGGGTGTTGGGCATCGTGCGCACGACGTTGCGCGCGCGCGGGAACGCCCGGTTGAGACTCGAAAGGCGTTTGCCGGCGAGGATCGACACGACGAGTTTGCCGGCGGTCCAGTCGGCGAAACGCGGATCAGCTTCGGCCAAGTGCTGTGGCTTGAACGCGACCAGCAGTGTGTCGAAGTCTATCGTCAGCGCCTCGAGCGTGCCGGCGGCGGCGATGCCGGTGCGGGCGGCGAGCGTGGCCGCCGTGGTGTCGGCACCACCGTAGCAGATGAGATCGGCGGGTGCGGCGGCCTTCTGGCCGAGCAGGCCTTCGACGAAGGCGGACGCCATGTTGCCGGCACCGAGGAATGCGATTTTGGGCATGAAAAGGGGAGGCGGAGCCGGCGGACGCGGCCACGTCGATTAACGACGCGGCGAACCGCGCGGGATCAGTCGGTCATTTTCTTCACCTTGCGGTCGATCGGATGCGTCAGCAACGCCGTCGCGCCACGGCCGGGTGTATCCATCATCGTGACTTCGCCGCCGAGGTTGCGCAGCGCGTGCCGGGCGACCGTCAGGCCCATGCCGACGCCCACCGTGTTCTTCGTGCTCACGAACGGCTCGAACATCTTGTCGCGGATATCCGGATCCATCCCGCGGCCGTGGTCGATGATCCGGATCTCGACGAATTTTCCGTCGTCGGTTTTTTCCATGACCGAGGTGCGGATGACTACGGGCCGCGGGTCGGTCACCTTGTTCTCGTACGACTCCCACGCGTTGATCAGCACCTTGGCGAGCACCTCCTCGACGATTTCGTAATTCGTATCGATCATCAGATCGCCCAGCGGATTCTCGATCGTGATGGGCGCGGTGAGCCGGTACTCTTGGTGAAAGCGACTCACGCCGCCCTCGAGGATCTTTTGGAGGCTGGCCTTGATGAACGGCGGCCGCGATTTCACCACGAGCGTGCTGAGTTGCTTGATGATCGTGACGATCCGGCCGACGGCGTCCTCGACGTGCTGCACGTTCTTTCGGACCTGTTCCGGCTTGTCGTAGTAGGCCTTGACCAGATCGAGGTAACCGATGACGACGCCGAGGAGATTGTTGAGATTGTGCGCGATGCCCTGCGTGACGGCGCCGATGGTCGCGGCCTTGCGCGACTCCTCGAGCCGGCGGGTCAGGTCCAGCACTTGGCGGTTGATTTGGACGAACCGCAGCTGCGTTTGCACCCGGGCCAGGGTCTCATCGAGATCGATCGGCTTCGTGATGTAGTCGACGGCGCCGACGTTCAGGCCCTCGAGTTTGCTCTCCTTGGTGGAACGCGCCGTGATGAAGATGATCGGGATGCCGCGGGTGTCTTCGCTCGCCTGCAGTCGCTGGCACACCTCGATGCCGTCCATGTCGGGCATCATGACATCGAGCAGAATCAAATCCGGCTTGTCCTTGCGCACAAGGTCCAGCGCCTCGAGTCCCGTGTAGGCGGCCGAAATCCGAATCCCCTCCCGCTCCAGCTTCCGTTTTAGCAGCTGGACGTTAATGGGTTGGTCATCGACGACCAGGATCGAAGGGGCGGCCATTTGGTGGGGGAAGAAATACGAATGCCGACCGTGGTGCAAGCCGGGCGAGGGGCGGGAAGAAGTTGAAGGGTGAAAGTTGAAGGTTGAAAGCCCTGAAGCGGTCGCATTCACCGTTCAACCTACACCGTTCAACCTCCACGGGCTGCCGCCGCGTCACGCCTGGCCGCGCTGGCGATAGGCTTTGACGGTGTTCTTCATGAGCATGGCGACGGTCATTGGACCGACGCCGCCGGGCACCGGCGTGATCTTGGCGCACAACGGAGCGACGCTCTCGAAATGCACGTCGCCGGTCAGGCGGTAACCGGTTTTCTTGGACGCGTCCGGCACGCGGTTGATGCCGACGTCGATCACGACGGCGCCCGGCTTCACCATGTCGGCGGACACGAATTCCGGCCGGCCGATCGCGGCGATCAGGACATCGGCCTGCCGCGTGATGCCAGGCAGGTTCGTGGTGGCCGAGTGGCAGATCGTGACCGTGCCGTTCGCGCCGGCTTTTTTCTGCAGCGCGAGCAACGCGACCGGTTTGCCGACGATGAGGGAGCGGCCGAGCACGACCACGTGCTTGCCCTTCAGGTCGACGCCGCTGCGTGCGAGCAACTCCATGATGCCGGCGGGCGTGCAGGCGACGAAGCCCGTTTCATCCTCCTGCGCGACCTTGCCGAGGTTGAGCGTGTTGAAGCCATCGACGTCCTTTTCCGGCGCGACCCGGCGAAACACGCCGACCTCGTCGATGTGTTTCGGCAGTGGCGACTGCACGAGAATGCCGTCGACGGTCGGGTCGGCGTTGAGATCGTCGAGCAGCGCGAACAGCTCCGCCTGGGAAATTGAAACGGGCGGCAGGATGATCCGGCTCGTTACTCCGATCTCGGCGGCGGTCTTTTCCTTTTTCCGCACGTACGAGACCGAGGCGGGATCCTCGCCGACGCGCACCAGCGCGATGCAGGGTTTGCGGCCGGAGAACGTGGCGACTTCGGCCTTGAGCTCGGCGATGATGGCTGCGGCGACTTGATTACCGTCGATGAGATCCATGGAAAACGTTCGCCCGCGAATCACACGAATGGTCGCGAATGATGAAAAAGCATTCGCGAGAATCGCGTGATTCGCGGGCGGAAGGGTTCGAGTCTTACTTCAGTTGCAGTGACTCGACCATGATCACGATGTCCTTGCTGTCCGGGACCGGCTTCGCGCCGCCGAACACCACGACATTGTGGTCGATGTATTTTTCAATCTGCTCGGTCAGGAGCAGCTTGGAGATATCGATGTACGCGTAACGCTTCCCCGCATCGTCATTCAACGCGTAGTCGTACGGCCGGCGCGGGGCGAAGGCGCGTTTCGTGGCGACGAAGCGGCCGGCAAACTGCCGGGGCAGCACGCTGACGCCGCCGTCGCCGAGATTGAGCATCGGTGCGGCCTGGCCTGCGACGGCCGAGCCGTAGACGCCCGGCGACGCCGGGGCCGGCGACATCGGGGCGGGGGCGGCGGCCGGAACGGGCTTCGGGGCCGGTGCCTGGGCGACCGGCGCATTCACCTGGATGTAGCCGACGATTTTCTTTTCGAGCGAAAGCTGCGTCCATTTGCCGCGGAGGCCGGTGATCTTCGCGTTGTCACCGCGTTCGGCGATCGCGAGGACGCCGGCGTCGGCCCTGGGCGCGAGCCGCAGCGCGACGCCCGGCTTCGGATCGAGGCTCTTGGTCAGTTCCTTGTTTTCCACGTAGCACTCGAACGGGCCGTTGAGTTCGATCGCCATCCAGCCGGCCGGCGCGAGGCCGGAGGTGGCGGGAACGGGATCGGTGCCGGCCTTCAGGTAACTGATGGCGGGCGACGCGGCCTCAGGCTTGGTGTGCACCGCGGTCGTGGCGGTGAGGGGCGCCGCGTGCAGGTGCAGCGCGGAGGACAACGCGAGCCCGATGACGAGGCTCAGGGCAGGACGGGCGGTGCGGAGGAGTTTAATCTTCATCGACGGAACGGGTGGAGGCGGAGGCTTTTTTGGCGTTGGAGACTTCGAACGCGGCGCGCGGTGTGTGTGGATTCTGGAAAAGCAATTCGACGTCCTTGCTAGAAAGGACCTTTCCGGCCCGCAACGGGATTCCCTTCAGTTGGAGCGCGCCAATCTGGTAACGCCGCAGACGCTTCACGTCATAGCCGAGCGTCGTGAATACCTGGCGGATTTCGCGCTTCTTGCCGTGGTGCATGTGCACATCGAGATCGGTGGACGCCTGGGCGGCACCGGGGTTGATGAGCGCAGCGCGTTCGACCTTCATCCGTTCGCCTTCGACCACCACGCCCCGGATGAGTTGCGTCATCCGGCTCGCGGGAAACGGAGCCTTCAGCACGACGTGATACCGCTTCGTCACCACATTCGACGGGTGCATCAGCCGGTTCGCCAGATCGCCGTCGGTCGTGAGGATCACGAGGCCTTCGCTGTCGAGGTCGAGCCGGCCGGCGCAGAAAAAGCGAAACTTGGAGAACTCGCGCGGCAGCAACTCGAAGACCGTCGCGGCGTGGTGCGGGTCGTCGTTGGAACAGACCAGGCCGCGGGGTTTGTTGACCGCGACCGTGATGCGCGGCTGGGCGGTGGTGCGCACGACCTTTCCGCTCACGGCGACCTTGTCGACGCCCGGGTTAACCTTCTGTCCAAGAGTGGCGACCTTGCCATTCACCCAGACTTCGCCCTGCGCGATCAACGCCTCCGCCGCGCGCCGGGAACAAACCCCGGCGTCGGCGATGAATTTCTGCACGCGAATCGGCTCGGCTGATGCCATGAACCAAATGGGCGGCAAATCACCGACCGCTGCAAGCCTGCCGGTGAAAGAGTGAGGCGGAGGTGCGGGCGGCGCGCGGTCGCTTCAAACCTGCAGGAGGGACGCCTGCGCTCCGAGGTGGAAACCGGCTTGCATGGGATCGGGGTGGCTCGCTTCATCCGGCTACCCCATGGCAGCGACTGTCGACACACCCACGTCCATTTATTCCAAGGACCGGCCGTTTCCCGCGCGGCTGACTGAGAACCGGCTGTTGAGCAAAGCCAGCTCCGCGAAGGAGACCCGCCACTTTGTGGTCGATCTGCGGGGCAGCGGCTTGCGGTACAAGGCGGGCGATTCACTCGGCATTTTTCCCTCCAACCGGCCGGCGGAGGTCGAGGAGATTTTGCAGCGGCTGGGCGCGCGGGGTGATGAACTCGTTTCGCCGCCTGCGCTGCGCCTGCCCGCTCCTGCGCCCCTGCGTGAGCTGCTCACAGAGAAGCTCGCGTTGTCCAAGCCCACGCGTCGGTTCATCGAAGTCCTCGCGGAGAAGGCCGCGAGTCACGACGAGAAGGCGCGCCTCGTCGGCCTGCTGGCGCCGGAGTCGAAAGACATGCTGACCGCGGTGCTCGAGGAGCGGGAATTCGTGGATTTCCTCGCCGAGTATCCGAGTGCGAAACTCACGGCGCAGGAATTCGTCGAGCATCTGCGCAAGCTGATGCCGCGGCTGTATTCGATCGCATCGTCGGCGCGGGTGTATCCGAGCGACGTGCACATCACGGTGGCGGTCGTGCGCTATGAGTCCAACCACCGCAAACGCGTGGGCGTGTGCACGACGTTCCTCGCCGATCGCGTGCAACTCGGCCGCACGCCGGTGCCGGTTTTTGTGTCGGACTCGCATTTCGGTCCGCCGGAGGACGGCGCGCGTGATTGCATCATGGTGGGACCGGGCACCGGCATCGCGCCGTTCCGGGCGTTCATGCAGGAGCGGGTCGCCACCGGCGCGACGGGGCGCAACTGGCTTTTCTTTGGCGACCAGCGGCGAGGTTCGGATTTTCTCTACGAGGAGGAGTGGACGGCGTACCTCGAGAAGAAGCAGCTCACGCGGCTCGACACGGCCTTCTCGCGGGATCAGTTGCTCAAAGTTTACGTGCAGGACCGGATGCGGGAAAACGCCGCCGAACTCTGGGCGTGGCTGGAGCGGGGCGCGCACTTCTATGTCTGCGGTGACGCGAAACGGATGGCGAAGGACGTCGATACGGCGCTGCACGCCATCATCGCCCAGCAAGGCAAACTCAGTCCTGAGCAGGCCGTCGACTACGTGAAACAGATGAAGAAGGACCGGCGTTACCAGCGCGACGTGTATTGAGCGCGGATGCGCAATGGCGGATTGCGGATTGCGGATTGCGGATTGCGGATTGCGGATTGAAATCTTTTCGGTGCGCTGGATTTTCAGTTGGCAATTCCCAATCCGAAATCCGCAATTAATTCATGCTCACCTTCAAGAATCGAACTGCGCTCATCACCGGTGCCGGCCGTGGCATCGGCAAGGCCATTGCCGAAACGCTGGCGAAGCACGGCGTGACGGTCATCTGCGTCTCAAAGTCGGCCGAGTCCTGCGGCGCCACGGCGGCCGCGATCGTGGCGGCGGGAGGCAAGGCCAAGGCCCTGGCGGTGGACGTCGCCGACGGCGCGGCGATCGCGCAGGCTTCGGAAGCGCTGCTGAAGGAGTTTCCCACCATCGATATTCTGGTGAACAATGCGGGCATCACGCGCGACGGCCTGCTGTTCCGGATGAGCGAAGCAGACTGGAACGACGTCATCGCCACGAATCTCACCAGCTGCTTTCACTGGACGAAACTAATTGGCCGCCCGATGACGCGCGCGCGGTGGGGTCGCATCGTCAACATCACGTCGGTGAGCGGCGTGATCGGCAATGCCGGCCAGGCGAACTACTCGGCGGCGAAGGCGGGCATGATCGGCCTGACCAAGACGCTCGCGCGGGAGTTCGCGGGGCGGAGCGTGACGGTGAACGCGGTTGCGCCCGGCTTCATCAAGACCGACATGACCACGGAATTCGTGAACAATCCCGAGGCGTCGGCGAAGATTTTGGAGGCCGTTCCGCTCAAGCGTTTCGGCGAATCCGCCGACATCGCGAATCTGGCAACCTACCTCTGTTCCGAGGAGGCTGGCTACATCACTGGACAAGTTTTTAACGTTGACGGTGGGATGGCGATGTGAACCCTCCGCTGAACCGCGCTTCCCCTCTAATATTTGCAAAATGGCTGACCAAAAAACTATCGAACAACGCGTCAAGGAGATCATCGTCAATCAGCTCAACGTGAACGAAGAGCAGATCACGCCGACGGCCTCTTTCCTCGACGATCTTGGCGCTGATTCGCTCGATACCGTCGAGTTGATCATGGCCTTCGAAGAAGAGTTCAAAGACGAGATCAAGGGTGAGATCCCGGAATCTGACGCGGAGAAGCTCCAAACCGTCGGCCAGGTCATCGACTACATCAAGGCGAAGGCCGGACAGGCTTAAGACCTCATCGAATTATTCTGGCGTTCTGCCGATTTCCCCCGCGGAAATTTCTGGCAGAACGCCTTTTTGTTTTCTGAATCCAACCGGCTTCGGCCTCGCCTATGGAAGTCCCTTCATTTTCCCAGCGTGTGGTGGTGACCGGCTTGGGCACCGTGACGTCGATCGGCCACGACGTGGACGCGTTCTGGTCGAGCCTGGTGGCCGGCCGCTGCGGCATCCAACGCATCGCGCAGTTTGATCCGTCGGAATTCGCGAGCCAGATCGGCGCCGAGGTGCGCGACTGGGATCCGGCATTGCACATGGATCCGAAGGAGGCCCGGCGCAACGACCGCTACACGCATTTTGGTTTCGTGGCCGCAAAGCAGGCCGTGGCCGACGCCGGGATCGAGATGACCCGGGAGGACGGCGACCGGGTCGGCGTCATGATCGGATCGGGTATCGGCGGAATGTATACGTTCGAGTCGCAGCTCAAGGTCCTGGCCGAGCGCGGTCCGCGCAAGGTGTCGCCGTTCACGATCCCGTCGCTGATCGGCAACATGTGCGCCGGGCTGGTGGCGATCGAGCTGGGCGCGCGCGGCCCGAATTTCGGCCTGGTCTCGGCGTGCGCGACCGGCACGCACGCCCTCGGCGAGGCCGCGCATGCGATCCGTCGCGGCGATGCGGACGTGATGATCGCCGGCGGCAGCGAGGCGGCGATCACGCCGTTCGCGTACGCGAGTTTTTGCGCGATGAAGGCGATGAGCACGCGCAACGACTCACCGCAGCGCGCGAGCCGGCCGTTCGATCGCAACCGTGACGGCTTCATCATGGGCGAGGGCGCCGGCGTGCTGGTACTCGAGTCGATGGCGCACGCGCGGGCGCGCGGCGCCCGGATCTATTGCGAACTCGCGGGCTATGCGGCGACGTGTGACGCGTTTCACATCACGCAGCCCGATCCCGAGGGCAAGGGACTCTCGATGGCCATGAAGCGCGCGCTCGCGAGCGCCGCGATCGCGCCCGAACAGATCGACTATATCAATGCGCACGGCACCTCGACGCCGTACAACGACAAGTTCGAGACCCTCGCGATCAAGAAGGTCTTCGGCGACCACGCACGCCGCGTGGCCATCAGTTCGACGAAGTCCATGACCGGCCATCTGCTCGGCGCCGCCGGCGGCATCGAGTCGGTGATCTGCGTGAAGACGCTGCAGTCACAGCTGATCGCGCCGACCATCAATCTTGAGGATCCTGATCCCGATTGTGATTTGGACTACGTGCCGAATGTGGCCCGTCCCGCCGCCGTGAAGGCCGTCCTCAGCAACAACCTCGGTTTCGGCGGCCAGAACGCGTCGGTGGTGTTCCGCGCGTTGTAGTGTCGGTGGCGGTGGGGCTCGTGGCTCCGATGGGAGCGCTGGCGGCGGACGTGCGGCGAGCTAGGCTCCGCTCGGCGGAATCCACCGCGCCAGGCAGGCTCGTAGTTCCTCCTGCTTTACGGGCTTGGCAAGAAAGTCGTCCATGCCAGCCGCGACGCAGGCGGCTCGGTCGCCGGCGAGCGCGTTGGCGGTGATGGCGATGATGGGGAGCGGGCGGCCGGCGAGGTGCTGCCGAATCCGGCGGGTCGCTTCGAAACCGTCCATCTCGGGCATCTGGCAATCCATCAGAATCGCGGTCCAAGTTTGACGGGTCGCGCATTCAACCGCGGTCGCGCCGTCACCCACAACCACCGGCGTGAGGCCGAGCTTGCGCAGGAGCAGTTCGATCACGCGCTGGTTCACGCGGTCGTCCTCGACGATCAGGACTCGGCCGGCCAGGGCGCCGGGTGAGGGCGCGGCGGCGGGCGGAAGAGGTTTGGCCGGGGCGGGAGCGAGCGGCAAAGCGAGCTCGAAACTGAACACGGAGCCCGCAGCGGGTTTGCACTGCACGGTGATGTGACCGCCCATCTGATTCACCAGTCGCTGCGAAATCGCCAGACCCAGGCCGGTGCCGCCGAAGCGTCGGGTCATCGAGCTGTCCCCCGGCGAAAACACGCGAAACAGCTTCGCCTGCGTGGCCTCGTCCATGCCGATGCCGGTGTCGCGGACATCGAAGCGAACCACGCACACCTGCTCCTGCTGGTGCACGGCCGCGGCGGCGATTTCGACGCGGCCGTTTTCCGTGAACTTGATCGCGTTGGCGGCGAGATTGAAGAGCACCTGTTTCACCCGGGCTTCATCCCCGGCGACGTACGCCGGCAGATCGGGTGGCAGCGTGACGAGGAGCTCGAGATTTTTCTGACGGGCGCGCGGCAGCAGGTCGTGGCCCACGGCGCGAAGGGCGTGGGGCAGCGCGAAGGCGGTTGAGGCCAGTTTCAGTTTGCCGCTCTCGAGCTTGGAGAGATCGAGGATGTCGTTGAACAGCCGCATCAGCGTGTCCGCCGATCCCATCGCGGTGTCGAGCTGCGCCTTCTGCTCGGCGTTGAGCGGGGAGTTTTCCAGTACCTGCAGCATGCCGACGACGCCGTTCATCGGCGTGCGAATCTCGTGACTCATGGTCGCGAGGAATTCGCTCTTCGCGAGGCTGGCGGATTCCGCGCGCGCCTTCTCCTGGCTCAGGGTGGCGACCAAGTCGCGGTTCTCGAAAATCAACCGCCACAGGTGCCGCAGATCGGCGTGATGCAGTTGCGCGGTGTTCAGCAGAAACAGGGCGTAGGTGATGCCGACACCGACAAAGGTCCATGCGCCTGAATCGGGCAGCACAATGAACTGCGCGAGCAGCGGCCCCATGGTGGTACCCACATAGATCCGGTAACTCCATGGCACCGATGCGAGGGAACGGGCGGCGCCGGCATTCATGCCCACGAGAATGCACACCAAGAGCAGGCACGGCATCAATTGATCCGGCGTGAAGTACAGCCATGCGGCTGCACCCCAAGTCACGCCGGCCACCGCGACACCGACGATGAAGCGGTGGCGCCACGGCTGGTGGTCTGCGACCGTGGTCGGCTGAGCGCGGGCGTAAGCCGCGTTCAAGGCCAGTCGGGCCAGTGAGACCGCGAGGATTGCGGCCAGCCAGCCGAGGTGCAGGGACAGCGGGTGAGCCTGAAACGTCCCGGCGACGAGCACGCACGCCAGGACCAAGTTGGAAAACAGCCCGAACCCCGCTGACCGATACAGCAAACGCGTCATCTCCGCCTCGACCTTGTGATCGATCTCCGCGCTGGGCGGATCGTTGGATGCTGGGAGTGCGGAGTTCAGCATACAGTGAATCGAGTGAACAAACGGTGCGGGTTTCAGGACGACGGGCAAGGGCGGGTCGTAAAAACAAAGCGCCCGCAGCCGGGGGGCTGCGGGCGCGAAGCAAAATGTAACTCGAAGACGGCTAACCTAATCAGGCCTTCTCGACCAAACCGGCCTTGATGGCCTTGACCGAGACCCAGACGCGCTTGGTGCCGCCGTTGGCGGTCTTAATCCGGATACGCTGCAAGTTGGGACGGAATTTGCGCTTCGTGATGCTGGTCACGTGCGTGCCGATGCCGCCGCTCTTCTTTGACTGACCCTTGCGATTGATGATCGAGCCTTTGACGGGACGGCGACCGGTGATTGCACAGATTCTGGCCATGATGGTTTCGAGTTGGTTAAAGGGTCGAAAGTAAAGGTCGCGCGGCAGTCGAAGCAAGGTGAATTTTGGTCGAGTGAAGACGGGGCGCTCGCGTTCAGCGGATCGCGTGCAGCACCTGGAATTTCTGGCCCATGTGCGCGGGATGCAACAACTGCATCAGGGCGAGCTTGCGTTGACTCAGACGCGACGCCTCGGCCGCGCTGGTGCGGGCAATGAACTCACCGGCCTGCCGGATGAAAAAGGCTTCCTGAAAGTCGAGCGCGGGCTCCGCAAAGCCGTGCTCGCGCAACGCGTCGCTCAACCCATCCCAACACACGTGGCAGGTCAGATCCTGGTGCCCGGGCCAGGCGAGCAGGTCGTCGGTCAACGTATGCTGGTAATAAGCGCGGGCCGTGCCGGCGGGCGTTTCCCCGAGCAAAGCGCGCAGCGTCTTGCCATAATCGAACGCGACAAAAAGTCCGTTCCACGGCTGCGCGACAATCTCCCGGGCGAGACGATCCGCGGCAAGCGGGCGATCAAAATGATAGCCCTCCGTCCCGGCCGGGGGCAGGTCCGGGGTGTCGCCGTCCAACTCGATTTCCAGCAGGGCGTCGCCGGTGAGCTGCACGCCCAGCGTCCGCCAACGCCCGGCGCGGTACACATTGCGTTCAAAGGGTTGCGCGTCGAAGAGTTCGTTCGAAAACACCACCAGCTCGCCCGCCAGCGCGATCGGTTCGCCCACGCGCAGCGTGCGCAGTGCGGCGAACGGATGCGCAATGCCCTGAAACGGACTCGCGGCCGGCTCGGCCCCAATCTCGATGAACGTATGTCGCGCTGGGTCGCGCCCGGCGGCGCGCAGACGGGTCGCGCAGGCGGCCGACACCAGTTCGCCGAAGAGAGGACCGCTGGTGCTCGACGTGTAGAAGTCGGTGCCCGGCGCATAGCCGACGCGGACTCGGGGCTGTCGGTAATAGCCGACCTCCGGGTGGTAAAGTGCGAGTGCCATGAACCGGTCGAACGACATCCGACCCGCGGCGTCTGCGTGCGCGCGAAAGACCGCGAGAAATTCCGGTGAAGCGGCGGGAGGCGGGACAGTCGACGAACCCATTTACAAACGCATGCGGATGGCCACAGTGGCCCGCATGTTCAAACGCATTCTCACGCTTGTCACCGGCGCCGGGCTCGGCGTTGCGCTGATGGTGGCGGGACTGCGCGTGGCCGCCGCGTGGAATCTGTGGCCGAATCGCGACCTCTCGCGCTCGGCCGGCTACGTGAAGGACGTGATGCGCCTGGTGAACGAAAACTACGTCGACGAGAAGGCCGCCACCTACGACCAACTCGCGCGCACCGCCTTGCACGGGATGATCGAAACCCTCGATCCGCACTCCCAGTTTCTCGAGAAGAAGGACAATGAGGAGTTCGAGGAGGATCTTACGGGCGAGTTCGGCGGTGTCGGTATCCAGGTGGAGACGCGCCAGAATCGCATCGTCGTCATTGCGCCGCTGGCTGGCACCCCGGGCGAGCGCGCCGGGATTCAGCGCGGCGACGAGATCGTCAGCATCGACGGCAAGGTCGTGGAATCCGCCGGCAACATCGATGGCATCGTGGGCCGTCTGCGCGGGAAGCCTAAGACCAAGGTCATGCTCAGCCTCTACCGGCCTTCGACGCAGGGCACGCTTAACCTGACCCTGGTCCGCGAAATCATCAAAATTGAGAGCGTTCGCGGCGTGCAGATGATGGATGGCGGCATCGGCTACGTTCAGCTCACCGAGTTTTCCGATCACACTGCGGCGCAGTTTCGCCGGGCGATCGAGAGCCTTTTGCGCCGCGGGATGAACAGTCTGATCATCGATCTGCGCAACAATCCGGGCGGCCTGCTCGACGCGGCGGTGGAGGTAGCTGAGCCGTTCTTCAGGAAGAAGGAGCTGATCGTCTACACCAAGGGCCGCAAACCCACGGACCGCGAAGATTTCCGGTCCGAGTCGGATATTGCGCCCGTGACCGTGCCGTTGGCGGTGTTGATCAATGCCGGCAGCGCGAGTGCCGCGGAGATTGTCACCGGAGCGCTGAAAGACACCGGCCGCGCGATCGTGATCGGCGAACGATCCTTTGGCAAAGGATCCGTGCAGTCCGTCTTCAAGCTCGAGAACGGCGAAGGCCTGCGTCTAACGACGGCGCGTTACTACACTCCCGGCGGCGCGACGATTCACGAACGCGGCATCACGCCGCATGTTGAAGTGGTGATGACGCCGGAAGAGGACACACGGCTGGCGCGGCAGCGTTCGCGCCCGGACATCACGGATCCGGCGGCATTCAAGGAACGCTTTGGATTCGAGCCGGTGATCGACCGGCAGCTCGAGACAGCCGTGGCGATGCTGAAGGGTGTGCGCCTGTTTGCCGAACGCGGAGCGGAGCGCGCCACGCCCTGAGATGATTCTCGCGCTCGAGAGCTCGTGCGACGAAACCGCCGCCGCACTTTTTGATCCTGCCCGCGGGCTGGTCGGCGAGTGGATCCACAGCCAGATCGCGTTGCACGAAAAGCACGGTGGCGTGGTGCCGGATCTCGCCACGCGCGAACACCTGCGGACCTTTGCGCCGTTGCTTGAACGTGCGCGGCGCGAGGTGGGCCTTGAGGCCGTGCAGACCATCGCCGTGACCAACGGTCCCGGGCTGGCGGCGTGTCTCGCAATTGGCGTGGCCGCGGCCAAAGCGCTCGGCCTGGCCTTGAACGCGCCCGTCATCGGCGTGAACCACTTGCGCGGCCACGTGTGGTCGCCGTTCATCGCGCTCCACGCTGAGGCGCCGGAGGCATTCGATCTTCGGCTCGCGGAGCTGCTGCCTCATCTTGGATTGATCGTGTCGGGCGGGAACACCCTGCTCTTCACCGTGGATGCGACGCGTCGCATCAGCGTCCTGTCGTCGACGCGCGACGACGCGGCGGGCGAGGCGCTCGACAAGGGGGCCAAGTTGCTTGGCCTCGGTTACCCGGGCGGTCCGTTGATTGAGAAACTGGCTGCGGGCGGGCGGGCCGATGCCTACGATTTTCCGCGCGGCATTGGTCGGCGTGATGAACTCGATTTCAGTTTCTCCGGCCTGAAGACCAGCCTGCGCTATCTCCTGGAAAAAATGCCCGCGGCCGAGGTGGAGGCGCGCCGGCCTGATTTGTGTGCGAGTTATCAGCAGGCGGTGGTGGACGCGCTGGTGCGCAAAGCGAGTGCAGCGCTGCGGCAGGGGGCGGGGACGTTTCGCAGTCTCGGGCTTTCGGGCGGCGTGGCGAACAACCGGACGTTGCGTGCAGCGCTGGCCGAAACGGCGGCGCGTGCGAATGTGCGTTTCCTGGCCGCGCAGCCGGCACACACGGGCGACAATGCCGGGATGATTGCATTTGCCGCCTGGGCCGACCGCGCCGGAGCGGACGTTTCGTCCGGCCTCGCGCTGCGCATCGAACCGAGCGTGGCGCTGGCGTGAGCAGTGCGCGGACTCCGGGTTATTTGTAGTCGCGTCGGAGGTTGCTGGGCAGAATGCCCAGTTCCTCGCGGTACTTCGCCACGGTGCGACGGGCGATCGTGATGCCCTTTTCCTGCAGCTTCGTGACCAGCTCCTGGTCGCTCAGCGGGGCCGCCTTGTCCTCCATGTTGATGAGGTCGGCGATCATTTCCTTCACGCTCGTGTTGGAAACGGAGGCGCCGCTTTCGGCCTGGTAACCCGGGGTGAAGAAATACTTGAAGTCGAACACGCCGTGCGGCGTGCGCACATACTTGTTCGCGATGGCGCGGCTGACCGTCGTTTCATGCACGCCCACCACGTCGGCGATCTGCGTCATCGTCAGCGGCTTCAACGCCGACACGCCGTTCTCGAAAAATTCCTTCTGCGCGTTGATGATCTCGCGGGTGATGCGCTCGATCGTGCGCTGACGCTGCTCGATGGAGTCGATCAGGAACTTGCCGGAGCGCATCCGCTCCCGCAGGTAATCCCGCTCCTGCTTGGAAAGCGTGCCCTTCGCTATGAGATCGCGGTACGTACTCGAAATCCGGAGACGCGGGATATAGTCGCTGTTGAGATTGATTTTCCAGTCCTCGCCCTCGCGCTCGACCGTGACGTCCGGCACGACCACGCGGTTGTTGTCCTCGGCGAAACGGCGGCCCGGCGCGGGGTCGAGTTTGCCGATCTCCTCGATCGCCGATTGCACATCGTCCGCGTCCGCACCGAGCTTCCGCGCCAGTTCCGGGATGCGACGCCGCGTGAGCAGCTCGAAATAATCGCGAATCATCCGGGCGGCGAGGGAGCCGCCGCGGCTTTTCGCCACAAGTTGCGCCAGGAGGCAGTCCGCCAGATCCGCCGCGCCGATGCCCGCGGGATCGAACGTGCGCAGGACCTTGAGTGCCGCCTGTACGGCGTCGAGCGCCAGGCCGGTTTGCAGCGCGATGTCGGCGGGCGTCTGAGTGAGAAAGCCGCGGTCGTCGAGGCAACCTACGAGATGCTTCATGGCTTCGAGCTCGGGCGGCTTCAGCTCGGTCATCTCGGCCTGTTGCATCAGGTGCTCCTGCAGCGAAGTCTCGCTGACGAGCGAATCGAAGAAATGCTGGCGGCGTTCCGCGTCCTCGGAGGTGTAAGGCTGGGCGCCGCCGACACTGGCCATGTGGTCGCGCCAGTCCTCGTCGAGTTTGCCCAGGATCTCAAATTCCTTGTCCTTCGAGAAATCCATCTCGTCGCGCTTCGGTTCGCCTTCCGACTGATCCGACGGGGCGGAAGCGTCATGACTGGAATCGCCATTGGAGTCCGAGTCGCGATCCGTCGCGTTGTCCTCCGGCGACTTGTTGTCGAGACTCTCACCCTCCATCGGGAGTTCCTCGAGGGTCGGATTGCTCTGCAATTCCTCCTGGATAACGGAGCGCAGATCGAGCGCGGCCACCTGAAGGATTTTCAGGGAGTGCCGGAGCTGCGGCGCGAGGACCAGCGACTGCGTTTGTCGCTGACGTAGATCTTGGCTAAATCCGGGCCCGCTCATGTGGATGATGTCGACGTTCGTTCATCTCAGATGGGGGCGCGGGAAGAAAGCGAGGGAATGACAGGATCGCGGACGCCGAACAATTCCTTGATGTAAACAGCAAGTTTCTCGTTCGTGGGACCGTAGCGATCGCTGTAGAGGTAAAGTTCCAAATCGGTCAGCATGTCCGCCGCGGACTGGTAGCGTTTGTCCCGGTCCCGCACGAGCGCGCGCTGGATGATGGCCTCAAGGCGAGGTTCAATTTCGGGACGCAGTTTCGAGAACTGCGGCACCGGCATCGTGAGAATGTTGCGGCGCGACTGGGCGCGGTCGCTCGAGCGGAAGATGTTTCGCCCGAGGAGCAGTTCCGTGAGCACGATGCCGAGTGGAAACAAATCGGCGCGTGCGTCGGTGATGGCGTAGCTTGCCTGCTCGGGAGACAGATACTCGTCCTTGCCTGCGATGACCTTGCCTTCCTCATTGTACATCAGGTCCAGCGCCTTCGCGATGCCGAAGTCCGTGAGCTTCACGTCGCCCTCGTATGCCAGCATTACATTCTTCGGACCAATGTCGCGATGGACGATGTTCAGATGCCGACCCTCGCGATCGCATTTGGAATGCGCGTAGGTCAGACCGCGGGCGACGCGTGAAACGATGAAGGCCGCGAGGTCGACCGGCACGGCCTTGCCGAGCTTGCGGTGCTGGTCGATGAACTGCTCCATGTTCACGCCGCGCACGAACTCCATCACCATGAAATACTGTCCGCCGACCTGGCCGAGGTGGTACGTCTGGACGATGTTCGTGTGGATCAAGTCCGCGACCAGACGGGCTTCACCGATGAAATTATTTTGGAATTCCTCGATGGCCGAGTACTCCTCGCGAATGAGTTTTACGGCGACGACCTTGCGGAAATTCCCGGAGCCGAGCTGCTGCGCTTCATAGACCACGCCCATGCCGCCGTCGGCAATCTTGCGCGTCATCTCATAGTGGAGCTCGTTGAAAATGTGTTTGATCGACGCCACTGGACTTCGAGGAAAGGTGTGGCGCGGGGGGCTTGCAAGAACGGTTTCCTGAATAGGCGCGAAATTTGCTGTGAGCTCGTTTGACAGCGCGTTTACCAATCGTAGGGTCCGCGCACGATGATTACTCTGACGCCACGTGCGGCGAAGCAGGTGCAGTCCATGCACGCGGAGTTAAACGCTCCGCAGAAGCAACTGCGGGTGTTGGTCGAGTCCGGCGGGTGTTCGGGATTTCAATACGGCATGTCGTTCGACGAGCCGAAAGCGGAGGACACTCACCTTGAGAGCGAAGGCGTGAAGTTCGTGATCGATCCGACCAGCCTCGCTTATCTGCAGGGATCGTCCATCGATTTTGACGACGGCCTGCACGGCAAAGGATTCGAGATCAAGAATCCGAACGCGCAAAGCACCTGCGGCTGCGGCAAGTCATTCAGCTGAGTCTCGGCCGGGTTCGCTTACTTCACCGCTTCGTGCAGGGCGACGATGCCCACAGTCATTGCTCGCGCGCTGACGTTCGAGAAGCCTACGGCCTTGATTTCTGCCGCAAGCGCCGGTCGGTCCGGGAAGTCGCCGATGGTGCGGTTGAGATAGACGTACGCCGCGCGATCTCCGGTGACGATGCCGGCGATGAACGGCAGAATTCGGCGCAGGTAGAAATAGTACAGTGGTCGGAACCAGGCGTGAGGTTGGGAAAATTCAAGGACGTAGAGCCTCCCGCCAGGACGAAGAACTCGGCGCATTTCGCGCAGGCCCTTCGCGCGATCGGCCAGATTGCGCAGGCCGAACGAAATCGTCACAGCGTCGAATGTCGCGTCGGGCAGCGGCAGCGCCAAGCCATCGCCCTGCCGGAAAGTGACGTTCTCGAACTTAGTTTTGCCGGCGGCCAGTTTCTTGATTTCAGCTTCGTCCAGCATCGGCTGGCAGAAGTCCATCCCCACGATTGCGGTCGATTTTTCCAGCCGGCGACTCAGCGCAAATGCGACATCTCCGCTTCCGGTGGCAAGATCGAGCACGTCCCGCGGCGATTTTTCGCGGACGGCCGCAACAAGTTGTCGACGCCACCACGTGTCGATCCCGCCGCACAACAATAAGTTGGCAAGGTCGTAGCGGCGCGCGATGCGCCCGAACATAGAATTAACTGCAATTGGGTCCGGCATGGGCCGATAAGCTAACGTATTCGGAACGCCTGTGATGCAAACTGGTCATAAGGGTTGACGCAATTCGAAGGATGCAAATAATTTAACCTGCTTCAGATCAATACGGCCCAAGCACAAGGAACAGCCATGTCTAACCTTACCAAACGCGAAATAGTCCTGGAGATCTACCGGAAGTCTGGGTTCCCGCAGAAACAGATCGTTGATACCGTGCAACAAACGCTCGATATCATCCAGAAGGCGCTGGCGAATGGGCGCAATGTCGAGTTGCGCAATTTCGGAGTGCTCGAAGTGCAGGTGCGCAAACAGCGCATCGGCCGCAATCCCAACAAGCCTGAGGCCGAGGTGGTGATCCCGCAGCGTGCGGTGGTCAAATTCAAGTCCGGCAAGATCCTCAAGCAGCAGCTGAAGAAGCTCGATCTCGCCAAGTTGCAGGGCAACGAGAGCGCACCGCCGGTCGCCTGACCGCGTTGGGAGAACCTGCAGCGGAAAGACTTCGCTGCAGTCGACTCCAGTCTGCGTAAGTAAACCACGGATCGCGATCCGGGGCGGAGCCTTGCGCGCTTCGCTTTTGCTATCGCGCTCGGCGAGGGGGCTTCGCCACGATGAGGACTCTCATGGCCACGTTTCAGACTCTGCCCGGTTTCCGCGAATTCTATCCCGAGGACCTTGCCCGTCGGAATCACATTTTCCGGCTCTGGCGTCAGACTGCCACCACCTTTGGATTTTCGGAGTACGATGCGCCGGTGCTGGAGCCGCTTGAGCTCTACAAGGCCAAGTCCGGAGACGAAATCGAAACTCAGCTTTTCAGTTTCACGGACAAGGGCGGCCGGGACGTGGCCCTGCGGCCCGAAATGACTCCCACCGTCTGCCGCCTGGTGGGGGCGCGGGCCAGCGCGTTAAAGCGGCCGATCAAGTGGTTCAGCATCGCCGAGTTTTATCGCTACGAGCGGATGCAAAAGGGCCGCGGCCGGTGTTTCTTCCAGTTCAACGCCGACATCTTTGGCGAACCGGGCCCCGAGGCCGAGATCGAGCTCATCGCGCTGCTGGTGCAGTGCCTCTGCGCGTTTGGCCTCACCGAGCAGGATTTCCACGTGCGGCTCAGCGATCGGAACCTGTGGTTCTTCTATCTCGAAGCGCTGGGCCTCGATGAGTCGCGGGCCCGGGGAGTTCTGAGCGCGGTCGACAAGTATGAAAAACTTGGAGACGACGCCTTCAGGGAATATAGCGAGGCGTTTGGCCCCCTCGATCCCGAATTGAAGTCGAAGATTCTGGCATTCCTGGGAACGAAGTCGCTCGCCGCGCTCGAGGCCACCATCGCCACACTCGGCGGTGAAAAGCTCGGCACCCGCTTGCACGACTGGAGGCGTCTGCTGGGCGCGCTCGATGCCATGGGATTGGCCCGGTTTGTCGAAGTGGACCTGAGCGTGGTGCGCGGTCTCGCCTACTACACCGGATTTGTCTTCGAGGCCTTCGATCGCAAAGGCGAACTTCGTGCTCTCGCGGGCGGCGGCCGCTACGACGATCTGGTGCAGAAGCTGGGCGGTCCGGCTCTGCCCGCGGTCGGGTTTGCAATCGGTGACATGACCTTTGCGCTGTTGCTCGAACAGCGCGGCCTCATGCCGGCCTTCGTCCAGGCCCCCGACGTCTATTGCGTCATCGGCGGCGAAAAGGAAAGGCTCGCCGCGTTCGCCGATATCCACGCGCTGCGCGCAGCCGGCTTCCGGGTCGACTACCCGATGCGCGAGCTGGCCTTCGGCAAACAATTCAAGGCAGCGGCCGAATCCGGCGCGAAACTCGCGCTGATTTACGGCGGCGATGAAATCGCCAAGGGCGTCGTGAAAATCCGCGACCTCACGCAGCGAACCGAAGTGGAAGTGCCACGCGCCCAGGTGGCCGCCAGCGTCAGGGATTTCATGACCGGATCATAAGCGCATTTCGTGCGCAGATTCTCTGCGATCAGGAGCGAGCCGGCGCAGACGCTACTTCAAATCACGCGGGCCAAACGCCTCCGGTAACAGTTTGGCCAGCGTTGTCACGGCGCGGTGCTTGGAGTCGCAGACACTCACGATGCCCGCGTCCGGTCCGAATTCGTTGATCACCTGGCGGCAAGCGCCGCAGGGCATGGTGGGGCGCGGAGTGGGAGTGTAGACCACGACCGCGGTGATGGCGCGTTCGCCTGCCGCGATTGCGGTGAAGATGGCAGTGCGTTCGGCGCAATTGGCCAGGCCATAGGAGGCGTTTTCCACGTTGGTGCCGGAGTAGATCCGGCCTGAATCCGCGAGAACGGCGGCACCGACTCGGAATTTTGAATACGGCGAATAGGATGCCTTGGCGGCGGTCCGAGCCGCGCGTTCCAGGCGGCGGAGCAGGGCGGCGGAAATCGGTTCGGGCATGGCGTGAAACAGCTACCCGATTCCAGAGGTGCCGTCTACTCCGCGAGCAGTTGGGCGCCTTCGAGCGCGAGCAATCTGACTTTCGTCGCCACGCCGCCCGGGCCGGAAAAGCCTGTCATTTTTCCGGTCGCGGCCACGATGCGATGGCACGGAATCAACAGCGGCCACGGGTTGTCGCCGAGCGCGTTACCCACCGCCCGACTTGCAGCCGGCGGCAGCCCGATCGCGGCCGCGAGATCGCCGTAGCTCGCCGTGTGCCCTGGCTTGACCTCAAGGGCTGCCTTCAACACCGCGCGCACGAACTCCGGCACGCGGGAAAAATCGTAACGCACGTCCGCGAAATCCTGCGCTTCGCCGATCAAATGCCGCTTCACGCGGTCCACGATGTCGCCCACCCAGTGCGGTGGTTCAGCCTCGGTGTTGCCGCTGGCCGGACGCTCCGGATCAGGGAGGAGAAAGCGCGTGAGACCGGTGTCGTTCCAAGCGATGGCACACGTGCCGAGGGGAGTACTGAACGTGGCGTGGGGCATCGCGGGGCGGGGAGGCACGACCAGCGTGAGGAAAATCTCACCCGGCTCAAGCTGCAGTCACGGTGCATGTCCAAAATTAATCGCCGATGAAACGGCGGAAAAATTCCTCATACCGCACGAGCGTGTCGACGCGTTGCCGCGGTTCACCACTCCGGCTGAGCTCGTGCGTCGCCCGGGGATAGCGGGCGTATTCCACCGGCCGGCCCAGAACCTTCAGCGCCTTGTAAAGCATTTCGCCCTGACGAACCCCGGTACGCAGGTCGTTGTCCCCATGCTGAATCAACAGCGGGGTCGTGATCGCGGCGACGCGTAGAAAAGGGGAGTTGGCGTCCAGAATCCGACGGGTCTCCGCCTCCCACGGGTAGCCGCCAAAGTGATAGGGCACGAGTCGCCATGCATTTCCCTCCCCGAAGAACGTAATGAGGTCGTACACGCCGCGCTGTGCCACCGCCGCTTTGAAGCGCTGATCCTGCGTGAGAATCCAGGCGGTCAGGTAACCGCCGTAACTTCCGCCGGTGACCACGGCGCGGCTGGCGTCGACCCACGGCTCCGCCGCAGCGAGGTCGGCTGCCGCTAGGACGTCCGCTCCCGGCCCCGGTCCCCAGTTCTGATAATTCCCGCGCTGAAATTCATAGCCGTAACCGCCGGATCCACGGGGGTTGGAAAACACGATCGCATAGCCCCGCGCCGCGAAGAACTGGAACTCGTGCCACATCGACGGTTCGCCTGGACCCCACATCGCCGAGGGGCCGCCGTGAATCTCAAGCAGCAACGGATATCGCTTCCCGGCCTCGAAGCCGGGCGGGCGCATCAGCCAGACGTCTATCTTGACGCCGTCGGGACGCACAATCTCCCGCGGCTCCATTGTCGCGAGCCGTTTGCCCTGCAGCCAGACTTGGTTGTGCGTCGTGACCGGCGCCGGTTCGTGACGCGCGATGGCCGACACCACGATCTCCCCGGGGCTGGCGGGTGAAACGCGCACGTAAGCGATTCGGTCGCGAGTGAGATCAAAGGCGGTCACGCCAGTTCCTGCGGACGTGAACACCGTCACATCACCACCCGTGGCGGCGACGCGGTGAAGAGGGAAATCTCCGCGCGACGCGGCGACGAACCACAGCGACGCGCCGTCGGCCGACCAACGGAGTTGCGACACCGAGCGGTCAATCGAAAGGCCGAGCAGACGCGCCGGCTTCCCGTCGGTGGTCCACCGTCCGATGCGCGTTTGCGCGAACGATTCCTTGGCCACTTCGCTGGCGAGAAACGCGATGGCGTTTCCATCCGGCGAGACGATGGGCGACGATGTGACGTAGCCCGCCGGCGTGTCCAAGCGCTCGCGGCTCCGGCCGTCGACGGAAATGCGCAGGAGATCGTTGGCGCGCATGCGATCGGGATGCTCTTGTTGCGGCGTGGCAAAGCGACCGGTGACGACGATCCATTTTGCATCGGCCGACCATGCCGGCGCGCTCCCGCCGTCGAGGGAGCCGGGCGTTCCGCCGACGCTCTCGTAGTCGGGCGCGAGGGCGCGGGGTTCGGCGCCTTCACGGGCCTCGATCACGTAGAGGTTGGTAAATTTGAGCTGCGGCTCGAGATCCCCTTCGCCGAGAAAATTGAGGCGCGTGATCACCCGCGGGCTGCCTTCGGCTTCGTTTTTCGCGAGCCAGTCGCGTCGTTCGGCGAGCGTGCCGTCGGCCTGGTTGATCCGGGGTGTCGCGTTCGCCCCGGCCTTGCGATTGGGATCCTTCTTAAACCAATCGGTGGTATCGCCCGGCTTTCGGTTGGGTCGTTCGAGATCCCACGCGATCGGCGCGGCGGTCCCGGAATTCTTTTCCAACGCCGCGCCCACTTCGCTCGCGTTGAGGGCGAGCGTGAAAGCCAGCATGCGTCCGTCGGGCGACCAGCGCGGGTTGGCGACAGCCTGGTCGAGCTTGGTCAGGACAAACGCTTCGCCGCCTTCGACCAAGGGCAGAATCCACAGTTGCGCCTTGCCCGGTTCGCCGCGCGTGAACGCGATGCGGCGGCCGTCGGGGCTCCATTGCGGCCCGGCGGTCACGGGTTCGCCAAACGTGAGTTGCCGCGGCGCAGTCCGGCCGTCTGCGGCGACGAGCCAGAGCTGGGTTCGATAGGTGAGATCGCCGGCGGGGCCGGGTTTTTCCACGACGTCCCTGACGGTGTAGGCGATCCATTTGCCGTCGGGCGAAAACGCGGGCGCCGCGAGTTGCCGGATCTGCAGCAGGTCGGTGGCGGTGATCAAGTCCGTCGGCGGCGTGGAGCGGGATTCCGCGCCCACCACGGAAAACGCAGCGGCGAGCGCGCAGAGCCAGAGCGCGCGAAACGAGGGGCACATAGGAGTTGCATCGTGCGTGAGGCCTGCTTCGTGTCGAAACGTTTCCCGATGCCAAACCGGTTCTACAACGCCTTCGATTGCGAGTCCCTGGGTGGAGGGCGAAAACGCGATTATCGCACGCCGTTCCAGATGGATCGGGACCGCATCATCCACGCGCACGCCTTCCGCAAACTGCAGTCGAAGACGCAGGTGTTTCTCTCCGGCGAGTATGATTTCTACCGGACGCGGCTGACGCACTCGATGGAGGTGGCCCAAATCGGCCGATCGATCTGCGCGTACCTGCGCTCACGCGGCGGTCCGATGCGGGATGACTTCCACCTCGACAGCGATCTCGTCGAAGCCGTGTGCCTGGCGCACGATCTGGGGCACCCGCCGTTCGGTCACTCGGGCGAGCGAACGCTGCAGGAGTTGATGGTGAAATGGGGCGGCTTCGAGGGCAATGCGCAGACGCTGCACCTCCTCACCGAGACCATTTATCAGAACGAAACCGGCGTTCGCGGCATGGCGGCCACGCGCGCGCTGCTCGACGGCGTCTTGAAATACAAGAAGCTGTTTCGCGAGTTTCCCGCGCCGCCGACGAATCACTTTCTCTACGACCCGCAGGAACGGCATCGCGCGTTTGTCCTGGGCGACGCGACGATTCCGGCCGAATTTCACGCCGGAGAAAAACTCAACGCGCTCAAGAGCGTGGAGTGCCAGATCATGGACTGGTCCGACGACGCCGCCTATTCGCTCAACGACATCGTCGACGGCGTAAAGGCGGGCTTTCTTTCCATTGAGCGCATTGAGCCTTGGGCGGCCGGACAGGCGCTCGACGCCGAGAGCCAGCGCTGGCTCGACGAGCTGTTCGCCGCCATTCGGGGCGACCGGCTCGAGAGTGTGTTTGCGCAGAAAATCGGCGGTTTCATCACCGCGTGCCGATTGCGCGAACGGACGAACTTCATGTCGGCCCAGACGAACCGCTATCGTTTCGAACTCGTCGTCACGCCCGCCGCCGAACGCGAAGCGGCCTTCTACAAGCGGATGGCCAACGATATCATCTTCGAAAGTCCGCAACTGCAGCAGATGGAACACAAGGCGCGGCGGGTGTTGTTCGAGCTCTGGGACTCGTGCTGGCGTAACTACGTCGAAAAGGGGCCGCGCGTCATCAACATCCTGCCGCCGCGCGTCGGCCGCTTGATCAATACTGAGAACACCGCCGCCGGCAAAGCCCGCCAGATCTGCGACTGGCTCGCCGGGCTTACCGACGGCATGATCGTCCGCACCTACCAGCGGCTGTTCGATCCGGAGTTCGGCAGTATCCGCGACCTGAGTTAGCCGATGCACCCGCTCTCCAAGGGCGCTGCATCCGTCGGCCACTGTTCAGGTTAGGCTGCGGGCGCGCCTCGGCGGCCGGCTCAGCGGGAGCGCGGGCGTCCCGCCCGCATCCGAAGCGTTACGAAATGCGGGCTGGAGCCCTGCGCTTCCGGGGTGCGGTTGGGGTGGGCGCGACGTCGCTCGCGGCCCGCTCGAAGTATTGTCGTTGGAGCGCGAAGGCGCATTGATTTTTCGAGCAAAAGGAACAGCGTCACCACAACCCCGCTTCCTTCGTCTTCCGCCCGTGCGCCGCGCTTTCGCTTCACTCCCTGCAATGACCGTATCCTCCGTACTTTGTCGCGCCGGCTTGGCGCTGTCGGCGGCCGGGCTCATCGCGGGAAACGCGGCTGCCGCGACGGCCCCGGCGGCGACTGCGTTTCACCAGAAGATCGAACCGCTGCTCTCGAAGTATTGCTACGATTGCCATGGCGGTGGCGTGGCGAAGGGCAATGTCACGCTGGATGAGTTTGCCTCGGACGCCGACCTTCTCGCCAAACGCGAACTATGGCTGGCGGCGCTGAAGAATGTGCGCGGCGGTTTGATGCCACCCCACGAAGAGGGCGAGGGCGTGCGGCCGACTGCCGGGGAAATCGAGACGCTCACGCGCTGGATCAAGTACGACGCCTTCAACATCGACCCGCGTAATCCTGATCCCGGTCGGGTGACGGCGCGCCGGCTCAACCGGATCGAGTATCGGAACACGATTCGCGATCTGATGGGTTACGATTTCAACAGCGAGGTCGAGTTTCCGCCTGACGACAGCGGCAACGGTTTCGACAACAACGGCGATGTCCTGACGCTCTCGCCGCTGCACCTGGAAAAATATCTTTCCGCCGCCGAGATGATCGTCGACCGTGCGGTGCCGCAGGTGGCGCGCATCATCCGCGAGCGCACCTCGGTCGGGAAAGACTTCCGGGCCGAGAACGGCGGCGGCAATGGCGAGCAGCTCAATGCCCGCCGGGCGGCGAAGGTCTCCCGCACGTTTTCTGTCGACCACACCGACACCTATCAGCTGGCGATTGAACTCGAGGTGCGCGGCTCGTTCGATTTCGACGCCAGCCGGTGCAAACTCATCTGCCGGGTCGATGGCCAGGAGCGCTTCGTCGAGGACGTGGCCTGGAGTGAACGCAAAACCTTGCGCCACGAGCTCGAGGAGAAGTGGACCGCGGGCAATCACGTCGTCTCGTTTGAAGTGGTGCCGCTGGCGTCTGCGGGCGCGGAAACCGCGGCCACTGAGGCTGCACCTGCAGCGGAGACGCGCAACGCCACGGGCAGCACGGCTCCGGCGCCACGCGGCCGGGGTTTCACGCCGAGCGCAACCAGCGTCAGCGTCCGCGTCGCAACGGTGCAGGTGCGCGGACCGATGAACCCGAAACTCTGGACGGCACCGGAAAACTACGATCGCTTTTTTCCGCAGGGCCCGGCGTCCGCGGATCCGTTGGCGCGCGACGCGTACGCAGCCGAGTTGCTGCGGCGTTTCGCCACGCGAGCCTTCCGACGCCCGGTCGACGAAGGCAAGGTCACCCAATTGGTGGGCATTGCGCGCCACGTTTTCGCGCAGCCGGGCAAAACCTTCGAGGAAGGCATCGCGCGCGCGATGATGGCGGTCCTCGGCTCGCCGCGCTTTCTGTTTCGCATCGAGGACGCCGAGCCCGCTGCCGCCGGCACCGCCTTTGTGCCGATCGACGAATACGCGCTGGCCTCGCGCCTCTCTTACTTCCTCTGGTCCACGATGCCCGACGAGGCGCTGTTCAAACTGGCCGAGCGCGGCGAGCTCCGGCGCGACCTGCCGGCGCAGGTCAAGCGGATGCTCGCGGATCCCAAGGCCCAGGCCTTCGTCCGCAACTTCACCGGCCAGTGGCTGCAGGCGCGCGATGTCGAGTTCGTGCCGATCAACGCCCGCGCGGCCCTCGGCCCCAATGCCCCGCGGAACCGGGACGGACGCGTCGAATTCGACAGCGCGTTTCGCAAGCTGATGCGCAGCGAGACCGAGATGTATTTCGATTACATCATCCGCGAGGACCGCAGCGTACTCGATCTCGTCGACAGCGATTTCACCTTCCTGAACGAACGCCTCGCGCAGCACTACGGCGTGCCGAATGTCACGGGCGACACGATGCGTCTCGTGAAGCTCCCGGCCGACAGCCCGCGCGGCGGCGTGATCACGCAGGGCACGGTGCTCGCCGTGACTTCGAATCCCACCCGCACTTCGCCGGTGAAGCGTGGGTTGTTCATCCTCGAAAACATTCTCGGCACCCCGCCGCCGCCTGCGCCGCCCAACGTGCCCGACCTCGAGGAGGCGAAGAAGGAGTTCAAGGGCCGCGAACCGAAATTGAGCGAGATGCTCGCGGTGCACCGCGCCAACAAGCTGTGCAGCTCGTGCCATTCGCGCATGGATCCGCTCGGTCTCGCGATGGAAAATTTCAATGCCATCGGTGGCTGGCGCGACACCGATGCGGGCCAGCCGATCGAACCCGCGGGCCAGTTGGTGACGCAGGAAAAATTTACCGACGTGCGCGACCTCAAACGCGTGCTGCGGCGCGATCGCGCGGCCGACGTCTATCGCTGCCTCACCGAAAAGCTCCTGACCTACGCGCTCGGCCGCGGCCTGGAATATTACGATGTCCACACCGTCGACGAGATCGCCGCCCGCCTCGACCAGGAAGGCGGACGCATGTCGGTGCTGCTTTCGGGCGTGATCGAGTCGCCCGCGTTTCAAAAACAACGGGCGCGTCCGCCCGCCGCCCAGTCTGTTTCCCAGCTGTCTTCGTCTCCCCGCGTCAACCCACCGGATTCCCGCCCATGAACTCACCCGCCTCGCGTCCGTCCGATGCCGCTGCCCAGCGTTACCTTGCCCTCAACCGCCGCCAGTTCCTGCGCGGGCTCGGCGCGTGCGTGGCCCTGCCCGTGTTTGAATCGGCCTTGCGTCCGGTGGTGCGCGCCGCGACGGCCCCGGCGGCGGCTGGCGGACTCGGCGTGACTTCGTCTGGTGCGCCGCTCCGCATGGCGTTTGTCTATTTCCCCAATGGCGCGCACCAGGCCAACTGGTGGCCCACCGGCGAGGGTGCGAGTTTCAAGCTGGGGAAAACCATGCAGCCGCTCGCACCGCTGCAGCAGTCGATCCAGGTGCTCGGCGGACTCGATCACAAGAACGCCACCGCGGGCAACGATGGCGCCGGCGATCACGCGCGGGCCAATGCGACGTTCCTCACCGGCGCGCGCGCGCGCAAGACCGACAGCACCGACATCCAGGTCGGCATCTCTGTCGATCAGATCGTCGCGCAGAAGATGGGACATCTCACGCGCTTCTCCTCGCTCGAGCTCTCCTGCGATTCCGTCCGCAAATCGGGTCGCTGCGACTCGGGCTATTCGTGCGCCTACCAGTACAATCTTTCGTGGGCGTCGCCAACGACGCCCGTGGCGCCGGAATCGAATCCGCGATTGGTGTTCGAGCGGCTCTTCGGCACGGGCGCGCCGGGCGAACGGCAGAGTAATTTCCGGATGCGGCAGGAAACGCAAAAGTCGCTGCTCGATTTCGTCATGGAAGATGCCCGCTCGCTGCAGCGCCAGCTCGGCCGGAACGATCAGGAGAAACTCGACGAGTATCTCACCGGCCTGCGCGAGATCGAACAGCGCATCCAGCGCACCGAGCGTTTCGGCGATCTGCCGAATCCGCACGCCGACACGCCCGCCGGCATTCCGCCGAACTTCGGCGATCACATGGACGTGATGTTCGATCTGCTCGCGATGGCGTTCGAGACGGACTCCACGCGCGTCTCGACCCTCCTTCTCGCCGGCGACGGCAGCAATCGGGCGTATCCCCAGATCGGCATCCCCGAGGGCCACCACTATTGCTCGCACCATCGCAACAACGACGAGCTGATGGAGAAGATCGGGAAAATCGATCTCTACTACATGGAGCGCTTCGCCCGTTTCCTGCGGAAACTCGAGGAGAAGAAGGACGTCGACGGCCGCTCCATCCTGCACAATTCGATGATCGTCTACGGTTGCGGCAACTCCGACGGCAACCGCCACACCCACGACAATCTGCCGATCGTCCTCGCAGGCGGCGGCGGCGGCACGTTCAACGCCGGGCGCTATTCGCAGCTCGGGTCAAAGCCGATGAGTAATCTGTTCCTCAGCATGACCGACCGCATGGGCGTCAAGGGTCTCGAACGGATCGGCGACTCTAGCGGACGCGTGACGGCCGTCTGACGCGGAGCACCGCCGGCACCCGTTCGGGGGCACCGCTGTCGCTGCGTGCGCCAGCCTTCCGGAAGAACTCCCGCGAATCACGCGAACGGACGCGAATTACGGCCTTTCGCGTCATTCGCGGGCCACTGAATGATCGGCTCAGTGCGCCGTGAGATGGAAGCGGTACAGCGGCAGCGAGCCGTAGCTTTTCGCGAACGTGGTTGAGCCGAGGTACTCGAACGCGAAGTCCTCGAGTCCCGCCTCCGCGCACAACGCCGCGAACGGCTCCGACGTGAAGATCTGGTTCTCGGCCGTGATCGGTTCGATGCGAGCGGCGAGGGCGATGTTCACCCCGACGAAGTTGGTGCGGCCGGTGACTGGATCGTGGATCTGCGACACCGGGCCCGCGTGCAGGCCGATGCGCAAACAGATTTCCGGCGGCAGCCCGAGGGCGGGCGTGCCCTGCGTGGCACCCTCGCGCAGCTGCAGCGCGAACTGCCCGGCATCGCGTACATCTTCGAAGACCAGGAACAGACCGTCGCCCCACGTGTTGGCGAACAGCGGCGGGCGGGGACTGAGCGCGATCAAGCGGGCAACCCCGCCAAGAAACTGGCGCGTGTGCTCCACCACCTGCTCCTCACGCAGTTTGCTGTAGCCCTTGCAGTCGGAGAACAAAAAGCCGCGGATCGCGCGCGATTCGGAGGCTTGCACAGGTGCGGGCGTCGCCGCCGGGAGGACGATCGGACCGCTGTGATCCGGGTGGATGTTTTCCGCGGCGATACCGAGGTCGTGCAGGCGCTGTACGGCCCACGCGGTGCCGCCCGAGCCGTCGCCGGGCCGTCCGTCCCAGAGCACGATCGCGCGCACCTCGGTGTCGAGCTGGCGGGCGCGCAGGCGGGCGAGGCCGATGAGCTGCCGCGTGGCGTAGTCGAAGGCGACCCCGTCGGCGTGCGAGCTGTGGCGGTTGGCCACCCGCACCGCGGTCGCCTGCGTCAGCACCGTTTCGAAACGTTCCGCCCACGCCGGCGCCGCCGGCGTATCCACGCTGGCCGCACGGAAGGCGTCTTTCTCAAGCGCGAGCACGATCTGGGTCTCGGCTCCGACCTCATGCAGGCACTCGAGGAACAGCAGGTCGCCGCCGCGCGCGGCGCCGGCATAGCCGATGCGCGTGCGGCTCGCCGCAATGGCCGCGCGGATACGTTCACGCACGGCCGGCACCATGGACTCCGGAAAGCGTGGCACGGCGCGGCCCGGCGCATCGGTCAGATGCCCGAGAAACAGCGTCACCGGCGCGATCTGAAAGCAGGCGTCGCACGCCGCTGCGCGACCGAGCGTGTGCTGCGCGATCGCCCGCGCCTGCCGCCGCGTACTCGCGAGTTGATCCGGCTGCGGATTCAACGCGGCCGCGCGGGTGTAGAGCGCGCACGCGTGGTCCAGGTCCCCGCGGATCAGCGCGGCTTCAGCCCGGGTCGCCACGACCCAGTAATCCTGTTCCGGTGCCCGGGCGGCGCAGGCTTCCGCGCGTCGGGAAAAGTGCATCGCCTGCTCCGGCTCGTCGAGCCACACGCTCAGCGCGGCGGCGTTGATCCCAGGATAGTATCCCTGCGGATCGCCTGCCGCCTCGGCCGCCGCGAGACCGCGGGCATAGCTCGCGCGCGACTCGCGCAGCGCGGCGATCCGTGACGCCGGATCGACGGCCTGGGCCGCGAGATCCTTCCATACGCGGCCGTGCAGGCCCAGCGTTTCCGGGTCGTGGCTGCCGTGAGCGATCAGCGCATCGAGCACCTCCCGCGCACGCTGCAACGACCCGGTCCGCGCGAGCGCGTGCGCCTGCCGCTGGCGCAACACGACGTCATGAGGAAAGTGAATGAGTCCCTCACCCGCCGTGTCGTAGGCCGTGAAAGGATCGAGCCGCCAGCTCGCGGCGCTCCGCCGGTGATATTCATCCAGGCTCAGCGGGGGAGGACGCGCGCACATGGTGGAAATCTGGCGAGACACCGGTGCCGGTGGCAATGCCGCGCGTGGATTCGGGGACGACCGGCTGCCCTGCCACTTGCTCGGGCTGGGGCCCCGTTAGGGCAGCGGGTTCGCGGCGAGCTCGCCAAGTGCCTGGCGGAGCGACAGGAGGCGTTCAGGCGAAGCGAGGAAGAGATCGCTGGGAAACGTGCGCCGGCCGAGGATCTCGGCGTAGGTGTCGGTGCCTTTGTTGGAGTCCAGCTGCAGTCCGGCGAGATACTGGAGCCGCAAATTGCGATCGCGGTTGATCTCGGCCGGAGCGAGCCACGTCTTGAGTTCGGAAAAACGTCCGGCGTAGGTCGACAGCAGATCGACCGCCGACCCAAGACCAAGATCGGTCAGCGCCGCGCGCACCGTGCGATGATCAGTGCGTTCGAACCGTTGCTGCAGCGCGTCGACGTCCACGGCCAGCGGCTCCGCCTGGCCCAGCATGACCGTGTCGTAGCCGAAGCCCTCGTCGTCGTTCGCCCAGATCGTGCCGTGCGGAAACACGGTGAAGAACGTCGCAATCTCGCTCTGCACCACCGCGCGATCCGCCTCGTAGAGCGGCACCCATTGCGTGACGAGCCCGCCCGGCTTGAGCCGCTCGCGGCAGAGCTCGAAATACTCCTGGGAATACAGCACCGCCGAGCCCTTCACCCACGGATGAATCGGATCCGAGGTGATGAGATCGAATTTCTCGCGGGTCGTGGCGATGAAGTGGCGCGCGTCGTCATACACGATTTGCACGCGCGGATCGCGGATGACGTCGTGGTTCTCGAGCCGGAAGTGACTCGCGACCACCTGGGGGATCAGCGGCTCGATGTCGCAGATGACGATGCGCTCGATCGAGGGATGTAGTACAAACGTCCCCGACGTGACGCCCGCACCGCAGCCGACAATCAGCACGGACTTCGGATTCGGATGCAGCAGCGCGGGAATGTGCCCGAGCATGCGTTGGAGCCGCATGTCCTTCTCCAGACTGGAGGCCTCGGTCTTGCCGCTGACGTGGAAGAAACGTGCGCCACCTGCGGTCTCTGACACCGCGACGGAGGAGTTCATGCCTTCGCCGAAATAAAGCAGGTGGGCGCCGTAATCGGTCGAGGCGATTTGCCGGCCGTACGCGACCAGCTGCCAGGGAATCGCGGGCACGGTGCTCGCGACGACGAACGCCACCGCGATGCCGGCAAGGGCCGTCACCGGCTCGAACCACGGCTTCAGGCGCAACGCCAGCACACCGGCGATCACAGCGAGCGCCATCAAAACGACCTGCGTGTGCTGCGTGCCGAGCGACGGAATCAGGATCAGGCTGGCCAGCACGGCCCCGGCAATGGCGCCGAGCGTGTTGGCAGCGTAGGCCCGGCCGACGAGTCGCGCCGGATCGGCGCCGGGCGATGCCAGACTCGCGAGGGCGAGCGGAAAACTCGCGCCCCACAGCAACGTGGCCGGCAGGATCGCCCACGCGCAGCGCACGAGATCGAACTGGAATTTCGCGGCCAGCGTCGGAGGCGTGGCGCCGCCTGCCTGCCAATACGGCAGCGTGAACGCAATCGCGTGCGCGGCCCAGGCGATCGCGCCGATCTGCAACAACTGACACCCGGCAAACGCGAGCCGCGGCGAACGGACGTTCCGCGCTAGCGAAGCTCCGACGCTGCTCCCGAGGCCGAGGCCGGTGAGAAACACCGCGAGGATGATCGAGAACGTATAAACGGTCGCGCCCAACAGCAGCGACAGCATGCGAGCCCACACGACCTCGGCCGCGAGCGCACAGAAACCGGAAAGCATGATGCCGACAAGCATCAGGCGATGGGACCCCGGGAGCGCAGGCGTCCCGCCTGCAAAATCGCTCGATGCCGGCGGGGCGCCTGCGCTTCCAACGACCCGATGCGGCGCGACCCGCGCGAGGACTAGCGCGATCAAGGCGACAGCGATATTGAGTCCCACCGCACACAGCGTGGCCGTGGTGCCATCATGCACGCGCAGCAGATAGAAGCCGGCGAGGAGACAGCCCAGCACTGCGCCAAGGGTGTTACCCGCATAGAAAAATCCCAGCCACGACAGCCCGCGCGGGCTCGTCTCGATCCAGCGCGCCATCGCGGGCAGCGTCGCCCCCATCAACACCGTGGGTGGTAGCAGGACGATCACGCACACCGTTGCCCGCAGCAGGATGCCGGGCAGGCCGTGACCGACCAGCGAGGTGTACACCTGCCCGAGCACCGGCACCGCCGCCAGAACGACCAGGCCGGCGAGGGCGGTGCCGAACTCGAGGACCGCGTAGACCCGCAACGGATGATGCGACGCCGCGACAAGTTTCGGCAGCGTCAGACTGCCGAGGCACATGCCGCCCATGAACGTGCCCAGCAGCACGGCGAGCGAGACGGCCGACGAACCGATCACGAGCTGCAGAAACTGGAACCAGACAATCTCGTAGATGAGCGCGGCGCAGCCACTGCCGACGAACAGCAGCAACAAGGGAATGAGGAAACGCGGAGACGCGACGCCGGACATGCGGGGTGATTAGGAAAGGCGGGTGGGGCGGCAACCGGATCGAACCCCGGCTACCCTGACGCCCGCCACGCGACGTTCCTTTGGGCGATTTCGCGAGAGAAAAGGGGCGTCGGGCATAGGGCGCAGGACGCACTTTCTCCGACAAAGTTTCCAGCGGATACCCTCTCCCTCAGCTTTCGCGCGGCTAGAGTGGTTCGTGGCTACGAGCGCCAGCGAGTGGTGGCTCGGTCACGCTCGGCCACTCGCTGGCGCTCGTAGCCACACGGGTGGTTCATCCGCGAAGTCCGATCAGACGACCCGCGGAAACCCGCGATAGCCGACCTCACCGCTCGCGAGGCTCAGCCGCGACGCAGGCCGGCGACGATTTCCCGCGACACTTCGATGATCGTGCCGTGACGCATCCGCACGGGCGTGCCTTCGTCCGGCAACACCAGTTTGGGCGTCACGTCCTCCCACGTCTTGAGATCGCGTGAACGCAGCGCGCCGTAGTGCTTCGTCTGGTACGCGTCGTAGTAGACGACGTGATCCTCTCCGATTCGGACCGCGGTCGGACCCTCGACCCAGAGGCCGGCCGGAGTGAAGGGAGCCGAGAGGGCGCGGAACGGCCCGCGGAGGTCGTCGCTTTCGGCGATCTGCAAATACTTCTTCGGCGGTTTGACCGTCTCGTCCTTGATGATGAGGTAGTGCCGGCCGTTGGTGTGGAGAAAAGTCGCGTCGATCACGCTGAAGCCCGGATCGTAAAACAACTGGGTCGGCGCGAACGTCGTGAAGTCCTTCGTCGTGGTGTAATACATCCGGTGATTGTAGGCGTCCTCGGACGTCCCCGCCGTCTGCGCAAAGCGTCCCGGAATGGTCGAGGCCCAGAAGATGAGAAACTCGCCGCGTCGCGCGTCGTGCCCGATTTCCGGCGCCCAGGAATTCCGCACGGTGGGTTCGTGCGCCATCACCGGAATTTCCTGCTGCGCGCTCCACGTGATGAAATCGCGCGTGGACGCGTGGCCGATGTTGTTTTCGTTCCAGCCCGAGGTCCACACGAGGTGAAACACGCCGTCCGGTCCGCGCACGACGCACGGGTCGCGCATGAGTTTTGATTTGCCGACCGTCGGTGTGAGATAACTCCGGCCTTCGTTCAGCCGTTCCCAGCGGTAGCCGTCGGTGCTGGTTGCGAGATGCAGGCCGTCCTCGCCGTTCTTGGTGAAATACGTGAAGAGATAGTCGGCGTGGAGCGGGGCGACGAGGAGGAGAATCAGGGCAAGGCAGCGAACGCGCATGGGAAAACGGGAGAAGGGTTAGCGGGTGGTGGCGTTCGGCTCGTCGCCCAACGGGCGCTGGTTGGTGAACTCGCCGCTCGCGGGCACGGTGAACGTCGCGGGATCGTCGGGCTGGGCGGGATTGAAGGGTGTGAAGTCGTCGACGATCCAGAGGCCAAGCGGCAGGCGTTGTTCGCGGATCGCCTGCACGATGCATTTCGCGAGTTGGTAGCTGCCGTAGTTGTTGTGGTGCGTGTTGTCGACTTTGCCCCCGGGGGTGGCAAACGCGACGGTCGATTTTTCCGGTCCGAGCGCGGCGTACAGGACCTTGCTCATGGCGTTGAGATCGATGAACGCGACCTGCAGTTCCTGCGCGGCCTGGCGCGCGGCGTCGGCGTACTCGATCAACGACGGGCGCACCTGGCCGGCGTCATCGAACCCGCGACGCTCCATCGGGGAGACGATCACGGGAATCCCGCCACGGGCGCGCGCGCCATCGACGTGGCGCTTGAGTTCCTCCTTGTAGGTGGTGAACGGAGCGCCGGATTTCGCCGCGATCTGCTTCTGATCGTTGTGGCCGAACTGCATGATCAGCCAGTCGCCCGGCTGCATCACGCTCAGGATTTTGTCGAGGCGGCGGCGGCCGATCGAATCGCGATACGTTTCTCCGGACTCGCCGTGATTCGCGACCGCAACCACGGGCTTGAACCAGCGCGTGATCATCTGGCCCCAGCTGGCGTACGGCTCCCGCATTTGATCGCACACGGTGGAGTCACCCAGCAGGAAAACGGTCGGGACCTGCACGGGCTCGATCACCACGGCGCAGAGTGCCGGCTGCGCGTCGGCAAACTCCAGTGTGAGGGCATCGTCCCACGCCCACGCCTCCTGCGTTGATTCCCGCGGCGCCTTCAACCGCACTTCGCCGGCGGCGATGGTACCCGTTTGCTGGATGCGCGGCGTGCGGGTGTTGACGATGAAGCTCACCCGCGTGTGGTCGCCCTGCGGGATTTTCACCGTTTCAACCATCAGCCGCCGCAACTCCGCCTTGATCGTCGTGGTCGATGCGCCGGCGGCGTCGCCGAGCGTGACGGTGACGCGGTAGTTGCCTTCACGGGGCAGGCGCACCGTGAAGTGAAACGGCGTGGGACTGGTGACAAACCCGTCGTGCAAGGCGTCGGAGCCCGATCGCGACATGGCCGTGACCGTGGCGCCGGGTTCGAAACCGTGACCACGCTCGCGGCTGTAAAGCGTGCCGGGCGTGACCTGCACGTGGCCCGGCGCCGCGGCACCCGGAGTGAAGTCGAAGGCAAGTGCGGCGTCGGCTGCGCCTGCGGTCGTGCCCGCGACGACGAGAGCCAGCAGAATCAACGGCGTGGCGCAGGTACAAACAGAAGCAGCGTCGAGGTGCAGACGGGGCAGGGGCATGAGGCCAGCGAAGCGGTCCCGATGCCGGCATGCAGCCATCGCTGATGACGGACCGTCAGACGCGACGGTGCCTGAGCGCAAAGAAGCTTGCCCGGGTGGCGGGGGCGCTTACGCCGACAGGGGTGAAAACGTGGCGTTGGACGGGAGCCGGAGTGGCGGCGGGAATCGCGGCGCTCGCGCTGCATGCACAGGTTCCGGAAATCTCGTTGCCGCGACCGGGCGCGGTGGTGATCACGCAGGTTACCGGCGAGGTGTTTGCGTCCGCGGATGAAGTCCGCAAGCCGGTGAAGCCTGACGAACGCGTGCGAGTGGGGTCGACGATCACCACCGGCCGGCGATCGCTGGCGACGGTGACGCTCTCAAACGGCACGACGCTGCAGATCGGATCCGAGTCGGAGGTCGAAGTGGAGGAGTTCGGCCAGGCGCCTTTTTCCGGCTCCGCGAAAGTGGCGGAAATGAAGGAGGAGCCCAGTCTCTCGCGGACGCGCCTGCGATTGGTGCGGGGCGACGTGCAGGTTGAGGTGAAGCCGTTGAAGGTGGCACGCGGTTCCTCGCTCACGCTTGCAACGCCTGCGGGCACGGCGCGCGTCAGCGACGGTACGATTCACGCGCGGCTGAACATGTCGGATCTCGGGCTCGGCGTCTGCACGCTCGAGCTGCAGAAGGGCGCGGCCGAATTCGAAATCATCGGCGCGTCGTACGCCCGGGTGCCGCTCGGCCAGAAACTCGCCTTTGCCCTCGAAGTCGAGAAGGCGACCGGCGTGGTGAAGATCGGCGCGATGCCGAAGGAGAATCCGCCGGCGAAGTGAAACGGGGGCTGAGCATGTCTGCGCTGCTCGCCCGGGCTGCGGCCTACGGCACTTCGTACACCTCAACCATCACGATGCCGGTGGCATTCGGGGACGTCAGCGGCGCAGTGGCCCCGGGTGCGGTGAAGACGGGCGTGGCTCCGGCCTGAAGCGTGTAGGCGCCGGGCGCGAGTGCGTCGACCAGCGCGGCGTCGGCGCTGTTGGTCCGCAACGCAAACGCCCCGACAGCGGGAAACGCGGCCGCGAGCGTCGCGGCACTGGCGGTCGTTCCGCCCTGCGACCAGTTGTTGTTCGTCGCGATGTTCTGGCCGTTGCCGTTGAACACCTGGAGCCGCGGATCGGCGAGCACGGTGTCGGCGGCGACGCCGACCTCCGCCAGACCGGGCCCCACGGCGCGCACGACGAGCGTGCGCGGATTCGCCCCGGCAACGACGATGCCTGGCACGAGTACGCCGCCGGCGTTGCTGATGCGAGCGATGGCGGAGAGATTGGTGAGGCGCGTGGCGTTGCGGCTCACGTCGTAGACTTCGGCGAGGACGTCGCCCGTGGCGCCGTTGATGCCCTTGATTGCGGCGGTGTACGATCCGGGATCGAGCGTGACGAGCAGCGCGCAGTCGGCGTCGCCGGGGGCGAGCGGAAACGCCCCGACCGCCGTGGCGGCGGCCGCGATCGGCGCGGCACCACTGCCCTGCGACCAGCCTTCATTCGCGGCGAGGAGGCGTGAATCCTGCGTCACTTCGAGCCGCGGTGCGGACAACGCGCCCGGTACGCCGAAGCGCGCCAGCGCCGGACCGACGCCGCGGATGAGCAGCGTTGCGCGCTGCGTCCCGGAAATCGTGAAGCCCAGCGTGAGTGCATCACCGAGGTAGGAGATCGTGGAGCGGGTGGAGAGATTCACGAGGCGGCCGGGCGCGGGCGAGGGCGCGTTCCCGGCGCGGCCGTTGAGGAAATTGATCACACGGACGTTGGCGTCGCTGTAGAACTCCTGGCTGGCGTAAGCCACGGCGAGTTGCGCGGCCACGTCGGCGGCGCGCGCCTGGTAGGACACCGGCAGCACGGCCCGCACGGCGTCGACCGCCGGCACCGAGCGCGGATAGTTGTTCGCGTCGAGGAACGCCGCCGCCTTGAGCGCGGACCAGATCGCCTGAGCGTCGGCGGCGGTGAAGTTTGCCGCGGTCAGGCCGAGCATCCGGAGCCGGCTGGCGGGGACGGGCGAAGCGGCATTCGTGACGACGTTGGTCGTGATGCCGCGACCGGCGAGCAGTTGGGAATTGTCGCGTGCCTCCGTCAGGCCGGCGTCACCGAGCAGATCGTCGTGCGCGGCGAGCGCGAAGAAGGTCGGCACGGGGGACGTGACGGCGAGGGCGCCGCCGCCGGTGGCGCAGAAGAGCACGACGCCGCGGACGGCGCGCGACGACGGGGCGGCGGCAAGTTGCTGCGCGTACCGCGCGGCGGCATCCGCGCCGGCGGCGTGGCCGAGCAGGAAAATCGGTTTGCCCGCGGCGAACAGGCCGTCGCGCGCGAATCGATCCAGCGCGGCCGCGAGCGTCGCGGCGTCGGGACTGGCGGCGAGCGTGGCTTGCGTGCTCCAGGTGCCGGCCGTGCGGTTGACGCTGCTCAGCGCGGCGACGCCGTAACCCGCCGCCACGAGATCGCGGGCGAGCGCGAACGACTCCGGCGCGCTGAACCAGCCGGCGGCGGAACCACCGTTGTCGTGCAGGAGAAACACCAGGCCGCGGGCGTCACCGGGAATGTGATACAGCAGCGTGGTGCCGGTCGGACTCGTCGTGGCGATCGGATTGAAGGCGGTGACGGTGGTGGGCGTCCACGGGGCGGCCGGTTTGTACGTGGCCGTCAGGGTCGCGGGCGTCGTCGGAATGGTGGCGACGACGTGCGGCAGCAGCGGCAGGAGCGGGCCGGTGCCGAGCACGGCGACGTCACCGGTCCATTGGTCGAACACCTGTCCGGCCGGTGGCGGCTGGGCGAAAAGATCCACGCGCGTTCCGGCGGGGTAGGTGCCGCCACCCGCGCCGTTGTTGACGGTGAGGGCGACGGGCGCACCGGCGCCGGTGACGAGGACGAATGAACGCAATGTGACGGTGGCGACCCGCTGCAGGGTGACGTCGCACATCACTTCAAGCAACCCGGGCGCGCCCGGCCGCAGCGTGATGGCGTTGGTGCCCTGACCGGTCGCGATCGCGGCGCCCGTGCCGGCGAGAGACCAACGGAACGTCCGGTCGCCGCTCTGGGCGGCCGGGACGCTGGCGGCAATGGTCGGCGTGGCCGTGCCGGTCGTGGCGGGCACGGTGATGGTCCCGGCGAGCGCGGGCGAAAGCACGGTGACGTCCGTCGAGGTGCTGACACTCGTGCCGTTCGTGGTGAAGACGACGTTGAGCGATACCGTGCCGGCCGTATCGGCGGTGAACGTGATCGTCTGGCGCGCCGGATCACCCGTGATTCGGCCGCCCCCGACGGTCCACTGATAGGTCGTGGGGCTGGTGGTCCCCGTGCCGGTGGTCGGCGCGGTCGCGAGCGTGGGAATGACGAGGGTGGCCTCGCTGCGTTGCCCGACGAGAAGTCCGGCGGCGGTCACGATGCGCGGCTCGTTGAGATTAATTGTTCCGCCGCCGCCGGGATTGCCCGGAAAAATGGGCAACGTGATCCCACCGCCCCCGCCCCCAATAATGCCGCCACCGATGCCACCGCCTCCGGGGAGCGGAGTGATGGTGACATCGCCGGGGTTCGGACGCGCGCCCTGTGCCCAGCCGGCGCTGGCGAACACGAGCGTGAGCAACGTGGCGGGAATGAAGCGCGACCTAAACGAAGACAACGCCCCGGGCTGGACGGGGCGGACGACGGATGTGTGCATGGGGCCGGAGAGGTGACGCATGTCCGGAGCCTTTGTTACGGGATCGCCGTTCGGGCGCGAGCCCAACCTGATACGGAGCGAGGCGGCGCCGTGCTGAAGTACCGCCAGCGACCGACATTCCTCCCGGTGCCGTCGGATCCGTCGCGCGCCGCGCAGGGCGAGTCCGGCGGACGGGCAACCGCCCGGGCGCGCCTGAGTCGACCTCATGCACAAGGCCTACCGCGAATCACCCGAACGGACGCGAATTTCAGAGGTGAAAGTGAAGTCCACCCTTCTTCAGTCACGTTCACTGTCGGGTGAGGGATTCTCTCTCTTTGTTTTCATTCGCGTCTATTGGCGTGATTCGCGGGCAACTGATTGATTCCGCCTGAGTCGTCGACCTTACGGAATTTCGTACAACTCGACGAGCGCCACGCCGGTGGTGCCGCCGACGCCGCTGACCTGTGCGGTGTAGTTGCCGGGAGGCAGCGTGACGAGCAGCACGGCGTCGCGACTGCCGCTCGTGAGCGCGAAGGCCCCGATCTGGGCAAACGTGCCGGCGACGGACGGATCCCAGTTGTCGTTTTCCACCAGTTTGCCGGCGCTGCCGTAGAGTTCGAGCTTGGGGTCGGCGAGCGTGCCGCTGACGCCGAAGGCCTCGAGCGACGGACCGACCGCGCGGATGAGCAGCTTCTTCGGGCCGGTGCCCGCGACGCTGAAACCGGCGATCAGGATGTTGCTGCCGGTGCCGACCTGCGAGCGGGCAGAGACGTTGACGAGCCTGGCCGGCGACGTGTCGCCGGCCGTGTCGTAGAGTTCGACCAGCGCGATGCCCGTGCCGCCGTTCGCGCCGCTGACCTGCGCGGTGTAACTGCTCGGCCCGACCGAGACGACCATCGCCGCGTCCTTGCTGCCGTTGGCCAGGCCGAACGCCCCGACGCCCGTGAAGGTGGGCGAGTCCGCGGCGAGCCAGTTGTCGTTGGCGGAAATCTGCGCGGTCTCGCGATAGAGCTCGAGTTTCGGATCGCTGAGCGCGCCCGCCACGCCGAAGGACGTCAGCGCGGGCCCGATGCCCCGGACGAGCAGCGGCTTGTTGCCGCCGCTGACGGAAAATCCGACGATGAGGGTTTGCGGGCCGGTGCCGGCACCCGTGCGGACGGAAAGATTGGAGAGGTAGCTGTGGCTCGGCGCGGGGTCGCTCTGGATGGAGTCGAGCGTCGCGACCGGGCCCCATTCCATCGGGTAGGCGCCGAACATCACGCCGCGCGCCTGCAGCGCCACGGCACTCGTCGTCGCGGGGGCGAACATGAAGGTGCTGCCTCCGGGTACGCGGGTGGCGGCGGCGGCAGCCACGTTCTGCACCCCCGTGACCGCGAGATCGTCGATGAACCAGCCGACCAGGTTGCCGGACTCGGGAATGAACGCGCTGCCGAAGCCCACCGAGTAGACGAGCCGCACGCCAATGGTGCGGCCGGCATAGTCGCCGAGCGGGATCCGGCGGGCGATGTATCCGGATTCCGTGGACGTCGGAAAACCGGTGTTGGTCGGTGACGTGCCCGCCTGCGCAAAGACGTCGTTCCACGAGAGGCCGTCGTCGGTCGACACCTGCACGCGCGCCGTCTCGGTGGCCGTGGCGATGGCGAGCCGGCTGCGAAACGTGATCGCGGCGTCGTTGCCCGCGAGATAGGTGTCGGGCAGCAGCAGCACCTGATCCGAGCGCGGATCGAGGTGGGCGAGCCGGTAGGCCCGCCGGCCGTTCGCGGCCGTGGTGGCTTGTACGACCTCGTAGCCCGCGGTCGTCGCGGGCACGAGGCCCTCGAGTCCGTTTTCCGCGGTGAACGTGACGTTCGCGGGCGAGAGTTGCAGCGTGCGCCAGTCAAAGCCGTTGGCGAACGACGGCTTGGTCAGCGTGTAGGTGTTGGCGGCGGCCAGCGCGGGAGCCGAGGCGCCGCGGATTGTGACCGGGACGAAATCCGCGCCGGGTTTCTCGGGGTCGAATACGGTGACGCGGTAGGTGAAATTGCGCGCGGTGCCGCCGATGCGAACGTTGTTGATCGTGACGTTGTACACTGTGTCGGCCGCCGGCAGCACGTGCGGGGTGGTGACGCTGGGATCGCGGTTGTCGTAGATCCACACGAGCGTCGGTTCGCCGAGATTGGTGCCGACCGGTTCGAGCGTGGCGTTGATGGGCTGGCCATCGCGGGTCATGGCCACTGTCGCCGCGGCGAAGTCGGCGCCGGGATAACTAAACGACCAGCGCGGCCACACCAGCCGGTAGGGCACGAATCCGGCGGGCGGATACGTCACGGCCGTCGCGCGGGTCGCGGGCCGCGGCGCGCCGTACTGGCCGCCGGGTGTCGTGTCGATGACCCACACGGCGTTCGCCGGCCGGAGCGACGTGCTGCCCGCGAGTCCGGGGACGTCACCGCTGCCCATCTGCAGTGTCTGCGGGTAGAGCAGCCAGCGCCGGTGACCGACGACGGCGTTGTTGTCGCCATGGTCGGCGATGTAGCCGTCGATGGCGGCGGGACCGGCCTGGCCGAGCGCGAGATTGGAATTGTAGGCGGCTTCCGCGGCGACCGCGTTGTAGAGATTCCACGTCACCGGCGGCGAATGGCTGAGTGCGTCGTTTACGCTCATCAACAACGCCGCCTGCTGGGCCTTGGCGCTGAAGCTGGCGTTGAACGTGATGTCGGCGGGCACGCCGGCCAGGGCGCGGAAGAAATTGATCCGCAGCCGGGTGGCCTCCTGGTACGCCGCGGACGTGCTGCCGGCGGTGCCCGGGGTGTAATTGCCGGACCAGTCCATCGCCGCCTGCTCCGAGGCGAAATACACCGTGCGGTAAAACTGCCTCACCTCCTCGCGTGATTCCGGATTTACCGACAGCGCCGCGGGTTGCGCCTGCGCAAGGCCGACTCCGCACAGGAGCAGACTGAGTCGGATGAGACAGCGGCGCATACTAGGAGAAGTACGACACGGGGCGCGTCGGGCCAACGTGCAAATCGTCAGTTAATTGTGAAGCTGGAAAGTCATTCCACGCTGCGCCGCCCGCCTCCACCGGCACCCGCGGGGAGAAACGGCCAGCCCGAAGCTCAGTCGCCCAGCCACGCGGCGAACATCGCATCGTCACTTACGGTCGAGCCCTGACGGTATTCGCTCGCGAGGAGTTCGCGGTAATGGGGATCGAGGAACCGCCGGCAGTGCAACACGACGCGCGCGCGCTGGCCGGGTGCGCGCACAAGGCGGCCGAGGGCCTGGTTCACCTTGGTCATGCCCGGAATCTGATACACGCGGCGAAACGCAGCCTCGCGGGTGAGTCCGGCGCGCGCCGCTTCCGCGAGGCGCGCACGCTGCACGGCGTTGACCTCGGGGAGCGCGGGACCGACGACCATCGCGTGCGTCACGCGCCCGCCGAGCGCATCGATGCTTTCCGCGAAACTTGATCCGAGCACGAGGAACACGGCGTCGGCCTGCCGCAGCGATTCGTCCACCCAGACCGACTGCGCCGCGAGATCGCGCAGCTTCGGTTGCAGGGCGACGCGCAGCGCGGGCGCAACCGTCGCGAGTTCGCGGCTGATGGCCTCGGCATACGCGTAACTGGGAAAGAACACCGCGACGCACGCGGTGGCGGCGGCGTTGAGTGCCGAGGGCTGGGCGTTGAGCGCGCGGATCGCGGCGGCGCGCAGCGTCGCGATCGTGGCCGCGGTCGTCGTGTAGTGATGCGAACGGTGTTGGAAGGTCGTGTCGACGCGGGTGTCGAACGCGACGTCGTAGCTGCCGTCCCGCCACGGCGTGTGCGCTTGCAACAGGGCCGGACTGGCGGCGGAACGCGCCTCCTCCACGCGCAATAACTCCGAGCCGCGGGTGAGCTGCTGGTAGAGCTTGCGCGTGTCCCGTTTCGTGAGCGCCCCGAGCCGGTCGGGCGCGGGCGGTTGCGCCGGCGGGGCGACCTCGGGCGGGGCGTCGAGGCCGCACGCCGCGGTGAAACCATCGACCGGCGTCAGCGTGGCGCTCGCGAGCACGACGCCGCCGAACTCGCGCAAGGTCGCGCCGATGGCGGGCGCGGCGTCGAGGCAGGTGAGCGCCAGCTCGCTGTCACGCGGGCACCACCAGAGCCGCGTAAGCGTCGAGGCCGCGAGATCGTCGATCAGCGCCGGCACCGACCACAGCGCGTCCGCCGCGCGCGGACCAAGCGCAGCCAGATCGAGTGGCACCGAACGCACCCGCGCCGCAACTTCGCCGAGCAGGTGGCGGGCGTCGTCCTCGTCGGCGGGCGTCAGCGTATCCGTGGAACGGAGATGGTGCAGAAAGTGACACCAGTGGTCCCACGCGGTGACGAGCGACTCCAGCGGACGCAGCCGGTGCAGTTCGTCGCGCACGGCGTAGGCGTCGAGCGCGGTGAAGGCATGCGAGTAGGCGTCGGCCACGCGCGACGGCAGGTTGTGCGCCTCGTCGAGGATCAGCAGCGTGCGCGCGGCGAGGAAGCCCGGCTGCTCGAAGAAGAGGCCGCGATTCCTTGGTGCGAACACGTAGTTGTAATCGCCAATCCAAACATCGTTGAACGCCAGCGCGGTGCGCGTGATCTCGTACGGGCAGATCAGCGCGTTGCGGCCGGCGGCGCGCAGGGTGTCGAGATCGCGCGCGTGCTGGTCGTCGAGGTAGAAACGCGCCAGCCCGCTCTGCGCCCAGCGGGTCGAGGCGTCGGCCAGATACCGGCAGCTGTCGCGCACACAGTGGAACGTGGTGTTGACGCAGTGCTCGCTCTTGTTGCGCACGTGCCACGCGGCGACGGCGGGCGCTGTCCCTGAAGTTGAAGGTTGAACGTTGAACGTTGAAAGAACCGGACGGATGCCGGTTTCGGATCGTTCGCCTTTCAATTTCGAGCTTTCGACTTTTCCCACGGCGCTGGCCGGTGCCGCCGTCATGAGGCCAAGGGTGCGCACCACCTGCAGCTGGCCGGTGGATTTGCTGGTGAGGTAGAGCGCGCGGTCGAAGTGGCCGGAACGGAGCTGGCCGAGCGCGAACTCGAGCAGGACGCCGGTCTTGCCGAAACCGGTGGGTGCCTCGAACAGCACGAGCGGCTGGCGTTCGAAGCGCGCGGTGAGTTCGGCCTGGGTCGTTTCCTGTCCCTGACGCGGCGTGGCAAACGCGGGTTGAAACCGCAGCCCGCGCAATCGCTCGCGCGCGCGCAGCCGGAGCGAGAGGAATTCGCTGATCCGCTCGAGCTGCGCGCGAAAAAGGCCGTCGTCCCCGGGCGTCAGCTCGATCGTCTGCGCGAGGCCGCTGGCGACTTCGACGAAAACCAATTCGGTCCGCAGAATCGCGGGGGCGGGGGCGGCGGGCGCGTCGAGTGTCGCCTCCGTTGCCAGCGCGCCGAGGCGGGCGAGGGCGCCGTAGCTGGCGAGCTGGATGAAATATTCCGGATAGTCGGCGCGGAGCTCGGCTTCGTCGGCGGGCAGGGGACGCGTGACGGTTTTGATCTCGCGCAGCGAGGTTTTGCCGCCGGTGCGGATCCGCTGATCGATGCGACCGGTGAGCGTGAGCGTCCAGCCGCGGTGGACGATGCGGCCGGTGATGGGAATCTCGAATTCCGCGGCGGCGGCGTGTTCGTCGACGGCGCGCGCGCGGAGTTCGTTGTGCCAGTGCGTCCCCAGTTGCGCGCGCCAGAGGCCGGCTGCGCCGCCGCCCCCGGACTCGCGCGGACCGAGCGAAAACCCGGCGAACTCGCCGACGCTCAGCGCCGCGATCCGTTGGTCGAGATCGAACGTCACGCGGTGGCCCCCACGCGCGGCGGCGCGCCGGTTGACGGGCGTAGTCGCGCGGCGTTAATCAAGCAGCACCTCCGTGTGGCCGCGCAGATAATCCTCGAGCCGGCGCTGCAGGCGAAGGACGAGTGCGGGCGTGGCGGTTTGCTCGCTCAGCGGCCGGTTGAGCAGCACTGCCACTTCCGCGCGATCGGCGGCCGGCAGGGTGGGAAACCACTGCTGTTTGAGCGGGTAGCCTTCGTCCCGGGCAAACCGATACAGGCTCTTGAAATAAACGATGTCCGGGCGCGGGTCGGCCCCGAAGGCCGTGAAGGCCGTGCGCAGGAGTGCGGCCACGGCCTCGCGGCTGCGCTCGTCGACGGTGTTGCGCGCGACGAGCGAGGAGAGCGCCGACGCCAGGCGCAGGGCGTCGTAGCTGCGACCGATGGCGGCATGACGCTCGATCAGCCGGGCTTCCTTCACGAACCAGGTGCGGCCCTGGTTCGAGGTTTCCAGCAGCAGCGTCACTTCGTCGAAGAGGTCGAGCGCGACGCTGGCGCTGGTCGGTTTCTTTGCGATGCGCTGCAGGATGAGCAGCGGGCCGTGCTCGGCGGAAAACGCCGAATAAGTCTGAAACGAATCGGCGGGCGGACGTTTCAGCAGGATGAACGCATCCGTCTGCTGCGACTGGGCGGGCACGGGAGTGACACCTTGCGACGGCGGATCGTCACGACGTGACGTGTGGCACCGGTGCTGGCACCGGCCAGGGCGGCACGACCGCGCCGCCGGAAATGATCATCTTCATCCCGTCGCCGACCGACATGTCCAATTCCTTGATTTCGTCGCGCGGCACGAGCAGCAGAAAACCGCTCGTTGGATTCGGCGTGGTCGGCACGAAGACCGTCCAGATCTCGGTGCCGGCGTGGGCCTGCGGTTCGCCCTGCTGTTTGTTGGTGAGGAAGCCGAGCGTCCAGACGCCGCGGCGCGGAAATTCCACCATGACGACCTTGTTGAAGAGCTGGCGGTTTTGCGTGCCGAAGGTGGCGACGATCTGGCGGACGGAATTGTACACGCCGCCGATGCCGGGGATGCGTTGAATCGCGCGCTCGACGATGCTGAGGAAATATTTCCCGAAGACGTAGCTCGAGAGGTAACCCAGCAGCGTGACGAGCAGGAGCACCACGACGGTGGCGACGAGATTCCACAGAAACGGAATGCTCTTCAGCGATTCCGGGATCGTGTGTTCGTAAAGCGGACGGAACGTGCCGCCGACGACATCGATGATCGTGACGAACGCCCAGATCGTGACGATCAGCGGCGCGAGCATCAGCGCGCCGGAAAGGAAGGCGTTGCGAAACGTGATCAGGTGCGACGCGGGAGGCGGAGATTCAGCGGGCATGGCGGGCGTGGCTCAGCCGACATCCGACGGCACCGGAAAAAACCGGCGGCTCGAGGCCAGTGCCCGGTGATGGAAACGGAAGAGCGTGGGATGCATTCAGACCTAGAGTCGCGCACGTCGAGCCGGACGCAAAAGATTTTTGCGGGGCACTTGCCTGGGGCTAACTGGGATTCCCTGGGACCGCGACCGCCCCCGGTCGCTTCTGCCCGGAAGCGACCGAGGGCGGTCGCGGTCCAAGCCAAACATCAGCCAAACACCCCCTCACGGCACCTCGTAGATCTCCAGCAGCACCTCACCGCCCGTAGTGTCGCCACTCGTGACCTGAACGGTGTAGCTGCCCGCCACGAAAGGCAGCATCGTGACGACGTCACGCGTGCCCGCCGGCAGGGGAAACGCGCCGGTGCGCGCGAGCGATTCCGCCAAGTCGGATTCGTAGGTTGGGCCGCCGACGACGGCAGGATAGGCGTAGCCGTTTTCGTACGGCCGGCCGCTGGCATCGAAGATCCGCAGCACCGGCGTGCGCAACGGATTGGTCACTCCGAACAGACTGAGCGACGGCCCGACCGCGCGAATGATGAGCTTCTTGCCGGTGCCGCTGGCACCGATCACCAGACCCGACACGAGACTCGCTCCGCCGCCGCCCGCGACGGTGCCGCGCGTCGAAAGGTTGATCAGGCGATCGGTCGGCCCGACCCCGAGCACGAGCGTCTGGGAGGGCTGCGGCAGCGTCGTGGGCGTCGAGAACAGGCAGGCGTACGTTCCGGCGTCATCGGCCACGACGTGCGGAATCGTCAGGACATTGCTGCTGGCGCCCGGCAACGCGCGGCCGTTTTTCGTCCAGAGATAGGAAATGCCATCGCCGAGCTTCGGGGCGGTCACACGCAGCGCTTCGCCGGAAGGCACGGTGACGCGGGAGGCTGGGACCGCTCGAATGCCGAAGCCGACATCGAGCGTGACCGACGTTTCGCCGCGCTGGGAGTTGGCCGTGGTGGCCATCACGCCCACTGCGGGCTGGATCGGTGACTGCGCCAGGGCAAGGGATGCAGTGACGGCGAGAAGGGCGGGCCACGTACGGGAGAGGAGTTTCATGCAGGTGAAATGGGTGTGAACGCTTCCGACTCGCGCGCTGCGGGCGGGTGCCGGCGAAACGTCCCGGGACGGCCACAGGAGCAGTACAGATTTTTTTTAAACTGTACTGGCGGGTTTGGCCGGGAGCGCGTTCGGCGCGGGGGGAGCGTCACGGAGCGCGACGCAGGGAAAACTCCGGGACGGCTCCAGCCGTCTGCAGGACTCGCATCGCGCGGCCCTCGGCGCGACGCATCGCGCGTTTTTTTGCCGGCACCAGATCGTCGTGGCCGGTGAGGTGCAGCCAGCCATGGACGACGTAGAGCGTAAGTTCGGTGCTGAAGTCGCGGCCGTGTTCCTGGGCGTAGGCCGCGGCGGTGTCGGCCGAGACGCAAATTTCGCCGGCGACGCCGTGCTGCGGATCGCCCTCAAACGTGATGACGTCGGTCGTGGTTGGATCCTCGAGAAAATCATCGTGCAGCCGGGCCAGATCGGGGTCGGTCAGGAACACGAGCGAGAGTTCGCCGGCCGGGATGGCGGCGGGCTTCAGTCCGATCTCTGTCGGATGGGAGTCGAGCAGCGCGATGATGCGGGCGACGGCGGCGCGTTTGAAACGCAGCCGCGGGTGGCGGTTCGCGATCTCGACCACCCGGGCGGGGCGGCGGGCGGTCGCGGTGGCGGGCAGCGGACTCCGGCTCACGCGTTGGCGGTGATCGCGGGCTTTTCGCCCGCGGTGGTCTCGGCGGGCGGGTAGGCGACGCGCGAGTGCAGCATGTTGAGTAGCGTGAACTGAAAGCTGTTCTTGATCTTCGTGATCTCCTCGAGCGTGACGGGAGCCTCGTCGAGCTGACCATCGGCGATGCGATCCGCCACGATCCGGTTGATGATCTCCTGCAGATCCTCCGCGCGAACCTGACGCAGCGAGCGCGTGGTCGCTTCGATGCCGTCGGCCAGCGAGATGATGGCGCTTTCCTTGCACTGCGGCCTGGGGCCGTCGTAGCGGAAGGCATGTTCCTCGGGCGCGGCCGTGCTGGTTTGCACGGCGGGCGGACCAGCCAGCTGCAAGGGACCGTTCTGCGTGCGAACGGCCATGAGGAAGGGCTGACGCGAGGCCTCGACGGCGCGCTGGTAGAAATACCGGACCAGCGTGGTACCGTGATGCTGCTTGATCACGTCCACCACGGTGCGCGGCAGATGATGTCGAAGGGCAAGGTCCACGCCATCGGGCACGTGCTGTTTGATAATCCGCGCGGACTCCGCCGGCGAAAGTTCCGCGTGCGGGTCGGTGCGGTCGCGCTGGTTCTCGCCAAAATACTGCGGGTTGAGCGTCTTGCCGACGTCGTGGAACAACGCACACACGCGCGCGACGAGCGGGTTGGCACCGATGGCGTTGGCGGCGTTTTCCGAAAGCTGGGCGACGACCAGCGAGTGGTGATACGTGCCGGGGGCGTCGAGCTGCATGCGCCGGAGGAGCGGGTGATTGTAGTCGGTGAGCTCGAGCAGCGTGATATCGGTCGTGCGCTTGAACAGCGACTCGAGGACCGGCAGCAGTCCCACCACAGCGATGCCCGTCAGAATGCCCGTGCCGAGGCCGGCGATCATCTGGCGGAACAGCGTGTCGAGCGGTGTCTGGTTCGCGATGCCGATCAGGGCGGCAAACGCGGCGATCGTCAGTCCGCCCGCACCGGCCGCGCGGACGAGGCGACCGCGGCGGCGGGCGTCACGGCCGAAATAGATCGCGACCAGCGACGAAAGAAACGTGAGCACCAGCAGATCGAGACGGTTGCCGTAGATGACGCCGGTGAAGATCGAAATCAGCAGCGCCATGAAAATGCCGGACCCGGCATCGATCAGGATGGCCACGATCAACGGCGCGAAGGCCGTCGGCGCGACATAGGGAAGCGTCGACGCCCACGAGCCGTCGCGGACAAAGAATTCTGCGCCGCCGAGCGAGTAGTTCGCGCGCACCAAGGCAAGATTCACGATGACCACGAGGGCGAGCAGGCCGCACCGGACGTTGCTGCGGAGCGTTTCCGGATCCTCGATACGGATGTAGATCAGCGACGCCAGGACCATCGCAAGCACGAGCAGCACCCGGCCGAACAGGGTCAGGCTCTCGTGGGCGTCGCTGTCGGAGTGATCGCGCACATACTGCCGGTGCGCGACGAGCATCTCGTGCTGTTCCGGGGAGACGCGGGTGCCCGCGTCGATGATGGTCTGGCCGCGGGAGACGTTTACGGTGACGGGCTTGATGGCCTTGGCGGCGGAGTCGTTGCGCGCGGCCGTGGCGGCGCGATCGAAAATGACGTTCGGGGTCAGGCCGAAACGGAACAGCCGAAACACAGCCTGGACGGATGGCCGCGGCACGGTGTTGGTCGCGAGGCTGACCCGCAGGATCGTGAGGGCATCCTCCATGGTTTGCACCGGCCGCTGGGAAACATCGCCGTTGGGCCGGGCGATTTGAAACACGACCGCGCTGCCGGGGCTGGCGGCGCCCATGGAAGAATCCGTGACGCCCTGCGCGTAAATGTCGCGCAGCGTCGCAAGGCCGTTTTCGAACACCTCGGCGCGCAGCTTGGCGTCACCGGCGGCGAGCACGGCCGCAAGATCCTCGGCGGTGGCTTGGTAGGAGGCGCCGTGCGAGTTGAAGGTGTCGGCGATCCGGGAAAGTTCCGCCCGCCGGGCGAGGACGGAATTCGGGGAGGTGCCGCCGCTCGCTTCAAATGCCGCCAGTTGACTGAGGAGCGTGCGCGCGGCGGCCTCGAAGGTGCGCAGGGCGTCGACATCGAGCCGGTACACCGGCGGCACGCGGTCGAGGAACTGTTCGCGCGCGGTGCGGGTTTTCTCGACGCTCTCGTAGCTGAACGGCAGGAGCGCGGTGATACGGCTCGTTGCGACCTGATTGACCAGCACCGGTGCGTTCAGGGTGGTGACGCCGGCCGAACTGATCAGCACGATCGCGGCGACGGTCACCAGAAAGATCAGCGCGGCCACCAGCGGGCTGCGCTCGAGAAACTCACTCGTGGCCGAAGGCGCGATGGCGCCGGGCGGCCGACTGCCGCGACGAGCCTGATTCAGGCCGCCGACGAGGAGTTTGAGCTGGTTGCGGACGGACATCGAAGTTGACCGAAAAGGAAAGCCCGACGGCCTAAACAAAAGGAGATTCCGCCGGGTTGCGACGCGGATCTTGCAGCGGATTTCCACTCATCGTTTCTCCTCCGCGCCGTTCCCCTCGGTCATGGGATTGCGGTAGTTTTCGTAGGCCGTGATGATCTTTGCAACCAGAGGGTGACGAACGATATCGGCGCCGCTGAACGTATGAAAATCGATGCCCGGGATGTCGGTCAGGATGTGCCGCACCTCAAGCAGGCCGCTCTGTTTGGAGCGCGGCAGGTCGATCTGCGTGATGTCTCCGGTGACCACCATGCGCGAATCCTCACCGAGGCGGGTGAGAAACATCATCATCTGCTCGGGCGTGGTATTCTGCGCCTCATCCAAAATGATGAAGGCCCGGGAAAGGGTTCGGCCGCGCATGTAGGCGAGCGGCGCGATTTCAATCACGCCCTTTTCGGTCAGGCGGGCGACGTCCTCGGCATCGAGCATGTCGTGCAACGCATCATACAGCGGGCGCAGATACGGGAGGATTTTCTCCCGCAGGTCACCGGGCAGGAAGCCCAGTGCCTCGCCGGCTTCAACGGCGGGGCGGGTCAGGATGACACGTTCAACCTGATTTTTCAGCAGGGCGTTCACCGCGGCGGCCATCGCGAGGTAGGTCTTGCCCGTGCCGGCCGGGCCGATGCCGAACACCACCGGGTGGGCGAGCATCGACTGAAGGTAGAGCTTTTGGCCGAGCGTTTTCGGCACGATCGTTTTCCGGTTGGTGGCGATCACGAGCGGCGCGTCGATCAGCGTCTGGAGCTGCACGCCCTCACCGCGGCCGAAGGCATCGGCAATCCGATGGAAGTCCGGCGTGCGAATCGTCATGCCCTGTGACCTCGCGCGGTCCAGGAAGTTGAACAACTGCTCGGCGTTGGCGACCTGCTCGGCGGGACCGTCGATTTTCAGCCAGTCGTCGCGGGTGACGAACTGGACGCCCAGCGCGCGTTCGGCGTGGACGAGATTCTCTTCGCGCGACGCGTACAGGGAACTGGCGTGGCGCGGACTGGGAAAGCGAAGGGTTTTCGACGGCACGGACGGAAGAGAGGAGACTCGCGGAAGGGCGGGAGGCGGAGGAGGGAACGCGACGGGAACGTCAGGCGCGCGGAACGACGGCAGTGGCCGCGGATTGCAAGGCGGCGGAGGCGGCCGCGAGTTTCTCCCAAGTCGCATCGAGCGCCTGGGGCAGAATGCGGGTCTGGCCGAGCACCGGCATGAAGTTATTGTCGCCGTTCCAGCGGGGCACGATGTGTCCGTGCAGATGCGCGATGCTGCCGCCGGCGACAGCCGAACCGAGGTTGAACCCGATATTGAAACCGTCCGGCTTCAGTGCGGCGGTGAGCAGCGTCTGCCCCAGGATCACTTCGGCAAACAGATCCGCGCTTTCCGCCGCGGTCAGCTGGCTCAGATCATTCACATCGCGAAACGGCACTGCCAGCAGATGCCCCGGATTGTACGGAAAGCGATTGAGGATCAGGTAACTCAGCGCCGAGCGGTGCACAATCAGCGCCGCGCGATCGTCCCCCAGCGCGGGGAGCTCGGTGAACGGCCGCTGCATCGTCGCCGGATAGCGCGGCGCCTCGATGTATTCCATGCGCCAATAGGCGTGAAGCTGCTGCATGTGATGCGTGAAGGGACGCGGTCGAGCCGTGGAAAAGGCGCGCAGCAAAAGCCTCGATCCCCGGAAAGTCAAAGCCCCGGTATCGGGGCTGCGGCGAGGAAGGCGCGCGGGGTGGCAGCGAGCAGCCGTGGGTGGGGGGAAGTGATCGGGCGGCGTGCGGCCGGCGATCAGGATGATCCAATGTCTGCCAATTGATCCGCGAGCAATCATACCCCGCATCGACGACAGAGCCCTGGTTCTCGTGCGCTCCCCGTCTGCAATCCGCAGTCCGCAATTCGCAATCCCTGCTCGAAAAACCCGACTTCCGCCTTGTTTAACATGACGTTCGTCATCTAATGGCTGACATCATGCGTTATCCGCCTGCGCACAAGGAAGCCACGCGGCGTCGAATCCTCGACGCGGCGAGCCAGGCGTTTCGGGAGCGCGGGGTGGCGGAGACCGGGGTGGACGAAGTGATGCGGCGGGCCGGACTGACGCACGGTGGGTTCTATGCGCATTTTCAGGACAAGACGGAGCTGATCGCGGAGGCGTGCACGGCGGCGTTCGACGCGGCGGTGCCGAATCTGGAACGGATCGCGGCGGCACCGACGCCCGCGGCGCGAACCCGGCTCCTCATTGACAGCTATCTGGGCGCGCGGCATCGCGACAACCGGGGGTCGGGCTGCCTGGTCGTTGCGGTTGGCGCCGACATGGCGCGGTTGCAGGGCGCGGCCCGGCGGGGTTACGCGGCGGGATTTTCCCGGCACCTTGAACGTCTCGGCGCGGCGCTGCGGCTGAGCCCGGATCCAGCGCGCAACCGCGAGCGGGTCACGCAGCTGATGAGTTCGCTGGTCGGGGCGCTGTTGTTTGCGCGTGCAGTCGACGATCCGGCGGCCAGCGATGCGATGCTGCAGTCGATGCGCCGCCAGTTGCGCGAACAGTTCTGCCGGGACGCGTCGGCCGAGTCCGCCAAGGCCACGGCACCGGCCAACGATTTCATGCGCGCATTTTGAGCGGCGGCCCTTTCTCTTTTCCCATGCAAAACCCATCCACTCCTGCACGCCGGGTCGTGATCACGGGCCTCGGGGCGGTCACGCCCTGCGGCAACACCGCCGCTGAAACCTGGGCCTCGCTGGTCGAAGGTCGCAGCGGCATCGGCCGGATCACCCGGTTCGATCCGACCGGCTGCACCGCCCACATCGCGGGCGAAGTGAAGGGCTTCGATCCGTCACGGGCGCTACCAGCACCACTGCGGCCGCGCGGGCCGTCGAGCGATCCGATGAATCAGCTGCTGTCGCAAAAGGACGTGAAGAAATTCGGCCGGTTCACGCACTTGGGCGTCGGTGCCGCAGTCGAGGCATATGCGGACTCGGGGCTCGATGCGCATCGCGCCACGCTGCCGCCGGATCGCATGGGCGTGAATCTCGGCGTCGGCCTCGGCGGCCTGCCGGAGATGGAGGCGATGCACGACACGTGGAAGGCGGGCGGATTCCGCAAAATTTCGCCATTCTTCATCATCCAGATCGCGCCCAACCTGCTCGCCGGGCAGGTGAGCCTGCTGCTCGATTTTCGCGGGGCCAACATGAGCGTCGCCTCGGCCTGTGCCACCAGCGGCCACGCCTTGGGCGAGGCCGCGGCGGCGATTATCCGCAACGACGCGGACGTCATGATCGCGGGTGGCGCGGAGTCGACGATCACACCGCTGGCGATCGGTGCCTTTGCCCAGATGCGGGCGCTCTCGACGCGGAACGACGCGCCGGAAAAGGCGTCGCGACCCTACGACCGCGATCGCGACGGCTTCGTGCTGTCGGAAGGCTCGGTCGTCTTCGTGCTCGAGGAACTGGAGCACGCGCGCCGTCGCGGTGCCCGCATCTACGCCGAGCTGCGCGGCTACGGCGCGACGGCGGACGCCTATCACTTGTCCTCGCTCGCCCCCGGCGCCGAGGGCTCGGCCCGGTCCATGCGCGCCGCGCTGGCCCGCGCGGGACTCGCGTCGACCGACATCGACTATGTCTCGGCTCATGCCACGTCGACCCCGGGCGGTGACGGCGAGGAAGCCGCCGCGATCGCGAGTGTCTTCGCGGACAACAAGGCGAACCTGAATGTCAGCGGCGTGAAGTCGATGACCGGCCATCTGCTCGGCGCGGCCGGCGCGATGGGCGCGTTTGCCGCCGTGCTCGCCATTCACCACGGCATCGTTCCGCCGACGATCAATTTGGAGAACATCGATCCCGCGTGCGGCGATCTCGGCTTGAACGTCACGCCGAACACCGCCGTCCGCCGCCCGGTGCGCGCCGCGCTCGCCAACTCCTTCGGCTTCGGCGGCACGAACGCCTCCATTGTCGTCGCCGCGCTCTGAGCCGAACCGATTCAGTGGCCCGCGAATCATGCGAATGAAAACGAATCGGCAGAAAGAGCCATGAGCGCTCACCCCACGGTAAAGTCGGGTGCAGCGGAGAAAATTTTGTTCCAGCCGCTGAAATTCGCGTCGGTTCGCGTGATTCGCGGGAGGATGCCCGCAGGGTTCCAGCTGAATGCCCGGTTTCCTCGCTGCCTGGTTTCCTGCGCCTGCCCTTAAGCGGAACGCGTTTCTCCCACTCCCATCTCGTGCTGCGCGAAATCAAAGCCGTCCATCAGGAGCAGGGCGAAGGCCACCGGCGTTGGTTCGAGTCCGACGGACTTGATTTCGTGGTGTGGTACGATCGCTCCCACGCGATCGTCGGTTTCCAGCTCTGTTACGATTTGGGCGCCGGCGAGCACGCGCTGACGTGGCGGCCGGAAACGGGGTTTGCCCACAGCCGGGTCGACTCCCGTGAAGATGCGCCGTTGCGGAATCTCACGCCCGTGCTCGAGCCCGACAGCGTCGTGCCGTGGCGGGCGATCGCGGCGCGTTTCGACGAGCGGAGTCGCGACCTCGAAGCACCCTTGCGCCAGTTGGTGAAAACGCAGCTGGCCCACGGCGCGCCCCGGCGCTGACCGGTCGTGGCTACGAGCGCCAGCGAGTGGCCGAATTGCCCTCGCCGGCGCTCATCGCCACGGCTCGCGCATCACTTTTTCGGCGCAGCTTCGACGGCGGCTCCCGCGCTCGCGGCGGCTGACTTCCCAGCGGGCACGACGGTGACGCGGCTCGCGCGGGCGGCGCCGAGATAGGTCTTCGCGAGCTCGCTCAGCTCGGCGCTCGAGATGGCTTCGTTGTCGGCGTAGCGGGACCGACACCACTCGAGCACTTCCGGCCGGCTCTGGGCGCGCGCCAGCACGCTGCCGAGCCAGTATTGATTGCTGCGCGCCGACTCGCGCAGGCTCGTGAGCACGGGCTTCTTCGCCCGATCGAGCTCTTCGTCGGTCACGCCTTTTTCCGCCAGATCGGCGGCGATCTGCACGATGATGTCGGACACCTGTTTCGCGCGCGGCGGATCAATCGTCACGCTGGACTGGATGTAACCGTAGCCGGCGAAGAGATCGCTGCTGGAGCTGCCGACGCCCGGATTGTAGGCGTCGCCGAGCTCCTCGCGCACCTTGATGCGCAGGCGGTCGCTGAACACCTCGCCGAGCATGTTTAGCCGGCGGGCGCGGCGGACGTCACGTCCGTCCGTGGTCGGCCAATACAGTGAAATCACGCCCTTGGGGATTTCGGTGTCGATGGCGAAATCGCGGGTGAACGGCGTCGTGGGAAACGCCACCGGCCGTGACTCGGCGGTCAGGGCCTTGCTCTCGCGCGCCGGCAGCGCGCCGAGCGTCTGCGCCACGGCGGCGATGGTGGCGTCGGGATCGAAATCACCGACGATGGAAATCTCGATCGGGCCGCGCGTGAGCTCCGGCGTCAGCCACGCCTTCACCTCCGCGAGATTGCGCTGCAGCATTTGCTCCTTCGGCGGCAGGCCGAAACGCGTGTCGCCATTCGCGATCAGCCGCGCCACCTCGAGCATGAACGGGCCGCTCGTGGTGTGTTCAAAACTCAGATACCGGTCCTCGATCGCCTTGCGCGCCTGCCGCGCCGCCTCGGGCCGGTAGCCGGGATCGGTGATGCGGGCCGTGACAAGCTGGAGTTGGAGGAGCAGGTCGTCGCGATTGGTGCCGCCGTTGATCACAAACGCATCGCTGCCGACGCCGAAACCGGCGCCGACATTCTTGCCGGCGAGAATCTGGCGCAGGTCGTCGGCGCTGTGACGCCCAAGTCCGCCCGCGATGAAGGTCTGGCCGGCGAAGGACGACAACCCCGGCTGGTCGCTTGGCTCGCTGAGCTGGCCGTTCCCGATCCGCACGGTCATGCCGATCCGGTTGGCTTCAAACTCGGTCCGCTTGAGGTTCAGCCGGACGCCGTTTTCAAACTGCAGCAGCGTCACATCGAGATCGGCCACGTGCTCGCGCTTGGCGACTTTGCCGGGCTTGCCGAACTGCGTGTAAGCCCACGTCGCTTCCTTCATGGCCTCGGGCGCGCTGACTGCGACCGCGAGTGACTTTTCGTAGGCGGCCGTGATGGCCTCCGTCGCCGGGCTAGCGCCTGCGATCTTCGCATTGCCCGTGACCATGACCAGTCGGTGGGCCGGGCTCCAGGCCTCGCGCAACGCGGCCAGGCAGTCGGTGACGGTGATTTTTTCGAGGGCGGGACCGTAGAGGGCGAGATCGTCGTCGGCGGTCGTCCACACGTCACGGTCGAGCAGTGTCTCGGCGATTTCATCCGCGATGGCATCGGAGCGGCGGGTCGACGCCGTCTTCACGGCCTGCTCGAGGCCGTTGCGGAAGTTCGCCACGACTTCCTGCAACTCCGGTTTCTGGAACCCGTGCTCGAGCGCGCGGCGCAATTCCTGGTCGGCCACGCCGAGGGCGTCGGCCCACTGTTCCGCGCGGCAGGTCAGCGACACGATCGACTGCCGGTAGAAATTGTAGCTCTCGCTCGCGCCGCCGCCGCCGTTCTTGAACGGCGCGCCTTCCTTCTTGGCGAGGATCGAGAGGCGCCGGCTGAGAATCGCGTGCGCGATGCTGCGCGGGAGATGTTTCACCCGGTTCGCGGCGGTGTCGGGCTCTTTCTGATACGGCGTGACGGTCGCGAGGGTCACGTTGGTGTCCGGCGCCTCGGCCTCGTAGTGGTAGAACGGATTCACGCCTTTGAAGTCCGGGACCTGGCCGAGGTCGGGTTGCGGCCGGGCGGGGCCGCGCGCCTGCGTGGAGGCGAAGGCTTCGGTCAGCTGGCGGATCACCGCCTGGGGATCGATGTCGCCCACGACGACGACCGACATCAGCTCGGGCCGGTACCAGGCGTCGTAGAAATCGGCGAAGCGATCGCGGCCGGCCTCTTTCAGCACGGCGTCGGTGCCGATCACATCGCGGCGGGCGAACATCGTGCCGCGCAGCATGAAATTATTGGTCGCGATGCTGGTGCGGTAGCCGACGGAGTCGCGGGTGCGTTTTTCGCTGAGGATGATCCCGCGTTCCTTTTCGATTTCGTCGATCCGGAGCAGCAGGCCGTCGGCGTAGTCGCGAAATACCTTCATGCCTTCCGCGAGTGTCTCGGTCTTCGTGTCGGGGAGCTCGAGCAGGTAAAGCGTGCGGTTGTACCAGGTGCTGGCGTTGGTATCGCCGCCGAAGTTCATGCCCATGCGCTGGAAAAACTTGATGAGCGAATCGGGCGGGTAGTGCTTGCTGCCGTTGAACGCCATGTGCTCGAGAAAGTGCGCGAGGCCCTGCTGGTCGTCCTTCTCATGGATGGCACCGGCCTCGATCAGGAGCCGCAGCGAGGCGCGTTCCCTGGGTTCCTTGTTGGCGCGGACGACATAGCGCAGGCCGTTGGGCAGCGTGCCGAAGGAAGCGGCGGGATCCATCTTCAGGTCGCTCGACTCGTGCGGAAACGGAATCGCGGCTGACAGGCGGCCGAGCAGCGACACGAGGAGCAGGGTGAGGGGAAGGAAACGGCGCATGGCGGTAATCCCGCAAAAGGTCACAAAAGGAGCAAAAGGAAAACCGGCCCGCTGATTTTCTTTGCGACGCGGGCGCCTTTGCCGGCCAATAGGTTTCCGGCTTCGCGATGCTCTGGCTCTACCGCTTCCTATTCATTCCGGCGCTGCTCGTCATGGCACCGCGTTATGTGCTGCGCATGCGGAAACGCGGCGGCTACGGCGAGAATTTCGCCCATCGGTTTGGCCGACATCCGAATCTGCCGCCGTCTGCACCGGGCCAGCCTCGCGTGTGGCTGCAGGCCGTCAGCGTCGGCGAAATGCTCGCCATCGGCCCGATCCTTGAAGCGCTGCACCGCGACGGCGTGGCGGTTTATCTCACCACGACCACCAGCACCGGATACAAGCTGGCGCTCGAACGCTACCGGGCGCTCACGATCGGGATTGGTTACTTTCCGATCGACGGGTGGCCGTTCGCGGCCCGCGCGTGGCGGCGGATTCGGCCCGACCTCGTCATCCTGACGGAAGGCGAGCGCTGGCCGGAGCATTTGCAGCAGGCGCGGCGACGCGGCGTGCCCGTGATCTGCGTCAACGCCCGGCTCTCGGATCGCAGTTTCGCCCGCTTGCGCGCGTTTGGGCCGGCGGCCCGGTTGATGTTGCGCGGGGTGACGCGGCTGCTGCCGGCTTCGCCGCAGGACGAGATGCGGTTCCTCGAGCTGGGTTTTCCGCGGGGCCGGATCGTGGTGACGGGCAACATCAAGCTCGACGTGCAGGTACCGGTGCTGAGGGCGGCCGAGCGGGCGCAGCTGCGGCGCGAACTGGGCGTGCCCGAGACGTCGTTGCTGGTCCTCGGTTCGTCGACGTGGCCGGGGGAAGAGGCGGCGCTGGTGACGGCCTTGCAGCGGGTGCGAGAGGCCGGGGTGCGTTGCGCGCTGCTGCTGGTGCCGCGCCACGCGGAGCGCCGCACCGAAATCGAACCGCTGCTGGCGGCGACCGGCCTGACGTTTCATTTTCGATCCCGGGGCGCGGCGGCGGGAGAGGTTGATGTGGCGGTGGGAGACACGACCGGCGAGTTGCGGCGGCTGACGCAGCTCGCGGACCTTGTCTTTGTGGGCAAGAGCCTGCCGCCGCAGAGTGAAGGCCAGACGCCCGTCGAAGCCGCCGCGATGGCCAAGCCCATTCTGTTCGGGCCGGGCATGAGCAATTTCCGCGCGATTGCGGAGGATCTGGTCCGGCGGGGGGCGGCGCAGACGGTCACCGATCCGGCTGAGCTGGCGGTGGCGTGCGAGGAGTTGCTGCGGGATCCGGCGCGGCGCAGCGTGCTGGCGCAGGCTGCGGCGCAGTGGCGGCAGGAAAACGCCGGTGCCGTGCAGCGAACGCTGGCGGTCTTGCATGAGGAGTTTTCCCGCCTGAAGCGGTGAGCGATCGGAGTAAGGCAGGAGCGGCGATCGGGGTAAATTTCGGGGCGCGTGGGCCGAAAGAAACCCTGAAATTGGAGATTGCACCCCCTGTGCACGTTTCTACGTTCGCCCTTTTTTAGATTGATGCAGTCCCACGGACCCAAGCGCGTCTATACTCCCCATTCGCTCGAATTTTGGTTTGGCAAGCTCGAGAACGAATGGGCCGGAGCGTTTACTGAGAGTCAGTTGGACCAAGGACGGAAGATCTATGTCGACGGCGAAGTCCGCGAGTTGGAGCTCACGGACAAGGACGCCATCGTCCACCGGCGAGTCGAAAAGAAGGACGAATACGCCGTCATCGAATGGAGCGGCGAACGGCTGAGTGTCCGATCCTCCTCGACGGACAAGGAACTCGCCCACGCGCTGGCGGTGGCCGGGCTGCATGAAATCGAGGAGTTGGTGGCCGATGAGATTTCGCCGCTACCCGGTGATCCCCCCAGGCAGCCGAACGGCAACGGCAACGGCCATCCCCCGGGGCCCAGTCATGGCAACGGTCACAGCCCGGTGCGCAGTACGCCGACCTTCGGCGGTGGTTTGGCGAAGGCCGGCAGCGCTCCGGTCGCACGTGAGTCGACCCCGGCCACGCCGACGGTCAGCGCTTTGAGCGCGTCCCGCACGCTGATTCTCGTTTTCAAGACCAAGACCGCCGGCCTGACGTTTCAGGCGGTCTGGCTGGATGCGGACAAGAAGACCAAGCATCCCGCGCTGGGCCACGACGCCCACGCCAACGGCAACAGCCACGTGTCGTCGTCCGAACGCGCGAAGCTCATCGGCCTGGCGGCCTACGCGCGCAAAGCGCACTTTCACTACAATCAGGACACCGGCGTCTACATCATGGAGTCGCTGGTCGAGATTCCGAACTTCCTGAAGACGGTGCTGCCGGCGTGGCGGAAGCTCTTCACGATCGAGCTGGATGAGAAGTCGGCGAATCTCCTGAAGGGCACGCGCCTCGTCGAAATCGAAGCTGTGGCGGAACGCGCGCCGGCGTCCGGCAACGGCGGCTCGTCGGAGCACGCGGGCCTCAACCTCCGCTGGATTTTCCGTGCGGGCGAACGGATGCTGACCGACACCGAGGTGCACGCGCTGCTCAAACGCGGCGGGCAACCCGTGATTCTGCCCAATCTCGGCATCGTGGCGCTGCCGCAGGACAAGTGGGACAGCTTCAGCGCCTGGCAGAAAAACGTGGAGGAAACGCAGGTGCTCTCGGGCGGCGAGTCCACCGTGCTGTCGCCGTATCTGATCTTTTCGCTCTTCAGCGATGCCCGGCTCAAGCTGACGCTCTCACCCGAGATCGAGGAATGGCGTCGCAACGTGCTCGCGACGCCCCCGGCGCCTCCAGAGCTGCCCGAACTGCTGCGGCCGTACCAACGGCGCGGCGTCGAATGGCTCCATCACCTGTGCGGCGTGGGCTGTCACGGCCTGCTCGCCGACGAAATGGGTCTGGGCAAAACGCTTCAGGTTCTGTCGCTCCTGGCCGCCCGTCCGCTCGCCGGCAAACCGAGCCTGATTGTGTGTCCGGCCAGCGTCGTGCCGGTGTGGCGCGAGGAAGTCGCGAAGTTTTTCCCGAATCTTGGCGTCGAGGTCCTGAAGACGGGCCATGATTTTACGCAGAGCACCGAGCCCGTGATCTGGCTCGCGAGCTACACGCAGCTCCGCAAACACCGCGCGATGCTCGACAAGTTCGAGTTCGGATACGCTGTCCTCGACGAAGGGCAGTTCATCAAGAATCCCGATGCGAAGATCACGCAAACGTGCTTCGCCGTCCGCGCGAACCACCGGATCGTACTCACCGGCACGCCGCTCGAAAACCGCCAGCTCGATCTCTGGAGCATCTTCCGGTTCCTGCTGCCCGGCCTGCTCGGCTCGCGCACGTCGTTCGAGTCCGCGCTCAATGCGGATCGCGACGGCACCCTCACCCGCCTGCGCGCGCAGCTCGCGCCGTTCATTCTCCGCCGCACCAAAAAGGAAGTGGCGACGGAACTGCCGCCGAAGCTCGAGATGGATCTCATCTGTCCGCTCACGGACGTGCAGCGGGCGGAGTACGCGCGCATCTGCTCGGAAGGCCTCGAGCGCCTCGGCGACGATGTCGGCGCGGCGATGCGCGAAAAATCCTTCGGCTTCCTCGCGCTGCTGACGCGCCTGCGGCAGACCTGCTGCGACCCGGACATGCTGCCGTGGCTCAAGGCCCCGTTGAGCGATTCCGGCAAGATCAACCTGCTGGTGGAGAAACTGACCGAGATCGTTGGCAGCGGCCACAAGGTCGTCATCTTCTCCCAGTTCGTGATGCTGCTGGACCGCGTGCGCGAGGCGCTGACGAAACACTTCCCGGATCTGGCGCGCTTCGAACTCACCGGCATGACGCTCGACCGGCAGAAGCCGGTGCAGTCGTTTCAGAACGCCTCCGGTGCCGCCGCGATGCTGGTGTCGCTCAAGGCCGCCGGCACCGGCATCACGCTGCACGCCGCGGACTACGTCTTCCTGCTTGATCCGTGGTGGAACCCGGCTGTCGAGGCGCAGGCCGTCGATCGCGTGCACCGCATCGGCCAGACGAATACCGTATTCGTCTACCGCATGGTCACGGCGGGCACGATCGAGGAACGCATCCAGGCGCTGAAGGCGTCGAAGAAGGATCTCTTCGACAAACTCATCGGCGGTCTCGGTGGTGACTTCGATCTCAGCCAGCACTTCACGTCGCTGCGCAGTCTGGTGACGCTCACGGCTCCCACGGAGGCGGAAGAGATCCAGGAGCCGTATACGATCGATTGATCCCCGGGAGCGCAGGTCTCCGGCCTGCATCCGTTCGCTCGCACCGCGCAGTTCGTGCGCCTTACGGCAGCGGCGGCACCTTCGGGCCGAAGATGCCCCAGTGGAACGTCTGATCGAGCGCGAGCAGCCAGAGGGCGGCGACGTAGATCCAGACCGCGGCAAGAATGATTTTTCCCCACATCCGTTTGCGCGGATCGGCGGAATCGATCCAGGACACGTCACTCGTTCCCGTCGCGGCGCTCGCTGATGCGGCGCCATCGCGTACCGGCGCGGTGGACGCTGGGGGCGAACTGGGGCTCGCGCTCTTCTTGGCGGGTTTCGCGCTCATGCGCACGCAGCGTGAAAACTTTCCGGCCGGGCGCAAGCACCGTGCCGGCGCCGATTGAAACGACCGTGCTTACTGGGACCGCGACCGCCCCCGGTCGCTTCCGGCCAAGTGCGACCGAGGGCGGTTGCGGTCCCAAGCTTGACCGGAACGATGGCCGTTGGAACACACCACCGCCGGTCGTGCCACTATTTTTCCGGCCGGGCTTGTTTCCCGTCAGAGCGCACCTAGTTTGCCGTTGCCTTGATTGCGTCGCTTGAAATCACCGCGGAGCCCGTTGCCGTGCCGCCTGCGAGGCGGACCGGGGCAACCGGTCGATGAAAGCTGTCACCGATCCCGCAGGCGTCCTGTTGCGCCGGCTGCTTTTCCTGCTGCGGTGGCGCGTCTGGATCCAGGAGCGGCTGCAACCCAGCGAGTGGCAGGTGACGTTGATGTGGGCCGCGGTGGCGGGCGTCCTCGGCGCGTTGTCCTCGATTGTGTTCACCACGCTGACGGAGCGCGTGCACGAATGGTTCGGCGACTCGAGCCTCGGTGTCGTCGAATCGATGGCGAATCTCCCGTGGTGGGGCTGCCTGCTCGTGCCGACGCTGGGCGGCGCGGCGGCGGGCGGGATCCTGATGTTCGGACAGCGGCTGACGCGCGCGCAGAGTTCGACCGATTACATGGAGGCGATCGTGATCGGCAACGGCTATGTGCCCACGCGTGCGAGTCTGGTGAAATCGATCGCCGCCGTGTTCTCGATCGGCTCCGGTGGATCGATCGGTCGTGAAGGTCCGCTGGTGCAGATGGCCGCGATGGTGGCGTCGCGCATCGGACGGTGGCGCCGGTTCACCCCGCCGCAGCAGCGTCTGCTCGTCGCCTGCGGTGCGGCCGCCGGCATTGCCTCCGCCTACAACGCTCCGATCGCCGGCTCGTTCTTCGTGGCCGAGATCATTCTCGGGACGATCGCGATGGAGAGCCTCGGGCCGCTCGTCGTCTCGGCCGTCGCGGCGACGCTCACGATTCACCTGCTCACCGCGGCGCACGTGCTCTACAAGATGCCGCCGTTCGGCGAGGCGTCGGTGTGGGAGATGGGTCCGTACGTCCTGCTCGGTTTTGTCACCGGCGTGCTCGCGCCGATCTTCCTGCGTTCGCTGCGGCAGGCGGAGACGTTCTTCGTTTCACTGCGACTGCCGATCATCCTGCGGCTGGCGCTGGGTGGACTCGGCGTGGGTGCGATCGCGATCAACGTCCCGGAGGTCTGTGGCAACGGCTATTCGGTCGTGGTCGCGATCCTCACGGGAAAAATGATGTGGGTGACGGTCATCGGCATCTTCGCCTGCAAGTGGCTCGCGACGATGTCATCGTTCGGCTCCGGCGCGCCCGGCGGGGTGTTCACGCCGTCGCTGTTCATGGGTGCCGGCGCGGGCCTGTTGTTCGGCACCGCGGTGCATGAAGTCTGGCCGATCGGCGCCCAGGATCCGCGCACGTTTGCGCTGGTGGGCATGGGCGCGTTCCTGTCCGCGGCCAGCCACGCGCCGGTCATGGCGGTGATTCTGCTGTTCGAGATGACCATGAGCTACGACATCATCCTGCCGCTCCTGCTGTGCAGCGTGATTGCGTATTACACTTCGAAGAGCATCGCGGGCACATCGCTCTACAGCGAGGCCTTGAAACGCAAATCCGCCGCCGTGCCCGATCCCGGTCTGGGCGAGGGCCGCGTGGCCGATTTGATGCGCGCGAATCCGCCGGTGATCCTGCCGACGGCGCGGTTCGCCGAAATCGCGCGGATGTTCCTCAGCGAACGCGTGAACAATCTCTACGTGGTCGACGACACCGGTCGCTTCATCGGCGTGGTCGCGTTGCACGACATCAAGTCCTACCTGGGTGAACCGGATCTGGCCGAGCTGGTCCTGGCGCGCGACATCCTGCGCGATGATTTTCCGCGGATCGCGCCCGATCAGCCCCTGACCGAGGCGCTCGCCGGATTCCTGGGCATCGTGGCCGAACGGATGCCGGTCGTGGAGCGCGACGGCCTGCTGCGCGGCAGTCTGGCCAAGAGCGACCTGCTGCTGGCGTTGGTGGAGAAACGCAAGAACCGGCCGGCGGCGTAGGACCCCACGGGCGGAACCACCGGGGCGGGTGGGTGACAATCCGGTGACGATCTTTCTGCCGGCTGGCGTGCGGCGCCGAAGACCGTCACCCTTTTTTCAATACTCATGGCCGCCGCCCGCTCCAAACGCATTTCCGTCGTCGCCTCGTCCCCGCCGTTCTCGCACCGGCCGACCACGGCCGGCCCGTCCATTTTCGCCAACCGCGAGCAAAGCTGGCTGGCGTTCAACCGCCGGGTGCTGGAGCAGGCGCGCAACCCTGCGAATCCGCTGCTCGAGCGCGTGAAGTTTCTCGCGATCGTCAGCTCCAATCTGGACGAGTTTTATGAAATCCGCGTGGCCGGGCTGATGCAGCAGGCGGACTCGGAGTCGAGCGGCCTGAGCCTCGACGGCCTCGGGCCGCGCGAGCAACTCCGGCGGGTGCACAAGGCGGTCAAGGAACTCGTCACCGATCAGTACGCGTGCTGGCACGGGGAGCTCGTGCCGCAGCTGGCCGCGCTGGGCATCCAGTTTCGCACCGCGACCACGCTCGACGAGGCCGAGCAGGCGTGGGTGCGATCGTATTTTCAGACGCAAGTGCTGCCGGTGCTGACGCCGCTTGCGGTCGATCAATCGCATCCGTTTCCGCTGATCGCGAACAAGACCCTCAACGTCCTGGTGTCGCTGGACAATCCCGACACCGCCCAGCAGGAGAAGCTGATGGTGATCCTGCCGGTGCCGCGCAGCCTGCCGCGGATCGTGCAGATCGTGCCCGGCAGCGAAGGTCCGCTGCGGCACATGTTTCTCAGCGAGATCATCAAGCTGTGCGCCGGGCAGCTTTTCCCGGGCTACACGCTCAAGGATGCGCACTCGTTCCGGGTGACGCGCAACAGCGATCTCTACATCGACGAGGAGGAGGCCGAGAACCTGCTGAAGAAGATCGAGGAGGAGCTGCGCAATCTGCGGCGCGGCGCGGCGGTGCGGCTCGAGATCGAGGAGGGCGTCGACGCCGAGATGTTCACGATGCTGTGCGGTCACCTGGCGTTGTCACCCGACCACACCTTCCGCCTGCCGCGGCCGCTGAATTTTCTCCGGCTGATGAGCCTGTACGAGATGATCGAGCGGCCGGAGCTGAAGTATCCGCCCTTCGTCCCGGCCGATCCCACGGCGCTTTCGAGCCAGAAGAAGATGTTCGATCGGATCCGCGAGCGCGATCTGCTGCTGCATCACCCGTACGAATCCTTCACCCCGGTGGTGGAGTTCGTGGAGCAGGCGGCGACCGATCCCGACGTGCTCGCGATCAAGCAGACGCTGTATCGGACCAGTGGAGACTCGCCGATCGTGCGCGCGCTGATCGATGCGTCGCTCGCCGGCAAGCAGGTCACGGCGCTGGTCGAGCTGATGGCGCGCTTCGACGAGGCGAACAACATCAAGTGGGCGCGCGAGCTCGAGGAGGCGGGCGTGCACGTCGTGTACGGCTTCGTCGGCCACAAGACCCACTGCAAGTGCTGCCTCGTCGTGCGCCGCGAAGGCACGGCCCTGCGGCAGTACGTGCACCTCGGCACGGGCAACTACAACCCGAAGACCGCGCGGCTCTACACCGATCTCAGCCTGCTGACCTGCCGCGAGACGCTCGCCGGCGAGGTGGCGCAGCTGTTCAACACCCTGACCGGCCTCGGCCGCACGCCCGAGTTCCGGCATCTGCTGGTCGCGCCGTTCAACCTGCACGCGCGCACGCAGGAACTCATCGCCGCCGAGACGGCCAACGCCGCCGCCGGCAAGCCAGCCCGCATCATCGCGAAGATGAACAAGCTCGTCGACCCGGTGACGATCGAGAATCTTTACGCGGCGTCGAAGGCCGGCGTGAAAATCGATCTGATTGTCCGCGCCACGTGCTGCCTGCGGCCGGGCGTGAAAGGTCTCAGCGAGAACATCCGGCTGCGTAACATCGTCGGTCGCTTCCTCGAGCACGCCCGCGTGTTCTACTATGAGAACGCCGGCCAGCCGGTGATGTATGCGGGCAGTGCCGACTGGATGCCGCGCAATTTCTTCCGCCGCGTCGAGGCGCTGTTTCCGATCGAGGATCCGGAGCTGCGCCGGCGCGTTGGCGAGGATCTGCTGCCGATGGAGCTGCGCGACAACGAGGATGCGCGCGAACTCCAGCCGGACGGCACCTACGCGCCGATCGTCCGTGCCGCGGGCGAGGAGCCGTTCCGTGCGCAGAAATATTTCATGGCCGCCGCGACCGCGCGTGCGACGCCCCCCGCATCGACGCCCCTGATGGCGACATCGTAACGCGACGCCGGAGCAGATGAGCTTGAAGCGCAGCCACGGGCCTTGGCCCCCTGGTTGCTACCAGGTGTCGGCGAGCACGGTCGGCTGCAGTTCCGCGCGGGGCAGCGGCAACTCCAGGCGTTCCACCACGCGATCGAACAGCAGCCGGCGTTGCTCCGGCGAAAAACCCGGCTCGAACACCGCGGTGCGATAATCGCTGAACGCCTGCGCGGCTTCCTTCTGGTTGGCGATGCGCATCGCCGCAATCAGCGCGCGATCACCTTCGCCGCCCTTGGCCGTCCCCATCGCCTCGCTGATGGCCAGACGGATCGACTCGCGCTCGTTCAACATGTCCGCGAGCCGGCGGCCGTAGTCGTCGGCCACCGCGGAGATTTCCGCCCGCACGGCGTCGACGCGCGGATCCGTCGCGCCGCCTCCGGCACCAGCGCCCCCCGGACCACCGCGCCCCGCGCCGCCGCCGGGCCCGCCACGGCCGCTGCGCAGTGGCACGACGAGGAAGCGCAGATTCTCCCCTTCGAAACGATAGGTGGCCTGCAGCGGGAGATTTTTCGCCTGCAGCAGAATGGCGTCGATTTTCTTCGCGGCGTCGCGTTGCGCCGCGAGATAAGCGGCAATCATGCGCTGGACGCGGGCGTCGAGATCGGGCGGCAGCGGTGAACGTTCCACGCGGGGCGCGGGGGCGGCGCTGAGGCCGCGGCGGATTTCCTCCGCCAGCGTTTCGAGTTCGTTCAGCCGCCCAGCCTGTTTTTCCGCGAGCGCCTTCATCGGATTGCCGCGCAGAAAACTGAAGGTAGCGCCATCGGCCTCATAGACGGCGTCATAGAGTTCCTTCTTGAGCACCGATTTCCTGGTTTGGTAGCTGGTCACCCGCGCGGCCACCTCCGGGGTCAGTTCGTCGGGAAACAGCACGCGCGCCGGCTCCGGCGGGAAGAAGACGAACGGCTGCGCCGCGGTCGCGGCCGCCGTGCTTTCGGCGGCGAACAGGAGCTCGATGGAGATCTCGCGCAGCAGGCGGCGTTGTGCGGGCAGCAGGTTGTTTTGATAGAAGGCGTATGCGCGCATCACCTGCGCGATTTCGATCGGCGAGAAACCGCGCCGCTGCTTGTCGCTGAGATGCCACTGCCGGAGCGCGCTCCAGTTCTGGTCGGAGGTAATCAGATCGCGGCGGAGTTGTTCGGCGTGCTGCTCGAGCTCCGCGATCTTCGGCGCCTGCCGGCGGGCCAGCGCCGCCAGCGCCTCGCTGCGCGCCACGGATTCGGCGCCGCGCAGGCGATCCACTTCCGCCACGAGTTCGTTCTGCAGCGCAAGTTTGTCCGCGCGATAGGCGTTGAGCTGCTGGCGGAGCTTCTCGTTGAGCGTGCCGGTGGCGAGCCGGGTGCCCAGCGCCGGGTAGAAGAATTCCGTGACGTACTGGGCGAGTTCAGGGGGCGCGGGAAAACGGACACCCGCGGCGGCGTTGGGCACCACCGGCCGGCCCATCGGCGGCGGGCTGGGCGGGAAAAACACCGGCAGCCGCTCCGCATACCGCACCGACTGCGCGCCGCCGAAACTGCCGCGTTCGTCCGGCATGCGCGGGAAGCCCGGATCACTGCCGGATTGCGCCGCCGCACTCGCGGTCACGGCCAGGCTCGCGAGCACACGCTGCGCGATGCGGCGGGCGCGGGCGGCACGAAGGGCACAGAGATGGGGGGCGGACATGACGGCGACGGGGAAACGCAGATGAGGACGAAAGCAGGACGTGCGGACCGGACCGAGGTAGCGCACCGCCTGCGCGTGATCCGATAGCCCCGGCGGACGCCGTCAATGCCCGAAAAGCTGAAACAGCCGCACCACGCCGTAGCCGAGCAGAGCGGTGACGGGCAGCGTCAGCACCCACGCCCACAGGATGCGTTCCACGACGCCCCATTTGACGGCGCTTAGCCGCTTCGTGGCGCCCACGCCCATGATGGAGGTGGAAATGATGTGCGTGGTCGACACCGGCACGCCGACGGAGGAGGCGGCGTGAATCACGAGCGCCGCGGTGGTCTCGGCGGCGAAACCGTGCACCGGCTGGAGCTTCACCATCTTGTGGCCCATCGTGCGGATGATCCGCCAGCCGCCCGCCGCCGTGCCGGCCGCCATGGTGATCGCGCAGGTGATTTTGACCCAGAGCGGAATCTCTGCCGACGAACTCAACCGGAGGAAGCCGAGCCAGTCGGGCAGGTTGACGAAGGCACCCGACGCCGTGCCGGTCGACAGTGCGAGGGTGATGATGCCCATGGTTTTTTGGGCGTCGTTGGAGCCATGGCCGTAACCCATGAACCCGGCGCTCGCCAGCTGGGCCTTGCCGAAAATCAGCCCGACGATCCGGGGCGTGACCTTGCGCAGGCAGATCATCAGCAGCCACATCAACAGCGCGCCGCAGATGAATCCGATCAAGGGCGACGAGAACATCGGCAGCACGACCTTCGGCCAGAGCCCGGCGGAGGCACCCTTGCTGTCGTGCGCCGACCAAATCAGGACGTGCCAGTTGCCCTTCGACGTCGCCAGCGCGGCACCGCAAAGGCCGCCGATCAGGGCGTGACTCGAGCTCGAGGGCAGACCGAGCCACCAGGTCAGCAGATTCCAGACGATGGCGCCGAGGAGCGCCGCCAGCACCGTGACCATGGTGACCGAGGCCGGCGACACGAGGCCACCGCTGATGGTCTTGGCGACGGCGGTGCCGGCGAGGGCACCGATGAGATTCCAGAACGCGGCCCAGACGATGGCTTGGCGTGGCGTCAACACCTTGGTGGAGACGACGGTCGCGATCGAGTTGGCGGTGTCGTGAAAGCCGTTGATGTATTCGAACACCAGGGCGGCGAACAGGACCAGGAAGAAGAGGGTCATGGTATCGGTGCGGGGATCGACTCAGGCGGACGGCGCGGCCACGGCGCGCGCACCCGTCCCGGTGACAGCATCACGAGTGCTTCAGGACAATTTGCACCACGATGTTGCCGGCGTTGCGGCAGCGATCGACGGCCTGTTCGACCATCTCATACAGCTCCTGCAGAATGACCAGTTCCTTGGCCTCATACGGTCCGTGATAGAGCTCCTTCAACAGCGCGAGCATGACCTTGTCGGCCTCGCCCTCGGCGTATTGCAGCCGATCGTTCGCGCCCTGAATCTTCTCCAGATTGGTGCCGCCGCGCAGTTGTTTCACCATGAACACCACGGCCTCGGCGGCCTGCAGCATGAGATCGGACTGGCGTTGAAACGCCGTCGTCGGCACGCGTCCGGGATAAATCGACAGCCGCTCCACGATCTTCTCCACCTGCTTCGGAATCCGGTACAGCGCGAACGACAGCGCCTCGATGTCCTCGCGTTCGAGCGGGGTCACAAACGTCTTGCTCAGCTCCTCGGTCATCTGGTGCCGGATGCGCTTTTCCTTCCGGCGGGTCTGGATGAAGTCATCCAGCGGCACCGTGCCCGCGGAGGTGGAATCGAGCTTGTGCAGGTACTTGGAGAAGAGATCGACGCTCGTCTTGGCCTCTTCCGCCCCGGCTTCGAGGAGGTCGAAGAACTTGTCATCTTTGCCGAGCAACTTCTTGAGCGAGAGCATCCGCGTGAGTTAGCGGCGAATGTTACAAACGCGAAACATTTTTCTGGGACACGCCTCCGCCTTGAGGATCACGCGCCGCCGCCCGCAGAACGTCCTGCTGCCGCCATCCCGGTCGCGTCTCTCGTCGTCGAAACAACCTTTGGCGACGGGGCGCACAGCTGGTTGTCGGTGGTGTAGCGGGAGCATCCTGCTCCCCGTGGGGACTACGGGAGCTGGAAGCTCCCGCTACGTTCGGGTTCTCGCGCCGCCCTTCTCCGGTCTAACGGCTGCGGAGCGTGGGTCCGTCCACCCACGTGGCCTCGAGCGTGACGGTCTGCGGAAACTTCGGCACGCCGCGCTCCTGGCGGTGCAGCATCGCGACGACGGTTTCGATCGCCGCCGCTCCGAGCCGGCGGGGCGTGAGATCGAGGCCGGCGCACGGCGCGGTGCGTTCGGTGACATTCAGGTTGAAGAACGCGGCGTCAGCCGGAATGCGCACCCCCAACTCGGCCAGCCAGTCGACCATGATCTGTTGATGACCGACGATCACATCCGGGCGATGTTGCCGATACCACGTTATAAAACCGGCGCGGGTGATCTGTGACTCGATCAACGGCGGGATGCTGTGAAGGCGGGAGTTTTCATTGAAGAACGACTGGAACGCAGCGCTCCACTTGCGCTTGATGCGGGCATCCTTCCGCCGGGCCATGCACAGGCCGATCCGACGGTAGCCGCGCTGCGTGAGCTGCTCGAGCGCGTGCAACATGGAGAGATAGTGATCAGGCAGAATGGTGTGCAGCTGCGGTTGAATGAGGCAGTGATCCATCTGTACCGCCGCCAGCCGCGAAAAATCGAACTCCGAGAGATCGTGCGTCGAATGGAAGGGGAGCAGCACCGCCCCGGCAATGCCGCGCGCATGCAGGACGCCGGGCATGCGTTTCATCGAGAGCGCCGGTTCCGCCGGCCCGAGCCAGAACAACTCCGTTTGAAACCCCAGCTCCCGCGCCCGCTCCGCCGCGCCCGCGGCAATCTCGCGGTGAAACGGGAGGTAAAGCGCCCGGTTGTCCTCGTCCGCATCAATCAACGCGAGCGTGCCGCGATAGTCCCGATGACGCCCCCGCCGCACGGCGGACAGGGCGGCACCGAGCAGCGGATTGACTTCATAGCCGACGCTTCGGGCCGCGCGCTGCACGCGGAGCCGGGTGGCGGGAGCGACGCGGGCGTGATCGCGCAACGCTTCCGATACGGTGGCGACGGAGAGGTCCAGGCGTCGGGCGAGCGTCCGGAGGGTGGGGCTGCGGGGTTTCAATTCTAACGGTTAGAAATCGAAGCGATTGCCGCGTGCAACGGTATTTTCACGCTGCCCCTTCCAGCGGAGTTTCCCGCCGCTCCACCTCCCAAGCCCTGTATGAAAATCCCCTCCCGTTCTGTCCGCATCGCCTGCCTTGGCGCCGGCGTGCACGCCCTCGCCGCCGCCGGGTTCGCCGCCCAGCCGGCCCCGACCGCCCGGCCCGCCACCGGCGACGACGTCATCAAACTCGAGGAGTTCAGCGTCGCCGCAGGCCAGACCTTCGGCTACCGCGCGACCAACTCGATCACCGCCACCGGCATCGGCACCAAGATCAGCGATATTCCGATCCCGATCACGGTCGTCACCGGCGAACTGATTGAGGACGTCCGCGCCGATTCACTCGCCGAGGCCCTGACCTACGTCCCGGGCGTCGGCACCAGTCCGCGCAATGAATCGACGTTCCTCGTCCGTGGTTTCAGCGGCCTCATCTCGTATCGGAACGGCCAGTACCGCCGTCAGCTCTTCACGTCCAACAACGTCGAGCGTGTCGAGGTCGCCAAGGGCGCCGCGGGCATCTTCTTCGGCACCGTCCGTCCGGGCGGTGTGATCAACTACATCACCGCCAAGCCGAAATTCGACGCCATCTCGACCGAGCTGAAGACGACGCTCGGCCAGGACGACTACTACCGTTTTGAAGTGGCCTACAACCGGCCGCTCACGAAGCAGCTCGCCGCGCGCGCCTTCGTCAGCGTCCTCGACGCGGGTGGCGATCAGCAGTTCGAGTTCCGCCGCGATTACTACGCCGACGTCGCGCTCGCCTGGAAGCCGCGCGCGAACCAGACGCTGCTCCTGGAAGTCGAGGGCATGAACCGCTCGCGTTTCTACCTGAGTTCCTACGGCAGCCGAGCGATTTCGAACTCCCGCTATCTGTTCAACTCCGCCGTGCCCGCCGCCAACCAGACGACGACCGCGGCCGCGACCGCGACGCGCAACTGGCTCAACAGCCAGGGCTACTCCGCGACGCCCGGCGCGCCGAACTTCGTGCCGACGTTCGACATGTTCGCGCCGATCTACGGCCCCTCCGATCCGCTCGGCCGCACGGTGTCGCTCACGTCCGATGCGCGCCAGACCCAGAAGTCCCGCTCCATCGATCTCGATTATCTGCTCAAGCTGAGCGACTCCCTCGTCTTCCAGAGCAACTTGAACTACGCGTACGACAACACGACCGGCATCCAGCCCGGATCCGGTGACACGAATCCGTACGCGGACGGCACGCTGCGTTTCCAGACCGAGCACTTCATTAACATCCGCCACTCGTACAACGCCGACAACAAGCTCACGTGGCGCTTCGACGCCGTCGAGGGCAAGCACACGTGGCAGTTTGGCGAGGAATTCCAGAAAGTCATCTTCCTGCGCCCGGGCTATTTCGACTCCGCGTCGCGCTACAACAACTCGCCGCTCGGCGCCTTCGTCACCAACTACCGCGCCGGCGTGAACGCCCCGGTCAGCACCGTCGCCGGGATGAATGCGAGCGGGCAGGACTTCAACATCCGCCGCTGGACCGACGAGCGTCAGGTCTCGTTCTTCTTCGCCGGCCAGAGCAATTTCTTCCGCGAGCGGCTGCACGTCCTCTACGGCGTCCGCTACAATCGCTTCAGCCAGCGCACGACGTACAACCGTCCCGTGTCCAACACGAGCCGCGCGGGCGTGCTCCTCGACAAGGACTACGGCAACAGCGAGCCGGGCTACACCCCGCAGTTCGCCGTGCTCTACAAGATCACGCCCGAAGTCTCGGTGTTCGTCGACGGCAGTCGCGCCGTCGAGCCGAACTACGCGGTCGACGCCGATGGCGTCCCTTCGCAACCGATCGAGAGCAAGAGCTCCGACATCGGTATCAAGACCGAGCTTTTCGCCGGCCGCCTCGTGTCCACGCTCACCTACTACAGCCTCGAGCGCGGCAACCTGGCCTACAACGACGTCGCGAAACAGGCCTCCACCGGCCGCTCGCCGTACTTCATCTTCGGCAACACGGAGGCCTCGAAGGGCTTCGAGGGTGAAATCAACTGGTCCGTCATCGACGGCTACCAGCTCATCGTGGCCTACAATCACTTCACCGAGGCCAAGGTCTCGAAGTCGAACGATCCGACCCGCGTCGGCACGCCGTTGAACTACAATCCCGACACCAGCTACACGCTGTGGAATCGCTACGAGTTCCGCACGGGCGATCTCAAGGGCCTGGCCATTGGCGCCGGCCTGCGTCACAGCAACGCCGCCCGCCTGACCGGCGATCCGCAGAATGTCGTGATGATGCCGGCCTTCACCACCGGCGATTTGATGGCGTCCTACAACTTCAAGGCCTTCGACCGTAAGTTCCGCGCGCAGGTCAACGTGAAGAATTTCACGAACAAGCTGTATCGCGACGGCACCGACGGCTACTTCGCCGATCGGCGCAACGTGCAGTTCACGCTCTCCACGAAATTCTAACCGTCCCTCGCCAGAAACGTGTCATCGCCCAGGGCGGACTCACCCCAGTCCGCCCTGGCTGCTCTCTCGCCCTTCCACGCACGATGTGGCTGCGAGCGCCAGCGCGTGGTCGCACGACCGTTCGCCCGCGCTCGCCACCCGCCGTCATCTGCGATGTACTCCTACCCATCGACCTTTGCTTTCAGACCTCCAGTTCGAACGTGGCTGCGAGCGCCAGCGAGTGGCCGAATCACCACTCGCTGGCGCTCGTAGCCACGGCTGAAGGCCAAAGGCAACGGGCGCCTGATATCAGCCTTTGACCGTCCACCGCCACCGTTGTCACCCCATGAGATTCCTCGCCGCCCTGCACGTTTTCAGCTGCGTCGCCACCCTCAGCGCGGTCTCGGCCCGAGCCGCGGAACCGGCCGCGGTCGACATCGGCCGTGAACTCGTCCGCCAGAACGACGCGCAGGTGGCCGGCTGGCTGGACGTGTTGCCGGCCCGCGCCGCCCAGCCGCGGGAAGCGGCCCGCCTGCTCAAGCTCGCCGTCGCGGCGCACGCCCACGCGGAGTCGCGTTTCCACCATCAGGCACCCTTGCTCGCGCTCATCGAACGACTCGCCCGCACGTTGCAGGAACGCCAGAACGCCGACGGCAGCTTCGACGCCGAATTCGCCGGCGGCAATCCGCAGTCGCCGCCCGACAGCGCCTTCGCGCTCCGCCACATTGCGCAGGCGCAGGCCTTGCTCGACGCGGATCGCTTTCCCGCGGCGGCCAACGCCCGCGACCGCGTGCGCACCGTGCTCGATCGCGGCGCACTCATCCTGCGTACCGGCGGAGTGCATACGCCCAATCACCGGTGGGTCATCTGCGGCGCCCTGAGTCATCTCCAGACCGTCCGACCCGCGGCGGAAAACATCGCGCGCATCGACGCTTGGCTGGGCGAGGGCGTGGATCAGGATCGCGACGGACAATTCAGCGAGCGCAGCACCATCTACTCCGGTGTCACCGTCGAGGCCTTGCTCGATCTGGCGGTGAGTCTGCAGCGTCCGGCCCTGCTGGAACCGGTGCGCCGCCATCTGGAGTTTCTGCTGTTCCAGGCGGATGCGAATGGTGAACTGGATACGCTCGCCTCACGCCGGCAGGATCAACAACTGCGCGAGCCGCGCCGGCTCGCCGCGTACTACGTGCCGCTGCGGTTGCTCGCGATCCGACTGAATGACGGACGCTTCGCGGCCGCGGCGCGCGCGGTCGAGCGCGACGATCGCGCCCGCATCACCGATCACGTCGCCGAGTGGATGCAGTGGCCCGAACTCCGCCAGCCGCTGCCGGCGTCGCAACCGCTACCGGAAGACTTCGCCCACCACTTCCCGGCGTCGGGACTCGCACGGATCCGACGCGGCCCGGTGTCGGCCAGCGTGTTCGGCGGCGGCGACTGGGCCGCGATCCGCGATATCTCGTCGGGCCTCTCGACCAATCCCACGTTCTTCCGCTTTCGCAAAGGCGCCGCCGTGCTGGAGTCGGTGCGCCTCGCGCCGGCGTTCTTCAATCTCGGTTACTTTCGCAGCGACGGTCTCGAGGTGGCGGCCGACGGACGCGAGTACCGGCTGGCGCAGACGCAGCGCGCCGCGTATTACCAGCCGCTGCCGCCTGAGCATCGGCGCGCCGACGGCGATTACGCGCTGACCAACGACGGCCGGTTCTACAGCAAGATGGATTTTCCGCACCGGCCGCGGGACGAAAAGCAACTCACGTCGCGCGTCACGGTGCGCGAGCGCCCGGAAGGGAAGGGCGCCTTCGAGCTGGAGTTCGTGATCGATGGCACCGCGGGCATCGGCGTCACGATCGAATTGTGTTTCCGCGCGGGCGGCGTCCTCACCGGCACTGCGCCGCGCGACACCGAGCCCGACACGGCCTGGCTGAAGTCAGGCTACGGCCGATACACGGTGGGTGCCGACGCGATTGAGTTCGGCCCGGGATTGTTCGGCCCGTCACGCTTCAGCCTCGCCGGCGAAGCCTACAGCTGGCGCAACGGCCAGGTGCGCACGGAGGGCGTGCGCGTTTACCTTACCGGCGTGACGCCCTTCCGGCACACGCTCGTGATCCGTTGATCGGCCGGGCCGCGCGCGCGAACCGCGCGGTGGGTTTTCGACCGTCTTGACGCGGACGGACGCACGCCGAATCATCGGCCGCGGTCGCGATCAAACATCGCGTCCGTTGCGTTCTCTTCCCATCTCACGTTGTCCTTGTTGGGCGCGGCTTCACCTGCGTCCGGCTGAACCCCTCTCCATGAAAAAACTCCTCGTTGCTTTCACCCTCGCCCTCACGGGCGCTTCCCTCGCCCTCGCGGCGGAAACCTACAAGATTGCGGTCATCCCGAAGGGGACGACCCACGAATTCTGGAAGTCGATCAACGCCGGCGCGAAGAAGGCCGAGCTGGAGTTGAAGGCGGAGGGCATCAACGTGCAGATCATCTGGAAGGGCCCGCTCAAGGAGGACGATCGCGAGCAGCAGATTCAGGTCGTGGAAAACTTCATCGCCCAGCGCGTGAGCGGCATCGTGCTCGCGCCGCTCGATCGCAAGGGCCTCGTCGCCCCGGTCGAAACCGCCACCCGCGGCAAAATTCCGGTCATCATCATCGATTCCGGCCTCGACTCGAAGGCGCCCGCGGCCTCGGTCTCGACCGACAACCGCGAAGGCGGCCGCATCGCCGCCCGCAATCTGGGCAAAATGCTCGGCGGCAAGGGCAACGTGATTATGCTCCGTTATGCGGTGGGTTCCGCGAGCACCGAGCAGCGCGAGGAGGGTTTCCTCGAGGTGATGAAGAAGGATTTTCCCGGCATCAAACTGCTCGATACGAACCAGCACGCCGGTGCGACCCGTGACAGCGCCAAGCGCACCGCGGAAAATCTGCTCAACCGTTACGGCCGCCAGCTGAACGGCGTGTTTGCGTCCAACGAATCCTCGGCCGCCGGCATGCTGCTGGCGCTGCGCGATGCCGGCCTCGCGGGCGGCAAGGTGAAGTTCGTGGCCTTTGATTCGGGCGAGACCCTCAACGCCGGTCTCAAGGCGGGCGACATCCAGGGCATGGTCGTCCAGAATCCGATGAACATGGGTTATCTCGGCGTGAAGACGATGGTCGCCGTGCTGCAGGGCAAGAAGGTCGAGCCGGTCATCGACACCGGCGTGGGTTTTGTGACGAAGGAGAATTTCGACGCGCCCGAGATGGCCGACATCGTGCGCCCGCCGCTCGACAAATACCTGAAGTAATGACGACCACCGCCGCGGCTCTGCGGCTGACCGGCATCAAGAAGAGCTTTGGCGCCACCCGCGCGTTGCGCGGCGTGTCGCTCGAGATTGCGCCGGGCGAGGTCCACGCGCTCATCGGCGAGAATGGCGCCGGCAAGAGCACGCTGATGAAAATCCTCAGCGGGGCGCACGCGGCGGACGAGGGCACGATGGAGCTCTCGGGCCAGCCCTACACGCCGCTGGATCCTCACGACGCCCGGCTGAAGGGCGTCGCGATGATCTATCAGGAGCTGAACCTCGCCCTGCATCTGACGGCGCAGGAAAACATCCTGCTCGGCTCGGAGTCCGCCCGCGGCGGCTGGATCGATCGCGCCGCGTCACGCCGCCGGGCCCAGGCGGCACTCGCGCAGCTCGGCCACGAGTCGCTCGCCCTGGATCGGCCGGCCGGTGAGTTTTCGATCGCGACCCAGCAGATCATCGAGATCGCGCGGGCGCTGCTCACCCGGCCGAAGGTGCTCATCATGGACGAGCCGACCAGCAGTCTCACGCAGGCGGATACGGAGCGGCTGTTCGCGACGATCGCGCGGCTCCGCGCCCAGGGTGTGAGCATCATCTATATCAGCCATTTTCTCGAGGAGTGCCGGCGCATCGCGGATCGCTTCACGGTGCTGAAGGACGGCGAGACCGTCGGCAGTGATGCGATGAAGCACGCGAGCCTCGATCGGATCGTGACGCTCATGACGGGCCGTGAGGTGAAGGATCTGTATCCGCGGACCGAGCACGCGCTCGGCGCCGTGGTGCTGGAGACGCGGGCGCTGGCGAGCGCGCCGCGGTTGAAACGGGCGAGCCTGCAGGTGCGGGCCGGCGAGATTTTCGGCTTCGCGGGCCTCATCGGCGCCGGCCGCACGGATTTGTTGCGGACGCTGTTTGCCCTCGACCGTCGCGACGCGGGCGAGGTGGCGATCTTCGGCGCCGCGCCCGTCGGCGAATCGCCGCAGGCGCGGTGGGCGCAGGGCGTCGGCTTCCTCAGCGAGAATCGCAAGGAGGAGGGCCTCATGCTCACGCAGTCGATCGCCGATAACCTCACGCTGACCAAGCAGGGCGCGTTCAGCCGCCTCGGCTGGCTCAACGGCGGCCGCCAGCGTGCGACCGCGCGGCAGTGGATTGAGCGATTGCAGGTGAAGTGCCGCGACGCCGCGCAGCCGATCGGCAACCTCTCGGGCGGCAACCAGCAGAAGGTGGCGATCGCGCGCCTGCTCGAGCATCCGGCGAAGATATTTCTCCTCGATGAGCCGACGCGCGGCATCGACGTCGGGAGCAAGGCCCAGATCTATCAGCTCATCGGCGACCTCGCCGCCAGCGGCAAGGCCGTCGTGGTCATCAGCAGTTACCTCCCGGAATTGCTCGGGCTCTGCGACACGATCGGCGTGATGTGCCGGGGGGAACTCTCCGCCATCCGACCGCGCGCAGAGTGGAGCGAGGCTGAAATTATGCGCGTGGCCACCGGCAGTACGGACGATCTCCAGGCGAATTCGGAAGCCAGAAAGCCATGAACACACTAGAACTCCGGGCCGGTCTGATTCGTGGTTTCCTGGCTTCAGAATTAACCCTCCCCATCTCCGCAGCAGGAAATTCAGAAGCCGGAAAGCCATGAACTCATCCCAAATTTGGGCCGGCTTGGTTCCTGGTTTCTTGGCTTCAGAATTAACTCTCCCCGAATCCGCAGCATGAAAGACACCGGCAAGAAGATCATGGCGCAGGCCGGCCCGTTTCTCGGGCTCATGGTGGTAATTGCGCTGTTCTCCATCCCGACCGAGACGCGCGAGTTCTTTCTCACCTACCATAACTTCAAGACGATTTTCACGCAGACCGTGATCGTGGCGATTGGCGCGCTCGGGATGACGCTGATCATCGTCAGTGGCGGCATCGATCTTTCGGTCGGTTCGAGCATTGCGTTCACGAGTGTGGTCGGCGCGATGCTGATTCAGAAAGGGTGGGGGCCGGTGCCGGCGCTGCTGGCGATGATCGCGTCGGGCGGACTGATCGGCCTGCTCAACGGCGCGGCCATTGCCGCGCTGCGGCTTGTGCCGTTCATCATCACGCTGGGCACGCTGGGCGTCGCCCGCGGTTCAGCCAAGTGGCTCGCCGACAACCAGACGGTCAATTACGAGAGTTCGCCGATCAACACTTGGATGACGACGACGGATCCGTTCAGCTATGCGCTGCCGGCGGGCGTGTGGGTGGCGCTGGGCCTGGCGATCGCGACGTCGCTGCTGTTGCGCAACACCGTCTTTGGCCGGCACGTGTTCGCGCTCGGTTCGAATGAAGCCACGGCGCGCCTGTGCGGAATTCCGGTGACGCGATTGAAGATTGGGATCTACGCGCTGGCCGGCTGTTTCTTCGGGCTGGCGGGATTGTTCCAGCTCGCGCGCCTCCGCCAGGGCGATCCGACCGTCGCGGTGGGCCTCGAGCTTGATATCATTGCGGCCGTGATCATCGGTGGGGCGAGTTTGAGTGGCGGCATCGGGACCGTGCTCGGATCGATGATTGGAGCGCTGATCATGGCCGTGTTGCGGAACGGATCGCAGCAGATGGGCTGGCCGACGTATTTCCAGGAAATCATCATCGGCCTCGTGATCATCGTGGCCGTCTTTGTGGACCGCCTGCGGCAGGGCCGGCAGAGCTGAGGCGGGGCCTCTGCGGCTTCTGCCACGGGCTGACTGGCGAGGGGCCAAACCGGGGTTGACACGTTCTGAGCGGACCGCGACATTCCGCGTCCCTCATTTTACGGCGGTCATAGCTCAGTTGGTTAGAGCACAAGATTGTGAATCTTGGGGTCGCGGGTTCGAGTCCCGTTGGCCGCCCCATTCTTTCGCCTGGCGAAAGATTGCCCTCCGCAGCTTCAGCGCAGGAGGGCTTTTTGTGTTCAGGCGCCAAAATCGCGCTTCGGTCCAATCGTAAGTGCCCAACGGCTTGGGGCGTTCACCTCTGCGAACCTTCGTCCTAGGTTTTAGCTAGCTATTATCACGATCAACGGGCTGGGCTCACCCCGAATCTCGTGTCCGTGAAATCGGGGCAAACCTCGGGTTGACCCCCGTGCGACCATACCCCTTGGAGGTCAAATCAACGAGCGGCCTGACACTGCAGTGCGGCGGCGACAATTGGTTTGGCCCACGGCGGCGTGGCCAAGAGATTTTTCGGGGCGATGACTTTTCCCGCCCGCAGGTGCAGCAGCAAAACGAGCGCGGGTGCTTGGGTGACAAAATCGGCTTCGGCGGAGTTGCCCCACACCATCAGTTCCGCAAGGCGGGGTAGGAGCCGTATGAGATTGAGGCGGCTGTTCGCCCACCATTCGCGAATCTTTGCCTCGGGGATGTCGTGACCGCCACCGCGACCCTCGCGGCTACGCGCCGGAAGTGGTGTTCCACGAACGAGGACAGGGTCAGGGCGTTCGCGGTTCGAAAAATCCTCGTTTGCAGGATACACGACTCTACTGGGGGCGGCTGCGATGATCGCAGCGTCCGTGGTCACGTTTTCTTCTTCCGCTAGCGCCGAACGCCCTTCTCTGAGTGAAAGCGGTCAAGTGGGATTTTGAGAGGTATGGGAAAATTGGATGCTTAGCTTCCTGGGCTTTGGTGCCCCTAGCCGGGGTGAGGGGCGGCAATGAGCGCCCCGCGGGAAGATCCCGTGGGTGAAGACCGGCTTTGCGGGTGAAGGAAGAGGAGATTCCGCGATCACACTTCTCTCAGCGGCAGGCACGAGGCCTCCGGCAGGGTAATGAATCAGATCCCCGGCCCTCTATCCTGACCCAAGACGCGCATCACTGAGGATGCCGTCAGTCCGTTATGAGAGCGGCCGGGGAAGTTGGTTTGGCGACGGGGGCGTGCGGGGAGTAGTCTCGTTCCTCGGTGAGCATTTTCCAGGCGATTTTAGCCATGCGGCGGGCGACGATGGTGATGGCGTCGTTGGCGCCTTTGCCACGCAGCCGCTGCTTGCGATAGAAAGAGCCAAAGTAATCGGAGCAGCCCACGGCCACCCAGGCCGCCTCGATGAAGGCCCACTTCAGCCAGCGGTTGCAGAAGGGTAGCATGCGGCCGGGTGCGATCTTGCCGCCGGAGGCGTGGGTAGTCGGGACCAGGCCGGCGTAGGCGCAGAGTTTGTCGGCGGTCTTGAAGCGCTTGACCTGGTCAATCTCCAACGCCACGACCGGAGCCAGGATCTTGCCCACCCCCGGCAGGGTTTGAAGCCGCACCGCCAGCCGATTCGCGGCGTTGTCGGCGACGATCGTCTTCTCCAGCGCGTCGATTTGAGTTTGCAGCAGCGCGTGCAACGCGAGGTCGTCGTCCAGCAACGTGCGATCGGCGGTGGGGAGCGGGGCGCGCTTCATCCACGCTTTGCCCTGGTTGCTGAAGATGTCCTTCACCGCGGGCCGCTCCAATTGCGGGTGCCGGTCGATCACGCAGTGGATGCGATTGCGAATCATCGTGCGCAACCGGGCCAGCCAGAGGCGCTGCCGTACGTCGCGGGACGGCACGTGCACTTTCGCGACGAAGTCGCCCCGCAAGAGCGTGGCGAGCGCCTTGGCGTCGATGCGGTCGTTCTTGATCTGCGCGTCCGCGATGATGCGATTCTTCGCCGGATGCGAGAGCACGACCTTCGCCACGCCCGCCGTGTCTTCGAGCAAATCGTAAAGCACACCCCAATTCCAGCAGGCCTCGATCACCACCTCGCTGGGCGTGCCGAGTTTCTTGAAGTAGGCGGCAAAAGCCGTGGACGCGTTGCCGTCGATCCGCGCTTCGTGGAGCTTCTGGCCTTGGGCGTCCAGCGTGCAAGCCACCGAGTAACGTTTGTGATAGTCGATTCCAGTATAGATCATGGCACTTGTCATTGTAGCACCACGCACCTCGCGTCGCGCTATCCCGACTTGCCGCTCATGTTACCTGACCCCGTGAATCGAGGAGCACCGGCAGGGACGGGAACGAGCGTGCTTCGGTCCTTCTTCGAAGGTGGTTCGGACGGTGCTTCGAAAATCGGGGTGAATTCCGAAAGACCATCGAACGACCATCGAACGAGCACCGAACGATGCTCGAAGCCGGAACCGCCCGAGCCATCATCCTCCCGCCCTGGCCGCATTCGCGTCTTCGCGCTTGGTCCGTTCCTCGTTGTTTCCCGTCGGTCCGCTCGATCGCTCTTGCGGTGCATCGCGACCTTCCGCCCACTGGTTTCGAGCCGCGCGGCACCCGCGGCTTGAACCTCCTGCAGTGTGCCTGTCCGTCGTTACTGCTGCCCCGACTCCAGCTCGCTCGCAGGAAGCGACGGTTTTGACCGACCTTACCCATGACCACCTCTACCCAACACCGGCTGCTGCCTTGGCGCACGTTCCTAACCTTCGCGTGTGCCTGGCTCGCGTCCGCTCTCGCGGGCCACGCCCAGACTGCCGCCACCGGCACCGTCCAGGGCCGCGTCTTCAATCCCGCTTCGCAGGGCTACGTCGGCAACGCCGAGGTCCGCCTCGAAGGCACGAAGCAAGTTACGTACACGGAGAGCGACGGCACGTTTCAATTTAACAACGTCCCGGCCGGCCCTGCCACGATCTCCGTCGCCTTCTCCGGCTACACCACGGCGAAACAATCATTCACGGTCGGTGCCGGTCAGACTGTCGTGCGCGAGATCAACCTCGTGAGCACCGAAACGGCGGCCCCGGCCACGAAGAACGGCGTCGTCCAGCTCGCCGCCTTCACCGTCGACAGCGAGCGCGAGGGCAATGCCAAGGCCATCATGGAGCAGCGCCGGAGCATGAACATCTCGAACTCGGTTTCGTCCGACATCTTCGGCGACGTCACCGACGGTAATGTCGGTGAGTTCCTCAAATACCTCCCCGGCGTCGACATCGACTACGTCGAGTCGCAGGCCCGCGGCCCCACGCTCGGCGGCATGGAGTCCCAGTACGTTGGCGTCTCCTTCGACGGCGTCCGCACCGCCAGCGCCGACGCCAACCGCGGCGGTGGCGATGCCTCCCGCGCCACGAGCTTCGAGGGCTTTTCCATCAACGCCATCGAGTCCATCGACGTGAACTTCACGCGCACGGCCGAGGCCGATGCCGACACCCCCGGCGGCACGATCAACATGCGCACGCGGCGAGCGTTCGACACCCGCGGCCGCCGCATCGACTACAACGTCAACGCGAGCTTGAACTCCGAGGAGTTCCATCTGAATCGCACGTGGGGCAACCGCGAGAGCAAGGAAACCAAGATCAAGCCCAGCTACTCGCTCAGCTATTCCGAGGCCTTCTTCAACAACCGCCTCGGCATCCTCGCGAGCGTCAGCCGCGCCAGCAATTACGACGAGCAGTATCAGATGGCCAACACCTACAGCCGCGCCGCCACCGCCACGGACCCGCGCCCGCTCGTCGTCCGCGCGATCGCGTTCAAGGACGGCCCGCTCACCATCCTGAAGGAGTCGGCCACCGTCACCGTGGACTTCAAGGTCTCCAACCGTCTCGCGATCTCGCTCACCGGCATCTACACCTACGCCGACTCCGAGTTCTGGAACCGCACCGTCACGTTCACCGCGGCCAACGACAACGCCAACGTGAACAACGGCCGGCCCAGCATCGGCGGCGACGCCCTCACCACCGTCGTCGCCAACCGCGCCGGCACCGCCAACGCCGCCACCGTCGCCATGAGCAACGGCCCCGGCGACAAGCTCACCTACACGCGCACCATCGCTCCAAAGTTTGAATACAAGCACGAGAACTGGCTCATCGACGGTGTCTTTTCCAATTCCAGATCGGTCAATAATTACGACGGCATGGAGCGCGGCTTCGCCGGCGGCGATTCGCTCTCGCTGCCCAGCGGCTGGAGCGCGACCCGACCGAGCTCGGAGTCCTACGAATGGTCGATCCGCCAGACGTCCGGCGCGGACTGGTTCAATCTCCGCAACTGGACCGGCGGCACCCGCCTCACGAATATCGATCGCACCTGGATCACCGACATCTGGTCCGGCTCGCTCAACGCCCGCTGGACGCCGTCCTTCTTCCGGAATTTTCCCTCCGTCGTCCGCTTCGGCGGCAAGTGGGGCGAGGAGAATCGCGACAACCGCACCAACGACGCCATGGCCGTCTGGCGCTATATCGGACCGGGCGGCGATGTCGTCACGCGCGATGCCGCCGGCACCCCCACGGCCACGGCCAGCGGCAGTTGGGGCAACCTCGGTTTCCAGGCCCTGCAGCCGTTTGATCTCGGCACCACCAATGCCCTCACGATTCAGAATATCGCCGGCATCACGGGCCAGATTCCGCGCGTGAACGCCGAGCAGACCGCGGCCCTCTTCCGCTCGAACCCCGAGCAGTTCGCGAACATCGGCACGCCCGCCAACTACGCCACCGTGCTCCTGGCCGCGCGCGAAGTCCGACAGACCGTCACCGCCGGTTACGGCCAGATCCAGACCCGTGTCACGAGCAAGTTCACCGCGGTCGGCGGCCTCCGTTTCGAGCGCACGCAAAACGTCTTCACCGAACTCAATCCCCGCCTGCGCGACGACATGGTCGCATCGCGTTTCCCGATCGATGCCAACGGCCGCGCCACCACGTTCGCCGGTCTCGATTACCAGTTCAGGAGCCAGCCGCAGGTGCGGCGTCGGTCGGAGTACGACAACGTCTTCCCCAACGTGAGCTTGAAATACAACCTGCTCAGCAATTTTGACATCCAGGCCGGCTACACCAAGGCCATCGGCCGTCCGCCCATCGACAACCTCACCGGCGTCTGGAACGTCGTCGAGAATGCGGACGGATCCGTCCGCCGCGTCGACGCCCCCAACGCCGCGCTCTTGCCGGAGAAGATCGACCGTTACGATGCCCGCCTCGCGTACTACTTCGGCGGCAAGTCGCCCGGTCAGGCCACCGTCACCGCCACGCAGGTCAACACCGCCAACCTCCGCGAGACCTTCGACTACACCGCGGCCGAGTTCGGCGTGACCGACCCTGAGTTCGAAGACTACACCTTCCGTTCCACGCGCAACAGCGTCGCCCTTCGCCGCAACTACAACCTCGCCTTCGCGTATTCGCAGAAGCTCGGGTTTCTCCCGAAGCCGCTCAACGGAACGAGCTTCAACGTCTCCTACAACCGCGCCTACATGACCGCCCGGCGCAACGGCCTCGCGCCCCATCGCATCTCCTCGCGGCTCAGCTACGCATATCAGAAATTCAATGGCAACGTCGGCATGGTGTGGATCGACAATCGCCCCGACGGCATCGTCGGTCGCTACCGCCGCGAGCTCACGCAGTTCGATCTCTCGGCGAGCTGGACCTTCACCCCGCGTTACCGGGCCTACGTGCAGGCGCGCAACTTCACGGGCCGGCCCGATCTCTGGATGGAGTCGCCCGCCGGCGTGAAGGAAGGCCGGGACGCCGCCGTGCGCATCATGCAGGAATACGGCAGCCGCTGGGTCTTCGGTCTCGCGGGACGGTTCTAAGCGTCGGACTTTTCAACGAGCGCCACTCCTCGACCAGCCGTGGGACGTTTCGTCCGAAACGTCCCGTGACGCACCGGGGAGCCCGACCGCTGTGGTTTCGAGCGGTGGCCGGTCGCCTGGGTCAGCCACACTCACCCCGTTCAGCCGGATGCCCGCTTGCTGCCCTGGGCGAAAAGCGCGTCGAGCAGGTGCCGCACCGGCGGAGCCACTTTGCCGCGCTGCCAGATGACGAGTAGATCCGCGACCGCGAAGCTTTCCTTGATTGCCAGCACCGCCAGACCCGGTGCGGGACGCTCGGCGATAAATCGGGGCAGCAACGAGACACAGTGATCGGCGGTCACCATTGCACCGAGGTGCGCCATGCTCTCCGCCGCCTCGGTGACCTTCGGGCGAAACCCAGCCTTCCGGCACAGGGCGCTGAGCCAGGGCCGGTAGGCGGGAGCGTCTTGGTCGGCGATGGGAATGAACGTTTCGCCCTTTAGTTCCCGCAGAGAAATCACGGTCTGCGCGGCGAGGGGATGGTTGTCGGGGACGAGCACCACGGCCGGCACCGTCGCGAGTTTCCGCACGAAGAATTCACGCTCCATAAGGCGGCCACTTTCACCGACGACACCCACGTCAATCCTGCCCGCTCGGAGCGCGGCGAACTGTTCACCCGGCGAAGCGTCGAGCAATTGAACCCTCACCGTGGGGCTCTGTTCGCGCAGGAGGCGGAGCGCCGGGTTGAGGTAGCGCTGCGCAATCGACGCCATATAGCCGATGCGAAGCAGCGAGCGCTGACCTTGGCTGACGCGCCGCGTCGATTCGATGGCGCGTTCCACGGCGTCAAGCGGTGCCCGCATGCTCTCCAAGAAGATCCGGCCTGCCGGCGTGGGCGTGATGCCGGTTCCACTCCGATCCAGCAGGGATGCACCGATCTCAGCCTCCAGCGCTTGCACCTGGCGCGTCAGTGTCGACTGCGAAACGCGGAGGTGCACCGCGGCTTTGCCCATGCTGCCGGCCTCCACGATGGCAAAGAAGCCCTTCACGACGTTCAGGTCCACGGCACCACCTCATGCGTTTTTCGCATCACGGCAAGCGTGTCGGCGCAGTGGCCGCCAATGCGCGGGCACGGTAAAGTGAGTGCGTCACCCAGCCCCGATCAAGGGGGGCGGAACTCAAACACACCACCACCTCACTTTTTATGAAAACCACCACGATTGCCATCCTCGGTAACGGAAATGTCGGCGGCGCCCTCGCGCGCGGCCTCGCTCGTTCCTATTCCCACGTTCAGTCCGTCGGCCACGATCAGGCGGCCCAGCTTAAGGCCGCGACCCAGGCGGAGATCATCATCCTTGCGGTACCGTTTCCCGCGCTCGACGCCGTGGTTAAAAACCTCGGCTCCGCCCTCGACGGCAAAGTGGTCGTCGACGCGACCAATGCGCTCACGCCGGACTATCAGCTGGCCGTCGGGTTCACCACGAGCGGAGCGGAAGAGTTGCAGCAGAAGCTCCCGCGGGCCCGCGTCGTGAAGGCGTTCAATACGGTTTTCGCGCAGCACCTGGACACCGGCAAGGTCGGCGCCACGACGCTCACGGCACTGGTGTCGTCCGACGATGCGGCCGCAAAACAAATCGTGATCACGCTGGCGCAGGACCTCGGCTTTGAAGCCGTTGATGCCGGCCCGCTGAAAAATGCGCGACTCCTCGAGCCCGTCGGCTTCCTGAATATCCAACTCGGCTACATGCTGGGTCTGGGCACGCAGATTGGCTTCAAGCTCGTCCGCGGATGAGAGTGGTCCAGCCCAATGTCCCCGCGCAACCTGCGACTCGAATGAAAACGAAACTCACCGCGATTGTCCTTCGTGCGGTTTGTTTGCTGCGCTGAACGGCGCGGTTGCCACGGGCGGGCCGGGCGTCGTCACTTCGCAGCGCCACCGGCTTTGCCTGTTTGCAGCACCGCAAAGAACGCCGGCTTTGGCTTCAATTCGCGGTCGAAGAGGAGCGGATGATTGGTGCGACCCGCGATCGGAAAATCATTCAGCCAGCTCTGTCGATCGTCCAGGCCCCAGAACGTGACGCGCGTGATGGCGTCACGGTGCCGCTGATACACGGCAAAGAGGTCTCGATACCGATGGGCCAGCTTGACCTGGATCGCCTCGGGCAGACCGGCGGTGTACGGATCCATCGCCTGGTTTCCCGTCTCGCGTCGGCTGATGTCGGCGATGCCCGGATTCTCGCGGTAGGGCAGCACATCCACGTCGAGTTCGGTTACCATTACCGTGAGCCCCAGGCCGGAAAGGGCGGCGAGGGTCTTGTCCACGGCAGCGAGCGAAGGGTAATCGAGGTGAAAATGAGATTGGGTGCCGACGCCGGTGACGGGCACCCCGCGTGCGAGCAGGCCGCGCAGCAACGTCACGCAATTCGCCCGCTTCCTCTCATCCTCCAGCCCGTAGTCGTTGTAGTAGAGTTCCGCGTCCGGGTCGGCGTCCCGGGCAAACCGAAAAGCGTGATCGATAAAATCGTCTCCGATCAACCGGCGCCATAAGGAGTCGCGCAGAATGTCATCGCCGCTGTCGGACAGCGCCTCGTTCACGACATCCCAGCCCTTCACCTTGCCTTTATAGCGACCGACGACCGCATGGATGTGGTCACGCATCCGCTTCAACATGAGCTCGCGGGTCGCGGGCTTGTCCCCGACGCCGGCAAACACCCAGGCCGGGGTCTGACTGTGCCACACCAGGGCATGCCCGATCAGAGCCATCGCGTGCGTCCGCGCGAACTCGACATAAGCATCGGCGGCTTTGAAGTCATAACGATCCGGCTGGGGATGCAACGACTGCCACTTCAGGTCGTTTTCCGGCGTGACCGCGGCAAACTGTTCCGCCGCGATCTCTCCGGCTCGTCGCTCACGTCCGTCGACTTGCGCCGTGCTGAGGGCCACGCCGATCATGAAGTCGTCCGCAAAAACTTCGCGGAGCTTCGCGCGGGCGGCATCGGCTCCGAGTCCGACCGCAGCGACTCCGATTCCCAGCGTGAACGCCCTGACCAACCTGAGAAATCGCGAAGTCATGTCGGTCGAACGTTAGGTGCGTAACGGTGGTTCTGTCCAAGACAACCCGCATCCAACCGCACGGGCTGTTGCGTCCGACGTGGTGCCGGCGACGCCGCAATCGCGGGGATGGGGGATTTTTCAGGCGCGGTGAACGTCGTGGTGCTCGCATCGTGGAGCTGTTTTTCGTCTACCCTTGTCAGGCCGCCAAGCGCTTCGACCGATGGATCTGCCAGCCGAGGATCGCCGCCGCGGCGATGTCGTACGCGGAGCAGAACTCCGGCCACCACACCGGCACGCCGCGGTTGTCGATGGCGTGGGGATGGAAAATGTCGAAGACCCCGTGCGCCGCCAGCGCGACCACGACCAGCCAAAGACTTTGTTTGAAACCGGCCAGGGTCAGGGCGATGAATCCTGCGCCCACGATCATTTCGGCGACGAGCGCGCCGGGCGAGCCACCTATGACCGCAAACAAGGTGTAGAGGGCAGCGATGACGATCATCACCGTCGGATAGAACGCGCGGTCGCGATCCAAGCCGGTCCCGCGGGCCAGCGCGCTCACCGCGGCGGCCAAAGTCAGACCAATGAGTATGGCCATGGTTCAAATCCACCGACGCACGCGCGCCGCGTAGGAGAGGTAAGCCGGGCCGAAGCGGGCCCGGAGCGCGTGCTCTTCGGGGGCAATTTGATACCGGTTCAAGTAGAGCACAAAACCGCCGGCCACGAGCAGCGCGGCCGGGTTGGCCAGCCACGCGATTTCCGCGAGCAGCACGCCCAGGAATCCGAGATACATCGGATTGCGCGTGATGCGATAAACACCGGAAACCACCAGCGCCGTGGTCGCGGCCGGCGTGAGCGGGTTCACCGTGGTGCGGGCCCGTCGAAAAGCGGCCACACCCAGAATGCTGCACGCCAGGCCCAGTGCACCGCAGGCACCCGCCACCCCGTAGCGCGCAGGCAGTTCAAGCGCGAAGGCGGGAAGCGCGCGGGCGATGACCCAGCCCAGGCCGGCGGCGATCGCGGTGAGAGCGAGTGGGGGAAGGCGAAGATGAAGCTTCATGTTACTTTCTCCCGAGGGCTTCGCGGCGCGGCCGTGCGGGATCACGGAGGCTCAGTCGTTGTGGAAAAATCGGTGGCTTCGGATGCATGTTGGACAGTGGGTCGCCGCATGATTGCCGCGACAGTCCCCACGATAGAGTAAATGCCCGGGTTCCGCTTGAACGCCGTGGGCGAATTCCTTGAACGAATCCATTGATTCGCTTGAACAAACTGGCTATCGCACAGCTCACTTCCCCGTGGCCAACGCCTCCCAGAATCGCCCGAAAAAACCCGCCACGAACGTGCAGGTGTCGGAGGCGGTGCGCTGGTATTTATGGGACGGTGGCTTCCTCGCCTTGGGGCGCGCCCGAGGCGTCGTGCCGCCTCACGCTCATCACGCCCTTCAGATCGTGTTGGCCCTCGACGGCGAGATTGCGGTCTGCGGCGGCGACGAACGCTGGTGCACGGGTCGCGGCATTGTTGTCGGACCTGATGTCGAACACTCCTACGACTCGCGCGACGCGTTCGGGGCGATGCTCTTCGTCGATCCCGAGTCGACCGAAGGGATCTGGCTCCGCTCTTCCTTGCGGGACGAGATCACCTTGCTCCCTGCGCAGCGCGTCGCGGCCTGCACGGCGGAGCTGATGCGCTTCCGCGAACGTCCGCTGGAGAGCATGGAAATCGGCGACCTCATCCGCCACTGCGTGAAAGCGCTGTCCGCCGGCGCCCCGCCCGCCCGCCGGCTCGATGCGCGAGTCACCGCGGTGTTGCGACACCTTCAGCAAGCGGACGATCTCCGGATGTCATTGGAGTCAGCGGCGCGGGCGGCATTCCTCTCCCCGAGTCGGTTCGCACATCTGTTCAAGCAGCAACTTGGTTTGCCGTTTCGCCGCTATCTGCTCTGGCGGAAGCTCACGCGCGCCATGCTGGTGATCGGTCGGGAAGGCACCGCGACTGCAGCTGCCCACGCCGCCGATTTCGCCGACGCCGCTCATCTCACCCGCACGTTTTGCCAGATGTTCGGCATCCCGCCCTCCGTCATGCTGCGCGGAGAGTTCTTCGAGATTCCCTCACCGTTCGGCCTTTCGCCGGCAACGACACGCTGATTGCTTTATTCTTCACTCTCATGACTACCCCCATGCTAGTGCGAACGACGTGCCGTGTGATCGCAGCCGCAGGCTTCTGCGCTCTATCCGGGTTTAGTCCTTGGTCACGCGCAGCCGCAGCCGAAACCGCATCCGCGCCTGGCGCGATTCGTCCGCTGGCGTCCAGCCACGTGGTTTTCGACGAGTCGGCCGGCGTGCCGTCACCGCTCAATACTCCGACCCTCCTGCTGGATTTTGACGGCGACGATCTCGTGATCCTCGCCCGCAGCGGCGACGAGCGCGCGCAGTCCGCGCACAACGGCAACCTCATCACGTTTCACCGCGTCAGAAATTTTCGCGGGTTGGTGTATTGAAACGTCAGCGCGCCCGCTGCAGCGGAGCGATCGGCGGTGACCGCGACGGGAGGATTGGACAAAATGCCGGAATCGCGCAGAGAGTCTGGCCGTGCCCCCCGAGAATTCCGAAGCGTCCCGCTGGTTCGCCGCGCAGCTGCAGCCCCACGAGGCGATGCTGCGGGCTTGGCTGCGCGGGCAGGTGACGAGCGCGGACGAGGTGGACGACATCGTGCAGGAGGCGTACGTCCGCGTGCTGCAGGCGCGGGAAACGCAGACGCTCGATTCGCCAAAGGCGTTTCTGTTCGCGACGGCGAGGAATCTCGCGCTGGGCCGGCTGCGGCACCGGCGGGTGACGGAGCACTTTGCTTTAGCGGAAGCGGCGGCGTCGGGCGTCTCGGATGAGGATTCCGACATTCCCCGGGCCGTTGCCCGGGCGCAGGAACTCGAACTCTTGACCCAAGCCATCCAGTCCCTTCCGACCCGTTGCCGGCAGATCATCACGCTGCGCCGGATCTACGGGCTTTCGCAAAAGGAAGTGGCGGCACAACTCGGGATTTCCGAACACACCGTCGAGGCGCAGGGCACGATCGGCCTGCGGAAGCTGGCGGACTATTTCGAACGGATCGAACGCCGGGGCTCGCACCGCCATGAGTGAACCGGAAATGCGTCACGGGGACGGGGAGCGCCGGGCCGACGAGGCCGCGGGTTGGGTGCTGCGGCATGACCGCGGGCTGACGGCTGCAGAGCAGGATGCGTTTTCGCAGTGGCTGGCGGCGGATCCGCGGCATGGCGCGGAGCTGGCGCGGTTCCGCCGGCACTGGCACCGGCTCGAGCCGTTGGCCGACTGGCGGCCGGAGCACAGCGTGCAGCCGAATCCCGACCTCCTCGCCCCCAGCGCCCAGCCCGGCCGGCGCTGGCGGGGCTGGTCGTTGATCGGACTCGCGGCCGCGGCGGCGGTCGCGGTGCTGGTGTGGCGTCACCCACGGGAAGCTCAGACTCGCGAACAGGGCAGTGCGCAGAGGGCGCCGGCCGTGGCCGAGGCGGCGGTGCTGCGCCGGGTGTTGGAGGATGGCACGGTGGTGGAACTGAACCGCGGGGCGGTGTTGACCGAACACTTCACGTCCGCCGAGCGGCGCGTGCGGCTCGCGGCGGGCGAGGCGCATTTTACGGTGACCAAGAATCCGGCCCGCCCCTTCATCGTCGCGGCCCAGGGGATGGATGTGCGTGCGGTTGGCACGGCCTTCAATGTCCGGCTCGACGCCGCGGTGGTGGAAGTGCTCGTCACGGAGGGCCGCGTTCAGGTCGACGACGTGCGGCCGGGGCCGGCCGTCTCCGCGGAGCCGAAGGCCGCCGTCGTCCCGCTCCTCGAGGCCGGGCAACGCGCGGTGGTGTCGCTCGTGCCGCAGGCCGACCCGGTGCGGATCGCAGTGCTGACCGCGGGGGAGATTGAACGCGTGCTGGCGTGGCAGCACCGGATGCTGGAATTCAATGCCGTGTCGCTGGCGGAAGTCGTGACGGAGTTCAACCGCCGCAACACCGTGCAACTGGTCGTGGTCGATCCGGAGCTCGCGGCGGTGCGGATTACGACGGCGTTTCGCTCTGACAACGTCGACGGTTTCGTGCGGCTGTTGGAACTGGGCTTCGGCGCGCACGCCGAGCGGCGCGGCCAGACCGAAGTGGTGTTGCGCAAAGCCCGTTGAGCGCCGGCCATGAGAGGGTGTGGCGGGAAAAGCGCCGGGCCGGCAGATTTTTTTAACGGAAAGCGCCGGCTGGCGCATCTTGCCGGGAAGCTCGCTTCCCCTTGGCGTATTCCTCCGTTTTTCCCACCTCACTCCGTTCCCGTGCAGGCCGGCCGATGCCGCCGGCTCTGGCCCTGGGCCATGCTCTGGCTCGCGCTGGCCGGTGCAGTGGCCGAGGTTTCGGCGGAGCAGGCGACGCGAGTTTTCGATCTGCCCGCGGGGGACGCGGGCGAAATTTTGAAGCGCTTCGGCCAGCAGGCGCAGCGCGAAATCCTCTTTCCGGCGGAGGCAGTCGCCGGCGCCAAGACCCATGCCGTCGCCGGTGAACTTGCTCCGCGCGCAGCCCTCGACCAGCTGCTCGCGCCCACGGGGCTCACGGTGGTCGAGGATGCCCAGAGCGGCGCGCTGATGATTTACCGCGCCGCGGCCGCGCCTCCTCCGGGCGTGGCGCCGTCGGCGCCTCAGAAAACGACCACCGCACCACCCAAAACCATGAACCGCAAAACGCCTCTCGCCGTGCTGGGCGCTCTCCTCGGACTCGGCTCCGCCCCGGCCCAGACGCCGCCGCCCGCTCCCGCCGATCCGACCAAGGAAACGCCGATCGTGCTGTCCGAGTTCCGCGTCGATACCACGAAGGACCGCGGCTACCTCGCGACCAATGCCACCACCGGCACGCGCCTCAACATGTCGATCAAGGAGATCCCGCTCCCGGTCGAGGTGATCACCCGCGAGTTCATCGACGACATTGGCGCCGTCGACGTGAAGGAATCCCTCCGCTACAGCGCGGGCATCGTCCAGGAGACGGTCACCGCGGGCAACAACTTCACCTTCAGCCCGTCGGGGTCCGGCAACGCCAATTCCATCAACCGCGACAGCGTCCAGATCAATATCCGCGGTTTCAATACGCGCTCCTTTCTCCGCAACGGCTTCCGCCAGGACACCGTCACGGACGTCGTCAACATCGACCGCCAGGAAGTCGCCCGCGGCCCGCAGGCGCTGCTCTACGGCGTCGCCGCGCTCGGCGGCATCGTCAACATCACGCCGAAGTACCCGCGCAGCACCCCGCGCTCCACGGCGCGCGTCGGTTTCGGTTCCGACGACTTCTACCGCCTCGAAGCCTACAACACGGGGCCGATCCTCAAGCGCGGCGACCGCAGCCTGAACTACGGCGTCGGCGTGGTTTACCAGAACCTCAGCAGCCGGGACGACTTCGACGACCGCAGCCGTTTCCTCGTGACTCCGGCCCTCGACTTCCGGCCGTTCAAGGACACGAACGTGTTTGTCGACGTCGAATACGGCACCTTCCGCAGCGAGGGCAACGGCTTCAAGGATGTGAGCGACGCCAATGCCGGCAACGTGATCAACCGCTTCGGCCTGCGCGTCGCGGAGAACGTGAATGAATTCAACGAGGGCGCGGGCGTCGCGCGCGACCGTTTCGGCCGCAGCCGCCACTTCCGGCTGAGCGGCGGCGACACGTATGCAAAGGACGACTACTTCTCCGGCACCGTCGAGGTCACCCAGCGGCTGCTGCCCGGGCTGACCGCGATCCTCGGCGCCAACTACACCGACGTGCTGACCAAGCGCCGCACGCTGGACTCGCAGGGCGTGATCACGGCGAACACCGCCTCTCCAGCCGTCGCGCCGACGGGCGTCGGCGTGTGGACCAACGTGGGGCCCAACCCGACGAACCCGAGCCAGACTTACTGGAAGACGATCAACTACCAGTGGAGCAATGGCGTTACGCACAAGTTCATCCGCCAGGTGCGCGCCGAGCTGACCTACGAGTTTTCCCTGCTCGGCCACAAGCAGGTCATCCTGCTCGGCCGTCAGGAACAGACGATCAACCAAACCGACACGCAGACCGCACAAGTCACCGGCAACGTCGCGGGCAGCACCAATCGATCCTACATCGCCTTCGACGATCTGAGCGGCATCCGCCATCGCGGCGAGCAGACGCGCGTGTTCCGCGAAGTGCCGTTCTGGGAGTGGAACACCGGTCACTACGCCACCTACCAGGGCAAGTGGTTTCGCAACCGCATTACGACCATCGGCGGCGTCCGCTGGAATCGTTACATGGTCCGCACCTTCAACAACACCTTCGTCAAGGCCGACCCGGCGCAGCCCGACAGCAACGTCGCCAACTGGGTGAAACCGGCGTCGCCTGACGCCGGCAGCCTCAACAGCGCGCCCGGGGCCGTGCCGGTCGTGAACGGCTATCGTTTCGGCGGCAAACAACAGCGCGACACCAGCCCGACCGCGGGTGCGAGCGTGGCGCTGACGCGGGACATCTCCCTTTACGCCGTGAGCGCTGGCGGAATTTTTCCGAACACGGGGCAGCGCGACGGCGCGGGCAGTCCGTTCCAGGCGGAGAAAACCAAGAGCAGGGAAGTCGGCTTCAAGTTCGACGTGTGGCCGGATCGCAACGGACGTTCCCGGGTCTCCGCGACGGTGGCGGGTTTCGAGATCGAGCGGAAGAATGCGATCTACAATCTGTTTTGGGCGCCTCAACCGCGGAGCAACAATCAGGCGACGCTGCGCGCGGGTTTCACCGGCAACGCGCCTGTCTCCGGCACGGGCCCCGGAGCTTATGCGGTCACGAATTCCGGCTACACGACCTTCCAGACCGACAAGCCGGTGACGTACCTCGTGTCGACGACCTACGTGACGCCGGCCGATCAAAACAATCCGCGTGTCACCGGCGCGCCCCAGCAGGGCGGCTTCATCCTCGTCGACTACGCTTCGCTCGGTTCGGCCGCGACGGATCCGCTCCGCCGGGCGCTCGACGCCGCGGCGAACGACGCCAACAACTTCACGGCCCTGCAGACGACGTCGGTCGGCACCGGCGCCACCGGTTTCAACGCGAACAACGCGTACATGAACCGGAATTCGGACACCTCGTACAACGACCAGACGCGCGGCATCGACCTGCAGCTGTATTTGAATCTTACGGACAACCTGTCCGCCGTCGTGACGTACCAGTACCTCACGCAATGGGTCACGGGCGGCTTCCGGGTGGTCGATCAACCGAAGAGCACGGAGTACGACTCGTGGTGGAACTACATGGGCGTGCCGCTCGAAGCCCGCCGCGCCAACCTCGACGAGGCCTCGTACGATTTCTCGGGCCAGACCCAGGGTCGCCGCACGCTGGACAACCCGCGAAACCAGCTGTCCGTCTGGAGCAAATACGAAGTCAGCTCCGGCCGCTTCAAGGGCCTCGACGTCGGGCTCGGCGCGCAGTTCAACGGCCAGCGCCAGAGCGAAGTGCTGCTGACGAACGGTGCTCGCACCACCGAGGGCGTCGAGAACGTTCGCTACAAGCCGAAGTTCAAGGCCGACTACAAACTCAACCTCGGTCTCGGGTACCGGGCGGAGATTGGCGAGCGCCGCTGGAATTTCCGCCTCAACGTGAACAACCTGCTCAACGAGCAGAAGAAAGTCGCGACGGGGGAGAGCAAGTTGTACATCCTGCCGGCGACCGGCGCGCTCGTCGCGTCGAACACCCCCGGGGTGCAGACGATCACGGTGCCGGAGCGTGCAGTGCGCTACTACGATCCGATTTCGTTCCGCCTCACCGCGAGCACGAGCTTCTGAGTGGAGAAGGCAACGGGGGCACGTCCGGATTCAGGACGTGTCCCCTGCAGTCAGGTCTGACTCTTAGCTGGCAGGCCCGAAGCGCGCCTCGGCCTCCTGCGGATAGAGTCGGAATTTGCGATCCCACCACGCCTTCACTACGACCGAAGAACATAGTGCCAACGCGGCCGTTGCCGCCAGCGCGACGGTGGGCGAAAACCAGGCGTGGAGGAGTTTGTGGAGAAGGAATGCGCCCGTGCCCAGGACCGCGACCAAGATGGCCTTCTCGACCCCAACGAGACGAAATTGGGAGGGCTTGAATGTCCGATGCGCCGTCAGGGCGAACGTGGTCCAGGCAAAACACGCCAGCACGATGAACGGCAACGTTTGGGAAAGTGCGGCGGAATGCGTCGTGGCCCGGAGCACCGTGACAAGCAGGACCAGCGCGAAGGTGACGCAGCCAGCCCACATCCAAATCCGCATGGCCAATCGTCGGCCCCCGCTCAGTGAGTTGCTCTGCCGAAAGGCATCGAGGCCCACCGCGAGGTACATGGCGAGGAGACCAACAATATAGATATAGAAACCCGGACCGAACCGGGGGCCTGCTCCCTCGGGGATGAAGAGTGCAGTGAAAGGCAGTACGGCCAACGCCGAAGCGAAGAGCAGGCGGACCCAGGCGCTGCGTCGACGCACCCCGCTCAGATCCCGGAGATCCGATGCGATCGCCACGTTCACCAGCCAAAAATGAAATGGAATCAGCGCCCCGGCAGAGGTGGCGCACTGGTACCAGAACAATCCCGAGGTGTGGCCCATCGCCAGATGTCTGAGGCCAAGATAAATCAAAATATGGACCGAGCACGAGAGGACCAGTCGGTCCAACACGGTATTCACAGGAAACTGGACTTTCATAAGAACAGTAGGGGTGAAGGAAACACTCTATCGAAACGGGGCGACGCAAAGTCATCGACTGATGTCGCCAATAGGCAATCCGGATCCCCGGGTTCGCGGCGGCTTGCATTGCCACCACGTGATCACCTTCTGCCCGGATCACCGCGACCGGAAAATGTCACTGGCGAGACACTCCGCGACGAGGGTGCGCAGACCGTAGCCTTCTTTCTTCACGGCCTGGAAGATGTCCTCGATCACGAACTCATCGACGGGCTCCATGTGACGGCCGGTGGCGTAGCTGAGGAATTGTTTGATGAGATGACGGGTGAAGCCGTCCTTCCGGCTAGCAGTGAGGATGCCTTTGAATTCTGGAAAACCGGCGTAGGTCTCCCCGGAACCAAACTCTCCGGTGGAATCCACCTTCGGCGCGGGTGCGTTGCCCTTGGGTTTTGGATACGTCGTGCGCCAGCGACCGATCGGATCAAAGTTTTCGAGCCCGAAGCCGAGCGCATCAATCTTGCGATGGCATTCATTGCAGGCCTGGTCGGCCCGGTGTTTTGCGAGCCGCTCGCGGACCGTGGTGGCACCGGTCACGTCCGCTCCGAGCGCGGGAACCACATCCGGCGGCGGCGGAGGCTTGATGCCGAGAATGTTCTCCGAGACCCAGACGCCGCGCGTCACGGGTGACGTTTCCACGCCGTTCGCACTGACCGCGAGCACGCCTGCCATGCCGAGCAGGCCGCCCCGTTCACGGTTGCCGTTGAAGCTCACCCGTTGAAAGCCGTCGGCGAGGCGCAGGGTTTTCTGCTCGGGTAGATTATAGAGTTTGGCCAGCCGCTTGTCCGCAAAGGTGTAGTCGGCATCGAGGAATTGCTGCACCGATCCGTTCTCTCGCAGCAAGTGCCGGAAGAAGAGGCGCACCTCCGTCTTCATCGCCTCGGGCAGGTTTTCGGCGTAGTAGACGCGGGTGGATTCCCGCGGCGGCGGCATGCCGCCGAGCTCGCGCAGGTTCAGCCAGCTGTCGAGGAAGCCGCTGACGAAGCCGGCAACGCGTTCATCGGCGAGGAGCCGTGCGCTTTGCCGACTGAGCTCCTGGGGTTTGGTCAGCTTCCCGGACCCCGCCGCGGCGAGCAGCTCCTGGTCGGGCGGGGCGCCCCACAGCGCGTACGAGAGTCGCGACGCGAGATCGTAGGCACCGAGCTTCGTTTCCTTTTCGGCCACGACTTCCGCAAGATAGAGAAACGACGGCGAGCACAGCATCATCTTCACCGTATCCAGGGCGGCCTGACGCGGCGTCGCCTTGTCGGCGATCCGCGTCTCATAGGTCTTCCGGATGCTCGCACGATCCGCCGACGTCAGGGGCCGCCGGTACGCGCGCGCGCCGAACGCGTAGAGTTGATCCAGCGCCTGTTTCGGCTGGAAGCCCCGCGCGCCAAACACCGCGATCTCCTCCGCGCTGCCGCCCGTCTCGGTCACCGGTCCAGCGATCTTGATTTCGCCGATGCGGATGTGCGGGAGTTTTCCCTCGCGCAACAGGTGGGTGCGGCTGACGCCTGCGTTGGCGAACCGGCCCTGGAAGTCGTCCTTGTAGCGCTTGTTGACCTGCAGCACGGCAGCCCGCGATTCGTAAGGTCCGTTGGGAAAGATGAAGCGCGGCGTTTGCCCGGCCTCGAGCCAGATGCGGAATTTGATCCACTCGGGCTTTTCATCAGCCACCGTCGCCTGCGCGAGGAGCGGCTCAATCGCCTGCGGATAGTGAATGTGATTTTTCGTCGCGTCGCCGGGGACGACGCCGAGCAGAAACGGCTCGGCAAAATCGATGCCGAAGATGGCTGGATCGTAGTGCGTGTCGCGGTGCATCGCCTGCGCGTGAACCTCGATGTCGTACAGGCCCGACACCGGCACGCCCTTGAGGAAGTCCTCGATGTGGCCGTAGCCGCCCTGGCGTGTGTCGGTGTTCGGCTGCTCGTACAGGCAGAGATACTTGTAGTCGAAGGCGGCCTTGTGGGGCCCTGAGAGCTCCTCGTATTGGACGAAGTTGCCCTTGAAATGCCAGGACTGGGGTGGCGTATCCGGCCGGCCGAGACGGGTCTCGACGAGGCGGTTGGCGGACTGGAAATATTGATCCAGCAGAAACCCGGACGTGACGAGCGACTTCCCGATGGTGTCGATGTGCTCGCTCGCCTTCTCCTTTGGAAAATCCGCGGTGAGGCCGAGCGTGTCCACGCGCCGGCCGAAAAGGGTCGCGAGTGTATTCTCGTATTCCCGGTTTGAAAGCCGGCGCATCACCGTGCGCGCGGCGGTGCTCTCGATCTTGCCGCGGGCGGCCGCGATGCTTTCGCGCAGCACCCGGAGCACGGCGAGCCGTTCGTCGTCGGTCGGTCGCTCCTTCGCCTTCGGCGGCGGCATTTCACCCAGCGTGATCTGATCGACGATGTCCTTCGCGGCGATCAGCGCCGCCTCGTTCTTGAGGGGAAAGGTGAAACTCTCGAACTCGCGGTCGCCTTTCTGCGTCACGGCGTCGTGGCACTTCAGGCAGTACTTGTCTGCGAATTGAAAGAACAACGTCTGCGCGGGCGCGTCTGCAGCGGGTGCGACCGCGGTGAGCAGGGCGAATGCGAGGGCGGCCAAGGCGAAGCGCAAAGACGTCAAGGGGGCGAAGATCACGCAAAGGGCGAACCTGCGAGCGCGGTGCTTCCGCGTTTCGCTTTGAAACCTGCGTCGAAGATCAAGCCGAGACTCAAGTCCGTCCGCATCGCGGCAACGGTCTGCAGTCCCGATCGCTCCTGCCTTCGCAGCTCTTCGCATCCTTGGCGTCTTTGCGCTTGGCCTGCAGGGAAAGCTCACACCGATCGTCCCGTGCTCGTGCCGAACGAGTCGGTCTCGACGCCCATGCGCTGCGCGATGTCGACGAAGAGATTGCACAGCGGCACCTTGTTCGGACCCGAGGAGGCGACCTTCTTGAATTCACCGTGACGATATCCGCCGCCGGCGAGGATGATCGGGAGATCGGAATTCTTGTGGGTATTGGCGTCGCCGATACCGCTGCCGAACACCACCGCGGTGGAGTCGAGCAGGGTGCGTTCGCCGTCGTCGATCTTGGACAGGCGCGTGAGGAATTTCCCGAACTGCTCGATTTGGTAGGTCTCGAGCGTGATGAGATGCTTGATCGCGGCCTCGTCATTGCCGTGGTGCGAGAGGCCGTGGTAGGACTTGTCGATGCCGAGGTTCTGCGGCAGGAAGTCGCCGCCGATTTCCAGCGTGGCGATGCGCGTCGAATCGGTCTGCAGCGCCAGCGCGATCAGCTCGTAGAGCATCGGCAGATCCTCGACCTTGTTCTTGTTGGACGGCTTGTCGAAGGGCGGCTTCGGCTTGGGCAGGCTGGCCCACCGCTGACGGAGTTCGAGGCGCTTCTCCACGTCTCGAATGGAAGTGAAATATTCGTCGAGCTTGTCCTTGTCCTCGCGATTTACGCGCTTGGAGAGCCGGTTCGCGTCGCCCAGCACCGTATCCAGAATGGACGCCTGCAGCCGGTTCTCCTGATTGCGGCGGGCCTGGCGGTCCTCGGAGTCACCGACAAACAGCCGGTCAAACAACTCCGCCGGTCCGGTGATGGGCGGCACGCGCACGCCGGACTTCGTCCACGCGATCTGGCAGCCGCCGTGAATGCCGCCTTCCGAACCGACCGTGAGCGAAGGGAAACGCGTCTGGAAACCAATCTCGTCAGCGATGAACTGATCGATGGTCACATTGCCGCCCGGCCGGTTTTGCGCCTCGGAGTTCAGCACGCCGGACAGAAACGAGTGGACCGCGAAGTGGCCGCCCTTGATGCCGTGATCGAGACCGCGGTAAACCGTCATGTGCCCGCGATTGTCCCAGAGCGGCTTGAGCAGCGTGGTTTGCTCGTAGGCCTTGCCGGTGGACTCGGGGAACAGATGCTTCACCTGATAGCCGAGCAGATTGCCCACCGCGACGAAGCGCTTCGATCCGACGCCCGCCCCCTTGGCCGTCTGCACCGCGGAATTGCCGCCCACGGCGCTGGCCATGAGCGAGGGGAGGGCGGGAAGGGCCAGACTTGCACCCAGGGCTTTGAGGATGAAACGGCGCCTGTTCATAGGTTGCGTGCTCCGGGAGAATTCATTGCCAGGGGGAAGTGCTTGCACCGCGTCACACCGGGAATGGGCAGCCGGTGACGCTTCAGCCGGCGGACTTCCTGGGGCAATGGATGGTCGCTCGCCGACTCAAGCGTTGATCCCGGTAGGGGCGAGGAAAAACCCGCTCGTGGCGGCGCACTTTCCGGCGCGGCGGGGAGGCCGGTAGCGGCGGTGTGGTTCGGAGGGTGTTCGTGGCAGCTTCGGGAAGCGTTTCCTGAATCCAGGAAGGACTACCCACGAGCTCTGTAAAAGCCCCGCATCCGGCCCGCACGCAACGGCGGCACGAGGTGCGGGTGCCCACTGAAGATCCGGAAGTACTGCCATCTTCCGATGCTTCCGTGTCTTCCGTGTATTCCGTGGGCAAGAATCAGACCGGAGGCTAACCGGGTCGTCATGCAACGACGCTCACTCGGCGTTACTGCGGCGACTTTCCGATGGACTCGCCCACGCCGGAACGGCATCGATTCCACGCTCCCATGATCACCCCGTCCGCTGCACGTCGCGCGTTCGCTTGGGGCAAAGTGTCGGTGCTCGGCGGCTTGGCGTGCCTGGCGTGCGTGACGCCGCGGCTGGCGGGCGGAGCGGAGCCGAAGCGGGCGAAGGAATTCAATGAGGCGATCGCCGCAAAGTTTGCCGGAGTGGAGGAGTGGCGCGGGATGGGTGAGATGTCGGAGATTTCCCGCGCGACGTGGAGCACGAACCTGGAGTTCTACGATCGGCAGGCGGAGCTTTCGACGCGCTCGACCTTCGTGTTGCGCCGTGCCGGCGGCCTCGCCTGGGACCCGGCGAATGGCGTCATGCGCTGGCAAGGCTCCGGGGAAGTCACGGGCAGCCAGGTAAAGGACTTCGACAACCGCACCTTGGGTGGTGCGTATGCCGGAGAGTACGAGCGATGGCAGGAGGTCATGGCGGGGACCATGCGATGGGATCGCTGGCAGCTGAGCATAGCGATGGCGGAACGCTACCCCTCGCTGGATCCCGGGGTTCCCGCGGATCTCGAGGTGCGGCGCTTGGGCGAGATCGCCCGGCGTCCCAGCTCAAGCCTCCCTCCGGTCGCCCGGGTGATCAACGAAACGGGACGGAATTTTCTCCGCGTCTTTCGCTTCCAGGAAACGCCCGAGGACCGATCGCGTTTCTGGGCGCAGCTGGCGGGGGGACCCGGGATCGTGACGCTGACCACGCGCTTTGTCGTTCCCGACAAGGGACGTCCGCAACAACACGGTGACCTCACGGTGCGGAGCCGCGTGGTGATGTATCCGGTTTACGACGACGTGGAGGTCGAGGTGACGATTCCCGGCTACGCCGAGTGGCGGCCGAAAGGAAACATCGCGCAGCCAAAACTGGCCGGCAGCGCGCTCGCCGCGCGGGCGGTGCTGAAGTCGAAAGCCGGGAAAACCAAGTCACTGCCTGAAGTGGAGTTCTTCCGCTTCGAGCTGCTCGATACGTCGCGCGAACCGGGCGTCTGCCTCAACTGGCCGCTCGGCGCCAAGGACGACGACTACGACCTGCGGCTTGCCAACTTTGGCACGATGATCTCCGGCAGCCAGATGGCCGCGGCCAAAGCCTTTTTCACCACGTGGGGTCTGCAGTCCGCGGGCGACTACGATCTCGCGTCGCTTCCCAGCGGCGAATTGCCCCGGATGAGTTTCGGCGAGGTCACCCTGGACGGACAGAAGGCCGAGTTGCGCGCGCCGCCGAAGGACCAGGCCGGCCAGCCCTACGCGGAGGCGGCGATCGAGTGCTTTGATTTTGGCGCGAAAGCGGAATTGCGCGTGACGTGCGTGTTGAAGGACGGACGCCAGATTATCGGGCTGATGAAGGGCGCGGGTGGCGAGCAGGACCTCGTGCGCCTGCCGAAGCGGGCGGGCCCCGACTGGATCGCGGAGCAATGGCGCAAGGAGAACGAGGCGACCAGCCTGTCGGCGTCCGACGACAACGAGAAGATCGAAGGCCAGCGGTTCAACGGCGACGGCTTCACGCTGTACGAGGAATACCGCGGCTGGGTCGTCGGCGGAAAGCACGTGACCGGCGATCCGAAGCGAAAGGATTTCTTTGTGCTCAACCTCATCGGCGCGGATGCGGCGACGGGCATCGGGATGTTTGAGGCGGTCGCGAAGCTGCGCGTCCATCGCTTGCGGGCGGGCGAAATGTCCGAGCAGGCGAGGCTGCTGAACGGCAATCACCGCGACGCCCCGCACCGCGTGGCCCAGCACGGCGTGTGGGTGAAACACTTTTCGCGGAGCGGCCTCGGTGACACCGGCGCGGCCACCGTCATGGAAAAGAAAGGCGTGGCGGGTCGCCCCGGACTCGTGAAAGGCATCGGCCTGCTCGCCCGCAACAATCCCGAGAGCGCGTTCAACCAGCCGTTCAACGTGGCGGCGCGGGACCTGCCGCTCGCCTACGATCGGGCCGTCGCGCACGAACTGCTCCACTCGGTCGGCGTCGAGGAACACGGTCCCGACGAAACGCAGCGCCACTGGCTGTCGCTCGTGCCGCCGGGCGCCGCCGGGAATCAAACGGGCCGGCCGCGTTACCAGACTGCAGGGGGCGAGATGTTCACAGTCCTGACCGAGACGGGCGAAAATCTCGCCGATAAGAATTACCAGCAGTACCTCGCGACGAAGGCCATGCTGGAGCAGATCGGCACGCGCGAGATCTGGAAGAAAGTGTGGGCGTCGACCTACGCCAATCTTCCGCCGGGTTCGACCACGCTGGATCAGCGGGCCGAAGAGTACGTGGAGCAGCTGGCGCGCGCGCCGTTTGAACTGAACGGAATCGTGGGGCAGGAGGGCCGCCAGCATTCCGGCGCGGAAGACTGCGTGATGCGCTATTACTTCGCCCGGTTCTACGAGGCGAAGGGACGGCCCAACACGCTGTACCTCGTGACGCCCGGCACCGAGCGCATCAGCTACCAGATTTGCCACTCGCCGACGGGCACGGGCGCGAATGCGGCCGGCCGCTCCCCGCAATCGCGTTATGGCAACGCCACGCTCGGCAATTGCTTCGCTCAAATCTGCCCGAACGATGCGGTGCCGCCCGCGGGCGAGAAATGAAATGATCACCGCGCGTCACCTGCAGTTTATTTTGGCGGGCGCGGTGGCTGCGGTGGGTTGCTGCGCGGCACCGGACGTGACGCTGTCGCTGCGGGGTGTGGTCGACGGCCAGCTGGAACAAGGCGAGCCGCTCGCCGCCACGGTGCTGCTCGCCGCGCCGGTCGCGCAACCGGGCGTCATCGAACTGGCCCCGGCCCGCGGCACGTGGGCCGATGCGCTGATCGTGGAACTGTCGCCTGCCGGCGGTGGCGCACCAGTGGCGCGCGCGCAGCCGCTTCGCGCGCCCGAAAATCCGGTGGCCGTCCTCGATGCCGATCGCGTGGCGGGCGGGCTGTGGAGTTTTTCCGCGGAGACGATGCGTTCGCTCGCGCCGGGCGACTACCTCGTGAAAGCCCGGCTGGAACTGCCCGCGGGCCGCGGCTGGAGCGGCGTGGCGCTGGCCGAGGCGTGGCCGTTGCGCATCGTGACCGTATCAGCTGATCCGTTACGCCGCGCCGCGCGCGCCCATGCCCGGGCGCAACTGTCCGCTGCCGCCGGCCGGCTCGAGGAAGCCGCGCGGGCGTGTGATGCGGCGCTGGAAAAGACGCCCGACGATCTTGAACTCCTCTCCCTGCGCGCCGACGTGGCGCTTCGTGGCGGCAATCCAATCGCGGCCCGGTTCTGTGTGAACCGCGCCGTCCGGCAGCTAAAGGGTCCGCTCGCGGGGCCGTTGCCGCTGGTGTTGCACGAAGTGAGCGCGCGGGTGTACGCGGCAATCGTGCCGGTCGGAGCGACTGCCACGAAACCGCCCGACTGGACGTGGCCGCCGGCGAGCGTCATGACACTATCGGCTGAGGTGAAGCCAGTGACTCCGGTTTCGCCGCCTGCTCCCACCGCGCCGCGCCCCACGACCACCGCGCCCGTTCCCGTGGCCGCGGCCGTGGCGTCACCGCCGCCCGTGGTCACCCAACCCGTCCAGCCTTCACCCGGCGTCATCGTGCCCGCGGCCGAGCTCGACGATGCGAAAGTCCGCGCCGACTCCGCCGGCCAGTGGGCGGCGGCGGCGAGAGCCGGATCCTTTCAACGCAGCACCTACAATTACTACACGCCTGCGCGTGCCACCGGAGAGCCCAAGGTTGCGTATGCCGGCTACAACACCGAGGCGTGGTGTCCCGCGCAGCAAAACTCCGGCGAGGACTGGATCGAGCTGACTTTCGCTAGGCCCACGCCGGCCCGTGGAGTGCGCGTGCGCCAGACCTTCAACCCCGGAGCGATCGTGAAGGTCGAGGCCGTGGCCACGGACGGCACTGTCCATCTGTGGTGGGCGGGCTCCGATCCTTACCCGCGACCGGCGACACGTGCGATCGCGTGGTTCGCCGTGAATGTCCCCGCGACGCGTTACGCGGTCGCGAAGATCAGGCTCACGCTCAACCTCGCCGCCGTCCCCGGCTGGAAGCAAATTGACGCCGTGCAGCTCGTGGCCGCGCCGCGATGAGTCCGAGTCCAGTTGCGTGACGTCGTTGTGAGTTGCGAAATGAGTCCAAGCCTCATCCGCTTGCGCCTCTTCCCGCCATGCTGACCTTCATTTCTTCCCGCTGGCGGCCCCTCCTCCGGACCGCGCTCGTGCTTGGAACGGCGATCATCGCCGCGGCGCTCGCTTCGCCCGCGGCCTTCGCCGCGATCAGTGCCACGAGCCTAAGCGCGACCCAAAGCACGGTGGCGATCGATGGACAGGTTTGCCCCGGACTGCGGACGTGGAGCGGCGGCGAACCGCGAGCGGTCGTCAACGGTTCCACCCGCGCGGTGACGGGCGCGGAGTTCGCCCCGCTGCGGCTCGAATTCGACCTCCCGATGGCTGCGCCCGTCCAAGCCTGGGTCAGCGACTTACTGGCGGGGCGGACCTCCCGCCACACCGTGCTCCTGACCGAAAGCAACGCCAACCGCGTCCCGATTCGCAGCGTGGACCTGCGCGAGGCTGTGCTCACCCAAGTTCGCTTTGAGGAGCTTAATGCTACCGCGAAAGTGGCCGCGGCCGTCACGCTCGTCATCCGCCCGGGTTACCGCACCAAGGTCGGCCCCACCGCAATGACCGTTCCCGTGTTGAACAAGGCGCGCGCCTTGGGTTCATCGTTCCGGTTCTCCGTTCCGGGTCTCCCGTCCACCGGCGTCTCCCGAGTTGCTCCCCTTGTGATTGGTGGCGACCTTGCGACCGGAGGACAGTCGTCCCAACCGCTCGCGGGTGTCGCCAACGTTGTGATCGCCGTGGCCGCCGTTGATGCCCAGGCGTGGCGGGATTGGCGCGACGCGGTGCTCGGGTTTGGACCGCAACCGGCGATCAGTCCGATGCCGATGTCGGGCGACCTGACTTACCTCTCCACCGACCTCAAGACCGAGCTGATGAATCTGCATTTCGATGGTCTCAGCATCGTGGAAATCACGCCCCTGCCGGCCACCGCTTCGGGCGGTGCTGGAATTGAGGTCGAGCTGGCGTGTGCCAAGGTCAGCCTCGCGCCACCGACACCCTCCACGGGAACCTCCCCGGTTTCTCCCGCAGCGCCGGCACCGTCTCCGGCGCCGACTCCGACCGAAACCAAACCGGCGACCGTCGCCACGGCCGAAAACACCTCGCCGAAGGACCTGGGCGCGCGCGATCCCAAGGGGTTTCCCCGTCCGGCGGGCCTGGTTCGGGAAAGCTACAAGTCGACGATCATTCCCACCCAAACCTTCGAGTCCGCGTACTATCAGTCCACGCTCCCGTTCGATGAACTCAGCGCCGCTTACCTCGCTGCGGCGAAAGCTGACGGTTGGAAGGCGCAGTCCCAATCCGAATCGGGCGACATCCCGTCCCGCCGCCTCCTCATGGTCGACTTCATCAAGGGCGAAGCGCGCGCCCACGTGCGCGTGTACGGCAGGGACCAGGGGAGTTCTTCGTCCGTCGAAGTGACGACGCCCACCCCGAAGTGACCGGACCGCCGGTCGGGTGGGCGCTGTATCCGAAAGCCGGACCTGGCGCTTGCTGCCTCACAACCGGCTGATGGGCCGGGTGCGTGGCACGCTCGGGCGCTGTGCGCCGGTGAACCACACGGGAGTTTTCGCCGCGCACGATCGCTGCCGGCCGGACAGGAGAAAAAGCTGATCCCTCATGGATCACGCCGCCGCAGCGCGACAAGTGTCCCGCGTCGCGGAGGGGGTCATGTCGCAACTCGCAACAGTATATTGGCGGCGTGAGGAGGGCGCGACGCGGGCATTCAAAGTGGGTACGCGGAACCATGGTAAATCCCGAGCGCAGGCGTTGGAGTGCAGGAAATGGCCCGCAAGCTGCGCCTCGAATTTGGTGGTGCGACCTACCACGTGATCAACAGGGGCAACTACCGCCGCCCGATCTTTCAACCGAAGGGGGCGGCCGCCGCATTCGAACGATGCATCGACGAAGCCTGCACCCGCTGCGGTTGGCGGGTGCACGCATTCGTGATTCTGGAAAACCACTTCCATCTCGCTCTCGAAACGCCGCACCCGAATTTGAGCGAGGGAATGAAGTACCTGCAGGGAACGTGGGCCAACCGGTTCAATCGTTTCCGCGGCGAGCAGGGCCGGCCGTTTCAAGGCCGATACAAGGCGCTGCACGTTGAACCGGGTCGCGCTCTGGCCAGCGTCTCGCACTACATCCACCTGAACCCGTGGCGGGCGGGGGTTGAAGAGACGGCCCGGCTTGGGACATTTCGCTGGAGCAGCCTGTGGTGGTTCGGTCGGCGGACACGGCCTGGGTGGCTGGTGGCGGATACGACGCTGGCCGATGCGGGAGGACTGACCGACACCCCGCCGAACTGGCGCCGTTATAGATCATATCTGGGGATGCTGGCCGAAGACAAACCAGCCGAACGTGACCGAAAGTTCGCGGCATTGTGCACGGGCTGGGCAGTGGGCGACGACATCTACCGCGACGAGCTCATTCAGCGGCTGCGCGAAGCGAACACCCCGTTGAATCAGGCCTGCCGCTTGGGCGATGTCGCCGGGGAGAGGCAGCAGTTTCGCCATGATTTGTGGCGGGAAAGACTGGTGAAGATCGCTCGCGCCGCGGATGTCTCCCTTGATCGACTCGCACCGGCAAAGTCCGCGCCGGAAAAAGTGCTCCTCGCGACGTTGATGACGCTCACCACGGACGTGTCCCGCCGGTGGCTTACTGAGCAACTCAACATGGGCACGCCGGCCAGCGCCGGGGAATTTGTCCGTCGGTTCATTCGCCGCGGCGAGCACGAGAAGCCGCAGTTCAAAGCGCTCCGGTTGCTAGTTGCGACATGACCCCTGCTATGGGAAAAACGAGGTCAAGCGTTCTTCAAGGCGGTTTGTAGATTGGGAGCATGGGAGTGAATGAAGCGGCTCCTTCGCGAACGGCGTCGGTCGGCGACCGGGCCTTAGCCTGCTATCCGCGCGTGCGCCATAGGCGCAGCGCATCATGATCGATTCAAGTCGGCGCGAAGGAGTGACGGGCCGCCCCATCTTTAAGCACGGGCGTGGCAAAGCACACCCAGGGGTCAGTGCGGGCGGCCCGCCGCTCCAAAGTCTAGTTGGTTTGCAGTCCGAGCGCGGCTGCGGTGGTGCGACCGGTGCCCAGTCGCCATAGGTCGACCGCGAGCTGACGGGCAATCGCGACGACGATCTTTTTCTTGCGGGCGCTACTTAACCGCAGAGCCGTGAGCGCGGTGTGCCATTTGACGATCGCGTGATAGTCCGGTTGGAACTGAAACAGGCGCCAAGCCGCTTCAATCAACAAGTGACGCAACCGTGGATTACCGTGCCGGCTGATCGAGCCCTGCAAGCGCGACTGGCCGGAGGAGTGTTCGCTTGGACACAAACCGGTATAGCTCGCCACTTGGCGACGGTTGCGGAAACGGTGCCAGTCGCCCACTTCCCGAGTGATCAGTTCCCAAGTCATCGGGCCCAATCCCAGTGGCAAACCCGTGGGCGCGGCCTGCTGCAAGCGCACGGTCAACGCTTGTAGCTCGGCATCGATGCATAACAACACGCGCTGCCAGATCACTAGTTGTGCGAGCAACTCGTCCGGCAACGCCAGCGTCGGGAGAACCTTCGGCGCCCACCAATCTTTCGACAGGCGCAGGCCGCGCAACAGTGCGGCGCTCTTGCCCTGCAGGATCAGACGCACTCGCTCTCGCGCCAAGCTCTGGCGCTGTCGGCCAATCGCCCGGGCCGCTTCTTCCGCTTCACTCGGTACTCGCACGACCGCCAGCGCGCCGCGATTGCCCGCTAGATAACGATCCAAGCATGAACAGAGCGCTGCGGCGTCACGGCTGTCGGTCTTTACTCGCTCACCATACGTGCTCCAGTCGCGGGGGCGTACCACGAGATTGTGCACGCCCAAAGCCGTGAGCTGCCGATGTAGCGTGTAACCGAACGGTCCGGCCTCATAACAACTATACACGGCCTCCGCTCGCACCAGTTGTCGTCGCATGAACGCTGGCAGTTGTTCGGGACTAAGATGCTGCGCCGGCTGCGAAACCTGCGCGTCGATCTGTCTGACCACTACAATCGAGCTGGAATGAACGTCCAACCCGAGCTTGATTACTCCGGCGCGAGCGCCGGTCACTGTCTGGATATCAGGTTCTGATGTCATAGCTCGGACAGCCTGGCGCTTCGCGCCCCGCTTGTCCGCCCCATGTCATCTTCCGGTCCCGTGACCCCTTCCGGTCCCGCCGCCGATGTGGGTACGTGGGTCTGCGTAGGGGGCCGTGAGACACGTCGTCCGGGGCGGGGCCGAGCGACGGGCGCGGCGACTCCGGCGATGCGCCCGCGCAACGACTTGGCCGGGTAGTGCTCCCGTCGGACTGGGCGGGCCGGCGGGATGTACGCGAAAACCGGTTTCGTGTTTCGGATTGAGGCGGCGGTCGCGGGCGACCATGTGACACCGATGATTTCCATCTGGCGGGCGGAGCGGCGAACGGCGTCGGCGCAGCGGGGCGACGGCGGCGTGGACGCCGTTTCGCCCGGTCCGCGGCCTGGCGCCGGCTGGTGGCACGTCGGGTTTATCGGCTTGGGGCTGGCGATCCCAGTGGTCTCGCCGGCGCAGGTGCAATACCGGGACCGGAACGGCCAGACCTGGACCGCGCCCAATCAGATCGAACGACAGATTAGGGAGGACATCAATGCGCGCTCAAACGCCAACTCGGGATACGTCAGGGTTGGCCCGAGCTTGGAACAGGAGCTGGCGGCGCAACGAAGCCAGGATCTGGCGTGGGAAGAGGGGCAACGACGGATGCACGAGCAAAACAACCGGCGGAACGAAGAGCTCAAACGCGAGATGGCATGGCAGGCACAAGCGGAGGCCTTGCGGGACCTCGCCCGCCGGGAGGCGAAGCTGAAGGCGGATAAGGAAACTCAATTGCGGGCCGTAACGGAACAGCGGCGGATCGTGGCGGAGATTCTGCAGAAGGCCGACGAGGGCCCCGGCGTGCTGAAGGCGTCGACCTGGAGTCCGTGGTTGGTGGCGGCACTGGCCGAAGGGTTGATCACCGGAAAATTTCACGGGCTTTCGTTGGCCGAGGTGGGAGGGGTCTACGGCTCGGTGCGGGAGCGGTTCGGGCTGGCGCAGAGATTATTCCGGGAGGCCGACGGGTTCGAGGGCCGGAGGGAGAATCGTAATCATGAGGGGAGTGCGGGCGCGTATGGGTTCGATTTTATCAGTCGCGCTGCCTCGGTGCTGCGCGGGAGCCGGACGTTTGTGGATTCGGAGGCGAATCATTGGGAGTGGTCGCAGGACATTTTCTCCGAATGGGAGAGGATTCTCGTCCATTTGTGCATGACCCTGGCTATGCCGGAAAGCCGACTGAATCCCGAACAGCGCGAGCAGGCGGCGCGTTTGGTGGCGGATGCCATGGGCCGGGTGAGTCTCGAGGGCGACGACGGTGCGGCCTTCGCGTGCATCGTGGTGACCGCAGCCCGGCGTTGCCCGGAATTGCGTCGGATCCCGATGCTGCATGAGAAGGTGATTCCCGTGGCGCGGCGCAGCGTTTGGGCGTACGGCATCGAGTCATGGCCCTCGCCGGAGAAGGAGGCCGTGCCGCTGATCGCCAATCCGACGACCGGCCTCTATTGGAATTTGGCGGCCATGTTGTGCCTGGGCTCCGACCGCGAAACGCCGCTGCAGTGGTTCGCGATGCTCCGTGACCAGCGGCGGGCCGCTCATTTGGCGCCCGCCACGGCCACCGAACTCGTGCGGGTGCAGCAGGGGCTGGAGGGCTGGTTCGCCCGCCGCCGGTTTTCAGCCGCCGTGCGCCAGGCCATCCAGGCGGATTGCGATCTCGCCTGCCGCGCGAGCGAAGCGGAATTGGCCGCGACGACGACGTGGGATGCGACCCTCCGGCCCTTTCGCGGCAAGCTGCCCTCGGACGAGGAAATGGCTGCCGTGGGCGCCGCGTTGAGCAATCCGGCGTCACTTCGGCAGGCCGGAGCCCGTTCGTCTTTCGCGATTTCGCGGTTGAAGCGTTCGCCGCGCACGGATGCTTCGATCGACGGTCTGGTCTACACTTACCTCGGTAAAGCCAGCGCAAAAGGTCCGGACCATGCGACGCGGGTGCTGACGGCGCTCCGCTGGGTGACGGATCTCGACGATGCGGTCTCGTTTCGCGGAATTCCCCGGGAGAAGTGGGAAACATTGGTGAAGCTCGGCGAAAATTTCTGCGCGGTGCGCGATCCGCAGTGGACCGATCCGAGCGTGAACGCGCGGCTCGCCCGGGTACGGAGCGAGCGAATCGGCGACGAGGCCGGGGCGCGGCAGTGGTTGGCCGCGCCGGGCCGGCAGCCGAATGACGGCGATACTCCGGAAAAATGGCGGGAGTGGGCGACACTGGCCGGACGACCGGGTTTGGTGGTGGCAGCCAGTCGGCATCCCGAGCACTGGACGGAACCGGCGTTGCTTCGGCGCGCGCTGAACGGAATCGCGGGCAACGTGGTTGACGTGGTGAGCCCCACCGCCCGCTCCGCCGTGAAGGCTTTGCTGGCGCGCACCGAAAGTGTCACCGATCCCGAGACGGTGCTCCTGATGGCGCAGTTGCGCGGCCCCCTCCTCGGTGATTGGGCGAGGCTAGGCGCATGGCTCGACGATCCACGCCGGCGGCCAAAAGGACCGGACGATCCGTTGTATCCCGTGTTTTTCAAAGCGATCATCGAGCGCGATCAGGCGGCCGGTTACTTGAGCGACAATTGGTTTGCCTCGGCCAAGAATGCCGGCGCCTGCGCGCGCCTCGAAAAGTGGCTGGAGCAAGTCCTCGCGGCGAAGGGCGAAGTGCGGAAAAAGCTGATCGATGAGAATTTCCCCGCCGTGATCTACTGCGAGGACGCGGCGAGCGCCTATCCTGACTTGCGAATGCTCGGCTATGACGCGGCGCGCGGTGGGTTTGCTTCGCGGGCGCTATTGTTGCTCAGCACGGCGGAGTTCAATCCGGAAAATTTGCTAGTGGCGGGCGTGAGCGAAATCACGCTCGACGACGGAACTGTACTCCGCACCTCCCTCTACGATGTGGAGCCGTGGCTGCAGGCGGTGGCGAAGTTGCCGCGGGCGGTGCCGGCGGACGTGCTTTTGGCCGAAATGACAGCGGGGGTGCAGGCGCGGCTCGATTGGCGGGCCAAGTTGGCCGCCTTGCCGCGTCGAGAAGTTTTCCCGGGACTCTCGAAGGAGGAGAACGACAAACTCGGAGCAGCAGAATCGCCGGCGTATCAGGCGTTGGTTGAAGATGGGCGGCGGTCCGGTTGGGTGGGCGGAGGATGCCAGCAAGCGCTGGCGCGCCTGGCCGAACGCTGGAGCCCCGTGCGTGAATCCGCCCAAGCCGCGATCCTCGCTCGTGGCGACCAACTCCTGCTCGACCAGAACGACCTGCTGGTGCACGCACCCAGCATCGCCGCGCGGGTTAAGTGGGAACAAGGCAAGATGCGTGGGCTGGACGACGCGGACGCGTTTGTCGTCGCGAGTGCCGGGTTGTCCGGCAAGGAACTGCGCCTCCTGGCGAAACTGGCCGGCGAGGCAGGCTGGTTGCGCCCGCTCGTGCTCTGGCAGGACGAAGGTTTCGTCTCTGCAGCGAAGGCGGCGGCGGCGGTGGCCACGCGTTGAAGCGTCGTTTTTTTGTCCGCACTTGCGGCATCCGTCAGACCGGGAGCGCAGGCCTCCGGCCTGCATCCTTTACGTCCAGTGTGACGGGGAGAACACGTTTGCTCCCGGATGGACGCGTTGCTGATTCCGAGGCAAGCGGAGCGTTCCGGATTCCGGACGTGTTCCGAGTGCGGCCCGCCTGGGCTACGACGCAGCCAACCGACACATGGGTTAGTTCTTTTTTGGAAACTTTCTGAGGTCCGCGATAACGCTCGACAGCTCCAACGCCGGTTCAAATCGTCGCGCTACCGTTCGCGTTTCCTGCGCGATGCACCCCATGCCCCCGACCGATCAGGCCCGTTGGTTTTCCGCGCACGTTCAGCCCTATGAACCCGCACTGAGAGCCTACTTGCAGAAGCGCTTTCCGGCCCTCCCCGATCACGATGATCTCCTGCAGGAAACCTATGTGCGGACCCTTCGGGCCTATGAAGGTGGCCGTGTCACCCACGCCAAGGCCTTCCTTTTCACCACCGCCCGTAATGCGGCCATCGATCTCTTCCGCCGCCGCCGCGGCCAGGATCACGAGGCGCTCTGCGAATTTTCCGCCCTGCCGATGATCGACGAGGCACCCGATCTCGGAGAGGCGTTGGAGCGTGAACGACGGTTGGAACTGCTCCTCGAGGCGATTCTGGGCCTGCCGGAACGCTGCCGCCAGGTAATGATGCTCCGTCACCTCGACGGTCTCGCCTACAAGGAAATTGCCGAGCGCCTCGGCATCTCGCCGGAAACCGTGAAGGTTCACATGATCAAGGGCGTGAAAGACTGCACTCGTTTCTTCCACCAGTGCGGCCTGCTTGGCACTGAAACACCGTCCGCCCGCGTCGCGTCATGAATCCCTGGCCCACTGGTCTCTCTCCGCAGGATGACGCGATCGACACGGCCGCGGCCGAATGGCTCATTGAACGTGAGGAAGGCTTCCGACCTGATCGGGCCGCTGAATTTGCGGCGTGGCGCGCCACGGATCCCCGGCACGAGGCCGCGGTCGCCCGCACTGAGGCTGCACTCGGCCTGCTCGCGGAAATGCCGGTCGTGCGCGGACCGCTCGAAGCCCGGCTCGCCGAAGAAACCAAGGTCGTCCGTCCCGCCATTTTCCGTCCGGGGGTCTGGGCGGCCGGCCTGGCCGCTGCACTCACGATGGCGGGAGCGTTGTGGTGGCTGGCTCCTTCCCGTGGTGAAGCAATCGGGCACTATGCCACGGCTCCCACCCGGCAGCAGGAGATTGCCCTCTTCGATGGCTCGGTGGTGAATCTCAACGTCAGCACTGACCTGCAGGTCGTCCTCACGCCCAACCGGCGGCAGGTCACGCTCAACGCGGGTGAAGCCCACTTCGCCGTGGCTCATGACGCGGACCGTCCCTTTGTCGTCACCGCCGCCGGAGTCTCCGTCCGTGCGGTCGGCACCGCGTTTAGCGTCCGGCTCGGCCACGGCGGCGTCGAGATCCTCGTGACCGAGGGGAGGGTGGCCGTCACGCGTGACCATCCCGCCTCCCCGCCGGCCACGGTGCTGCCGGCCGGGCGCCCGTTGCTGGAAGCCGGCGAGCGCACTCACATCGCGCGGGACGCCGCCCCCGCCGTCGCGACAATCGAGCGTGTATCAGCTGACGCATTACAGGACGCGGTCCGCTGGCACAGCCGCGTGATGACCTTTTCCGATCTCCCGCTGCGGGACGCCCTCCTCCTCTTCAATCGGCGCAACGTCCAGCAGCTCTCTCTGGCCGAACCGGCTTTGGGCGAACGCAAGATTGGCGGCACCTTTGCCGCCGACCAGGTCGAAGCGTTTGTGCGCCTGCTCGCCCAGGACGGCGATATCGCCGTGGATCGCCCCGACGCCACCCGGATCGTATTGCGCCGCGCGCCGTGAAGCGGGGCGACAGCGCAGCGCGTTACGCCGCAGTCCCGGCCGGGAGCCGGGCTCGACGGACCCGGCAGCGGAGCCCGAATCGCGCCGCCGCACTAACCCATTTGATCGGACGCTGCGTTATAGGGGCAGTTCGGCTACTCCTCATGACGCCTCGTCTCACCACTCCGTCCCGCCTCGCCACCAGCGCTCTGTGCTGTGCGGTGGCCGTGTCGGCAGTGCAGGGCGCGACGGCCGTCGAGCAGAAGCGGAGCTATGACCTCCCCGCGGGCGACGCCGCCACGACCCTCAACCAGTTTGCCGGAGCCTCCGGTCAACAGATCATTTTCATGATGGATAAGGTCAAGGGCGAGCGGACCAACGCCATCGCCGGCAACTATGCCGCGCGTGAAGCCTTGGAACGCATGCTGGCTGGCACCGGCCTGATCGCCACGCGCGATCCGGCCACGGGTGCATTCGTCGTCAGCCGCAAACGCGCGCAGGGGGCGGTCGGACCTGTTTCCGATCAAGAACCCAAACCCAAGACCGATCCCATGAAACCCTCCCGCAACGCCCTCGCTCTCGCTGTCGGCTGGCTCCTCGCCGGCGCCGGCCTGCAAGCCCAGACGGCACCCGCCGCGACGGCTGCCACCGACGAGACCATCCTGCTCAGCAAGTTCACCGTCAGCACGACGAATGACAAAGGCTATCGCGCCAGCAACTCCGTCTCGGCCACGCGCATTGACACACCGATCAAGGATCTGCCGTTTGCCGTCAGTGCCTTTACCGAACAATTTCTGGCCGACATCGGGACGCGCGATCTCACGGACGTGTTGAAGTTCGCCCCGGCTGTCACCAGCGGCTCCGAAGGTTTCTCCAACGGCAATGCCTTCATGATGGTGCGCGGCTTCCAGTCGGTGCCGCAGCGCAACGGCCTCTACAGCCCGCTGTACGTGGACGGTTCGATCATTCAGCGCGTGGAGATCGTGAAAGGTCCCGCCTCTCTCTTCTACGGCCAGATCGCCCCGGGCGGTGTCGTCAACTACATCACCAAACGCGCGCAGGAAAAGCCGTTCGGCTCGGTCACCGCGCAGATCGGCAGTTACGACTACGCCCGCGTGCAGCTCGACGTGAATCAACCCGTCGTTACACAGCGCGCTTTTCTCCGCTTCAACACCGCGTGGGAAAACCTTGAGCGCTACGTGGACAAGGTGAAGGGCGACCTTCTCGTCATGAACCCAAACCTCACGGTGAAGGTGACGGACAACTCCACGCTCAACGTCGACTACCAATGGTATCGCCGCAACGAGACGCCCCAGGCACTCATGCGCCAGAGCATCCTCATTCCGCTGAACGGCTTTTCCTACTTCGGCCATTACGCGATCGACGACCGGCGCTACAACGCCACCAGCGTGTTCGACTACAAGAACACCGACCTTGAGACACTTACCGCCGACTACGTCGTCCGTCATGGCAAGGATTGGAACACCCGCGTCGTTTATGACTGGGACAAGAGCATGCAGAAGATGAAGCAGACGGGCCGCGGTGACGTGACCATTCTGCTTCCCGCCAGCTTCCTCGCGACGATTCCCACCACGTTTCAAGCGGCCAGCCTGTTTCTGAACGAAAAACTTCCGTCGGATCTCTCCACGCTGGCGACCGGCTCGCAGAACGTCCGTCGCATGCGTTATGAAGCCAATTACACGCAGCGTCGCACCTTCCAGATCGAGACCGCTGGCAAGATTCAGTTCAGCGGTTTCACCTGGAAGCCCCTCTTCGGCTATCAGCGCAACACCGGCATCACCCAGATCTACCAGTCTCAGCTCGCGCCTGCGCTGTGGGCTCCCGCGTGGAACATCTTCGATCGCCGCACGTGGATTGACACCGATTCGCCGGTCACCTCATGGCCGGTCAACAACAACACCTTCAGCCGCTTTGAGAATCTTGGCGCCTACTCCGCCAACCAGCTTTCGCTGCTGGACGACCGCCTGGTCTTTGTCGGCGGCCTGCGCTGGTCGAAGTCCAAGGCGCAAGCCACCCAGGCCCTGACGGGCGTCGCCGGAAACTCCTTCGAGACGAAGCGGGCCACGCCGCAGCTGGGTGGCGGGTACAAACTCCGGCGCGATCTCATGGTCTACGGCAGCTACAGCGAGTCCTTTGTCGCCGCCAACTCGATGCTTGCGACCAAGGGCATCGCCGACCGCGTCGCGGAACCCTTCCTCGGCAGCGGTTACGAGGCCGGCCTCAAGGCCGACTTCTTCGACGGCCGTCTTTCCGGCAATCTCGCCTACTTCAATAACGAGCAGAAGAACTACATCTTCAGCTATGTTGAATTCAGTCCCACCGGCGTGACCCTCAGCACCCAGGTGCAGGCGGGCAATGTCGTGAAGAGTGACGGCGCCGAACTCGAACTCACCTATTCGCCCACCAACGAGCTGCAGTTCTATTTCAGTGCCAGCCACGCCACGACGAAGTATACCGCCATCGCGTCGCCCGACGTGAAGTATCTCCTCGGGACCGCGCCCCAGTACACCGCCCGCGACCGCGCCAATCTTTGGACGCGCTACAGTTTCCAGGACAAGAGCGCCCGCGGCTTCTGGGTCGGTGCCGGCTTCAACTACACCGGCAAGAAGGCTGAAATCTCCAACAACCCGTGGCTCTATCTGCCGGCCCAAACCGTGTTCGATGCCGTCGCAGGCTATGATTGGAAGACCGGCGGCAACAAATGGTCGGCAAAGCTGACCTGGAAGAACGTCACCGACGAGGACGAGATTCAAACCGTCCGCGAGCGAGGCCAGCCTTCGCGTATCATCGCCGATATTACGGTTCGATTCTGAGCGGCCGTCGAAAAACGTTTCAGCCTGGCTGATGGAGTCAGGCTGAAACACCTCGCCGCGCTGACTTTCCCTCAGCCCAAGTTGGCCGCCTTTGACCCGCAAGCCCCCGGGCCGTCCCAGGCAGCCACGCAGAAGAACAAGAATAGCTGAGTGCAGCAGCCCGGGGTATGCTGTCAGGTTGAAACTGGCGACAAGACTGAAACCAATCGCTCCTTTGCCTTTGGACTTCTGGATCGATCTTGGCTACGAGCGCCAGCGAGTGGCCACGGCTAAAGTCCAAAGGCAAAGGGGCGATTGGTATGAGCGGAAAAATTGCGGGACGGCTTTGCTCCTGGTTGGACTGGTTTCTGAATGCGAGTCGGGCGAGCCCGATCCGGCTTTGCCGCACGCATGCTTCAAGCGGACGAGTGCAGCAGGGGGATCGCGGCCCTCGTGAGATTGCAGCAGGGTGGCTCCCTTAAAACTCAATCGAGCCGCTGAGCACAAAATTGCGTCCGCCCGCCAGACTGTAACGACTCACCACGGGTTGACCGTCGCCACGATCGACTTTGACGATCGGATGGAGGTCGTCTTCGCCGGTGAGATTGTCCACATTGAGCTGCGCGCGGCAGTTGTATCGCTTCAACACTTTGAAACGATAGCTCGCGAATGCGCCCAGCATGTTCACGTCGTCGCCCAGGTAGGGGCGGTTGGCATCGAAGAGACCGGGGTTGCCCGGAAGGTACGGATACCCGACGACCAGGGCCTTGCTCCACTGGTACGTGGCGCCCACGCCCCAGTTCTTCAGCCGGCCTTCGACAAAGTCGTAGGCGGTGGAAAGTCGGGCCGTGTAACGGGGCTGCCGTGCATCCGCCCGGCCCTCGAGACTCTTCGAGCGCGTCAGCACATTCTGGATATCGTCAAGCCACTGCGTGATCGAACTGCCTCCGGTGGTTTCGTTCGCGTAGGCCGCGTATTTTCCGCCCGCGGCAAAGAGGGCCCGCGCCTGGGCCAGAAATTCACGCTCGAACCCGCCGACATTTGACGCGGCGGTTCGCTGACGACTCAGGTTCGCGGTCACGCGCCAGTTGCGCAGGGGGTTGGCGGTCACGGTGAATTCGTAGCCTTTCGACTCGTTGTCATTCAGGTTCCGATAGTTGTTGTTCCACGGATAGGTGGTCGAAAGCCAGTAGGGATCATCCGGCAGCAGGTTCGCCATCCGTGATCGAATGGCCGCACGTCCCGTGTCGATGCTCCCGGCAGGACCGGAACGAAGTTGAGTCGTGGCGAGGTTCGCGGTGGTGGTCGTGAAGTAGGAGAAGCTGCCACTGATCCGGCCATCCCACAGCCGGTATTTGATGCCATAGTCACGCCCCTTGCCCTCGGAGTTCGGCAGGGTGTTGCCGAAGATGTCGAGCAGGCCCCCGGCGGCCGGCTGAAAGTTGTTCGATTGGTTGTACGTCAATCCGATCCAGTTGAGGGGATACGCGACCACGCCCTGGGTGCGGGTGCTGCCGGACTTGCGCACGGCGTTCACGGATTTGACCGGTGTATCCAGAATGTTTTTCACGTAGCCGCCACCCGCGGCATTGATCGCGGCCGCAGGCGGGTTCCAGGTCGCGGAACGATCGTTGCGCCAGCCAAAGGTCGTGATGAGCCGCTCCTGCAGCAGCACGTTTTGCATCACCACCATCTTCGAATTGATTTCCTGCAGCGACCGCGTGCTGCTGTTGACCACCCAGGCCGGCGCGAGCCCGGTGGCATCGGGGGCCGGCTTGGCCGAACCGTCGAACAGCAGATGCGGATAGCGCGGATACAGATCGGGAAACGCCCAGGTCTCCGGCTTCTGCGGGTCCAGGTAGTTGATCACCGCCACCATGTTGTTCGCCGATTGGATGTTGGTGGTGCCGGCCGCAGGAAACTGGGGCACGCCAGCCATGGCGGCGTTGTTCGTGTTGCGCAGAAAGGCGAAGTGCTGGACGAAATCGGCGCTCGTTTTTTCCACGAGGCCGGCGAAGTTGTGATAACCGAGCCATTCGCCCCACCGGCTTTTCACATGGCGTTTGAAATCGAGCTTGTAGGAAGCCGTGGCGCGGTAGGTCGTATCAATATAGCGCTGCTCATAGGAGGTCGGCTGGTCGTTGATGACAAAGTAGCGGTTGTAGTTGGGATTGGTGAACGTCGACCCGTTGATGCCCAGCAGCGTGGGGTTTTTGTCGATGAAGATGTTGTCCACGTTCTGCGACGAATAGTCATTGATGGCGGCGATGTGTTGTCGGCTGTAGACGGCTTCGATGAATAGATCGCGGCCGATGGACTGTTCGACCGAGACGAGGTGGTTGTCGAAGTCCTGCACCAGGCGATTACCGTGGCCGAGCACATTGGCGGTGTAGGGAATCGGGGCGTTCAACAGGGTGGGAGAGCGCTCCCCCGTCGCGCCATATTGGAACGGCCGGATGGGATAGATGAGACCGTTCATGTTGAGCGGCGAAATGGGCAGCGCGACGGAGCCACCAAAGGTCAGCCCCGCGTAGGGAAAATTGCGCGGCACCGCAAAACCGGCGGAGCCCAGCAGGCCGAGATAACCGGAGGGCGCGGCCCCGACCACGCCGGGGGCCGAGGGGCCGACGCCGTAGACGGCTCCCGGCGTCGCCGGAGTGCCGGTCGCGTTGTTCACCGCTCCATTCCGCAGCTGCGCGGGTATCTCCTGGCGGCCCGCCTGAATCCACGGCGTGAGGCCGTCGGCCGCGGGCCAGGGCCGCACGTTCAACGCGTCGTAGTGCCCCTTCTCCGCGGAGGCGCGCACGGTCGTGGAACGAAACGGATTGGCGGTTAACGCGCCATAGATGCGGTCCGATTTGCGATCGGAAGGTTTGCGATCGGTCTCGCGGTTTTCATGGAGGCCGGCGATTCGCACGGCGAGTCGCTTGGCCACCACCTGCTTGTTGAGATCGAAAGTGGCCCGGCTGCTGTCGTTCGTGTCGAAGCGAAAGCCGACGTTGTTGGCATCCCTGTACTGCGCGCGTTTGGAGACGCTGTTGACGATGCCGGCGGGGTCGCCGATGCCAAAGAGGATGGAGTTGGGGCCACGTGCGAACGAGAAGCGTTCCACGTTATACGCGTCTTCATAGACCCGGTACTTGATGAAGTCGCGACTGGCGGACGTGACGAGATTGCCGCGGACATAATACGAGATGCCGAAGAGCGAATTGTTGCCGGTCGAGTCGCCGCTCAGGCCGCCTCCGAAGTACGACGCCGAATTCGGGACGAAGTTGATCAAGTCCTGCATGTTCGTCAGGGCGAGATCCTGAATCAGCGCGGCCGTCACGTCAGTGACCGCCGCACCGACAAACCGGCTCGGCGTGGAAAGACGGGTGCCGGAGAGCGTTTCACCGGCCTCGTATCCGCGATCCTTTGACGTGGAGACCTCAAAGGGGGAAAGGGCGATGACATCGGAGCTGACTTCGTTGGCCGTCGGCGACTGCGCCAAGACCGTCGGCGCGTTCGTCAGGATAACTACAACCGACAGCAAGCAGGCTATCGTGGGGATGTATCGGGGCTTCATGAATCGGATGGGCTGAGTGCAACGGTGCGATCGCGGGTGGCGGCGAGAGCGATGATTAACGGGGAGGCAGAGGTGAGCCGTCTTGACCGAAGGCCGTTGCGATCGTCCGGGAGGCGGATTTCGGAGCACGGCATGAGGCTGGGCGAAAACTCTGAGGGAGAAGCCAAAGGGGAGGAACCGGTCCCGCGGAGGCGGGAGCGAACCGGGGACGAAAAGCGGGGCGAGCTAGGAATCGTTTCCTTAAACTGTCAACCTCGCCGGCCTGTCTCCTGGCCTGAATTGATACCGCGCGCGCTGACCCGGGCTAAAGGAGAGGCCTCCTCAAACGCTAGGCAGGCCGAGGGGGCAGGCGCTGCTCAGATGGACTTAATCGGATCACGCACCTAGGCGCATCGCGATACGCTCAACCGCTGAGGGCCGCTCACGCTGTCTGTAACCAGCATGCCGCGGACTCGTTCCTGATTGAGATCGAACGCCGCTCGTCGCTGGCGACGTGAGCCGAGCCGCGCGGATCAGCAGAGCGGGCGGCCGCTCCTCCCAGTGTCGGCGTCAACGGGCTTCAACGACCCGCACCTTCGCCGCGAACACGGCGTCGGGAGAGACGCGAGCCTTCTTGCCGCTGGTCGTGGTGAGGTTGCGGAGGTTGACCTGCTGGGTCGGGCGGTAGGCGAACGGCGGTGTTGCCGCGCCCGTCTTCGCGCCATCCGGGTCCGTGAAAAGATACGGCCCGGCGTAATCCTTCGGGTGATTGCGGTCGTCGATGACAAGTCCGTCGATCGTGATCTCCCGCGGCATGAAGCACGGGTAGCCGAAATCATGCTGGCCGTCGTTGCTCGCATTGAGCAGGTGCGGTTGGACCGCCGCGCCGCAGCCGGGTATCCAGCGGCTGTTGCGAATCACGATCGTGCCCTCCCACGTGCTGCCGTAGTCGCTGCGCAACGTGATCAGGGAGCGGCCGTTCAGCGTGGAGTTCTCGACCGTCAAGGAGCCGCGCCCGACGGCATTCAGGCCCGCGTGGCCGAGGGTGCATCCACGAATCGTATACGTGCCGGACACGCCCTGATGCGTGTCCATCCGGGACAGGGTGCAGTTCTCGAGCAGGATGTTCTTGCAGAAATTCGTCCCGATCACGCCCCAGAGCGTCGGGTCGCAGATGGCTTCCATGCGGACGCCGACCAGCGTGAAGTTGACGACCTCGTTGGCCGTGAGGTCGTAGGTGCCCATGCTCACCGGTTTGCCGGCGGAACCGATCGTGGTGTAGGTGCGGTGGCCCGTGACGAAGCAGTCGCGCAGCGTGACGTTGGCACAGCGATTCACCTCGAGAAATCCGCCGTAGGGCTGGCCCACCTCTGCCTCACCGACGACGTGATGCGTCAGGCCTTCCACGGTGGTGTTCGATCGGGTGATGGTGATATTTCGTGACCAGTAACTGTAGCCCTTCTCCGCCTTGAGGCGATTGGCGGTGGTGGTGAAGACTCCGCCCTTGATCACCAGCGTCCGTTCATCGATCGGCCGGGCCTCGACGCGCGTGATCGTTTCGTAGTTCCCGTCGATGTCTCCCTCGATGGTGCCGTCGCGCCGCAGGATGAAGCAGTCGCGTTCCGGCGTGCCGCTGTTCTGGTTGAGGCCGCGCCGGATGTAGACGCGCTTGCGGCTGTTCTCGACTCGTACCCAGCAGTCGCGTGGTGGACGGATTTCGAGCGTGTGTTGATCGCGCGTGAGGCGCGGGATCGCCAGCGTCACCGGCTCGAGCAGCGAGCGCACGGCGAAGATCGAGGTGCGGGAATTCTCGACGTCCGTGTCGTCGATCACGAAGCGGGACTTGCTCCAGTTGACGTCGGTGGCGATGACCGCCGTGAGCGCGCGACGTCCGAGATGGTAGGTGGCGCCAGGCTTGGTCTCGACGGTCAGGCCGTGCGTATTGGCGAATGCGTGGGCTGCGACGATGGCCGGAAGATCATCCGCCTTGCCATCGCCGACGGCACCGAACGCCTCGTAGGAAACCGGGCGATCGGTGGGCACGGGAGGTTTGATTTCCGTCGCCGCGAAGACCGCGGTCGTGTCAGTCGAGAAAAGGAGCAGCGCAATCAATCGCGCCGTTCTGGCCAAGCCCGTGATATGGCGTCGCGCCCGCTGTGCCCCGCCGGGCGTAAGGCGTGAGCAAATGGAAGAATGCGACGGCACCCGGGGCACGTTGAGCCATGCAGGGAACACGCAAGGCAAGGGATTCATGAAGTGCCGAGACCCTACGCGGAGTCGGGCAAGGGGTCACGTCGCAACTCGCCACCGGCGCGACTCCGTCCGCCGTGCGCCCCGGCGCGCGCTCTCAGGGCGAGGCGTACTGGCGGGCGCGGAGCGCATCGTAACGCGGGCGGTGCGCCGGGAAGTCCGCGATCAGGACCAGCAAGTCCTCGCCGACGACATTGCAAGCGGCGACGGCGTCGGTGATTTTCCCAGCCCGGCGTGGAATAAGGTTCGCCTGCGACGCGACGCGAGACGCACCCGGAGAACAGCAGCGCGCCTGCGACGATGATCGCAGGCAGCGCGAGTCGCGTCGGGGTGGTCGCGCGCGAGCGCACGACAGGCGGATCGACGGTCAGATCGACGATCATGCAGTCACGCTTCGACGGACCTGCCTCATTTCGTCGCGCCTGAGGAAAAGGTCGCCAGCCACGCGTCCACCCCGGTCGTCGGTACCGTCAGCGTCCGCTGCGTCATCGCCGGGCGCGGGTAGCCGCCGACCTGCTCCTGGCTGTCGATGATCCGGCCTTTGCCCTCGCGCACTTGGCGGACGATGCGTTGATCCACTTCGTCGCGATCCCAAGGGCGCGCGCCGGCGTTTTTCAGCACCGACTCCTTCACGTCCGCCGCGGCCAGCGCCTTGAGTCCCGCCGGCCACACGGGTGAGGCGGCGAGGAGTTTCACGCCCACGGTTTTCGAGTCCTTCGTTGTGATCACGAATGGCTCCACCGGTTTGCCGGCGCGATCGCGCGTGAGGTTGTCGGCAAGAAACAATTCCAGGGGACCGTCGCCACCGACCATCACCAGCGCCATGCCGTCCTTCGAATCGGGACCGCAGTGAAGCACGTTGCCCACGGCCGCCATCTGGCCGTTGACGTAGCCGTGGCCGGTCCACTCCGAGGCGATGAGGCCGTAGTGCAGCGCCTTGCGGCCGGGATTATCGATCAGGTTGTTGACGATGACGCCCTGGACGCCGCCCTTGAAAAGTGGGTTTCGCTCCACGTTGGAGGCATACAGATTACCGATGATCGAAATCCGCTGCGCGTTGTCGTGAATGAGGCTGCCCTTGGAGTGTTCGCCCTTCGCATGCGCCGAGTTGCTCAACCCTTCCGCGATGATGCAGTGGCTGAACGTGACATCGTGCGACGTGCGCGACCGCCACGCGTCGACGTTGGCACCGCCGTCAAAGCGCGGCCCGGATGCGCTGAGGTTTTCGTCGGTGCCCCAGGCCAGCGAACAATGATCGACGACCACATTCCATGCGGAGGTGGTCGCCATGCTGTCGACTTCCCAGCCGCTCTTTTTGGCGCGACCCACGTCGCCGGCGCGCACGCGAATGTGCTGGATGACGACATCGTGAGTCGAGATTCCCACGCCACCGCGGATGATCGAAATGCCCGGGCTGGGTGCGGTCTGGCCGGCGATGGTGAGGAACGGCTCCGTGATTTTGAGCACCGACGCGTTCAAATCGATCACGCCGCCGACTTCGAACACGACAAGTCGCGGTCCCTTCATCCGTACCGCATCAGCCAGCGAGCCTGGCCCGGAGGGATTGAGGTTGGTGACCTTGATGACGCGGCCGCCGCGCCCGCCGGGAGTCTCGGTGCCGAAACCCACCGCGCCTGGAAACGCTTTCGCGTCTGGGACTGCGGCGGACGTTACAGCGCGGCCGCCGCAAAACGAAGCCACGAGGAAAAGTGCGCAGGCCAGCTGCGAGCGAACCAAGCCGGGGTGAGTCATGGTGTCGCGAAGTTAAGCCATCGCACCGAGCCCGCCAAGCAGTTCCGCCCCATCTCATTTTTTGCGCACCCCGCTCACCTCGGCCGTGGCCTTCGCCTCGGGGAAGCGTTCACGTCATCCGCGCTTCGCGACCGACATCACCCACATCACCAGCCAAACGAGCGCTCCGAGCGACCCGACCAGCGCGACCAGCGCGACCTTTCTGACCAGAGTGCGCGAGTGGGTGGCTCGTTGCGCGAACCGCGCGGCGAGGCGCGCCACGTCGGCCTCCCTGTTTTCCGCCGCCGGCAGCCGATAGACCGCGAGCCGTGTGCTGTGGCGGGTCTGCGGCACCCGCTGCTGAATTTCCAACACCGGTCCGTTGAGCTGCACGACGGCGGATTTTTCCAACGGCTCGAACTCCGGGCCCACGCAAAAGGCATCGGCTGCGAGGATGACTTCGATCCCTGCAGCGGGAATCTCGGGTGGAAGCGGCAGTTCATTGGGCAGGGCCTGCGGACTCCGGGCCAGGGCGTCTGCCGCTTCGCGGCACAGCCGCCAGCGCTCGGGCTCAATCCGCCAGCGCGCGAGGACGCCCTCGCCGCGGACCAACCGATCATACCGTCGCACGACTCTCACGTGGTAAACGATCGTGAGCACTGTGGCCACCAACGACACTTTGAGTCCGATCACGCCGAGTATCACCTCGACGTTGCCGGGGCGGTTCAGGCGGGTCAGCCAGACCGCCACCAGCACCGCGATCGCACCGACGCCCGCTACGACCAGGGCCAGGTTTCTGCCGCGACGAGGATGACGCATGCGGAGAACTTGTGCGTGCCGCCCTCGCCGGTCGATCCCTGAGGAGCGCTCTGCCTGCGGCGATCCTGCCGCGGTGGAGTGCGCGGCAGAAACGTGGAACGCAGAGTGATGGGCTAGCCATGCAACGCGCACCAGCTCCTCCGTGAGCTCAGGTTTTACCCCGGGTGTCTTATACCGCGAACCGGCACGTCGTGATAAAAACAACGGTGCCCGGTGTTCTCCTCAGTTCCGCCGCCCGCGCCACGGCCTCCAACTTCCTCTGAAATCGGCAATACCATCAAGTTCGCGCCCTGGGCCGTGAAAGCCTTCGACCGCGAACGAGCTGAGAGCGCCGAGCTGAATGCGACCGGGGGCGGTCGCGGTCCCGGGGGCGGCAAGGATCATGCCATCGTTCCTTGCCGCACGGACCTGCCTTAGAACGTACCCTTGAGCCCGAAGGTCCACAGCGAGCCGTACGCGGTGCGCTGTCTGAACTGGGCGTGTTCCGGCGTGCTGGGGCCGTAAACCTGGATGTCGTCGGGCGCGTCGCCGACATTGCGCAGACTGGCGAAGAGCGCGAAGCGCTTGTAGAAATAGAACTCACCGTTGAGATCAAAATACAGGCGTTTCGACCACCACGTGTACGTGCCGCTTTCGATGCTGGTGTTGGGATTGCCGGCGGCCGCGATTTCACCGCGGCGCTGGTGGCTGCGATAATTCCAGTTCGCGCGCAGGTTGTAGCGTTCGCGGTTGAGGCTGACGCCCCAGCTCGCCGTTTTCGGAATGAACGCCGGGAAATTCGACGACGCCGGTCCGAGCAGTCGCTGCGCGCTGCCGTTCGCGAGCACCTGCACGCCACGCGCCCACTTCGGCAGAAACGTCAGCGCCTGCTTGTAGTTCACGTTGATGCCCTGCATGCGCACCGTGCTGTCGATGTTGTACTGCGTGACGACCGGGTATTGGCCGTAGACATTCGGATCGAGATTGTAGAGTTCGAGGAACTCCGGCGTCGCCACGAGCGTGGTGCTGCCGAAGAAATTCTCGAAATCGCGGCGAAACGCCCCGATCGAAAACTGGCCCACGCCCTCGAAATAATACTCGAGGCGCACGTTCACGGTGCGCGCGCTCCACGGCTTGATCGCGACATTGCTGACGGTGATCTGATCGGCGGGCGACGGATTCTCCGGGTCGGGCAGCGTAAGCCCGCCGGAGTATTGGTTGTAGTCGGGCCGGCCGATCGAGGTGAACACCGCGGCCCGCGCGATCAGGCTTTCCGTGACGTTGTAGCTCGCGTTCAGGCTGGGAAACCAGCGCAGGTATTCCTTCTCGGCCCGCGCGCCGCGGTCGATGAACGTGAGTTGCGACACCCCGAGCGCATTTGTCGCCGGGACGATCGGCAACGGCCGACCGTTGGCGCCCAACACGGGGCGGCCCTGGGCGTCGCGTTGGACATTGCGGCTCGGATCGGTCAGCGGGCCCTCGGCGTCGATGTTCGTCTGCTCCGCGCGCACGCCGCCCACCAGCTTCAGCCGGTTGTCGAGAAACTGGACGTCGGCGCGCAGGTACGCGGCCGACACCAGCTCCTCGGCGCGTTTGGAGAGATTGACCTCCGAGCGATACGAGGTGTTCGCGTTCGAGGTGAAAGCGGTCGGATTGGCGACCCAGTAGCCGAACAGTTTCTCGCTGCTGATGCCCTCGATCCGCGGGAAACCGTAGGGTGCGATGCGGCTGGAGAAACTCGGATCGATGAAGGGCGCGGCGCGATTGTCAGTGCCGGCGAACGTGTACGCCGGCGTGCTCGCACGCTGATCGCGGGCGGCCTGGCGAAAGTCGAGCCCGCTGCGCAGGGAAAGCGGAATCGAGCCGAAGAAGTCGCGTCGCAGATTGGTGTACAGCGTGCGCTTGGTGTCATCGGTCGCACGCGTGTTGCCGGACGCCGCCGTCACGACGTAACTGGACAACGAATACGGGTCGACCGGGTTGCCCGCGGCGTCGGTCACCGTGATGACCCGCGGCCGGAGATAGAAGATGTCGTTGAACGCCACCGTGACGCCCGGGCGATTGGCGGTGGTGGTGTCGAAAAAGCCCGAGCCCGTGTTGCGGTTGCGGTTCCCGGCGCGCGAGTACGAGAAGCCGGTGTCGCTCTTCCACACGGCGCCGTCGTGGCGCCAGATGATCGACGGCATGTAGGTGTAGTTCGAACGATCCGCGCCCGTCGTCACGAGCTGGACGTTGCCGGCCCCGGCGGCACCGCGGGTCGAGGTGGTGGTGAAGTCGCCGGCCGCGACGCGATTCACGTTAAACGTGAGCTGATTGTGGTTGATGAGGACGTCAAAGGTGGACGCCTGCAGTGAAAACGAGAAGCGGTCGGCCGGGGTGAGCTTGTAGTCGACCGTGGCGCCGAAGGAACTGCGCTTCGTATCTTTGCCGCTGTTACGCACGGAGAACGTGGTGAGGTACGGCCGGTCGAACGTCGTGTGGGGAAAGGCGGCGCCATTCGTGGCCGCCTGCGTGCCGCGCCAGGTGTTTTGGATCAGCGGCTCGCCGGAGTACTGCCGGTTGAAGCCGGCGGAGAGCGTGTAGCCGAAGCGCTTGCTGACCGGCGCGACGTACGAGAAGTCGGCGCCCGGATGAATTTTCCGCGTGGGATGCCGCGGGGCGGGCGTGCGGCCCCAGTCCCGGGCGTTGTCGCGCATCATCACGTACGTGCTCCAGTTGAAGAGCGGCCGCGCGCGCTCGAACGAACTGCGCGGCACCATGTTCACCGAGCCCGCGAGGGCGTTGCCCTGCGACTCCGGCGTCGGCGAGAACGACACTTCGATGCGGGAGAGATTGTTGATGGACACCTGATCGAGGCCGACCGAACGGTTCGTGCCGCCGGCGCCGCCGCCGACCGCGCTGGCCAGGCTGAAGCCGTCGATCGTGACCGGCACGTAGTCGCCGGGCACGCCATTGAGCGAAATCTCGCGGGCATTGCCGCCGGCGTAATCGATGTTCACGCCGGGCAGGAATTTCAGGAACTCCGCGACATTGCCTTCGGCGATATCACCAAATTCGTCGGTCGAAACCACGTTGCGCATGTTGGGCGCGAAGCGTTGCTCGTTGATCGCGCGCGCGGCGGCCGTCATCTCGCGCGAGGTCGCGACCACGAATTCGTCGAGCTTGATGGTCGCGCCGTCGGTGGGAACGGCCGCCGCCGTGCGGGTGGGGAGCGCGATGTCGTGCGCGGTGACGGTTCCGGCGGTCACGGTGACGCTGGACGTCTGTTGGCCAAGTCCGGTGAAAAACGCGCCCACCCGCACGACGCCGACCGGCACGTTGGTCAGCCGGTAGTTGCCATCGGCGTCGGTGAACGTCTCGAGCGTGGTGCCCTCGACCGTGATCCGCACGCGCTCGACGAACTCGCCCGTGGCCGGTTGTGAAACGCGGCCGGCGATCGTGCCGGTCCGGACTTCGGCCGAGCCCGCGGCCGGCGAAGGGGCGGCGCCCAGGAGCGGGACCGACGCAGCCAGGCACAGTCCGAAAACAAGGTGAGCGAACGCGAAGGAGTTTGGGTATCGCTGGGTAGTCATGGTCAAGGGGATTGGAACCGCGAACGAGCGCGCCGGTGAGCGCGGGGTTGAGTCGACTACGCAACCGGACGTGCGCACTGACTTCAACCAGAACGTTCGCGGTGGTCGTGGATGTGCGGTGATCGAATCAGCGCCGCCTACAGTTTCGACCACGGTCCGAACCTACGCCGTCACACGGAAGAAGCCGAAATCAACGTGGCCCGACGACTCCTGGTTCGGCGGACACGCCGCGAACAGGCCGACCTTGGCGCCGACCCAGCGGCCCGCGGTCGCCGGAAACTCATCTCCGAAGTTTGAATACGAGCCTTCGTCCAAGCTGAACGCGAAACGGCAGCGCGCGTCGCGGTCGATGCTCACCCGCAGGAAAATCCGCTGATCGATTGTGGCCACCGACGCTACATCGCGTTCCGCACCGCCCTTGTCCGCGTCCATGGCGACGCACTGGACGATCCGCAGGCCTGCGGGCGTCTTGCGCAGCCCGATCCACGCGTAGCTTGAGCCAAAGACGATCAGCCCTGCCTCCGTGCCTTCCGTTGCGCCGGAAAAGTCTACTCGCGTGATCGCGGTAAAAGCGGGGCCGGGAAATTTCTGCAGCAGGAGATTCGGCGCGTGGTAGCGGCTCGTCGCAGCGGGCGACGCCACCGCCTGCAGACGCAGCACACCCGGTTTCTCCGTAAGCGAATACCACGACGCGCGCGGGTTGGCCGGCCACTGCCATTGCAAGCCCAGTTGCGGCAAGTCGAACGTGTCGCTCGCGGCCAAGGTCGGTGAGTGAGCGGACGCCACCGGAGCGATGGCTGGTTTCTCGTGCACGAGGACGGGTTCACCGGTGGCTTCACCGGTCGCGACAGCCGTGCCGAGCTCGGGCCAGCCATCCTCACGCCAGGCGAGCGGTTGCAGATGGACGACGCGTCCAAACGCTCCGCGATCCTGAAAGTGCAGGAACCACGATTCACCGGCCGGCGTGTCGACCCACGCACCTTGGTGCGGGCCGTTTACGGTGGTGGCGCCTTGCGCGAGGACGATCCGACGTTCGTACGGGCCGCGAATGTGCTTCGAACGGTACACGGCCTGCGACCCCGTGGCGACGCCACCGACCGGGGCGAAGATCCAGTAAGTCGCGCCCCGCTTGTAGAGCTTCGGGCCTTCGAGCGTGTGCATGCCGTGGATGGCGTTGTTCTCGTCCACAATTACGACGCCGTCGCCATCGGTCACCTGCGAGCCGTCGGCGGAAAGTTGGTTGAGGGTCAGCAGATTGTTTTTCCCTGAGCGGCTTTTGGCCCAGCCGTGGACGAGATAAGCCTGGCCGTCGTCGTCCCAGAGCGGACACGGATCGATCAGGCCCTTGCCGCCCTTCACCAGCACGGGCTGCGACCACGCGCCGCGAGGATCGACCGCGGTGACGAGATACAGGCCGAAATCGGGATCGGGATAGTAGAGCCAGAATCGTCCCGCGTGATGGCGTAGTGACGGTGCCCATACGCCACCACCGTGGCGCGGCACGTCGAAGTGGCCGGCCGGAATGCCGGCAACCGTGCGCGGCGTCGGCTGGAGCGTCGAGCCGAGGACCGGCAGGGCATGATTGACGAGCGTCCAGTTGACCAGATCGCGCGAGTGCAGGATCGGCAGACCCGGGACGTGGGTGAAGCTCGACGACGTCAGCCAGTAGTCGTCACCGACGCGAATCGCGTCCGGATCGGAGTAGTCGGCGAAGAGCACGGGGTTCCGATAGCGGCCGTCGCCGAGATCCGGATACCACGGTGCGGCGGACACCGGTTCGACGGTGCGGCCGGCGAGGGGAGATGCGGAGTGGGGTGCCATGTCCGTGCGTGAAGGTGGAATCCCGTTCAACCCTTGCGCTCCGGTTCCAGGCGAGGCACGAGCAGCTGCACGGCGAGGAGAGAGAGCAGGTACATGCCGGAGAAGTACGCGAAGACCGTGACGTAGCTGCCGGTCTTCTGGAGAATCATGCCGGTGAAACCGTTGACGAAACCGCCGGTGAAGTAGGCCACGAAGCCCCCGAGCCCGATGACCGAGCTGATCGCATCGCGCGGCATCGTGTCGGAAACGACGCTGTAAAGATTGGCCGACCAGCCTTGGTGCGCGGAGCCCGCGAGGCCCACGATCAACACCGCGAGCCACACCGTTGGTGCGTACGGCGCGAGAAACACCGGCACGACCGCGAGCGCGCAAAGCAGCAGTGAGACCTTGCGTGCGGCGTTGACGCTCCAGCCGCGCCCGATGAGCCGCCCCGCGAGCCAGCCGCCGGCCACGCCGCCGATGGCCGCCAGGGCGAAAAACGCCGCCGTCCACCAGCCGACCTCCTGGGTGGCTAGGCCGAAGCGTTTGCCCAGGAAGTCAGGGACGAAGAACTGGTAGAAGCCCCACGCGGGCGCGGCGAGAATGCTCGCGATCACATACGCCCACACCGCGCGATAACGGAGCAGCGAGAGCCACGGTACCTTGATCGCCTTGGGCGCGGGTTGGGGCTGGCCCTGCCGGATGTACGCGAGCTCAGCAGCGGACAGGCGCGGGTGCTGTTCGGGCGCTTCGTAGATCCAACGCCACACGACGACCCAGACGAAGCCGATCGCGCCTGTAATGTAGAATGTCGTCTGCCAGCCGAATTTCGCGTAGAGCCACGGAACGCCGATCGGACAGACAATCGCACCGACGTTCGTGCCGGCGTTGAACAGTCCCGTGGCGAGCGCGCGCTCCTTCGCCGGATACCATTCCGCCACCGCCTTGATGGCGCCGGGAAAGTTACCGCCCTGGGTGAGGCCGAGCGCAATGCGCGCAAGCATGAAGCCCGCCGCGGTCATCGGCATCGACAACGTGAGCCAGACGACACCTTTCTCCGCCCACGAGAACCACGGGTAAGTCAGCGAGAATGTTTCCCCGACGCCGATGAAGCTGCACAACCCGTGCGCGCACGCGGCGCAGCTCCACAAAAAGACAAACGTCGGCAGGCCGCGTTTCACGCCCCAGCGGTCCATCAGCCGTCCGCCAAAGAGATAGCCGAAGGCATAGGCGAACGAAAACGCGGCGGTGATCCAGCCGTAGTCCGCGTCGCTCCAGCCCAGCTCGCGACAGAGTTCCTGCTTCAGGATCGCGAGCACGAGCCGGTCGACATAGTTCACGGCGACCGAAAAGAACAACAGGCTGCAGACGATCCAGCGGATGTTGCCGCCGGGAGCGGCGGAGGGCGGGGTGGGTGGTGGGTTCACGCGTGCGCGCGGTCGGCGTTCAACCTGTCCCAACCCGCAGCGCAGCCCGAGCCTCGTTGTGCGCTCATCGTTGACCGCGGGAGCGATTGCCTATTTCCGCGGCGGCAGCGTCCGACCATCGCGCCATTCACCGGAGAGCAGAATTTCATGCTGGTCGTCCGGCACCCCGGTCTCATTGCGATGCATGAGGCCGACGAGCATCTCGATCGCCAGCGCGCCCGCCTTGGCCGGATCGTGGTAAACGCCGGCGTACTCGTGCTCCGGTCGATCACCCGCGAGATCAATCACGCCGACGTCCCGCGGCACTTTGCGGCCCATGCGCTCGAGCCAGCTTAGCACTGGGCGCGCGTGGCTTGCGAGCAGGGCGTCGGGTCGCACGCGGTTGAACCACGCGCGAAACGTGCGCTCGTCCGCCGGCACCGCCGGACACGGTGCGATGCGGTCGGCCGCGGGGAAAAGCTGCTGCTGGGCGAGGAACGCGCCGAGCCAGCGGCTGCCGACATCGGGGCTGTCATTGGCCTCGGAAAACACGAAGCCCACGCGCCGGTAGCCGCGTTCGCGACAGCGCTGCACGCCCTGCCACGCCGCCTCGAAATGATTCTCGGTGACGTGATGCAGCAGCGGCGATCGCAACGTGAGCCCGAGGGCCACGCAGGAGAATCTCGTCCACGCGAGGTCCATTGCATGTCGTCCCGGCGGCAGCCGGCCGATCACAAGTCCGTTGATCCCGCGGGCGGACAGGATGTCGCAGAATCGCGCGGGCGTCATGCCGGGTTCGGCCAGCCAGAAGTGCTCGAGCCGGTAGCCGAAGTCGCGCGCGCGCTCGACGGCGCCGGGGAAAAAATTCGGGCGGTCGTGTTGTGGCGGACGCCAGCCGAAACGCGTCGGATAGTCGGTGACGTACGCGAGCGCGATGTGGTTCTCCGTCCGGCCGCTGCGGCGCGACTTCATCAACGCGGAGACCAGCGGATTCACGCGGTAGCCGAGTTTTGCCGCCGCCGCCTTCACCCGCTCGCGCGTCGCGGACGGAATGCGCGGATGATCGCGCAACGCCAGCGACACCGTCGTCCGGTGCACGCCGGCGCGGGTCGCCACGTCCTGCAGGGTCGCGCCGGCCTTCATCCGCCGAGTCACCGGTGAAAGCGCGGGGCAGTCGAGTGTTTTTGGGCCGGAGCTGCGCCGCTCGATCAATGGCTGGACGAGCGCCGACGCGGGGTGTCTCTGCCACTCGCTGGCGCTCGTAGCCACAGGCTGAGGTCTGCGCGAGCGCGAGGACTTCCCTTCGCCGTGGTGCAGGCGTCTAGAGTTCGCCTGGAGTTTTCGGATCGGCTTCGAGCTCGTGGCACGCGCGGAGAAACGAGGCCGCGCTCCACGCCTGGTAGGCTTTGCCCATCGGGCGGCCGGTCTGCCCGTGCGCCCATTCGTTGAACTCCCATTCCTGATCGCGGCCGAGCTGGTTCAGCTGGGCGAGGCGGAGCAGCTCGCGGCAGGCGACCTCGTGAAAGCCGAGGCGGTGAATGAAGCGCACCCATAATCCGCCGATGAGCGGCCAGATCCCGCCGTTGTGATAGTGATGCGGGAGATTGAGCATGTTGACGGTGTAGTACGCGCGCCAGTCGGGGTCGCCGGCCTGCACCACCGGGTAGAGATTGGCGCACGGCCACGGCTGGTTGACGCCCACGCCCCACATGAAACGAAACGCGATCCGCGCGCGGTCGATGTCGAGCACGTTCATCAGGAACGCGAGGATGTTGGCGTAGGTGTCGCAGCGCCAGTTGAACGCGAACGGCGTGATCTCCGCCAGGAGGTACTGCGCGTCGCCGACGCCGGACTGGCGATCGGCAAACCGGTTCTGGTGAATCCCGTTGGGATCCGGCTGCGTCGACGGCCAGAACACTTCCAGAATGCGGCTGCGGATTTTCTGCGACCACCGGAGATAATCGGCCGCGCGATCGAACTGCCCCATGAGTTCGAGCATCCGGCCGTAACAGACATTCGTGCGAAACCACAGCACCTCGTCGTAGAGCACGTTGTAGCTGCGACCGAAAAGATCCGTCCAGTCTCCCGCCTCCGGAATCTCGAGCAGGCCGTCGTTGTTCGAGTCCTGCGCGCTGAGCCAGTTCATGATCGTCTGCAGGCGGTCGGCGTGACGATAGAGCAGTGTCAGGTCGCCGGTTCGCGCGGCGTAGTTGTAGAGGGCAATCATCACCCACAGGCCGCTGTCGATCGAGGCGATGCTGCCGACGCCCGAGTAGTCGGGCTGGCCGTCGTCGAGCCGGACGTTGGCGGGAATCTGGCCGTTCGGCGTGGACGCATTGAGCAGCGTTTCGAGCGTGGCGACCTGCGCGGCGCGCACGTCCTCGTCCTCGATGTGCAGCGTGTTCCACACCGTGATGGCGCCGTCGCGCGCCCACACGCTGCGGTAGTTGGCGTCGGTACCGGTGACGGTGTTGTCCGTCAGCGAGCACGCCGAGAAGCCGAGCGGCGTGATGTTCTTCTTCAGCGCGACGAGTGCCTTCTCGTACGCCGTGGAGACGAAGGCCTTTTCCTTGTCCGTGAGCGTGCCGAGCTTCGTGCCGGTGAAAAGCATCCGGAAGCCCGGCTCGATCTCCGCCCGCTTGCTCCGGGGTTTCTCCCGCGTGGGCAGCGTGGCGACGATCCCATAGTGACACAGGCCCTCGAGCACGCCGTCGGCCAGGATCTGGCGCGAGCTGAACGTGGGGATTTCCACCGTGGCCTCGAAGAGTTCCGGAAGCGCATTCTCCACGACGATGCCGCGCACGCCGGGCAGGCGGAACATGCTGGAGTCGTTGCCGGTGTCGCCGGCCACGAGCACTGCTTCGCCGGGAATGCCGAGGCGCGTGCAAAGCCAGCTCAGCGCCCCGCCCTTGGTGGCGTGGAACGGCAGGACGTCCAGGTCGCGGGAACTTGAATACACAACCTTGATTTTAAGCCCGGCGACCTCGAGCTGACGCTTGAGATCGCGGATGGCCGCGGGAGTGGCGCGCTCGAGGAACCAGCTGGATTTGAATTCATGCTGGAACTCCTCGGGCTGCCGGCGCGTGCCGGGAAACCGTTCGGTGATCGCCGCGACGCGCGCAAGATCCCAGCCGCTGGCGAGGTGCTCGTGCAGCTCGTCGAGCATCCGGCCGGCCTTCACGTCGAAAATCTGGGTGCCGACGCCGCCGATGTAGAAGTCCGCGGCCGGCAGCGTGCCGGCGTCGACGAAGCGGCGCAGGTCGTCCACCAACCGGCCGCTGTTGAACACAAGCAGCGGCCGCGTGGCGGGATCGAGTGCGGTCCACACGGTCTTGAAGCGCTCCGTGGACTCGGGATTGCCGAGCAGGGTGCCGTCGAGATCGGTGCTGAAGAGCCGGATGGGGGCCGTGGCGCTCATGCGGGCGGGCTCAGTCCCCGTCGTTCCACGGCTCGTCCCATTCGTTGTCCGTGAAGGCGAGGGCGGTGGCGCGCTCCTCGATCAAACTGACCAGTTGCTGCGCGATGCCGGTCCAGGTGAAGAGACTGCGCGCCTTGTGCGCGCCCATGCGGCCGAGGCGGTGCGAGAGGCGCGGGTGGCGCAGGACTTTGACGATCGAGATGCCGAGATCCTCCTTGTCGAAAGAATCTGCATACAGCGCGTGGCGGCCGAAGGTCACCGCGCGAAACAATCCACCGTGCGTCGTGATCACGGTGGGCGTGCCGCAGGCCATGGCCTCAATCGCCGTCATGCCGAACGGTTCGTAGCGGCTGCTCAGGACAAACACGTCGGCGGCACGGTAGTAGTCGGCCAGTTCGGCATCGGCGACAAAGCCGGAGAACTTCACGCGGTCGGTGAGGCCGAGCCGCGCGACCTGCGCCTTGAGTTCGTCGAGGATGGTCTGCTCGTCGGCGTTGAGCTGCGCGCCGCCGACGGCGAGGTGCAGATACGCGTCGGGGATCCGCGAGGGCACCAGCGAGAATGCGTCCACGAGCAGATCGTAGCCCTTGTTGCGGGCGAGCCGGCCGATCGCGAGGACGACTTTACCCTCGAACCCGAGGCGCGTGCGCATCGCCTGGCGCGTGGCGCCGCTGATCGAGAAGAAGCGGTGATCGTCGTAACCCGGCGGAATCATCGTCACCTGCTCGGACGGCGCGCCGTAGTCCTTCACGATCATGTCGAGCTGATCGGGCGTGGTGGCGATGACCTCCTTGCAGGTGCGAAAGAGCATCGTCTCCTCGTTGATCCGCTGGGTGAAGTTGTACTCGCGTTCGAACTTCGCGGCGTCCTCCGGAAAATCGCGTTCCATCAGCTGCTTTTTCCACAGCCCTAGCGAATGCGGCGTGTGCACGTGCGGCACGTCGAGCGCCTCGGCCAGGCGCTGCGTCGCGACGCCGGCATCCCAGTAGTGACTGTTGAGAAACTGATACGTCAGCCGGTGTTTCTTGATGAAACGCAGCGCGTGCTCGGACCACTCGCTGAGATGATTCACCAAATATTCCTTGGGCAGAAAATTTCGTCCGCCGCAGGGCACGCGAATGACGCGGACGCGCTCGTTGATCACGTCGATCTCGGGCTGGTCCTCAAAGCGGCGGGTCCAGATGTCGACTTCGAAGCCGAGCTGGGCCAGTTTCTTGGAGAGCTCGAGCACGAACACGACCTGCCCGCCGGTATCGGCGGCGCCGAGCGGAGGCTCGGCGGCGACGTAGCCGTGGGTGGAGATCATGCCGATGCGCGGCAGCAACGACTCGGGAATGAGGACGGACATGCAGGAGTTCGCTGGAGGTGCGGCGAAGCCCCACTGACAGGCGTAACGGTGGTTGGTTACGCCCGCGAACGGTGAAAGCGCCCGGAATTTTCTGCGGTGCGAACTGCGTCTGCGTCCCGCGACGATGACGCGTTCTGGGATGGCCATCGCTGGGCGCACCGGCGACAGTCCGACGGGCTATGAACTTCGCGATTCCATTCCGGCCGAAACTATTTGAGGCCTTGCGGACCTACTCGCTCGCGCTGCTGCGGAAGGACTGCATCGCCGGCGTAAACGTCATGATCCTGGCGTTTCCCCTCTCGATTGGCTTCGCGATCGCGTCCGGCGTGAAGCCCGAGCAGGGCTTGTTCACCGCGATCATCGGCGGCGGCTTGATCGCGGCGTTGGGCGGTTCCCGCGTGCAGATTGGCGGCCCGACCGGCGCGTTCGTAATCATTACCTACAGCATCGCGCACAGCCATGGTGCGGCCGGCCTCGTGCTCTGCACGATGATGGCGGGGGCGATTCTGTTCCTGATGGGCCTGGCCAAGCTCGGCTCGATCATCCGCTTCATTCCTTATCCGGTCTCGCGCGCCTTCACCAAGGGCATCGCGATCCTGATTCTGAGTTCGCAGATCAAGAATTTCCTCGGACTGCCGGTGGAGCGGATGCCGGCTGAGTTCAGTGGTAAGATCCAGGTGCTCGCGGCCAATCTAGGGGCGATTCACTGGCCTACCGCCCTGCTTGCGGTGGGCACGACCGCGTTGATCGGACTCTGGCCGGCGCGGCTATCCCGCTATGTGCCGGGGGCGATGATCGGGTTGGTGGCGGCGACGGTGGCCGTGGGCGCGTTCGGCCTGCACGAACGCTTTCAAATCGCCACGATCGCGTCTGCGTTCGGCCCGTTTTCGGGCACGCTGCCGTCCCTGCACTGGCCGGCCACGGAGTGGTCGACGCTCAAGGAACTCCTGCAGCCGGCGTTCACGATCGCGCTGCTCGTCGCCATGCAGGCGCTGCTGTGCGCGGTGGTGACGGACGGCCTGCTGGATGAGCGCCATGACTCGAATCAGGAACTCATGGGGCAGGGCGTCGCGAATCTCGTCGGTCCGCTCTTCGGCTGCATTCCGGTGACGGGTGCCGTCGCGCGTTCCGTGGCGAATGTCCGGGCCGGAGCGCGGACGCCCGTGGCGGGCCTCGTGCATGCGTTGCTCCTGCTGATCGTGCTGATCGTGGCGGCGCCGCTGGTGAGCAAGATTCCCCTGGCGGCGCTGAGCGCGATTCTCGTTGTCGCGGCTTACCGGATGGTATCGTGGAAACAATTCGCGCGCCTCACGCGCTGGCCGTTCAGCGACTCCGCGGTGTTTCTCGCGACGTTTGCGCTGACAGTACTGACGACTCTCACGCTCGCGGTGGAAGTGGGTGTGGTCCTGGCGTCGTTGCTGATGGTGAAGCGCATTTCCGAAACGTCGAAGATCACCGCGGTCGATGAGTCCACCGAGACCGAGGGTTCGCAGCACTCGCTCGTCGGCAAGGTCGTGCCTGAGGGCGTGGTGGTGTTTCGCGTGTTCGGGGCGTTTTTCTTCGGCGTGGTCGACAAGCTCGACGACGAGTTGAAGCGCGCGAAACGCGAGCCGGACGTCCTGATTTTGCGGGTACGCAAGGTCCTCGCGATCGACGCGACGGGCCTGCAGGCGCTCGAGGATTTGCACGCGAAGCTGCGGGCCAAGGGCAAGCATCTCATCCTGAGCGGACCGCACACGCAGCCGATGGCGGTGATGGAAAACGCCGGGTTCGTCGATCGGCTGGGGCGCGAGAATATCTGCCCGCATATTACAGCTTCGCTGGCGCGCGCGCGGCAGATTCTCGGGTTGCCGCCGCTGCCGGGCGATCGGGAGTTGTTGGCGGAAGCGCCGGCGCCGACGGAGGGGAAGCGGTTGGCGGCGGGGTGAGAGCGGCAAACGGAGGCGGCATGCTTCGATCAGTGGTGACGACGAAGGCGACCGGGGGCGGTCGCGGTCGCGGTCCCAGTCCCGGTGTCGGTGTCAGTGTCGGTGTCGGTGTCGGAGGTTGCGGGCGGCGTGGGATCGTCATAGCAACGCTTATGCACCGCTTTCGTTCTGCGCATTACCGGGCGCAGCCCTGCTTTTGGCGTTCGAAGCCGGGCCGTTTGGGATTGGAATAGCCGCATGTACCTCAACCTCATCCAGCTCGCCGCATCCTTCGGCGTTTCGGAAAAGGTCGTGGAGGACTGGATGCGTCGCGAGGGCCTGCCGCACCTGCCGGACCGCGGCCGGCTGCTTTTCGATCGCGCGCAAGTGGCGAACTGGGCGGCCAGCCGCGGACTCGCGGCGCAGGCGGGGTTTCTTGCGCCCGAGGTGCCGGCGTTTGCCACCGGGTTTGCACTCGAGCCGCTGATCCGGACGGGCGGCATCTGGCGGGAGATCGCGGCGGCGGATGTGCCGGAGGTGCTCGCGCGGATCGTGACGTCCCTGCCGGGCGCGACGGCGCCGGTGCGCGCGTTGCTCGCGCAGCGGCTGCGTACGCCGGGTGGAGTGACGCTCGCGCCGGTCGGCGGTGGCTTCGCGCTGCCGCATCCGAGCACGCGCGTCGCGCTCGGGCGTGCGTCCGGAGCGGTGGCGCTGCTGCTGTTGCGCGACGCCATGCCGCTGGCGGATCCGGCGCCCGACACCGTGCCCGTGACGCGGTTGATTTTCTTCATCGCGCCGTCTCCGCGCGCGCACCTCGATTTGTTGGGCCGGCTCAGTCGCACGTTGCTGCGCGGTCCGTTGCGCGAAGCGATTGCGCGCGGGGCGTCGGACGAGGAGTTGTTCGCCGCCGTGGCGGCGGCCGATGCCGCGATGGGTGTGGCGGGCAAAGGAGTGACTTCATGACGGCGGGCCTGCTGCTCGCGATCGCCACCGGCGGTCTGGCGGCGGGCGTCGTCGCGGGCCCGCGGTGGCCGCGCGTCTGGCTCGGTTTGAATGGAGTCGGGTGCGCGGCCGCGCTGGTGGCGGCCGTGCAGGTCTTGAGCGGCACCGCGGCGTGGGAGTGGCGCAGTGTCGTTGCGATCGGCGGCGAGCCGCTGCACCTGCGACTCGATGCGCTCAGCGGCTTGTTCCTCGCGCTCGTGAGTGTGGTGGGCGGACTGGGGGCGCTGTACGCCAGTGGTTATTGGACGGACCGGCAGCATCCCGACTCGGCCCCGCGCGGGCGATGCGCGTGGAGCGCGCTGGTGCTGAATCTCGTGCTCGTCCTGATCGCGTCGAACGGCCTGCACTTCCTCATCGGCTGGGAGCTGTTCACGCTCAGTGCTTACTTTCTGGTTACGCTCGACCGGCGGCGCGTCGCCGCCCGGCGGGCTGGCTGGCTTTACCTGGCCGCTTCCCATGTCGGAACGCTCGCGCTGTTCGCGTTCTTCGCGCTGCTGGCCGAGCGCACTGGCAGTTGGGATCTCGGGCCGTTGCGGGATCGCGCGGACTTGGCGCCGTTGTTCTGGCTGGCCCTGTTCGGCTTCGGGGTGAAGAGCGGCGTGTTTCCCCTGCATGTATGGCTGCCCTCGGCGCATGCGAGCGCGCCGAGCCATGTGTCGGCGATCATGTCGGGCGTCGCGATCAAGATGGGACTCTACGGACTCATTCGTTTCAGCGGCTGGCTGCCGGTGCCGGGCGAGGCGGGGTGGGTGCTCCTCGGGCTCGGTGCGGTCAGTGCGGTGGCGGGTATAGCGTTCGCGCTGGCGCAGAACGATCTCAAGCGCCTGCTGGCCTATTGTTCGGTGGAGAACGTCGGCATCATCGTCCTTGGCCTCGGCGTGGCGCTGCTGGGTGCGGCGCAGGAGAACGCCGCGTGGGGCCGGCTCGCACTGGCGGGCGCATTGCTGCACGTGTGGAATCACGGCGTGTTCAAGGCCCTGCTGTTTTTCAGCGCGGGTTCGGTGCTGCACGCAACGGGCACGCGCGAGCTGAGCCGGCTCGGCGGCTTGTGGCGCACGATGCCGTGGACGGCGGGATTCTTTGCCGTCGGGGCGATGGCCGTGGCGGGGCTGCCGCCGTTGAATGGTTTTGTGAGCGAGTGGCTGCTTTACCTCGGGCTGCTCGATACGGTGACCACGCGGGGACCGATCGCGTGGGCGACCGTGCCCGCGGTGATCATGCTGGCCACGAGTGGTGCACTCGCGCTGGCGGCGTTCGTAAAGGCGGGAGCGATCGTTTTCCTCGGCGCGCCGCGGACTCCCGAAGCGGCGCGCGCGCACGAGAGCGGTCCGCTGTTGCTGGCGCCGATGGGGTTGCTCGCTGCGGCGTGTGTCGCCCTTGGTCTCGGCCCCGTGCTGGTCTGGCCGGCGATCGCGCGGGCCGTGAATGTCTGGCATCCTGGTTGGGCAGTGACGCCGGCGCCGGCTTCGCTGGTCACGCTGGGACCGCTGCACCTCGCGCTGGCCGGCGTGGCGGCGTTGGCGGTGACGATTCTGTGGCGGCGCGTGCAACGTCCCGGTCTGCGCCGCGCGCCCACGTGGGACTGCGGCTACGCGGGCCCGACGGCGCGGATGCAATATTCGGGCGGATCATTCGGTGCGACGATGGCTGGATGGTTTTCCTGGCTCCTGCGGCCGGAACGATCGCTGCGGCGTCCCCGCGGTCCGTTTCCGAACCAGGCCAGCCTGCTGGAGCGCACGCCCGAGGCGGTGCTCGAGCGGGTGATTGGGCCGGTGGCCGTTGGGGTGATGCAGGTCTCGACGGCCGTGCGCCGGCTGCAGCACGGCCGGCTGCAGTTCTACATCGTGTATGGACTCATCGGCATCGCCGGCGTCGGTGCCATCGTCTGGTGGGGGGACGCGCCATGATGCTCGTAGTGGAAATCACGTTACGCCTCACCGTCTGGCTGCTGCTCGCGCCGCTGCTGCCCGGACTTATCAACCGGGTGAAGGCGTGGAGCGCGGGACGGCGGGGACCGCCGGTGCTGCAACTCTACTACGACCTCGCGCGACTCTGGCGGAAGGACGTCGTGTTGAGCACGCTGGCCTCGCCGGGCTTCGTGGCCGCACCGGCGGTCGCGTGGGTGGCGGTGGCGGGCGCGGCGTTGTTGCTGCCGCTCGGGCCGGCGGGTGCGGCGCTGAGTTTTCGCGGCGATGTGGTGGTGTTGATCTACCTGCTGGCGGTGGCGCGATTTTTCACGGCGTGGGCGGCGATGGAAACGGGCTCGGCCTTCGAGGGCATGGGCGCGGCGCGGGAAGTCAGCTACGCCGTGCTGACGGAGGCTGCGTTGATCACGGCGGTGCTCGCGCTCGTGGTGCACACCGGCAGCCTCACGCTTGCGACGATGCTCGCGCCGTCGGTCGGCCCCGGCGCCGCCCTGCTCGCCGCGGGACTGTTCACCGTGCTGCTCGCGGAGAACTGTCGCGTGCCGTTCGACGACCCGAACACGCATCTCGAGCTCACGATGATTCACGAGGTGATGGTGCTCGATCACAGCGGGCCGCTGCTCGCCGTGGTGCTGCACGGGGCCGCGGTGAAGCTCATGCTGTTTGCCGTGCTGCTCACGCAGGCGGTGCTGCCGCTGGGCCTGCTGGGTCCGTGGAGTGCGGCCGGCGCGCTGGCGGGCGGCGTGTTGATCGTGGTGGTGGCCGTGGGCTGCGTCGAATCGCTGCTGGCCCGGCTCGCGTTCCGGCGCGTGCCCTTGCTGCTGACGACGGCGTTTCTGCTCTGCGGCTTCGCGTTGCTCGTGGCGTGGAAGGGAGGCGCGGCATGATGTCGCTCGTGGATTTGATGGTTGGCCTCGCGATGGGCCTCAATCTGCTCGCCCTGGGCAGCAGCCGGGTGGTGTCCGTAATCCGCGCCGTTGCGCTGCAGGGCGTGCTGCTCGGCATGATGCCGCTGCTGCTCGAGGAGCATTTCGACTGGCGCGTCGCGCTCATCGCGGTCGTCACGATGGGCGTGAAAGGCTTCGTCATTCCCGCGCTGCTTGGCCGCGCGATGCGGGTCGCGAATATCGAGCGCGAGATCGAGCCGTTCATCGGCTTCATTCCGTCGCTGCTGCTCGGAGCCGTGGGCACGCTGGCGGCCGTGGCTGGCGCGCGCGCGCTGCCGCTGCTGCCGGAACATGCCGATTCGCTGCTGGTGCCCGGTGCCATCGCCTCGGTGCTGACGGGGTTCGTGCTGTTGATCGGGCGCGTGAAAGCGATCGCGCAGGTCTGCGGCTACCTGATCCTGGAGAACGGCATTTATCTGTTTGGGCTGCTGCTCATCCGCTCGACCCCGCTGCTGGTTGAGTCGGGGATCCTGCTGGATCTCGTCGTCGGCATCTTCGTCATCGGGATCATCGTGGATCGGATTCAACGCGCGTTCGACTCGCTCGACACCCGCAAACTCACCGTGCTGCGCGAATGAGGGAAACCCTGCTCATCGTCGGTCCGCTCGTGGCGGCGGTGCTCGCGGCGCTCTGGCCCGGCCAGCGCTCGCGACCGTGGTTCCTGCCGGTCGTCGGCGGGGCGCATGTCGTGCTCGTGTTCTGGCTCTTCTTTGATCCACCAGTCGTGACGCCCGGGGCGTGGCTGGCGTTCGATCCGCTCGCGCGCGCGGTGCTGCCGGCGATGTCGCTGCTGTTTTTCTTCTGCTCGCTCTACGCTGTCTCTTATTTGTCCGTCCGCGCCGAACGGCCCAACCGCGCGTTTGTGGCGCTGCTCCTGGCGCTGCTCGGGTTGTCGAGTGCGGGACACCAGGCGCGGCACCTCGGCGTGCTGTGGATTGCGACGGAAGCGCTCACGCTGGCGGCGGTGCCGTTGCTGCATTTCAACGGCACGGCGCGCGCGTTCGAGGCGACGTGGAAGTATCTGCTCGTGGGCGGCACCGGCATCGCGTTGTCGCTGCTCGGATCGTTCTGTCTCGGCTACGCGTCGCTGCACGGCGGCGGCGGCGGGGATCTCACGTTTTCCGCGCTCACGGCGCACGGCACCGGGCTGTCGCGGCCGTGGGTGTTGATCGCGTGGGTGCTGCTGCTGATTGGTTACGGGACGAAGATGGGCCTGGCGCCGATGCACACGTGGAAACCCGACGCGTACGGCGAGGCGCCGGGGATTGTGGGCGCGCTATTGGCGGGCGGCGTGACGACGCTGGCGTTCACCGCAGTGCTGCGGATACGCGCGGTGGTGGCGGCGGCCGGCGCGGGGCCGATCGCGGATCGCACGCTGCTGGTGCTGGGCCTGTTTTCGATGGTGGTGGCGGCGCTGTTCCTGCTCGGCACGCGGGACTTCAAGCGGATGCTCGCGTATTCAAGTGTCGAGCACATGGGCATCCTGGCACTCGCGGCGTCGCTCGGGCGCGCCGGCGTGTGGGCGGCGTTGTTTCACGTGTGGGGCAACAGCCTCACGAAGGGCGCGCTCTTCCTCAGCGGCGGCAACCTCCGGCGCGCGGCGGGCGGGCGCACGATCGATCAGGTCGGCGGGATGGCGGCGCTCACGCCGTGGTCAGCGGCGATGTTTGTGACCGGCATGTTCGTCGTCACGGCGTGTCCGCCGTTCGGGCCCTTCTTCAGCGAGCTGCTGATTGTACGCACCGCCTTCGCCAGCGGCCACCGCGTGGCGGCAGTCGTGTTTCTCAGCGCATTGCTGTTCGCGTTCTTCGGTCTGACGCGGGTCGTCTTCGCGATCGTGGACGGACGGCCGCGCACGGCGTCGCGCACCACGGGCCGCCGGTTCCCCGAGGCGGCCGGAGTAATCGTGCCGCCGCTCCTGCTGCTCGGACTCTCGCTCTGGCTCGGCGTCGCCACGCCGGAAATTCTCCGTGACGCGTGGACCGCCGCCGTGGCCCAGTTGTTTCCCGGACCATGAGTGCGCCCGCCACCTTTGCGTTGCTGGCCAATGCCTCGGGCGTGCCGTGGGCGGACGTTCCCGCGTGGCCCGCGGCGGAACTCGTGCGGGCCACGGACGAGGCGTTGGCAAAGGGCGGCCGCCTGTGTGCGTGGTGGGGCGTGCCGGAGGGCGAGTTCACGGTTCTTGTGGCGATCGTGGCCTTCGATGCCGACAACACGCTCGCGGTTGCGCGCAGCCTGCCGTGCAGCGGCCGGTATCCTTCGCTCACCGTGACGCAGGCGCAGGCGCATCTCTTCGAACGCGAGGTGTGGGAGCAGCACGGGCTCGTGCCGGACGGACACCCGTGGCTGAAGCCCGTGCGCCAGACGGCGGGCGAGGCGCCGGCGCAGGCGGAATTTTTCCGCGTGGACGGCCGCGAAGTGCACGAGGTGGCGGTCGGTCCGGTGCACGCGGGCGTGATCGAGCCCGGACATTTCCGTTTTCAGTGTGCGGGCGAGGAAGTGCTGCACCTCGAGATTGCACTCGGCTACCAACACCGCGGGATTGAGGCGGCGCTGGGCGGCGGGCCGCACCGGCGGACGCTTTCGCACGTGGAGTCGATTGCTGGCGACACCACGATCGGTCATGCGACCGCGCATGCGATGGTGGTCGAAGCGCTCGCCGGCACGGAGGCGCCGTTGCGCGCGCAATGGCTGCGTGCCACCGCGCTCGAACTCGAGCGGCTGGCCAACCACACCGGTGATCTCGGCGCGCTGGCCAACGACGTGGCGTTTCAACCGACGGCGGCCGCGTGCGGAAAAATTCGCGGTGATTTCCTCAATCTCACCGCGCTGCTGTACGGCAATCGTTTTGGTCGCGGACTGGTGCGGCCGGGCGGGTGCGGTCACGATCTTGAACCGGCGCGCGCGTTGCCGCTGGCCACGCGGTTGATCGCGGCGCTGGGCGAGGTTGAAAAGGCCGCGGGCTGGCTCTGGGATTCGGCGTCCGCACGCAGCCGTTTCGAACACGTCGGTCTGCTCTTTCCGCAGCAAGCGTCGGCGATCGGACTCGTGGGCCCGGCGGCGCGGGCGTGCGGCTTGGTGCGCGACGTCCGCTATGATCACCCGGCGGGCTGGCATCGCATGGCGCAGGTGCCGGTCGCGGTGTGGCCGGGTGGCGACGTGCTGGCGCGGGCGCGGGTGCGTTGGCTGGAGATTCAGCGCTCGGGACAATTTGTGCGGGAGCAACTGGCGGCGCCGCCCGACGGACCGTTGCAGGAGCCACTGCCGGCCGCGGCGCCCGACACGCTCGCGGTGGCGTTGGTGGAAGGCTGGCGGGGCGAGGTCTGTCATGTCGCACTGACCGACGCGACGGGACGCTTCCGGCGCTACAAGATCGTCGATCCGTCGTTTCACAACTGGACGGGCCTGGCGCTGGCGATGCGCGGGCAGGCGATCTCGGATTTTCCGATCTGCAACAAGAGCTTCAATCTCTCCTACTGCGGCTTCGATCTGTAGTACCCGCCCCACTGCCATGTTTGTCTTCGATCACCTTGTTCACCGGCTCAAGCACGGCTGCGAGACCATGGCGTATCCGCATGGCCCGGCGCCAGCGCTGCCGGACCGGCATGGCGGATCCCTGCGGGTCGACGCCGCGAAGTGTGTGGCCGGCTGCAGCGACTGCCTGCCGGTGTGTCCGACCGCGGCCATCACCCAACCGGGACCGCGCGGCGTGTCGCTCGATCTCGGGCGCTGTCTGTTTTGCTCGGCCTGTGTGAACGTGTGTCCGAGCGGTGCCGTCACGCACACTGGCGATCATCGCATGGCGGTCCGGAGTCCGGCGGATCTTGTAGTGGGAGAACCAGGACGCGAGGAGCTGCGGCTGGCGGCGGCGCTCGACGAGAAACGGCTGCGGCTGTTCGGCCGCTCGCTCCGGCTGCGGCAGGTGAGCGCCGGTGGTGATGGGGCGGAAGAGGCCGACCTCAACGTGCTCGGCACCATCGGCTGGGATCTTGGTCGCTTCGGTATCCAGTTTGTGGCGTCACCGCGTCATGCCGACGGCCTGGTCGTCACCGGACCCGTTTCGCGCAACATGGAACTCGCGTTGCGCAAGACTTGGGACGCGATGCCGGCGCCGAAGCTCGTGATTGCCGTCGGCACGAGCGCCATCTCGGGCGGTCCGTTCGCCGGTGAGCCTGCCGTGCTCGGGGGCGTCGCCGCGGTGCTCCCGGTGGATCTCTACATTCCCGGCTGGCCGCCGCATCCGCTGACGATCCTCGACGGGCTGCTGCGGCTGCTCGGACGACTGGAGCAGGACCGCGCGCCCGCGATCCCTGCGGCCACCCGACCTTGAGTCACGCCACTTGCTACCGGCGTCACACCGGCGTCTATTCGTCATTGCCAATGCCGCGCCTGCGCCTCGTCACCTTCAACATCGCCCACGGCCGCGGCCTCAATCCCATCCAGGGCCTGACGTCGCAACGCAAGCTGCAGGCCAATCTGCGCCGCATCGCGGCGCTCCTGGATCGGCTCGCGCCGGACGTGGTCGCGCTGCAGGAGATCGACGAGCGTTCGCGGTGGGCGGGAAACTTCGACCATCTCGATTACCTGCGGGTGCACACGCGGTTCCCGCATTCCGTTTTCGGCATCAACAACCGCCGCACCGGCCTGCTGAATCTCTGCTATGGCAACGCGGTGATGTCGCGGCACTCGATTCGCGCCGCCGAGACGGTGGTCTTCGGCCAGCGGCGACTGGGGGAGAAGGGTTTTCTGTACGTCGAGCTCGACGTCGAGGGCCGTTGCCTCCCGATCGTGAATCTGCACCTGCATTTCGGCTCGCGCGCCCAACGTCTCGTGCAACTCGAGCGACTGCTGGGCTGGTTGCGCGAGAAGCACCGGATGCATTCCAAATCATGGGCGGTGCCACCGGTGATCTGCGGAGACTTCAACAATCCTGGCACGCGCGACGACGCGACGGCCTCGCTGCTGAGTCATCTGTCCGACTATTGCGATTACACGCTGCATCCGACGGCGATGCCGACGTTTCCCTCGCCGATGCCACGGCGCGCGCTCGACTTTGTCTTCCTGCCCGCCGGGTGCGTGAACGTCCGCTGCGAAATCGTGCGCTCCCTGTTGTCGGATCACCTGCCGGTCGCGGTGGAATTCGACTTCTGACGACCGGCCGGACCTGTCGGAACCGGCGCAAAAATTGTGGTGTCTTTCGCGCCGCTTTCCCGCCAAGTTGCCCGCTTCATGTCTCGCATTCAGCAAGTCTTCGAACAGGCCCGGGCCCGCCATCGCGCCGCATTCGTGGCGTATGTCTGCGCGGGTGATCCCGATTTCGAGACCTCGGTCGAGGTCTGCCGGGCGCTCCTCGCCAACGGCGTGGATATTCTGGAACTGGGCGTGCCGTTTTCCGATCCGCTGGCGGACGGCCTGACCAACCAGCTAGCGGCCCAACGCGCGCTGGAGAGCGGCATGACGGCCGCGCGGGTGTTCGAGCTGGTGAAGCGGGTGCGCGAATTCAGCCAGGCACCGATCGTCTTCTACACGTACTACAATCTCGTGTTCTCGAACGGCGTCGACGCCTACGTGCGGGCCGCGCGGGCGGCGGGCGTGGATGGCATCCTGACGCTCGATCTGCCGCCGGAAGAGGCGGGCGAGGTGACGGCGGCGTGCCGAACCCACGGCGTGGATACGGTGTTCATCATCGCGCCGACGACGCCCGACGATCGGATCCCGGCGATCGCCAAGGCGACCACGGGTTTCATCTATTATGTTTCCCGCGAAGGCGTGACGGGCGTGCGCGATCAGGTGGCCAGCAACATTCCGCAGGCCGTCGCCCGCATCCGGGCGAAAACGAACCTTCCCATGGTGGTCGGCTTCGGCATCGGCACGCGCGCGCAGGTGGCGGAGGTTGCGGCCCACGCCGACGGCGTCGTGGTCGGCAGCGCCCTCGTCAACTGCGTGCGCGAGAATCTCGCCGACCGCTCCCGCATCGCACCCGCCGTCGCCGCGCGTGCCGCCGACCTGTCGGCCGGGGCGCAGCGCGCGAAAGCGTGATCGTCGCATGCGACCTGCGTCGACGCCCGACGCGCTGAGCGGGCTGTAGTCGGAATTCCCTTACAAGCCATGCCGCGCAAAGTCCTGCTCATCGACGACGACCGGCTGCAGTTCCGGCTGACGCAGGCGCATTTCGACAACTTCCAGACGGATCGCTACGATCTCGAATGGGCTGAGACCTACGAGGACGGCTTGAGCAAGCTCATGTCGGGCGCGTACGCCGCCTGTCTGCTCGACTACCAGCTGGGCGAGCGCGACGGCCTGCAACTCATCCGGGAAGCGGTGGCGCGGCAGTGTCGGACGCCGATTGTGTTTCTGACCGCGGAGGCAGCGGATCGCGTGGACATCGCCGCGATGAATGCCGGCGCGCTCGACTACCTCGTGAAGGGCGAGATCACGCCGCGCATGATTGAACGGTCGCTGCGCTACGCGGGTAAACTGGCGGAGACGCTCGAGGCCTTGCGCCTGCTCGCGACGCACGACGCGCTGACCGGGGTGCTCAATCGTCGCGAGTTTGACCGGATTCTGGCCGAGGAGGCGGATCGCGCGCTGCGGTTCGGCCACACGCTGTCGCTCGTCATCGTCGACGTGGATCACTTCAAACGGATCAACGACACGCAGGGCCATCCGGTGGGCGACGTGGTTTTGCGCGAAGTGGCGCGACGCATCGCGCAGCAAGTCCGGACGGTCGACCGGGTCGCCCGCATGGGCGGAGAGGAGTTCGGGCTTGTTCTCGTGCAGGCGGATCAGGCCTCGGCGCTGGACGTCGCGCGGCGCGTGTGTGCCGCGTTACGGACGGCGGCGGTCACGGTGAATGAGACCTTGCAGTTGCCCGTGAGTGTCAGCGCGGGAGTGGCAACGATGCCCGGCGACGCCGGTACCGCGTCGACGCTCGTCGCGGCTGCGGACAAGGCGCTTTACGCGGCGAAGACTGCGGGGCGGGATCGCGCCGTGGCGGCAGGCACCTGAGTGTTCGGCTGCGCTGAAACGATCAGGCGGACGGGATCATCACGCGGAGACTGCGCGGGCGAATTGAAAACTCGAGGCGCGTACCGGCAGCATGCACTTCGCCGTCGGTGTGGAGGGGGCCGGGGGCGGCGCGCTCAACGATGAAGTGATCGGAGCGAAACAGACGCACGCCCGTGGCGTGTGCAATTGTGCCGCGGAACAGCCGCGCCGCGAGCGGCACCGCGTTGAACCAACGCACGGGCGGAATGACGCAGAGATCGAGCAGGCCGTCGTCGATGCGGGCCGCGGGGGCGATGAGGGCGTTGTTGCCGTATTGGTTGGCGTTTGCCACCGCGAGCGTGAAGGCGCGCACCGACTCGCGGTGGGAACCGTGCGACACGACGTAGTCCTGCGGTTGCCAGTCGCGAAACGCCCGCGCGCTTGTGCTCAGGTATCGGGTGAAGCCACGGCGTTGGAGCTGGTTGAAGCGTTGGGCGATTTCGGCCTCGAAGCCGATGCCGGCGGCGGTGAAGAAGGCGTGGCCGTCGGCGAAGCCCGTATCAATGTCGTGGGGACGCCCCGTGTGCAGGAGATCGAGCGCTCGAGCGATTGAACCGTGGATGCCGAGATGACGCCCGAGCCCGTTGCCGGAGCCGCAGGGAATCAGGCCAAGAGTGACGCCGGTGCCGGAGAGGATGCCGGCGATTTCGTTCATGGTGCCGTCGCCTCCGACAGCCACGACGAGCTGGCAACCGGCGGCGAGCGCATTGCGGGCAAGTTCGGCGGCGTGGCGTGGTCGCTGAGTGGCGAGCACGTCGGCTCCGGCTCTGGCTGCGAACGCCTGGATCGCCGGCAGCGCCTGGCGGGCGCGACCGGAGCGGGGATTGACGATGAAACGAGTTTTCAGCGGGAGGGCCGAGGCTGCGCAAAGTCGCTCGCGCCGCCAACGCTGAAAGTCTTGGCTGGCAGACGATGAAACCCGTGTTGCATGTCCTCACCGGACCCACTGCCGTCGGCAAGACCGAGTGGGCGCTGCGTTGGGCCGAGCGGAACGGAGCGGAGATTGTCTCGTGCGACTCGCTGCTCTTCTACCGCGGGATGGACCTTGGCACGGCGAAACCGACGGCGGCCGAACGCGCGCGCGTCCCGCACCATCTCATCGACATCTGCGCGGCGACGGAGCGCATGGATGTGACGCGCTACCTGGCGGCCGCCCGCGCCGCTGTGCAGGACATTCTCGCGCGAGGGCGGCGCGTGCTTGTGGCGGGCGGGAGCGGATTTTACCTGAAGGCGTTTTTCGCCCCGGTGGCGGATGCGGTGGAGGTCGCACCGGCCATCCGGGACGAGGTCGCGGCTTTAGGCCTCGAGGCGGCGCTGGAGCGGTTGCGGACGTTGAACCCGGGCGGTCTCGGTTCGCTGGATACGGCTAATCAGCGGCGGGTGAGCCGTGCGCTCGAGCGGTGTCTGGCGTCGGGCCGGACGATCGACGAACTCGCGGCGGAGTTCGCGCGCCAGCCGTCGGCTTTTGCGGATTGCACCGTGCTGATCACGCGGCTCGACCGGGAGGCGAACGATCTCGCTCGGCGGATCGACCAGCGCGTGGCGTCCATGGTGCAGGAAGGTCTCGTTGACGAGGTGCGGCGGTTGCGGGCGATGGGATTCGAAAAGAATCCGAGCGCGGCGCTGGCCATCGGCTATCGCGAAGTAATCGCGGTGTTGGACGGGCGTTTGCCCGAATCGGCGCTGGCCGCCGAGATTGCCGGCAATACGCGGGCGCTGGTGAAAAAACAGCGGACGTGGTTCAGAACCCAGCTGCCGCCGCATCGCGTGCTGCCCGCGGCGGAGCTGCAGAGTGAGGCGGATCTGTTCGCGGGTGAATTGACGTCGACGCTGCCCTAGAACAAGCCGTGGCTGCGAGCGCCCGCGAGTGGCCGGAATGCGAACGCTTTTCGCTGCCAGCCGGCCACTCGCGGGTGCTCGTAGCCACGTTTCCAGGAGGCGACGAGCTTGCCGTTCAGCCGGTCTGTTCCGTCTCCGCGCTGCTGCCGGTGCGGACGAAGAGAATGACGTGGATGGCCAGCAGGAGCGGCAGCAGGAACGTCGGATACAGGCTCAACGGCAATCGGGTCAGTGACACGAGGAGCGACGGATCGCCCAAGTTGAGCCGCGTCATCGTCACGAGAGCGAGCAGCGCACTCACGAAGCCGACGACATTCCAGATCACGATCGCGCGACGGCGCGGGGCGTCTGTGAGTGGCGCGAGCGCCACCGGCAGCGCCATGGTGGCAATGATAACGTCACCGATGCCCGCGGGCACCGCGAACGCCCGGGGCAACTCTCCGCGCTGGTGGAGAAAGAGGAAATAGATTCCGACGAAGCGACTGACGTGAATCAGCACCAGTGCGCGCAGATCGAGGCTTTCGATCCAGCGTCGCAGCGGGGCGATGCGGAGCGCGGCGGCGACGGCGAGGGCGGCGAGGGCGAGGCTGATGCCAGTCAGCGCCAGCGGCGGGAGGCGGCGCAGGATGAGAAAGTAACTCGCCGCCACTGCGGCGCCCAACCAGAGCCAGGCGATGAGGCGGACGACAAAGGAGACCGGCATGATGTCGTGACTAGAGACAGCGGCTCCACGCGCGGCGAGCGTGGAGTGTCAACCAAGCAGGCTGGCCGGAGGCGAGCGTCGCACGCTCGCGTTTCCGCTTACTGCGGGAGCTGTACGCGGAAGCGCTGCAGCGAAGAACCCTCGAGGCGATTCAGCTCGGCGGCGGCGCGGCGCAGCGCGAGACGCGAATTCAGCTCGGAGAAGCGGGCGTTTTCCAAATCGTCCTGGGCCAGCAGCACGAGGCGGCTGGTCGAGAGACCGGCGTCGAAGCGGGCTTTCTGCTGCTCGTACTGGCGGGCGGCGAGCTCGGTGGCCTTCGTGGCGATCTCCACCGCCGCGACATTGGATTCGACGGCGCGGACGGCGGCGCGAACGTTCACGAGCAGCGTCTGCTCGAGTTGCTCAAGCTGGACCTTGCGCGAGCTGATGTTGGTCTGCGCCGTCCGGTAGCGGGCCTTCTCGGCGTGGCGTCCCCAGGGCATCGAGTAGTTGAGTGCGACGGACCAGTTGTTGCCGTGGTCGTTGGGCAGATTGGAAATCGCCTGGTTGTAACCGGCGTTCGTGGCGCGGGCGGTGTAGCCGAGGGACGCGAGAAGATCGAGGTCGGGGAGCTGGTTGCGGCGGGCGGTCTCCAGATCGATTTCGAGCTGCTTGATGGCCTGCTCGACGGACAGCGTGTCAGGATAGTATTCGCGGGCGAGTTTGTAGGACGCCGCGAACGTCGGCGTGCCACCCTTGTAGTCATCGAAAGCCACCGGCCCGACGCGGACGTCGAAGTTCGGGACGTTGATCAAATTCAGCAGCCGATCCTCGGCATCGCGGACGGATTGTTCGGCTTGGATGATGCCGCGGCGCGAGGTGGCGACGCCGACTTCGGCAGAGAGGACATCGAGATCGGTGGCGACGCCCGTCGTGCGGCGAGCCTGGTTTTCCTCGAGGAGCTTCTGGTTGTACTGAAACGTGAGCTGACGGATGCGGAGCGTCTCGCGGGCGGCCACCAGATTGTAATAGGCGTTCTCGGTGTCGCTGATGACGGAGAGCACGCGGCTCTTGTAATTGATCGAGGCGATGTTCAGGCCGAGTTTCGCGCGCTGGAGGGCGGAGGTGGCGTTGAAGCGGCCCGCGCCGTTGAGGAGCGGCTGGTTCAGGTTGGCGGAAACGCCGTGACCGAAGCTGGGATTGAGCAGGGCGTTCGTCGAATTCGTCGCACTGCGGCTGACGTTCGTCGAGACACCGAGGGTGCCGTTCGTCGCGGCGATTCTGGGCAGGGTGGCGCCGACGCTGAGCGTTGTGCTGTCCGTACGCGGGCCCTCGGTCTGGGCGCCATCGAGACGGCTGGTGTTCGAAGCGGCCTGATTCACCGAGCGGCGGCCGGAGGCGGTGACGGTCGGATCGAATGCTGCCTCCTGAATCGCGATGGCGTCCTTGGCGTTTTCAACGACGAACGACTGCACCTGCAGATCGAAATTCTTCTTCAGCGCGAGGCCGATGGCATCCTCGAGGGAGAACGGGGCTCCATTGTTGGAGGCGTTGGAAGCGGCTTGCGCGGGCGCTGCGGGCGGCGTCTGGCCGAAGGCGGTGGCGAAGGTGACACTGAAGGCGAGCAGGGCGCGAGCGGGTAGGCGTGACATGACTGGAGTTTGAGGGAGAAGAGCGGCCGAAGGTGCTGGAGACAACACCAGGGAATGAGTGAAAGTTACTGTCTTTCGTATTCACCGCCCGAGGTGCGCTTCAGCACGGTGAAACCGGCTTGTCTGGCCCGCGAGACGGAAATGGGCGCTGAAAGTTTCGGGGAATTTACCGGCTGAATCGAGGAGGGCTTTACCGCCTGTCCGCACTTCGGACAGGAGCTCAAATCGGGGGCGTCGCCGGCCTGACGATGCTCGAATCCCGGACCGCAGAGGCGGCACGGTGGAGTGAGCGGGGCGTAGAATCTCAGCGGCACGGGCTTTCCTGTATGCACACACTTCCGCAAAAAAGAAAGCCCGTGCTGCGGGTGGGCGGCACGGGCTTGGTTTGCGGTGGTCAGGTCACGCTTACTGAACCTTGGGTTCCGACTTCTTGAGCTCGCTTTCGACGAGTTCGGAGATGTAGGCGGAGGCGCCGAAACGGCCGTTGTAAGCGGCAATCTGTTTGCGCGTTTCCGCGAACTGCGGATTGGTTTCGGAAAGGTCCGGGGCCTTCTTCTCGGCGGCGTAGACGAAGATCCCCTTGTCGACGTTGATCACCATGTCGGAGACCTGGCCTTTTTCGAGGCGCTCCAGCGTCCCGAGCACGCTGTAGTCGGCGTCCTGCGGACGGCTGCGCAGGGTGAAAGCCGCCATCGTTTTCGCCTCGAGCTTGAGACCCGCGGCTGCGGCGGCGTCAGCGGCTGCTTTCTCAAACGCATCGCCGGCCTTGAGGCGCGTTTCGATCTGGGTCTTTACCGTTTTGCCCAGTTCGACGAAGCGCTTGCGGCGCTCGTTCTCGACGTAGTCGGCGGAAACCTTTTCGCGCACCTGCGTGAACAGGGGTTTGTGCGAGGCCTGCGTTTCCTTCCAGACGAGGATGGCGGCGCCAGCGGGCGTCGGCACCACTTCGGAAACGAGGCGGTCCTTGCTCAAACGGAACGCCTGCGTGGCCGCTTCCGGCGATCCGCCCAACTCGGCCGGTCCTGAGTCGCGAGTAAAGGGAGCGAGCGTCTTGGCCGCGAGTTTCCTGCCGGCTACGAACGCCTCGATGGCTTCGGGCGTGGCGGCCTTGGAATCGTAGAGGGCGAGCGCGAAATCACTCGCGGCCTTCACTGCGAGCGCCTGGGCGCGTTCGATGCGGAGCGCTGCCTCCACCTGCGGGCGCACCGCGGCAAAGTCGGCTGCGGGATCGGCGGGAGGCGTCACCAACGGCGTCGCTGGTGCGAGCTTCGCGGCATCCGGCTTCGGGAAGCGCGAGGGATTGGAGTCGTAGAAGGCGCGGACATCGGCGTCGGTGACGGTGACGCTGCCGACATGAGCCAGCGCCGGGAACTCGACTGCGCTGACGACCACGCGCGGGGGAATGTCGTAACGTCCGCCGGACTGCTCGAAGAACTGCGTGAGCTCGACATCGGTCGGCTTGATCTCGGGCTTGAACGCCGCGTAGTCGGCGCTGGCCGTTGCGAGCGTCCAGGAGGTGTCGGCGCGCAGGATCTGATTCTTGACCTCAGCCGGAAGCACATAACCCGGACCCGACAGGAGGGTCTGGACTTTCTCGGCGCGCACGTCGTCGCCGACGATGCGAACGATGTCCGCCTCGGTGAGGCCGCGGGGGTTGGTCTTCAGGTTGTCACGGAAGGTCTGGTACGCCTTCGCGTCGAACTGGCCGTCCTGTCCGAAGAACATGCGCAGCGTCTTGATCTGCCCCTCGATCTCGGGCTGCGTGGCTGCCGGGATGTGCCACTTGTCCGCGAGGTGAAGCGTGGCGGCGCGCTGGAAGGCGTAGTTTTGAATTTGCTCGGAATCCAGGTTGCCGAAGGCACCGACGCGAAGATTCGCGCTCAGCCCCGCGTCACCCATGAGCCGCTGCTGGTCGGCCTGCATGTTCAGATTGTAGCCGAAAAATTGGCGCTCGATGACCTGGCGATCGCCCCGACCGATGCCGGGGGCGGCGCCGATCGTGAAGACGAACGAGATGATGATCACACCTAACAGCACCGCAAAGATGACTCTGAAGTGGTGTTGAAAGTACCGTTGGATCCAGGAAATCATGGGCGGAAAACGTCGAAAGCTAGGTCGGGGGGCCCGGGTGGCAAGGGCGAACTGCGCCTGAACTCCGGTGAGCGGGCATGCGTCTGGGCCGTTGTTCGCCGAACGGTGCAGGGACCGCGATCCGCGCGCAACGCGTCCCGGCCGCGCTCGATCCCGCTGCTGCGGCTACTTCGCCGGCCGGCGTTGGCCAAGCGCGAACGGCGGGTGCGACTCCTCGAACGGATGGTCATCGAACAGGGCCTCGATCGATTTTTGGAAGAACTCCTGTTCGCCGATCTGGTTCAGGGCGGCGTTATAGCGGGACACCAGCGGATCGATGCTCTCCAGCGAGTGGCCCACCGGATCCTCGCCCAGGTTGTCGTCCAGCGTCTTGAAATCGAAAAGCGTGATCCGATTCAGCGGCCGCGCCGGCTGGTAGAGGTAGTCGGTGGCGGCGCCGTGGGTGGGCGGGCGTACTGTCGTGACGAGCTCCAACTGCACCAGACGGTTCAGGCACTCGTTCAGGAGTTGCGTCGGTACTTTCAGCAACGTGCTCAGCATCGAGGCGGAGATCGGCGGCAGGCATTCGCGAAACCGGCGGCAGATGGTGAGGAAGACCACGAGCGTGAGGCGCTCGCGCATGGATTCCGTCAGGGTGCTCCACGCGGCCTGGCTGTTGCGGAAGTGGACGTTCTGCACCGCATAGCTCACGACGCCGCCGATGAGGACGAAGAGCCAGAAGATGTAGAGACCGAACATCAGCACCGGCACGATCGCCAGCGACCCATACAGGCTGCGTTCCAGCACGACGCGTTTCACGTAGAAGAACTGGACGAGGTTGTTGCCGAAGAGCAGCGCGGCGACCACGAGCCCGCCGGAGAACGCTCCCCGCCAGAACACGCGGGTGTTCGGAATCACGCGATAGAAGAGGGTGAGGATCAACGCCAGCATCGTGAACGAGAACATCTGCACGAGCACGCCGAGCGATTTCAGCGCCTCCTTTTCCGGCGTCTTCTCGAAAAACACGCTCACCAGCGTGCCCGCGCTGAGCATCGCCACGGCGGTGAAGAACAAAATCGCGCCCAGCGTGAGGATGGTCCAGTAGAGCACCACGCGCATCAGGACGGATCGTCCCTGCCGCACGCCCCAGATGTCATTAAAGGTGTCCTCGACCGATTTGAAGAGCAGCAGGACAATGAGGAGGAGCGAAAAAATACCCGCGGCGCCCGCCGAGCCCGAGCGCGACGACGTGATGATGTTGTCGATGATTTCCACCAGCTGCGGATTCACCTCGTTGGCCGTCTGGGTGACCTGCTCGTATTGCGCGATCTGCGGCGCCACGACCTTGATTAACTGGTTGAGCGTGTCCGCCACCATCGTCTTGCGGCTGGTTTCGCCGATCTTCGTGGGATCGTCGGATGGGGTCTGGCCGAGCGCAAAGCCCGCGACGAGCACCGCGATGACGAGCAGAGGGCCGAGGCCCAGCAGCGAGCTGAAACTCAAGGCCGCCGCGCGGGTGGCGATCCGGGACTCGAAAAAGGCCGTGATCGTAATCGATAGGACCCGCAGCACCGCGTAGGTGCAGCCGCGCAGCGACCGATCCTTCAGGTACAGCGACTGCCAGATCTCGCGGTGGTAAACATGAACCAATCGCGCCCACACAGCGCCGAGTCGCCCTTTGGCAGGAGGGGTCGGATGACCGGCGTGGGCCACGTGTTCAGCGGGAGATGAAATGCCACGCCAGCATGCCCATGCCGCCGACGCCCGCGGCGACGGCAATCAGGGCGGGGACGAGGCTCACCACAATCGTGCAAAGATAGAGTCCGATCGAGCCGACTGTTGCCGCCAGCAGCGGTACGGTCTGACCGTCGACGTAGAATAGAAATCCCATCAGGCCCAACCCGAGCGCGGCCCGAAAACGAATCAGGGGATACAGCGTCAGCATCCCCAACGCCACGAGGATCGCGAGGCCGATGTCGACGATGCCAAGGACGACCAGCGGATTCGCCAGCAGCTTCGCCGGATCCATCGTGAGCAGCGTAGTGGTGGACGGAAGGATCTCCGCGCCGGCGGCCGCGACGAGACTTATGAGGGCGCCGATCATGCCGATCCTGGCCGCCCGCGCCATGGCGATGCGGGGATCGGATTTGCCACTGGTGTCGTCCGTGCGCCCCTCGGCCGCCGCGAGCATTTCGTTGACGTTGATCGAGCGCGAGTCGTCGGCCGGCTTGTTGAGTGTCTGGATGTCCTTGGGCTTCAGCGTGAGTTTCCGCTTCTCCGGAAACACAATCGCCATCAACTCCAGGTTGGACGTCAACGCGACCCATTGCTCGGTCCCCGCGTCGTAGTACATTGATTCGCGGGTGACCTGGCCGGATTCAGCGAGGTCGGCCACCTGTTCGGCGCTGAACGGTCCGCGGGCTTCCGTTTCCGTCGCGTTTCGGATGTAGATTTCCTGCGTGGCCATGAGAGCCGAGGGTGGGAGGGCGTTGAAAGACCGGCAAGAGCGTTTTGAAGCCGCGACCGGGCGCAGGCTCCCTATGACAATCGCCTTACATTCGGGTCAACGTGCGCAACCCCAGTAAATTCAGGCCGGTTTCCAGCATCAGTAACGTGCGTGCACACAAGAGCAGTCGCCGGGCGCGGACGCCGGGATCGTCGACGAGCACCTTGTCCGAGTTGTTGAAGAAGCTGTAGTCGCCGGCCAGTTCGAAAAGATAAAGGCTCAGGTAGTGCGGCCGGAGCGTTTCGCTGGCGATGCGGATGGCGTCCGGGAACTTGGTGAGCTTGCGGGCGAGGGCCAGTTCGGCGGGAGTTTCAAGCGGTGCGACTGCCGACTCCGTCGCGCGATCGTCGGGTGCCACGCCGGCCTTGCGGAAGATGGAATGAATGCGGGCCACCGCGTACAACAGGTACGGCGCGGTGTTGCCGTCGAGGGCCAGCATCTTGTCCCACGAGAACACATAGTTGCTGCTCCGGTTCTGGGACAAATCCGCGTATTGGACCGCGCCGATGCCGACGATCCGCGCGATCTCGCTGCGCTCGGCTTCGGGTAGGTCGGGATTTTTTTCGGAAACGATCGCAAGGGCCCGCTCGACGGCTTCGTCGAGCAGCGCCTTGAGCTTGATGACATCGCCGCTGCGCGTCTTCAGCGCCTTGCCGTCCTCGCCCGTAACGGCGCCGAACGTCACGTGATGCAATTCCGGCACGCGGTACTTTTTCGCGGCGAACCATTTCCTCACCGTCAGAAAAAGCTGCTCGAAGTGATCAGCTTGGCGAAAATCGGTGACGACTACGATGCCGTCGGCCTTGAAGTGCTCGGTCCGATACAACGCCGTGGCCAGATCGGTGGACGCGTAGCCGCTGGCACCGTCGGCCTTGCGCACCATGAACGGATTCGGCCGCTCGGCGTGACGCGAGAAGCGCGGGTGTTCGTCGTGGAAGACGACCAGCGCGCCTTCGCTGTTTTCGGCGAGCGCGGTTTCGCTCAGTTCGCGATACACGCGGTCAACCTTGTCGTTGTAGAAAGACTCGCCGAGGTTGTGATCGAAGCGGATGCCGAGCCGATCGTAGATTTGCTGGAAGGCGGCGAGGCTGACTTCGGAAAACGTCTGCCACAGGGCGACATTTTCCGGATCGCCCGTCTGCAATTTCACGAGTTCACGGCGGGCCTCGTCGAGCTCCGGCGATCCTTCCGGGGTCGCGTTGTTGCCCAGCTTGTAGAGCCGCTCGAGTTCCTCGATGGCATCGTTCTTCAATGCAACCGGATCGACCCAGCGCTTGTAGCCGTAGATCAGTTTGCCGAACTGCGTGCCCCAGTCGCCGAGATGATTGTCGCGCACCACGCGGGCACCGGTGAACTCCAGCAGCCGGCAGATGGCCTCGCCGATCACGGCGGAGCGCAGATGGCCGACGTGCATCTGTTTCGCGGTGTTGGGCGACGAATAATCGACGACCCAAGTCTGACCGGCATGCGCGGCGGCCGCACCGGCCTTGAGCTGCGCGGCGGAATCGTACGCGCGCAACCACGCGAGCAACGTGGCGGGCGCAAGGGTGAAATTGATGAAGCCCGGGCCGGCGATCGTGATCGTGTAGTGAGTGGCGAGATCGGCGGGCAGGGCGCGGACCAGCGCTTCGGCGGTGGCGCGCGGATTCAGTTTACGGGCCTTCGCATAACCGAGCACGCCGTTGGCTTGGAAGTCGGCATGGCGCGGATCGGCGGTGCGAACCTCGGGGGCGAAGGCGTCGGCATCGGCGAGCCCGGCCGCAGTGGCAGCGGCTTTCAGCGCCTGGTCGAGATCGGCGGCGAGGTTGAACGAAACGTGCATCGGGCGAGAGAACCGGAGCCGGCGCGGGGCGCGCAAGCGTGGAGTTCGGACGCTGATCGCGGTTGCATGAGTGGGGGCGCTGGATTGGCATCGCGGCAGCTTACGTCGGTTCCTACTTTTCATGGATGCCCATCTGGTCGAATTCCTGAGCCTGCTGCTGCGCTGGCTGCACATCATTGCCGGCATCGCGTGGATCGGATCTTCGTTTTATTTCATCTGGCTCGATAATTCGCTCGAGCCGCCGGCGCCTGGGTCGGAGAACGCGAAAAAGGGCGTGTCCGGAGAGTTGTGGGCCGTGCATGGCGGTGGTTTCTACAATCCTCAGAAGTACGCCGTCGCGCCCGCGTCGCTGCCCGAGAAGCTGCACTGGTTCAAGTGGGAGGCGTACACGACGTGGCTGTCGGGCACGGCCTTGCTGGTCGTCTTGTACTGGGTGCGCGCGCAATCGATGATGCTCGATCGCGGACTGGTGACGTTGACGAACGCGCAGGCGATCGGAATTGCAGCGGCGAGCATGGTCGGCGCGTGGTTCATCTACGATGCGTTGTGCCGGTCGCCGCTGGGCAAACGCGAGGTGCTGCTGGGTGTCATCGTGTTCGCGCTGCTGGGGGCGCTGTCGTTCGGACTGCACCAGGTTTTCAGCGGGCGCGCGGCGTACATTCACGTGGGCACGGCGATCGGCACCATCATGGCGGCGAACGTGTTTTTCGTGATCATTCCCGGACAGCGCAAGATGGTCGAGGCGATGCGCGTCGGGCAGCTGCCCGATCCGATTTACGGCCAGCGCGGCAAACAGCGCAGCGTGCACAACAACTATTTCACGCTGCCGGTGCTGTTCATCATGATCAGCAATCATTACGCGTCGACCTACGGGCACCGCCACGCGTGGGTGATCCTGATGCTGATGATCGCGGCGGGGGTGAGCATCCGTCACTTTTTCAACCGCCGGCACAAGGGTGTGCTGGCCTGGCAGTATCCAATGATCGGAGGCCTGCTGCTGGCGACCGTCGCGTGGTGGACGGCGCCGCGGATCGTGCCGTTGCCCAAGGTAGAGGGCGCGGTGACGCTGGAGCGCGTGCGGGCCATCATGGGCGAGCGCTGCATTAACTGCCATTCACCGGTCCCGACCTTTCCGGGCCTCGCGCAGCCGCCGCTGGGCGTGGAGCTGCACACGGCGGATGCCTTGGTGAAGAACGCCCAGCGGGTTTACCAGCAGGTGGTTGTCACGCGCATGATGCCGCTGGGGAATATCACGCAAATGACCGAGCAGGAGCGGGCGGTCGTGGCGGCATGGGTGGCAGCGGGCAGCCCGCTGAAATGACCGCACTTTCCCGGAAGGTTTGTAGTGAAAGCGCGAGGTTGACGTGACGGCGGGCGGGTGGAGCCCACTGCCCGGGAACGCCCGCGACCGGTTCACGGGAAAAACGCCCCGGGCAGGCTTGTAGGCCGGTCGTGCCGCGACCGAACGCTTCCTTAAGGCTACCGTTCGGTTACTTGCGAACGCTCGCAATGGATGTAGGTTGCAGGCTGGGGGCCCGGAGGGTTTGAGCTCGACTTTTCAGAGGAAGAGCATTGGCTCGCAAACTTTTCCGCCCGGGCGGGGACCGCCACCCGTCATACGCACACACATCACTCATGACCAGCAAACGAAACATTCCGACGCGTCGTTTCATCAAGCCAACCTTCAATTTCCTGATCGAAAAGAAGCGGGATGGCGGCGAATTCACCCAGGAGGAAATTCGCTATATCATCGACAGCACGCTGGATGGCGAAATGCCCCAGCACCAGCTCGCGGCGCTCGCAATGGCGATTTACTTCTCGGGCATGTCGGCCCAGGAGACGGCGGACCTGACCGAGGAAATGATGCTGTCGGGTGAGGTCATCGACCTCTCGCACATCGCGAAGCCGAAGATCGACAAGTATTCCACCGGGGGCGTGGGCGACAAGACGTCGCTGGTCCTGGTGCCGCTCGCGATGGCCTCGGGCGTCGTGGTGCCGATGATGTGCGGCGTTGAGCACGACTACATCATCAACACGCTGGAGAAGCTGGCGGCGATTCCCGGTTTCAAGAGCAACCAGACGAACGAACAGTTCGCCGGTCAGCTGGCCCGCATCGGTGGCGCGATCATCGCGCAGACCGAGGATCTGGCTCCGGCCGATGCCAAGTTCTACGAGTTGCGGAAGGAGACCGGCACGATTCCGAGCCTGCCGTTGATCACGGGCAGCGTGCTCTCGAAGAAGCTCGCCGAGGGATCGGAAGGTCTCGTGATCGATGTGAAGTGGGGCAACGGCTCCTTCATCAAGGATCTCGAGCAGGCGAAGCAGCTGGCGCGTTCGATGACGCGGGTTGGCCGTTCGATGAAGCGGCGTTGCGTCGCGCTCGTGACGGACATGAACCAGCCTTTGGGTGACACCGTCGGCACCGCGCTCGAAATCAAGGAGGCGATCCAGTTGCTCAAGGGCGAAGGCCCGGAGGACATGAAGGAGTTGGTCCTCAAGCTCGGCATGGAAATCGTTCGTCTCGCCGGCGTGGCGGGTTCGACGCTCTCGGCCAAGCAGACCGTCCAGCGTCACCTCACGGACGGATCGGCGCTCGAGAAGTTCAAGGATTTGGTGAAGGCGCAGGGCGGTGACACCGCGTACATCGACCACCCGGAGAAATTCCCGGCGGCGCGGCACATCCGCAAGCTGCCGGCTCCGAAACGTGGATACGTCCACACCATCAACGCGGCGATGATTGCCCGGGGCGTGCATCTGCTCGGCGCCGGCAAGGAAGAAGCCCACGACAAGATCGATCACTCGGTCGGCGTTTCCGAAATCAAGAAGGTCGGCACGCAGGTGAAGCAGGGCGAACCGCTGATGATGATTCATTACAATGACGAGGCGAAGCTCGAGCAGGCGCTCGAGTACTTCAAGAACGCCTACCGTCTGGCCCCGAAGCGCCCGACGCCGCCGCCGTTGATCGTCGAGCGGGTGGCGTAAGCGTACGTCGCCGTTTCCAGCTATCAGGCCGACCGGATTCCGGTCGGCCTTTTTGTTGTCCGTGGACGGATGTGTTCCGTCGAGGCGGTCGTCGCAGCCGTGCGCGTCGGTGAGAATCTCGGATTGGGCAATCACCCAGCGGGCGCGCTCAGCGGCTTGGGCGGTCGTGATTCGATGACCCGTGCCGGAGACGGGGTGGACGATCGGTAGGCCTCCGGCGGCGGGCGGAGCGCGTCATGCGGGTGGAATCTGAACCTTCCGGCGGCGAGCTGTGGCTTGGGCGATGATCGTGGGGATGCTCACCCGGGACTTGGCTTTGAGATAGTGCGTTTCCCTTGCCGAAGTCCGTGCGCTGGCGGGACGCGCAGGTGATGGTGGTGTCTGTGCCTTCGGTGTCGCTTCGGGCCGCGTCACGTAAGACTACACCGGAGGCTCTCGAAATCCAGAACGGTGGCGAGGGACTCCTCCTTCTGCACGACCGCCGCGGCAAGAGCGGCTTGTCCCTCGCATCCGGCGCCGATGCTCCAATCGCCGGACTTCGGTCCGAACGGTTGTCTGCGCGCAAAAAAATTGCCGCGTGCGCCTGGCATCGCCCAAGTGAGCCCATGTCCGAACCGCTGCCGCCCGAGAGGCCCGAGAAAATCCTGCCCGTGATCAACCGCGCGGCCTGGCCGAAACCGTGGGCGCAGTTGAAGTACTTCACGTTTCAGCCAGCGATTTTTCCCCGCCTGCTCGGGCAGGTGTCCTCCGACGCCCGGCCGGGCGATTTCGTCAATGTCTTCGACAAGAACGGCAATCTCGCCGGCGGCGGCCTCTTCAACCCGCGCGCCAAGATTCCGCTGCGCGTCGTGTGCCACTCCACCGAGCCCGTCAACGAAAGCTATTTCGAGGCCGCGATTCGGCGCGCGGTGGAATTGCGGCGCACGCTCTTCAAACTCGATGAAACGACGGATGCCTATCGCCTGATCAACTCCGATGGCGACGGCCTGAGCGGACTCACCATCGATCGCTACGGCGACACCCTGCTGTGCGAACTCTACAGCCTGGGCATGGCGCAGCGCCTGCCGCAGTGGCTCCCGCTGTTGCACGAGCTGGCGGGAACGAAGTTCGCGCGCGTGCAGGTCGATCACGATCTGGGCAGTCTTGAAGGCATCAAGCCGTCGACCTTCAACGAAACGAATGCCTCCGCCCCGCGCGCGGTGAAAATCCGTGAGCACGGCGTCCGCTACGAGGTGGATTTTGCCGAGGGCCACAAGACGGGGTTCTTCTGCGACCAGCGCGACAATCGCCGCGCCATCACCCGCTTCACCAAGGACGCCCGCGTGCTCGACCTGTGCTGCTACACCGGTGGGTTTTCGTTGAACGCGAAAGTGGCCGGCGGCGCGACGGAGGTGACGAGCGTCGATCTCGATGAAGCCGCGATCGCCCAGGCCAAACGCAACGCGAACCTGAATCAGGCGCGCCTGAAGTTCGTGCACGCCGATGCCTTCGCGTACGCGCGGCAGATGCAGACCAACGGGGAAAAATGGGACGTCGTGGTGCTCGATCCGCCGAAGTTCATTTTCACGCGCGACGAGCATGGCAACTGGGAGGGCCGGCAGAAATACGAAGACCTCAACCTGCTCGCGATTTCGTTGGTGAAGACGGGCGGAATTTTCGTGACGTGCTCCTGCTCCGGCCTGCTTTCGCTGGAAGACTTCGAGGCGCATGTCATCAAGGCCGCCCACCGGCAGAATCGCCGGCTGCAATTCTTCGATCGCACCGGCCCCGGCGTGGATCATCCGGTTTACTCGAACTGCCTCGAAAGCCGCTACCTCAAGGTCCTGTGGGCCCGCGTCGTTTGACATCGGTTTGCCAATGTTCCGGGTCGCCGCGCGCCTCGAAGGCGTTCTAAGTTCGGCATTGATGTGCGAACTCGGTTACCGCAAAGCTCTGTCTTGAACATGCCTGTAGCGTTTTCAGTCGTACTGAGAGCGTGCTGGGTGGCACTGGCACTTGCCGTGGTCGCCCTGCCCGCCGCGGAACCTGCATCACCGCACTTGGGTACGATGCGTGAACAGCTCCTCACGCGACTGGGCGAGCCGAAGAGCCAGATCGCCGCCGGCGATCGCGTCATTTTCTACTACGCGCGCGAGAAGTACGTGCTGCGCAACGACGTCGTCATCGAAGTCGAGCAGGTGGCCGCCGAGGTGCCCCGCCGTTCGGCTCCGGTCGAAACCCCGGTTGCGCCTCCGCCTGCCGCCACCGCTCCCGTTGCCGCTCCCGGCCCCGCTCCGGGTCCCGCCGGACCGGTGGCTCCGCCCCAGGATTTGGTCCCCGCCCGGCCGGCTCCTCCCTCCACCACACCCGGTCCGGCCCCGGTGGTACAAGCTCCGGTGGTGCCGCTGCCGCCCGATCCCAAGGTTGAAATCAAACTCGTCCGCCCTCCGTCAGGGAAGGATTCCCCGGCATCGACCAGCGCACCTGCGCCGCGGGTCGAAACGACACCGGTAAACAGGCCCGTTGCAACGGCCCCGCGCCCGTTGGTGGACAATCCGGTTTCGTCCGCGCCGACACCTGCACCCGTTGGCGGACCGACGCCAAGCGTGAAGGCCGATCCGCGCACGCCTGCACCCGACGACGCCCGGGCGAAGGCGTTCGCCGCCGCTGCCGAGCGGGAAAAGAAGGCGGCCCGCCGTCGTCTGGATGAAGCCGCCGCTGCGGAGGCCCCCCCCGGCCTGTTTTCGGGCAAGTTTATTTTGCTCGTGCTGGTGGTGCTGGGCGCGGGTGCCGGCCTGCTGATCTGGCGGTTCCGGCAGCGGGAGTTTGAACTCGCCGCAACGTCCGTCGCCAGCACGCCGATGCCCTCGACGCCGGTGATCGCGGCTGTTCCGAAGGGCGACACCTCGATCTTTACGGCGGAGAAACTGGAGAAGCTCGAGTGGAAGCGATTTGAGGAACTCGTCGCCGCGTATTACAGCAAGACCGGCGTGGTCGCGAACCGCACGGACGCCGGTCAGGAAGCCGCCGTGCACGTGAAGATTTCCTGGAAGGGCGAGCCCCGGCCGTTCGCTTACGTGCAGTGCGTCGTTCCGACATTTGGTCCGATCGACCCCAAACCCCTGCACGCGCTCCTCGCCGTGCTGGCGAAGGACGATATCCGCCGCGGTCACGTGGTGACCACGGGCAAGTTCAGCGCCGCGGCCCTCAAGCTGGCCGAGGAAAAACAGCTTACGCTGCTCGCCGGCGATGTCTTCCTCGAAAAACTCAACGCCCTGCCGTCGTCGGCGCGCGTGGAGATCATGAAGGTGATGAGCGGCACCGTGGGTTGATTCGCCGGGAGCGCGGGCGTCCCGCCCGCACCGGGCTTGGTTCGAAACGTCGCAGCCGGCGGGGTTTCGCGTCCTCGCCGCCGAAACAAAAAAAAGCCCGCGCCGATAAAGCGCGGGCTGAAGGGGAGGGAGCTGAAGTCAGCTCAGACGCGTCCGAGATACGACCCGTCGATCGTGCTGACCTTGATCACTTCGCCTTCCTTGATGAAGAGCGGGACCTGGACGATCAGACCGGTTTCCATCTTGGCCGGCTTCTGCACGTTGCTGGCGGTGTCGCCCTTCACGCCATCGGCGGACTCGATAATCTTGAGGGCGACGGTGGACGGAAGATCGACCGAGAGCGGACGCTCATCGACGAAGAGGACGTCGACCTTGCCGCCCGGGGCGAGATAGTTCTTCACGTCGCCGAGCTGAGTGGCGGTGAGCTCGATTTGTTCGAAGGACTCGGGATCGATGAACGCGAAGGCGTCGCGATCGGCGTAGCTGAACTCGAGCGTCTTGCGGTCCGTCGGCATCACTTCAATCGTGTCTGTCGAGGCAAAGCGCTGGTCGAGCGCCTTACCGTAGCGGAGATTCCGCATCTTGATCTGCACGAAGGCCCGCAGATTACCGGGCGTCCGGTGCTGGGTTTCCATGACGAGGTGCGGCTCGCCGTTGAATTTAATGACTTGGCCTCTGCGGATATCGTTGGCTGCGGGCATGACGAAAGGTCGTTACGGGCTGACGGGATTGCGGGTCGAAAAGGTCGACAGTGAGGAAGTGCCCTCAGGAGTGTCAAGCCGGGGGGCGGATGCGCGTCAGCCGCCACATCCGCGCTTGCGCTCCGTGCCAGCGGCTCCCGAAACTGGACAACACTGCATGAAACAACGGACGCTCGCGCGGGAAGTCTCGATCAAGGGCAATGCGCTCCACACGGGCGAGCTCGTCACGCTCACGATCAAACCCGCCGCGGTCGACACGGGCATCGTGTTCAAACGCATCGATCTGAGTGGCGCACCGGAGATCCGTCCGCGCGTCGATCTCGTGACCGACCTGGTGCGCGCCACCACGATTCAGTCGGGGCACGCCAAGATCCACACGGTCGAGCATGTGCTGAGCGCCCTGCATGGCTGCGGCATCGACAACGTCGTGATCGAAATGGACGCCTCCGAGCCGCCCATCATGGATGGCTCCGCGCGGCCGTACGTGAACATGATTCTCGAGGGCGAGCCGGTCGAACAGGAGAACGATCGCGAATACTTCGAGCTGGACGCGCCGATCTCGGTCACGCGCGGCAACTCCTCGGTCATCGCCCTGCCGTCCGATCAGCTTAAAATCTCCTGCACGTCGTCGGACGATCGGGGCATTCACACCCAGCATCTTTCGCTGACGATCGATCCTGATGTCTACATGACGCAGGTCGCGGCGGCGCGGACCTTCACGATCTACGAGGACATCGAGGAGTTGATCAAACTCGGCAAGATCAAGGGCGGTTCGCTCGACTGCGCCGTGGTGATCCGCGGCGACAAGATTCTCTCGAAGGAACCGCTGCGGTTCAAAGACGAGTTCGTCCGGCACAAGATTCTCGATATCATCGGTGACGTGACGCTGCTGGGCATGCCGTTGAAGGCGCACATCGTCGCCACGCGGCCCGGCCACGCGATCAATGCCGAGCTGACCAAGGCGCTGTACGCGCGATTGCTCGAGCGGAAGAAGGCGCCGAAGAAAAAGGAGCGTCCGTCGAAGGTCATGCCGAACGAGACCTCGCTCGATATCCGGCGCATCATCGACACGCTGCCGCATCGCTATCCGTTCCTGATGATTGACCGCGTGCTCGAGTTCATCGGTGAGGACGAACTCGTCGCGATCAAGAATGTCACGATCAACGAGCCGTATTTCCAAGGCCACTACCCGGGAAACCCGGTGATGCCCGGCGTGCTGCAGCTCGAGTGCATGGCGCAGGCCGCCGGCGTGCTCATGCTGCGGCGCGGGTCGAGCGAAGGCCGCACCGCTCTCCTCATGAGTTCGGACAAGGTGAAGTATCGCAAGCCGGTCCGGCCGGGCGATCAGCTCATCATCAACGCGAAACTCACGAAATCGCGGGGCAACAAACTGGCGCAGGCGACGTGCAGCTGCACGGTGGATGGCGCGGTCGTGTCGTCGGCGGAGCTGATGTTTGCCATCGTCGACAACAGCGAAGTCGACGGCTGATCCGATGGGCGCACGGATTCATCCCACGGCCATCATCGAGCCGGGCGCGCAGCTGGGCGCTGACGTCGAGGTCGGCGCGTATGCGTTTGTCGGCGGTGCCGTGCAGCTGGGTGCCGGCACGCGGCTCCACCATCACGCGTCAGTCGAGGGCAACACGATCGTCGGCGAACGCTGCGAGGTGTTTCCTTATGCCTGCATCGGCGGCAAGACCCAGGATCTGAAGTTCAAGGGCGGCAATCCGGGCTTGCAGATCGGCGATCGCAACGTGTTCCGCGAATACGTCTCGATTCATGCCGCGACCAACGACGGCGATTTCACGCGGGTGGGTTCGGACAACGTGATGCTCGGCGCCTGCCACGTCGCGCACGATTGCGTGATCGGCAGCCACATCATCATGAGCAACGGCGCGATGATCGCCGGGCACGTCGTCGTCGAGGATCACGTGGTGATCGGCGGCTACGGCGGCATTCATCAATTCTGCCGGCTGGGCGCGTATGCGATGCTCTCGGCCACGGCCAAGCTCGTGCACGATCTGCCGCCGTATTTCATCGCCGACGGCACGCCGGCCGAGATCCGCGCGATCAACCGGATTGGACTCGAGCGCAATGGCTTCACGCCCGAGCAGATCGACCGTGTGAAACAGATCCATCGCATCCTGTATCGCGACGGCCTGAATCGCACGCAGGCCCTGGAAAAACTCGCGGCGCATCCACAGGCGGAGAGCGCGGAGTTCAAGCGCTTCCTCGCATTTGCCCAGGCCAGCGAGCGCGGCCTCGCCCCGGGGTCGCGTTAACCGCGCTCGCGTGGTCGCGAGCGCGCCGGCGACAGGGCCGGGCTACGCTTTCTTTTTGTACACGGTCGCGGGATCGAACACGCGGCGGGCCGTCAGCTCGAGCGTGAGGGTCGAAGGATTCGCGGCATCGGCACTGTCGGCCAGCTTGCGGTAGAAACACGAGGGGTAGCCGTTGTGACACGACGCGCCGCCGACGTTTTCTACCTTGAGCAGCACGACGTCCTGATCGCAGTCGACGCGGAGTTCCTTCACGAGCTGGGCGTTGCCGGACTCCTCGCCCTTGATCCAGAGCTTGTTGCGCGAACGGCTCCAGTAGGTCGCCTTGCGCGTCTTGATCGTGTGCGCGAGCGCCTCGGCGTTCATGAACGCAAACATCAGCACTTCGTTCGTGACGTGATCCGTCG